>CAWDDI010000043.1:0-72223 GCA_963800985.1 uncultured Alphaproteobacteria bacterium | reverse complement strand
CGCGCAGGTGGGGAGGGAGGCGAAGCCCGTCCGCTTGGCGATCACGCGGTACTCCGTCGGCGCCATGCACAGCACGTCGACGCCCTCGCTGCTCGATCACGTCGAGGCGCTCCCGCGGGTCGAAGCGGGCGTCGTGCAGCAGCGCGGTCGCCCCGCGCAGCCAGGGCGCGATGAAGACGTTGCGGGCCGACTTCGACCAGCCGCTGCCGCGGCGGTGCACCAGACGAGGTCGCCCGCGCGCGGCGCCAGCCAGTGCTCGGCCTGCAGCCGCTGCCCGGACAGGTAGCGCCGGCCGTGCAGCGACCGCCTTCGGCTCGCCGCCGTGCCGGAGGTGAACGTGATCAGGCAGGGATCGTCCTCCTCGAGGTCGGCGGTCGGCGGCGGCTTGCCGAGCTCGACCCAGCCGCCCACACGACCGGCCCGGTCCCAGCCGGCCTCGCTCGAGCACGGCCCGTTGCGCTCGTCCGCCGACGACGACCTGCGGGCTCGCGACGTCGATCCGCATGCCGGAGGTCCTTCGGCGCGCAGCTGCTCGTTGCACGGCAGCACCACGTAGGCCCGCGCGGAAGCAGGCGAGCATCGCGACCACCCACTCCACGCGGTTGCCGATCAGCGTGAGCACCACGTCGCCCCGCTCGCGCCCCGGCCGCTGGAGCCTGCCGCGACCAGCCGCGCCTCGTCTCGCTCGTCGCCGCGCTCCACTCGCGCCGCCTGCCGTCGCGGCGCGGCTCGACCAGCGCGCGCTCGCGCGGCGCAGCCCGACAGCAGCAGGTCGAAGTTCCCGCGGCCGCCCACAACCGCCAGTCGCCGGGGATGCCTCCAGCAGCTCGGCTGCCCCGCGATCCTCGAACGCGCAGCCGCGAGCCGACGACGAGATCGCGGACGGTGGACGAGACGACCACCTCGCCCGGCCGCGCCCGGCCATCACGCGCGCGGCGATGTGGACCGCGATCGCCGCTGACGTCGTCGCCGAGCACTCGATCTCGCCGGTGTGGACGCCGGCGCGGAGCTCGAGGCCGATCCGCCGCGAGCGTCCTCGCACGTCCCGCGCGCCGCGCGGATCGCCGCGCGCCGGGCCGTCGAAGGTGGCCAGGATGCCGTCGCCGGTCGACTTGATCAGCCGGCCCGGGAAGCGCTCCAGCTGCGGCCGCCGCTCGCGGTCCTGCGCGCCAGCAGGTCGCGCCAGCGCGCGTCGCCCATCTCCGCCGCGCGCTGGGTGGAGCCTCGCCGATGTCCGTGAACAGCACGGTCGGCCAGACGCGGTCGGGCTCGGCCCGTCGCGGCGGGCGCCGGTCAGGAACTCCTCGATCTCGGCGAGCACCGCCTCGGAGTCGCCGACATGGAAGACGAGTTGTCGGGTCCGCGAGCACGCTTAGCGGGCGCCGGGGATGCGCTCGGCGATGTACCGGAGTGGCGCACGTCGATGCGCTGGTCGTCGCCGCGGTGCACGACGAGCGTCGGGACCCGGATCGCCGGGGAGCACGTGGCGGCACGTCGAGCGCGCCGTTGAGGTCGCCGCCATCGGCGCCCGCAGGTCGGGCCCATCGCGTAGCGCTGCATCGGCCCGATCCAGTCGCCTGCAGCCGCCGGTCGCCGGCGTGGACTGGCGCCATGCCCTCGATCAGTGAGCCATCGTCCGGTCCCCCAGTTGTCGCGGAGCACCGTCCATGCGCGGCGTCGCGCTCCTCCTCCGTGCGGCCCATTCGTACCCGGGCGCCCAGCGTCGGCTGCGCGCACGTCGCGTACAGGACCAGCTGCGCTGATCGCGCTCCGGCGCGCGTGGCGGCGAACATCATCGCCATCGGCCGCCCTCGTAGATCGCGTACACCGCCGCGCGCTCGGAGCCGGCGGCGTCCATCACCGCGATGCACGTCGTCCATCTGCTCCTCGAGCGTCGCCGGCTCCTCGCAGCCGCTCGGACATCCCGGCTCGCGCCGGTCGAACGGATCAGCCGGCTGAACGAGCCGCAGCCGGGCCAAGAAGGCCGCCACGCTCGGGTGTTCCCAGATGTACTCCATCGTCACGATGACTGCGGGACGTACAGCAGGTCGATCGGCCCTCCCGATCGTCGACAGCGATGAGCGCCGATGCGCGTCGTCACGTTGCGCGGTCGGGGCGCCACAGAGGCGTCCCGCCCGGACACGCGGAACCGTCGTCCGGCGCGTGGCACGCATCGGGGTGCCTCTGCACCGATCTGAGGTCGAGGCGCCGTGGCGAGCCGCCGACTCGGTCTCCTGGTGTGGGCGACCACTCGGGGGAGGTTAGCGTGCGCCGGGTACCGCCGACCCGACTGACCGCTGAACCACTGCAATACTCCGCCATGGCCGTACGCCCGACGCCGTTCCACGAGAAGACCGACGAGCAGAAGGCCATCATCGAGATGGTCCGCCAGTTCGTCGACGAGCAGATCATCCCGAACGCCGAGCACTACGACCACGAGGACGAGTTCCCGGAGCCGATCGTCGAGCAGATGAAGGAGCTCGGCCTGTTCGGGGTCACGATCCCCGAGGAGTACGGCGGCATGGGCCTGGACCTGACGACCTACACGATGATCGTCGAGGAGCTCTCGCGCGGCTGGATCTCGATCTCCGGCGTCGTCAACACCCACTTCATCGGCTCCTACCTGCTGATGAAGTTCGGCACCGACGAGCAGAAGGAGAAGTACCTGCCGAAGATGGCGACGGGCGAGATCCGCGCCGCGTTCTCGCTGTCCGAGCCCGAGCTGGGCTCCGACGTCCAGGCGATCAAGACGCGCGCCAAGAAGCCGGCGACGGCACTACGAGATCAACGGCCAGAAGATGTGGGTCACCAACGGCCTGCATGTCGGGCCTCGTCTTCATGCTGGTCAAGACCGACCCCGACGCCGACCCGCCCTACAAGGGCATGACCTGCTTCATCGCCGAGAAGGAGCCGGGCGTCTCGGAGAACACCGGCGAGTACGCCGGCCTCACCGTCCCGCCCAAGATCAAGAAGATGGGCTACAAGGGCGTCGAGTCGACCGAGCTCGTCTTCGACGGCTACCGCTGCCCGGCCGAGAACATCCTCGGCGGCGAGGAGGACGGCCTCAACAAGGGCTTCGTCCAGATGATGGACGCGCTCGAGGTCGGCCGCGTCAACGTCGCCGCCCGCGGCGTCGGCATCGCCCAGCGCGCGCTGGAGCTCGGCCCTGCGGTACTCGCAGGAGCGCAAGACGTTCGGCAAGCCGATCGCCCAGCACCAGGCGATCCAGTTCAAGCTCGCCGACATGGCGACGAAGGTCGACGCCGCCCGCCTGCTGACGCTGCGCGCCGCGCGGCATGAAGGACGCCGGCGAGCGCTCCGACCTCGAGGCCGGCATGGCGAAGCTGTTCGCCTCGGAGACCGGCAAGGAGTGCGTCGAGGACTCCTTCCGCATCCACGGCGGCTACGGCTACTCCAAGGAGTACGAGATCGAGCGCCTCTACCGCGACGCGCCGCTGCTGCTGATCGGCGAGGGCACCTCGGAGATCCAGCGCATGGTCATCGGCAAGAAGCTCCTGCAGCGCCACAAGATCTAGGCGCGCCGATGACGTCGCCCGGACACCAAGGCGCCTCGATCGAGCAGGCGATCGCGCGACTTCCAGAAGGCGGTGCCGTGCGCTCGCCGGGCTCAAGCTCGTCTTCGAGCTCGAGCTGCGCGGCCGCGGCGACGTGCAGCTGTTCCGCGTCGAGGTGCCCGGGCCCGAAGATGACCAAGGACATCGCCTCGGACGCGAAGGTGCGGCTCTCGATCCCGCGCTCGCACTTCAACGAGCTGGCCGAGCACGGCAGGATCCGGCACTGGCGCGAGGCCTTCGAGTCCGGCCACGCGAAGGCCGAGGGCCCGCCGCAGACCCTCAAGCTGATCGCCGCAGGTCGTGGAGAAGCAGGAGGAGCGCGACCGCACGCGCAAGGCACGCTCGCGCCAGCCGGAGGCCGGTAGTGTCGGCTCGTGAGGCTCGCTCCGAGGAGCTCGATCGCCGTCTTCGGTGCGGGCCCGTCGGGGATCAGCGGCCGCGAAGTATCGCGCTCGAGGCCGGCTTCGACGTGACCGTGTTCGAGGCCGGCGACGACCTCGGCGGGCAGTGGTACACGACCGCCGCACAGCGGCATGTGGCCGGGCATGCGGACAAACACGAGCCGGGCGATGACCGCGTTCTCCGATTTCCCCGCGCCGGCCGAGCACCCGCTGCACCCGGCGGCCGAGCAGATCCATGCGTACCTGCGAGGCCTACGCCGACGGTTCGGTGTCGCCGATCGCATCCGCTTCGAGACGCGCGTCGAGCGAGGTGCGGCCGGCCTGGGCCGTGGACGGCGAGCCGTTCGACGCGGTGGTGGTCGCGTCCGGGCGTTTCCGCGGCCCGCGGTGCCCGCGCGTCATCGGCGCTTCAGCGGCGAGGTCCTCCACGCCTTCGACTACCCCGGGCGCGCACGCTTCCGCGACCGCGCCGTGCTCGTGTACGGCAACGGCGTCAGCGGGGCCGAGATCGCCTCCGACCTCGCCCGCACGACCGGTCGATCTCGGCCTTCCGCAAGCCGCGGTACGTCCTCCAGAAGGTGGTCGACGGCGTCTCCTCCGACTGGCAGTGGTACACCCTCTTCGGCGCGCTGGAGCGGCGCCTGCGTGCCGGCCGACGAGTGGAGCCGCCGCCAGCGGGAGCGCATCCTGCGCGTCGCGGGCAATCCCGCCGACTTCGGCGCGCCCGCGCCGGGCGACGATCTCCTCGTCGCCGGCCTGTCGCTGTGCCAGGACTACCTGGCGCAGGTGCGTGACGGGAGCATCGTCTGCCGACCCGGCATCGCATCGATCGACGGGATGCACCGTCACGTTCACCGACGGCTCGATCGACAGCGCGTCGACGTCGATCATCTGCGCGACCGGCTACGACCTTGACCTGCCCTATCTGCGCCGGAACGTCTCGGTCGTCTCGGTCCGGACCTCCCGCTGCACCAGCGGACCTTCCACCCGGACCTTCCCGGCTTCGGCGTTATCGGGCAGTTCCTGGCACAGGGACCGTACTTCCCGCTGCTGGAGCTGCAGGCGCGCTGGATCGCCGCCGTCTGGAGCGGCGCGGCCACGCTGCCCGGCGACGCGGAGCTGCGGCACGCCGTCGCCGCAGCCGCGCCGCCGCTCGACGCTCACAACGCGCTCGCGCTCACCTCTCCGAGGCGCTCGGCGTCTCGCCCGAGCCGACGGACGGCCGGACCTGGCCGAGCCGCTGCTGTTCGGACCCGATGCTGCCGCCGCGCTATCGGCTCTCCGGCCCGGCGCGATGCCGGACGCGCCCGCCCAGTTCACCCGTCAGCTCGCGGCTTCGCCGCGCGCACCGGTCGATCCCGCAGACCTCGATGCCCTGAAGCGGTTTCAGCGCCGAGCTGTCGCTCACCTGACGCTACTCAGCGTGACCTCGTAGTTGGAGCCCTCGAAGGACTCCCTGTTCCGGGCTGGCGCGAAGGGCGGCGACCAGTTGAGCCAGACGAGCAGGTCGTCGCTGGACGGCGAGTCCTCGTCGAAGCCCTTGATCGAGATCGGCTTCGAGTCCCGTCGCCGGCGATCTTCGCCGGCAGCTCGAACGTGTGCCGCCTCCCCGTTGCCCATGCCCCTCACGGGGGTCTTGTGGTCGCCGCCGGCGCCGCTCGCCAGGACGTAGACCTCGTCGTCGCCGGGACCGCTCGAGGTGGTGATGACGTGCACGTCGCACGCGCAGGCGTGACGGTGCCTTGGCCGCGGTCGGCGGCGCGGGTGTCGAGGCTGCGGCGGCAGGAGGCGGCCTGCTCGGTCGCCGGTGCGGGCTGCTGCGGCTGCGCGGGCGCCGGCCCGGACGCCGTCGCCCCCGCGGGGTTCGGGTCGCGGTTGGGATCCGCGAGCGTCCTCCACGCCCGCTCGTAGATCGCCTTCTTCACCTTCGCGCGGTCGATCAGATGCGGGGTGTCGCGCTTGGTGCCGATCTGGCGCGTGGATGTCCTGCTGCGCCTTCTTGATGTCGGCTGACGCCTTCTTCTTGTCGGCGTCCTCCGTCGCCGCCGCCAGCCGCTCCTTCGCCTCCTCGAGGCGCTGTTCGGCCTGCTTCTGGCGCTGCGGGGCCAGGTCGATCGCGGTCTGGAAGCTCTCGGTCCAGCCCGTCACCCACGCTGTCCTCCGGGCCGGTGCCGGCGAACGGCGCGCTCCGCCTGCCGTGGAGCTCGGTCGAGCGCTTGACGCCCTTCGTCCAGTGCATGTAGGCGGCCGACAGCAGGAACCCGTACTCGGCCTTCGCCAGCCGCGCTGCTGTCGGCCTGGATCGCGGCGACGGCAGCACGCGCCTTGCCCGCCTGGTCGAGCAGCGCCGACTTCGCCGGCTCCGGCTTCGTCTTGGCCTCCTCCTCGAGCTGGTCGGCACGCAGCTCGAGGTACGCCAGCGACTGCACATAGCCGGCCTCGAACGTGACCTGCACCGGGCCGCGTCCCCTTAACTCGGGCGGATACCGAGTACTGCTGGCCCGCGACCAGCTCCTCCTCGAGCTCGCGAAGGACCCGGACTCGCCCGCGTGCGCGAAGATCGACGCCTGCGCCTCGACCGTGTCGATGCCCATCGTCGCGAACGCGTTGTTGACGATCGGCAGGTAGGCGACGAGGCGCTTGTGGTTCGCCTCCTTCGCCTGCGGCGAGGGGTTCTCGGACCTGATGATCGCCTCGAGCTCGTCGATCGTCAGCCAGACCCGGACCGGCTTGGTGTGCTTGCCCCAGGCGCTCGCGCTCTTGAGCTCGGTCGCAAACGACTCGCGGCCGATCTGCGACTTGTACTTCTCGAAGGACTGTCCTTGACGGGCGTCCGCGGTCCGGCCGTACTCCTTGCCCCAGGTCGCTCGTGCGAGCAGCCGCGCGACGGCCCGGTTCCCGCTCGCGCGCTGCAGCGCGAGTATCCGGCTCGGCAGGTCGGCGCGCGCCGGTGCCGGCGCGTCCTCAGCAACCGGACGCTCGGACGCCTCCACCTCGGCGAGCGGACCGCGAGCGTGCACGACACCGACCGTAAACGACCCGTGGCTCCGCGGGCAAGCGCGCTCTAGGTGACGAGCTCCTCGACCAGCGCCGCGTAGGCGTCGATCGCGACGACGAGGTCCTCCTCGTCGGCGTCCTCCTCGCGCGAGTGCGAGATGCCGCCGCGCGTGCGGGCGAAGACCATCACGGTCGGGATGCCGGCGCGCGCGACCGCGGCGGCGTCGTGCAGCGGGCCCGGAGGTCGAGCGGCTCGCCGGCCCGTCGGGCTCGCGCGCCCGCGCCACCAGCGTCGGCGTCGAAGCGCACCGGGTCGATCGACCACACCTCGCTGCGCCTCGACCGTGCAGCGCCTCGGCGGCCGCCGCCGCGCATCGCGCCAGCTCGCGCGCGGGGAATGCCTCGAGGCGCGTCGAGCTCGCGCGTGGCGCAGGTCGAGCGTGAGCCGCACGCGGGCCGGGATCGCCGTCGGCGTCGCCGGGCTCGGTGCGCAGCGTGCCGACCGTCGCCAGGCCGCCCGCCGCCTCCGCGGCGCCGCGGACGCCGCGCACGAACGCCGCCGCGGCCTGCAGCGGGTCCGCCGCAGCGGTCCATCGGCGTCGCGCCGGCGTGGCCGGCGCGGCCGGTGAAGGCGAACGCCGTGCGCCGCACGCCGAGGCAGCCGTCGACGGCGGCGCCGGCCGCGTGCCGCTCTCGTCGAGCACCGGGCCCTGCTCGATGTGCAGCTCGGCGTAGGCCACCGCGTCGTCCAGCTGCTCGCGCGGCGCTCCGGCATGGCCTCGCAACCGACGCCGTTCTCCGCCAGCGCCTCCGGCAGCCGCCGTCCAGGCCGCGCCGCCGCCTCGCACGTCGAGCAGCCCGCACGCGGCGCGGGAGCCCAGCAGCGAGTGCCCGAAGCGCGCGCCCTCCTCGTCGGCCCAGTCCACCAGCGCGAGCGAGCGTCGCGACGCCCGCGGCGCGCCGTGGCGCGAGCATCTCGGCGCCGGCCAGCACGCCCAGGCAGCCGTCCAGCCAGCCGCCGTCGGGGACGCAGTCCAGGTGGCTGCCGACGATCACCGTCTCCGCGCTCTCGCCGCGGCAGGCGCGCACCAGTCGTTGCCCGCCGCGTCGCGCGTAGGGCGGACGTCGGGACGTGCCCGCCAGCCAGCCGTGCCAGGAGCGCTCGCGCTCCTCGCGCCACGTCTCGGCCCCAGGCGACGCGGCGGCCGCCGCTGCGCTCGTCGAGCTCGCGCAGGCGCGCGACGACGGCGGGGCGTCGGCGCTCAGCCGCCGGCTCGCGCACGAGCTCCATGGTCGAGCAGTGCACGCCGCCGCCGTTCTTGTGGATCTCGTCGTAGGGCACGGTGACGACCTCGACGCCCGCGCGCGCGAGGCGCTCGGCCGTGCGCGGCGAGCCTTCGGCCATCAGCACCCGCCCCGGCCGCAGGCACAGCGCGTTGAGCGCCCAGGCCTCGCCGGGCTCGGGGTGGATGGTCTCGATCCCGCGCTGCCCGAGCTCCTCGAGGAACCAGTACGGCAGGCCCGGCACGTTGACGAGCGCGCGGTCGACGTCGACCATCGCCAGGTGCAGGTCGAGGTGGATCGTGTAGCCCGGCAGCGGCACGACCAGCAGCTCCCAGCCGATGCCGCGCGAGCATCGCCCGCAGCTGGTCGGCGCGCCCTCGGCGTTGCAGCGGATCGAGGTCCCGAACGCGGCGAGCCCGGGCGCAGCTTCACGAACGAGCCGCCCTCGAGCGTGCCCGTCCCGGTGATCGTGGACAGGATCGGCAGCCCCTCGGCGGCGACCATGCGCGTGACGTCGGGCCTCCTCCCCGCGGCGCATGCGCACGGCCATGCGGCCGATGACCGCGCCGCCGGGCACCGTGACGAGCGGGTCGCGCGACGTAGATCGCCTTCGACGTAGCCGGCCGCCCAGCGGCTCGGCGACGACGACCTCGACGCCCTCGTCGCGCAGCGCCGCGATCGAGGCCGTCGTGCTGCGCGCGGCATCTGGTCGAGGTCCGGCGGCGTGCGGTCGGTCCAGTACCAGCGCCCGTCCGGGTCCACGAGCGCCTGCGCCTCCTCGTCCCAGGCGTCGGCGCGCGACTGCGCTCGAACTCGTCGCCCGGGCGGCGCACGAGCACGCGCCGCAGCGGCCCGACCTCGTCCCAGGCGCCCCACGCCGCCCCAGACCGCCTCGAGCTCGTCGTGGAACGGCGGCTCGGCCGCCGGCGCCATGCGTGTCTGGTGCAGGTCGGGCGGGCCGATCTCCATCGCCGCGACGCTATCAGCGGGACCCCGGGTCGAAAAGAAACCTATGGGAGCCATACCAACTCGCCCACTTTCGGGCGTCTCGTGCATTTACGTCTTGCATGGGAGTGCTGGATAGGAGCAGGATGCTGGCCGACCTGGTGGAGGACGACGATGCGTACACCGGCGCGCACACGCGCGGCGTCGTCGGCCTGGCGCTGGCGGTCGCCGACGACCTGCGCGTGGACGACGACCGCCGGCCGAGGTCGAGCTCGGCGCGCTGCTGCACGACGTCGGCAAGCTCCGCGTCCCCAACGCGATCATCAACAAGCCCGGCCCGCTGACGCGAGGCGAGTGGGGTCATGCGCCGCCACACGGTCGACGGCCAGCGGATGCTCGCGCGGGATCGGCGGCGCTGGCCGCCGTCGCGCACGATCGTGCGCGCCTCGCACGAGCGCTGGGACGGCGAGGGCTACCCGGACGGCCTCGCCGGCGAGGCGATCCCGCTCGCGGCTCGCATCGTGTCCGCCTGCGACGCCTTCAACGCGATGACGACCGACCGCCCGTACCGCAAGGCGCGCCGGTTCGAGGACGCTCGCGCGGAGCTGATCGCCTGCGCCGGGTACGCAGTTCGACCCGGCGTCGTCGGGCGCTCTCGCGCTGCTCAGCCGGCGCTCGACGGCGGCGTGCGCTCCCTCGCCGCGCTCCGCCGTGGTGCAGTCGGCGTCGCGGCTTCGGCGGCGCTCGACGACCTTCAGCGCGTACTTCGACGGCGTCTCGCGCACGGTCGGGTTGTCGATCTCGCCCAGGCGATCGATCAGCTTGATCCACTGGCGGGCTTGAGGACCGCGTTGACCGCTTGGCGGCCTTCGAGTTCGTGCCGTAGAGCGGCTGGAAGCCGACGTGGATGTGGTCGCCGTGGTCGCCCATCGCGAACGTGTTGTCGGTGCCCTCGAAGGTCATCAGGGAGATGATCTGGTCGGGCTTCATCGTGCCCTGCAGCGTCAGCAGGCGCTGGATCGTCATCTCGGTGATCGAGCCGGGGCCCTGGGTGGCGGGGGTGATCGGTGATGCCGTTGATGGCGGCGATGTCCACGGCGTTGCCGGACGAGTGCTCGGAGATGTTGCCCGAGGCGGTGTAGAGGCTGTGGCCGCACCGCAGCGAGCTGACGCTCGGCTTCAGGCCGGACGCGGCGAGGAACTCGAGCGTCGCCAGCACGCGGCGGTCGATCGCCGCCGATCCGGATGTCGCGGCGGCCGCAGCCGTAGATCTCGATCCGCGGGTTGACGAGCATGTGCTCCTGCAGGGCCTGCTTGCTCATCAGCAGGATCTGGCCGATCGACGGGGTCTTGGCGTCCGGGCCGAAGAACGGGTTCTTGCCGGCGGCGCGGTAGATCTCGGTCGACTCGAGCAGCTTCCAGCCGTCGAGGATCGGCTTCGGGTCGATCCGCGGGGCGCCGCGGCCGGCGGGGCGGATCTCGAACAGCACGTGCGGGCGACGGTCTTCGGAGGTCTTGCCGATCCGGCCGAGGATCGTGCCGGCGATGACGCGGGCGCCCTTGCGCATCTTCTTGGCGACGTAGTCGCGGCGGTTGAGCTTCAGCGCGGCGTCGGCCGACGGCTTGTAGCTCGGCCTCGGCGAGCTGGACCTCGCCGCCGGCGGCGCGGGCCGCCGGGCGGGTCGGGTTTGCGCGTACAGCGCCCTTCTTGCCGGCCGGGGGCGAGCGTCTGCGACGGCCGCCTGGCGGGCTTCGTGGGCGGCGGTGCGGGACTTCGCCGGGGCGGGGCGCTCCTTGGCGGGCTTGTCGTCGGGGTCGCGGCCGCGGTCGCGGCTTCGCGTCCGCCTTCGGCAGCTCGAGCTGCGGGCGATCGAAGCGCGGCTGACGCGCTTCGGGCGCGGGCGGGGTTGTTCCATGCTATGATGCCGTTCGCGGCCTGTGCGGCCAGTCCAAGGCTATTGTCGCGACCGCGTCGGGGAGCGCCATGCCCAAGATGGATGTCTACGGCCGTGCCCACGAACTCGACCCGCCTACGGTCGACGCCATCGCGGCCCGGCTCGAGGCCCGTCGCGAGAACCCGCGCTACATGCGCATGCTGCACGACTACCTCGACGAGATCGACCTTGCGTCCGCGCACGACGTGCTGGCGCTTGGTGCCGGAACGGGCGTGGAGGTCCGCGAGCTGGTGCGCCGCCCCGGGTTCTCCGGCCGCGTCACGGCGCTCGAGATCAGCGAACGATTGGTCGAGATCGGCCGCCGCAAGGCCGAGGAGGAGGGCGTGGCCGACCGGATCACATGGCGGATCGGCGACGCGCAGGCCCTGAATTTTCCCGACGCGAGCTTCGACCTCGTCACCGCCCACACGCTGATCAGCCACGTCGATGACCCCGAGCGCGTGCTCGAGGAGGCGCGGCGGGTGCTGCGCCCGGGCGGCACGCTCGTGGTCTTCGACGGCGACTACGCCACGCTCACCTTCGGCACCGAGAACCCGGACGAGGGCCGCGCTTGGGACGAGCGCATCATCCGCACCATCGTCGCCCACCCGCGGGTCATGCGCTCCCTGCCGCGCAATTTGAGGCGGCTCGGACTCGAGCTTGTCGCTGCGCGTGCCCACGCCTTCAGCGAGATCGGCAAGGCCGACTTCTTCCTGGGGTCGCTGCGGTCGTTCCAGGTCCTCCTGCCCAAGGCCGGGGCGGCCACGGCGGAGGAAGTGGAGGCCTTTGTCGAGGACCAGCTTCGCGCGTCGGACGAGGGCGCCTTCTTCGCGAACTACAACTTCGTCACCTGCATCGCACGCCGGCCAGACCGGGGAGCCTGATAGTTTTGCGAGACCCCGCCGCGGCTGGAGGAGTTGTCGCGGCGCGAGCCGGCGCCGCAGGTACGAAGTGTCGGAACCAGGCCACCAGGTCGATGCGTTCAGGGGTGGAGGAGCTTGGAGTGCTGCACGACCTTCCGGCACTGCGCCCAGTAGCCTCGGGGTCCCACCAGGGCTCGGCATGGGCGGCGAAGTGTTCGCGGTACGTCGCGTGCAGTTTTGGCGGAGTTGCTTGAGGGCAGGCCTTTGGTAGATGTTGACGAAGTCCGAATTAGTGCTGGATTCTAACGCGATGCTGCCCGCAGCACGATCAGAGGTCGAACGTTGATGGCGCGCGACGATCGCGGACGGGATTTTGGCTTCGCACCAGCGCACGACGCGCCGATCCCCTACCTCCAGCGGATCGGAGACTACTACGCAGCGCTGGGCTACGGCGCGCCCTACGAATGGGCACACTACTCTGACGTGCCGTTTCACTCCCTGAAGATGCCGCTCTCCAGGAGCCGGGTGACCATTATCACGACGGCGGCACCCTATCACCCCGACAAGGGGGATCAGGGTCCAGGAGCCCCTTACAATGCGGCTGCCAAATTCTATACGGTCTACTCGGGCGACACCGCGAAGGACCACGACCTGCGCATTTCGCACGTTGCCATCGACCGCAAGCACACGACTGCGGAGGATTATCGGACTTACTTTCCGCTATCCGAGCTGCGTCTGCGCGCAGCCTCGGGCGTGATCGGCTCTGTTGCCCCACATTTCCATGGTGCCCCAAGCAATCGCAGCCACCGCGTGACGCTTGAGATCGACTGTCCGGAGGTCGTCGCCCGCTGCAAGGCGGAGGAAGTCGATGCAGCAGTGCTTGTTCCCAACTGTCCCATCTGCCACCAGACCGTCAGTCTGGCGGCACGAATGCTGGAGGAGAACGGCATTGCCACGATCGTAATGGGGTGCGCCAAAGACATCGTCGAGTACGTCGGCGTGCCTCGGTTGCTGTTCTCTGATTTTCCGCTCGGCAACGCGGCGGGCCGGCCAAGGGATCCGGCATCGCAGGCCTTCACGCTTGATCTTGCCTTACGCATGCTTGAGTCGGCACCAGGGCCGCGGACCACGGTGCAGTCCCCGCTGAGGTGGAGTACCAGCCCCGACTGGAAGCTCGACTACTGCAATATCGAACGCCTATCGCCCGAGGAGATCAGGCGCCGGCGTGCTGAGTTCGACGAAGGAAAGCGACGGGCCAAGGAGCGGCGCGAGGAGGTCGGGCTCGTCCGGTCTCGTACGCAGGCCGAGCTGAGCTGACCTGACGAACTTGACCTGCGTGGGCCGTTGCGCCTGAGCCGTCGCTTCGTGATGCCCTCCTGCTCGGGAAGAGCCTCTCATGAGGTGGCAGCCGGCCAGTTGCGACCCTCGCCGGGACCTGCCGGTCTGACCTGGCTGGGGTCAGTGCGTCGCACGGACACGACTGACTAGATCCCTCGCAACGCCTTTCTGCTCGGGCCATCGCCCCAGCCACCCTCATCGGGGACGGCGAGCGCCTCAGGGGCGAACGATGTTGCCGAGCGACATCGGCGGTACATCCGGGTTGAAATGACCTACGCAATGGTGCCGGATCCAGCCGTGCCGACGGAGAATGCGCGTCTCTCCTGTTGCCGCAGGTGCCGGTTGTGTCAGGATGAGGTTCATACGGCTGGGCATTCGATGCAACAGAGAGGATAGACCTTATGCGACAGACGAGGCGAGGGATGCTGCGCGGCATCCTGCACGCGACGTTGGCCGGCTGCGTGTTGGCGGTCGGCCAGGTGTCCGCGACCTTAGCGGCTTGGCCGGAGCGCCCGGTGACCGTCATCGTGCCCTTCGCGGCAGGCGGCGGCACGGATGCCACCGCGCGGATCCTCGCGGCGCTTCTCGAGAAGGAGCTCGGGCAACCGTTCAACGTGGTCAACCGGCCCGGCGGCAGCGGCGTCGTCGGCCATACAGCGATCGCTCAGGCGACCCCCAACGGCTATACCATCGGCATCGGGACGACTGAGCTGAACTCCTACAAGCCGCTCGCCCTCGCCGACCTCTCGCCTGCGAGCTACACCCCTATCGCGCTCTATAATTTCGATCCGGCGGCCGTCCAGGTGCCGGTGGATTCCAAGTACAAGACGCTCGGCGATCTGCTCGACGCCCTCAAGAAGGGCGACACGGTGCGCATCTCCACCGGCGGGCCGCTCGGTGGGTCCTGGCACACGGGCTTCGGCCTGCTGCTCGTCAACCAGAAGATCGACCCCGCGAAGGTGACCTTCGTGCCGTCGAACGGCGCTGCGCCCGGACTGCAGGAGATGGTGGCGGGCGGCGTCGACGTGACTACCTCGTCCCTGCCTGAGGCCAAATCTCTCATCGATGCCGGCAAAGTGCGCTCCCTCGGCGTCGTGGGACCGGTCCGCCTCACGGCCTTCCCGGATGTGCCCACCACAAAGGAGGCGGTCGGCACGGAGGTGACGGGCGGCGCCTGGCGGGCCGTGCTCGCCCCAAAAGGCCTGGCCCCGGACGTGCGCGACCGGCTCGCCGCTGCCATGGAGAAGGTGGTGGCCACCGAGGAGTTCAAGAAATTCATGAATGACCGAGGCTTCGGCATGCGGTGGGCCGTGGGCGCCGAACTCGACAAGTTCCTCGCCGAGCAGGAGACCTCGCTCGGCGAAACCCTCAAGGCCATCGGCCTCGCGAAATAGACGGTTCCCACGTGCGAGGGCCGGAGAGATCCGGCCCGCTCTCCCGGCCCCTACGCCTGCAGAGCGCGCGGGCCGCCGCCGATGTCGATTCGAGGCACCCTTCCGGAGCGGAGCGGCATGAAGCTTCACGACAGCATCCTCGCGGCCGCCTTCCTGGCCCTTGCCATCGCCGTCGTGGTGGCCGCGCAGGCGTTTCCGCCCGCGCCGGGACAGGTCGTGGGCCCTGCCCTGTTCCCGACCGCGGTCGGCATCTGCCTCGGGATCGGCAGCGCGATCCTGCTCGTCCGGTCCCTGGCGGTCTCAGCGCCGAAGGTGTGGTTCTCGGCATCCCCCGACCTGCGGCGCCCGCGCACGCTCCTCGGCTTCGTCATCACGATCGCGGCGGTGATCTTCTATCTCGCAGCCTCGGAGCCCTTGGGGTTTCTGCCTTGCTCGGTCCTGATCCTGATCGTCCTCTTCGCGGCCTACGGCGTGAAGCTGCGGTTCGGTGTCCCGCTCGCGCTCGTTGCGTCGCTCGCTATCTACGCAGCCTTCAGCCGGTTGCTCGCCGTTCCGCTGCCCCCCGGGATCCTCGAAGGGATTTTATGAGGGCCAGCCGATGCTTTTCGAGATCCTGAAACTTCTTCTCGACCCCACGACGCTGATCGCCATCGCAGCCTCGGCCGTTTTCGGGGTCTTCATGGGAGCCGTGCCGGGGCTCACCGCCACCATGGCGACGGCCCTACTGGTGCCGGTGACGTTCTTCCTGCCGCCAATCCCCGCCATCGCGACCATGGTGACCGCGACCGCCGTCGCGATCTTCGCGGGCGACATTCCCGGCTGCCTGCTGCGCATCCCTGGCACGCCCGCGTCCGCGGCCTATACGGACGAAACCTACCGGATGACCCGCAACGGGCAGGCGGAATTGGCGCTGGGGGCGAGCCTGATGTCCTCAGCCTTCGGAGGGCTGTTCGGCACGGCGGTTCTGGTGGTCGGCGCCCCGGCGCTTGCCGAGTTCGCCATCAAGTTCTCGTCGGTCGAGTATTTTTGGCTCGTGCTGCTGGGGCTGACCTGCGCTGCCGGGATCGGGTCCGCCGACCCGCTGAAGGGCCTAATCGCCCTGATGGTCGGCCTCATCGTTTCGATGGTGGGTCTCAACAACCCCGCGGGCGCGGCGCGCTTCACGTTCGGGCAAACCGCGCTCCTCGACGGCGTTGCCCTGATCCCGATGATGGTCGGCATGTTCGCGATGTCCGAGATCCTTCGCTTCGCGGCAAGCGACACGCGGCTCAGGCTCGAGGCCACGAAGCCGACCGGCAGCATCCTGCGCGGAGTCGGCGGCCTGTTCCGCCGCTACCCCCTCCCGATCCTGCGCGGGTCGGCGCTCGGCACCTTGATCGGCGCGCTGCCGGGCGCGGGCGCCGATATCGCGGCCTGGATGTCCTACGGGATCAGCCGCCGATATTCGCGAGAGCCGCACAAGTTCGGCACTGGCCATCCCGAAGGCGTGCTGGAGGCGGGAGCCGCCAACAACAGCGCGCTCGCCGGTGCATGGATCCCGGCGCTGGTGTTCGGCATTCCGGGCGATTCGATCACCGCGATCGTCATCGGCGTCCTGTTCATGAAGAACCTGAACCCGGGCCCACAGCTCTTCACACAGAACCCGGTCGCAATCTATTCGATATTCGCGCTTTTCGTGATCGCCAATCTCGTGATGATCCCGCTGGGGCTTGCCGCCATCAAGGTGGGCGCCCGCATCGTGCGCGTGCCCCGCAACATCATTATGCCGCTCATCCTGGTGTTCTGCATCGTGGGCAGCTATGCGGTGAACAACAGCCTGTTCGACGTCGGCATGATGTTGGCCTTCGGCGCGCTGGCGTTCATCCTCGAGGAATCCGGCTTTCCGGCGTCTCCCGCCATCCTGGGGGTGATCTTAGGCGCAATGCTGGAGAACTATTTCATTACGACCATGATCAGCTCGGGCGGCCGGCTCACGGCCTTCGTCGACCGGCCAATCGCGGCGTTCCTGGCACTCACCGTCGCGGCGCTCTGGATCCTGCCGCTGCTGATGCGGGCGCTTGGCCGCAAGCCTGCCCCCGTTCCGCAAGCCGAGCGGGAAGAGGTCACATGACATGCAGGAGCTTTGCTGCAACGCCAGCTCGGCCAATGCGGCTCTCCCGGGCCCACGATCAGATCGCTGCACCCGTCAAGCCGAACTTCTGGGGAAAGAACGCCGCGTGATACCGGACCGCGTTGCGTGCGACCAAAGCTCCGATCGCGATTTCGGCGATGACTCTTGCCGCGGCCGACGAGGGCGTCGGGTGCGGCGACGCCTACGCCTTCGATGGGATCGCCGTGCTGCTCTTTTTAAAGCGCGGCAGGTGATCACTGGTGTCGAACCAAGACACGCGAGAACTCGTCCAGACGTGGTCCTGGATCTGCGCGCGGCCAGGTTCATCCAGGCTCCCGATGCACACTTGCACCCGATCGCCGAGAACCTCCTCTCGCATGCCGAGGGTGCTGCCGCAGGAGGGACAGAATGCTCGCTCTGCAAACTGGGACGAGCGGTACCAGCTTGGCTTCGATTGGAGCCATGTGAACGACTCCGTAGGGAAATGAACGAAGGCCAGGGCAGGCGCGCCTGAATGCTTGCGGCACATGTCACAGTGACAGATCACGCCGCGGAGCGGCTGTGCGGTCGCGCGGTACCGGATCAATCCGCAGAGGCATCCGCCCTCGAAGGGCTGGCTGTCAGACATGCGTAAACTCTAGCAGCACTTAACCCTGCTTTTTCTCTCAACCTGCAACAGCAGCCTGGAGTGAAAGCGAAGGTGGACTCGTTGACCGACGGCTGTATCGATTGGATCGATTCCCGGGTCCGAGCAGCCGGCGACCAACACGCGGGCGCGTTTGAACCGCCGAAACTGGACGCCGACGCGTTCTGCATGCTCACTGGGACTCGCTTTGGGGACTCGAATGGCCGGCCGGTGGCGAATGGAGTGCGAAAATGATCGTGCGTGGTGGCCGCGCTATCTACGGCGAAACGATCGGCATCCTGGTGCTCGACACGCAGTTTCCGCGAATCCCTGGGGATGTCGCCAATGCGACCACCTTCCGGTTCCCCGTTCGCTACAAAGTGATTGATGCTGCGGGCCCCGACCAGATCGTCGCAGAGCCTGACCAGGCACGCGCCTTCCTGCCGGTATTCATCGATGCGGCAAGGCTGCTCGAGCGGGACGGCGTGCGGGCTCTCACGACCACCTGCGGCTTTTTGATCGTCATGCAGGAGGAGATTGCGGCGGCAGTTCGCGTGCCGGTGATCACGTCAAGCCTATCGCTGATCCCACTGGTGCGCCAAATGATCGGGCCGAGACGTTCCATCGGCGTGATCACGGCGGATGCTGGTAAGCTATCGGAGCGGCATCTGACAGCCGCCGGAGTCATGCCCGGCTGGCCGGTTCACGTCCGCGGGATGGAGCAGAGCCCGGGTTTCTCTCAGGCGATTTTGGGCCGGGGTGGCGACCGGCGCTTCATATTGGATGTCGAGCAGGTCACCTCTGAGGTCGTTACGGTCTGCAAGGGGTTGGCTCTGGATGTTCCGGATCTCGGTTGCCTGGTGTTCGAATGCACCAATCTTCAACCCTATGCCGTCGCCGTCCAAGCGGAACTGGGGCTCCCCATCTTCGGCATCTACCATATTGTGAACCTGCTCCATAGCGGCGTAATGAATCCGCAATTATCCGGCTACTTGTGATATGCGGCAATCGCCGCCGTAGCGTCGATGGACGGCGCGAGGATCTCGATATCGCTGTCATCGGCAGCTTGTGCAGCGCCCGGTGCGCCGCTCGATCGAGGCCGTGTGCTCGCCCCCGGCCCGCGCGATGCCGAGCGGGCCCGCGATTTCGAGCTTGGGGGTAGAGAACCGGCGGGCTGTAGGCGTTGGCCTTTTGGAGCCAGCGGTACGACTGGTCAATGCTCCGATGAGGGGCGGATAGCAAGCCGGACCCTCAACGAGGAAGCGATATGAGTGACCGCCCCCGCAACGCTCGGCCCCTGCACCCCGACACCCGCCTCGTACACGACGGCTCCCTCCGATCGCAGTTCGCGGAGACCTCCGAGGCGATTTTCCTGACCCAGGGCCACCTCTACCCGACCGCTGAGGAATGCGAGGCGCGCTTCAAGGGTGAGAGTCCGGGCTTCCTGTATGCCCGCTTCTCCAACCCGACCGTCGCCATGTTCGAGCAACGCATTGCGTCGTTGGAAGGTGCAGAGGCCGCTCGCGCCACGGCAACCGGGATGGCTGCGGTGACCTCGGCGTTGATGGGACAGCTCAAGGCCGGTGATCACGTCGTGGCGGCCCGCGCTCTGTTCGGATCGTGCCGATACATCATCGCTGAGCTTCTGCCGCGCTTCGGCGTTTCTTCGACGCTCGTGAACGGAACGGACCTCGATGCGTGGCGCGGAGCGATGCGTCCCGAGACGAAGGTGCTCTTCCTCGAGAGCCCCGCCAACCCTACACTCGAAGTCATCGACATCGCGTCGGTCGCGCGGATCGCCGAGGCGGCTCGCGCAAAGCTGGTCGTCGACAATGTCTTCTCGACGCCGATTTGTCAGAAACCTCTCGAACTTGGCGCCCACTGCGTCGTCTACTCGGCGACAAAACACATCGACGGGCAGGGACGGTGTCTCGGAGGCGTTATCCTGGGCTCCGAGGCGTTCATACGAACTCACATCCACGATCTGCTGCGCCACACGGGACCATCGATGTCGCCGTTCAACGCCTGGGTGCTCCTGAAAAGCCTCGAAACTCTTCCGGTCCGGGTGGAGCGGCAGACTCGAACGGCCGCCGAAGTGGCCGATGCCCTGGCGGGTCATCCTAAAATCCAGCGCCTGATCTACCCGGGCCGGGCCGATCACCCGCAGGCCGCGCTCGTCGCCCGCCAGATGAGCGGCGGCTCGACTTTGATCGCGCTTGAAATCGCCGGGGAGAAAGCGGGTGCCTTCAGATTCCTGAACGCCCTCGAGTTGATCAAGATTTCGAACAACCTTGGCGACGCCAAGAGCCTGATCACCCATCCGGCCACGACCACGCACCAGCGTTTCACACCAGAGGAACGAGCTGAAATGGGCTTATCCGACGGACTTGTCCGGGTCTCGATCGGCCTCGAGCACAAGCACGACCTGATCGACGATCTCTTGCAAGGGCTGGATCAGGTCTGAGGCTGGCCGGCGTCCTGGCGTGAGCTCCGGGTAGCCGGTGGCAAGGGACCGCAGCTCCCGTTCTCGACCGCACTCCGGCGTTTGAAGGAAGGGCAATGAAGAGAAGCCTTTGCCTTTCGAAGCATGAGTCCGCATGGTGTCGCGGTTCGTAAGAAAGCTGGTTCGACGTGGAGAGCGTAACAAATGACGAGCCCCCTGATCCACCCCACCGCCGTCGTGGAGGATGGAGCAACCATCGGCGAAGGCTGTCGGATCGGCCCTTTCTGCCTCATCGGGGCGGAGGCGGTGCTGAACGACGGCTGCGAGCTGAAGAGCCATGTCGTGGTCACCGGCCGGACCACCATCGGCGCGCGGACGAGGATCTATCCTTTCGCGTCCATCGGCCACGCACCCCAGAACCTAAAGTACGCCGGAGAGCCCTCCACGCTGACCATCGGGGCGGACTGCATCATCCGCGAGGGCGTCACCATGAACCCGGGTACCGCCGGGGACGCGATGAAGACCGTCGTCGGGGATCGCGGCCTCTTTCTGGCCAACTCGCACGTCGCGCACGATTGCCTGGTCGGCAACGACGTCATCTTCTCGAACAACGTGATGCTCGCCGGGCATTGTAAGATCCAGGACTTCGTCATCATCTTCGGCGGCGCCGGCGTGCACCAATTCGTGCGCATCGGCCAGCACGCCTTCATCGGCGGCATGTCGGGGATCGAGAATGATGTGATCCCCTACGGGATTGCGATCGGCAATCGTGCACATCTCGCCGGCCTCAACATCATCGGCTTGCGCCGCCGTGGCTTCACACAGGAGCAGATTCACGACATCCGACGCGCCTATCGGCTCCTCTTTGCTGACGAAGGAACGCTGTCCGAGCGCGTGGACGACGTTGCCGCGGAATTCGCAACGCACCCGTTCGTACACGAAATCCTGGACTTCATCCGTGACGGCAAGGACCGGGCCATCTGCACGCCACGGGAGCCCGTCGGCGCGGGGTGACACCACCTGGCGGCCTTCCGGTTCTTTCATAACCCTCCGCCAGACGATGCTGGAGGGCTCCTTTCGGCTGAATGCACGCCGTCGTGCGCTTATCTGCAGCGGCAGGATCTGGCGCATCCCGGCTCGTATCGCCGCTGCCGAAGTGCAGTGGGTCAGTGACGTTTAGCGAGGACGAGAGAAGTGGCATTCTGGGATGGCCTGTAGGCGACCGCGAGAACGAGAGAAGTGGCATTCTGGGATCGCCTGTAGGCAACCGCGAGGACGAGAGAAGGGGTGAACGACATGCCACTCATTCCGGATGCTGCCACGATTCAGAAAAGTATCGCGATGCTGCCCGTCTCAACCTACGAGCCGGGAGAGATGGTGATCGCCGCTGGCGCAACGAGCGGAAAGCTGCTGTTCCTCAGGCAGGGTGAAGTGGAAGTCGTCAGGGAGGGAACGCAGATTGCCAGGATTTCTGAACCGGGCTCGGTCTTCGGCGACTTGGCCGTTCTGTTGGATAAGCCCCATACAGCTGACGTGCGGGCCCTCGAACATTCGGCGTTTCATGTCGCCGACGCAGCGACTTTGCTTGCGAACGATCCGGCGGCCACGCTTTATATCGCGGCAATCCTCGCCGGTCGGCTTGACGCCGCCAACGGCGCGCTCATCGATCTCAAGCGCCAGCTCGAAACCGGCAAGCCTCGGGTCGCGATCGCCCAGACGGTAGACCAGATTGCTGACCTGTTGAGCTCCGGCGGGGCAAATCTGGTCTATTCCGGTTATCCCTACGACCCGTTCGCACCGCCGACACGCTGACCTGTTTCGACGTCGCTGCCTCGAGAAGCATCCCGACAGCCGGCTTGCGGAGAGAATCGGCGCGAAGCTGACTGTGCAGAAGAGTGGCGGTCACGCCTCGGAAGGCCCGCTCAGGCCGATCTGGTGAAGAAAAACCGCTCAGGGACCAGGGCTGGTGCTAAGATGGTGACTCTGTGGTTCGTGCGTCCGCCGCAGCCCTAAGGCAGCGCGCCATGGGACCGAAGCTCGCCACCGTCGTCTTTGCCGCCGCCATCGCGGTGCTGTCCGGCGCGAGGGCCGCCGAGCTGCCGGAACTGCGGCTCACCTGCCAAGAGGAGGCCCGGCGGAATATCAGGGGTCCGCGGCGGGTCGACGTGGATCTCTACCGCCGCGTGGTGGAACGCCGGACTGTCTACGTCGAGACCTGCATGTCCAATGGACCGCAGGACATCGAGCAGACCGGCGCGATCCCAGTGCCCCTCCCTCCGAGGCGGCCCATTGTCAAACGGTAGTCCAGCAGTGTGTCGGACAGGCTCGGGGCAATGATTGAACGCTGGTCCGTAAGACCTCCCAAGACTTGACCGAACGGATCCTCCCTCGCGAAGAACCGGCCGAGCTCCCCATCATTTGACCGACCCGGCAGGTTCGAGCCGAGAGGGTCGAGCGAACTCACTCGATTGCCGCCACCTGAACGGGCGCGAGATCACTCCTGACACTCGCGTACCGCGCGACGCCCCGGTCGATCATCGCACTAATCCGCGCCTGAACCTCAGCGACCGACAAGGCTTTCGCCTGCGCACTCCTTGCCTCCTCATCAAAGAACAGCGAGCGGTTCGCCTTGGCGGCTTGCGGGAAGGCTTCCGGCGCGCTCTTGCCGGGTTGCTCGCTGAGCAGGTCCACGAACCGGCGTGCACCGTTCACACCCAGGAAGTGGGCCATATACAACTCAGAGAACGAAGGATCACGCGCCACCTCGCCTGCCAGGATTTGCCGGTGGGAATTGATGGTCTCCCCGGCCATCAGCGCGGAGAGATACGGATCACGACGCAAGTTCATGATGGCCTCGCGCTGGTTGCTGTCGGGAACAACGGGCCGTCCGTGGATGATCTCGATCGCCTCGGCTTCGGCGGCATAGCCGTGCTTGGGGCCGTACCGACGCAGCACATGGAGCCAGGTGCTCTCGATGAACTGGAACAGCCCCTCTGCCGAGGATGTGCGGGCCTTGCTGTCGGGGAGCAGGCTTGATTCCTTGTCGGCCAGCGCCATCAGGTAAGCTGGATCGGTGTTCGTGACGTGGGCCGCCCGAACCACGGTCTCGGCCAACCAACGCGGCACACTCATCTGCTCGAAAACGAGCATCTCGTTCGAGTTGACACTTGTCTCAGGCGACAGTGGAAGAGCATGACTGGATGAGACCTGCAGCACAATGCAGGCCGCCGATAGAGCAATGTTGCAAAGAGCTGATGGAGACAGAACAGACTTTAGCCACGACGATCGCATGCGGCCCCCAACGCTGGTCGCTGCCGCCCTTTATGGCGTGCGGCGAACTTCAGATCGTCTCGTTCGAGACGAAGATGAACGTCTCCGCACTGCAGCCCGCCTGCTGCAGTGTGGCCCGACCGCCCCTTCCTCCTTGAAGGTGGGGCCACTGATCGATGGTTAGTTCACCTGAGCGGTGACGGTTTGGCGCTGCGCCGTCCAGCGGCCTGAGCATCCCAGCGACGACACTGCCCAGTTCCCTGCGCCCGAAGCGCCCGACAGCTTGCCGGAGGCGGAGCCCTGAACGCCAGCACGCTGCAGGGTCAGGCTGACGGACCCGCTCGGCCCAACCTGGCCCGATAGACTGACCCCGGACCGGCCCGCCCGCACGCTGCCGTCCTGGACCGTGAGGGTCTGAGTGGTGCCGCTGCCACAAAAGCCGCCGTCCGCCACCAACTGGACGCTCCAGGAACCATCGAATTTATCTGGATCCGCGAGGGCTGGACCCGACAGGATCACACCGGTGGACAGAGCGAGCAAAGCGATGGCGTTCTTCACCATGAGGGAACATCTCCAGTATATATGAGGGTAACGGCAGCCCAGGCAGTTAATGCCGTGTTTCTGTCGGCGACCGCTCGCCTGATATGGGAGACGAAACCTCTTGATCAAGGGAAATCACTCAAAAACTGAGCGGCGAGTTCAGTGATATGATACATCATAGCGATGAATAAGCTTAACTATACTTGTAAGTCTCAGAGCGCCCAAGCAGCTATGCTTGTGAACACCTTAGTTAAGCAAGACCGGAGCACCGTCGGCGCAACGCATGCTCTGCCGCATAAAGAACTGGAGGCGGATCGCAACCCGCTACGACAGGCTCGCCGACAACTGCACCGCAGCCGTCGCCCTTGTCGCAATCGTCTGCTTCCGGTGCGGATTAAGCCGTGACCCCAGTCTAGAACTTGCCATAGCGTAGGTATGCCTCCTGGGGATCGACGCCATCCAGGATGGCTTTGCGAACGAAGGCCCGCCCGGCTCCATACCCCTGGCGCGGTTCTGTTCCGGCTGCATGCGCGACCCGACCGCCCATTGTCCTCGGCGCTCGCCGTCGCTCGGATGAGCGAATCGACGAGACGGGCCGGGGCGGGATCGTCCCGGTGCCTACTTCAGCACCGCGCAGGCGATGCGATGGCCTGCGTTGCCAACCGGCTGTGACGTGTGATCGTCCTCCTGCGAGTAGACGATGAGCGCGGACCCATCGCCCTCGATCAGTCCTGTGTTCCCAAGCATCCGAACCGCATGTGAGGACACTTCGGCATTGGCGGAGCCGTCCTGGTGGGCAGAGATGTTGGGAAGGTCACCTTCCTGCGGTCCCTCTGGGTGGAGGAGACCGTGGCTCTTGACGAGGTGATCGATTGGCCCGCGCGCGCGCAGGAACTGGCCCACGTCCGAGCAGTCTCCTGTGGCGTGAAGGCGAACCCCGTGCCAACCCGGCGCGAGCCCGCCCGGTGCCACCGTAACCCGGATGACGGTGGCGTTCGCGCTCCCGCGCACGACGACGGTGCCTATCGCTTCCCCCTTACTGCCGATGAGGACTGCCTGTCTCGTCACGAGGCCAGGAACCTGCGCCAGCGTGGCGCTGGGAATAGCCGCCAAGACGACCGTGAAGAGGAAAGCACGCACGACCATCTCCTGGAGACTGCGTGCATCTACCCGACCAAAGAGACGCCTCCGGGTCAACGGCGTGGGACCCTCCGACCGCAGCATCCGTCCTGCAAGCCGAGGTCTGCTTCGGGCCGGGGTCGGTGATCAAGGAGGTTCGCGCCGGGGAGACGGCGAGGTGGAGCTCGACCGGCCGACCTCTCCCGGGCGCTCGCGATCAGCCGGCCTCAGTTGGCCGATGCGGAACAACGGCCTCGGCCGCAGCGCAGGGTCGGCTCCTCTCGCGGCGACTCGAGGATCGTAGCAGGTTCGACCCATCGCAAGTCAGTCGCCCGCGAGAACGGCTACGGCAGGACCGGCGGCAGCCCTGCGCGATCAATAGATCGTTATCGCGTTGAACCGGCTGCTGGCCTGCGCCTTCTAGCAGCATGTTTCGCTAACCGGAGCGCCGTTGATGAACTCGGATACGCTGGACCGCTGGTCCCCTTACATGCTTGGGCTGTTGCGGATCGTGACCGCGCTGATTTTCATGGAGCATGGTACCCAGAAGCTTCTCGGCTTTCCTCCTGGCGCGAATCCTCAGCCGCCGCTGTTCTCGCTTTTCGGCTTTGCCGGGCTCTTGGAGCTCGTCGGTGGACTGCTCATACTGCTCGGCCTGTTCACGCGCCCGATCGCGTTCATCCTCGCGGGTGAGATGGCCTTTGCCTATTTCATAGGCCACGCCTCGCGGGGGTTCTTTCCGGTGAACAACGGTGGCGACGCAGCCATCCTGTACTGCTTCGTCTTTCTTTATTTCGTGTTTTCCGGCCCCGGCGCTTGGAGCATCGATAAGGCGCGGTCGCCGATCCGCGCAAACCACGCTTATGAACGCTAAGGTGAGAGCCCCCTTGGTGTCGCGCCAAAGCTTCCCTGCTTCTATGTGAGAGTAGCACGTGTTACTGTCGTGCTGCGTCTCACGGGGAGGCGGCCTCCAAAGGGGGCCCAACATGGACGATTTGGAGCATAGTCCAGGGTGGCGCGTCGCAAACCGCGCCTTGTGGCTGCTCGGCACCGCTGTGGTGGCTGCTCATGCGGTGGCGTTGATCCTTTATGGTCCAGGTGCGCTCGCAGCGGCAGAGCAAGCCGCACAGCAGCAGATCATCTCCGAGCACGGCCTGCTCTGTGACGAGCTTGGGATTGGCACAATCGGCGCTCGTCGGGAGCAGTGTCTGAACCTGCTGCTGCAACTCCAGCGGCGTCACGAGCAGTCCTTCAGCGCACGAACGAGCGGCCTGTTCTGAGGGGATTGTCTCTGGTGGACCGCAGACCCTCCGAGCGTCGGTAACGCCTCGGGAGGTCAGGCCTTCCGGAGCAGCCCCATTTTCCGGGTCGGCCCCGCAGTGGGAGTTGCACTCACCGTCATGCTTGTGGCGGCGGATCTCGTGGGTCGAAGCAAACCGAGCGGGGTCATGTCATCACATGGCCCTGTCGACGATCGGTAAAACCCTGATCGCGGAGGGCTCCGAGGCGCACGTGCCGACGGGCTATCGACCCCGCCATGGCCGTCGTTGCGCCGTGGAGGCGCTCGATACGCTCTCGGTTGATGTTTGAGTCTTCCCCTGCCCCCACGCAGGAACACCACGGTCACAATGGCAGACCGAGGCGGTGGTTGCCGCGCAGATCACGCCGAGTCGGCCGAGTGGACATCAAGGCGCAGCCCGGCAACCGGCTCACGAGGTGGGGAGTCGTCGCTGAGAACCACTTTGAGGGGCCCGCTTATGGACCTCAGGAACACTCCCTGTCCTCGACCCGTGGCCGTACAAGGGTTCGCATGGTCCGGGCGGGCTTGAACGCTGATCCCCATCTGCCCATCTGAACGACGCGAGGCGCTCGGCCTTCGCACGGAAGGTCGAGCGATGTCGGACCGCATCGAGCATGATTGATGTCGGTTGGTCAGAAGCCAATCGGCAATCCGAGTTTTCCGGCTTTTTGCGTTTTAGGAGTACGTTCCATGACCAGCGCCGCCGGTATGCCGTGTCCTGTCTGTCGTGTCACCCTCGTGATGACTGAGCGACAGGGGGTCGAGATCGACTATTGCCCACAGTGCCGTGGGGTTTGGCTCGATCGAGGAGAACTCGACAAAATTCTCGCGCGAAGCGCTCAGGACGTGCACTCCGCTGTACCGGCGCAGCCCGCCAGCTTTTCGAAGCCGCAGCATGACCAGAGCTACAATCCCGGCTACGGTCAGCCGTACGGGCGCGGCCACCACAAGCGGAAGAAGTCATTTCTTGAGGAACTGTTCGATTGAGTGAGGTGCGATACGGGGCCACCGCCCCTATCGACGCGCCAAAAGGTCGGTTTCAACGCGGAAGGTCACCCTGGGGTGGGTCGCGGGCTGCTCTTAGGGCACCACGGCCAGGAACAGGAAGGCCGCGAAGATCACCAGGTGCACGATCCCCTGCAACACCGTTGTCCGCCCGGTGCCCAGGGTGATCACCCCCACGAGAACGGTCAGCGCGAGCAGGATCTGCTCCTTCACGCCCAGCCCGAGCGCGAGCGGCTGAGCCAGAATGAGGGAGACAACCGCCACAGCCGGGATCGTCAGGCCGATGCTCGCCAGCGCCGAGCCGAGCGCCAGGTTCATGCTGGTCTGCAAGCGGTTGAGCCGGGCAGCCCGCAGGGCCGCCAAGCCCTCGGGCAGCAACACCAGCGCAGCGATGATGATGCCCACCACGGTCTTCGGCGCGCCGGCCTGCGCCACGCCCGTCTCCACCATGGGCGTGAGCACCTTTGCCAACCCAACCACCGCCACCAGTGCGGCGAGCAGCAGCCCAGCGCTCGCCAGGGCGGCCTTGCGCGACGGTGGCGGGAGGTGAGCCTCCTCGTTGCTGCCCTCCTCGACAGGCAGGAAGTAGTCCCGGTGGCGCACGGTCTGGACGAACACGAATGCTCCATAGAGCACCAGGGACACCACCCCCGCGAACACGAGCTGCGAGGTGCTGAACATCGGGCCGGCGGCGCTGGTCGTGAAGTTCGGCAGGACGAGCGTGAGCGTGGTCAGGGCCGCGAGCACGGCCAGAGCGGCATTGGCGCCTGCGACCTGGAAGCCCTGCTCGTAGTGCCGCACGCCGCCCGCCAGGAGGCACAGCCCGACGATGCCGTTGCACACGATCATCACCGCGGCAAACACTGTGTCGCGCGCCAGTCCCGCGGTGTCGCCCTTGCCGCCGAGCATGACGGAGACGATCAGCGCGACCTCGATCACCGTCACGGCGAGCGCGAGAACCAGCGTGCCGAACGGCTCCCCAACCCGATGCGCCACGACCTCGGCATGGTAGACCGCGGCAAACACGGTCGCGATCAACGCCGCGCCGGCGGCCGAGGCCAGGATCCCGCTCATGCCCGCTGTGCTCGTCGCGACCAAGAGGATCCAGCCCAGTACAGGCCAAGTCCAAGCCCACCAAGGCATCCGTTGTGGTGTGACTGCCGCCATTCCTGATCACCGACTTGTCCCCGCGAGGATTGATACCACGGCGGGTTAGAGATTCGGCACCGCCTATCCGGACCGAGCGAATTTCGGAGATTCCCATCTTGGCGCCTGGATCGGCGCCGTCCCAGCCCTTCTGGTGGCATTCTCGATTTCGCCTGGTACGGCGGCTATGACAGGCCTCCTGTTCCTGGCAATCCAGCAACTGGAGGGCAATGTGTTGACGCCCCGTATCCAGGCGCAGACCATCAAGGTTCCCTCTATCGTCGTCTTCTTGGGTGTAATCGCCGGTGGCGCGCTGGCGGGGCTCCCTGGCGTGCTCTTAGCTTTGCCGGCGCTCGCGACCCTGCGCGTGGTGTTCGACTTCTTGCGTCTCAGGTTGGCCGTCGACCAAAAGGGAAGCTCTAGGTGGCGCAGTGCTCGACACGCTCCGTGCGGGATGTACGACATTCGAGCGCCCGGTCGCGGTCGAGAACAACCTCTGTCGCTGGTCCTCGAACCGCCGCCTCGTCAAGGTGCTGGTCGAATGTCTCGTTCATCCATTGGACCCGTGCGCCCTGTCAGGAGGCCCGATATGTTCGAGACTGCCGCAACCGCACTCGACTGGTTTGGCGTGATCGTTTTCGCGATCACGGGATCTCTCGTCGCCTCACGAAAGCAAATGGACATCGTGGGTTTCATTCTGTTGGGCCTCGTGACCGGAATCGGAGGAGGCACCCTCCGGGACGTGCTGCTGGGATACCTGCCCGTGTTTTGGGTCAGGAATCCAGCCTATCTCGTCGTCTGCGCGCTCGTTTCCGGGCTCGTCTTCTTCACGGCGCACATCCCGCAGTCGCGATACAGGATTCTCCTGTGGCTGGATGCGATCGGCCTAGCGGTGTTCGCGGTGACCGGCGCCGCGACGGCCGCCGAGGCCGGGGCAGGTTGGACCGTCGTTGTGGCCATGGGTGTGATCACGGCGACCTTCGGCGGAATCATTCGGGACGTCCTCGGTGGTGAGAGCCCAGTGATCCTCCGCCGCGAAATCTATGCCTCGGCAGCTCTTATCGGGGCGGTGACCTTTGCTTCGCTGCTCGCTTTCGGCACCCCTCGCGAACTTGCGATCGGCGCCGGCTTTGCAGTCGGATTATTTGTCCGTGCCGCGGCTCTGTACTCCGGCTGGTCGCTGCCTCGCTACCGAGCGCGTGCTGGTTTGTGAAACAAGGCAAGTCTGCGAACGCCGCACTCGTGTTCAGGTCATCAGTGCGCCGACGGAACGTTCGCGACGTGCTCTCAGCAGCACGATAGACGTCCGCTCGGGGGCAGCAGGCGAAGGTCCCTGCCCTCCTTGACGTCCGATCATGGCCCCGTAAGCCGACCGCGGGCCTAGGTCTGGAAGGTGCCAACTCCGGACGTTCGCAACAGAAATCGACGATGCTGCAAAGTCAGCGCGTCAGTTCGCCAGCTCCTGCGCTCCAGAGCAAGTGCTCTCGCATCAGATCTGCAGCCTTGCGCCGCTCACCGGCCGCGAGCAGGTCGATCATCACGATGTGCTCGCGTGTGTGCCGTTCGATGTGCCCGAGATCGGGGATGAACCGGTACGCGAACAGGCGACGGATCCTGTTCACGCGCTTCAATGTCTCGAGCACGAAGACGTTGCCCGAGCACTCCGCGATGGCCTCGTGGATCTCGCAACCAAATCGGAACATCTCGGACATCGTGAAGACGCGCAGCCCGTCCTTGAGCACCCGCTCCTGATGCTCACGGACCACTGCCATTCGATCCTGATCCCATCGAAAGGTCGGTTCGAGGATGCCCGCGGGCTCGATCATCATTCGCAAGCGGCCGGTCTGGGCGTATGTGTTGGGGCTGTTCAGCGTCTGCGCAAACTTCCAGCCATAGCCGCGGGTGCGCTCAACCCAGCCTTCTGCGGCGATGCGGTCGAGAACGCGCAGAAGCTCCGCCCGTTTCAGGCCGTAGCGCCGCATAAGCTCCGCCTCGGTGACGAGATCGGGCAGACGTCCCTCCAACCGGTCGTTGGCGATCGTGAGGTATTGGGCCTCCGAAACGTCCGACACCTTCAGGGCCTCGCGGGTGGCGGGCGAGTCGAGCGCCTCCCGCAGCACGAAGCCCTTATGGGGAATGGCATCGGTGAGCCCGAGGGCCGCAAGCGCCTGCAGCGCAGCCCGCACCGGACCCCGGGAAACGCCAAGCTTTTGAGAGAGCCGGTACTCGAACAGGCGCTCCCCTGGCTGCACGCCTTCGCGCCGGACAAGCTCGACGATCCGTCCAACGAGTTCGGCTGTGGCGGGGGAGATAGAGGGTTTCAAGTTCACGGGTCGAAAACTCCGCGCGTCCGGCTTGACGCCCGTCCGCATATTTTGTTATTTGACGCTACAAATTACACAATGCGGGCGTTCGATGGCAAGGCGCGACGTGCGAATCTGTGAGGTCGGGCCCCGGGACGGGCTACAGCTCGTTCGACGGGTGATGGCAACGCCGGACAAGCTCCGCTGGCTCGCCGCCCTCGCGGATTGCGGGCTCCCCGAGCTGGATGCGGCAAGCTTCGTGCCGCCGCAGGCCTTTCCCCAATTCGCCGATGCCGCGGAGGTCCTCGCGGCGGCTCGCGCAAGCCACGCAGGCTGGCGCGTCGGCGCACTGGTGCCCAACCGCAGGGGCGCCGAACGCGCGATCGCTGCCGGGTCGCAAATGCTGTTTTGCATCGTCTCCGCAAGCGAGAGCCATAGCATGGCCAACACGCGGCGCACGCGCGAGCAGCAGGCCGACATCGTTGGCGAGGTCGTGGAGCTCGCGCGGGCCGGGGGCGACTCGCGACCACTCGTCTCGGGGGGCATTCCCACTGCCTTTGGTTGCTCGATCGAGGGCCGTGTCGCCGAGGCTGAAGTCTGCCGAGTCGCGGTGATGCTCGCCAAGCGCGGCGTTGACGAAATCGGGCTTGCCGACACGGTCGGCTACGCAGACCCAGCGCTCGTGAAGAGGCTCGTTCGCGCCGTGCGGGACGCGGTCGGACCTGAGATGCCGCTACGCCTGCATTTTCATGACACGATGGGCTTGGGCCTCGCCAACGTTCTCGCAGGCCTCGACGCCGGGGTGACGGTGTTCGACGCCGCTTCGGGTGGGCTCGGGGGTTGCCCGTTTGCGCCGGGCGCGTCAGGAAACATTGCGACCGAGGATCTCGTCTTCATGCTGGAGCAGATGGGTCTGCGGACTGGCGTTGACCTCGGGAAGTTGATCGCCGCGACCGATGTCCTCGCCGCCGCTCTGCCCGACGAGACGATCCGCAGCCATGTTGGCCAGGCCGGCGTGCCCAAGGTCTACGGAGCCGCCGCATGACTTCGCTTCCGTTGACGGGCCTCCGCGTCGTCGAGTTCTCCCAAATGGTGATGGGCCCGTCCTGCGGGATGATCCTGGCGGATCTCGGGGCCGACGTGATCAAGGTCGAGCCGCCCCAGGGCGATCGCACCCGCTTCTTCAAGAGCATCGCCTCCGGCTTCTTCCACACCTACAGCCGCAATAAGCGTAGCGTCGTGATCGACACCGCCACGCCCGAGGGCCAAAGCACGGCTCGTCGCCTGATCGGCACCGCCGACGTGCTCATCGAGAACTTCCGGCCGGGGCTGCTGAAGCGCTTCAACCTCGATTACCAGGCGCTTGCTCCCGAGTACCCGCGCCTTATCTACTGCTCCCTCAAGGGTTATATGCCTGGGCCGTATGAGAACCGCCTCGCCCTCGACGAGGTCGTGCAGATGATGGGCGGCCTCGCCTACATGACCGGCCCACCGGGTCAGCCCATGCGTGCGGGCGCCTCCGTCAATGACATCATGGGCGGCATGTTCGGCGTCATCGCGATTCAGGCGGCTCTCGCCGAGCGGCAACGGACCGGCAAGGGTGCATACATTCAGAGCGCCCTGTTCGAGAACAACGTGTTCCTCATGGCCCAGGCCATGATGTTCGAAAGCGTTACCGGCGAAGCCTCTACGCCGTGGTCCGTAAAGGCGTCGCCCTGGCCCGTCTACGACCTATTCGAGACCCGCGACGGTGAGCGCCTATTCCTGTCCATCGTGGGCGAGGAGCAGTGGGAGGGTTTCTGCCGCAGCTTCGGGTTCGAATCCTGGCTTGCCGATTCGCGCCTCACGACGAGCCAGGGCCGCGTTGACAACCGCGAGTGGATTATCCCGGCCATCGCCGATGTGCTGAAGCGGCACGACATGCCTGAGCTCTGCTCGACATTCGAGCGCCTCGGGCTGCCCTTCGCGCCGGTGAACAAACCCGGCGACCTGTTCCACGACCCGCACCTGAACGCGTCGGGCGGCCTCATGGACATCACCATCAACGACGGCCGGCAGGTGAAGACGCCTGCGCTCCCATTCTCGATCAACGGCGAGAGGCTGCCGAAGCGCCGCGATCCTCCCCAGCTTGGCGAGCATACCGAAGAGGTCTTGGCGGAATTGGACCGGGCGAAGCCGGCCTGAGGTTAACGAGAAAACCACGACGCAGGAGGAACCACCATGACGATAACCCGCCGCAACGCACTGCAAGGCGGCTCGGCCCTGCTGGGTGCGAGCCTTCTCGCGAGCCGCTCCATCGCGCAGGCCCGGCAGGCGAGTCTGGCCTACGGCCCGGCGACCGCCGTCTATTCGCTCGGCCCGATCGCCGACGCCAAGGGATTCCTCAAGGCGGAAGGGCTCGACCTCAAGCTGGTCGTCGGCAATGCCGGCACCCACGGCCGGCAGTCGCTCGCGGCGGCCCAGGCCTTGTTCGCGCACGGGGATGCGAGCCACCCGCTCCAGCTCTCGACCCGCGGCAAGAAGGCCAAGATCGTCCTGGCGACCCAGATGATCTCGTCGATCGGCAACATCGTCGTGCGCAAGGACCTGTTCGACGCCGGGATCGACAGCGTCGAAAAGCTCGCCGCCTACAAGCGTCCGAACGGCGGCAAGCCGGTGATCGCAGCAACGGCCATCGGCTCGGGTACGTGGATGTACGGGACTTACACGTTTGAATCCAAGGGGCTCGGCAACAACGTCACGTGGGTCGCGGGCGGAGGCCTCAACACCATGCTCCCGGCGCTCGAGACGAAACAGTTCGACGCCATCATGGCCGTGCCGGGCTGGGTCATTGAGGCCGAGAGCAAGGGCTTCGGCAAGGCGATCTTCGATACCTCGAAGCCGGGCGTCTTCACGAGTGCGTATGGCGGTACGGTCCCAGTGCTCGTGATCTACACGCTCGAAGACACGATCGAGCAGGACCGGGCCCTCGTGCAGTCCTTCGTGAACGGCCTCTACCAGGCCATGCTTTGGATCAAGAAGACCCCCGTCGACGAGATCCACGCGCTGGTGGCGGAAAAGTACTTCCCAGGGCAGGACCCGACCGCGCTGAAGGCCGAGATCGGCTTCGACAAGGCGACCTGGGACTATACGGGCCGGATCGACAAGCCATCGTTCGAACGGGGCGGTAAGGTCTGGTACCGGCCCGGCACGGATATCCCGGAGGCACGCTTCGAAGATATCGTCGACATGAGCTTCCTCGACGCGGCCCAGGCGCGCTTCGGATGATGTCGATGTCCGTGCTTCAAGCGCCCTCGCGAACCGCTCCCCGCGACGACCGCGAGCCCGTGCGCATCTCCGTGCGCAACCTCGACAAAGTCTACGGCAGGAACGGCGTGGTCGCGGTCGAGAACGTCTCGTTCGACGTTCGGCAGGGGGAGTTTGTCGCGCTGCTCGGGCCGTCCGGCTGCGGCAAGAGCACGATCCTCAACATGGTCGCGGGCCTCATCCCGCGCACCGGGGGCGAGATCGCGATCGACGGCCAGACGGTCGTGGAGGGGGCCGTCAACCGTCGTGTCGGCTACGTGTTCCAGCGCGACACCGTTTTCCCGTGGCGCACGGTAGAGGCTAATATCGGCTACGGCTTGGAAATCGCCGGCGTGCCCCGGGACGCGCGGCGGGACAAGGTCCGGCGAGCCATCGAGGTCGCGGGACTGGCGGGGTTCGACACCAAGTTCCCCCGCATGCTCTCCGGCGGCATGCGTCAGCGGGTGGCGCTCATGCGCACGCTCATCATGGAACCCGAAATTCTGCTGATGGACGAGCCTTTCGGGGCGCTGGACACCCACACCAAACTCGAGATGCACCGGACGCTGCTCGAGATTTGGGAGCGAGAGCGCCAGACCGTCCTGTTCGTCACGCACGACCTCGGGGAGGCGCTGACCCTGGCGAGCCGCATCATCCTCCTCTCGGCCCGGCCCGGGCGGCTGAAGGACGATTTCGAGGTGCCGTTCCCACGCCCACGCGATGCAGTGTCGCTGCGGGAAACCGCGGAGTTCGGGCGACTCTATTCACACATCTGGCATTCCCTCGGCGAGGAGTTTCGCCGCACCAAGGCGGAGTGATCATGCGGTCCACGCGGGGCAAGGTCCTGTTCTGGCAGGTGGCGATCGTCGCCGGCGTGCTGGCGGTGTGGCAGTGGGGCTACGACCTGCGCGCCGTCCCGGCGCTCAAGCCTTTCGTGCCGTCGATCCTCGACCCGTATTTCGTCTCGAAGCCGTCGATGATCTGGACGAGCTTCCTGAAGCTCTCGTGCCTTTCCGACCGAGAGGGATTTGCGGCCTGCTTCGCCCGGAACGAGAACAATCTCTGGCTGGCGCTCATGGTCACCCTCGTCAATATGTGGTGGGGCTTCCTGCTGGGCACCGCGTCCGGCGTGGTGGCGGGGCTGGTGCTCGGCCGCTCGGACGAACTCTCCCGGATCTTCCAGCCTTTCGTCGTGGCGATGAACTCGATCCCGCGTATCGCGCTGGTGCCGCTCATCATCCTGATGTTCGGGCTGGGAGACATGTCGAAGATCGTGACGGCCTGGATCGTTGTATTCTTCGTGGTGTTCTTCAACACCTTCGAGGGCACGCGCGCGGTCGACCGCGACCAGATCGCCGCAGCGCGCCTGCTCGGTGCCTCCGAATTGACGCTGCTGCGCACCGTCGTCATTCCCTCCGCGCTGGCATGGGTCTTCGCGTCGCTGACGCCGGCGGTGTCCTTCGCGCTGATCGGCGTCATTGTTGGGGAGTTCATCGGTGCGGAGCGCGGCCTCGGCAAGCTCATTATCGAGGCCGAGGCGCGTGCCAACTCCTCCGAGATGATGGTCGCGATCTTCGCCATGATGATTGTAGGCATCGTGCTCGCCGCGATCGTGCGGCGCATTCAGGTCTACCTCCTGCGCTGGCAGCCGCAGTTCGATGTGCCGGCCTGAGGCCCCATCGATCCGCTTTGACGGACGGATCCTCTTCCTGTCGGAAGATCCGGAGGTCGTCGCGCGTCAGATGGAGGGCGAAGATATCACTCTGAAGGAGGCGCGGCGGCTGCGCAGCGACATCTCGACGGACGAGATCACGCCGTTGCCCTCGCTCGTGCATTTTGACGAGGAGATCGGGAGGCACGCTCACACCGGCTTCAGCGCCGGCGGCGAGTTCCCGATTCCGATTGACGGCGTGATGGCGGGGGGCTTTCGCGTCATCGTCGGCGGCAAGCGTTACGGCAAGGGATCCTCGCGCGAGCACTCGCCGCTCGCGGAGTTCACCGCTGGAATCCGATTGGTGATCGCCGAGAGCTTTGAACGCATCTATCGCCAGAATTGCGATAATCTCGGCTTGTTCACTTCGACCGACTTCGGGCTGATCGAACGCATCCTATCGGGAGAGGCGATCGCTGTTGCGGAGCTCGTCGCGAGACGAGACAGGATCGCTGCCCGCGTGCTCGCTGCGGGCGGATTGCTCACTTATGGCGAGAAACACCTCACGGGCCTGACGCCGGCCACGACGGAGCCGTCGTCCGATCCAAAAACGCTTGTTCAGAAGATCATTGAGCGCAACATGCTCGCCGTGCCGGGCGAATCCTCGGCCGCGGAGCCGGGTACCGGCGGGTTCGTGCGTGCGCGCTTCCGGTTCATCCACGAGATCTACACCGCGATGGCGGCGCACATGCTGCACCGGCACTACGGCCGCCCGCTGAAGCTGCACGAGCCCGGGTCGATCCTGGCCTTCGAAGATCACAACTCTTACGCCCATCGTTCGCCGACTCACGTGGCTCGCGGACTGCTTCCGGCGATCCGGCGTCTGTCGGAGGGGCATCGCTCGTTCGTGGACGAGTACGGCTTGACCCACCACGGCTATCTGCCGGACGAGGAGGGCTCGCAGGGCATCTCGCACGCCATAATGGCGGAGCGTTACGCCCTGCCTGGCGAGATCATTGTCGGCACCGACTCCCACACCCCTCACTCGGGCGCCCTTGGCTCCCTAGCCTTCGGCGTGGGCACCACGGACGTCGCCAATGCCTTCATGACCGGCGCCGTGCGCATCACTGTGCCTGAAACCCTGCTGATCTGGCTCGCCGGCCGGCTCCCGGCCGGCGTCGTAGCCAAAGATATCGTGCTGGCGCTCCTCGCCGAGCCGCGGATCCGCTCAGGACTAGGGCTCGGCAAAGTATTCGAGTTTGCCGGTCCGGTGATCGAGGCCATGTCGATCGATGAGCGCGCGACGCTCACGAACATGACGGCCGAGCTCGGTGGGTTCACGGGAATCGTCGCGCCCGACGCGGAGACGATTCGTTTCATCCAGGAGCGCCGCGGCGCCGATGTGACGCTCTCGCCGTGGATGCGCAGCGACCCGGATGCGCCCTATGCGAACCGGATCACGCTCGACTGCTCTTCCCTCACTCCCATGCTGGCCGCGCCCGGCGACCCCGGCAACGGCATCCCGCTCGCGGACCTCGACGGGTCCGTGAAGGTGGACATTGCTTATGCGGGATCCTGCACCGCGGGCAAGCGGGCCGACTTCGACCAGTATCACGCTGTGCTGCGCTGGGCGGCCGACCGCGGCCTGCGCGTCCCGGACCACGTCACGTTCTATCTCCAGTTTGGCACGGTGGACGTGCGCGACTACTGCCGCCAGCAGGGGTATCTCGAAGCATTCCGAGCGGTCGGCGCGCAGTTGCTAAACCCCGCCTGCGGGGCCTGCGCCCATTGCGGACCAGGCGTCTCGACCCAACCAGACCAGGTGACAATTAGCGCAATCAACCGCAATTTTCCGGGCCGCAGCGGCCCCGGACAGGTATGGCTCGCAAGCCCGAGCACCGTGGCGGCGAGCGCCATCGCCGGCGAGATTGTGTCTTTCGCAGATTTGAGATCGCGAGTGACCTGAGAGCGCCGTCGGTCCCGATCCGCGGGAACCCCAAGCCGATCTCTCGCGTTTCCCCATATGGTCAAGCTTGCCCGTCGAGGCGCGATGACGAGCGACGAGCCAGGTCCCGAGACGAACAAAGCCTACGCCATCGGCCTCGCGAGGGCCTTCGGCGGCGCTGTGATTTTCGCAATCCCGCTCCTGATGACCATGGAAATGTGGTCTCTCGGGTTCACGATGGGCCGGGGCCGACTCCTTCTGTTCGTGGCCATCAACTTCGCAATCCTGGTCGGGTTGTCCTACTTCGCCGGCTTCGAGAAGACCTTCAGCTGGAAAGACGACGCGCTGGACGCCTTTGCCGCCTTCGGTGTCGGCGTGATCACGTCGGCCGCCATGCTGGCACTCTTCGGGGTGGTCACCCTCGATATGACCTGGTCTGAGATCGTCGGCAAGGTGGCCCTGCAGAGCGTGCCCGCAAGCCTCGGAGCGATGCTCGGACGCAAGCAGCTCGGCGCCGAGCAGGACACCGGGGCCGAGGACGAGCGCAAGCGCGAGGCCGGCTACCGGGGCGAACTCTTCCTGATGCTCGCAGGAGCGCTGTTCCTGGCGTTCAACGTAGCACCCACCGAGGAGATGATTCTGATTGCCTTTCAGATGACGCCCTGGCACGCGCTGGTTCTCGGGGCCGCCTCCATCGTCCTGCTGCACGTCTTCGTCTACACCGTCGGCTTCTCCGGCCAGGAGAGCCGGCCCGAGGGCGGGACGTTTCTGTCGACCTTTCTGCACTTCACTCTGGCCGGCTACGGCATTGCTCTCCTGGTGAGCCTGTACGTGCTCTGGACGTTTGGGCGTACGGACGCCGTGGATCTGGCGCAGATCGCGATGATGGCCGTGGTGCTCGCGTTCCCGGCCGCCCTGGGGGCCGCGATCGCCAGGCTGGTGATTTGAGGCGGCTATGGATCGAAACAAGGCGATCCCCGACGAGCGCCGCGCAGAGCCCGAAGCACGGACGCCATGGCTTGAATGGGTTGCGTCCGGCGTCGGCCTTTTGCTTGCGCTGATCGTGTTTGGGCTGATTGGGTGGCAGGCCATGAACGACGCGTCCGAGCCGCCGGCGATCGCCGTGGAGGTGGGAAACGTGACGTCGGTTCTAGGCGGTTTCAGGGTCGAGTTCCGGGCCCGCAATACGGGCGGATCGGCCGGCGCGCAGGTCGAGATCGAGGGCATCCTCTCGGGCGGCGGAGCGGACGAGACCAGCCGTGTCGTGTTCGACTACGTGCCGGGGCATTCGGAGCGCCAGGGCGGGCTGTTCTTCACCCGCGATCCGCGCACCGGCCATCTTTCGTTGCGGGCCCGCGGCTACTCCGCCCCATGAAGGGAGCGGGCGGTGCGCGAGATCGCCCGCACCGCGTCGATCGGTTGGCAGCCCGCGAGAAGCTGACCTCCCGACGAAAACGTCAGGCTACCATGGTGCGCTTCGTGATGTGCGCCCGATAGGCCGCCGCAGACTTCACCGTTGGTTCGCGTTTCCTTGAAGCCCGCCTACATCCCGCAAGCGGCGCGGCGGGCCAAATCCGACATTGTCAAGCTGACCGAAGCGAGCGGCAACCTGACGGTCCGCAGCCCCGCCGCTGCGATAGGGTCTTCCAACTTTGCTGCTTGCCGGAGTGCCGCCCGCACTTCGCCCAGTGATCAACAAGTCGAATAGCCGGGTCGAGACGCCAGCGGTCGCAAACGGGACTGGTGTTCCCCAGTGCAGTGGATGCAGGCTGGCCGAAGAGCGATGTCGAGACGACGGATGTGGAGGAAATATGGACCAAGCGGGCTTGTCCCGCCGAGATGTTCTTGCCGGGCTCGGGATTGTCACTGGCTCACTCCTTATTCCTAGGTTGACCAACGCGGCTCCCCGGGAACTGAAGTTCGGTCTTACCCCAGTTTTCCTGACCAACGACCTCGAACTCCTCGCCCGCCTCCGCTCCTACCTGGAGCGGGCAATGGACGCTCCCGTCCGGCTCGTCACGCGACGGACCTATCAAGAGATCACCTCACTGTTGGTCTCCGGGCAACTCGATGCCGCATGGATCTGCGGGTTTCCTTTCGTCGCGTACCGACCCCAGCTTTCACTTGTCGCCGTACCGGTCTGGCGCGGTCATCCCCTCTATCGGAGTTATCTGATCACCGGGCGGGACCGGACTGCGAGCTCGCTTGACGACCTTAAGGGCGACACCCACGCCTTTTCGGACCCGGACAGCAACTCGGGCTGGCTTGTGACGGCCACTGCTCTCGCCCGCCGCGGACAGACGCCCGCCCGGTTCTTCACGCAGACCATCTTCACCTGGGGTCACCGCAACGTCGTGCGCGCGGTCGCGTCCGGTCTCGCGGACAGCGGCAGCGTTGATGGTTACGTCTATGAGGTCATGCGCGAGACCGAGCAGAGCCTCGTCGATGCCACGCGCGTCGTCTCTATGTCCGAGCTCCTGGGCTTCCCACCCGTCGCCTGTGCGTCGGTGATGGCCGTGGACCAAAGGACTAGGCGCCTGCAAGCGGCGCTCCTGCGCATGGGTGAGGACGAGGACGGTCGCACCGTCCTGCAGATGCTGCGTCTTGACGGGTTCACTGTCGCAGAACCCAGCCTGTTCGACACCATCGCAGCGGAGGTTGCAGTGGTCCGGGGGCTGGCGGGATGACCGCGCGGCGCATCCCGTTGTCGGTCAAGGTCCCGGCGGTGGTGCTCGCCTTCATGGCGATGGTGGCATTCTTCGTCTCGGAACGCGTGCTCTCCCGCCTCGCGTCGGCGCAGATGCACCACTTGGAGGACCTTGCCGCCGACCACCTCGACGGTTTGGCGACCGCCCTGATCCAGCCGGTGCTGAGGGACGACACCTGGGAGGTGTTCGACATCCTCGACCGGGCGCGGCAAAGCCACGCTGGGCTCAAGCCGACGACCACGCTCGTCGCTAACAATGGCGGCGAGGTCCTCGCATCCTCAGACCCGCGGGCGATCCGGTCCCGCTCGCCCCTCCCGACCTCATTCCTGACCCAGGCCGCCGCGGCGCCGGAGCTGGCCATTCGCATCGACGAAGGCCGCGCCGTCGCCAGGCGAGACCTATCGAGTGGAGGCCAGCTCGTGGGGTCGGTTCACGCAGACTTCGATATCGCTCCTCTTCTTGCCGAGCGGCGCTCGGTGCTGTGGACACTCCTCGCCACGAACACCGCAGTCACGATCGCGCTCGCCTTCATTGCCTGGCTCACGGTGCGCCGGATGATGCGCCCCGTTGCGATCCTAGCCGCCCACCTCAGGGCCGGCGCGGTGGAGCCGATCTCCTCGGAGGAGATGAAACAAGCGCGCGGTGAGTTCCGCGGTCTGTTCGGCGCCTTTAACAGCATGGTCGAGGCCGTCCGCGAACGTGAAGGCCTCGCGCGACAGCTCGCTGAGGAAGAACGTCTCGCCAGCCTGGGTCGGCTCGCCTCTGGCATGGCGCATGAGATCAACAATCCGCTGGGCGGGATCCTGTACCGGCCGACGCGCGAGCCGCGCGAGCGTTCCGCCACTCGGCGATGTGCTCCATGACGAAAGCTATATCGGAAACCGGAGCGATGTAGTCCATGCGAGGGCCTCAATGGCTGCCGAATCCCAGATAGCTTTCGATCACTCGAGGGTCGCGGGTGAGGTCCGCCGCCGAGCCGTCCAGGATAAAGCGGCCGAGTTCCATGACGTAAGCGTAGTCCGACACCCTCAGGGCCGCAGCGGCATTCTGCTCGACGAGGAGGATCGCTACGCCGGCTTGCCGCAGAGCGATGACGATCTCGAAGATGTCCTTCACGATGCGCGGCGCGAGGCCGAGGCTCGGCTCGTCAAGCATCAGAACCCTCGGCCGGGCCATTAGCGCGCGTCCCATCGCAAGCATCTGCCGCTCGCCTCCCGAGAGCGTACCCGCCGCCTGTCGGCGCCGCTCGCCAAGGCGCGGGAAGCGGGTAAAGACCTCGTCGAGAGCAGTCCTTCGCTCTGTCGGAGAAACCCGGAATCCGCCGAGTAGCAGGTTGTCCTCTACGGTCATGGAGCCGAAGAGCTCGCGCTTCTCCGGTACAAGGGACAAGCCGCCCGCGACCCGCTGCTCGATCGGGCGCAGGTTGATGGTTTCACCCGCAAGTTCGATCGCGCCGGCGCTCGGGAGCACGCCCATGAGTGCGTTAAGCAAAGTGGATTTTCCGGCGCCGTTCGCGCCGATGACGGACACGATCGAGCCCGCGGGAACGGAAAGCGACACCTCCCGCACGGCCTCGACCTTGCCATAGCGCACCGAGATGCCACTCGCCTCGAGGAGAGGGACGCTCATTCGACACCTCCGAGATAAGCCTCAAGCACCGCCGGATCCGTCGCGAATCGCGGCGGGTCGGCCCTCGGCAATCTTGAGGCCGAAGTCCAGCACGACGATGTGGTCCGTCAGTCCCATCAGGAAGCCCATATCGTGTTCCACCAGCAGAATGCTCACGCCGCGGTGGCGGATGGTCTTCAGCAGGGATGCCAAGCGCTCCTTCTCCTGGTGGCGCAGGCCGGCAGCGGGCTCGTCGAGGAGGAGCAGGATCGGGTCGAGGCATAAGGCCCGTGCGATTTCCACGATCCGCTGCTGCCCGAGCGACAGGCTGCCGGCCGGCGCGTGCATGACGTCCGAGCCCGACGCGCTCGATCTGCCGCGCAGCCTCGCATCGCATGCGCACCTCCTCGACCCGCTCGAGGCGCAGCAGGCTGGCGAGGAACCCGGACCTGCCGCGCAGATGAGCGCCGAGGGCCACGTTCTCGAGCACGCTCATGTCTGGCCGCAGCATTGACATGCTGGAATGTCCGCGCGACGCCGAGTTCCGCGATCTCGCGATGATCAGCCGGCCGATCTCGCGGCCGAGGAAGGTGACTTTCGCCGCCATCGAGCCACAGCAGGCCCGTTACGAGATTGAAGGTGGTGCTCTTGCCGGCGCCGTTGGGTCCGATGAGGCCGACGATCTCCCCGGCTTTCACGGAAAAGCAGACATCGTTCACGGCCACCAGACCGCCGAAGGTCTTGCGCACCTTCTCGAGCGTGAGGATCAGCGTGCCTCGGTCCGGCAGCTCGCGGCCGGGCAGTTCCTCCGCCATCCCCGGCGTACGCTTCCTCTCGGGCCTAGCGGCAGCGCCCGAGCCGCGAGGGCCAGAGTCCCTCGCGGGCGATCTGCAGACAGGACACCAGCATCGCCCCGAACACGATCATCTCGTAGTTGCCCTGTGCTGCCGAACAGCTGGGGCAGGATGCGCTGGAGCATGTCCTTCAGCAGCCACGACGAAGCCCGAGCGCCGACGATCGCGCCCCCACATGGCCCGGCCCACCGATGCACGGCCATCAGCAGGTATTCGATGCCCGCATTGATTCCGAACGGCGTCTGGTTGATGGCCCGCTGCATGTGGGCGTAGAGCCAACCCGAGATGCGACGCGAGCATGCGGCATAGACGAACACGAAGAGCTTCAGCGACGGCCCGCTGACGCCGAAGGCCTCGACGCCGATCACTCCGCCTCGGAGCGCGCGAATGGCACGGCCCAGTGCGCGAGTCGAGCAGGTTCGGGTCAGCACGGCGGCCGGAGCACGCACCCCCAGATCACGTAGTAGATGCTCACGGCTATCGTAGGAGCTGGTAGCCGGCGAAGATCGAAAGCGGCGGGATTCCGCTGATGCCGTCGTTGCGACCGATGGAAGCTCCAGCTTGCCGAACAGGAAATAGAGGCTGATACCCCAGGCGAGGTGCCGAGCGGCAGATAGTGGCCCGACAGGCGCAGGGTCACGATGCCGAGCACCAGGGCTGCGGCGGCGGTCAGAGCGCAGACCGCCCGGCAGGGTCAGCCAAGGAGACACGCCATAGGCGGTTGTCAGCACGGCCGTCGTGTAAGCGCCGAACCCGCAGAACGCTGCCTGCCCGAACGAGGTCAGCCCGCCGACGCCGGTCAGAACGACCAGGCCGATGGCCACCAGCGCTCCAAGGCCGACATTATTCAGCAGCGTGATCCAGAAGACCGGGCACGCCAGGCAGCACGGGCAGAACGCCAGCAGACCCGCGACGAGGCCGAGCAGCAGGTCGCGAGGGCATCTCCCTCACTCCTCGTCCTCGGCCGCATCGCCCGTGACGATCGAACACCAGAACAGGACCGGCATGATCATCATGAAGACGATGATCTCCTTGTATCTCGCTGGCCAGAACGAGGCGAACGCCTCGACGATGCCGACGCCGAATGCCGCAACGGCCGCGACCCGGGAAACTCACGAGTCCGGCCAGTATCGCCGCGACAAAGCCTTTGAGACCGATGAGGAATCCCGTGTCATAGTAAACAGTGGTCATCGGGGCGATAAGAACCCCGGAGATCGCGCCCGTAGCCGCGGCGAGACCGAAACGACGTCTGCCCGGAAAGCGCCGTGGGCATTCCGACCAGCCGTGCGCCTAGCCGGTTCACCGCCGTGGCGATCAGCGCCTTCCCCAGAGTGTTCGCGTGAAAAAGACGAAGAGCGCAATCACCACAAAAAGAGTGAAGCCGTAGACCCAGAGGTTCTGTCCGCTGACTAGGAGAGGGCCAACATCGAAGCTCTCCGGAGAGAGGGGCGACGCTCGCAGGCCCTCCGGACCGAAGAACAGGAGCGACAGCCCGGTGAGTGCGAAATGGATCGCCACGGCGGCGATGAACAGCACGAGGATCGGCGCCTCAGCGAGTGGCTGGAAGCCAACGCGATAAAGGTAAGGCCCAAGCGGCGTGACGATGGCGATGGTCAGCAGCGCGCATGGAATTGGGCTCAGGCGTGCCGGTGCGGCCGCGGCTACGATGATCGTGATGGCCAGCGGGAGGAGCAGATTGAAAGTCGCGGCCATTAGGACGTGCCGGCGCGAGAGGCTCTCGCGGACGGTCCATAGCTCGACGCAGAAGGCAAGTATGCCGAAGCCGAGGAGGAGCCACACCGTGCCGGGCAATCTGCCAGTCTCGAGGACCGCATATGTGAGCGCCCCGAAGGCGACGAATTCGCCTTGCGGAATGAAGAGGACTCGTGTGACTGCGAAAACCAGTACTAACGCGAGCGCAACCAGAGCGTAGATGGAGCCGCTGGTGATACCGTCCTGGAGCAGGAACGCAAGGATCGTGGAGTCCATGGCGGTCTCCTCGGGTCGGGTCATTCGTGTCGGCCGGAGTGAGCCGCGTCTGCGTAACGAGCAGCTATCGGCCTCCTCCCCGGACTTTCTGTATTGCCGTATAACTGTTATGAGTGATACATACAAGATGCCTTCGGAAGCTCCGGCCGTGAAACGTACAGAAAACCCCGATCGCCTACCATCACGTTCCGCGGCCTGATCATCTCCGGAATTGGATGAAACGCATGCGTACGCACGTCGCTAACATCGGCGCGGGTCCCGCCGGCCAACGATGTCCGCCGCCCTTTCGGAATCCCAAATCGAGCTCTATCGGGGCAGGGCCACCTTGGGGCTCGACCGCTGCTCCGATTGCGCCCTCCCGTGGGCTGGCTCTCCGCCAGGAGATGAGGGCTGCGCGTGAACTCACGATGTCGTCGTGATCCGCGCGTTGCGCTTTTCGAGGAGTTCGGCTCGGCAGGACCGCTCGCGCGAGACGCGTTCGAGCCATTGGACCCCGAACAACACAGGGATGAGTACGAGCATCCAACAGAGGTTGCTAAACTCGCAGCCCCCACCTAACTCATGGCGGCGCAGATTCGGTGACCCCGCCCGAAATGGAGAAGATGTGGCCCGATCGAACCCTCAGCCGCGCCGCCAAGCAAAGGGGGGCCATGCACCGTCGGCCGCTCCGATGGCTGACGAGGCCGGCGTCGACCTTGGCGAACTACCCGATGCCATAGGATACGTGCTTCGCCGGGTCCAACTTGCGATTTTCGACGACTTCATCCGCTCCTTGGCATCGGTCGACTTAAGGCCATCCCAGTTCAGCGCCCTCGTGGTCATCGACCGCAACCCGGGGCTGAAGCAGACGCAGGTGAGCGAGGCGCTCGGGATCAAGCGCGCCAATTTCGTCGCACTTGTCGACGAATTGGAGCAGCGCGGGCTCGCCCGACGCAGACAGGTTCACGGGGACCGCCGCTCCTATGCACTCGAACTCACGGAAGCGGGGCAGGCTTGCCTGCGTGCCGCACGGGCCCTGCAGGCTAAACACGAGCGCCGGATAGCGGCCCGGTTGGGGCCCGGCGGTCGCGAGGCACTTCTCAAGTTCCTACAGGCGTTGCTGGACCGGCCACTCCGTGCAGGTCGCGAGGGGGAGAGGTGATACCGCTAGCAGGCGGCTTTAGGCTGCCTCTCCCCGAGCGGTTGACGACGAAGCGCTACTGGGCAAGCACAAAGTTGCCGTCCTTAACCGTCAGAAGAATCCGGGCACGCTCATCGAAGCCGTAATGGTCGTCGGGCTTGAAGTTGAAAACACCCTGGCTGACCGCAATCTCCTTTTCGCTTTCGATGGCGTCCCGCAGCGCCGCCCGGAATTCCTTCGTGCCGGGCTTCGCCGTCTTCAGAGCCGTCGGAACGGCCCGCTTCAGGATCTCCAAAGCGTCGAACATGTGGGCGCCGAATTGCGTGCGCGTCCTGGCTCCGAACTTCTCCTCATAGGCCTTCACGTAGGCGAGGCCCGGCGCCTTAGTGGAGGACGATTCGGGCTGCGCCTCGGGGGTCATGACCGGACCCGAGACGAAGACCGCGTTCTCGGCGTTCTTGCCGGCGATCCGGATGAAGTCGTTCGTGACGGCCCCGTGAGTTTGATAGACGATTCCACGAAAGCCGCGCTCGCGCAGCGCGATCTGGGGCAACGCGGCGCCGGTGCCCGAGCCGCCGACCAGAACGGCATCGGGTCGTGCGGCGACGAGCTTCAGGACTTGGCCCGACACCGACGTGTCGGCGCGAGCGTAGCGCTCCTCTGCAACGACTTTGACGCCGAACCCCTCGCCGCGGGCCTTCAGCTCGTTGATCCACAGGTCGCCCCACGAATCCGAGAAGCCGATAAACCCGATCGTCTTCACATTGTTCTTCTTCATGTGCTGAAACAGGCCGTCCGCCATGAGGGAGACCTTCTGCGGCATCACGAAGGTCCACTTGTCCCGTCCCGGCTGCAACGGAACGGGCGAACCCGCGAGATGCGGCGTTTCAGTCTCGGCGGCGACGCCCATGACGGCGATCGAAGCGGGCGTGAGCGCCGAGCCGATGAGCACGTCGGCCTTGTTCTCTGTGACCAAGCGGCGTGCGTTGGTGGTCGCGACTGAGGGATCGCCCGCGTCATCGAGAAGGACGACGTTCAGCTTCTCGCCTGCGATTTCGGCGGGCCAGAGCTGCACGGAATTGCGCATCGGAATGCCGAGTGCGGCACCGCTGCCGGTCGACGAAACCGTCACGCCGATGGTCACGTCGGCCGCCGCGGGCCAGGCGACGCCGGCTCCGAGCGCGAGCACCGCCACCTTCAGGATCTTCATGGACATAGCACAAACCTCCCATTTCACCGCCGCCCTTGTGAGGACGGACATACGGTCCCGCTTCAACGATGCGGCCGCGACCGCCTCATTCGTCTTTATCGATCTCGATGACCCGCGCCGAAGCCGCCGAGTCGTAGAGTTGCTCCACCAAGGCGGCTCTGTGCTGCAGCACTGCGCGCTGGTTGATCGAACCCTTGTCGGTGATCTCGCCCTTGTCGATCGAGAGCGGGGAGTCAATGAAAAGCGCCCGCGCGACCCGATTCGACGACCCCGTGCTCCTGGCGGCTGCGGCGCGCAGACGTTCCCGGAGGGCCCGGCGCACGCGCCGGTCGGAGAGGAGTTGTGACGCCGGCGCATCGGCCGGCAGGTCCGCGCACAGCGTGCGGCACGCATCGAGATCGGGAACTGCGAGAACAGCGACTTCGTCCTGGTTCAGTCCGGCGATCACGAAATCGCGGACATAGGGCGCACAGGTCTCGATCAGCTGGGCCCGTAGTGGTCCGACGCTCACCCAGGTTCCGCTTGCGAGCTTGAAATCCTCCGCGATGCGCCCGTCGAACGCGAAGCCCTGTGAGATATCGTTCTCGTCGACGAAGCGCAGAGCGTCGCCGAATTTGTAGTATCCCTCCTCGTCGAAGGCCGCCGCCGTGAGATCCGGCTGGTGCCAATAGCCCGGCGTCACGTTCGGCCCCTTGACCCGCGCTTCGAGCTTGTCGCCGTTCGGAACGAGCTTCAGGTCGTTGCCGGGCACGGGCAGCCCCACATGACCCGAACGGCTCGTTTCGGGCGTAACCGACAAAGCGAACGGTGCGGTCTCCGTGGCGCCGAGGCCGGTGAGCATCGGGATCCTCGCCCCGAGCGTCTCCACGGCAAGCGCGTCGAGCGCATCCCATACGTGCGCGGCGAGGCCCGCCCCAGCGAAGAAGCACAGTTGCAGGCGGCTGAAGAATGTCTCCCGCAGGGCTCGATCGGTTCGTAGGCGCGGAACCAGCATCTCCCAGCCCTTCGGCACGTTGAAATAGATCGTCGGGGCGATCTCGCGTAGGTTCCGGATCGTCGCCTCGAGCCCCGCCGGCGTCGGTTTGCCGTCGTCGAGATAGAGCGAGCCCCCATTGAAGAGGACCAGCCCCACGTTGTGATTCCCGCCGAAGGTGTGATTCCACGGGAGCCAATCGATCAGGATTCGGCGGCTCCTCCTTCACCAGGGTCAAGACCTCCCGCAGCATGACCTGATTACTGCTGAGCATGCGCTGGGTGTTGATCACGGCCTTGGGATGCCCGGTGGACCCGGAGGTCAGGAGGAACTTGCCGATGGTGTCGGGGCCGACCTGGTCGTATGCCAGGTCCACCGCGACTGTCGCCTCTCGGGCGGCGAGGTCGGCGAACGCGGCGGCGCGCCCGGAAGGATCCAGTTCGGGATTGTCGACCACCACGCCGACGTCTTCGGGGACGACTGCCGTGATCGCCTTGCACGAAAGCCGCCCAGTCATCGGCGTAGACGAGGCCCGGCGTGAGCAGTTCGACCACATGGCGCAGCTTGGCATGGTCGATCGAGACCAGCGAGTAGGGCGGTGACACCGGCGCATAGGGAACCCCGACGTACAGGGCAGCGAGCCCCAGAAGGGCGTGGTTGACGCTGTTGCCCGACAGGATCAGGAGCGGCCGCTCGGCCGAGAGACCACGGTCGAGGAGCGACTGACCGAGGCGCCGGACCGCGGCGAGTGTCTGGGCGTAAGTCACTGTGCGCCAGGCGCCGTCCCTGTCCCTCTCGGAGACGAAGACCCTGTCGGGCGCGAGAGCCGCCCAATAGTGCAGGCGGTCGGTCAGGCGCGTCGGATAGGGCGCGAGGGGTTGAACCGGCCGCACGTCGATTGTGCCATCCGGACGGCGCTCGACGGTGACGTCGAGCGAACCAATCGAGACCTTCCGCATCGGTCGTGCTGGCCGGCCTTCCCTCGGCTCGGAACCGCCTTTCAGCGCTTGTGAGCTCATGATGCTCCCGCCCTGTTCGGTTAGCGCGGTGGCAAACGCAGTGCGCCGTCGAGCCGGATTACTTCGCCGTTGAGCGACAGGTTCGAAGCGCAATGGAGCACCAGTTCAGCGAATTCCTCCGGGCGGCCCAGGCGCTTGGGAAAGGGAATCGAGGCCGCGAGGGACGCCTGCACCTCCTCGGGGAGTTCCGCCAGAAGCGGGGTCAGGAAGAGCCCTGGGGCGATAGTCAGCACGCGGACGCCGAACTGCGCGAGCTCCCGGGCCGCCGGCAAGGTCAGCGCGACGATGCCGCCTTTCGAGGCCGCGTAAGCGGCCTGCCCGACCTGGCCTTCGAAGGCCGCCACCGAGGCGGCCGAAACGATCACCCCTCGCTCATCGTCCTCGAGGGGCTCGAGTTCCGCCATGGACGCAGCCGCGAGCCGCATCATGTTGAACGTGCCCAGGAGGTTGACCCGGATCACCCGCTCGAAGTCGCCGAGCGGCTGCGCACCGTCGCGGCCGACGATGCGCTTGGCGGTCCCGATCCCAGCACAATTCACGAGGACCCGCGCCGGCCCGTGCCGCTCGCGTGCTTCCGCGAGAGCCGCCGCTGCCCCGTCCGGGTCGGCGACGTCGCACCGGATCGCGATACCGCGCGTTTGCCAGGCGACCGCCTGGGCGGATTCGACGTTGATGTCCATGATGGCGACCTTGGCGCCCGCTGCCGCGAGGCGCCGGACCGCCGCCGCTCCGAGCCCCGATCCGCCGCCGGTGACGACGGCCGCCTGTCCGTTCACGTCCACTTCTTCCTCCAGTTTGGCGGCCATGCTCGTCCGGCAGATGCGCCTCATCATCTGAAATCGGTGACTTTCTTCGCCCGTTTCTCGAGAAAGGCGCGTAGGCGGTCTTTGGCTTCCTCGCTGCCCTGGGCCACCGCGGCCATCAGGGCTTCCATCATAAAGCCCTCCCGCGGATTCGCCTCCGCGATGCGCGGCAGCGCGTGGATCACGGCAAAGTTCGTGATCGGCGCGTTTACGGCGATGTGCTGCGCGAGCTCGAGCGCCTTCGCGAGCCCCTCCCCGTTCCCGACGAGGTACTGCGAAAGTCCGAGTGCGTAGCCGGTCTCCGCGTCGTGTACGCGGCCGGTGAGCATCATGTCGGCCATCCGGGCGGCTCCGATAAGGCGCGGCACACGCACCGAGGCGCCGCCACCCACGAAGATGCCGCGCTGGCCTTCCGGAAGCGCGTAGTACGCGTTGCGCTCGGCGACCCGGATATGAGTCGCGCAAGCCAGTTCCAGACCGCCGCCGACGACCGCTCCCTTTAGGACGGAGATCACGGGCACCCGTCCGAGTTCGACCCGCTCGAAAGCCCGGTGCCACATCATCGAATGCACCACGCCTTCAACGGTGCTTCGCTCCGAGAGTTCGGATAGATCGAGCCCGGCAGAGAAGTTGTCGCCCGCCGCGTCGATCACCACGGACTTCACGTTGCTGGGCAGACCGGTGAAGAAGGCCTCGATGCCCTCGACCGTGGCATCGTTCAGGGCATTGCGCTTCTCGGGCCGGGACAAGCGCAGTATCACGATCTCCCCCGCGCTTCCACTTGGAGAGAGGCAGGCAGCCTGGCTCCGAAGATCTCGAGCGACGATGCGGTTTCTCGTAAATCGTGCGACATACTTGATCCTGTCGTGAAGGAAGCGATCAGACGGAAGCCGTGGCGTCAGTCAGGCCGAGGAGCCTCTTCGCGTTCTCCTTGAGGATCAGCGGTCGCACGTCCGGCTTGATGTCGAGCTTTTCGAAATCATTCAGCCAGCGGTCGGGCGAGATCACCGGCCAGTCCGAACCGAATAAGACCTTATGCTTCAGGACCGAGTTCGCGTATTTGACCAGAATGGGTGGGAAGTATTTAGGAGACCATCCGGACAGGTCGATGTACACGTTCGGCTTGTGCTGGGCGACCGCGAGCGCCTCCTCCTGCCATGGAAAGGAGGGATGGGCGAGGATGATCGGCATGTCGGGGAAGTCGACCGCCACGTCGTCGATGTACATCGGGTTCGAGTACTTCAGCCGCATCCCGTTGCCGCCGGGCATGCCGGATCCGACGCCCGTCTGGCCGGTGTGGAAGAGCGCGGGAAGCCCCGACTCCGCGATGGCCTCATAGAGCACGTAAGCGCTGCGATCATTAGGATAGAAGCCCTGCATGGTCGGGTGGAATTTGAAGCCTCGAATGCCGAAGTCGCGCACGAGCCGCCGCGCTTCCCGGGCGCCCACCTTGCCCTTGGCGGGGTCGATGCTAGCGAACGGAATAAGGATGTCACTGTTCGCAGCCGCCGTCTCGGCGACCTCCTCGTTGGCGTAGCGCCGGAACCCGGTTTCGCGCTCGGCATCGACGGGGAAGATCACCGCCCCGATCTTGCGGGAACGGTAATAGGCCGCCGTCTCCTCCATAGTCGGCGGATGGGTGTAGGGTGCGCCGAAGAACTTCGCCATAGCGGCCTGGAAATCGTCGTAGCCATCGTCGGAATGCGTGCCGCAGGGCTCCTCGGCATGGGTGTGTACGTCGATCGCGATGAGCTCGTCCACGTTCATGCACAACCCTCCTGTCCCGCCAAGGTCGCTCCCGTCGGACCGGTCACGACCCGCTCCAGAGCCGACATTGGTTATAAACTATAACAATCATGCAGCGTGGATCTTGTCAATGTTTGATACGGCTATGTCGGACACGTAAATATTCGCACAGTCTCAACAGGTGCATGCTGAAGCTTCCAGGGTCCCGCGCAGGCGAACACCTTTTGCCGCGTCACGGCCCGGCACTGCGTCACAGAGACATGTCAGTCGCCTGAACGACGGTCGAGGCCAGGATCACCCCTTCGTCACCTAGTAGGGCAAAAGGCGCGGCTTGACGGCGTTCGGTCAGATCCGTTATGCTCTATTACAATTATGCTGAGTAACCATGGAGGGAACCATGCCGGAAACTAAGCGAGTCAGTCAGGACTGTCGCACGCTGCCGTTTGCAGCAGCCGCAATTCCGACCGAGTCGCCAAACCCAGTTCGGAGACTTCAATGATCGACCCTCGCATGCTGCGCTGAAAGAGCCGGACGCCGAGATTGCGCTCCAGCATGGCGACGTTCCGACTGACCGCCGCCGGAGTGAGCGCGAGCCGCCGCGCGGCAGCCGAAAAGCTGGCGGCCTCGGCGCTGCGGACGAAGGATTCGAGATTGGCGAGGGTTTCCAAGGGGCCGCCTTCAATCGGCGCTTGAAAGTCATTCAAGCGAGTACCGGGCTAATCGTAGGCGAATATCGGCGCATATTCCAGGCGAACCGCAACGGAGCACCGACGTGACCCAGCCGACCCCCCTCAAGAACGGCCTGAACGCTCTCATCTCCCCGGAGGAGTCGGTCCTCATCCTGATCGACCATCAGCCCTTCCAATTTGCCAACCTGCACAGCCACGAGCCGATGATGATCGTGAACAACGTGATCGGCCTTGCGAAGGCCGCGAAGATCTTCAACGTGCCGACGATCCTGACCACGGTGTTGGAGGACCGCGGCGGGAAGCTCATCCAGGGCCTGCAGGACCTCTTTCCGGATCAGAAGCCGATCGACCGCACCTTCATCAACACCTGGGAAGACGCCCGGGTCGTCGACGCCGTGAAGAAGACCGGCCGCAAGAAGCTGGTCATGGCGGCGCTTTGGACGGAAATCTGCCTCGCCATGCCGGCGATCCAGGCGGCCGGGGAAGGCCATGAGGTCTACGCGGTGACCGATGCGTCGGGCGGCGTCAGCGTCGAGGCGCACGAGATGGGGGTCCGCCGCATGCTGATGGCCGGCGTGGTCCCGATGAATTGGCTCGCGGTCGCCAGTGAATGGCAGCGCGACTGGGCCCGTCAGGACTCGGTCAAGGCGATCGGCGAATCCGTTCTCCCCCACACAGGGGCGGCCGGCACCGCCTTCGCCTGGGAACTGCAACTGCTCGGTCAGAAGAGCAGCGTTGCCGCGGCTGCCTGAAGGCCGTCGGGCCAGCAACTCAGATCAACCGGAGGCACCTCATGACACATATCAACAACAGCGACGCCGCGAAGGCTGTCGTGCGACGGAACACCGAGGAAGTCCAAGGCGGCGGAAACTTCGAAGTGTTCGAGGAACTCTTTGCTGATGATTTCCTCGACCACACGCCACAGCCGGGGCGCACGCCGGACAAGGCGGGCGCACGCGAGCTCTACAAAGTCCTCCGCGCGGCGTTCCCGGACTTCCACGCCGACATTCATTGGCAGCTTGCCGAAGGCGACCGGGTGACGACCTACAAAACTTACCATGGCACCCATGAGGGGGCGTTTTTCGGCATCGCGCCAACGGGGCGCAGCATCGCGTTCGAGACTGTGGACGTGATGCGCGTGAGAGACGGCAAGATTGCTGAGCATTGGGGCGTGGCCAACCTCTTCTCGCTCATGCAGCAACTCGGCGCCATTCCAGGCCCTCCCACGTCGTGAAACGCGCATTCGGAGAATCGCCACGACCATCGGGATTATCGGCGGCGGCAATATCGGACTGGCCGTCGCCACGACGCTCGCGCGCGTCGGCATTGCCGCCACCATTGCCAACAGTCGGGGGCCCGACTCGCTCAAGGAGGCCGTGAGGCAACTTCCGACGATCAAGGCGGGCACGCGCGAAGAGGCCGCACGGGCCGACATCGTTCTGATCGCGGTCAATTGGCCGAAACTGTCGGCGGCCGTGGCTGGGCTGCCGGAGTGGAATGGACGGATCGTGATCGACGCCAACAATCCGGTTGAAGCACCGCTGTTCAAGCGGGTGGATTTGCACGGTCTGGTGTCGAGCCAAGTGGTTGCTGAGTTGGTGAAGGGCGCACGTCTTCTAAAGGCGTTCAATCACTGCGGGCGGCCATTCTGGTGAGCGACCCGCGGACGGAGGGGGGCCGTCGCGTGCTGTTCTACTCCGGCGACGACAACAGCGCGAAGGCCGAGGTTGGAGCGCTGATCGACCGCATTGACCGCCGGCCCCACCACTGTGAAATCGAGCCGGTCGCGGCTGCCGATGTTGCCGTAGAAGACCTCGCCGATATGGAGCCCGAGATACGCCGTGGTGGTGGGAAGCCCGCGCGCGCGCCGCTCCCGGTTAAGGTTCTCCAGCCTGTTGCGGGCGACATCGTGAGCCGCCAAGGCGCCTCGGCAGGCCTCCTGCGCGTCGTCGGCCTGGAAGACCGCCAATGTCCCGTCCCCGATCAGCTTGAGCACGTCGCCCCCGGCCTCGTGGATCGAGGAGATGATCGCATCGGCATAGTCGTTCAGGAACGGAATGAGGAGCTCGGGCTCGACCTGGTCAGCAACCCGCGTGAAGTGACGCAGATCGCTGAACCACAATACCGCTCCGATCCGGTCGGCCACGCCGCGCTCGATGCGTCCGCGGAGCACCCGCCGGCCGGCATCCCGGCCGAGATAGGTTTCGACCAGAGTTTCGGCGATCCGGGCGAGCGACGTGCACTTGATCGCCAGTGCCAGCGAGGGCACCAGATCAGCCAGGGCCTCGACCTCGGCATCCGAGAAGCCGTCCGGATGGTCCGTCGTCCAGCTCGAGTAGACGCAGTCCATCTCGCCCACCGCACCCTCGGCGGCGAATCGATTGATCAGCACCACGTAGTCGGTCTGCCCCTCCGCCCGCAGCTCGTCCAGGATCGGGAAGTCCGATCGCGGATCGACGATCGAGCCGGCACCGTAGGCAGCGACTCGCCCGTCTGCAGAAGGTGATAATAGATGCTTCTTTGCCAGCTCTCCTGCGCGGTCCCGGCTCGAATGGGTGCGGCCGTACTCGACCATGGGCGGGAGGTGCGGGTCATCGCGACGCCAGCGGAACGCGCGCCCCTCATGTACGGGATGGAGCGTGTCAATCACCACATTGGCGCGCCCCACCGGCAGGCCCTTGCGGAGCAAGGTCTGGCAGAACAGTTGAAGAAGGTCCGTCTCAGAGGCTCCCGCCAGACCTGCGGTCGTGACCGCCTTGTGGACCGCCGTCTTCTGAGCCACGTCCATCGCTGGTCTCCTGCGCACTTTTGAACCGGGATAGCCGCCGCTTCGGGATGCGCCACAGCGCGCCGGCCCGTCGCCATGTGGGCTCGCCGCGCCGAAACATCAATCGGAGGCTGCGAGCGCCTCGATCGCTTCCTCCGCGGCGCGAAGCCCGCTGTCATATGCGCCGTGCGCGGTCGAGAAGTCGGAGCGGTGCGTCGCCTCGCCGGCGAAGAAAAGCCGCTGCTCGAAGGGCGGGCAAGCTCGCCGCGCGCCGCTGCATGTCCCGGCAGCGCGTGGCTGTAGGCGCCGCCCACCATGTCATCCGGCCCCACCCGGAGGCGATGAGCGGACGCAGGCTTTGGCGCACGCCCGATCCGAACAGGGTGGCAAGCTGGTCGATGGCATAGGCGAAGCCAGCCGCCGGACCTCGCCCGACGAAGCAGTCGGCGTACTCTGAGCCCCGCCCCCGACGCAAAGCATCCCGCTAACCTGATTGAAGAGATCCAACAATGAGCAAACACCACGGCTATCCTCAGTGGGATCAACTTCGCCGCCCTCGAGGTCACATTAATGGCACCGTAGTCATGACGCCCTGGTCAACACAACCCGAGCCGACGATTGAGTACCGACCGTGGGATCCTAGCGCCGCTCCGGTGATGTCGCATTCGCCATGACGGAACCCGAAAAAGCGGATCAACAAAATCACACTATGTACTTGGGTTTCAGATAAATAAATGAGCAATGCCCGCCTCACTCGGATTACAATGCAACACCTGAAAGAGGACGACGAACAATCATAAGTTGACGCTTTCTCCGGTCCGAAGGCACATAATCGAATTATGGCACCTATCGCAGCATAGCGACATCCATTTTTCTGTTTTTGCATGGGAGGCTACATAGCGTTACATGCTGGTCGGTATTTATCGAGAATCCGATAATGGTGTGGTCTGGGAGCTTCGAGACCACTTCCTCAATTTCATCGACGGGTAGAACAAGCGCAATAGAGGACGAATGCTGGGATTTGGCCGAGAGCGCGCCTAGCAGTTTTACGGGAGGATGCTGTTCACCTCGCTCCCTCCTTTCCTCATTCGTCCCGGACACTACAAAAATCGGCGGCGTGCTGCCGGAGTTTCGATAGATAACAAGTATATCGATTTTTGCTTGAGGTCGATTGGAGACCAGTGCGAGGTTTACTGTTTTTGTTTGCGTAAAGACTTAAGAAAGTCTTTTGGACCGTTGTTGGAGCAGGCGCGGGATAGACTTCGTGAGGCCTCTGCGCAATCATGCAAGATATTTTCTTGAACTTGCGAGGAAACATCAGAGACCCGCCGCTGCTCCCGTAACGGAGGCTGCGGGGCGACTCTTCAGCCGTGGCTCCTCGCCGCTGCAGTTGCATGCGCGGCGGATTTACCGCCCATCGTAACAGACCTCGGGCGGCGTTCAGTTGAACGACGTGGAGTGCGGCGGCTGGCGGAGTCGCGCTGGAGCCGGTAATACGCCGAACAGAGTTCTTTGGCGCTCTCGGGCGAGTGCAGTTTCAGCATTGGTCCGCCTCTGCGTCGTTGCAGCACGAAGAAGCTGCCGTCTCACAACGTCGACAGAAAGAATGAATGTGCAGTATTTCTGCCGATGAAATGAGATCGTGCAGAAACATCCTTGCCTGTTTGTAGAAGGCAGCGGCCCGATGAATACCAGTCATTTTTGCTCACAGAGCCGTATCCCTCAATCTTTGATGGGATCATAGGTGTATATCTTCGATGGGCAACGATCCCACTGTACGCTGGCGTGAACCGTTGGCCAGCAATTGACTTCGGAAACCTTCCGCTTTTCGCAGGCGGCGAGGCAGCAGCTCTCGACCATTTCTCGTCACAACAGAAACGGAGCTGGGCACGCCAAGCGCTCCAGCTGCTAGATCTCCTTCGGCAGAATGCGTTCGACGCGCAAACGGGCATGTATGTGCCGGTCGGAGATCACGTCCAGATCCCTGGCAAGCTCCCGGTGCAATCAGACCTATTCGCCCGGAAGTCGCTCTCCTTTCCGACAGAGCCTTTGCCGGTATCGTTCTTTTCGAACGCGCTGGTGATTCCAGAAGGCTTCGGTGAGCCGGACTTCGTTCCGGAAGCAGCCCTTCCGCCCCGCGACAGGCTGACCAATTGCGGTCACTTGGTGGTCACGATCGAGTTCGATCCGGTCACCAGAGACCAGTTCGAGGAGATGTTGTCGTGGACCCGGGGCGCGGGTGGCAAGTTTGCCAGCTCAAAGTTCGCCAACGTCGATCGTGCGCTTTGTCGCTATAGTGAGTACCGGGGCTACACGATCGTCTTCTCCGGGCGAATCTCATTGCACTTCCATTTCGTGTTCTCGACCGTCCATCTCAAGGCCGCTCGCTATGACTCCGAGTGCAGATGAACGACGGCTGAGCTGCGAAGAAGTGTCCGCGCTGATGCACAATGTGCACGACCGATACTGGGACCGCGTAGCCGAGGTCGTCGTGGAGGAGCTTCAGCCGAGCTTTCGACCGGATCAGAAAATGCGGAATGCAACGCAATGGCGGCGCATGGGTGGAGGTGTGAGGCTGATCGACAAAGAGACGCCGTTTCTTGGGCTTGAGGTCGGGATGCGCGTCCCTCAGCTCATCATGGATGAGAACATAAGGGAGCGTGCGCCCCGATCTGCAGAGGGCTTTCTTGTCTCTCCCGACATCACGCTGTCAACTCCCGCCTCCCCGGCGCCCGCGAGGGCTCATCCACTCCCCTGCCCTACTCCGGTGTGAGCTGACGATGCGATCATGCTGCTGCAGGACCTTTGCGCCTGCGAATGGGGCAGGCGAGTATCCAATGCCGGTCCAGTGGGCCAGCAGAACGGCGACGTCGGTGATCCGCTTCAAGAACCATGCCGGCGATCGGAACCCGTCCACAGTTTGTGTCGGGCCAGCATCGAAAGCTGCTCCTGGCAGGACGACACGAGTTCAGGGCGACTTCTACCTGCCCGACAACATGACGGCCGACGAATTTGTGCGGCATGTTCAACGTCGCTGTGGAGTTGTCTCCGATCCCGGAGAACTCCGACATCGGCTGCCAGGCGCGATCCCTCCAGAGTTCCAGCCCAAAAAGCCGGTCACCTCGCTTCAGGGAGTTGCGCGAGAGGTCACGTGAGGGCCGTGATCCACTGACCGATCACATCGCCCAGCCTTTGAGAGGCGTGATTCAGGACGGCGACGATCGTGAGACCGCATCAGATAAGCTCCGGCAGGCTTTGCCCGACGTTGTGGAGCGGCTCAGGGGCTTCAGCGGCAACTACCTGCTTCAGCTCCCGGAGGGCATTGCCAAATCCACGGCGCACTTCGGCATTCTTAACGGAGAGGCGCTCTACACCGCCATCGAGAGAGGGTGCGATCGGATTCGAAAGCTTCACCGCGTTTGCTTCTCGTTCAGCCCAGCAGGCGGCAGAGAAGGCGAAGGAGTACGAGAAGCTCACGGGAGGCGATGCCGTCGTGATCACGCCTCTGCGGCGCGCCTATGAGCAAGAGTGCCTCGGGCAGGCGAGATACCGATGCCGGAAAATGAGTTCAGAGATGGCTCACTGTCAGGTCGGCTGCAGAGAATCAAGCACGCAGCAGCCGTCTGTCTACGCGCGGCTAGAGGAGTACCGGCGAGGCCTGTGGAGCAAGGGCTCACGCAATCTGTTCGATTGCAGCAGCACCGTTCTGTTCATGACCCACAGCATGGCGCAGAGTTGGGCTCAATCGCGCAACACGAGGCTGTGGTTGCACCCGAGCTACGATCCAGAGCAATCAGATGATGAGGCCGAACAGCTGCGATCGGCATTCACCCTGTCCAAAGTGATCTATGACGAACTCGAGGTAGACGGCTTCGTCCACCTGCTTCGAGAAGATCTCTTCGGGCTGATCGAGCGAGAGCAGAGGAGATATGGGTCCTGGCGCGACTTGCCTCGACATGAGCGGCTGGACGCCTTCTCATCATCTGCGTGCGGCCAACGCCATTCCCGGCAAGCCACTCAGCTTCGACGATTTTGATAGCCTGATGCGGCTGGATCTCGAACGGCTCAAGCCATCGAAGTGAACTTCGAGGCCATTCCGTTCGGCTACGATAGAAAGCCAAATGGGCTCTACACAAAAAGCAGCGGAGTGGGATTCTATGTGGGTGAACAGACCTGGGTCTCATGCAAAAAGACCGAGTGGGGATTTCTTACCACCGAAAGCCTGACGAGCAGGATCGTAGAGACCGTTCATGGCCGGCTTAAGAGGCAGCTCTTTCCTTTCTCGATACCAATGGTGCCAGGGATTCATCCTATCAAAGTGCCGCTGGTTATCGATCCCGCGAGCAGGGGCCGACCAGGCTGGCAAACAAAAGGTGTCCTGCATTGGCGAAAGAGATTTGCGAGGCCAATCCAAATGCCGTGGTGATTGCAGACGGCGTGAAGGGGAATGATCGTGTGCTCACATTCCAATCTGCAAAGGGCGTCAACGGGCTCGAGGAGAAGGACATCTATATCATTCTGACCAACCTGGCTCCGGCCAAATACGAGGAACTCAATGTGCTGGGCCAGTGGCTGGAAATGCCAGACATCATTCAGACGTACTACCAGGATCAGATCAACCAAGCCGTCGGCCGCAACAGGGGCTTTCGCCAATCCACGAACGAGACAGACCCGGACCGTCGTGATCACGGCAAAGCGCTTCTACGAATGGGTGACCAAGGGCCTCGATCCGAACTCACGGGTTCAGCTCTATCTCTGTGACCAGAAGCACTGGTGAGAGACATCCAGCAGGAAGGAGCCATTGCCGCGCAAAAGGTCCCCCACGTAAGGCCATCTCCTAATATTATATTAGAGGGAGAGCTTACAGAGAGGGAGAAGGAAGCATTTGGCACTTGTTGCGCGGCACATTTCTACGTAATCGACCGATTTCCAATTTTTTATGTGGCAACTTGGATACACCGGGGAAGAAAAGTAGCTCGATTCAACCCCACCTCTTTGGCTATGCATAAATATCTTGTCTGTCGAGAAAGGTTCTCGATGCCTGAGTGAATGGGAAACTTAAATGCTTGAGAATGATAATAATATTGAAGTGGATCTTGATCGTCTACGGAAAGCGGTGGCTAAACTCCGCCCGACCAGGAGAAAAATCATGAACCTCGCGAAGGTCCATTTTTCTCTATGGGACGAAGTCGAGGATATCTGGTGGGATCTGATGTTCCTCGAGGACGAGATAGATTCCTTGCTGGACGGAAGAGAACCTACTCGTCACCGGGAACGAGCAACTCGCCCATCTACGCGAATCAGCACCGAAACTAATTGAGAGCCCGGCTGACGAAACGAACAACGGGTCTGCAGGAATTAGAGCAGCAGATTAGCGGCACGGTTTTCGGACCCCACCTGAGAAGCAGCGGCTCCCGATGCCAGTTCTGTTGACGGTTCGGATGGAGCCCGGTGCAGGCAGTTGATCTTTGGTGTCGCGAAGCCCCCCGACTGGGAGCTGGTGTTCGAGTTGCCTTTCCTCGAATTTTGCAACAAGCAAAGCTGTGTCACGGAGACTGCGCGAAGTCTCAGATGAGGACACTACCTCATGCACCCAGATGTATGATGCCGCTATTTTTCCAGCACGTAAGTACCTGGTGCATCTTGCAGCGGCGGATGCTTCGCACTGCCGACTGCACAAGGCGCGCCTATCCTCCCCGACCGAGCCGACAGCCAAGCTACCCAATCGGGCCACCAGCTGCCCTCATGACCGGTGGCGCCCTGCAGCCACTGGTCAGGATCGCTCGCCGGAGCATCACCAGCCTCCCGCGTCCAGTACATCCCTTTGCCTCCTGGCGGATTGATGATCCCGGCAATGTGGCCGCTTGAGGCACGCACGAATCGCACGTCACCGCTGAAGAGCTGCGTGATGCGCCAAGCCGCATCCCAGGGCACGATGTGGTCCTTTTCCGCCCCGACCGCGTAGGTGTCCTGTCGGATGCGGGCAAGATCAATCGCCTCGCCCTTGAGCGTGACCTTGCCGGGTTCGATCAGATTGTTCTCAACGTAGGTGTTGCGCAGGTACCAGCTATGGGCCGCCCGCGTCATGCGAGTGCCATCACTGTTCCAGTACAGGAGATCGAAAGCAGGCGGCTTGTTGCCCATCAGGTAGTTGTTGACCACATTCGCCCAGATCAGATCGTTCGACCGCAACAGGTTGAACATGTTCGACATTTCGCGGCTGTCGAGATAGCCGCGCTCCATCATCTGCTGCTCAATGAGGTCCACGCCCGGCTCATCGATGAAGACAGCTGTGTCGCCCACTCGCGAGAAGTCCTGCAGAGAGACCATGAAGCTGGCCGAGTTGAACCGCGTGTCTCCTTTGGCGGCGAGGACGGCTAACGTCATCGTCAGCAGGGTTCCACCAATGCAGTAGCCCATTGCGTTCACCGTCGGACTGCCGGTGATCTCACGCACGACATCGCTGGCTTCGATCGGGCCGAGGTCCATGTAATCCTCAATCCCAATCTCATCCATCGATGCATCCGGGTTCTTCCAGGAGATCAAAAACACCGTGAACCCTTGCTCAACCAGGTACCGCACCATGCTGTTCTTGGGCTGCATGTCGAGGATGTAGTACTTGTTGATCCAGGGCGGCACGATCAGCAGCGGCGTCCTGTGCACCTTCTCTGTCGTGGGCGCATATTGGATCAGCTCGATCAAGCTGTTTCGGTGAACCACCTTGCCTGGCGTGAGCGCCAGATTGCGCCCTGGGGCGAAGGCCTCCGCATCCACCATGCTGAGGCGCCCAGCGTTGAGATCCGCAACAAGGTTGGCGGCTCCGGCGGCAACACTGGTTCCGCCTGTCTCGATGGCCCTCTGGAGGGCGGCCGGATTGGATATGAGGATGAGCGTAGGGCTCATTGCATCCACGAACTGCCGGAGATGGAAGGTGATGCGCCGCCGCTCCGCCTCGTCCATCCCGTCAGCCTGGCTCTGCTCCAGGAGCCAGTCGGACGCGAGAAGATAGACCTGCTGAAGGGTGCGATAGACAGGGTTCATGTGCCATTCCGGTGCCGCGAACCGCTTGTCACCAGAGGGTCGTCCGGTCGTTGGCGAAGAATTAGCAAGGCCTAACCAGCGCTGGCCTGCCTCCTGCCACACAGCAACTGCCGAGTGCCATAAATCCTGGTTCAGGTCGACGAGCGCCAAGGCTGTGTTGGGCTTTTGCAGCGAGCGTAACCAAACGATGCGCAACGCCCGGGCGATCTCGGCCCAGTCTACGGGGACGACCTCGCGCAACGGATTAGCGTTCCACATTTGGTCGACAGAGCGCAGCGTGGGATCCCGTGACAGGCTCTCCTGCAGCTGTCTCACCCCACCTTCCAGCATGCTGGCTACTGGGTTGCTGGTGGTGATCTCCCACCACGCAGTACCTGGATGTGCTACGGCTTGCGTTGTGTTCGATACCTGATCCATCCAGGAAGCCCACAGGCCCAGCATCAGATCGGGACCTGGTACGGTCAGAGCCGACCTGCGCTGGAGCCTGATCGATCTCCTTGCCTGCCATGGCCTTCCTCCAAGTGACTTGGTCTGCCGCTTTTGGGCAGAGCTCCACCTTGGGCTTGCATTTAGGCGTCTACTCTTACTCGGCCAGCGCCAGGCTCTTACCCTGCGATGACTGCACCTCGATCTGCTAGGTGGTAACGATCTCGGTCCAGAGGTCGTCTTCCTGACGCACACGTCTCTCTCGCGCGAGTTTGTGAAGATGAGCGATGACGTTTCGCTCTGCCGCACGCTTCAGCCACGGATCCGTCTTCGAATATAGAGCCTCAGCTAATTGTGTCGGGGTCATTGATCGTTCCCGCAGAGTCTGCGCGATCTCCTCTTCCCGGGCGACTCGGCGGGCGAGCAGCTCTTCCACAAAAGGTCGTGGGTTCGCCAGGGGTGGGCCATGTCCTGGAAGGTAAAGCGCATCGTTCCTTGCAATCATCACGCGGAGGCTCTCGCAATAGTCCGCCATGTCTCCATTGGGCGGAGACACAATGCTACTGGACCAGGACATCACATGGTCGGCCGTGAAGACGACGCCGTCCGGCCGCGCAAAGCACAGGTGGTCTTTCGCATGACCTGGCGTGTGGATCGCCACCATGCCGCTCACCAGATCACCCGGACTTATGGGTACGTCAGGCGAGAAGGTGGGTTCCATGCTCTGATGAAAGCCGTACGTTGGCGCGCCTGTTGCAGCCTTCAAAGCGGCACAGGCACCAAGGTGGTCGCTGTGGGTGTGGCTCAGCAGGATCTTGCCGACGCGGCCCCTTGTGGCCGAGATCACCGCCTGCACATGGTCGGCGTTGTCCGGACCCGGATCGAGAACGATGAAGCCGCTGCCACTCTCGAGGAGATATGTATTGGTGCCGTGGTAGGTCATCACACTCGGGTTTGGCGCGACGATACGCGTAACGCCGGGCAACACCGGCAAGGGCACACCGCGGGGCGGCTCGGGTTCAGTCAAAAACGTCATGCTCTCCCATTCCCTTTCGACAGCTCGGATGGGTCGCAGTGCAGCGCTCGATCTAGTCGCACTGCATCCGAGGTCGCGTTACAAGCAGGAACCAGCCGACGATCAAGCCGACCAGAGACGCCGTAATCCAGAGCCCCTGCACTTCCTGAAGTGCAGTGGCTGAGAGCACGTAGCCCAACAGAGGCGGGCCGATCACGAGGCCGATGTCTCCGGCCATCCGTAACGAACCCATGGTGGTGCCGTGTCCTGCCGGCGAGACTTGCAGGGCGTAAGCGGCGCAAGCAGGCCCAACCAGCCCTCCGGCCGCACCCAACAGAACCATCCCGCCCCATAGGCTCACCTCCGAATGGCCTATGGCGAGAAACAGGAGCGCCGCGATCGTCGCCATTGACCCGATCGCCACGGCGGGTCTTCCTCCCCAGCGGTCGACGGATCGGCCAACCAGCGGCAAGACCGCCAGGTTCGCAATGGAGCCGGCTGTCAACAGGAGGCCGATACCACCTGGGCCGAAAGCAAACCGCTCCCGCGCCATGATGGGCAGAAGCAGCCAGTTGGTGGTCGTTCTGGTAAAGAACGTAGCGAACATCACGAGACAGACGGCCAACAGCGTCGCCTGCTGCAGCACGTGGAGCCGAGAAGAGGATTTTCGAAGCTGACCGTCGTGGCGGTCCGGTACGGTCGAACGGGTCTCTTTGAGCCCAAGCGCGGCGCTGAGGCCACCGAGCACGGCGAGCAAACCCTGGATCAGGAACGGCGCTGTCAGGTCAAACGCCCCGGCAGCAAATCCGCCAAGCGCTGGACCGAAGGAGATGCCGAGCAGGAGTGCCCCCTGGTACAGACTCATGACCCGCCCGCGATTGGATGGCGCAGACAGATCGGCTACGGCCGACATAGCCGCGGTGACATGAAGGGACGAGCCGACGCCCTGAAGGCAGAGCCAAAACGCGAGAGCCGCAAGAGAGTCACTGGTCGCTGCCGCGAATGACGCAACGGCCAGAATGGCGATCCCCGTGATCATCACGGGTCGACGGCCAAATCGGTCAGAGGCCAGACCTGCCGGGACGCTGACCACGAGACGGGCAGCACCAAAGGCGGAGATCAGGAGGCCCGCCGCCGTTGCACCGCCGCCGAAACGCTGCGCGAGCAAGGGCAAGACCGGCACCATCATGCCCATGCCGACCATGACGCAGAACACCACGAGCACGATGGGCACGAGGCGTGGCTCGGCTCGCAATAGGGCCAGCACGCTGCTATTTCCCTATCATCAAGGGGGTGTGCATGCCTTCTCCGTCCTGACGTGCGCCCAGCTGACCTTGGTCATGCGTAGCCTTACAGTCCATCTCAGGCCTCGGCTGAAGCGCAACGCAGGACGATGAGCATATCTGCTCTCGGCGGGAGGTGCCCCTCCCCGCCACGCATGCCCGACACGCCTTTACGGTAGCTGCTGTCGAACAAGATTGGGGCGGCGACGTTCGAGGCTGGGCTGGTGCATTTTCCGGAAAGGCCAAGCTCTGCCACAAGGTAGCGGCGGATTTGACCCGTGCTCGCGCTGAATTCTTCAGCACGATGCCGCTCGTTGTGGGCGAGTGTTGTAGCCGCGTGTGCCATCACTTGGGCGCTTACCCTTCCAGCCACCCAAGCAGCGCGTCCCCCCTCACCTCCTTTTCGAGGAGTGTGGCTGACGGATCCTCGCCCACCAGATCCCGCGATGTAAGATACGGGTTGCGGTGCCGCGTCACCGCCAATCGAGGAGCGATGCGGATCTCAAAGCCGCCGAGGGATCCTCCATCCAACTCGAGCTCTATGTTGATCATCGAGAAGATCGGTTATAACCCCGACCAAGTTTTGTAGGAGTATGCTGTGCGGAAGCTGACGCTGACGTTCGACAATGGGCCGGTCGCTGAGACCACGCCCAGTGTCCTGGATCTCCTCGATCGCTTCGGGATCAAAGCGCACTTCTATCTCGTTGGGAACAGGCTTGCCGATCCCCAACTTTTCGATCTCGCGGCGCAGACGCGGGAGCAAGGACACTTAATCGGCAATCATACGATGACGCATACGGTCCCGCTCGGCCGCACACGGGACCCTGAACATGTGCGCAACGAGATCATATCGGCGCACGAAGCTCTGGGCACTCTCGTCGGCGAAATCAAGCTGTTCCGCCCTTATGGCGGCGGCGGCACCCTTGGACCGCACCTCCTGAGCGCCGCCGCTGCGGAACACCTCCGCAGCAATAACTACACCGTGGTGGGCTGGAATGTAGTTCCGCGGGATTGGGAACTGCCGCCCGATTCGTGGGTCGACCGCGCCATTCCGATGACTGAGACTGAAGAGTGGCCCGTCGTGGTGCTGCACGATAGACCAGGCACGGCAATGAAGTACTTGGAGCGCTTTTTAGTCTCGATGATCGAAAGGGGCTTCGAGTTCACCCAGGACGTCGCTCCTTCGTGTGTCTTGATCGCGGACGGGGAAATCCGGCCGGCGGCGCGTGGACTCATCGCGGCATGATGCGCTTTGATGAATCATGTTCGGTCGACGAGACTTCACGGGGGACGCGAAATATTGCCGCGGTAAGCACACGCCTAGTTCTTGAAATGAGACACACTTCGGTTGCGTCGACATACGAATGGGCTAGCTTAAAGGTCCTTCACTCCGAGCCTGCTGCGCCAGACCGGTCGTACCGCTGGATCAGCCGCTCAAAAAAGGCCCGCGCAAGCTCAACTTCGTTGCCCGGGATATCCCGAAGCTGTTCGGCCTCGAACTGCATCCAGCGAGCATTGATCACTTCTAGTCGTGAATGCCCAAGTTCCGTGAGATGAAGCGCACCCTGAGGATCGACCCTGATATACCCTCGCTCGGACAAGAAGGCGACTGCGTCGTCCGCGTCACGTTCGCTGAGGTACTTCGTTCGTGCGAGTACGCGGCGGTTCAGCCCAGGGGATTCCGAGAGTCCCGTAAGGACGCGAACCTGTGAGCGGCTCAAACCCTCCGCTGCTCGGTGCGCCTCGAATCCACTCGAAGTCACCTGATAGGCTTGAAACATGAGCGACAGAAAGGAGGTCCGCGTTGGCGAGACGCCAGAGCGACGCATGGTGCCGGACTGTCTCGAGTGGTCGGAAAGATCGGGATGGTCCCGCGCGACCCCATATCGCCCCTGCACGAAAAGCAAGGGTTCCGCATCTACGAACGAGTAACGCTGAACGTCACCGACAAAGATCAAGTGATCCCCGCCGTCGTACTCATACTTACGAAGGCATTCGAACTGCGCCACGGCTCCATTAATCAAAGGTGCTCCATGACTTCCCGGCGACCAATCCACACCTCTGAATTTATCATTTCCAGCACTCGAGAACCTCTGCGCTAGTTTGACCTGGTTCGATGCGAGTACGTTGACGGCAAAGCGTTCTGCAGCCCTGAACGATTCAAAGCTGCGGGAGCCGCGACGGAGAGACCACAGTATCAGAGGCGGGGACAGCGAAACGGAAGAAAACGAGTTCGCCGTCACGCCAATTGGACGCCCAGATGCGTCGGCCGTGATCACCGTCACACCAGTGGCGAATTGACTTAAGCAACGCCGAAATCCCCGCGGGTTCTGCGCCGGGTCTCCCCCGTTGACGAGTTCAGCCTGCACTACAATACTCATCCGTCTTGATGGACCCCTTTGACCGTGCTGCACGATCTCAAAGCTTTAAGTACTCTCGAAGCTTGCTGCTCTTCTCTGAGAACTCCTGGCTTGTCATCGAATCGATAATGACGCCATGCTCCATAATGTAGTGTCGATCGGCCACCTTCGCTGCGAACGAGAAGTTCTGCTCTACTAAAAGAATTGTAAAACCTAGTTTCTTGATATCGGCGATGGTTCGCCCGATTTGCCTGATTATCACTGGGGCCAAACCCTCGGTAGGTTCGTCCAAAAGGAGTAGCCGAGCACCAGTTCGCAGGATTCTAGCGATTGCGAGCATTTGCTGCTCACCGCCCGAGAGTTTGGCTCCCGGACTTGCGGCGCGTTCCTTGAGATTTGGAAACATCTTATAGATCGTCTCAAGTTGTACTCCCCCAGGAGCAATGGTTGGCGGCAGGAGCAAGTTCTCGATCACATTCAATGTGGCAAAAACGCCCCGTTCCTCCGGACAGTATGCGATACCGGCGCGGGCTATCTGATCTGAACGAGCCTTAGTGAAATCAGAACCTCGAAAGCGAATGCTGCCTTCTTTGCGTCCTAGCAATCCCATGATGGCTTTGAGCGTGGTCGTCTTTCCGGCCCCATTTCGCCCCAGCAGGGTGACGACCTCTCCCTCGCGGACTTCCAGATCCACTCCGTGCAGGATGTGACTTTCTCCGTACCACGCCTGGAGCTTCGAGATTTCAAGCATCGTCCGCTCCGATGTACGCCTCAATGACAGCTGGATTTGTCGCAACGCTGTCGTAGTCACCTTCAGCGAGAACTGATCCACGCGTGAGAACGATGACATGGTCGCACAACCCTTGGACGACAGAGAGGTTGTGTTCGACCATGAAAACAGTCCGACCTGCTTTCAGCTTTTTGATCAACGCGACAATTCGATCAACATCCTCGTGCGCCATGCCGGCCGTTGGTTCATCCAGCAGGAGGAGGTCCGGATCGAGCGCGAGCGTTGTCGCGAGTTCCAGTGCGCGCTTCCGCCCGTATGGGAGCAGAGCGGCGGGTGCATCATCCCAGCCACGCAGTCCGACCTCGGTAAGGAGTATCTGCGCTCGTTCGTCATACTGCCTGAGGCGTCTATCCGAGTTCCAGAAGTCGAAAGACTCTCCGCGTCTGCGCTGAAGCGCTGCTCGCACGTTTTCCAGGGCGGTGAGCCTCGGGAACACGGCAGAGATCTGGAAACTGCGGCCTATCCCGAGCTGAGCCACTTCGGCAGGTTGGAGATGAGTGATATCCCGGCCTTTGAACCTGATTGTGCCCCGGGAGGGTTTCAGAAACTTCGTAAGCAGATTGAAGCAGGTCGTTTTACCGGCGCCGTTGGGGCCGATCAAACCGCAAACTGCTCCCTCGCTCACGTTAAAGCTCACATTATCAAGCGCGACAAAGCCGCTGAACTCCCGCGTGAGCCCTGTCGCCTCGAGAAGATACTCCGGCACGGCTGTTCTCGCAGTTGTCGTGTTGCTCACTTATTCGCCGATCGCCCAATTCGTTGCGCCGGATGACGGGCTCCGGCGGCTCGCGGCACCGAAATGAGGCATCACATCCCGCGCGAAACGCGTGAGCCAGTCCTGCCGAATACGGTGGGGCAACCCGGGCAGGGATGGCTGCACCATCACGTAATTGTAGCCTACGTCTAGAAAGCGCTGGACCCGTGTCCGAACCGTTTCTGCGCTCCCTACAAGGGAGACGTCGAAGAGACCTCCAAGATTGTCCGGATTTGAGTACTCAACTCTATGCCTATGCGCGGCCGCGAAGGACGAGTAAGTGGGCACGTGTCCATACCGCTTCTCGTCCGCCGCGTAGTGCTCCACTTGCAGCTTGAACCAGCGCGGGACGTACTCCCTGGCGAGCGCCAGTGCTTCCTGGTCGGTGTCGGCCATAACCAGGATCGGGGAGACAACCTTGGTGACATCGGTCTGGCCGCGTTGCTCGGCGGTTGCGCGATCCCACGCCGCAAGCACTTCCCGCTGCGTATCGAGCGGAGCTTGGCCTGTGAGCAATGGCTGCAGACCGAGTTCGGCCACTCTGCCCACGCTAGCCGGCTGGGAAATCGCTCCAAAGAAGGAAATACCGTGCTTGCGAGGAGTCGGCCGGAGCACCGTCTCTCGTTCGATCTGGAAGTGCTTACCAGAATACGTAAATGGTTGGCCGGACAGCGCGAGGCGGATGATCTCGCGGGCCTCCTCGAAACGGTCCTTCGCTTCGAAAAGCGAGATACCAAATGTCTCATACTCCAGAGGAGCAGACCCTCGTCCAAGCCCGATGCGAAGGGGACCATCCGTAAGAAGACTAACCATTGCCAGTTCTTCGGCGATGCGAAGCGGATGATACCAGGGGGTGACTATCACTGCCGTGCCCAGCGCCCATCCTGGGTGACGGGCCGCTAGGTGCGAAAGGATAATAAGGGGACTTGGCGTGGGATAGTAGTCGGAGAAATGATGCTCAACGACCCATGGCGCGTCATACCCGAGCTCAAAACCGAGATCCGCGTCGGACATCATATTGTGATACAGAGCCGCGTCGCTTTCGCCTTCCTCGCCCACTGCCCCCATCATCCAGCCAAACAGAGGCTTCTCCTTTGCCATGTCTGTCACTCCGATTTCTCTGACTTAGGGGATTGAAGCGTTTTAGAACTCTCCAACCCTGAATACGCCGCCATGATCATCGTTGCAGTCCGCATGAAGTGATCGGAAAGCTCCTTTGTCGCGCGGTCGGGGTCCCCTTTTATCGTAGCTTCGAAAATGCGCCGGTGCTCTCCGCGTGTGTCCCTGCTTTTTCCTATGAGACGCAGGCTGATGCGGCGATAGCGCTCGCTTTGCTCGTAGAGAGTTTGCCGAAACCGGAGCAGCCAACCGAGTTCGCACGCGCTGACCAACGCAGCGTGAAAGCGCTCGTGCTTCTGCGACCAAATTTCGTGGTGAGTCAGCTCATCATGTGAAGCGAAATGGGGAGCCTCATCGAGTTCTCGCCAGGCCACCTTGAGCGCCCTTCTCCATCCGTTGTCGGCCCGCAAAATAGAACGTCGGAGAGCGAGACACTCGAGTTCGATCCTGGTTTTCGTCACGTCCTCAAGATCCGACAGCGACAAAGCGCTCACAGTAAACCCACGCTGATCTTCTACGACTACCAACCCGTCGGCCACCAATCGAGAAAGAGCCTCTCGCACGGATGAGGCGCTTACACCGAAGCCTCGCGCAAGCGGTGCAATCAGCAGCTTCTCACCAGGTCCGTAGCGGCAGCAGAGAACGTCCGACCGAAGTCGCTGTAAACTGCAGAGGCTAACGAACGGATCACTCTCTCTCCGGTAGCCGCCTCCGTGACCGACAGCGACACCGGGCCCATCGAATTGTTCATGAGCTAATGTGTGATCCACGGCCCCGCACAGGTCAACATAGAATATCGATTTTCGCTGGACGGGTCTATTTCCTTGTGAAACTCTTGAGAGAGGTGGATCTGTTTTGCCGTCCGCCCCGGCGCCACCAACGGAGTGCCGGTCAACCGCAGTCGAGGGGAGGTTCGATCTATGCGCGTTCACGCGATCAGCCGCAGCTTAGTCCTCGCGGCCCTATGCTTCTCGATCTCATCCATGCCGCAGGCACAGCCGGCGGACGACGTCGTCAGAATCGGGGTGTTAACCGATATGACGAGGGTTCTGCTGACATTATGGGGGCCGGATCGTACTGGCCGCGCAGATGGCGGTAGAGGATTTTGGCGGCACGGTGGCTGGCAAAAAGGTCGAGATTATCTCAGGCGACCACCAACAGAAGCCGGACGTCGCTGTGTCGGTAGCCCGACGCTGGATCGAGCAGAACCGGATCAACGCGATCGTCGACGTCCCGAATACCTCCGTAGCCCTCGCGATCAATCAGATTGCTCGCGACGCCAACATCACCTTTATGCCCTCGAGTTCCGGCGGGTTGGCGTTGACGGGCGAGCAATGCTCTCCCAACACCGTCAGGTGGACACAAGATGTCTGGGCCGGCGGAACGCGATCCCGCGGCCCTTATGACAGGCGATGCGAACAAGACGTGGTTCTTCATACGGCCAGATGTTGCATTCGGCGCCGACACAGTACGATATGCAGGTGCCGCCATCACAGAACTTGGTGGGCGGGTGGTCGGCCAGGTCGTGCACCCTGTGGCCTTGGCCGATTTCTCATCGTTTGCGCTTCAGGCCAGGAGTGAACGCTGATGTGATCGGAGTGGCGAGCTTCAGCGACGACCTTACCAACTTCCTCAAAGTCGCAGCTGAATTCGGGATTACCAGAGGCAAGCAGAAGATAGCTTCTACTATTCTGACACTGAACAATGTGAGAGCCGCTGGTCTGAACGTCACGCAGGGACTGTATGCAGCAGGTCCCTTCTATTGGGATAACGATGATAAATCACGCGCCTTCGCCGCGAAATACAACCCTCGCCACCCGAAACGTATCGCGGTCAATGAGTACACGGCCGGTGTTTACGGAACGGTTCTGCACTACCTCAAAGCCGTGCAAGCTGTCGGAAGCGCCGCGGATGGCCGCGCTGTGGTTGCTAAGATGAAGGAGATACCAGTTGATGATCCGCTCTTCGGGCAGGGCCAGGTACGAGCGGACGGCAGCGTCACGCATTCCATGTTTCTCTTCCAGGTGAAGGCTCCCACTCAGTTCCAAGGAAACTGGATGACTTCAAAGTGGTCGCGAGCATTCCCTCCGGAACAAGCATTGGGGCCCATGAATTGCCCTGCCCGCTTGTCGGGCAAGTTTTTGATTGGCGCCAATGAGACGGGGCTCGCCGGCGCGAGCCGCGGGCCCACACACAGCCTTGGAGGACGAGGTGGGAATTTCGTTGTCCGCACTCACGGGGCAGCTGCTCATCGGGCATGATCAATCGGCCACAGCGCTCGCGATGCTGAGCTTGGGCCTAGCGATCATATTCGGCTTGCTCAACATTATAAATGTGACGCACGGCGCGCAGTACATGATGGGCGCTTTCTTCGCTTGGATGCTTTCTCCACTACCTGGGTATCGGTTATTGGCCTGCTCTCATCGTGGCGCCTCTGCTTGTTGGCTGACTGGAATTTTCATCGAGCGGGTGTTTC
>CAWDDI010000042.1:0-46805 GCA_963800985.1 uncultured Alphaproteobacteria bacterium | reverse complement strand
TTTTGTCCGGGCATACCCCTCGCGCGAGGCAAAACTGAAGCCCATTCCTGCGCCTCGACCGCCTGCGAATGCGCAGGCCAAAAGGTGCGCCTCACGGGCGACAACTCCGCGGTCGCCGAACGGGCGTCCCCTACGGATTCTAGGGGATGCGAGAAGGGTCGCCGACGAATTCCCGGCCCACGATTGAGCCCCCCTGAAAGGCCTCCTCGATGGGATCCTCGCTGACCACCCCGGCAAGCTTCTCGGCAAAGACTTCCGCATTGTCCTGCGGATCGTAGCCGAGCCGAAAGGCGTTGCTGTTGTCCCACCAGGAGCGGGTGTTGCGCGAGACGCCGTAGACGATCTCGAAGACGTAATTCGCCGTGAGGCCGACCTTCAAGAGCCGCTCCAGGTCGGCATAGGAAAGCCAGGTCGAAAGCGCGCGGGCGTTCATGGGCTCGGGGAAGCAGGTGCCGATCCGGAGGCAGAAGCCGCGCACCCCGAACTTGTAGGCATACAGCGCCGCGAGATCCTCGCCGAAGGCCTTCGAGAGGCCGTAGCGGCCATCGGGGCGCGCAGGAGCAGTGTGGTCGATGCGCTGTGAACGGCGGTGCAGGCCGATGGCATGGTTCGAGCTTGCGAACAGCACTCGGTCCGTGCCCGCCTTGCGGGCGCCTTCCCAGAGATTGATCGCGCCGACGATGTTCGGCTGCAGAACCTGCGGCCAATCGGCCTCGCTGGCCTGCCCACCGAAATGGATGATCGCGTCGATGTCTAGGCACAGCGCCTCGACCGCCGCCGCATCGGCGAGGTCGCACACCACCACCTCCTCGCCGTCTGCGGCAGGATCCATCGGCTTCACGTCGGAGAGCCGCAGGAGCGGGTATTGCCCCCGGAAGCGCTGGCGCATGGCCTTTCCGAGTTTGCCGGCGGCCCCGGTTATTAGAAGGCGCTCGATCGATCTTGCCATGCCATGGATCCTTTTGGGTCAGCTCTGTTCCGGACGGGAGCGGTGAGGCCCGCTGCAGCGAATGGTCATCACCCCTTCCAGCGCCTCGCTGGGTGCAAGGAACGCCGCTCCCGTGTGAGGAACTCCGGCGGCATGAAGATTGAAAGCGTCGGTGACATGCGACACGGGCTCCAGGCACAGGAAGGACGAGCCCGGGGCGCGGTAGAGGACGAGGTGCGCGAGTTCCGGCGAGGCCGCAAGGCGGACGGTCAAGTCCGGCCGGCGGACCACGGCCTCCCTGCTCCAGCTGCCCAGGCAGGCGAGAAGGCCGTCCTGGCTCGCCACCCCCCGCATCCGGGTTGCGGCCTCGCCGAATTGCGGGAAGGGAGGGTCGGCGGCTTGCGGCCAGCGGTCCCTATACGCGAGGTCGTAAGCCGCGCCGTCCGGGACCCGAAGGAAGGGGTGCAGCCCTATTCCCGAGGGCATCGGCTCGTCGGCACGGTTGCGCAACGCTAGCCTCGTCACCAGAGCATCGTCGCGAAATTCATAGATGAGCCACGCATCGAACCGCCACGGCCAATCCTCGTCCGCCTGGTAGTCAAGGTGCAGTCGGATCGCGCCCGGGCGCTGGGCTTCCACGGACCAGGGACGCCGATGGCCGGGGCCGTGCATCGCGTGGGGCTGGGCGAAGGGGTGGATCTTGAGCCGGACCTCCCGATCTCCGACGGTCAGCCGCCCGTTCTCGATGCGGTTCGAATAGGGAACCAGCGGGTAGAGCCCGGCCGCCGGCCAGGCGCGTCCAGGCTCGTTCCAATTGGTCACCGGCTGCAGAACCTCCGCCGAGCGAAACGTCAGCCGCGTCATACGGCCGCCGCGCTCCGGCACGACCTCAGCCCGCCACGGGCCTGCCTCCAGGACAAGGACCTCGCCCATCGAGAGCTCCGGGGATTTCCGGCTCAGCCCGGCTGCCCGAAGGCCTCGTGCAGGAGCTTCTCCAGCATGCGGTGCTCCTCGGGAGAGAGGTCGGTGAGCGGGACCCGCACGGGACCGGGATCCTGGCCCATCACTCGCATGCCCGCCTTGACGATTGAGACCGCATAGCCGCGCCCCCGGTTGCGGATCGCGAGGTAGGGATAGAAGAACCGCCGCAGCATCGCCTGCGTGGTTTCGGTGTCTCCGGCGCGGAGCGCCGCGTAGAAGGCGAGCGCCGCCTTCGGGATGAAGTTGTAGACGGCCGAGGAATAGGTCGTGACGCCCGCTGCATAATAGGGCGTGGCGAAGACCTCCGCGGTCGGCATGCCGCCCACATAGGCAAGGCGGTCGCCTAGCAGCGTCGTGATCTTCCACACCATCTCAATGTCGCCGTGCCCGTCCTTGAAGCCGACGAGGTTCGGGCAGTCCTCCACGAGGCGGGCGAGGGTCTCCGGCGTCAGCACCGAATTGTCCCGGTTGTAGACGATGACGCCAATCTTCACCGCGTCGCAGACAGCCTTCACATGGGCATAGAGGCCGGCCTGCTCGGCTACCACGAGGTAATGTGGCAGGAGCAGAATTCCGGCGGCGCCTAATTCCTCCGAAGCCTGCGCCATCTCGACGGCGATCCGGGTGCCGTACCCGCAGCCCGCCAGAATCGGCACCTGCCCCTCGGCGCCCTCGACGGCGGTGCGCACGATGTCCGGATATTCCCGCTGCGTGATCGAGAAGAATTCTCCCGTCCCGCCCGCGGCGAACAGGGCTGCCGGCCCCGGAGCGACCGCGCGCGCGATGGAGGCCCGGTACGGCTGGGGATCGAAGTCGCCCGAGGGGGTGAAAAAGGTGACCGGAAAGGAGAGCAGACCTGCCGATACCTTTGCCTTGAGCTCTTGAGGATCCATCCGGGCCGCGGAACGGCCGGGGCGCGTGAGGGTAATGGCGTCGGACATGAGGCCTGCCTTGAAGTCGAGAAAAGGTGGCCCGGCCGGGCGGTGCAGCAGCTGCAGCCGGGCGCGAACTTGTCTGATCACTTTTGTCAGGACGGGTCCGCTCGTCAAGGGAAACTGCCGGGCAGGAAGGGAGAATACGGGTCCCGCCTGTCCGGACTTGCAAAAAGATGTTCGATGCCCCTATCACTGTCGCAGGAGAGGAGCGCCTCTTGAAGATCGTCGACGTCCGCGTGCGTGTGTTCACTTACAAGACTCGGCGCGCCCGCGACAGCGCAGGCCACGCGCATCCCGGACCGGAGACCGATGCGCGCCATGCCCTTCTGACGATCCAGACCGACGACGGATCTGAGGGCCATTGTCTCTACGCACCGGAGGCGATCCGGCCCTTCGTCGTCGAGACCTATATCAAGACCGTCTTGGTCGGGCAGGACCCTTTCGATCGCGAGCGGCTCTGGCAGGGACTCGCGCACTGGCAGCGCGGCAGCGCCGAGCAGCTGACCGACAAGGCGCTCGCCGTCGCGGAGCTTGCTCTGTGGGATCTTGCCGGACGCAAGCTCGGGCTTCCGATCAACAAGCTCATCGGCAGCTATCGCGACAAGATCCTCGCCTATGGCAGCACCATGTGTGGCGACGAGCTCGAAGGTGGTCTTGCTACGTCGGATGACTACGGCCGTTTCGCGGAAACGCTCCTGAAGCGAGGGTACAAGGGAATCAAGCTCCACACCTGGATGCCCCCCGTCTCCTGGGCGCCGGATCCCAAGATGGACGTGAAGGCCTGCGCGGCCGTGCGCGAAGCGGTCGGGCCAGACATCGCTCTGATGCTCGATGCCTACCATTGGTACAGCCGCACCAATGCACTGTACCTCGGGCGCGAGCTTCACAAGCTCGGCTATGCCTGGTTCGAGGAGCCGATGGACGAGGCGAGCCTCTCCTCCTACGCCTGGCTCACCGAGGCGCTCGACATTCCGGTCCTCGGTCCGGAGACCATGCAGGGGAAATTCCACACCCGAGCCGAATGGGTGAAGCACAAGGCTTGCGACATTCTCCGGGTCGGCGTGTTCGATGTCGGCGGGGTCGGTCCGGGCTTGAAGACCATGCATCTCGCCGAATCCTTCGGCATGAATTGCGAAGTCCATGGCGGCGGCGCCGGCAATCTGGCGCTTTGCCTCGCCGTCCACAATTGCGATTGGTACGAGCGCGGGCTCCTGCACCCGTTCCTCGATTACGACGAGCCCCCGGGCTACCTCAACAGCATCCCCGATCCGATGGACCAGGATGGCTATGTCCATGCCTCGACGCGTCCCGGCCTGGGCGAGGACATCAACTTCGAATACATCGAGGACAATCTCGTCGGGTGACGAGCAGCCCCTTTCCGTGTGCGATCGTCAGTGGATCTCCGGCTCCGGGATCCCGCCCCTTCCCTCGAGGAAGTCGAAGTCGCAGCCTTCGTGGGCCTGGCGGACATGCTGCGCGAAGAGGCGGTTGTAGCCGCGCGGATAATCGCGTGGCGGCGGCGCCCACGTCTTGAGGCGCTCGGCGATCTCCTCCTCGCCCAGGTGCAGGTGGATCGAGCGCTTAGAAACGTCCACCGTGATCAGGTCGCCGTTACGCACCGCATGCGGGCGTCGAGATGCAGGAGGCCCTCCAGCCGCCTGAGCAGTCCGCGGATCCCGCCGGCAAATGTAGAAGTCCTCCATGAGCCAGGCGCCCGACGGGCGCAGGTTGGCGATCACCGGCACCTTCTGCGCGAAGTCGTCGAAATCGGTGAGCTTCAGCGCGACGCCCGCGCGCCCCGCAAGTGCCACGAGGTGGATCATGGCATTGGTCGAGCCGGCCAGCGCATTGTGGACGATGAGGGCATTCTCGAAGGAGCGGCGGTCGAGGATGTCGGAGGGCTTCAGGTCTTCCCAGATCATATCGACGATGCGCCGCCCGCACCCAGTTGCCATGCGCGGATGCGCGGCGTCGGCGGCCGGGATCGAGGACGCTCCAGGGAGCGTGAGTCCGAGGGCCTCCGCGATCGACGTCATGGTCGAGGCGGTGCCCATGGTCATGCAGGTGCCGTTGGAGCGGGCGATGCCGGCTTCGATGTCGTTCCATTGCTGGTTCGTGATCGTGCCCGCCTCCTTCTCGGCCCAGTACTTCCATGCATCGGAGCCCGAGCCGAGGATCTGGCCCGCGTGATGAGCGCGCATCATCGGGCCGGCCGGCATGAACACCATCGGCAGATCCATCGAGATCGCGCCCATGATGGTCGCGGGCGTGGTCTTGTCGCAGCCGCCCATGAGCACCGCGCCATCGACCGGATGCGAGCGCAAAAGCTCTTCGACCTCGAGCGCCAGGAGATTGCGGTAGAGCATGGTGGTGGGCTTCACCCAACTCTCCGAGAGCGACAGTGCCGGGAGCTCCACCGGGAAACCGCCGGCCTGCCAGACCCCGCGTTTGACCTCCTCGACCCGCTGCTTGAAGTGCTGGTGGCAGGGCTGAGCGTCGCTCCAGGTATTGATGATCCCGACCACGGGCTTGCCCATGAAATCTTCCATCGCATAGCCCATCTGCAGGGTGCGCGAGCGATGGCCGAAGGCCCGCAGATCCTGCACGCCGAACCAACGGTAGCTTCTCAGGTCGTGGGGAGCTTTCTTCCGATCGGCCAAGTGCGTCAGTCCTTCTGAATGGTCCGCCACCGCCGCAGGGCGCCGCCGGGTGGGCATCAGTCGTTCGGTTGCGTTCCCTCGAAGACGCGGCGACGAGCGTTCTCGACATGCGCTTCCATGGCATTGCGAGCCCGAGTGCCGTCTCTCGCCTCGACCGCCTCGACGATGATCTCGTGCTCGCGCTGAACGATGCGCAGGCGCGCGGCTGGCCGCAGGAGCGACAGATTGCGGGCGAGATTCATCCCGAAGGCGACGTGCGGCTCGAGCGAGCGCTGCACCGACATATGAAACGGGTTGTGGGTCGCCTGCGCGATCGCGCGGTGAAAGCGGGCATCCGCCTCGACCCCGAGGCGACCCTCCCGGATGCAGCTCTCGAGGTCCAACAGAGCGGCCTTGATCTCGGACAGGTCCTCGTCCCCCCAGCGTTCCGCCGCGAGCGCCGCAGCCGCCCCCTCGAGGCCGACCCGGAACTCGAAGCAGCGTTGAATATCGGCGACCGACCCGACGGTTACGAAACGCAGGACAGCGGCGTCGGGACGGCGCTGGACGTAGCTGCCCGAGCCCTGCCGCGAGACGATGAGCCCGTCGTCCCTTAGCCGCGCCAGCGCCTCGCGCACGATCGGCCGCGAGGCGCCGAAGCGCCGCGACAGGTCGGATTCCGACGGCAGGCGGGAGCTCTCCGGGTACTCGCCCGAGACGATGCGCTCGAAAATGCGCTCATAAACCTGATGGCTGAGTTTCGGCTCCCGGTCCTCGGCCTCACGCAGCGGCTTCATCGGAGAAGCTCCTTGTCCCCATCGCCGTGCTAGCGTCCATTCTCCGTCCGCCACCGTCTGAACTCCTCGCGCGTCCCGGGGTCCGGCGGATAAAGGCCGAAGATGCCGCGGCCGGCCTCCACCTGTTCCTGCACGAAATCCTCGAACACGGTCTGCTCGAAGGCTTCATTCGCAACCTCCTCGGCGATGTCCCTCGGGACGACCACGACACCATCGTCGTCCCCCACCACGATGTCGCCGGGATAGACGGGCACATCGCCGCAACCGATCGGCACGTTCAGGTCGACTGCGTGGTGGCGGATCAGATTCGTAGGCGCCGAGGGCTGCACGTGGTAGGCCGGAAACGGAAGCTTCGCAATCTCGCCGCTGTCCCGAAAGCCGCCGTCGGTGACGATGCCCGCCACACCGCGCTTGAACAGGCGCGTCACGAGGATGCCGCCGGCCGAAGCTGCCTTGGGATTGTTGCGGCTGTCGATCACGAGCACCGCGCCCAGGGGGCACTCCTCGACTCCTTTTCGCTGCGGATGGCTGCGGTCCTCGAAGACGCCGAGATGGTCGAAATCCTCGCGGGCCGGGATATAGCGCATCGTGTAGGCTGGGCCGACCAGCCGCGGGGCGTCGGGGTTGAGGAGCTTGATCCCGCCGATGAAGACGTTGCGGAAGCCCCGCTTGAACAGAACGGTCGTGAGCGTCGCTGTCGACCGCGGCGAGCCTGTCACGAGTGGTCGTCGAAAGTGCCATCTGGTCCTTCACCTCCACGAAATACTTGTTCGCTCCTTGAGCCACTTGTCAAGATTTGTCTTAGGACGTAAAAGCCCATCATGCGCCGACGGCTCATTCTTTGAGGGGAACCATGCTGACTTCCGTCCAGCCCTTAGAGCTTGCCCGTTCCGTTCTCGCCGTTCCCCCCTTGGCGCTGCGCAAGGACCTCGAGCCCCATCGCGAGGCCAACGCCGCTCTCATCGAGCACCTGGAGGCCGGAGGCGTCTCTACTCTGCTCTACGGCGGGAACGCCAACGTGCAAAACTGGCCGGTCTCGCGCTTCGGCGACTGGCTCGACGAGCTGGAAAGTGCCGTTGCCGAAGAGACTTGGCTCATACCGTCGGTCGGTCCCGACTGGGGCAAGCTGATCGACGAGGCCGCCATTCTCAAGGGACGCCGGTACCCCGTCGCGATGGCGCTCCCGATGGTCGCGCCGCAGACGCCTGCGGGAGTCCTGCGCGGCATCGAGAGTTTCGAGCTCGGGCGTGCCGCTCATCCTATACATCAAGACCGACAAGTACGTGCCCGCGGACGGCGTCGGTCGTCTCACGGAACAAGGTGCCGTGTTCGGGATCAAGTACGCGGTTCCAAGGACCGACCCGACGCAGGACCCGTACCTCGAAGCGCTGATCCAAGCCGTCGGTAAGGAGCGGATCGTCAGCGGGTTCGGCGAGCCGCCGGCGCTGGCGCACCTCAAGCATTTCGGCCTCGCCGGCTTCACGGCTGGCTGCGTGTGCATCGCCCCCACATTGTCCATGGCTTATCTCCGCGCCCTGAAATCCGGGAATGAGGCCGAGGCGCAGGAACTCCTCGCGCTGGTTGCTCCGCTCGAGGCGATCCGCGAGCGTGCCAACGCGATCCGCGTCCTCCACACGGCGGTTACCTTGTCGGGGATCGCCGACATGGGACCCATCCTGCCGCTCCTGACGGAGGCCGACGAGCCGATTCACGACGAGATCCGTGAAGCCGCCCAGGCCCTCCTTTCGGCCGAAATGGCAGCCCGCCACAAGGCCGCCGCGGAGTAGTCGAAGCTTGCCTCTGCAGAGGGCGGGCGGGCCGCCCCACAAGGCATGCGCAACGGGGTCGCCAGCCCAAGCGCGCACGGCGTATCGTTGAGTTCGGAGGCTGATGATGGCTGAGCGTCAAAGTGGCTGCATCGTCTACGTGGGAAGTGCCGAGACTAGCGAGATCCACGTCATCGAGCTCGACCGGCAGGGCGGGCTCGCGCGACTTGCGCAGGTGCCTTTGCGGCGCGAAGGCGAGCACGGGCCCTCGACGCCCCTCGCCGTCAGCCCTGAGCGGCGTTTTCTCTATGTCGGAATGCGCTCTCAGCCGTTCGAGGTGATCGCGTTTGGGATCGACCCGGCATCCGGAGCCCTCGAGTTCATCGGGAGTGCGCCGCTGGCCGACAGCATGGCCTACATCGCCACGGACCGAACCGGGCGCTATCTGCTGAGCGCCTCCTATGGGGGTAGCAAGGTCGCGGTCAACCCGGTTGGCCCGGACGGCAAGGTCCAGCCGCCGATCCAGGTCGTTGCCACGGAATCCAAGGCGCATGCGATCCTGCCCGATCCGGCCAACAAAGCCGTGCTGGTGACAAGCCTCGGGGGCGATGTGCTGCATCGCTTTCGGTTCGATCCCGCCACCGGTCTCCTGGCGGGAGGAGAGCACGCTGCCACCGTGGAGCCGGGCTCCGGACCCCGGCATTTCCGCTTCCACCCGAATGGGCGCTTCCTCTTCCTGTTGAACGAGCTCTCGGCAACCGTCGACGTGTTTGCTCACGAAGGAGAAGCTGGCCGCCTGCGGCACCTTCAGACCGTGTCCGCGCTACCGGATCGCTTTGCAGGCCGGCCCTGGGCGGCAGACCTCCAGCTGACGCCGGACGGGCAATTCCTCTACGCCTCGGAGCGCACGTCGAGCCGCATTCAGGGTTTCCGGGTCGACCCCGGGTCGGGACTGCTCGAGCCCTGCGGCAGCATCCCCACCGAGACGCAGCCTCGGGGCTTCGCACTCGACCCCGCGGGGCGCTTTGCCGTCGTCGCGGGCGAGATCTCCAATGCCGTGTCGAGCTATGCGGTAGACCCGGCCACTGGGATCTTGGCTCCGCTTGCAAGAATCGAAGCCGGCGTGGGACCGAACTGGGTCGAGATCATCGATCTCCCCTGAGAGGACGCTTCGCGGCGTTCAACTTGTCAATTTGTCAGATAGGTTGGCAGCGAAATTCGGAAAGATTTCACCTGCAACTAGCGTGATCTGAGAAGAAGCCTCGCACTTCCGCTGCACGCTTACCCAGAGTTCTAATCCGGGCTATACGGAACATTCTCGATCACATTCTCGCGGCTTGCGCCTACCGTTGACTAGAGAATATGCTTTGAATCGGGCTCATATGACTTACGATGTTTGAGCTCAATCTTTCACAGTACGTAGAGTTGTCTACCGCTTCCGCCTTCCGACCTGATCCTGACTAGCATAAGCTGTTTGACAACTTTAAACAGCGTGGTACGCTTCCAGGCAACGAGAATAACGACAAAGAGCCGTCTGGATCAGCCTGGGAGGATTGCTTGTGAAAAGCTACAGCCCAATCGCCTATCTTGCCGCACTGGGGACGTCGTTGCTCGCGCTGACGGCGCCGGCCTTCGCTCTCGAGTACAAGGAGGCGCCCGCCCTCGCCGCAGCCGTTAAGGAGGGCAAGCTGCCGCCGGTTGCACAGCGGGTTGGGGATGAACCCGAAATCGTGAAGCCGCTGGAGAGCGTCGGCAAGTATGGCGGCCAGCTCCGCTTCGGCCTGCGCGGCTCGTCCGACCACAACCACATCCTTCGCATGGTCGGCGCTCAGGGGCTGGTGCGCTGGGACCCGCAATACACCAAAATCATCCCGAACGTGGCCAAGAGCTACGAGGTCGATCCGAGCGGAAAGGTTTTCACCTTTCACCTCCGCAAGGGCATGAAGTGGTCGGACGGCAAGCCGTTCACCGCCGACGACGTTCTTTTCAACGTCGAGGACCTCGTCCTCAATTCGCAGTACGCCCCGACACCCTCTCGCTACACCTCCGGCGGCAAGCCTTTGCAGATCGAGAAGGTGGATGAGGACACGGTGCGCTTCACCTTCGCGGAACCCTACGGCGATTTCCTTGCGGAGCTCGCAAGTCCGCTGGGCCAGCACCCGGTTCTCTATGCGAAGCATTACTGCTCCCAGTTCCATCCGAAGTACAATCAGAAGATCGACGAGACCGTTAAGGCCAACAACGCGTCCGACTGGAAGAACCTCTTCCAGCAGAAATGCGGCGACATCGAAATCCCGTCCCGCTGGGGCAATCCGGAACGGCCGACCCTCGATCCGTGGGTCGTGAAGGAGCCTTACGTCGGCGGGGCGACCCGCGTCGTCATGGAGCGAAACCCCTATTTCTGGCAGGTCGATCCCGAAAGCAAGCAACTGCCCTACATCGATCAACTCAGCGCCAACATCGCCCAGGACGTCGAAAGCCTTATTCTTTCCGCGATCGGCGGCCGGATCGACTTCGGGCTGCGCCATCTCGATGCGCCGGCAAACCGTCCGGTGCTCGCGGAGAACCGCGAAAAGGGCGGCTACGAGATGTTCGCCGGCGCCTCGGTGGGCGGCACCAACATGGTCATCAACCTGAACCTTACCCACAAGGACAAGGAACTCCGGGAGTTGTTCAACAAGAAGGACTTCCGCGTCGCGCTCTCGCACGGCATGAATCGGAAGGGCATCATCGACACCGCACTGCTTGGCGAAGGCGAGCCCTGGCAGCAGGGTCCGTTCGAGACGCACCCCAACTTCCACAAGCAGATCGCGACGCAGTTCCTCGAGTACGACGTCGCCAAGGCCAATGCCCTGCTCGACAAGATCGGCCTCGACAAGCGCGCGCCCGACGGAACCCGGCTTCTCCCGAGCGGTCGGCCCGTGAAGTTCAAGATCGACGTGATCCCGACCCTCCAGCCCGAGCAGGTCGACATGCTGCAGCTGATCGAGCGCGACTGGGCGAAGATCGGCATCGACATGGACGTGAACGCCACCGAACGCACGCTCTTCTATGAGCGAACCTCGAACGGCAACGACCACGACGCCGCGGTGTGGGGCGGACAGGCGAGCTGGGTTCCGGGCGAAATCCCGCAGCAGATCGTGCCCGTCCACCACGACAGCCGCTGGGGCATCCCGTGGAGCCAATGGTACAACACCGGCGGCAAGTCCGGCGAGGAGCCGCCCCCTTCGGTCAAGGAGCGCATGCGCCTCTATGACGAGGCCCGGGCCACCGCGGATCCGGAGAAGCGCCGTGAGATCGTCAAGAAGATCGCCGACATCGCAGCGGACGAATTCGAGGTGATGTCGGTCACGAAGGCGCTCCCGACCTACGGCATCAAGAAGACGAATCTCAAGAACGTGCCGGAGTCGATGCCGAACTCCTGGTACTACCCGACTCCCGGCCCGACCCTGCCGCAGACCTGGTACTGGGCAAGCTGAACGGCACGGCATGAACCGGGGCGCTACGTGAACCGTAGCGCCCTCCCCTCCAGCGGGAGCCCGCGAGCCGATGCTTCTGGCTTATATCATCCGCCGGATCCTCTGGGCGGTCCCGTTTCTCTTCGTGGTCTCGCTCATCGCCTTCGCGCTCATTCAGGCGCCTCCGGGCGATTACATCAGCACCTTCGCTTCCACGCTCGCCGCCTCAGGCGACGTGATCGATCAGGAGCGCCTCGTCGCCCTGCGCGAGCGCTACGGCCTCGACCAGCCGTTCTTCGTGCAGTACTGGCGCTGGATCTCGGGAGTCCTCGTGGGCGACTTCGGGATTTCCTTCGAGTGGCAGCAGCCGGTCTCGAACCTTATCTGGGAGCGCATGGCGCTCTCCGTGACGCTCGCGCTCTCGACCCTGCTGTTCACTTGGGCGGTGGCGTTCCCGATCGGGATCTACTCGGCCGTCAGGAAGTATTCGATCGGCGACTACATCGTCACGGGCGTTGGCTTCATCGGCCTTGCGATGCCGAGCTTTCTCGTGGCGCTCGTGCTCATGTACATCGCCGTGGTCTATTTCGGATCGGACGTATCCGGCCTGTTCTCGCCCGAATACGAGAAGGCGCCCTGGTCCTGGGCCAAGGTCGGAGACCTCCTCTCGCATCTCTGGATCCCCGTCATGATCCTGGGCCTCAGCTCGACCGCAAGCCTCACGCGGATCATGCGCGCGAACCTGCTCGACGAATTGCACAAGCCCTATGTGACGACCGCCCGCGCAAAGGGGCTGTCCGAGTTCCGCCTCCTCATCAAGTACCCCGTCCGGCTGGCCCTGAACCCCTTCGTCTCGACGCTGGGCTGGGCCTTCCCGCAGCTCATCAGCGGCGCCGTCATCACGGCGTTCGTGCTGTCTCTGCCGACCTCGGGGCCTCTTCTGCTCCAGGCTCTCCTTGCGCAGGACATGTATCTCGCAGGTGCGTTCATCCTGCTCCTGTGCTGCTTGTCGATCTTCGGGATGCTGATCTCCGACATCCTGCTCGCGGTGGTCGATCCCCGCATCAAGTTCCGGTGATCCGATGCGCCTGACGAACTCTCCCGCAGCCGTGGTCGACGCCCTGCCGCAGGCCGTCGCTGCCCTTCGTATGGGTCGGTGACGCATGGCTACCATCGCCGATCCGAGAACGCTGACCCAGACCGACGATCACGCCTCGCAATGGCAGCTGATCTGGATTGCCTTCCGGCGCCACAAACTGGCCATGACGGGCGCCATCATCGTCGCGTCCCTTTATCTCGTGGCGATCTTCTGCGAGTTCCTCGCCCCCTTCGACCCGGACGCGCCCGCCGCGCGCGACGTCTACCACCCGCCCCAGGCGATCCACTTCATCGACACTCAGGCCGACGGCAGCTGGGCCATCAGCCCCTACGTGATCGGCATGAAGCAGGCGCGCGACCGCTTTACGCTGAGGACCTCCTTCACGCCCGATCCGGACAAGAAGATTTATCTCACGCTGTTCGGCAAGGGCACGCCCTACGAGCTCTGGGGCGTTTTCCCCCTGGAGCGGCGCCTCATCGCGACGGTGACGCCGGGCGAGCGTTTCTACTTCTTCGGGGCCGATCGGCTCGGCCGCGACATGTTCAGCCGCGTGATCTACGGAACGCGCGTTTCGATGTCGATCGGACTCGTCGGCGTCGGGATCAGCCTCATTCTGGGTCTCGTGCTCGGGGGTCTGTCGGGCTATTACGGCGGCTTCATCGACATGGCAGTCCAGCGGGTGGTGGAGCTGAAGCTCTCGCTTCCCACCATCCCGATCTGGCTGGGCTTGAGCGCCGCCCTCCCTCAAGACTGGCCGCCGCTCACCCGCTATTTTGCGATTACGCTGATCCTCTCCCTCGTCGGCTGGACCGAACTCGCCCGCGTCGTGCGCGGGCGCTTCCTGGCGCTGCGCACGGAGGACTTCGTCACGGCTGCGCGCTTGGACGGCGGCACCCGCAGCCGCGTGATCTTCCGCCACATGATGCCTTCGATGGTGAGCCACATCATCGCCTCGGTGACCCTCGCGATCCCGGTGATGATCATCGCCGAGACCTCGCTCTCGTTCCTGGGCCTCGGCCTGCTGCCACCCACGATCTCCTGGGGGGTCCTCCTCAAGGAGGCGCAGAACGTGCGCTCCATCGCCTCCGCGCCTTGGCTGTTCGTGCCGGGCATCGCGGTGTGCATCGCCGTGCTTGCGCTGAACTTCCTGGGCGACGGCCTGCGCGATGCTGCGGATCCATATGCTCAGGAGGGGCGCTGATCATGCACAGCTCTCCGCCGCCTGCCGCGACGAATAACAATGGCATCGAGCCTCCTCCGGCCCGCTCGCGTGGAGAGACCGTGATGCCTACCGCGACGTTTCCATCCGCGTCGAAGCCTGTCCTCGAGGTCAGGGACCTCGTCACGGAGTTCGCTATGCGGCGCGGTCCTTTCCGAGCCGTCGACGACGTCAGCCTCGAACTCCATGCCGGCAAGACGACCTGCGTGGTGGGTGAATCGGGTTCCGGCAAGAGCGTCATGGCCCGCTCGATCCTGCAGATCGTCGAGCCGCCCGGCCGAGTGATCGCCGGTCAGGTCCTGCTCCATAAGCACCGCACCGTCCGGGGCCGTAATTCGACCGGCGATGAGGAGCACACGATCGATCTCGCGGCCCTCCATCCGCGCTCCTCCGCGATCCGCGCGATCCGCGGGCGCGACGTGGCCATGATCTTCCAGGAGCCGATGAGCTCGCTCTCGCCGGTGCACCGCATCGGCGATCAGATCGGGGAGGTCATCAAGCTGCACGAGGGCGTGTCACGGAAGGAGGCGCGAGAGCGTTCCATCGAGCTCCTGCGCCGGGTCGAGATCCCGCGCCCGGAAATGGCGATCGACCGCTACCCGTTCGAATATTCTGGCGGCATGCGCCAGCGTGCCATGATCGCCGTGGCGCTCGCCTGCAATCCGTCCGTGCTGATCGCCGACGAGCCGACGACCGCCCTGGACGTGACGATCCAAGCCGAGATCCTCGCGCTCATCCGCCAGCTCCAGGCCGAGAGCGACATGGCGGTGATGTTCATCACCCATGACATGGGCGTCGTGGCCGAGATCGCCGACAATATCGCGGTGATGCGCTTCGGCAAGATCGTGGAGCGGGGCGACGCATTCGAGATCTTCGAGAAGCCGCAACACGACTATACCCGCGGGCTCCTCGGCGCCGTGCGCGATCTCGACCGTCCATCGCAGCGCCGCCTCGCGATGCGGGCCGAGAGGCCGCCGGCAGCGCCGATCCTCAATGTCACCGCGCTGCGCAAGGAATTCCCGTTCACCAAGGGATTTCTCGGCCTCAAGCACGATTCGGTTCTCGCGGTCGACGACGCGGATCTGGAGTTGAGGGCGGGCGAGAACCTCGGCATCGTGGGCGAGAGCGGGTCCGGAAAGACAACCCTCGGCCGCTGCATTCAGCGCGTCTATCAAGTCACGGGAGGCCGCCTCCTCTACACGGGCCGCGACGGGAAGACGATCGATCTCGCACCCCTGAGCGACAACCAGTTGAAGCAGCCCTGGAAGGACATTCGCACCATCTTCCAGGACCCTTTCTCCTCGCTCAACCCGCGCATGACGGTCGGCCAGATCATCGGCGAGCCGCTCTACGTCAACGGCACCCTCTCGGGCGCGAAGCTGCGCAAGCGGGTGGCGGAACTCCTCGATCTCGTCGGGCTCCCCGCCTCCGCGATGGAGCGCTACCCGCACGCCTTCTCGGGCGGCCAGCGGCAGCGCATCAGCATCGCTCGGGCGATCGCGCCAGATCCGCGCATCATCATCGCCGACGAGGCCACCTCGGCGCTCGACGTCAGCCTGCGCATTCAGATCCTCGACCTCCTGCTCGACCTCCAGGAGCGCCTGGATCTCAGCTTCATCTTCATCAGCCACGACATTGCGGTGATCCGCTATTTCTGCGACCGCATAGCCGTGATGCACCGCGGCCTGATCGTCGAGACCGGCGAGACCGAGACCGTCTGCAATGCACCGCGCCACGCCTATACGCGCTCGCTCCTGTCGGCGGTGCCGATCGCCGACCCGCGTCGCCGCGGGACGACGGAGCGCATCCGCTACCAGGCAGCAAGCTGACGGACGAGTTTGACGGACTGCGCCCGCTGCAGGCGCGATGACGATGGAGAGCACGGCCTCGTACCTGCCGCCGTCGAGGTGAGCCGGACGAGCCATGTGAGATCAATCGAGGGCTGCCGATTCGTGGGGCCGTCGGATCGAGGGATCCGACGGCCGTTTGGATCCGCTCGGGCCAGCAGAGGGGGAGAGCGCGTGAAGATCACCGACGTCAAGACCTATCTGATCCAGGTCGGCGCCCGACCGACCGTTCCGGGCACCAGCGCGGCGGGGGTCCACGCGGAGGCGGATTTCCGCGGCTCGCGCAACTGGCTTTTCGTAAAGATCTTTACGGACGAGGGCATCACCGGGGTCGGCGAATGCTCCGGCTGGCCTCGCGTGATCGAGACCGCCGTGCAGGATTACCGCTCGCTCCTGATCGGCGAGGACCCGCGCGACATCGACCGCCTCTGGCACCGGCTCTTTATCGGGTCGATGGGGCACGGGGTGCTCGGCACCGTGGGCGGCGGCGCGCTCACGGGGATCGAGATGGCGCTCTGGGACATCAAGGGTAAGGCGCTCGGCCAGCCCGTCTGGAACCTGCTCGGCGGGCGCTTCCGCGACCGGGTGCAGGTCTACGGCCATGCGAAGACGCCGGAACGCGCGCGCGAGCTCATGGACCGCGGCTACAAGGCCATGAAGGTAGCCTTCACGGGAGCGGTGGAGCTCGACCGTGTTGCCGCCGTGCGCGAAGCGATCGGGCCGGAGGTGGACGTGATGGTCGATGCGCATGGGCCTTCCTGGATGACGACCCAGGATGCAATCGCGGTCGGTCGGGCGCTCGAGCCCCTCGACCTTCTCTTCTACGAGGACCCGGTGGCGCCCGAGAATCTCGACGCCCTGGAGCGCATCCGGGACGCGGTCGACATCCCGCTCGCGGCCGGCGAGCGGGTGAGCACAATCTGGGGCATCCGCCCTTACATCGAGCGCGACCTCGTCGCGGTAATCCAGCCCGATACGGGGCGCGCCGGGGGCATCACCCAGATGCGCAAGATGGCCGCCATGGCGGAGGCCCACTACATCACCATGGCGCCGCATTCAGGCTCACTCGGCCCGGTCGCGGAGTTCGCGGCCCTGCATGTCATGGCGACGATCCCGAATGCGCTCATGCTGGAGCGGATCGAGTTCGACTGGCCCGGGCGATATGAGGTGGTCACGCCCGTCCTGAAGGTCACAGACGGCCACCTGCCTGTGCCGGATGCGCCGGGACTCGGGGTCGACATCGTCGAGGAGGAAGTCGCCCGATATCCGGGGACCCGGAACGTCTCCGACATGCCCCCGGATGACGGCTGGGCCTACGAGCCCGGCACGGTGAACGAAGCCGTCTACTTCCAGACTCGCCTCGGACGCCGCAGGAAGCTGCGGATCACGACCTCCGCCTGAACGACATCGCCAAGAGACAGGAGAAAATCCGCCATGCGGATCACAGGACTGCGCTCGTTCATGAGCCGAGATGCCAATCGCCCGCGCGTCGTTGTGGCCATCGACACGGACGAGGGGGTCACGGGCTGGGGCGAATGCTACAACCACGGGCCAGACCGGGCCCTGCCGCCCCTGCTCGAGTACTTGTTCACCCAGATTTCGGGCGAGGACCCGAGGCGCATCGAGTTCCTGATCCTGAAGCTCCTGCAGCAAGCCCGCTTCCCGCCCGGCGCTTTGGGACTGGCGGCGATCTCTGCCATCGACCACTGCCTGTGGGACATCTCGGCCAAGGCGCTAGGCCTGCCGGTCTACCGGCTCCTCGGGGGCGAGGTCCGCGACAAGGTGCGCGTCTATGCCGGCGTCTACACGGCGCCCGACCCCGCCGAGGCCCTCGACGTCGTCACCAATCTCAATGAGCGCTATGGCCTGACGGCCTTCAAGCTCAGCCCCTTCCGTGGCGACATCCACGCGCTGCGCTGGGGCGAGATCGTGAAACGGAGCGCCGACTATTTCGCGAAGCTGCGCGAAATCTCGCCCTCTCACTTCGAATTCGCTTTCGATGCCCATGCGAAGATCTTCGAGCCCTGGCAGGCGATCCAGCTCGGCAATGCTCTTGCCCCCTACGATCCCCTCTTCTACGAAGAGCCGATCCGGCCCGAGCACATCCCGGCCTGGACCGAGCTGAAGGCGCGCGTCACGTGCCCGCTCGCGACGGGCGAATCGCTCTACAGCCGCTACGAGTTCCTGACACTGCTGAACGCCCGCGGCGCCGACATCGTCCAGCCCGACATCTGCGTCGTCGGCGGCGTCACGGAGATGCGCAAGATCGCCGTGCTCGCCGAAGCCCATTTCGTCACCGTCGCGCCCCACAACCCCATGGGTCCGCTCGCGACCGCGGTGAACCTGCACTTCTGCATGGCCTGCTCGAACTTCAAGATCCTGGAATACCGCATCCCCCTCACGGCCTACATGGATGCGGGCCGCACCATCGAGGGCAGCTACGTCAAGGATCCCTACCTGCCGGAGGACGGCTACCTGATCCCACGGCCGGACCGCCCCGGCTGGGGCGTCGAGATCGACGAGGCCTTCCTGGCGTCGGACCGGTACGTCCACTGGGAGCGCACCCTGCCCATGAAGCCGGACGGATCCTTCGGCTATCCCTGACGTCGGCAGGCATGCCAGTTCTCAATGCATCGGCGCGCTGTCCGGACCCGCGGGGTCCACGCCCATCATCTGCAGGGCGCCGGCGATATAGCCATAGCAATAGGCGAAAGCGGTTCCGACCGGGTCCAGGCCAGAGACGGTGGGCGCGTGGTCCGGCATGACCATGTATTTGTAACCCACCTCCCCGTAGAGACGCAGGGACTTCGCCATGTCCATGTCGCCTTCGTCGGGGAAGGTTTCCATGAAGCTCAACTTGCCGCCTCGGATGTTGCGGAAATGCAGGTTGAAGATCTTGTTCCGCTCGCCGAACCAGCGGATCACCTCGTAGATTTCGCGGCCGGGATCGTCGAGCATCTCGCCGACCGTGCCCTGGCAGAAGTTGAGCCCGTGATAGGGACTCTCGCGCATTTCAACGAAGCGCTTTAGCCCCTCGACCGTGCCGAGGACCCGCGTCACCCCGCGAAAGCCCGGCGGGGTGAAGGGATCGTGCGGGTGGCAGGCGAGGCGGACCTTGTTTTCGCGTCGCAACCGGCACGACGCGCTCGAGGAAGTAGTCGATCCGCTCCCAGTTCTCGTCCTCCGAGACCGTGCCCGCTAGGCCGGGAGCGGCGCTCCGGTCCGTGCGGTCCCAGCGGAAGGCGGCATTGAGCGATCCGCCGCGGCCGGGTTCATCGGGCGTGCGGGGGATGCCGATGATGTTCATGTTGTATTTCGCGGCCGGGATTGCCCGCCATCGCGAGTCGCTCGATGAGGGCGCAGATGGAGTCGATCTCCCGGTCCCGCTCGGGGCTCTTCCCCAGCAGAATGTTGGGGCTCTCGCTCTTTTCGATGGGCCGCGAGTTCAGCGGCAGTTCCACCATGTCGAGGATGAGCCCGAAAGACTCGATCCGCTCGCGGTGACGGAGAAGATCGTCGAGAGACCAGTGATGGGCGCTGCCGGCCGGGTCCGCGCAGACATGGCGAGCGCCGACTTGCGCCATGATGCGGAAATCGTCGTCGCTGCGGGCCTTGAACTGAGTGCCGAGATACATCCGCTCCCCCGATGGTGGTTCTCGCTGCTGCCACGAAGACGCGACGGCGCAACCGCAAGGCGGGATTGTCGCGCCACGGATGCGCCGAACGCAATCCCTCCCCGCGTCGGATCCCTGGCGGCCGCCGATCACATGAATGCCCGGAAGCCCCTCGCTGCCGCTTAGGCGCTGGTCACACCAAGACTGCGCCCAATGGCGTCACACGACTCCGAGCACAGGCTGCCGCTCAGGCGGTCGACCAACGTGATGGAGGCTATTCATCATGCAGCATCTCCCGACGAGCGGACCTATCCGCGGCCGCCGTACTCGCCTCCGGCGGGGCGCAACTTCCCGACGCGCCCCTTCTTCGGCGACACGCACCTGCACACTTCGTTTTCCATGGATGAGGGAGGCTTCGGCGCCCGGCTTACGCCACGGGACGGCTACCGCTTTGCCAAGGGCGAGGAGATGGCGGTTTCCAACGGGCAGCGGGTGAAGCTCTCTCGCCCGCTCGACTTCCTCGTTGTGGCCGACCACTCGGACAACATGGGTTGCTTTACCCGCCCGTGCGGACATGATCGACGGCGATTGGCGCCACGACGACGGTGGTAGCAACCAACTCCAGCCGTCCGCGTAGAGGTAGGCCATGCTCTCCAAGATACCTAGCGCGCGCTCTTCACATTCATATGTTCGCTCCTGGAGAACGCCCGCTCGAGCAACCCGCTGGAGGCGAACATGGCGGTGAACACGACGCTCATGGCGGCCGCAGCGCTCCACTCGGCCATGTGTGTGGATGACCTCCATCGGAAGTATTGCGATCAGCGGCGAGCGCGGCACCCACCATCATCCACACGGCCGCGGTCCGAGAGCCATGCATATTGGCGCTTGGACTCCCGAAGCAGGCCGGCCGCCAACAATGGTCAACGAGGTACAGATGTTTCTAGTTCTTCTCTTTTCGGGACCCAAGGAGGAACATGAGCCACGCTGCGACACCCGGACCTTCTCTTTTCGGGACCTAAGGCGAAATTGGAGTGCCGAAAGTGGCCTCAGGCTCTCCGTAGACGAGGCCGGTGCTAACTTTGCCGAGGTCCTGAACCGAAGCCTAGGGGGTGATCTTAGGTCCCGAAAAGAGAAGCAGGGTCAGGATGGGTCAGGTTCCTTACCGCTGTGCCGGACCGGCCATAGTCAATTGGCCGGCCCGACTGGCACCCACCTACCCCGAATCCTTGGCAATGGGCTGGTCCACACCGCGACCGTATACTTTCCGTTCTATCGGGGACGAACAGCCGAACAGCGGAGCTCGTCTGCCAGAGCACGCCGTTCGTGTGGCTCTCCTGCATCGGACGCCGGAAGCGGTGCCTTCGATGTGCTGGACTGTCTTGAAACCGAGCGCAATTTTGGTCGGATCGTAGGTCCTCACGCCGCACTCCGCATTTCTTCGAGTTTCGCCTCTTCCCGAGCGACACGGTGCCGGGCGCCTTCGACCTGCTCCTCGCAATAAATTACGCGCCGCCGACTTGATTCGACGAGCTTCTCCTGACACGCGATTTCGTACGCCTTCGCGTGAGCGTCCCATTCCGTCCAAATGGCGGCGCGGCATCGAACCAGAGTTTGAACTCGAATTGCTGCCGCTCGGTCTCGGCGACGATGAGCCAGCCTTGCTCGTACACGTTTCGCACCAACTTAAGCCCGTGCTTGCGACAGAACGCGGCGACCTCGCCTGACGTGACCGGCCGTCTCTCGCGGTCCGCAGTGCCGGGCAGCTGCCATTGGAGGATCTGCTTGCCGCGCTCGTCCCCATTGAAAAGATAGACTGCATTGGTGGGGTAAAATCCCGAATTGATGTAATACATGATAAAAGATCTTTCGTTTGATGATTGTCGTGAGATCCCGTGAGCTTCGCGAGCCGCTCCTCGGCGACTTGGTCCCGGGCCGCTCGTGCCAGAGAGTATAGAACAGCCGACGGAGGCCGCCGCCCACGTGAGTCAGCGACCGCCGCCCCCGGAACCTGTTACTTGATCCACGCCTGACGATGCGCATGATGGAAGGCCGCCACTTCGGCGTAAATGCCTTCCATGACATTCCACCACACCGCGGCGATCTCTCTGATTTCCGCCTGAAGGCCCTCCCGCGCATACTCGTCCGAGAACACCGCCTGGATTCCCTGCGGGCACATTCCGACTCGGCGCTCGCTTGAGCGGGCCCAGGCCGTTGATTCAATGGGTGCGGCGACACGGCCGCGGTCTTCCGAGTAGCGGAAGCCGGAAAGGTCGGATCCCTTCCTTGCGATCACTTTCATGCTGGCCATCGAAAGACGACTGGCGAGGTGCTCGACAAGCGCCTTGCGATAGTAGTCGTCACGGCTGATACCGAAATCGTCGAATGCGGCCTTGCGCATGCGTTCCGTGAACGGGTGGTTCTTGACGCCCCGCCCCATCAATCCACCTTTGGGAAGATCCCCCATAGTGCGGTACCATTGTGGACCGGTAAGATCCACCGCCGTTTCACGGTTCTAGTCAGCGACCCACCGCACCCGCTGCGGGCGCTGCCCCTGTGGTGTTCGCGCCGGCTGATTTGGCAGCCGAGAACGCGCGGTTGCGACGACGACGCTGGTCGTCGGAGCACGGGCGTGCCATATCCCTCCGATGAGCACCGAACGAACCTACCCGTACTCACTCGAGATCGCCCCCTGCGAGAAGCCGGCAGGACACTTTCAGTGGGCGATTCGAAAGCGCGGTAAACTGATTCAACGATCCGATCGATCGCACCCATCGGAGGGGCAGGCCCGAGAAAAGGGCCAATCAGAGCTTGAACGCCTGGTCTTTGGGGGCCGGGACGGACGGTAGGTTCGTCGGCCGCCTGTATTGTCATCCAGTGCCGACAGGTTACCGCAAGATGTCCTTAGCCGTTGAGTGATTATGCCAGGCCGCTTCTACACGATCGGGCATTCGACCCGTACGATCGCAGCGTTCATCGACCTCCTGCGTGACGCTGGTGCCCAGCTCGTCGTGGATGTTCGGACGGTGCCCCGCTCGAGGACAAATCCGCAGTTCAACCGGGACGTCCTGCCCGAGAGCTTAAGAGCATTTCAGATCGGGTATGAACACATCGCTGAACTCGGCGGACTTCGCGGCAAGCAGCGCCAGGACGAGCCGTCGCCGAACACCTACTGGGAGAACGAGAGTTTCCGCAACTACGCCGATTATGCACTGAGCGACAGCTATCGCACTGGGCTTGCTCGGCTCGTCGACCTCGGCAGCAGGACCGTTCCTGCCATCATGTGTGCCGAAGCGGTCTGGTGGCGATGTCACCGTCGGATCATCGCGGACTATCTGCTCGCCTCCGGCAACACGGTCCTCCATATCCTTGGACCCGGGAAGCTCGAGCCGGCGATGCTTACGGACGCCGCGACGATCTCCGATGCGGGGCTGATCTATGGTCCTCGGCCCGAAACCTAGAAAGTCGATCCCGCCCTACACCTGTTGACGCAGCAGCGCTGGTACGCGAACCCTGACCCAATGACCTCAATCACGCTCGCAACCTCCGCCCGCCGACCGCTCATCCCGTGCTCGGCGCGCTGAGCGTCGCTCACCTCCTCAATGACCTGATCCAATCGATGATCCCGGCGATCTATCCCGTGATTAAGGACACCTACCATCTGGATTTTGCGCGGATCGGCCTGATTACGCTCGCCTTTCAGGTCACTTCATCGATTCTGCAGCCCGTATTGGGCTATCTCACCGACCGCAGGCCCTGGCCCTACGCGATGGTCGCCGGCATGGGCGCGACGCTGCTCGGCCTCCTCGGCCTTTCCTTCGCGGTCAGCTACGAGATGGTGCTGATCGCCGCCGCCCTAGTCGGGCTCGGCTCCGCGGTCTTCCATCCGGAAGCGACCCGGATGGCGCGACATGCCGCGGCGGGCCGGCAAGGGCTCGCTCAGGGCGTGTTCCAGATCGGCGGACATGCGGGTTACGCCATTGGCCCCCTCTTGGCTGCCGCTGTCGTGGTCCCGCGCGGGCAGTCGAGCCTGTCCTGGTTTTCCGTGGTCGCGCTCCTTGCAATGGCGCTGATGTTCTGGACCGCCGGTCGGTATGCCGCCCTGCGCCGCGAGCAGGCGGCCGCTGTCAGGGGAACCACCGAGTCCTTCGGGCGCAGGCTGCCGGTCGGCCACATCGCAGGCGCGATGACGATCCTGATCGTTCTCCTGCTCTCGAAGAATGCCTACACGGCCAGCTTCACGTCCTATTACACCTTCTACCTGATCGAACGATTCAGTGTCACGGTTCAGGTCTCACAGCTCATGCTATTCCTGTATCTGTCCGTGGGCGCCGTCGGCGTGATCGTCGGCGGGATCATCGGCGACCGGATTGGACGTGATCGCGTCATCTGGCTGTCGATCTTGGTGTCGCTCCCTTTCGCGCTGGTCCTGCCCTACGCGGACCTGTTCTGGACGGGCGTCCTCAGCGTGATCATTAGCCTCATCATGGCGAGCGCATTCGCATCGATCCTCATCTACGCGATCGACCTTGTTCCTCATCGGGTGGGACTCGTCGGGGGGTTGTTTTACGGGCTCGCGTTCGGCTTGGGGGGACTGGCTGCGGCAGCCTTCGGGGTGATTGCCGACTGGATCGGCATCGTCGAGGTATTCCGCCTGTGCGCTTGGCTGCCGGCGCTGGGTCTTGCTGACCTTCCTGCTGCCGCGCAGTTCTCGGCTCGGCCGAGGTGAAGCTCAACCAGGAGAGGCTCGCGCCGCATGAGACGCCATTGCGCCTCACTGTCACCTCACGCACGCAAACCCCGGTCAGCGCCTCGCTAACCTGGACGCGCCCCTTCACGATTGAAGGCCTCCACCAGAGGCGCATATCCTTGAATATCGGGTTGCGTGGCGAAGCTGTGCACAGCGGCAGTCGTAGCCCATGGCAGCTTTTCCGAAGAAGGCCTCGACGAACGGCACGTACCAGTTATGCTCGTCCAACATGGTTGCGCGTATGTTGACGAAGAAGTCCATGCCGTGTGGATGCGTGAACATCCAGTTTTTGGAGAGCTGCCGGTGCGGGCCATGCATGTCGCCGACCACCGGCTGGCCTCGCGTGACGGCAAAGCCATCGCTTGGCACAGCTATAGTCAGTGAGTACGCGCTTGCGCTCAGCTTCTGGCAGCCGGTGCAATGATGAGGCATCCCGGTTTCAATGGTCTCGCCTCGGCTTACGAACGAGTAACTCGTGGTTTCACTGAAGCCGTCATTACCGCTTCGATCACCGGTTCGGGTACGGCACCTTCACCGGTCCACTCGACAACAAAGTTCGCTCCCGTGCCACCCTTGCTATCCTCAACTGGCACGAACGCTTCCACTGTCCCAAACGGGCGCACTGATTAAGGTTCAGAGACGTAGCTCTGGACCAGTTCGCCGGAGGCGTCGAAATAGTCGGCGCGCGTGATCACAAGAACGTTGTGCTCAGAGGTGTTAGGAACGCTGAGGGTGGTGGTAAGATCAACAATACCTCGTCCGCTCCCGAGGTGGATGGCCGAGTAGGCTGGGACGCCTCTGTGCACAGCTGTGCCACACCGCGCACGTCGTGCCGGTTCCACGCTTCGAGCCACCGGCAGGCAAAATCATCAACGAAGGTGGGGTCCAGCTCCGACATGCATCGCTTGCGTTTGGATGTCTGCCGAGGCCTTTGCCGATGCTCCTCCACGCCTAACAAAAACATCGGCCAGTACGCGCGGGCGGAACAGGGCGGTCGGCGGGTCGAGGAAACTCACCACCCGATAGAACTGCTCCGTTACGACCGGACTGCGGTACGTGGCGCGGTGGACACGTTCGAGATACCATTGCAGAGCACGGATGCGGAGGGAGCTTTGGGCAACGAGTTCTGGAAACCGGTGGTCCTCGATCAGAACACTGTCCCACGCCGCATTGATCGCCGGCTGAATGCTGCGGAACCAGTGCTGCCCGAAACCGGGCTCGATCCCGCCGCTCGCCCGACGAGAGCCCGATCGAGGATCTCGGCCTCAATGGCACTTACTGTCATGCCTTGGCCGTAGACCGGGTTGAAACTGCATACGGCGTCGCCAATGACAATCAGCCCTTTCGGAACGCGCTCGAGCCGCTCGTAGTGGTGCCTCATACTCCCGGCGAACCGGTAGTGGGCGATCTCGGAGAGCGGTTCACTTCGGCGAAGTAGGTCGTAGAGGTCGGGAACCGGGAGCGACTGAGCAAAAGCGAGGAACTCCTCGTGGTTCCGCGGAAGTTCCTCATCGAAGTACCCGCTCAGGGAGACGAGCCAACGATTTCCCTCAATCGCGAATGTGAACCCGTTTCGCCTCGCCGGTGCGCCGCCGATCAACAATGTGCGCCACTCCGGATCGGAATCAGACCGGCCGAACGTGCAACTCGCATACGACAGAGGAACGGACACCCGATGGGCGCTGGGCCGCCCGAACCCCAATTCCTGGAGCCACTGGGGGCTTGAACTTCCTCGACCGGTGGCGTCAACGACGAGATCAGCTTCGATCGCCCGCGCCTGATCGTGAGGGTTGATACCGCGGACGAATGCACCCGTGACCGCGCGGTCTGGGTCGGAGCGCAAGCCCTCGACGCGTGTTCCGTTCAGCACCGTGACGTTGGGCAGCGCGCGAACATGTTCTGCTATTGTGGTCTCGAGCAAGGGTCGGCTCATGGACAGGAAAGACAAATCGGAGTCGAACCTGACCCGCCAATCCCCTGCGTAGTACCAAAGCATGTCCTTTCCGCCCTGGATTCGGAGCGCACCGCGAGCTAGGAGCCCGGCGGTAAGGTCCGGGAACAGCTCCTGCAGAATGGACTGGCCTCGGAGGAGCAGGACATGTCCATGGCGCCCCTGCGGTACGCCCTTGCGCGGTTCGGGAGTTCGAGCCGGGGTGTCTCGCTCGATCAGCGTGACACGCGCGAAGTGCTTTGCGAGCACACGGGTCGCCAGAAGACCGGCTATGCTTCCACCTGCGACGATCGCATGGTCGAAACCGTGGGCCATGGCGATAGCTCCTCCTGCCCGGAGTTGAGAGACGACGCCAGAACTCAAGCAGAAACGTCGCCGCCAGTTCAGGTATGTTTGGCCGCCGTCGGTGATGAGGGCTAGCATCGGCACGTTTCGAAAGGATTGCGTCAACAATTGCCGGGGTGCAACGAAGCGCACCCCTCCGCCGCCCCGTCCGCGGCCGCTGCACATGCAGGAGCTACTAGGATCCCTTGAGAGGGGTTGCCGGGCTCGTGACGTGCTCGCGTTTGCCGCCGATCAAGCCGCCCGACTGCTCCGCTTGTGCCCAACTCGACATCCAGTCGCTATATGACACGACCCCGGAATCGGGCCGAGGCACGTGCGGCAGCATCGCGACATACTCCAGCAAGTGGCCGTCCGGGTCGTCGAAGAACACAGAGGCTGCCGGCATCCAGCCGATGACGGATGGCTCCGCCGTGGACTGGCCAAAGAAGTCGAGCGGCTCGATTCCTGCGGCACGCAATGTGACAGGCGCGGCGATCACCTCATCGAGATTGAGGCTGAAGGCGATGTACAGCCGCATGACATTGGGCGACAAGTTACCTGACCAGAGCCCGAGCATGGTGCGGCCGCGCCCGCCGATCCAGAAGAATGCGACGTGCCGTTCGTCGATGCGATAGACCAGTTCCAGGCCGACGATGTCGCGATAGAAGGCAACCGAGCGGTTGAGGTCCCGCACGTTCAAATGCGTCTCGAAAAGGGCCCTCGGAGACATATGATCGCTCCACCAACTGAAATACCGGACCAGCGGCGTTCCCCGCTAGCGACATCCGCCATAGGCCGAGAGGATGCGTGACTCCGATGTCCGCACGCACCATGATCCGCTCCCCTATCACAGCTCGCGAGGCTGCTCGGCGAACGCGTCACGATACTCGCGATGGTAACTCCGGCCAGTACGGGCGCTGAGTGAACACCGCGAAGAGCCACTGTGCGGTATCCACAGCACCACCGACCGAGCCGGAGTTGGTAGGCCAGCCAAGTTTGCAACCATGCCGGCCAGCGCCGAACCGAACGCGGTCGCCATGAGCTGAACAGTCGAGATCGATGCCGCAGCGAGATCGCGTTCGGCTTCTGGAGCAACCACCAGCACGTGACTGGCAGCAGGCTACCTGACGGTCGTCGAGGCGCTCGGCTGGACCGGCGCCGCTCTCGCCACTTCGGCCGCGACGAAAGCGACCGCACGTCAACGACGTCATCCTCAGCAAACTTGGTGTCAGCGAATGACCGGTAAGGAGCTGACCTGGCAAGACGCTCGCGTCAGGAGCTTGATCTCAGGCTTGTGACTCAGACATCGCGGTTTCAGACGCCCGGAGCCCCTGGTAAGGCCGAATAATCAGGTTCTCATCTGAGGCCACCGGACTCGCAAAGGGAAGCTGGACTCGGTGGCCCGCGGCGGTCTGGACGTCGTCGGATGCGACACGTGGTGCGGTGGACGGGCTTCGCCTTGATCGGCGTTGCCATTCATTCGAGACACCTGACTCGAATGAACGGGGGTGACTCGATGGCGGTTAGCTGTCTCGAATGAGCCAATTCCCTGGTTCCGAGCAGGTCGCGACCAACATTCTGACCAAACCGCGCCAGCCAAGAGGTGGACACCTGTCTCGAATGCCTGTCCTGGTGCTGACTCGTATGGACAGCGCCGTCTGCGTCCGCTGACCGGGCCGGCGCTGCTTCGCCGCTCCTCGGCCTCTGCCACGCGACCGTCGCAGCCCTCCCGGGCGCAGCGTGGGCCTTGCGCTGGGCCAAGCCGCTCTCCCGCTGCCAGTCGCGATCGGCGGGCGGGAGCTGCCGCTTTCGCACTCGCCCAGGCCACGAACCAACGCCGAGCCACTGGCGCTCGCGCCGTAGGCTGAGGCGAGTTATCGGACCTATGGACATGACGAGGCGCAGCGGCATTTTCGCCCTGTCCACCATGAGCGGACAGGATGCGGACACCTGTATCATATGCGCACCGGCTCCCCTGTTCCGCCTGGCCTCAGCCTGTATCGAAAGGGGTTGAACAGGGGCTGTCTACAACTCACTCCCGCCTCCTGGCGCTGACCCCGAGAATGCCGGTTATCGTGAGCTACACCAACCTCGATTCGGCGGGTTATCAGGACCCAGCGAACCGTGGACTCTCTAATAGATCACCATTCTGCACCCATGCACGCTGGTAGCGTGTCTAGTTTAGCCCGTGCTCAGACCAAGTTGCCTAGGCAGGTACGACTTGCCATCGACAGATCAGAGGCAGCAAGCAATTCGCGGCTGTAAGGATGGTGCACCCTGTGAGCGACCAGATCATTCACATCCAGTCTCTCAACAATTATTCCCTTCTGCATGATGGCAACGCGGTCACAAAGATGCGCGACCACCGCAAGGTCGTGGCTGACGAACACACAGGTGACCGGCCTCTGCTGCCGGATGGAGACCAGAAGATTGAGGATCTCGGCTTGGACAGAGGCATCGAGCGCGCTTGTGGGCTCATCCAGAAGCAGGACGTTGGGTTCGAGAGAGATTGCCCGGGCGATAGCCACTCGTTGCCGTTGCCCACCGGACAACTCGTGCGGATACCGGAACCGAAATCGCGGCCCGAGCCCAATCTGGTCAAGAACATCTATTACCCGGCTGTCCACGTCGGTGAACCCGTGCAGATGTAACCCGTCCGAGAGAATGCGGTCGACCGTGTGCCGAGGGTTCAACGACGCGTAGGGGTCCTGGAACACCATCTGGACGTGACGGTGGAAGCTTCGAGCGGGCATTCGCTGCGGCTGCAGAGCGGTCCCTGCTACCGATGCCGAGCCGCTCCAGTTCGACGAAAGCCCCGCCAGAACACGCAGCAAGGTCGATTTGCCCGATCCCGAACCGCCTACCAGGCCGAACGTCTCCCTCGGCGCGATGGCGAGGGTCGCGCCGCGGACCGCTTGAAACCTTCGACGGCCGCTCCCATAGAAGACATCCAAATCCTCGGTCGCTATGAGATGCTGCATCATGCCCGCTCCCAATCCGCATCCCGGCTCAACGTCGGCAGCATGCGTCCACGGCTTTCCGCCGTTGGCAGGCACGCCAGGAGCCCACGGGTATAGGGATGTGTGGCGGATTGGAGGTCCGAGGCCCTCACCTGCTCCACGACGCGCCCCCGATACATCACGAGGATGCGGTCGCAGAAGCGAGCCACCATCGGCAGGTCATGGCTGATGAGAATGAGCCCGAGGCCGCGTTCGATACGAGGCGGTCGAGAAGCCGCAGCACCTGCTCGCGGACGATCACGTCGAGCGCGCTCGTTGGCTCGTCGGCTATGAGAAGATCAGGGCTCGAGACCAGCATGGCGGCGATCATCGCACGCTGGCCCATGCCGCCGGAGAGCTCGTGCGGGAAGGCCCGATAAACTCGATCGGGATTGTCGATGCCGACCGTCTGCAGAGTTTCAAGCGCCCGCCGGCGGCGCTCGTTGCGGCCGGTGCGTTCATGCAGCCGCAGCGTCTCCTCGATCTGCCCGCCGATCCGCTTCACCGGGTTCAGCGAGAATTTCGGATCCTGCAGGATCATCCCCACCCGCTTGCCGCGAACCTCCCGCCAGCCCTTCGGCGTCAGGGATGTGAGATCCGTTCCGCCGAGCGCCATGCGCCGGGCGGTCACCCGGCCGGGATGGCGCACGAGACCCAGAATGCTGCGGGCAGTGATGGACTTGCCGGAGCCCGACTCTCCGACAATTCCGATCTTCTCGCGGCCCATGGCGAGCGCGAAGTCGCGAACGACGGCATGGGTTCCCTCGGCCGACGGGAAGGTGACCCTCAGTCCCTCAACCTCGAGCAGCGGGGGGTCGGGATGCGGCTCAGTCATGGTGCTTGGGATCGAGCACGTCGCGCAGCCCATCACCGAGCAGGTTGAACCCGAGGCTGACGGCCAGAATGGCGAGACCCGGCACCGCCGCGACCCACCAGGCATCGAAGATGTGGTCTCGGCCCGCTGCGATCATGGCGCCCCACTCCGCCATGGGCGGCTGGGCTCCCAGGCCGAGGAATCCAAGGCCTGCGGCTGTGAGGATGATGCCTGCCATGTCGAGGGTTGCTCTGATCGACACGGATGACAGGCACAGGGGCAGGATCTGGCCCGTGATGATTTTACCAGACGGCATGCCGAGGCCTCGCGCCGCCTCGACGAATTCGGAATGGCGTAGCGCGAGTGTTTCGGCACGGGCCAAGCGGGCGTAGGGCGGCCAGGCGGTGATTGCGATGGCGATGACCGCATTGACGAGCCCGGGTTTCAGCACTGCGACGAGAGCGAGTGCCAGGATAAGGCGCGGAAAGGCCATGACAATGTCGGTGACCCGCATCAACACCGTCTCAGCCCACCCGCCGAAATAGCCAGCGATCAAGCCGACCGCGACCCCGAACGGCGCCGCCAGTGCGATCACCAGCGCCACGATGAGCAGCGTCGGCTGCGCCCCATAGAGGAGACGGCTGTAGATGTCGCGACCGAGCTGATCGGTTCCAAGCCAATGGGCAGCGCTGGCCCCCTTGAGACGTGCCGCGAGGTCCTGAGCCATCGGGTCATGGGTGGCCAGTAGAGGCGCCGTGATCGCGGCCACGACCAGCAGGCCGACGATGAGCACGCCTGCCAGCGTGGACGGGTTGCGCATCGCGCGCCGGACTCCTTGGCGCATCTGCCGGGCCCAGGCCTCCCGACGAGACGACGGGACGGCATTGAGTTTCGGGGAGCTCGTCATCGCTGCTGACGCCGGCAGTCATCGGCTTCGTCCACATTTGATGGTGCAGGTGGACGGTGTCATCGGCCGCGCGTCCGCGGATCGAGGATCGGGTAGGCGATTTCGGCCACCTTGTTGAGGAGCACGAAGCATATGCCGACGACGAGCGTCCCGCCGAGGACTGCCGGCATGTCGGCCGAGAACAGGCTGTTGGTGATGTACAGTCCGAGCCCCGGCCAGGCGAACACGGTCTCGGTCAGGACTGTGCCTTCGAGAAGATAGCCGAACGAGAGCGCAACGATCGTCACAGTCGGCACGAGAACATTTGGAAAGGCGTGGAGCCAGAGCACCTGCGCCTCTGATGCCCCCTTCATGCGAGCCGTCGTGACATACTCCCTCCCGAGCTCCTCAATCATGAAGCTTCGGGTCATGCGGCCGATATAGGCGAGCGAGAAATACCCCAGGAGCAGCGCCGGGAGCACGATGTGAGACACGGCGCTGCGGAAGGCATCCCAGTCCCCCGACCTCAAGGTGTCGACGAGCATCAGACCGCTCCACTCGTCGACTGTGTATCGGTAGGCGTTCGAGATCCGCCCGGGGCCGCTGACCCAGCCGAGCTGGGCATAGAAGACGAGAAGCCCGATCAGCCCGAGCCAGAAGACAGGCGTGGAATAGCCGATCAGCGAGACAGAGCGAATGACGTGGTCAGGCCAGCGGTTGCGCTTGTGGGCGGCGTAAACGCCGAGCGGCACGCCCACCAGCACGCCGATGAGGATGGCAAGTGTCGAGAGTTCCAGCGTCGCAGGGAAGACGCGCAGGATATCCTCAGCCACAGGGCGGCCGCTCGCACTAGACTGGCCGAGATCCCCCTGCGCGATCCCCTCCACATAGCGCGCGAACTGCACCCAGAGCGGCTGATCGAGTCCAAGCTGCTCACGCGCACGAAGATAGGTCTCCTGAGAGGCTTTGTCCCCGACCGCCGCAATAACCGGGTCTATAGGCATGACCCGGCCGATCAGGAAGGTAACGACGAGAAGGCCCGCAAGCGTGACGACCAGGGTGGCAAGACCACCCAAGGCCGATACCGCCCCTGACGCGAGCCCTCTCATTGCCGGCGCCTAGTTCTTCGTCACTTCGCGGTAGAGCACAAGGTCGTTGGTGGGCCCGTGCACGAAGCCCTTCACCTCCTCCCGAAGCGCCACCTGTGCCTGCGCCTGGAAGGTGATCGCCCAGGGCGCTTCCTTCATCACGCTGCGCTGTAGCTCACGATACATCTCTAGGCGCTTCGCCGGGTCACGCTCCACGAGCGCTGCCCGCGTCTTGGCGGAGAGCTCCGCCGGCGCCCAGGAGTTGCGCCAGGTCGTCGTGCTCTGTGGGCTCGTATCGCTGTTGTCCACGTTATAGGCGAAGGCCTTGGCGTTGGAGTGCGGGTCCATGAAGTCCGGTCCCCAATAGAGGAGCATCGCCTCGTGCTGCCGCGCGCGGTACTTGGTGATCACCTGCGCGGAGGCGCCGGGAACGAGATTCAGCTTGATCCCAGCCTGCCCCATCGTCGATTGGATGGACTGGCCGATCTCCGTGAACGGAGCCGAGGAGATCATGTCCATGTCGATCGTGAGGCCCTGGGGCACGTTGCCCTTCGCCAGAATCTCCTTCGCCTTAGCGACGTCGAGCTTGTAGGGCTTGTCCTCGACGGCACCCGGGAAGCCCGACGGCCAGAAGGCCTGGTGTACCTTCATTTGCCCACGCAGGAGCTGGTTGGCGATACCGTCATAATCGATGAGATACTTGGCCGCCTCCCAGATAGCAGGGTTCTTCAGCTTGTCGTGCTTCAGGTTGAAGCTCAGGAAGTGTACGGCAGCCTGCGGATAGGTCTCGACCTTGATACCGGGCTTGCCCTGCACGGCCGCGATCTGATCGGGACCGAGATTGCGCGCAATGTCGGCGTCGGCGGATTCCAGCGTGAGCCGCTGGGTCGAAGCCTCGGCGACGTGGTTGAACACCACTTGGTTCATCTTCGGTGCGCCGCGGTAATGGTTGCGGTTGGCTTCGAGTACGACGGCCTCGCTCGGGCGCCAGGTTCGCAGCGAGAACGGGCCAGAACCCGCCGAATTGCGCGAGAGCCACGCATTGCCGAGGTCGTTGTCCTTAGCGTTCTTCATCGCCATCTGCTCATCGACGATGGAGCCTGGGCGCGCCGCCAGGGCGTTCAGCACGAAGGACGGCGCGAAGTTCTCCGCGATGGTGATGGAGACCTCACTGTCCGAGACCTTCTTGACCATCTGGTCGATGTTCTCGGGTGTCCAGCCGAACTGGGCCAGGATGAAGGCCGGAGCCTTCTTCAGGGCGATCACGCGCTTGAAGGAGAATACCACGTCTTCCGGGCGGACCGGATTGCCCGAAGCGAACTTGGCGCCAGGACGCAGCTTGAAAGTGATCGCCTTGCCGTCGTCGGCGATGGACCAGCTCTCCGCCAGCCCGGGCATGAGCTTCTCGGTATCGGCGGGATTGTACTCGACGAGGCGGTCGTAGATGTTCGAGACCACCTCGCCGCTCGTGAACTCATAGGCCTGCGCGGGGTCGAGGCTCACGATGTCGTCGATGTTCTTGGCGACGACGAGCACGTTGGGCGGCGACTTTGCCTCCGCTGTAGCGGCGTGGGCCACCAGCGAGAAGGCGGTGGCGGCGAGCAGGGCATTCATCAGCTTCATCTGGTCCACTCCCCTGGTTGGTCTTGCGCGTTCTTCATCAGCAGCACCGGCAGAATTTGCCGGGCGATCGTCATGCCGGGCTCCACGTGGCGCTCGTCATAGGCGCCCTCGCGGTCGAGCAGGTTCACGGTTCCGATCACGGTGCCGGCGAAGACGATGGGCAGGTTCATGACGCAGCCGAGGCCCAGGCCCGTGATGGTCTCGTGGTCCGGAAACAGCGGCGCGAACTCGGCGGGGGTTTTAGCAAGGAAGGGCTTCATCTCCACTCGCACCCGCTTCGTGTAGGCATTGGGCAGCACGGGCTTTCGGCCGCCAACGGGATAGACGTCGGGCATGGTCGAATGGATGCGCTCGACCTCCCACCCGCCAGCAAGCATGACTGTGACGCTGTAGAGCCGGTGTCCGACGGCCTCCATGAAGGCATGACCGGCAGCTTCCAAGACTGCGGCCGGCTGTTGAGGCGAGGCCCAGGCCTTCTGCACAGTGAGAGCGAGTTGAGCGATGTCCACCGTCATCCTTCCCGTGTGAGTATGCCTGAAGCGCCCGCCACGGTTGCCGCAGCGCGACCCGGGTTGACATAGGAATGGACCGTATCGCCTGGAAAGTGGCACGTGTCGCCCGCCTTGAGATCGATCGGAGTTCCATCGATAAGCAATTGCAGCCGACCTGCAAGAACGTAGACCCACTCCGCGCCGGGATGTGCAATCGTCTCCCCTTGGTGCCTCGCTGGGACCTGGATTGCCACGGCATCGAACTGCTGCCCGGGGAAGACCGTCGAGAGCCGCTCGTATGTGAGACTGGAATCCCTAACAGAACACCGCAGGCGTGCTCCTTCCCGCGTGACGGCGTCGGCCGGAAGCCCCACCTTAAGAAAAGCGGTGATCGGCAGCCCGAGAACATCCGCAATCGCGGCAAAGGACCCAAGAGAGGGCGTCGCTTTTCGGCGCTCGACCAGGGAGAGAAAGGCTGGAGAGATCTCAGCCCGTTCGGCCACCTGGACGAGCGTCAGCCTACGCTTGTGCCGCTCCCGTCGAAGCAGCGATCCGACATTCTGGAGGGCGCCCAACGCCAGGTCGGGTGCGTCGTTCGCCGGGTCGTCGAGTGTGGTGGCGGGCGAGTCCATGCGCTGACGTTTGCACGGCTCGGTCGTTCAGTAAAATATTTTAAGCCGCGCTCACAACGATACAATGCTGCGCTGATCCGATCAGAGGAGCTCGCTTTTAGCAAGGTTCTGTCTGGCGGTGCTTTTGCGGCTCCTCACCATCTCACTTGGCGAGCGGATCGGGCCGGAGTTGGAAGTGGACGGCACGCGGCTTGCTGCCCTTGCCGCCCTCCATCAGCCAGGGAGTCCGGTCGCCGCTGGTCGTCCAGAGGCCTCTCCCCTTCCAGCCGGCATTCGGATCATCGATCCGACCGTCGAATCCTTTCGCGTAGAAGCCCACGGGTACGGCACACGCAGCGAGATCATCCGGCCGTCCTTCAGCGCTACCAGGCCGTCCATAAGGTTGGCCGTCGACATCGGCACGTTCTCGCCAAGCCCAAACGTGTTGTGCTGATCAACCCAGGTGTAATAGCTCGATTCTGCGCTGTTCTCCCCGATGCCCTCGAAGCCTGGCCCCGGATACTGGTAGAATGACCAGCCTTCCGGGCAGTGGTCCCCCGTGGCCAGTCGGCCCATTCAGGCGCCCCTGGCATTTGCGACGGTCAAAGCTTGCGAGATGTCCGCTCGCGAGCGACGCCCAGACGACTCCGGGCGTCCCGAAAGGGTCACGACCTTGCCGGCGCCGACGGCTTGCAAGCGAGCGAGTGTTCCGGAGGCTCTTGCCGCTGGCGCTCTCCTGGTTTGAGACGTCGAGGCCACCTTAGTGCGGCACGGAACTCCAGCATCGGTCAAGAGGAGGTCATCAGACCTCATCGCCTCCTGCCGAGCATTCCTTCCGTGCCATGTCCTGCGGGTCGCGATCACTCCATGTGCAACGGTTCGAATTAGGACCCGCTACGCGCCCAGCGGATCAGGGCAACGGGCACGGAAATTAGCCGCCTACTGTCAGTAATTGTACCCGCTGCACTTGTCCGGATCGTAGCGCGCCACGTCCTCGCGCACCCGCTCACGCTCACGGGCAATATGTTCGGTGCTGGGAAAGGGCACGCGCTCGATTGGAAGGCCCATCAACCCCCTTTGGCCGGCTCGCAAACTCCATCGGCATCGCTCACAGCTGAGCGGAACGCGTCAGAGTAAGAAGTTCAGGCTCATTCCACCAAGTCTGGCGTAGAGCGCCGCAACCGCGTGGAAGTAGTACCGGAGCGGGTTCCTCGCGCAGTAGTCCCTTAAGAGTTGTCGCTGTTCGTCGAGAGGCATGTCCGGTGGGACGAGGTCGAGGGCATCGTCCTGACCCGGAGGGGCTCGGAGCAGCACGCCGGACATGAAGCCTTGGGCCCAGAAGAAGTAGCGGTCTTCGGCCTCCGGCTCTTCAGCGATCTGCTGATTGAAGACGTGACACCGTAGGACACCGATCCCGGCGAGCTTGACGGGCTGCGCCGTACCGACGGAGATCCCGGCCATGATTGCAACTACGAGACCGACGAAGCCAGCCCGCATGGCTGTGCCCACCGCGTCCTTGTTAATTCCCCGGGCATAGTCGCATGTAGAGAAACAAGGGGGAACGCCGTTCCGTAGTTGAGCACGCGCCGGTCATTTACACGAGGCACGCCGCGGAAACGACTTGATGGCCGCCCATTCATAATCGGTGAGTTCGTAGCGCATAGTTCGAGGCTCCAGTTTGGGAGCTTGAATCACGCGCCGGGCAACACCATCAGCCCGCACAGGCCATCGCGGCAGATGCCAATGCCCTGGTTTCCTTCCGCTTTGACGGGCACAGCCGACATGGCAGGACCCAGTCGAAAATGATCCGGCGGCGACATTGGAGTCTGAATTTGTGAAGACGACTCGATAACGAGCTTTGCCGATTGCCTCACTATGCAAGTTGGCGCGCTTGGACCAAATTACTCCTTGTTCAGATAGTTCTTTTCCAAGAATTCGGACCTGAAATTTTGGGGCGGAGTGGGAATGTCTGGCCGACCTTCTGGCGTAAAGTCCATGAGGTTCCGATACGGCCACACCGTGTCGACATGATTGGCCGACAGCTCAGTGCCCCAGAAATGAAAAATTTTTCCATCCTGCCTTCTAAATACATGCATCACTGGCCATTGCATATCATCCAGAGTCTCCCTGGCATTTGTAATCGGCTTGGTAGGAAGAGTCCGATCCGGAAACCAGCGCAATCTGCGACCATCCACGTTGTTTGGCCCACGCATTGATCCGATCGGCCGGGGCTTTCGCAATCGCGACAAACGCGGCGCTTTGAGTGACCTGATACCAGGTGCGATCAAACCCATCGACCAGCGATGTACAGGAAGGACACGGATTGTCCCAGTTCGGGCCGTACATAAATGGAGACACTCCAAAAACCTCATCGCTCTGGGCTCGATTTCATGATTCCCTGTTTGTGGTGGTCGCGAACGGGGTCGTGGGATGCGGGGTCAGGCTGGGTTTTTCGATCTCGATGAGCGCCTGAGGGAGCTCTCGGCCAAGGGCGACACGTTGGAGCGGCTGAATGGGCTGGTGGACTTCGAGCTGTTCCGGCCTGACCTGGAGAGGGCCGCGCCGCGCGCCGATCGCTCGCGTGGTGGTCGCCCGCCGTTCGATCACGTCTTCATGTTCAAGGTCCTGATCCTGCAGGCGAGCCACAGCCTCTCGGACGAGCGCACCGAGTTCCTGATCAAGGATCGGCTCTCCTTCATGCGCTTTCTGGGCTTGGGTCTGGCCGACCCGGTACCGGATGCGAACACGATCTGGAGCTTTCGCGAGACGCTCACGCGGGCGACTCTGAACGACCGCGCCGCGATCGAGATGCTTTTCTTGAGTTACGAGGCGGTCCTGACCAGGGCAGGGTTTCTCGCCATGGGCGGCCAGATCATCGATGCTTCGATCGTCGCGGCTCCGAAGCAGCGCACCACCGACGCCGAGAAGCGGGAGATTAAGGACGGACGCATCCCGTCCGAATGGAAGGCCAAGCCCGCCAAGTTGGCGCAGAAAGACCGGGAGGCGCGCTGGACCGTGAAGTGGTCGAAGGCCAAACCCGCCGATGATGACTCACCCCGGATGGACCTTGCAGTGCCCGCCTTCGGGTACAAGAACCACCTTGGCATCGACCGCCGCCACGGCCTGATCCGCACGTGGGGGGTGACCGATGCAGCCCGCCACGACGGGGCACAGTTGCGTGCTCTGATCTCGAAGGCGAATACGGGGAGTGACGTATGGGCCGACACGGCCTACCGCTCGCACGCCAACGAGAGGCACCTGGCCGACAACGGATTTCGCTCGCAGATCCACCGCAAGAAGCCGAAGGGCAAGCCGATGCCGAAGCCCATCGCACGGGCGAATGGGATCAAGTCGAGGGTGCGGGCTGCCGTCGAGCATGTGTTCGCGCACGAGAAGGGGGCCATGGGCCTGGTCGTGCGCACGATCGGTCTGGCCCGAGCCCGGGTGAAGATCGGGCTCGCCAACCTGGTCTACAACATGAAGCGGGCGCTCTGGCTCACCGAGCGCCGCGCCATGCCATAGCCGAATACCAAACGGCCAGGCGTCCCGGTGTGCCCAAGCGGCTCACTGATTTCCACCTCGGCAAAACATCACCACGGTCGCTCTCCACAGCCGTCTCAGGACAGGGTTTCTGGAGGTGTCCAAATGAGTAAATCAGCAGGGTGTCTTTGCCCGCGAATAGCTCGGAGAATTTCACATTTTTCCCGACTTTCCCATCGTTGGCCCATTGGAAGACGTAGTCTTCTTTCAACTCCCCGCCGGGAGGGAGACTGCGGCGCCTTGCTGCAACGGATTTTACTTTGTCGACAAGCTCTTGTTCGTCTTTCAGCAATGAGTCGCGCGCATCGCGATACTCTCGGCTTTCGTTTGGATACCGTAGTTCACTCATGATTGTCTCCCCTTTGAAGCTGGTGTTCGAGGGTATTCTAAATGGCAGTTCGTGGCACAATCGCGATGTGATCCCGGCAACGGACCTCGGGATGCGCTGTCGTGCCGTCGGTCGTTGCCAAGGCACGCCTCATGGCACCATCACGCCCAAACCCTGCTGATTGACCTCAAGGACATGCCGTGGCCACCTTCATTTGCACCACCTGCGGAACCTCCTATCCGCCCTCGGATACACCTCCCGCTCATTGCGCGATCTGCGAAGACGAACGTCAATACGTGCCAGCGTCCGGCCAGAGTTGGACGACGCCAGACCACTTGCAGGCCCGCCACACCAATGCATGGCGGCGGCACGAGAAGGGCCTATTCAGCCTCCACACCACTCCGGCTTTCGCCATCGATCAACGAGCCTTTCTCCTTCAGACGGCGGTGGGGAACATTCTATGGGATTGCATCGCCCTGATCGATGACGCCACGGTGGACCTGGTGCGGGCTTTGGGGGGCCTGAGCGCTATCGCCATCTCGCATCCCCACTACTACACTCGGATGCAGGATTGGAGCCGCGCCTTCGGGGGTATTCCGATCCATCTGCACGCAGCCGACCAACAGTGGATTATGCGACCCGTCCCGGAGATCCACCTGTGGGAAGGAGATACGTTCCAGATTGCACCCGGCGCCACCCTCATCCGGCTCGGCGGCCACTTCGCAGGCGGCACGGTGTTGCACTGGGCCGATACGGAGGATGGAGCTGGGGCGCTCTTGTCCGGCGACATCGTCCAGGTGGCCAGCGATGTGCGCCGGGTCTCCTTTCTGTGGAGCTATCCCAACATGATGCCCCTCCCCGCTCGGGAGGTGCTGCGGATCGGAGAGGCTCTCGCTCCGTGGCCGTTTGACCGGATCTACGGTGCGTTCTTAGGCAGAGAGGTCCCACGTGACGCTAAGCAGATCATAGCGCGGTCCATTAGCCGCTATGTTGAGCTTGCAACCGGCTAACTGTGTCTCGCCCTCCCTGGACAGCGCTGTTCGGCTTCCTTCACAGAGGACGTGTAACCCCAGTTGCTGCAGTGGGTCGGCATGACCCTTGCACTCTGGACTTTCGGCTGGCCGGAGACATTCGGCATGGACGTACTTGCCGCCGCTGCGCTGGCCCTCACGGACGGCAGGGCGGGATGGCTTCCGAGATGCCGCCCCAGGAGAGCTACACAGGGTCCAAACGGAGGGAGCCATGAAGGCCGTCTACATAGAGCGTTTCGGTGGGCCGGAGGTTCTGACCTATGGCGACGTGCCTGACCCGGTGCCTGCCGAGGACGAGGTCCTGATCGATGTCGCCGCCGCCAGCGTGAACGCGGCTGATTGGAAGCAGCGGCTGGGGAGCTATGCCGATCTCGGCTTGCCGCATATTCTCGGCCGGGACGTTTCCGGCACGATCGCAGCGATCGGCGCAGCCGTCACCACCTTCCGCCCGGGCGACGAGGTTTTCGCGGTTTCCATTCAGGGCCTTGAGGGTGGCTACGCCGAGAAGATCGCCTTGAAGGAGCGGATCGTCGGACGAAAGCCTACTGACCGTCTCCCACGTGGAAGCCGCCGCCATGGCCCTCACCGGGCTCACCGCCGTGAGTGCGCTCGAAGAGACACTGCAGCTGCAGAGGGGCGAGACCATCCTGATCCAAGGCGGAGCAGGCGGCGTGGCCGGCTTCGCGATCCAGTTCGCGAAGCATATCGGTGCGCGGGTGACGGCGGCTTTGCCGAATACGTGGTAGTGCCCCAGCGACATAGCTCACGTGCTACCGCCCTCGCTTTTGATTTAAGCTACCACGTTCTTGCTAGCTTGTCTACTGCCGCGCTTTACTGCCGTTGCCATCTGACTGGTTTTCGGCGACACAACTCCTCACGGTTGTTGCAGCAGTTGTCGAGCCAGGTTTGGGGCGTGATCCGGATTAATAACCGTGCTCAGCATGATCAGCTCCGATCTAATCCCATTTTCATCGTAGTATAGAAACCGCCCAGCGCCGAGACGCCGCGACGGCGGATATGATCGAGAATGGGGACTGGTGCCAGTCTACCGCCCAGCGGATTCGACCTGCTGGCTATCTCATGCAGATTGCCGGCTTGCTCGTGGAAAGCAAGCTTGGCGCGGGCTTAAGAGGCTTAGTCGCCTATACGTATATGTACAACTCGGTGCGACCAGGCGGTCCTTACCGTATGACCGGGTGGTGGGCTAACGAAGAGCGTGGGTCGTTTTGGAATCGAATATATGGAACTTAGGTTGATTAAAAAAAAGGAACCCAAGCGCTCTCGAGAACCTATAAGATGTACCGAGCGTGTTGCAGCTCTGTGCTAGACATTCCGGCGGCGCCGAATTTACGGCACATAGCCGGTTTTCACCTGTGGACGACCGAAGCCTGAGAGCACGAGACTCGGCATCACTTCAAGTGCCGTGTGGTGCCTTCTCTCTGCCTCGTCTGCCCCATGGTTCGGATCCACACAAAATCGCCGCGAAGCGGGCTTTGTGCCCAGAGGCGGTCACTCCATATATAAGAACCTCGACAGTTCGCTCGCGAGTTTTCTGGTCGCAATCATCACCAAGCTGCAAGCGTCCGAATGCGCGCTGATCGGCCTTGACGGAAGCAGGCAAGGCGCAGGAGGTTGCGGTCACTTTTACCATCAATGAAAGCGGGTCCGGAGGAGGGCGCTACGTGAAAATGAGCAATGTTGTGACCTTCCAACTCGAGTTTTGATGAGCTTCGAAAGGGAGGGTCCCGGAGCGCGTTCGTCCGCGTCGAGACCGAAGACGGGGCGCTTCGGTTTCGGGGAATCGGCACCGATGGAAGGCGGGCTCGCGTCGCTCGTGATCATTGCCAAGCACATGGCGCCCTCGCTCATCGGGAGGGACGCGCTGGACCATGCGGTCTTGATCGACACCTTGCTTCACAAGTTCATCAAGCTGGGTCCGGAAGGCGCCGTCACGGGCGCCCTCGCGGCTCTGGACATCGCCTTCTGGGACCTCGAAGGGGAAGCTGCTCGGACAGCCGGTCTACAAGCTTCTCGGCGGCGCCTGGCGCACGAGCCTCACCTGCTACTCCTCGATCGGCGGCAACGCCTGGCGCACGGTTGACGAGGTCGTAGAGGGTCGTGGAGCGGCGCATCCAGAGGGAAGTTTCCGCCGCCGTTGAAGATCCGCTGGGACGGCGATCGCACGAAGCAGGATGTGGACATTCCCGGTGACATCGCCAAGGCGAAGGCGGTGCGAAGAACGCTCGGCGACGACTTCGTAGCTCGGCTTCGACGCCAACAACGGCTATTCCGTCGGCGGCGCCATGCGGGTCGGCCGCGCGCTCGAGGACCTCGGCTATACTTGGTTCGAGTAGCATTTATAGACACTATCATGTTGCTGCCATGGGAGAAGTGGCGCAACGGCTTGACATCACGGTGTCGGCTATAGAGCAGACCTACACTCTGCAGGGCCTCAGGGACCTCATCAACGCCGGCGTGCGGATGGTGCAGCCTGACGTCGTCAAGATGGGCGGGATCACCGGCTTCATGCAATGCGCCGCCATCGCTCACGCCCACGGCGTTGAACTCGTTCGCCCCCCATCAAACCCAGCCCTCGGTCGGGCACCTCGCCAACCTGCACGTCCTGTCAACCTATCATGCATCTCAGCAAGCCCGTGGAGCTGGCCGACAACTGGGAACGCGTCGGCTCCGTCTTTAAGAACCCGTCCCTAGCCGGTCGAGGGCCGGTTCGAGGTGCCGACTCGCTCCTGGGCTCGGAATGGAGTTCGACGAGGCGTAGATGGGAGAAAAATGGCACAGCATTCCGCTGAGCCTCTAAATAGACGCGCAGGGTCGGATTTCCCGCTCCTGGAGTACTACCTGGACCGTGGGATTTGGTGGACGGTTGCACCGAAAGTCTTTTGACCCTAGAGACTTACTACGCCGGTTCTTTGCTTGAAGATTTAAACTGACTCAGGACATAGCGTGGCGTGGCGAGGAGGTTTGCCTAGTCCAGCGAGGACGTTTCAAAGCAAACACGATCCTTGGGCTGACCCGTTCAGCCCTAGGACCGAAGTCAGGGAGGAAACCAATGAGCTTATCGAGACGGCACTTTCTAGCCCAGGGCTCGGCCGTCGGGGCCGCCGCGTCCATAGGGCTGCCCTTCGGCACGCCGGCGATCGCTCAGGACGGTCCGATCACCATAGCGCTCGCCTCCTGCACTAAGACCGGTATCAGCCCTCAGCAGGCGGGTCTGACCGGTGGCGACAACTGGGCGATCCGGCAGATCTTCGACACGCTCGTGAAGGCGGACGACGGCACCTTCGGGATCCGGCCGGAAGCCGCTGCCCTGGTCACGGCGGCGAACATCGATAAATTCCGCTGCGGCGGGCGCCGGTGGATGCCGCATCTGGACGAACAGTCCAGTGAGGGCAGCCGGTGAATGAACCGCTAGTCCGGGTGGAGAACCTCGGAAAGTCGTTCGGAGAGCATGGCCAATTCTCGCTTGGTCGGAAGCAGGCGACCGTTCGTGCCGTTGATGGGGTTTCATTCGAGATCAGGTCGGGGGAAACGGTCACCGTCCTCGGCAAATCAGGGTGCGGAAAGTCGACACTCGGCCGGCTGCTGCTCCGTCTGATCCATCCGAGCGACGGGAAGGTCTTCTTCGAAGGCGCCGACATCACCTCGCTCTCGTCGCGCGAGCTGCGCGGGATGCGCCGGAAGGCCCAAATCGTGTTCCAGGACCCCTACGGCTCGTTGAGCCCGCGCCGGAGCGTCGCCGACATCGTGGCGGAGCCTCTGAAGGGGTGGTCTTTCGCCTCGTGCGCAACCGAAAGGAACGGCGGGATCGCGTGGCTGACCTCCTGCATCAGGTCGGGCTGTCACCGAGCTATATGGACCGCTACCCGCGCCAGTTTTCTGGGGGGCAGCGGCAGCGCATTAGCATCGCGCGGGCGATTTCGGTTGACCCGAGCTTTATCGTTGCCGACGAGCCGGTCTCCGCGCTCGACAAGTTTGAATTCAGGCCCAAATCGTGAACCTGCTGCAGGACCTCCAGGAGCAGAAAGGATTCTCCTATCTCTTCATTGCCCATGACCTCGCCGTAGTTCGCCACATTGCAGACAGGGTGCTCGTGATGTACTTGGGTCGTGTAGTCGAGATCGGACCCAAGCACCAGATCTACTCTGCTCCGCAGCACCCTTATACTCAGGCGCTGCTGTCAGCAGCGCCCGAACCCGATCCGGACGTAAGGCCCAAGCGCATCATTCTGGCCGGGGATGTGCAGAGTCCACACAAGTCCCTCCCGGTTGCAGCTTTCACACCCGCTGCCCGCTGGCCCTGGATATCTGCAAGGTGGAGCCTCCGGCGCTTCTCGAAGTCGCTCCCGGGCAGAGGGCGGCATGCCACTTCCCGAAGCCTAATACCAACGGGCGTCATGATTGACCGACGTGGGCCCAGTCTCTGAGCCCGATTGAGGTGATCGTGCGGGGCTGTGCCAGGAGGTGGCGCCAGGCCTCGCAAGCCGCCTCGATGATCGCCTCATAGCTCTCGAACACCCGGTTCGACAGCCAGTTGGCGCGCAGATACTGCCAGACGTTCTCGACCGGGTTCAGCTCCGGAGCCCGCGAGGGCAGGAAGATCAGCGTCAGGTTGCTCGGCACGAGCAGATGACCGGTGGTGTGCCACCCGGCCCGGTCGAGCAGCACGACGGCATGCGCTCCTCGAGCCACCGTGCGCGAGATCTCGTTCAAGTGGAGTTGCATGGCTTCGGTGTCCGCGTAGGGCATCGCTAAACCGGCTCCCGTGCCGCGCGCCGGACAAATGGCTCCGAAGAGATAGGCGCTGTCGTAGCGCTGGTCGGCTGGCTGGCGTGGCCGCGATCCGCGTCTGGCCCATTGCCGCACGATCCCGTTCTTCTGGCCGATGCGGGCTTCGTCTTGGAACCAGATCTCGACCGGCTTGCCGCGCGGGAGGTCGGCGACGTGGGCTCTGAGCGCACGTGGGAAGTTTTTTTGAACTCCGCCACGATCCGCTCGTCCTGAGCGGGATGGCGCGGGCGAGCGCTGATGTGGCGGAAGCCGAGCTGGTGCAAGATCTTGCCGACCGTGCGCTCGTGATAGGCCACACCGAAGCGCTCGGCGATGAGGCGCTGTAGGTCGATCCGGCGCCAGCGCACGACGCCATGCACGGCCCGATCCGGGCCGATCTCGACGACTTGGGCCAGTTCGGCCCGCTGCTGAGGCCGAGAGGCGGGACGGACGGCCCTTGGACCAGGTGTCCTTCAGCCCCTCCGGGCCGCGCTCGTTGAAGCGGTGGACCCAGTCGCGCAGGGTCTGACGGTCCATGCCGCCGATACGCGCCGCCTCGGTCCGGCTCATCCCGTCGAGGATGGCCGCGAGGGACAACAGGCGTCGGCTCTGGTTGGCATTCTTCGTCGCCGCCGCAAGCCGCCGAAGCGCACCGGCCGAGAAATCCGTCCGCATCCTCACAGCTGCTGGCATGGCGCAGGTCCTCCCCACGCCATGGAATCAGCTCGCCCACGAGGAGGGAAGCCCCTGTGAGTCAAAGCGAAAGCCCGCCGGTATTAGACGGGTTCGACGCTCGCCGTAAGAAAAAATCCAGGATGTCTCTGGAGGCTTGGGCCCCGGAACAGTCTCGTCCATCTGTGATGTCCGAAGTTCTGAGTACCGATAGCTTCCGAAGATAGATGGACGACCTCCAGAAACCCTGTCCTGAGACGGCTGTGGAGAGCGGCCGGGGTGGTGTTTTGCCGAGGTGGAAATCAGTGAGCCGCTTGGGCACACCGGGACGCCCGGCCGTTCGGTATTCGGCTATGGCATGGCGCGGCGCTCGGTGAGCCAGAGCGCCCGCTTCATGTTGTAGACCAGGTTGGCGAGCCCGATCTTCACCCGGGCTCGGGCCAGACCGATCGTGCGCACGACCAGGCCCATGGCCCCCTTCTCGTGCGCGAACACATGCTCGACGGCAGCCCGCACCCTCGACTTGATCCCATTCGCCCGTGCGATGGGCTTCGGCATCGGCTTGCCCTTCGGCTTCTTGCGGTGGATCTGCGAGCGAAATCCGTTGTCGGCCAGGTGCCTCTCGTTGGCGCGCGAGCGGTAGGCCGTGTCGGCCCATACGTCACTCCCCGTATTCGCCTTCGAGATCAGAGCACGCAACTGTGCCCCGTCGTGGCGGGCTGCATCGGTCACCCCCCACGTGCGGATCAGGCCGTGGCGGCGGTCGATGCCAAGGTGGTTCTTGTACCCGAAGGCGGGCACTGCAAGGTCCATCCGGGGTGGTCATCATCGGCGGGTTTGGCCTTGGACCACTTCACGGTCCAGCGCGCCTCCCGGTCTTTCTGCGCCAACTTGGCGGGCTTGGCCTTCCATTCGGCCGGATACGCCCGCCTTGATCTCCCGCTTCTCGGCGTCGGTGGTGCGCTGCTTCGGAGCAGCGACGATCGAAGCATCGATGATCTGGCCGCCCATGGCGAGAAACCCTGCCCTGGTCAGGACCGCCTCGTAACTCAAGAACAGCATCTCGATCGCGGCGCGGTCGTTCAGAGTCGCCCGCGTGAGCGTCTCGCGAAAGCTCCAGATCGTGTTCGCATCCGGTACCGGGTCGGCCAGACCCAAGCCCAGAAAGCGCATGAAGGAGAGCCGATCCTTGATCAGGAACTCGGTGCGCTCGTCCGAGAGGCTGTGGCTCGCCTGCAGGATCAGACCTTGAACATGAATACGTGATCGAAGGGCGGGCGACCACCACGCGAGCGATCGGCTCGCGGCGCGGCCCTCTCCAGGTCAGGCCGGAACAGCTCGAAGTCCACCAGCCCATTCAGCCGCTCCAGCGTGTCGCCCTTGGCCGAGAGCTCCCTCAGGCGCTCATCGAGATCGAAAAACCCAGCCTGACCCCGCATCCCACGACCCCGTTCGCGACCACCACAAACAGGAAATGGTCAAATCGAGCCCAGAGCGATGAGGTTTTTGGAGGTCTCCAGTTTTCTGACGGGTTCAACACTCGAACCATTATACGGTCAGGGACGCGTGTCGGCTATCGTCGTCTCCTGGAGCAACGTCGAGTTCACGTATGTCACGTGGCGCGCAGGGC
>CAWDDI010000041.1:0-137756 GCA_963800985.1 uncultured Alphaproteobacteria bacterium | reverse complement strand
TCCGAAAGCTGGCGGCACGCTGCGCTTCGTCATGAAGTACGAGCCGCCCACGCTCGCCGCGATCAACAACTCCTCGACACCTACGACCTCTCCGAAGATCTTCGATGGCCTGGTCACATATGACGACAACCTCAAGCCGCTGCCGCAGCTCGCGACCTCGTGGGAAGTCTCGCCGGATGGGCTGGAGTACCGCTTCAGCTGCGCGAGGGCGTGAAGTGGCACGATGGCAAGCCCTTCACGTCGGCCGACGTCGCGTTCTCCATCCTGCGGCTGAAGCAGGCTCATCCGAGGGGCCGCGCCACCTTCGCGAATGTCCAGAGCGTCGAAACTCCGGATCCGACGACCGCAGTCATCAAGCTTGTCCAAGCCCTCACCATTCCTCCTGATCGCGCTTGGGCCTTCGGAATCCCCGATGGTGCCGCGTCACCTGTACGAGAACGCCGACCCTGCCGCTCCTCCCGGCCCCCCACTCCACGTTGGGACCGGCCCCTTCGTCCTGAAGGAGTGGGTGCGCGGCAGCCACGCGGTGCTGGAGCGCAACCCCGACTATTGGGACAGGCCGAAGCCCTACCTCGACCGCGTCGTCATCCGCTTCATGCCGGATGCAGCGGCCCGCTCGGCGGCATTCGAGGCGGGCGACCTGGACCTCGGCGGACTGGCCCCCGTTCCTCTCTCCGACATGGACCGCTTCAAGAGCGGATCCCCGCTTCATCGTCGACACCCGCAGCTTCGCCTATTCCGGCAACCAGAACCAGCTCCTGTTCAACCTCGACAGCGAGCCGATGAAGAACCGCAAGCTGCGCGAGGCGGTCGCCCATGCCCTCGACCTCGATGCCATCGTCGCAGACGGTCTTCTACGGCTATGCCCTGCCCTCGCCTTCGCCGGTCAGCGTCGCGCTGAAGCCGTTCCACAACCCGGAGGTGAAGGCGCGAAAGTTCGACCTTGCACTCGCCAACAGGCTTCTCGACGAGGCTGGCCTTCCCCGAGGCGCGAACGGCACGCGGATCTCATCTCCGCCTCACGTACAATCCGTTTCGTCGATCCGCGCTTCGCCGATTTCGTCAGGCAATCGCTACGGCGCGTGGGAATCGACGCGAATGTGCAGAACTACGAGTTCGCGGCCTACGTGAAGGCCGTCTACACGGACAGCGCCTTCGACATGACCCTGGAGTCGCTCGTCAACGCATTCGACCCCACGGTCGGCGTCCAGCGGGTGTACTGGTCGAAGAACTTCCGCATCGGCCTGCCCTTCTCCAACGCGAGCCACTACCAAAGCGCGGAGGCGGACCGGCTGCTGGAGGCTGCGGCCGTCGAGAACGACCTCGAGAAGCGCCGACAGCTGTTCTTCGACTTCCAGAAGGTGGTCCACGCGGACCTCCCTTCCGTCGACCTCGTCTCGGCTCTCGAGATCATCATTGCGAACCGGCGGCTGAGGAACTACGCGACGGGTGCCGAGGGCCTCGGCAGCAACTTCGCAGACGTCTACTTCGCCGATTGACGAGACTTAGCGTCGCCGGGCGAGTTGCGGGTTGAGGGCATCGTTGAGGCCGTCGCTGACGAGGTTGAGCGCCAGCACGGTCACGACGATGGCCACCCCCGGCACGGCGGTTAGGAACCAGGCGGTGCGCAGAAACTCCCGTCCAGCACCGATCATGCTGCCCCAGCTCACGACGTTGGGATCGCTGAGGCCCAGGAACGACAGGGCGGATTCCATCAGGATCGCCGATGCGACGAGCACGGAACTCGTCGCGATGATCGGCGGCAAGCGCGCCTGGCAGAATCTCGCGGAGGATGATCCTGGCATCCGTCACGCCCAGCGACCGTGCCGCGATGACGTAGTCACGCTCGCGCAGGCTGCGAACCTCCGCTCGAACCAGGCGGGCGATCGTCGGCCAGGTGACGAAGGCGATCGCTGCCGCGACGGTCGCAAGCGACGGCTGGGCGATTGCGACAAGGATGACGAGCAGCAGAAAGCTCGGACCGACCTGGAATACCTCGATCAGGCGCAAGAGCAAGCTGTCCACCCTTCCGCCGAAATATCCAGCCGTCGAGCCCACCGGACGCCCTGCCGTCACCCCGCAGATCATGGCCATGAACCCCACGGCGAGGGAAATGCGCGCTCCCCAAGCGAGCCCGCCGCCACGTCGCGGCCGAGCGAATCGGTCCCGAGCGGATAGATCCGGTCCTGCCCCGGCCAGAGAAGCGGCCGCGCCACCATTGAGAGCGGATCGTCCGGATAGAGATGTGGCGCCGCCGAACGCAACGAGCGGCGATGCAGACGAGCAGCACAAGACCAGCCATGGCGGGGCCAGTTGCGCAGGAAGGCCGACGAGTGCCGGCCGCGTCGCTTTCTCGAACGACGTCGAGCGCCATCACGCACCGATCCGCGGGTCGAGCCAGGCCTGCAGAAGATCAACCAGCGCGTTGACCAGGATCACTACGACCGAAGACAGAAGAAGAATGCCGAGCAGCACAGCGTAGTCGCGCCGCGCGACGGCCTCGAAGGCGAGGCGGCCGAGGCCGGGCCAGCTGAACACGGTCTCGACCACGACGGCGCCGCCCAGCACGCCGCCCGCATGGATTCCCGCGAAGGTCGTAACGGGAAGCAGAGCGTTGGGCAGCACGTGGCTGTAGCGCGACGCGCATCCGGCGCAAGACCCTTCGCTCGGGCCGTGCGGACGAAGTCGAGCGTCGCCACCTCCAGCATGGCGGCGCGCGTGACGCGGGCGTAGATTGCGATGAAGAATAGCGAGAGCGAGATCGCCGGAAGAGCCAGGTGGCGCAAGCGATCAAGAACGAAGTCGAGCCCCGAGTGGCCTCCCCCGATCGTCTCCATGCCGCCGCTGGGAAGCCAGCTCGAGTTTCACGGAGAATAGGACGATCAGCATCAACGCGATCCAGAAGCCCGGGATCGAGTACAGAAGGCTTGACGATGATCGCGACCGCGCGGTCGGGAACGCGCCCTGCCGTCGACGCCATCAGAGCTCCCAACAGCAGCCCCACCACGAATGCCAGAACGAGGGCCGAGATCATGAGGATCAAAGTGCCGGGCAGCCGTTGCGCGATGAGGTCCGCCACCGGCATGTTGTAGCGCGCCGAGTAACCGAGGCTGAGATGCGCCAAGTTGCCGAGATAGGCGAGAAGCTGCTGTGCGACGGGAAGGTCGAGGCCCAGACGCTCGCGAATGAGCGCCATCGTTTCGGGCGTGGCGAAACCCGATTCGCCCGCGATAACATCGGCTGCATCTCCAGGGGCAAGCTGCAGGAGAAAGAAGTTGGCGAGAATGACGATCAGGATCGTCAGCGCGGCGTGCAGGACTGTGCGCGAAAGGACTCGGAACAATCTCGTCGCGTTCGACATGGTAAAATCAACGTCCCTCAACGCCGCCTTGGATTTGTCATGCTGATCGGCGGTTCGGAACTGAGTCAAGGAGGCGAAACGGATTGCAAGAGGTGAATGGAGGCTTTCTGAACCGTTCAAGAGCGGCGCGTCTGATGGAGGAGCAGAGGCTTGATGCGCTCCTTCTCATCCAGCCGGAGACCATCCGGTATGCAAGTGGGGCAGACCCCGGCGTCGCCATGCTGTGGCGGAGAGCGGGTGCTGCAATGGTCCTCGTGCCGGCCGACCCTCGGGACCCCTTGGCCGCCGTTGTGGGCGACCTCCAAGCGGCAGAGTTCCAGCGGTCGTCGGCAATTCCCGACGTGAGAACGCATCCGCTTTGGGTCGACACCGCCGATATCGAGGGGGCCGACCTGAGCGCGGGCTCAGTTCGCGCCGCGATCGCCAGGGGACGCCCGGTGCAAGAGCGTCCTTCGACATTCGACCGAAACGCGGCCTTCAGGCAGCTCGCTGCCATTTTCGCTGACCGCGGTCTCGGCAATGCTCGCGTGGGGACCGAGCATGTCTTCCTTCCGGTCGCCGATGCTTCCGCATTGGCTGCAGCGTGTCCCGGTGTTGCATGGTTCGATGCTTCAGAACTGGTCGCGCGCCTGCGCATGATTAAGCATCCAATCGAGATCGAATGGCTGCGGATGGCCGCGCAGGCGGCAGAGACAGGATTGGCGGCGATCGTCGACGATCTGTGCACCGGTGTCGAAGCAGGAACGCTTCAGGAGGCGTTTGAAGCGGCGGCGCTCGCCGAGGCACGCCGCGCAGGCACGCCAGGGCCGGTTGGAACGTGGTCCTATATCTCGATCGGGCGCGATGGATTCGCACCTGGAGGCCCTGCTCAGCCCGGGGACGTCGTGAAAGTAGATGTGGGATGTGTCGTGCGCGGCTACTCGTCGGACAGCGCCCGCACTCTTGTGCTCGGCGAGCCCGAGCCGTCCGCGTCAGAGGTCCACGCCGCTCTCCTCAATGCCTTCGAGACCGGCTCCCGCCATCTCCAGCCGGGGAAGACCCTTGCCGACATCCACCGCCTGACGCGCAAGGCCATGCACGAGAGCGGCTTTGCGACCTATGCCCGAGGCCACTTCGGGCACGGCCTCGGGGCGAGCGTTTGGAGCGAGGAATGGCCTTTCATCGCCGCCGATTGCGAGGTCGTCGTAGAGCCCGGGATGGTGCTCGCGTTTGAAGTACCCTGGTATATCCGAGGCCTGGGCGGTTTCATCATCGAGGATCAGTTCACAATCCTCGACAGCCACGCCGAAGCGGCATGGACCTTTCCGCGTGCCCTCAGCTCCGTGGCGTCTTGATATTCGACCTTTGCTTCACCCAGTTGCAGAACTTGATAGAACAGCCACCAACCTGGCGGGCCCTTTCCGGCTGACCAACGCTCAGCTAGGCGTCCTGGCCAGGTCCGCACGCGAGGGACAGGCGCGCTTGTGATCAATATCTCGAGTGACGCGGCGATCAGCTGGTGAAGTGGCGATGTACATCGCCGCCCTTTCGTCCGCTCAAGGCATAACAAACCCGAACAGTCCTTAACACGCCGATCCGTAACCTCAGGCGTAACCTAAGGAGCCATGTCGGGCAACTCGATTGGAGCTAAGTGGTTGATTTCGTTGGTGGGTGTGCAAGGATTCGAACCTTGGACCCGCTGATTAAGAGTCAGCTGCTCTACCAACTGAGCTACACACCCGTCGCCAACGGCGAGCGCAGCGAACCGAAAGGCGATCGCTGGAAAGGAGGGCGTGTAACAAACGGCGGCGGCTCTGTCTACCCTCTCAGGAGTCCTTTCCGGGCCGCCGGCGTTGCGCTGCCGATGCAGGCGCATTCGAAGAATCCTTCCAGAAATGAGAGGATTCGAGCTCATCGAGTCTCAAGGTGCGACTCCCCGCCAGAATTCGGAACCCCAAGCGCGGTTGGGGTCTGAACTGCCGTGGTGGCAGGGCCAAGGGGAGACGCCGGGGCCGCGAAACCGGCGGTCCCTCCCCGCTCGGGCTGGCGCTCGCAGCTTGGCCCCACATCACGATCGCCGTTCGGCGCGGGGCCTCGGCCTGCTGCAACGTCCTTGCTAGCGCGGCCGAGGTGCCGAAAACTCTGCACGCCGGCCGAGCGCCGGGGCGACCGGCGCAATCCGATCGATCGCGAGCCGCTGGGCCCGTCGCGCTCGCGGGGGCTCGCCGGCGCTGCCATGACGGACGCGCTCCGCCGCGTCTTCGCGGACCGCATCGGGGGCCGGGCCGCGGCTCGTGATGGTGGTCACGGAGGTCCACCTGACGGCGTTCCTGCGCGGTGGCGTGGCACGCGGCGTGTGAGCGACTCGATCACCGGCGAGGCGCTCGTCGTCGGCCCGCGAGGCGAAATCCTGGCCCGCTGCCCGCAGCACGCCGCGCTTGGCGCGAACGCCCGCGCGACGGAGCCGAACGAGCCCGAGCGCGCCGCGGCGGTGGCGCGGCGCGCTGGCTGCGATGGACGACGGGTTAAGACGGGGCTGGTTTTGGGGCGCAGCGCTCGCCAAGACCGCGGCGCCGCCAGCTCAAGCTGATTGCCCGCCGCGCCCGTGGGTCCGCCCGCAGCCCGGCCGGTAGCGAGGACTGGCACCCGCCGGGCGGCGCGATCACCTGGATCGAGCATCGACCGCCACGGCGGGAGCGGCAATCACCGCCCTTCGATGGGCGATCGGATGGGCGGGCGTGTCATCTCCAGCAACCTGCCGAATAAGGTCGACACCTACATGAAGATGAAATGATCTCTCGCCCGGAATAGAAAATCCATATTGTACCCCTGGATCAACACGGAGTTGTTCTCGTCGAGCGCAATCAGAACGCCCCGATCGACTTGCTGGGCACGATCGAGCACTGCGCCGAAGCTGCCGAACCACGCCTTCTTGAAAACGATCCAGTCATTCACGATGATGCTGTTGGGCGCATCGAAGCCGGCGATCACGTCATGTCCAAATCCCAGGCTTCCCCCGATCTCGTATCTTACGCTCGCCGAATCGCCCCCCACCATGGTGTCGTTGCCGTCGCTGCCGACGAGGGTGTCGTTGCCCAGAACTCCAGCTTCCAAAAGGTTGTTGCCGCCTCCGGCCTCGACGCGGTCGTCCCCGACGCCGCCGTAGAGCTCGTCGTCGCCGATGCCCCCTTTGAGGGTATCGTTGCCGAAGCCGCCCGTCAGCGTATCGTTCTCACCGTGACCCTCCAAGGTATCGTTGCCGGTACCGCCCGTCAGTGCGTCATGCCCGCTGCCACCGAGCAGGTAGTCGTTGTCGTCCCACCCGTTCAGCTCGTCGTCGCCGGTGCCGCCGTCGAGCGTGTCGTTGCCGTGTCCGCCGTCGAGCGTATCGTTGTCGGCACCGCCGTAGAGCCGGTCGTGGCCGAGGCGGCCGTAGAGTTTGTCGTTGCCGTCCTCGCCCCACAGGCTGTCGTCGCCCCCCATCTCGAAGATCGTGTCGCCGTAGATCTCGTCGTGCCCGGTCCCGCCCGAGGCATAATCGTTGCCGCCCCCGCCATTGATGATGTCGTCGCCTCCGTAGCCGTAGAGATTGTTCACACCGTCGTTGCCGCGCAGGATGTTCTGGATCCAGTTGCCGTGGCCGCTGACCGCGCCGGCTTCGAGACGCAGCTCTTCGACATTGCTGGGCAGGATGTAGACGGAGGCATTCGAATGGACCACGTCCCAGCCCGTGTCATCACCCTCGTTGATGACATCGCCGAGGCTGTCGACATAATAGTGGTCCGACCCGTAGCTTCCGCTCATCGTGTCGATACCGCTGCCGCCGTCGAGCGTGTCCGCGCCCCACGCGCCAAACAGCCAGTCGCCGGCGCCTTGCCCATACAGCCGGTCGTCGCCGTTGCCGCCGGTGAGCGTGTCGGAGCCGCCGACCGCCTCCAAAACGCCGAGCGTGCGGTCGCCCCAAAGGACATCGGAGCCCTCGCCGCCCACGAGAACATCGGCTCCCTCGCCGCCGTAGAGGCTATCGACACCGCCCAGTCCGATGAGGAAGTCGTTGCCTTCGAACCCCCAGATCTGCTCGTTCGCCAGGGAGCCGACGAGAGTGTCGCTTCCGCTGGTTCCAAACAATTGAGGCGCAAGCAGCCCGCCCCCGGAGATCGGGCCGAGGCTTCCGAGCGGGCCCGAGACGCTCTCGGCGAGCGTCAGGGTGCCGACCGTCGCGGCGGCGCCGGTGCGCCGGCCCGGGTGGTCCGACGCCGCGCTCGCGACGAGACCGAGGTCCTCGGAGACCCTGACCTGGGCGACGGCCGACGGCGCGGACGCAGCAACGGGCGTGATGGCGGTCGCGGACTTGCGGATCATGATGGCCCCCCTTGAGCCTTATTGATTGAGCCGTCGTCACGGCGGACGCGGCCGGCTTACTGCTTAGCTTAAATGCAACATCATAGCAACAACTCGGGTGACTGCCCGCTTTGCTTGAGCGGAGTACGTTGCACTACTTTGAATTGAAGGGTCGCCCGACCGGACTGAGAAGGATCGGATGATCAGCGCTGCACACGGCCCTCGCGCACGGCCCCAGCAGGCGATGGCGCATTGGCACGCCGAGCTTGCGAGCGGCTCGGGAGAGTCGACTACACTCGCGATCTCGCCGGCCTGCGCCGGGCGAGGTGTTCCTAATGAGCCAGGAGCACCGCGTCGGCGGTGCTCCTCCTTGTTCTGCCCGATCGCGGCCGATCAGACGAAGAACTCGAAGTGATAGGCGTGCAGCGTGTCCTTCAGCACGCCCTTGAGCGTGAGCGTCTTTACGTCGTTGTAGGTGATGACGACTCCTTCCGCCGTCTGCCGCGCCTGCTTCATCATTTCGGTGTAGTCCGAAAACCAGCCCTTGAAGGCGATCTTGTCCCTCGGACCGCCCAACCACTCGTATTGAACGTTGAAGTCGGTGATCACGTCGTGACCGGATGCGGCGACGCCCTCGATCTGGAAGCGATCGGCGCCCGCCCCGCCCGTGAAGGTATTGCTCGCGTCCGCGCCTCTGAGCGTGTCGTCGCCGTCGCCGCCGTTCAGGAACGTCACGTCGTGCTGATTGGTGGAGCCGCTGTTGATGAAGTCGTTACCGCCGCCGCCGTTCAGCGTATCGATCCCGGAGAAGTCTTCGAGCGTATCGGCTCCCAAGCCGCCGTCGAGGAGGTCGTGACCTCGTGCCGGGGACGACGATCGGCAGGAACCAGTCGCCGCCGGAAATCGGACCGATGCTGGAGACGCTCAAGGCTGACTTGCGCTTCATGACGCTTCCCTAGACGTTGGTGACGAAGCCGCCCGGCCGGGCGAGCTCGTTATGGTTCTAGGTGTCCTGAATACTGTTTCAATAGCTTGGCTTTATCGACCAGCAATTGCACTGCTGCCGTTTGTGCAATCATAAATCCATGAATCGCCCCTTCCCACCCGGCGCCCGGCGTGTGCGGCCCGCCATGGCGGCTTCGGACCCCGATGCGGGTTCTCGCGAACGAGGTCACCCCGCGTCCTGTTGGATCCCGGTCCGCGAAACCCGGTTTGGAGCGGAATCGCTCGTCTCCGGCCACCGCGCGCCCTGAGGGCTCAGCCTGCCCCGTGAGCCTGTTCGACCGGGACGAGCGGCTCGTCCTTGACGAGGTCCAAGCTCAGCGCCGTGCGGACGTTTCGAACGTCCGGAAGAGCCGTGAGATCGGCGACGAAACCCTGGAAGGCGCCGAGAGTGGGAGCCACGCATTTGAGGATGAAGTCGATCTCGCCCGAAAGCTTCCAGCACTCGCGCACCATCGGCCAGGCCCTCATGCGGCCCTCGAACGCGGCGAGCTCCTTCTGCCCCTGCGCGGCGAGCTGCACCATCGCGAAGCAGACGATCTCGAAACCGAGCGCCTTCGGGTCCAGCATGGCTCGGTAGCCCCTGATGATGCCGGCCTTCTCGAGCGCCCTCACGCGTCTGAGGCATGGCGGGGCGGAGAGGCCGACGCGACGGGCAAGTTCGACGTTGGTGATGCTTCCGTCGGCTTGGAGCTCTTTGAGAATGGCCCAGTCTATGGAATCAAGGCGTCCGCGCACGAGAGCTCCCGGGTTGTCGGGCGGTGAGTAGACTGCGGCGGCAGCCGAGACAAGGAAGCCGCGACGCTGCTTGCGGGATCGGATCTTCTTGAGCGACTGAGAGAATGTTGCGCGGCATCACGGCCTGGATTTTGACCGACGGCAAGGCCGGCGACGAGCTGCCCTGTCTCGGAGCCGCCGAGGCGCTGGGCCTCGCGCCGGAGTTGCGCCGCGTCCGGCCCCGCGCACCCTACGCGTGGCTCATGCCCTGGGGACCGATCGACCCGCGCGAACGCCCGGGCGCCAGCAAGAGCCCGATCGCACCGCCGTTCCCGGACCTCGTGATCGCGTCGGGCCGCCGTGCGGTCCCTTCGCTCCGATACGTGAAACGAGCCTCGGGCGGGCGCACCTACACGGTGTTCCTCAAGGATCCGCGCGCCGGGCCGGGAAGCGCGGATTTCATCTGGGCGCCGGCCTACGACCGCATCCGTGGACCGAACGTGCTCACGACCCTGACCTCCCCGCACCGGATCACCGCCGCGCGCCTGGCGGCGGCGCGTGCCGAGCCGGACCCGCGCGTCGCCGCGCTCCCGGCGCCCCGCGCGGCGGTGCTCGCGGGAGGCGACAGCCGCCATCACCGGTTCACCGACGCCGATGTGGCGCGGTTTACGGCGAACCTCGAGACTCTCGCCGCGACGGGCGTCAGCCTGCTGATGACGGTGTCGCGCCGAACGCCGCCGCCGCTCCGGGCCGCGCTCCTGGACCTCGCCCGCCGGCGCGGCGGTTTCTTCTGGGACGGTGCGGGCGAGAACCCCTATATCGCCTTGCTGGCGCTCTCGGACGCCGTCATCGTGACGGCCGACTCCTTCAACATGGTCGGCGAGGCGGCGGCGACCGGCGTTCCGGTCCTGGTGTTCGAGCCGTCCGGAGGCCATATGAAGCTCAGAACCTTTCTCGACGGGCTGAAGAGGCTGGGAGTCGTCCACGATTTCGACGGGCACCTCGTAGGCGAGCGCTATCCGCCCGTCGATGCGACCCCTATCATCGCGGCAGCGATCGAGGAGGGGTTCAACCGCCACCGCCGCGGCCTCGCCCAGGCTCCCATGCTCTCGGAGTAATCGTCCATGGCCCATCTGCACACGAAACTCGTGATCGTCGGCTCGGGACCGGCCGGCTACACGGCGGCGATCTACGCCGCCCGCGCCCTGCTCGAGCCCGTCTTGATCTCGGGCTTTCAGCCGGGCGGCCAGTTGATGATCACGACGGACGTCGAAAACTATCCCGGGTTTGCAGACGTCATTCAGGGGCCCTGGCTCATGGAACAGATGCGTCTGCAGGCCGAACATGTCGGCACGCGGATCGTGTCCGACCACATCACCCGGGTCGATCTCGCCCAACGACCGTTCCGCCTCGAGGGCGACAGCGGCGACAGCTATTCCTGCGATGCGCTCGTCATCGCGACCGGCGCTCAGGCGCGCTGGCTCGGGCTGCCGTCCGAAGCGAAGTTCCAGGGCTACGGAGTCTCGGCCTGCGCGACTTGCGACGGCTTCTTCTATCGCGGCAAGGAGGTGGTCGTCGTCGGGGGCGGCAATACCGCGGTCGAGGAGGCGCTCTACCTGTCCCACTTGGCGAGCAAGGTGACCCTGGTCCATCGCCGGGACAGCCTGCGCGCGGAAAAGATCCTTCAGGAGCGTCTTTTCAAGAAGCCGAACGTGCATGTCGTCTGGGACTCCGCCCTCGAGGAGATCTGCGGCAGCGACGGCCCGCCGGCGAGCGTCGCCCACGTGCGCCTGAAGAACCTGAAGACCGGCGCCCACTCGGACTTGAGGACGGACGGGGTCTTCATCGCGATCGGCCATGCGCCGTCGACCGAACTCTTTGCGGGGCAGCTCGAGATGAAAGGGGGCGGGTATCTCCAGACCCGGCCGAACTCGACGGCCACCAACGTTCCCGGAGTCTTCGCGGCCGGGGACGTGACCGACGACGTCTACCGCCAGGCCGTGACAGCCGCCGGGTTGGGATGTATGGCGGCGCTCGAAGCCGAGCGCTACCTTGCTGCACACGAGGAGACCCGCCAGGCGGCCGAGTAGGACCGCAGCGGGCAGAAGACACCTGTCGCGGCGACCGCCGCACCTATCGTACCGTTGAGCGAGAGGGAAGATGCGCCGGTCGCGACCGGTGTCTCCGGGGGAACGTCGGCGTGGATTGGGATAAGATCAGGGTTTTCTATACGGTCGCCGAAGCGGGCAGCTTCACGCGCGCCGGGGACGATCTTGGCTTGAGTCAGTCCGCGGTGAGCCGTCAGATCAGCGCTCTCGAGCGGGAGCTGAAGGCCCCGCTCTTTCATCGCCATGCCCGCGGCCTCATCCTCACCGAGCAGGGTGACCTCCTGTTCCGGGCCGCGCGGGACATGCGCATGCGGCTCGAGACGACCCGCGCCCGCCTCGTGGAGACGAGCGAGCGCCCGACGGGCGACCTCAAGGTGACGACGACCGTGGGTTTGGGCTCGATCTGGCTCGCGCAGCGGGTCTCAGAGTTCCTGGACCTCTACCCGGATGTGCGCGTCGAGCTGATCCTCACCAACGAGGAGCTCGACCTCGCCATGCGCGAAGCCGATGTCGCGATCCGCCTCCGGCGCCCGGCACAGCCCGACCTGATCCAGCGACGGCTGTTCACCGTCCACTTTCACGTCTATGCCTCGAAGGACTACGTGAAGCGGTTCGGAGAGCCGAAATCGCTCGACGATCTCGACAACCACCGCATCATTTCCTTCGGCCGGGATCAACCCTCCTACCTCATGGCCATGCATTGGCTCTCCACCGCGGGCCGGGAGGGCCAGGAGCCGCGCCAGTACCACTATGTGGTCAACAACATCACCGCCCTCAAACTCGCGGTGGAGACCGGAGCCGGCATCGGCGTGCTGCCCGACTATGCGGTCGACGGCAACTCCCTGCTCACGCAGATCCTGCGCGACGTCGAATTGCCGTCCCTCGACAGCTATCTCGTCTACGCCGAGGAGATGCGCTCCGTTGCCCGAGTCCAGGCGTTCCGCGACTTTCTCGTCGCAAAGGCGCAGCGCTGGACGTTTTAAGCATTTGCGAAAAAGGAGATCGCCGCGCCAGGCCGTGGATCGACCGTCGAGGGCATGCGCGCAGCGCAGCCCCTTCATGAGGCCTGCCGGATTGCAGGACGGCGCGCGTCGACCGATATCGAAATCGGCCGATCGAAACGCGGGTCCGCTCCGACCTCCCGAGCGGTTCCGTTCGGCCGTTCCCCTCTGGAAGGTTCGTGACCTGTTTCGAACCTGACTTTCTGCCGGGCTTTCGAGCCCGGCATTTTTGCGGCGAACCTCGCATCCGAGAAAAGCGCAGCCCGCCCCGGGATGCTCTACGCCTTCATGACCTCGTCCCGAAGCGCGCGTCGCAGCACCTTTCCGACATTGGTCTTCGGCAGAGCCTGCCGGAACTCGATGCGTCGCGGCACCTTGTAGGCCGTGAGAAGTCTCGCGGCAAAACCCGCGCAGCTCGTCGGCGGTCACCGTCGTGTCCTTCGGGACCACATACGCGGCGACGAGCTCGCCCGACTGCTCGTCCGGGACTCCGATGACCGCCACTTCGAGCACGCCGGGATGCTGCGCGAGCACGTCCTCGACTTCGTTCGGGTAGACGTTGAAACCGGACACCAGGATCATGTCCTTGATCCGGTCGACGATCTTGACTTGCCCGTCCTCCAACATCACCCCCACGTCGCCGGTGCGGAAATAGCCGTCCGGCGTCATCGCCTTCGCGGTCTCGTCCGGGCGATTCCAGTAGCCCGCCATCACCTGCGGGCCCTTCACGCATAGTTCGCCGCGCTCGCCGAAAGGCAGAACCTCGTTGTCCGCGTTGCGGATCGACACGTCGGTCGAAGGCAGCGGGTATCCGATCGTGCCGGAGAACTCGGCGAGTTCGAGCGGGTTGGCGCTGACCACCGGGGATGTCTCGGACAAGCCGTAGCCCTCGATGATCGGTCTGCCGGTGATCTCCTTCCAGCGCTTGGCGACCGCGGCCTGGGTCGCCATTCCGCCCGACACGCACAGCCGCACCTGCGAGAAGTCCACCTCCGTAATGCCCGGGCTGTGCACGAGAGCGTTGTAGAGGGTGTTGACGCCCGACATGAGCGTGAAGGGCCGCGATTTCAGGGTCTTGACGAAGCCGGGGATATCGCGCGGATTGGCGATCAGGAGCTGACACGCGCCGAGCCGGGTCATCAGCAGCGCGCATACCGTCAGAGCGAAGATGTGGTAGAGCGGCAGCGCGGTCACCATCACGTGGTCGGCACGCTCGCCGAGGAACGGACGCATCCAAGCTTCCAATTGCGCCACGTTGGCGGCGACGTTGCGATGGAGGAGCACGGCTCCCTTCGCGACGCCCGTCGTGCCGCCGGTGTATTGCAGGAAGGCCGGGTCGTCGAGGGAGACCACGACGGGGCGGGGCGGAATCCGAGCCCCCTCGGCGAGCACCGTCCGGAGGGGAACCGCGCGCTCGAGGGTGAACGGCCTCACGGCCTTCCTCACCCGCCGCGAGACGAGGTTGACGACGGCGCCCTTGAGGCCGAGGAGGTCGCCGGGGGTCACCACGACGATCCGCTCGAGCGACAGGGACCCCGTCGCCTCCTGCACGGTGTGGCCGAAATTCTCCAGCACGAACAGCACGCGGGCCCCTGCGTCCTGGAGCTGCTGCGTGAGCTCCCGGGCGGTGTAGAGCGGGTTGACGTTGACCACCGTGAGGCCCGCCGCAAGGATGCCGAAGAGGATCGGCGGATAGGCCATCACGTTGGGCAGCATGATCGCGACGCGATCGCCCTTCTGGAGTCCTTGTTGCTGCAGCCATGACGACACCGCCGCCGCACGGCGACCGAGCTCGGCGTACGTCATGCGCTTGCCGAAGCTCTCCAGGGCCGGCCGTTCGGGGCAGCCCTCGACGCTGGCGCGAAAGATATCCGCGAGGGTCCCGAGCGTGCCCTCTTCGATCGTCGGGGGGACGTCCGCGGGGTAGTGCTTGAGCCAGGGCTTCTGGTTTGGGTTCAACCCTTCATTCGTCGATGCAGCCGCAAAGCTCGTGGCGTTCATTGTTCCCCCCGCTCGTCCGCGAAGCCGTCGTTCGGCACAGCCCAGTGCTCCGCTATAACGAGACTTTGCCGTGGCGCAGCAGGTTTGTCGATGGGAACGCGTCAGCCCACGTCTTTCCGCTCCGGCAGTTCTCGAATCGCCGCCAACGCGCGCGTTCCGCTGGGACGGGTCGTTCGGACGCGCGGGGATTTCATCTTGCCCGTGATTCGCCGGTTAGCCGCGCAAAGCACAACCAGGAACGACGAGGCCGCCTCGTCGGGCGCCTGCCATCGCGTAATCCCGCGTCGGAGCGCGAACGCCTTCTCGGCCCGATTGCGCCGGGCGGATGGCCCGCCCGGCCCGGCGCCGCTCGCGCGGCGAACGGGGGAGCGAAGCGCCCGCTAATGCGCGCCCTTCGTCTGATTCTGCAGCACCTGGTCCGCGGGTCGCCCGCTCAACTCCGCCATGTGGTCGAAGCGCGTCGAGAACGTGCCGACGCCGGCCGTCGCGGAGCGCAGTTCGACGATAAGGTCCCCGATTTCCGATTCCGGGATCATCGCCGAAAGCACGTCCCAGCCCGACCAGCCGGGCCGGGAATCGTACCCCAGGATCTGACCGCGCCGGCCCGTGACGAGGCCGGTCGCCTTCGAAAGCGCCTCGGAGGGGATGGTGATCTCGACCGACAGCACCGGCTCGAGGAGCACGGGCTTGGCCTTGGGCAAGGCCTCCGCGAGCGCCAGCTTCGCGGCCGCCTGGAACGCCGCGTCGGACGAGTCGACCGTGTGGTAGGAGCCGTCCGTGAGCGCCACCGCGAGGTCGACCACCGGGAAACCCAAGGGCCCGCGCTTGATCGCGTCGCGCACGCCCGTCTCCACCGACGGGATGTACTGGCGCGGCACCACGCCGCCGGTGATCGAGTCCTGGAAGGCGAAGCCCTCTCCGCGCGGCAGCGGCTTGACCTCGATGACGACGTCGCCGAACTGGCCGTGCCCTCCGGTCTGCTTCTTGTGCCGTCCGCGGGCTGTCGCGGGCACTTTGATGGTCTCGCAATAATTGACCCGCGGCTTGCCGGTGTCGACCGCGACCTGGAACCGCGAGGCGAGGCGCTCGACGGCGACCCGCAGATGCATCTCGCCCTGCCCGAGCAGGCGCATTTCTCCCATCTCGGGCCGATTTTCGACGGCCAGGGCCGGATCCTCCTCGGCGATTTTCGCAAGCGCGCTCGTCAGGCGCACATCGTCCTTGCGGTCCTTGACCCTCACGGCAACGGCATAGACCGCCTCCGGCGGCGCCACGGACACGATGGCTTCGGGACGGGATTTCCCCGCGGCGAAGCAATCACCGGTCGCAAGCCCCTCCATGCGTCCGAAACCGAGGGTCTCGCCGGCCTTCGCCTCCGCCATTCGGGTGGCGGTCTGCCCCACGAACGACAAGAGGCTTGCGATCCTGGTCTCCGAGCCGCGCGACCCGATCACCGTATCGCCTTCACGGAACATCCCGCGCAGGACGCGGGCGATCGAAACCTTGCCGCCGTGGCCGGTGTGCTGCGTCTTCATCACCTGGGCGAGCGGCGGACCGTCGTTCGGGATGCCGAGCCGAACGCGGGTCTCGGCCAATGTCGGCGCCTCATGGCGGAGCGCCTTGAGAAGCCGCGTCACGCCGTTGCACCGGTCGGCGGAGCCGATGAGCACCGGGACCACATGGCGCTCGCGCACTTCCTTGGCGAGGTCATCGAAAATGCGGTCCTTCGGGGGTTCGATCTCGGAGATCAGGTCCTCCATCAGGGAGTCGTCGTAGTCTGCGAGGCGCTCCAGCATCGCGAACCGCGCTTCGCGCTCGCGGGGCAATTCGCCCGCCGGCAGCTCCACGATCTCGCTCGGCGCATGCTCGCGGTAGATGAACGCGCGCTCCAGCGCGAGGTCGATGAACCCGACCGCGATGCCGTCCTTCCAGATCGGAATCTGGCGCAGCAGCAGGGGCGTTCGCGAGGCGCGCTGCAGGAGCGCCAGGGTCTCGCGGACGCGGCGGGACGCCTGGTCGATCTTGTTGATGAAAAGGAAACGCGGGATGTCCGACTCTTCGAGCTCACGCAGGACGATCTCGAGGGCCGGGATCTTCCGCTCGTCCGCCTCGCACACCACGATGGCAGCGTCGCAGACCGGACCGACCATGCGCATGTCGTGAAGGAATTCGACCGAGCCGGGGCAATCGACGAACGTCATGGTCTCGCCGAGGAAGGAGACCGTGGCGATGTTGGGCTCGACCGTCATGCCATGGGCGCGGGCTTCCGCGCTGGCGTCGCCCACGGTGTCGCCGTTCGTCACGCGGCCGGAGCGTTGCACGGTGCCGGTCCGCTCGAGAATCGCTTCGAGGAGCGTGGTCTTTCCGCTCTGGAATGGGCCGACGATCGCGATGCATCGTGGGCCCGGTGCTGGTCTGCCGTTGGGTGCCATTGGAAACGTTCCTTCCCTGCCCCACTGCGCGCTCTTGGGCGACGCGCTGATCGGACGATGCTCTGCCTGTCCGTTCCGCTTGGCAACCCCCTTCGGCCCGACGCTCCGAATCGCGGCAGCCGACCGCCGAGCCGATCGACCCCGACAGCGCTGAGTTGACCTAACGACACAGCCGGCGCGCGAACTCTCGGCTCCGGGACCCGATCCTCTCGACCTTGGGTCACCCGTCGCCGTGCTCGCCACGTCGGACCACCTGCATCCGGGTGATCGTCACGGGCCCGGCGCGCAGGAGATTCATCGCCGACACGATCATCTCGGCGAGCCGTTCCGGCGTGACGGTCGTGCCCTCGAGGTCGAGGAGGAAGTCCACGGCCTCCACATGGCCGCCGTTCGTGAAGTCGACGCGGGCGTTGAACTTCACCCGGTGCGTGGAGGCCGGATGGGCGCGATAGGGCGCCGCCGCGGGGTCCGGATGGAAGGTCCGCGGCAGGCCGGTCATCGCAGGGAGCCGCAGAAGCGCTGGATGCGGTGGCACGCATCCTCGAGAACCGCATTCGACGTCGCATACGAGATGCGAAAGTTGGGACCGAGCCCGAACGCGGAGCCGTGCACCGCCGCGACGCCTTCGGTCTCCAGGAGTTCCGATACGAAATCCTCGTCCGTCTGCAAGACCTTGCCGGAGGGCGCCGTCTTCCCGATGGCCTCCGCGCAGGAGGGATACACGTAGAATGCCCCTTCCGGCATCGGGCACTTGAGATAGCGCGCCTGGTTGAGCATCGAGACCACGAGGTCGCGCCGCTCCTCGAAAGCCCTCCTGAAAACCGTCAGGTGGTCCTGCGGCCCGTCGAGCGCCTCGACGGCGGCCCACTGTGCGATCGAGCATGCCCCGGAGGTCTGCTGGCCCTGCACGAAGTCCATGGCCTTGATGAGCGGCTCCGGCCCGGCCGCGTAGCCGATCCGCCAGCCGGTCATCGCGTAGGCCTTTGACACGCCGTTCATGGTGAGCGTCCTCCCGTACAGCCCGGGTTCCACCTGGGCCGGCGTCACGAACTCGAATCCGCCGTAGGTGAGATGCTCGTACATGTCGTCGGTGAGCACCCAGACTTGAGGATGCCGCATGAGCACGTCGGTGAGTGCCTTCAACTCGTCCCGGGTGTAGGCCGCCCCGGACGGGTTCGAGGGCGAATTGAGGATGAGCCACTTGGTCCTCGGCGTGATCGCGCGCTCGAGCGGCTCCGGCTGGAGCTTGAAGTTGTGCTTCATCGTCGTCTCGACGAACACCGGCGTGCCGCCGCACAGGCCGACCATCTCGGGATAGGAGACCCAGAACGGGGTCGGGACGAGGACCTCGTCCCCCGGGTTCACGGTGGCGAGCAACGCGTTGTAGATCACCTGCTTGCCGCCCGTGCAGACGATCGTCTGGGACGGCTTGTATTCGAGGCCGTTTTCGCGCGCGAACTTGCGCGCGATCGCTTCCCGCAAGGGAACGATTCCGGAAACCGGCGTGTACTTGGTTTCGCCCCGGCGAATCGCCGCCATGGCGGCTTCCTTGATGTGGCCCGGCGTGTCGAAGTCCGGTTCGCCGACCGAGAGGCTGATGACGTCGCGCCCCTGCGCCTTGAGATCCCGCGCCTTCTGCGTGACGACGATGGTCGCGGACGGCTTGATGCGGGAGAGGGCGTCAGACAAAAAGCCCATGACATTTCTCCAATCGGGGCGTTAGGTTCGGGAGCATTTCTGCCGCTTTGCAGCGGAAAATGCGGCCGACAAGCCTCACGGCGGCGCGGACCGTAGTGCGCGACCGCCGCTCAAGCAAGCAGAACGACCCGCCGTTCGCGGGTTTTGGAGAACATCTTATGACCCTGACCCGCCGCTGCGCACTCGGTCTCGTGGCCTGCGCCGTCCTCTTCTCCGGTGCCGCCTCCGCGCAGGAATTCCCGACCCGCGTCATCAAGATGGTGGTGCCGTATCCGGCGGGCGGCCCGACGGACGCGATCGCCCGCATCGTCGCCGAGGAGATGGGCAAGAGCCTCGGCCAGAACGTGGTCGTGGAGAACATCGCCGGTGCCTCCGGGGCCATCGGCACGCGCGCCGTCGCGAAGGCCGACCCGGACGGCTACACGATCGTCTTCGGCAACAACCAGACCCACGGGAACAATATGTTCCTGCTCACGAACCCGGGCTACGACGCCGTGAAGGACTTCGCTCCGCTCGCCGGCGCCGGCGCCTTCGAGCACATCTTCGTGGTCAGGAACGACCTGCCGGCGAAGACGATCCCCGAGCTCGTCGATCTCGCCAAGAAGGATCCCGGCAAGCTGAATTACGGCTCGACGGGCATCGGCTCGGGCTCGCATCTATCGACCGAGCTCTTCATGGTGCGGACCGGGACCAAGATGACCCACGTGCCGTTCCGCGGCGCGGCGCCCCTCGTCCAGGAGCTCGTGGCCGGGCGCATCGACGTGTCGAACTCCACTCTTCCCTCGGTGCTCGGCCAGATCCAGGGCGGCCAGATCCGCGCGATCGGGCTCGCGAGCCCGCAGCGCAACGCCCAGGTCCCGGAGGTCCCGACCCTGCGCGAGCAAGGCATCACCAACGCCGACGCGGAGTCGTGGGCGGCCTTCTTCGCCCCCGTGAACACCCCGAAGCCGATCCTCGACAAGCTGTCGGGCGCCGTCGTCGCGATCCTGAACAAGCCCGAGGTCAAGGATCGCATCACGAAGCTCGGGTTCACCCTCCACGTGCGCGACCCGGACGCCTTCAAGCCCTACCTCGAGAAGGAGATCCAGACCTGGGCCGACATCATCAAGGCGGCGGGAATCAAGCCCGAGGCGGCGAACTGAGGGCCGGCGGGGGCGGTCCGCCGACCTATGCTCATCGAGGGCCGGCGGGCCGGCACTCCCCCGTTATCCCGGCGGTCTCCAGTGGCCGGTCGGGGATTCATGACCCACCGCAACCGAAGACGGAATCCGCTTCCCCTCGCTCGGCCCGGTCGGCGATAACAGGGGCCATTTGAAGGCCCTCCATTCGCGCTCGAAGCGAGGTGCCTCCCCTCGCCGATGCGCACTCGGATGCTGCGGAACCTCCGCTGGTTCGAAGCGTTTGTCCCGGCCGAATCGATCACGGCGGGTGCGGAGATCGCCTGATGCAGTCGACCACGTCGAGGACCGCGCGCCGGACACGATCGCTGGCGCTGCGCGCCGATCGCACGAGCGAGCGCCGCTTCGCCCTAGCGCTGAGCCTCCTGCTGGGCCTGGCCACGATCGGGGTGCTCGCGACCACGAGCGCGCTTTCGCATCACCACGACCGCGCATCCCTCAGCCTCGTCTCGCGTTGAGCTTCTCTCGAGGGGCGATTTCATCGACCCGTTGCGGTCCGCGTCGCCCTCACCCGGAGCCGTGCCCACGGAAGCTGACGGCCCGTCGTCTCGCGCACCACACGCGCATCGTCGTCGACGTCGCACCGCGGGTCGAGCATCGCCGGGCGCCCCACCGGATCACAGCTGGACCGCTCGGAATCCGGTCTTTCGACAGCGCGCAGGCGTATCGGAACACGCGGCGGAGCGCCAGGCGCTCTCCGATTAATCCGGATTAAGGTGCATCACATGAAGCGGAAGTCATCGGCCGACAGCGTGGTCACGTCGTGGACGTTTTCGAGCGTGATGGAGGAGCCGATGCCGAGATCGATGACGGCGCTCGTCCCGCTTTGCCGGATGACGAGTTCCTCGAACTTAGTGAAACCGCTTTTCCACAGCTCGATGACATCCCCGCCCGTCACCTCGAAGTCCGTGACGACGTCGTTTCCGAACGCGCCGGAGCTCGGATCGAAGCGGAACACGTCGGCTCCGAGTCCGCCGGACATCGTATCGTCGGCGTCCAGCTCTCCGAAGCCGCCGAAAAGCAGATCGTCCTCATCTCCGCCGGCGAGAAAGTCGCTGCCGTTGCCGCCAAAGAGGCGGTCGTTTCCGCCGTCGCCGTCCAAGCGATCGTTTCCGTCGGACCCGATGACCCCGTCATCGCCGGAGCCGCCGTAAATCCGATCGTCCCCTCCCTCGCCATCGAGCCGGTCGTTACCACCACCGCCGTAGGCCCTGTCGTCGCCGTGCCCGCCGAACACGAGGTCGTGGCCGTCCGCGGCTCCCTCCGCACTGGCATCGCCAAAAATCAGGTCGTCGCCCGCCCCGCCCGCCAGCCAGTCGTTCCCTTCGCCGCCGGTGAGACTGTCGAAACCCGACCAATCATCATCCTTATCCTCCCAGTCGCCGTAGATGTAATCGTCCCCCGTCCCGCCATCGAGACTATCCTGGCCGCCGCCGCCGAAGAGCCCGTCGTCGCCGTCGCCGCCCAGAAGCGTGTCGTTCCCCGGCTGAAGCTCGTAGAAGGGGATATTAAGCGGATCTCCCTCAAGGCGATCATTGCCGGCACCGCCCATGAGCAGATCGCTCCATCCGCCCCCTTGAAGCGTGTCGTCGCCGGCTCCGCCGTAGAGCTCGTCGTAGTCCGAGTCCGACATGAAGGAATCGGCGCCCGAGAGGTAGTCGTTTCCATCGCCTCCGTGGACAATGTCCGACCCGAATCCGCCGTAGAGCGCATCGTTGCCCGCCCCGCCCAGCAGACTGTCGTCGCCAGAGTCGCCACTGATGCCGTCATCGCCTGCTCCGCCGTCGATCGTGTCCGAGCCGTCGATGCCGTATTCAGATTCGCCCCCGACCAAAAGGTCGTTGCCGGCGCCGCCGCTGATGGAATCGGCGCCCGAGTCGCCGCTCGCGGAGTCGTTCCCGTCGCCGGCATCAATCGTGTCGTTGCCGTCGCCGCCATGGACGGTGTCGTTGCCGTACTCGCCGAAAATCAGGTCGTTGCCGGCGCCACCCGAGAGCCTGTCGTGGAAGTAGACCTCGTCGTACGGCCCGGGCAGGTCCCCCTCGCCTCGGATGACGTCGTTCCCCTCCCCGCCGTTGACTTCGTCGATGCCGCCGCCGCCCACGAGGCTGTCGTCGCCCACGCCTCCGTCGATCCAGTCCGTGAAGAAGCCGCCAAAGATCGTGTCGTTTCCGGCGCCGCCCAGGAGCGTGTCGACACCGACCCCGATCCTCCCGGTATCGCCCGCCACGTCGCCCTGGATGAGATCGTTGCCCTCGCCGCCGTCGACCGAGTCGCTGCCCCATCCGGCAATGATCGAATCGTTGCCGGCGCCGCCCAGAAGGGTGTCGTTGCCGATCCCGATCCTGAACCCGTCGATGCCGTCGCCTTGGATGACGTCGTCGCCGTCGCCGCCCTCCATGAGGTCGTCGCCCCACCCCCCATAGAGGGCGTCATTGCCGGCGCCCCCGTACGCCCTGTCGTTGCCGTCGCCGCCGTAGAGGGAATCGTCACCGACGCCCCACATCGACCACGGGTCGGTGGCATCGCCCCAGAGGATGTCGGCGCCGGCACCGCCTTCGATGAGATCATTGCCCCAGCCGCCGTAGACCCGGTCGTCGCCTGCCCCCGCATGAACCGTATCGTATCCCTCGAGCGCATAGATCGTCTCGCCGGCATCGCGACCGATGATGAGATCATCGTCCCAGGTGCCGCGGATGATGCTGAACCCTCCTGCGAAGGGCGGGAGAGAAAGCCCCCCTCCAGCGATCGCTTTGGAAGAGATGCCGGAACCGGCGAGGCTGCGTTTGATCATCATTGGCCCCCAAGGTATCGCGTAGCGTGGCCCGGCATTTATAGGTATATGGGCCCTCAGCTCTCCATAGCTTTAGGCTAACTTTTTTAGAGTCAATGTATTGATTCGTTCTTATCGAGAACGTACTCGCATGAATTGCCGTTGTGTAATACAGATGTAGATATAAATAAATTGAATATTTGGCTATTCTACTGATTATAGATGACCAACGTAATTCTGACGGCTTGGAAATTGAGGAGAAGAGGCGCACAGATGCGCCCCTTCTATCGCCACGAATCGGGCGAACGAAGTCCCGGAGGTTCGGCGCGTTTGCCGCATGTCGCCCCGGGGAACCTTCGAGCTGGGCGCTCGAGTGGAAGAAGTTTCCGGGTTTCCGATCGGCGAAGCGTCCCGGCTTTGGGTGCTCCTTCAAACGTCGCCGTCACGCCCCGTTGAACGGCCAGACCATTGACCCGCTCACGGGAATGGTTACCTCGCGGAGATCGAACGGAGATTGATCCGATGACGTGGTCCCGTTGGGCCGTCCTGTCTCTCGCCCTATCGGCTCCTTCGGCGGCCCTGGCGCAGAACGCCGAGCGCTTTCGCACGGAAAAGGGCGAGGTGGTTGTCGAGACCGTCGCGCGCGGGCTCGAGCGGCCTTGGGGGCTCGCGTTCCTGCCCGACGGGCGGATGCTCGTGACCGAGCGGCCCGGACGGGTACGGATCGTCTCGGCCCAGGGCCAGGTCTCGGAGCCGCTGAGCACGCCGGGGCTGCGCGTCGCGGTGCGCGGCCAGGGCGGACTTCTCGACGTCGCGCTCGATCCGGGCTTCGCCCAGAACCGCCAGGTCTTCCTCTCCTATGCGGAGGAGCGCGGCGAGGGCCGGGCGGGCACGAGCGTCATGCGCGCGCGCCTCAATGCGGCCGGCACCGCCCTCGAGGCGCCGCGCGTGATCTTCCGCCAGGAGCCGACCCACACGGGGCGGAACCATTGGGGGTCCCGCATCGTCTTCGACCGGGAGGGCAACCTTTTCGTCACGCTGGGCGACCGTTTCGACTTGCGGGACCAGGCGCAGAACCCGGCCAACCACATCGGAAAAATCGTTCGCATCACCCCCGACGGGCGCCCGGCTCCGAACAACCCTTATCTCGATCGGGAAGGCGTACGGCCCGAAATCTGGTCGCTCGGCCACCGCAACATCCAGGCCGCGGCGCTGCATCCGCAGACGGGCGAACTTTGGACCATCGAGCACGGCGCGCGGGGCGGCGACGAGGTCAACATCCCCAAGGCAGGCAAGAACTACGGCTGGCCGATCATTTCCTATGGCGTCGACTATTCCGGCGCCAAGATCGGCCAGGGCACCGCGAAGCCCGGGCTCGAGCAGCCGGTGTATCACTGGGATCCGTCGATCGCGCCCTCGGGGATGACCTTCTACACCGGCGACAAGTTTCCTGCCTGGCGCGGCAGCATCCTGACCGGTGCGCTGGCCAGCGAACTCGTGTCGCGGCTCGAGACGCAGGGCAACCGCGTGACCGGTGAGGAGCGCATCCTGCGGGAACTCGGCGAGCGGATCCGCGACGTCCGGCAGGGGCCGGACGGTTACGTCTATCTCCTCACGGACTCCTCGCAGGGCCGAATTCTCCGATTGAGGCCGGCGCCCTGAGCCCCTACGGCCCGCTCGCAGCGGCAACCGCGAACCGGCCGGGGAAACGTCTTCGCTGGGCTCGAGCCGGTCACCGCATCGAGCTCAGCGAATCGAGGTCGGTCGGCTCCTTCGGAGCAATCGGCTCCCGCATCGAGGTGAAGGAGGCCGTCTCGGCCGGCTCGTTGGACGCGTTCATCTCCCGCATACCGTTGATGAAGTCGGCCGGCATGAGCATGGTCGACGCGGGGGTCTTCAGGCCCATGAACTGGGCAACGTCGGCGACCCATGCATTGCAGTTGTACATGACCGCGTGCCAGAGCGGCGAGTTGAGCTGCAGCTTCTTGATGAAGGAGGCCGCTTTCGCGTACTCGGCCTCGCTCAGCTCGACCCGGTAGCGGGCCGAAACGTAGATGTCCTCGAGATCGCCGTCGCTCGGGCCGGTCTCGGAGGGCACCGGCACCAGGTGCCCGATCATCCACGGCACGGGGCTCTCCGAGGCAGGATGCAGCCCTGCCACTTCGCTGTCCACGATCTCGCCTTTGGCATTCAGCCGACCGTGGGCCAGAAAGGTGTGGCCGTAGCTCGCCGCGTGCCGTGAGCGGAACTCGACGAAATAGCGCGGGGCCGCCTTCGGGGCGACCGTCTTGCGCCGACTGGCGGGCTGACTCGTACGCGCGGCGCGCGCGGGCTTCTGCGGCTCTACGCCGGGCGCCGGAGCAGGACTCGCCTCCTGCGCGCCAGCCGCCGAAACGGTCGCCGCGGTGACGGCAGCCAGGGCCCACAATCCCATCAGAAAAGGAAACGTGCCTCGCTTAATTACTCGACTCTGCATCGGTCATCTCCAGACGGCATCGCGGTTGCCCGCCTTCGATCGGGCGATGCTCGCGCCGTTGCCGGGCGGTTCAACAAACTGCATTGAATGCATAGGTGATTTCGGCCCGTGCGGAGTCGACCGGACGCCATCGCCGGACGAAATTCGAAGGGCGCGCCAAATTTGCAACGCTGCGCGGGCTCAGAACCGGCGACACGAAGGCTCGTCTCGACGTTCGGCAGCGGAGTGCCCGAACTGATTCGCCCGCGACCGCTCCGGTCCGAGGTGCTCTCGGTGACCTCGATCGGGCGAACGTCTGCGGTCCCCGGCCAGCTGACGACGCGTGGCGCCTTCAGGGAACCCGGTCCCGCCTAAAGAAAAGGCCGGCTTGCGCCGGCCTCTTCAGTGCCTTGTGGGGCTGTATTAGCCCTTCGTGACGACCGGAGCCGCGACCGGAGCCGGGGCGACCGGGGCTTTGCCCTTGCCGAGAACCGGGCCCTTGCCCGGGGCGCAGGCGGCAACGCCCAGAAGGGCGATGGACGCAGTTACGATCAGGATCTTCTTCGTGGTGTTCATGGCAACAGCCCCTTGTGTCCGCTTCAGAAACTATGGGTGACCTGAGCTGTCCTCTAGTGCTTGAAAGCCACGCCCCCACGTTGACGACGTGCGTCGTGGTTTTCATGGCAGGAGGCCCTAGTGTCAGCGTCACGAACCTAGGCATGACGGGCGCAGCGCTCTAGTGCAAAAAAGCCACACACCGCGCTCAATCGCGCAGCTTCGAGGCACAATCCGGAGGCGATGAGGCAAATTCATATCTTGTTAACGATCGAAACCCAGCAAGCAGAACGCCTTTAGAGGATCCCAGCCGGTGAATAGCGCCTAGCAAAGTACAGGTCGCGTCGTCGATAAGATCAATGTATCGCAAAGCGAATGACTTGCCTTTTCGTCGATTAACCGGAAGGGTCTCTCTGTTTGGCGCGGGACGAGTGGACGGGCTGATCGATCGACCTAAACTACTTTACGTCCGAACTTCGGATCGCGGGGTCCTTGGCTCCCTGAGAAGACTAAGGCCTTGCCCGGCGCGGTAGCGCGGAAGGCCGGGTTGCAGGGGATAATTTTCGCAGTGCCGAGGCAAGTGAGCCGGCCCGCTCGGCGTCAATCCTGTCGGGACATGAGGACCCGAAAAGAGGCCTCGTTTCGCCGCGAACGAGACGCCGATCGATGACCGGCGGAGCCCCGCTCCTAATGAATCCAGGGAACCAGGCGCGCCGAGCGCGCCATGTAGGCCCGGTACTCCTCGCCGAACGTATCGACCATGAGACGCTCCTCCAGACCGACCCGGAAGAAGTAGAGGGTTCCGAAGCCGAGGAGGCCGGAGAGGCCGGCGACCCAATTCGGCAACAGCAGGGCCTGCGCCGCCGCCCAAAGCCAAAACGCCGTGTACATCGGATGCCGCACGTAGCGGTAGACCCCCTCGGTCACGAGCTTATGGCTCTGCCGCACTTCGAGCGTGACCGACCAGTTGCGCCCCAGCGCCCGGTGCGTGAGGTAGAACATCGCCAGGGCCGCAACCGCGACGACCACTCCCAGGAGGCTCTGCGCGGGCCGGAAATCGTAGTCGGCAAACCGCGGGAAGCCGGTCGCGACATAAAGCAGGGGCAGGATGCCGAGCCCCGTCAGGGAAATCAGCAGGAGCGCGATCTCGCGCCGCCCGCGATCGCTGCGGGCCACCGGGGTACGCCGGGATCGCCGCGCGTGCGGGAAGCGGATGACGTACCAGCCGAGCGCCAGCACCACGAAGGCGATCTTGGCCAGAATCGGAGTCACGAGACGGCAACTCTCAAGCCGGCGTGTCGGGGCGGCGGCTCCTCGTGCTGCGGGACGTCGAGCGATCCGTCCGCGCCGATCGCCGTCACGGCACCGTCGGCGGAGCGCACCTGCGTCTCGACCGGGAGCGGCCCGCACACCATCATGAAGTAATCGTACGCCGCCCGCAGATCGTTGGCGCTGACGAACTGGCAGTGCACCCGGAAGAAGTTGCGCCGGAACCGCCGGTAGGTTGCGGGCTGCAGCATCCGGCTGATGCGCACCACGCGGACCAGGGGGCCGCGGCCCGGCAATCCGAGGACCGCGACCGGGTCGCTCTTATAGAAGTTCATCACGTCCGTGAGCGCCTGGTACTCGCCCCAGAACACGTGGGGCGCCTGTGCGACCCGCGCCATCGCGTTCCGCAGGCGCGTCGCGCCCCGATGGAAGCCGATCTTCAGAATCGACGAGCCGACGGTCAGGAGCGCCAGCGGGCGGGTGCGACCCAGGAGCGGATCAAGCCGAAGCGCCCGGTCGAGGATGTCGACCGCGAGCACCGCCCCTAGGCTGTGCGCGACGACGACGATCTCATCCGCTTCCCCGCCGCGGGCTGCGGCCGCGATCTCTCCAGCGACGCGATCCAGCCGCTGGTCCAGCGTCGGATCGGAGCCGCGCACGTAATCCCGCGCAAAGATCCAGTCGTCGAAGAGGTGCGGAAGGTAGCACCAGCGGCCGGGGCCGTAGAGCAGGGCCAGGAAGACCGCAGCACCGGCCACGAGACCCAGCACCGTGGACCCCGCGGCGGCTCCCGCGAGGCTCCCGGCGAGCGCCGCCAGCGCCGTCAGGGCGGCGAAGAGGAGATACGGGTAGAGAAAGAAAGCCGCGTAGCGCCAATTGGAACGGAGATAGCCGAAAAGCGCTCCCGACGTGACGAAATCCGCGAATGCGACGAGACCCAGCGGAATGCGTCGCCACATCGGCTGACGTCCCGCTTCGGCGATCACGTCGTCCCATCGCACCACGCGGTACTCGGTCTCGACGCGCCAGTTCGGTCCCTGGGTCACGACGGGCCACGAGGCTTCGTCGGCGCCGACCACCGGTTCGGCTGCTCTGGCGGTCACCGACCAGGTCGCCTCGAAGCGCCGCAACTCCCGTGTGAAGCGCCGATGCATCACGTCCGGGGGCATGAAATCGTAGCCGCCGACATGAAACACGAGCCGCTTCGTGATGATCGAACCCGTCATGCGCCTCGACCGGCGAGCATGGCCCGGAAGCCGTTCCCGCCGTCCCCTCGATCGCGGCTTGGAGCCGCTGACGGGGAGTCCTTTGCCTCAACGGCCCGGTTCAGTCCAGCGCGATCACGGAGGGTCCGGCCGGAGGCGCCTCGGGCAAAAGCGCGCTGGGCGCGTCCGGACGTCACGCGAGGTGTCGAGGTCCTCGGGCGGGTCCGAGGCTCCTCGGTCGGCGGCAGACCGTTCCGTCCCGCGATCGGGCAAACCTGCCGCGAGCAGGCCCCTCGCCGCCTCACGAGCAAAAGGCCGCCCCGGAGGGCGGCCCTGCCGTGATCGCCGAAATCGAACCCTCGTTCAGCGACCGCGATCGGTCCAAGCGGCCTGGATCGGCTTCACCGTCGAGCCGAGCCAACGCGTCGTCGTCTCCGCCACGTCGCGCCAATGCGTCGCCGTGGTCTCATAGAGCTGCCGGGCGCCGCTGGCCTGCGCACGAACCGCCTCCGCGAAGGAGCCGGCGGTCAGCGTCGAACGCCAGAGCTCGAAGGTCGCATCGCTCTGTGCCCTTACGGCATCGAGCACCTTCCCGTTGAGCTCGAGCGCGCCCCTCGTCGAGGCGGCCGCGGTCTCGGTCATCGCGTGTCGCATCTGCTCGGTGGTGGCCTGCGCGCGGGCATAGGCCTCTCGGGCCTGCTCGGTACCGGCCTCGAGCAAGCGCGCTGCCGGAGCAGCCATCTCGCCGGCGGTCGGAACCGACGAACCGAGGGCCGCCATGGAGGCAGCGGCCGGCTTTGCCGGAGATCTCGCCGGCACGGTTTCCGCAGCGCGAACGGCCGCGGCCTTGACGGCCTCGACGGTTTCGAACAGCACCGCCGCCGCCTCGGACGCCTTGCTGGTGCCCGGCCGGACCGCCTCGGGAGGGTTCGAAGCGGGCGATTCCAGCTTGGCGTCAGCGGCTTTCGTCTCGACGTTCTTCACCGCCATCGACTTGACGTCGGCCGTCTTGGCCGTGGCCGCCTTCGCGGTTCTGCGCTTTGCGGGGGGAGCACTCCGCGAGGACCGAGCCTTCGCGGAAGCCGCGGCCCGGGTTCGGGCGGGAGTTTTCTTCTGTTCAGCCATCATGATCTCCTGACGCTTCGCTACGGCCTACTTCTTGCTCGCAGGCCTTTGGGTGTTCTGCGCCATCGCGCCCTGCGCCATGGAGCCGAATTCCTTCATTTGGGTCTGCATCGATTCGAACTGCGAGCGCACGAACTCGGCCTGCACCTGCATGGCCTCCTGCATGTCCTTCGCACGGACCATCCTCTGCGCCAGATCGAACGCCGCCTGGATGTTCTGCTCCGCGTACGCGAATGTCTTGCGCGTCATGTCCTTGGCGCTCGCCTGCACGGTGTTGGCCGATCCCTCGAACGTATCGACCGCCTTTTGCGCCGCGCCGATGAACCCATCCATGGCCTTTCGGGCTTGCTCGACACTCTTCTCCGCGAAATCCCGCATCTCGGCTGGGACCTCGTAATTCTGCGTCTGGTTGATCGCCATTGCTCTCTCCCTCCGGGTTGTGCACCGCAATATCATATGCTGCAACGCAAAATCAACTGCGCGAGCGGGCTTGCGCTTCGGATTTGATTAACCCTAGCATCAAGTAAAATCGGCGAGATCCGTTCCCGACCATGGGCAGGCCGGACTCCGATCGTTTACAACCCGTTAACCTCGGCTTCTCCGAACACGAAGGATCTCACGGCGTCCATGGCTGGACAGCACGAGCTCGAGACGCTGACGGCTGCGCTCGCCGGCGAGTCCGGCTTTGCGCCTTTCGCAGGGCCCGACGCCGCCGTTCTGGTATGGGACGCGTCCGTGGAGCGCATCGTCTGGGCGTCGCCGGCCGCCGCGACCTTGCGCGACGTTCTCACGCGAGACGACGGCCGCATCGATCCGAGCTTGGCTGCCCGGGCCCGCCTCGAAGCGCTGGCCGATGGGCTGGCCCCCCGGGACGGCATGCGTCTGGAGCGCCTTCGGCTCGACCCGACGCGCCTCGCCTCGCCGCTCACCTGTGCCTGTCGCCTCGTTGCGCTGCCGTCCGGCGAGGAGGTGCTCGTTACGGCGATCGTCGGCCGCGTGCCCAAGTTGGCGGCGCGCCCCGTCCCGCCGCGCCGGGGGACGAGATGGCGGGCGAACCGCTGGAGACGGCGACGACACCCACGACCGTATGGAAGCCGAGACCGTCCGGCACCGTCCGCTTCGTCTGGAAGGCGGATGCGGAGACGCGCTTCGTCGAGGTCTCGGCCGCGCTCGCGGAGGTGGTCGGTCCCGCGTCGGGCAGCATCGTGGGCCGGACCTGGGCCGAACTTGCTGCCTCCGTGGTCGAGGACTCGGGCGACATTTCCGCCCTTCTGGCACGCCGCGCGACGTTCAGCGGACGAGCGATGCACTGGGCCGTCGATGGCACGGACCTCCAGGTTCCCGGCACTTTCGCCGGAATGCCGATCTTTGGGCCGGACCGGAGGCTGGTCGGCTTCCGCGGCTTTGGTTTGCTGCGCCCGCAAGCCGCCCGCGGGCGCACCGCCGCGGCGGCCGAACGCGACGACGGGGAGGCGGCCGCGCCTGACGCCGCCCGCGTCCCCGAGCAGGAGAATGGCGGTCGGACCGCGCCGCACGGCGCCGGTGCGGCCGAGCCTGGCGTCGCAGGCGACCTGCCGGGCCCCGACACGACCGTCTTCGAAGATCCGGCGGCCGAGGATCCGCACGACCTCGACGAAACGGCAGCGACGGAGCCCTCGAGCGAGGCGACGACCGAGGGCGAGGACCGCTGGTTTGCGGGGCTGCGCGAGCGGGTCGCGGCAACCTTGTCCGGCGCTAAGGCTGCCATCCTCCCTGGCGAACTCGCCGCGGAGCCGGCTGCGCCGAGCCGGCCGCCCCGGACCCCGGAGCCGCAGCATGGCCTTTCCAGTGCCGAGCGCAGCGCCTTCCGCGAGATCGCGCGGGCACTCGGGGCACGGTTCAACGACGAGCCGTCGCCCGCGCGGCACGACGAGTCCCGGACAGGGGAGCCCCCGGATCTGGAGCCCGAAAGCCCCGAGCATCCATCCTGGAAGGCGCCGCCTGTCGGCGCCGACACGGTGCTCGACCGTCTGCCCGTCGGGGTGATCGTCCACCGTCAGGAGCGCATTCTCTTTGCCAACCGCCTCCTGCTCGACCTCGTCGACTACGACGACGTCGGCCAGATCGGCACCGAAGGCGGGCTGGCGCGCCTCTTCCCGGGCAGCCCGGCGCCGCGCTCGAACGAGGGCGCCGCCCCGGTGGCGCTGTCGACTCGCGGGAACCAGAGCATCGCGGTCGAGGTCAAGGGCGCGAGCGTGGAGTGGGACGGTCTTCCCGCGACTCTGATGACGGTGGTCCCGGTCGCGGAGCCGGATGCCCGCGAGCGGCTGCGCACCGCAGAGGCCGAGGTGAGCCGGCGGGAGGCACGGGTCAAAGAGCTCGAATCGATTCTCGACACCGCGACGGACGGGGTCATCGTGGTCGACGAAACCGGGCGAATCCTTTCGCTCAACCGCTCCGCGGAAGCCCTGTTCGGCTACGATCAGCGCGAGGTGGTCGGCGATGCCCTCACGGTGCTCTTCGCCCCCGAGAGCCACATCGTCGCCCTCGCCTACCTCGACGGCTTGCGCTCCTCGGGGGTCGCGAGCCTCCTCAACGACGGCCGCGAAGTCATGGGGCGGGTGCGCCAGGGCGGCGCGATCCCGCTCTTCATGACGATGGGGCACGTCAACGAGGGGCCCGACCGGAAGTTCTGCGCCGTGCTGCGCGACATCACGGCCTTCAAGAAGGCGGAGGGCGAGCTCGTCGCGGCGAAGCGCGCAGCCGAGGAAGCGAGCGCCCAAAAATCGGATCTCCTCGCCAAGATCAGCCACGAAATTCGCACGCCGCTCAATGCGATCATCGGCTTCGCTGAAGTCATGCTGGAGGAACGCTTCGGGCCCGTCGGGAACGATCGCTACAAGGACTACCTCAAGGACGTTCACGCCTCCGGCGCGCACGTGATGAGCTCTCGTCAACGACCTCCTCGACCTCGCGAAAATCGAAGCGGGGCGCATGGAGCTCTCGTTCACGAGCGTCAGTCTCAACGAGCTCGTCGGCGCCACGGTGGCGTTGCTGCAGCCGCACGCCGCCCGCGAGCGCATCGTGATGCGAACGAGCTTTGCCCCGAGGCTGCCGCCGGTGGTCGCCGACGAGCGCTCCATTCGTCAGATCGTGCTCAACCTGGTCTCGAACGCGATCAAGTTTACGGACGCCGGCGGCCAGGTGATCGTCTCCACCGCGCTTACCGACCGCGGCGAGATGGCCTTCCGGGTGCGCGACACCGGCATCGGGATGACCGAGGAGGAGATCGAATTCGCTCTCGAACCCTTTCGCCAGCTCGCCACGGCGCGCAAGCGCGGCGGAACCGGGCTGGGATTGCCGCTCACCAAAGCGCTCGTCGAGGCCAACCGCGGCGCCCTGCGTTTGTCTTCGAACCCGAATGAAGGCACGCTCGTCGAGGTGCTCTTCCCCCCGACGCGCGTGCTCGCCGAGTAGTCGCATTCGGTCGCGACACCGCAGCGCCGAGACGGAGATCCGGCGGCGCTTGAGGCCGCACCGCATTGCCGCGCCCGCCCCGCCCGCCTAGTTTCGCGCGAGTGCAAGAGGGGATCCCATGCATTTCGCCCTGACCGACGAAGAGGAGATGATCCGCGACACGGCGCGGCGGATCGCGAGGGACAGGCTGGCGCCCCTTGCCGAGCGGCTCGACGCGGGCGAGGGACGCGAGGAACTGCTTGCCAATCTGAACGAGCTCGCCCGCAACGGTTTCATGAGCCTCAACGTCGAGGTCCGAATACGGAGGCGCGGACGCCGGCGCCGTCTCGTTCGCGCTCGCCGTCGAGGAACTCGGGTATGCCTGCGCGGCGACCGCGGTCGCGACCTCGGTGACCAACATGGTCGGCGAGGTCGTCCAGGCCGTGGGCACGGCCGAGCAGAAGGAGCTCCACCTTCCCCGCCTTGCGGACGGCACCTACCCGGCCGGCGCCTTCTGCCTCACCGAAAGCGGCGCGGGCTCCGACCCATCGTCCATGAGGACGCGGGCGCGCCGCGACGGCGACGGATACGTGATCGACGGATCCAAGATCTACATCTCGAGCGCCGAGTTCGCCGGGCTCTTCGTGGTCTGGGCCGTGACGGATCCGGACGCACCGAAGGGCAAGGGTATTTCCTGTTTCCTGGTCGAGCGCGATACGCCGGGACTCGTCGATCGGCAAGGCGGAGCGGAAGATGGGCCAGCACGGCTCGCCCACGAACGCGGTGCACTTCGAGGGCTGCCGCGTGGCCGGCAGCGCGCTCATGGGCCGCGAGAACGACGGGTTCCGGGTGGCCGTCGGCGAACTCGCGGGCGGGCGCATCGGAATCGCCGCGCTCTCGCTCGGGATCGCCCGGGCCGCGATGGATTCGGCGAAATCCTACGTGAAGGGCCGCGAGCAATTCGGCTCGCCACTCTCGGACTTCCAGGGCCTGCAGTGGATGATCGCGGACCGCGAGGTCGATCTCGAAGCGTCCCGGCTCCTGATCCTCCAGGCGGCCTCCCTCAAGGACCAGGGGCAGCCGTTCGCAAAGGCGGCCTCCATGGCGAAGCTCTTCGCGTCCGAGGCCGCTCACCGCGCCACGGATACCGCGATCCAGCTCCATGGCGGCGCCGGCTACTGCAGGGATTACCCCGTCGAGCGGTACGCCCGCGATGCCCGCGTCACCCGCATCTACGAGGGCACCTCGGAGATACAGCGCATGATCATTGCCCGCGAAACGCTGCGGCAGTGAACCCCGGGCCTGCTTGACGAGGATCGGGATGCCTCCTCCGCGCGTGAGGGCATGGCCGATGCGTGTTCCCGTTCCGGAGAAGAAAGTGCCTTCGTTCGAGCCTCCAGAAACGTCGGACGTCGAACCACCCTGCCCTCCCCGTAGGGACAGCTTGCGAAAACGGGATCTGCGATCCGACTCGAGCCGATCTTCCTCGGGATCAAGGCAGGAGGAGCCACGATCCTCCCGCCGGTCGTCGTGCCGCAACGATCGTCCGACCGGAGGAGCACCAATGGGCAAGGGCGCCGCCCGCCCAGGTGCGTACGCCGGCCTACTTCCGCGGCGCGCCGGGGGCGAGAAACGGAGGGAAGCATGTCCACGTACCGGCTCGACAAGCTCTTCTCGCCCGGCTCCGTAGCCGTTGTGGGGGCGAGCCCACGCGAGGGGTCGCTCGGCCGAAGCCTGCTCAAGAACCTCCGAGACGGCGGCTTCGCGGGACCGATCTATGTCGTCAATCCATCTCATGCCGAGGTCGATGGCCTCTCCTGTTTCCCGCGCATCGAGGATCTCCCGAAGGCTCCCGACGTGGTGGTCGTCGCGGTGCCGCCCGACAGCGTGCCGGGTGTTCTGGAGGCCGCGGGCGCGAAAGGCGCCGCGGCAGCGGTTGTCGTGACCGCCGGCATGGGCCACGGGCCAGATTCGCTGAGCGAGGAGGCGAGGCTTGCGGCGCGCCGGCATGGCCTTCGGGTGGTCGGCCCCAACTGCCTCGGCGTGATGGCCCCCTTCGCCAAGCTCAACGCCAGCTTCGCGGCCCGCGCGGCGCAGCCGGGCGACCTTGCCCTCCTGTCCCAGTCCGGCGCGATCGCCGCCGGGCTCGTGGAATGGGCGGCGCAGCGCCAGGTGGGATTCTCCGCGGTCGTATCGCTCGGCGACAAGGTCGATGTGGATTTCTCCGACTGCCTCGATTTCTTTGCTGCCGACCGCAGCACGCGCGCGATCCTGCTGTACATCGAAAGCGTCGGCAACGCTCGAAAGTTCATGTCCGCCGCCCGCGCGGCGGCGCGCGCCAAACCCGTCGTGGTCATCAAGTCGGGGCGGCACAGGCAGGGCGCCCGCGCCGCCGCCACCCATACCGGGGCGCTTGCGGGCTCGGATGCGGTTTACGACGCCGCCTTCCGGCGCGCCGGCCTCCTGCGCGTGCTCGACCTCGACCAGCTCTTCGCCGCCGCGGAGACCCTCGGCCGTCAAAAGCCGTTCGCGGGCAAGCGGCTCGCGATCCTCACCAACGGAGGCGGCGTCGGCGTGCTCGCGGTCGACCGACTGCTCGATCTCGGCGGCACCCTGGCGGCCGTGTCGTCCGAGACCCTGTCGCGGCTGGATGCGATCCTGCCCCGGACCTGGTCGCGGGCGAACCCGATCGACATCGTCGGCGACGCGGATGCCGCCCGCTATTCCGCCGCCCTGGAAGCGCTGCTCGCGGACCGTGAAAACGATGGCGTGCTGGTGCTGAACGTTCCCACCGCACTGGCCAGCGCCGCGGCTTCCGCCGAGGCCGTCGTCGAGTTGGTGGCGCAGCATCGCGGGAAAGGGCTCGGGACCAAGCCCGTCTTCGCGGTCTGGCTCGGCGAGGATCCGCCCGCGACGCGCGCCTTCGAACGCGCCCGCATCCCGCATTTCGCCACCGAGGCCGACGCGGTGCGCGGCTTCATGCAGCTCGTGCGCTACCGCGAAGCGCAGGGCGAGCTCATGGAGACCCCGGACGCGCTGCCGCGCGACTTCGTCCCCGACACGACGACGGCCCTGCGCATCGTCGAAGGGGTGGTGCGCGAGGGCCGGACCTGGCTCGACCCCCTCGAGGTCACCGCGCTGCTGCGCGCCTACGCGATCCCGATCGTGCCCGTCACCCTGGCCGCAACCGCGGAGGAAGCGGCCGCAACGGCGCGCCCGATCCTGGCCGAAGGGGGCACCGTGGCGGTCAAGATCCTTTCGCCCGACATCGTCCACAAATCGGACGTGGGCGGCGTGAAACTCGACCTCACCACCGAGGAGGCGGTGCGGCATGCCACAAAGGACATCCTCGAGCGCGCCGCGCGCTTGAAGCCCGGTGCCCGGATCACCGGCGTCACGGTTCACCCGATGGTGCGCCGCGCGAAGGCGCGCGAACTCATCGCGGGCATCGCGGACGATCCCACCTTCGGTCCGGTGATCGTGTTCGGACACGGCGGCACCGCGGTCGAGGTCATCAACGACAAGGCTCTGGCGCTGCCCCCGCTCGATCTGAAGCTCGCGGGCGATCTCATCGCGCGCACCCGCGTCGCGCGCATCCTGAAATCCTACCGCGACGTGCCGGCGGCGGACGAGCATGCGGTCGCGCTCGTCCTCGTCAAGCTCGCCCAGCTCGCGGCCGACCTGCCCGAGGTGCGCGAACTCGACATCAATCCAATTCTTGCCGATCGGGATGGGGTGATCGCGGTCGACGCCCGAGTCGCGGTCGCAAAGGTGGAGGGCCGCAAGGGCAGAGGTCATCCGCGCTTCGCGGTCCGACCCTACCCGCGCGAATGGGAGCGCGCCGTCACGATCCGCGATGGACGCCACGTTTTCGTCCGGCCGGTCCGCCCGGAGGACGAAGAGCTGTTCCTCGAGTTCCTCAAGCGCGTCACCGACGAGGATCTGCGCCTGCGTTTCTTCGCGCCGGTGCGTGACTTCAGCCACGCCTTCCTGGCCCGGCTGATCCAGATCGATTACGCGCGAGCGATCGCGTTCGTCGCGCTCGACCCCGGGACCGGCGAGATGATGGGCGTCGTCCGCCTCCATGCCGACGCCAACCACGAGACGGGCGAATACGCGATCCTGCTGCGTTCCGATCTCAAGGGGATCGGCCTTGGCTGGGAGCTCATGCGGCTGATGATCGAGTGGGCCAAGGCGGACGGGCTCTCGACCGTGGAAGGCCAGGTGCTTCGCGAGAACACCGTCATGCTGGACATCTGCCGCGGCCTCGGGTTCGCGACGCGCCCCGATCCCGGAGATCCCGACATCAGGATCGTGACCTTACCGATCTCGACGATCGAAGGGCCGGCGCAGCTGCCTCCTTGACGAATTCCGCCCCCGCGGTCTCGACTTCACGCACCCGTCCAGCGGTTCGCCCCGAACCCTCATGCGCTCCGATCGCCATCCGTCGCTCGCCGAATGGCGAACGGGACGCTTACACGCAACTGCGCCCCATGAGCGAGAGGCCTTCGTCGAGAAGGTCTCCCAGGTTGGGAATGCCGATCAGCCAGTCGGCCGTCGAGGCGGAGCTCGACTGCTCGCGCTCGCGGGCGAGGCGTACGGCTGCGCCCCATTCCTCCGGTTCCATGTCGCCGCGGCCGATGTAGACGAGGGCGACGAGGTCGGCCCGCTCGTCGTCGTTGAGGCCGCCGATGACGTCGCGCAACTCCTGCTCGGTGGCGTCGTCCGGACTGCTGACGAGGCTGTCGAGATTGCCGTCGTCGATCGGGTTCGAGCCGGAGGCCGGGTCCGTCATGCCCTCCTTCACGTCGAGCGCCCTGGCGCGGATGATGAGGTCGCAGACCTTGTCGAGCGCGATATCCATGACTTTCCTCTCGCTTAGCGCCGCGGCAAACGGACCGGCATGGCCGATCCCCTGGCGGCAATCGTGTCTCATTGGTCGAGGGAAAACCCGCGAGGGCCCCGACGGTTCGCTTTGCGACGCGGCATCCATTGCTCTCGCGACGACCGATCTCCTGCCCGACTGCCGCGTCATAGAGGCCCACGCGGGGGTTCTCGGCTTTAACTCGCTGTCCGGCGATCTGTGCTAGACGGCTACGCCGTCGAACGAATCAACCCGGCCATGCCCGCTCTCGAAATTCTCGGCTTCGTGGCCGCAATCCTCACCACGCTGTGCTGGCTGCCCCAGACGGTGAAGACGATTCGGACGAAGGAAACCCGGTCGCTCTCGCTCCTGGCGCAGAGCGCGCTGACGGTTGGGGTCGTGCTGTGGTTGGCCTACGGCCTCCTCATCGGCAACGCGCCGATCATCCTCTCGAACGCCATCAGTCTGGTGCTGGTGACGACGATTCTGGCAATGAAGCTCCGTTACGGTTAGGGCCTGTCCAGGCGACGGCATCCGGTTCGCCGTTGAGTCTGCCGACTCAACAAACGAGATCCGATTCAAGGAAGCGGAGTCAGATTTTGGGCCGGCGCCGCAAGTGTTGAGCTGAATTCCATTGCCCCTATGAGCGCCGCGCTGGAGTTTTCGCGCGCGCGTGGCCGGGGTGACTCCCATGGATGCCAGAGCGTGAGCGCGCAGAGTTGCCTCTCAATACAAAAACCCGCCCGAACTCACGTTCGAGCGGGCTCAGACGCCCCCGTTTTTTGTGCCCTCTTGGGTCTTTTTTTGACCCTAGATCAAGGCACAACCGCATGTCTATCCGTCTCCCAACGTCAATTGACGACAAAATTTCATTTGGCCGAAGGGGGTCGGGAAAGGTCTCGCCGGCCTCCTCTTGCTCGTCCCTGTGGAAACGGGCGTGCACAGGTGGCTCATGGGCGATTCGGCTGAGCCTGTGGACAACCCGGAGCATCGACCGCGATCCGCGCGATTTCGCTCCCGAGGCGGCGGACGTATGTGGCGCCATGCTGAAAATGAAAAGAGCGCCGGTGTGGCGCTCGAGTTGGGCCGCGTTCGCGGGCCATATTGAGGAAGAACGACGCCCCCACGGGCGCGGCATCACACTTGCGCAGGAATGGTTAACGTAACGTTAACGTGACGCAGCTTAGCGGGAAAAAGCCGTCACGGCCGCCCAGCGCGCCGTCAGGCACGATCAGAGAAAAGCCCCGCCGCGTGCCCCGCGGAAAGCCGGGCGGATCGAGGAGCGCGCACCGGAGACCACCGGCGCGAGTTTGCACCGCGACTTCGATCACCGCCGATCCGGGTGTTTCAGAGCCATCAGGCGCCGCGCGGCGGATCCGGCGGTCGTGCTTTCATACAGCTTTGCGTTCCATTCCTCGACGAGTCGGCGCTCCCGATGCAGAAGCGCCTTGAGATTCTCGATCGAGGCTGCGAGCCCGTGCGCGTCGCGAAGCGGATCGATCGCGAGTCGGTCGCCTCTGGTCACACGGGAGTCAAGGCGCGGGTCGTGACCGCTCTCGTGCGACAGGGCGAGTCGGCCCGGATCTTCGTCGATCAGGGTGCCGCCTCTCGGAGCAGAGAACTCGAGGCGCGGTTCAAGACGGCTCTCATCCGGCAGAGCGAGTTGGCCCGGATCTTCGTCGATCAGGGTGTCGCCTCTCGCAACGGAGGACTCGAGGCGCGTGGCAAGACCGCTCTCGTCCGACAGGGCGAGCTGGCCCGGATCGTCGTCGATAATGGTCAAGTGATCACTTCGCGCTCGTGCGACGCAGCGAGAAATTCAAACGCGAATGTCGGCGCCGTGGCGCGCGCGTCTGGGTTTGACCCGCCGTACGGACGCGATTGCGGTGATGAAGCTCGCAGCCAGGGGCGCGCACAGAATGGCGAGGCCTGGATTGTAGCACCACAGAGCGCCGATCGCTGCAAGACCCGCGGCGATGGCGATGATCATGAGCCAAGCGCTCATCGGCAGCGGCCCCCTCGGCCCGGTTCGTGGTGTTCGGAATTTGTGTCGGCCATCGACGGCGACGCAGCCGGTGACGTACCGTAATCAGAGCGCCAGAACAGAGTTAACAAACCGTTGACAGGAGGGGTCCCGATTCGATCGAATCGATTTCTGCCGCATGATCTAGGATCGAACGAGTCGCGCCCTAGGATAGCCATGCACGGCGATGAGAGCCGGTCATCCGCTGAGCCATGGCTGCGGTACGCGCGGGAGAAGCGAATGGGTCTTGTTCTCGTGATCGACGATGAGCCCGCACTCCGAGAGGTTGCCCGGCAGTTCCTGGAGGAAGCGGGGCATACGGTCGTCGAGGCCGGGGACGGGAAGGTTGGGCTGTGGATCTTCCGCGAGCTTCGTCCCGACCTCGCCATCGTGGACCTGTTCATGCCCGAGAAGGAGGGCGTGGAGACGATCCGCGAGATGCGCGCCGTCGACCCCGCGGCAAAGATCGTCGCCATGTCGGGCGGCGGACGGTTCGGAACCCGCCAACTCCTCGACGGACTGGTGGATCTCGGCGCAACTGCGACGCTTGCCAAACCCTTCGGCCACGCCGAACTGCTGAAGGCCGTGAATTGCGCCATGAATGGCCCACCGGGCCGGAAGGAACAACCTTCCAGGGATTATTGCTGCACCATATGAGTGCTCCGACGAAGCCTCTCGTTCGATCATGGGCTTGCCTCCCCGCGGATGGTCCCCTTGGGCGCGCATCTCACCTTCGATGATCACGGTCGAGTCCCGCTCGAGCGTCGCCTTTGTTTAAGCTCCGCGGGTCGCCGGATCGGTCGCACCGGATGTTCGGGGTGGCGGACGTCGGCTCTCTTCTATCCTGTGCCGCAATTTTTGACGGCGAACCGGATCCACTTCGCCGAAATGGCTCTCAGCGCGATGGCTCGGCCGTCACGAGGCCCAGCGCGTTGCGCCGGATCACGCTCCTTGCGTGGAACCTCCGCCCCCATCTTGGCGCTTGACCCTTGTCGAACGGACCAGAGGAGGCCCTTGCGATGAATACTCTCGAGGACCGGATCCGCCGAAGAGCCTACCAGCTTTGGGAAGAGGCCGGACGCTCCGGCCAACCGGACGATCACTGGCTGCAAGCCGAACGAGAGCTGGCGTCCGGCTCGCCCGACCCTCGCGGCGCGACCGTCGAGGATGCCGCTCCCACCGAGGCCGTCGCGGCCGTGGAGGCAATCGATTCAGACCAGTCTCGAGTGAAGCGAAAAGGCCGAGAATCGGCGCCATCCAAACCCCAGCGGACGCCGGCCCGTTCGAAAACGACGGGTTGACGTCCGCCTGGGCCGCGGCTTCGGCCCTCCGTGGTGCAAGCGCGCATTTTCGCGCCGATGGGACGTGCTCTGAGAGCGTCCTTCTCTGTGCCGGCGAGACGGAGTGCTCGGCAGGACCTGCGGGCGGCGGCTCGCGACCCACGGCAGAAGGATCGCGTTCCAACGCGATCCGATCGGTCGGTGCTGCGCGCAAGCCCCTGATCAATCGTCGTGTTTGGTATCGCCTTTGACGAGCGCCATGATCTCGAGGGCGGTCGGCCAGGGGACGCGCTGGAACACCTGCAGGAGCGCGGTGCCATCGCCGTAGTCCCGGACATGGACGAGGTCGACCTGGTGGGCGGAGGGAGACGGATCGGCTCGCGCCGTCAGCGGAGTCTCTAGGCTGGCCCGGTGGGAGGCGTCATCCCCCTGGGGCAGGCGGCCGGGGAGCAAATCCTCCGGACGGACGTCGAGCGCCCGGCTGAGCGCCTGAAGGTATCGAGCGCGCGGGACGGCCCTGCCGCTCAAATAGTGCGACAAATGAGAGCTGCCGAACTTGTCCTGCTCTCCGAGAAGGCGTGACACCTGACGGGCCGTATCGGCAACGGTCCACCCCTTGCGTTCCATGGCGAGGCGCAGCCGCTCGGCGAATTCCGCCTTCGAAGCTGACGGGCGGTCTTCGTGCTCGCCCACACCCGACGAAGAATGATCCGTGACCAAGCTAGCATCCTTTGGTGAACATTGCAGGCCATCCGATGTCTATTCTAACGCGAAATCACTCCTTATGTTGTACGTATTACACAATACTCCTGACGATCCTTAATGATACGATTTTGATTCAAGTTTTATGAAAGTAAAACCTTTTGCTGGGACGCGATAAACCCGTTCCGGCCGAGTCTCCGACCTTCGGGGACTGATGGCCCCGGCTTCCGCCCGTCGATCGAAGCCGCCTGTGGCGCAGTCGCTGCGCGGCCGGCCGGGTGTCGCCGCGAACCTGGCGCGCAGCTCGCCGCCCTTCGACGGGGCTCGGCTGCTCCGCGCGTCGGCGCGGGTGAGACCAGCTGCACCCGACGGCGCGGCATCCGCCCTGGGAACGCGTCACAGACTGCGACCCGCTGTGCGGACGTGCGAGGACGCGGAGAGACCCGCGGCCGTCGGAAGCCGGTTCGGCGAGCGGGTCGACGATCATGGCCATCGAGCCGCGTGCGACGAGGTTCGCTCGAACGTGCAGCGACGATCGGGCATTTCGACCTCGTGCGTACGGGGGAACACTCCAGAGAACGTGATTCGTGGCTGGCGTGCCCCGCCGACGCTGAACCTTCGAACGGAGCACGCGCAGATGTCCTTGACCTCGGCTGGCAGGGCATTTCGGACCAAAACCGCTCCCGTCCTTTGGGCACCGGATCGATCGCGAACGAAGAGCTCGGCCAGATGACTGGCCGAGCTCGCCCCCCTGCACCCCCCATGCATTCGAGAAAGCACCTCCCGGAACCTTCTCTATCGCGATATTAGCCGAATCTATTGAGATCGCAACAAGAAACTTGCAGAATTTTCCGACTACATTGGAATACATAGATATTCATTGAATTTTACCGCAATTGTACTATTTCGGTTAACAACGCCCCCGCTCCGCGGCGCGGGCCGTAATCGAGCTTGCGCTCGCCTGCGGATCGCAAGCTGGAAAGCTTGCTTCATGTTTCGTGTCCCTCGAGGTCCGCCATGGCCGCTTCGCTCGATCGGGACCCAGTGAGTTGGTCCTGCCGCGATCGGATCAGCGATGCGGACCGAGCTTTCACCCGAAAGCGGCGCGTCGGAGGGGATCTCCTGCTGTCCTTTGGCGGGTTCGCATCCGTCGACTTAACGAGCCGCCGGATTCGCCCGAAACGTGAGGCGGATGGGCAAAGACGTGATCGCATCGCCTTCCCCAGGGCCGAGACTAAACGGGAGCGGCCGTCCCGCGTTCGGCACGGGAGGACCGACGGGCCTTCTGACGTCGAACGGGACGGGCAAGACCATCAACCGCCGGAGAAACGCGAAAGGTGCGACCCGTTCTCCCCTTTCCTAACAATTGAGCTTCCGAATGCCCCGAAGGAGGCTGCCCGCTTCGGCCAGCCCGTGTACCGGCCGGCGCCAATGCCGCCGAGCGCCGCGGGCTCCGGATTCGGGTCCGCGAAAGCTATTCTGCCAGCATCGACCACGCTCAATCACGTGGCTCTCGATGCCGATGCCGACGGTACCATTTCGAATTAGCGGGTGCCGGACGAAGCAAGCATCATCGCCGACCGCCGAACGGGCGGACCAATGCAGCCCGAGTACTGGTAACCTTCCGTTCCGGCAGAACCATTAACTTAAGTATTCTTGTCGAATCGCGCCGATCGGAGGTAGATTGATCATTCCCACCGGACCGAGTGGGACGGGTAAAAAATAGGGGCAGGCCCGTGCTGAAAAAAATCCTTGTTGAACTTGATGAAGCGTTGGCTTGGGCACGCGGGGAGAAGCGAATGCAGGTTCGCTTGCCCGACGGGGCCTCGCTCGAGATGGGCGTGAAAGAATACTGTACCGAGTACGAGACGCAGGAGCGGCTTCGTGCTCACCGGGGCGGACCCGCTGGACGTGCTTCGCACGATGGCGGGCGGGAGGCGCCCTGACGGAGCCGACAGCGGACGTTTTCCGCCTCTGAATCCCGCCGCGGTATCCGATGGCGCGAGCCCGCGCTCGGGTCGCATCCGATCGAGCGGTCGGGCATCGTCGTTCGACCTCGAGCGTCGCGCCGTCGCTCTCGACGACGACCGGGCGTGCCGCAGCGCGCGGTCGGAGTGCCCGATCTCGGGTTCCCTCGAACCTCATTTTTGCCCGACGTGCCCGGGCCGGCAGGGCGACGCGACGCGCGGCTGAGAGGCGGGTGACAAGACCATGTTCGATCGGATCGTCGGATGGGTTGAGGAAGGCGGATACCTCGCGATCGCGCTCCTCATGCTTCTGGAAAACCTATTCCCGCCCATCCCCTCCGAGCTGATCATGCCGCTCGCCGGCTTTTCGGCGGCTGGAGGAAAGTTCAGCCTTGTCGGCGTCGTCGTGGCCGGCACGACGGGTTCCGTGGCTGGCGCTCTGTTCTGGTTCTGGGTCGGGCGAGCGATCGGACCAGACCGTCTGAAAGCGTTCGCGCGGCGCCACGGGCGCCTGCTCACCCTTCATCCCGACGGAATCGATCGTGCACGGCGATTCTTCGATCGGCACCAGGCCGCGGCCTTGTTCTTGGGGCGCCTGATCCCGACGGTGCGGACGCTGATCTCGGTTCCAGCCGGTGTGGATCGATTGCCGATCCCGTCGTTTCTGATCTGGACGGTGCTCGGGACGGCCCTGTGGACGGCGCTCCTCGCGGGAGCCGGGTACGTTCTGCAGGGCCAATACCATCGCGTGTCCGAGTGGGTGAATCCCGTATCCGACGTGATTTTCGGCGCCCTCGTGCTCTGGTACGCCTACCGGGTGATCCGTTTTCGGCCGACCTGAGCGGACCGTCTGCGGGGTTCGAAGAAACGTTTTGCATCCTCGGCCGCTGCCCGAAAGCCGCCCGCTCGTGGCGCCGCTCGTGGACCCGAAGCCGCCCCCTGTTCCCGCGAAGCGCCCTACTCCCGGACCGCCCTCTCCCATCCCTCCGGCGTGCACCGCACGAGGCGTTGCGGGACGGGGCTGCGCGAAGACGGTGTGCGCTCGATCGCGTTCTGGTCGAGGATCGTGATGCGTTCGGTCGTCGGGAACTCGCGCCCCTCGGCGGCGCAGAGATAGTTCGCCTGGTACTCCCGGCCGGTCTGCAGGTTCGAGACCACCTGCTGGGAGATGCAGGCCGAGCCGCGGGTCACGAGGCGGCTCGGGGAGATAATCAAGGCCGTGTCGGCCGGAGGTGAGGCGGGGGAGACCGTGAACCGCCCGTCCCCGTCCCGCACAAAAGCGCGCGTGCAGGCCTCGCTGCTCGAGGCCCAGAACCCCCTGGCCTTGTCGAGCGCCGACGCATTCTCCCGTTCGAAGCGCTCCCGCTCGGCGCGCACGCTCGCGAGATCCTTGAGGCTGCCGAGCTCGCAGCGCTTCACGGGCACGAAGGTGCGGTCGATCTCGATCTGGAAGCGGCCGTTGAGCTCGCGCATGGCGAATTTCTGCCGCCGCGTCCGTCGGCCGAACTCGCACCGGCCCATGAAGGTGACGTCGGCGCCGCGCACCGTATAGTCGCGCACGGCACAGATGTATTCGTTGTTCGAGATCCCGGTCGGATTGATGATGAAGGCCGGCAACGGGCCCCGCCCTTGAGCGCCGAACACGACCCGCCCATTCTCATTGGCGAAGATGCGGTCGCACTGCTCGCTCTCGAGGACCCAGGCGCCGTAAATCCCGAGCAGCGCCTCCTGGCCTGCCACCGGCGTTGCTCCGAGCAACGCCGCCATCGAAGCCGCAGCCGTCACACGCATTGTTGCCATGCCGTTCTCGAACCTTGACTGTTTAACACAACTCCAGCCGCCCGTTTCGGTTGCGAGCCGACCAAGGATAACCCGTCGTCGGAGCCACCCGTGGTGACGCATGGCACGAGGTTAAGGGAAAGGATTTCGACGTTCCCGACGAGGAGCCGGATCGCCGTTCGGAGAAAATTGCTGTAAACGCCTGCGATGCTCGAAGGGCTGCACCCCAACCGCCCCACCCACGTCATGCGTCTCATCACCGACGAGCGGTCGGCACGCGCGATGACGGATCTCCTCGGCGAAATCTTCGATCCCGCCGAGACCGCGGTCGCGGCGTTTGAGACCGAGGACGGCCGCTCCTGGCTGCTGGAGGCCTATTTCGCACGGCAGCCGGACGAGGAAGCCGTCCGCATGCTCGTGCGGCCCGTCGTGGGCCAGGAAGCCGACCGGGCGGTGTTTTCCGCGCTCGAACAGCGCGACTGGGTCAAGGCCTCCCTGGAGGGCCTCAACCCCGTCCGTGCCGGCCGTCTCGTGGTGCACGGGTCGCACGACCGGGATTGCGTAAGGCCCAACGATCTCGCCCTCGAGATCGAGGCTGCCCTCGCCTTCGGCACCGGGCATCATGGCACGACCAAGGGCTGTCTCCTCGCGTTCGCCGACGAGATGAAGCGCCGTCGCCCGCTTCGGGTCCTCGATGTCGGCACCGGCACGGGCATTTTGGCCTTCGCGGCCGCGAAGATCCTCAAGCGGCCCGTGGTGGCGGGCGACATCGACGCGGACGCGGTTCGGGTCGCGCGGGACAACGCCCGCCTCAACGGCATCGAGGGACTTTTGAAACTCTACATCGGTCCGGGGGTTCGAAGCCGGCTCGCCGACCGCACCGGACGCTTCGACCTTGTATTCGCCAATATCCTTGCCAAACCGCTGCGCCTTCTCGCGCCGTCCCTCGCGCGCGTGGCGGCTCCCCGGGGTGCGCTCATCCTGTCGGGGTTGCTGGCCCGAGATGTCCCGGGCGTCCTCTCGGCGTACGCGGCTCAGGGCTGGCGGCTCTCGCGTCGGTACGATGTGGAGGGCTGGTCGGCTCTGGTCCTCAGGCGCGGCGGATCGAGCCCGCACCGGACCCGTCCTTGAATCGCCCCGCGGGTAGGGTCCTGAGCGTCGGCGGACCTGCGCTCGCGCGCACCAAAGCCCTCGCGCCCGCCGCCGGCTTGCACTCAAGACGCCGCTCGCCCGAGGCTTGCTCCATCGCCGTCGCAGCCCTAGCGTGCCGCTGCCCACGATCCGGATGTCCCGATGGCCCGCTTCCAGACCTTCGACGATTCCTCCTCGCCCGAGCACACGTCAGAGCGCATCGCGAAGCTGCGCGCCGAGCTCGAACGCCGCGGGCTGTGCGGGTTCGTGGTGCCCCGGGCGGATGAGCACCAATCGGAGTACGTGCCGAAAAACGCCGAGCGGCTCGCCTGGCTCACGGGCTTCACGGGCTCGGCGGGGACGGCCATCGTGCTCCGGGATCGGGCCGCCCTCCTGGTCGACGGCCGCTATACGGTTCAGGCACGCAACCAGGTCGACACCAGCCTCATTACGCCGGTCAAGCTTCCAGACACGACGGCCGAGGACTGGATCGCCGCAAACCTGCCGAGCGACGGCATCCTCGCCTACGATCCGTGGCTCCATACGCCGAACGGGCTGAAGCGATTGGAGAAAGCCGTGAGCCGCGCCGGCGGCCGGCTCCTGCCCGTGGAGATGAACCTCATCGACGTGATCTGGGTCGATCGCCCCCCGCCGCCACGCGCGCCGGTGCGGCCGCACCCGATCGAACGGTCTGGTGAGAGCGCCGAGTCGAAGCTCGATCGGATCCGCGGCAAGCTCGCGGAGGCGAAGGTCGACGCGCTGGTGATTTCGGATCCGCACAATCTCGCCTGGACCTTCAACCTGCGCGGCGGCGACGTCGGGCACACGCCACTCGCCTTCGGGTATGCCCTGCTGCCTCGCGACGGGAAGCCCACTCTGTTCCTCGATCCCGCGAAGATCACGAACGAGGCCGGCGACGTCATTGGCGATCTCGCCGACATCATCGACCCCTCCGGATTCCAGCAGCTCCTCGAGTCGGCGGCCCGAGGAGGCGTGAAGGTGCGCGTCGACGACGCGACGGCCTCGGTGGCGCTCGTGCGTCGGATCGAGGCTGCCGGCGGGGTCGCGGATGTGGGCCCGGACCCGGTCAGTCTCATGAAGGCGGTCAAGAACGAGACCGAGATCGCAGGCGCCCGATCGGCGCATCTGCGTGACGCCGTCGCGATCGCGCGATTCCTGGCCTGGTTCGACCGGGAGGCGCCGAAGGGCAGGCTCACCGAGATCGATGCCGCGGAGGCGTTGGAGAACTTCCGCGCCGAGACCGGCGCCCTCAAGGATCTGTCGTTTCCGAGCATTTCGGCGGCGGGGCCGAATGCCGCCCTGCCGCACTACCGCGTCAACCGCTCGACCAACCGGCCGATCGAGCGCGACCGGATTTTCCTGATCGACTCCGGCGCCCAGTACGAGGACGGCACGACGGACATCACCCGCACCCTCGTCGTCGGCGACCCGACACCGGAGGCGAAGGACCGCAACACGCGGGTTCTGCGCGGCCATATCGCGATCGCGCGTGCGGTCTTCCCGAAGGGGACCACGGGCGCCCAGATCGACAGCTTCGCGCGCAAGCCGCTTTGGGATGCGGGTCTCGATTTCGACCATGGGACCGGGCACGGCGTCGGCAGTTATCTCTCCGTGCACGAGGGGCCGCAGCGGATCGCGAAGACCGGGCACGCCGCGCTCGAACCCGGCATGCTGCTGTCCAACGAGCCGGGCTACTACAAGCCAGGCGAATACGGCATTCGGATCGAGAACCTGGTCCTCGTCGTGCCGCGCACGATTCCCGGCGGCGAACGGGACATGCTCGGCTTCGAGACTCTGACCCTCGCCCCGATCGAGCGGCGGCTGGTCGAGACCGCGATGATGACGGCGGACGAGATCGCGTGGCTCGACGCGTATCACGCCGGCGTGCGCGACGCCCTGTGGCCTCACCTCGATGACGAGACCCGGGTCTGGCTCGAGACGGCGACGCAGCCGCTGCGCTAGAGGAGCGCACGCAGGATCACGACGGCCCCGACTCCCACCGCGATGGTCCCGAGCAGCGGCAGGCGAGTCGCTGCAACGGCCGTGATCCCCGCAGCGATCGTTTCGGGCCAGCCCGTCGTGAGCGCCGTCGGCGCGATCACGGCCACGAGGACCGCAGGGGGGATGGCGTCGAAGGCTGCCTTGGCGCGTCCCCCGAGAACGAGGCGCTCGGCCACGAATAGACCTGCAATCCGGGTGAAGTAGGTCACCGCCGCCATGGCCAGGATGGCAGCGAGGGTGGTCGGGTCGAGGGTCAAGTCCGGCCCTCCGGGGGACTGGCGAGATAGGCGGCGGCGATGCCGGCGAGCGCTCCCGAGGCCACGTGCCAGGGTGCACCGACGAGGGTGTGGACGAGCGCTGCGACCGCCGCGCTGACGGCGGTCGTGATGAGGGTCACCTTGCCGGTGCCGAAACCCGCGATGAGGCCGATGAACAACGCCGTGAAGGCGAAGTCCGCCCCGAGCCGCCGCGGATCCCCGAGGAACGGGCCGACGACCGCTCCGACGGCCGTGGAGCCGATCCAGGCGATCGGGAGAACCGCCACCATGCCGAACCAGTAGGCCGCGGTGACGGGGCGGTGCAGTGAGCGGTGCTCCGCCACGGCCCACGCCTCGTCGGTCAGGAACCAGAACCCGAGGAGCTTCTGGGCGCGGCTCGCCTGCAGCTTGGGTCCGAGGGAAGCTCCCATGAGGATGTGGCGGGCGTTGATGAGCAGAGCCGTGAAGGCCAGGGCCAAGACGGGGGCGGGATGCACCCAGGTCTCGATCGCCGCAAACTGGGCGCCGCCGCCGAAGACCAGGATGGACATGAGCGTCACCTCGAAGGCCGAGAGGCCTTTGCCGGTGGCGACGGCGCCGAACAGAAGTCCAATGGGAATGGCGGCGACCGCCGCCGGCGCGATGTCGCGGCAGCCCGCGCGAAAGTCCCTCGCCGCTCGGCTCGTCATGGGGCGTGTCTGATCCATGTCGGTCTCCCGAGGCTTTCTGCCCGTCCGGAGGTCGCACGTCTTGGACAGGAGTCTCCTCAGGCGGCGCGGAATGCGCCCGGCGTCACGGCCATACGCGCCTTGAACACGCGGTTGAGGTGGCTCTGGTCGAAGAAGCCGCACGCCGCTGCGACATCGCCGGGCGCCTGCCCGCGCTCGAGCAGCCGATGCGCCGCGCGAAAGCGGCGATCGATCAGATAGGCGTGCGGCGTGAGGCCCATTTCGCGGCGGAAGGAACGGATGAAATGGCTTCTCGAAAGGCCGGCGACGCGGGCTAAATCCGCGAGCTCGATCTCTTGCGCGAGGTGCGCATCGATATATTCGCGCGCACGTTGGATCTTGCGGCTTTCGACGGCTCCCGGCACAGGAGCGTTCAGATCGGCCCAGCGGCCGATCAGTTCGGACAGGAATGCAACGAGACGCGTATCCTGCTCCATGACGGATGCGGCCAGCCCGTCCCGCGCAAGGCAGGCATGGAGCCGGGCATGTGCCCCGACGAGCTCGGGATCCTCGATCACCGATTCCGGAAAGTGCGGCGCCCGGCCAAGGGGCCGCCCGGCGACGTCCTCGGCGATTTCCCGCATGAGTTCGATCGACGGATAAATGGTCCGGTACTCGAAGGCGCCGCGATATGGCTCGCCGTCGTGCAGCTCGTCGGGGCAGACGACCGCCAGCGTGCCCGCCGGGGCGTACCGCTGCTCGCCGCGATGGAAGAACGTCTCGCAGCCCCCGAGAATGGCGGCGATCGCGTAGGTCTCGTGGGTATGACGTGCGTAGGCGTGGCGGCGGAACGTGGCGCGTAGGCACTCGAGCCCGCGGTAGCGCGGCACGCGCCAGAAATAGGTCACGTCCCCGGCGGCGCGAAGCTCAGGGTCGAGAGAGACTAGAGGGGTCACCATGGCCATGGCGCGGGTCTGCCCTATCGATGGCGCTGGGTCTTGGACGAAAGTGCTTCCGCGCCGACTCTACGGCTCCGAGGCGCAGGGCCGGAAGCCTTTTCCGGTCCACTTCCGATCGCGTTCGACTCCCCATCCCTCGTTGTTTCGCGAAGACCATGGTCGCTGCATCCCGCTCACGGCCGCCCCACCAGCGCGAACCAGCCGTCCTCGTCCATCACCTGGACGCCGAATTCCTTCGCCTTCTCGAGCTTCGATCCCGCGCCCGGGCCGGCGACGACGATGTCGGTCTTCTTCGAGACCGAGCCCGCCACCTTGGCGCCCAGGCGCTCGGCCATGGCCTTGGCTTCGTCGCGGGTCATCTGTTCGAGCGAGCCCGTAAAGACGATCGTCTTGCCGGCGACGGGGGAGTTCGAGCTTCCGCCATTTTCGACGGGCTGCGGTGTCACCTCCTGCAGGAGCGCGTCGAGCATCTCCTCGTTGTGCTGCTCCTTGAAGAACTCGATCACGGCCTGCGCGACCACCGGTCCGATGCCGCCGATCGACGTGAGCTCCGCATGGGCTTCGGAGCCGGGATCGGCGGCCGCGCGTGCCGTCTCGCGCAAGGCCTCGAAGGTCCCGAAATGCCGTGCGAGCAGTTTGGCCGACGTCTCGCCGATGTGCGGAATCCCGAGGGCGAAAATCAAGCGGTTGAGCGCGATCGACCGCCGCGCCTCGATGGCGTTGAAGAGGTTGCGCGCACTGGTCTCGCCCCACCCCTCGCGCTTTTCGAGGCGCCTGACGCTGCTCTCGTTTCGGCGCTCCAGCGCGAATATGTCCTGCGGCGTCGTAATCAGCCCCTCGGCGTAGAAGTCGTCGATGCGCTGCTCTCCCAAGCCCTCGATATCGAAAGCGTTGCGGGAGACGAAGTGCTTCAGGCGCTCGCGCGCCTGAGCCGGGCAGATGAGGCCGCCGGTGCAGCGGCGGACCGCGTCCTCCTTCCCGGTGCGGGGGTTCGCCTCCCGCACCGCATGGCTGCCGCAGGCCGGGCAGGTGGTCGGAAACGCGTAGGGCTTCGCATCGCGTGGGCGCTTGTCGAGCACCACGTCCAGGACCTTGGGGATCACGTCGCCGGCGCGCTGGATCACCACGGTGTCGCCGATGCGGATGTCGACGCCACCCCGGATCGGCTCTCCATTGCCGCCGATGCCGCGGATATAGTCCTCGTTGTGGAGCGTCGCGTTCGCGACCACCACGCCACCCACCGTGACGGGCCTGAGCTTGGCGATCGGATTGAGCGAGCCGGTGCGGCCGACGTTGATCTCGATGCCTTCGACCACGGTGATGGCCTTCTGGGCCGGGAACTTGTGCGCCAGCGCCCAGCGGGGCGAGCGGGACACGAATCCGAGGCGGGCCTGAAGGCCGAGATCGTCCACCTTGTACACGACGCCGTCGATGTCGTAGCCGAGATTGGCGCGCTCGACCTCGATCGCCCGGTAGTGTTCCAGGAGCTCGTCGACGCTCGAGAAGCGGCGCGTCAGCGGATTGGTCTTGAACCCCCAGGATTTGAAGCACTCGATCATTCCGAACTGGGACGTCGACGGCATGGCGCCCATCTCGCCCCACGCATAGGCGAAAAAGCGCAGGGGACGTGATGCGGTGATCGAAGCATCGAGCTGGCGCAGGCTCCCCGCAGCCGCATTGCGCGGGTTGGCGAAGAGCGGTTTGCCGGCCGCGGCTTGCCGCTCGTTGATCGCGGCGAAGTCGGCATGAGAGAGGTAGACCTCGCCGCGCACCTCGGCGACGTCCGGCACCCCACGCCCCTTCAGCACCTTCGGGATGTCGCCCACCGTACGCGCATTGGCGGTGACGTCCTCGCCCTCGGCGCCGTCGCCGCGCGTCGCCGCCGTAACGAGCCGGCCTTTCTCGTAGCGCAAGCTCAAGGAGAGGCCGTCGATCTTGGGCTCGGCGGTGAACACGAGAGGCGCGTCGCCCTTCCAGTGGAGAAAGCGGCGGATGCGCTCGACGAACTCCTTCACGTCCTCCTCCGCGAAGGCGTTGCCAAGCGATAGCATCGGCACTCGGTGCCGGACCTTGGCGAACTTCTCCGAGATCGTCGAGCCGACCTTTTGCGTCAGGCTTTCCGCGGTATGCAGTTCGGGAAATCGTTCCTCCAGCGCTTCATAGCGCTGCCGAAGCCGATCGTACTCGGCGTCCGAGACGGTCGGCGCATCCTCCTCGTAGTAGCGGCGGTCGTGCTCGGCGATCTCGAGGCCGAGGGCCTCGTGCTCGGCTCTCGCCTGCTCGGGCGTCAGGTCGGAGACAGGGGGGATGGGGGCTGCGGTCGAAGACATGGGGCACTCGGAACTCACGTCGGAAGTACAATAGCGCCTGGTGTGCGGTTCGTCAGTGCCGTCCCCCGGGCGGAGCGAAAAGCCGATAGCCCCGCGGGGGCTGCTTCGGCCTGCAGGTCCTCATCGGGCTCAGCGTGCGGCGGATTCCAATAGGCGCGCGGCGGCGGCCCGGGCTTCCTCGGTGATGGTGGCGCCGGCGAGCATTCGCGCAATCTCTTCGCGGCGCGGCATCGAATCGAGAGGGGCGACGCGGGTGGCGACCCGCTCCGAGCCCGGCACGCCGTCCTTCGAGATCAGGAAGTGGCTCGTGGCCCGTGCGGCGACCTGAGGGGCATGCGTGACGGCCATGACCTGCACGCGCTCGGCGAGCCGCGCCAGGCGCTGCCCGATCGCGTCCGCCACGGCGCCCCCGACCCCGGTGTCGATCTCGTCGAAAACCAGGGTGGGTGCCGACCCCTTGTCGGCGAGCACCACCTTCAGGGCCAGCATGAAGCGGGAAAGTTCGCCCCCGGAGGCCACCTTGAGGAGCGGCCCGGGGCGGGTGCCAGGATTGGTTTGTGCCCAGAATTCCACCCGGTCGAAGCCCGCCGGGTCGCGGCTGTCCCCGTCGGTCTCGATCTCGGTGAGGAAACGCGCGCGTTCGAGCTTCAGCGGAGGCAGTTCGGCTTGCACCGCGGCGTCGAGCGCCTTCGCGGCCTTGCGGCGGCCGGTGGAAAGCGTCTTCGCGGAAGCGACATAGGCCTGCTCGGCTCGTTGCAGGGCCCCCACGAGAACCGCGAGCTGTTCTTCTCCCGCATCGATGGCCGCGACATCCCCGATATAGCGCTCGCGCAGCGCCGCGAGTTCGTCGGCCGGAACGCCGTACTTGCGAGCCGCGGCGCGTAGCGCGAACAGGCGCTCTTCGGTCTGCTCCAGCTCGCTCGGATCGAACTCGGCGGCACGGATCGCCTCCTCCAAGGCCGCGCGAGCCTCCTCGATGGCGATGAGCGCTGCGTCAAGAGCCCGGACGCCCGGCTCCAAGAGCGTCGGGGCCTGCGAGCTGCGCCGCTCCAGCTTGCGCAGCGCAGCCGACAGCACCGGAACCGGGGAAGCCTGTCCCGCGATCGCCTCGAACGCGTCGTTCAGCTCGGCGGCGACCTTCTCGGACTGCATCATGACGAGGCGACGGTCCGCGAGCGTGGCCTCCTCGCCCGGCTTCGGTGCGAGCTCCGCGAGTTCCTCCACGGCGTGGCGGAGGAAGTCGGCTTCCCGGCGGGCGCGCTCGACGCGGGCGCGATGCTCGCTCAGGGCCGCTTTCGCCTCTTTGACCCGGCGCGCCGCGTCGGATACGGCGCGGGACTCGTTCTGCAGGCCGCCGAAAGCATCGAGAATCGCGCGATGCGTGACGGGATCCACCAAGGCACGATCGTCGTGCTGACCGTGGATCTCCACGAGGGTGCTGCCGATGCTGCGCAGCACCTGTACGCTGACCGGCTGGTCGTTGATGAAAGCGCGCGTGCGTCCGTCCCTCACCTGGACGCGGCGCAGGATCAGGTCGCCGTCGGTCTCGATTTCGGCGTCTGCTGCGATCCGGCGGGCCGGGTGGTCGGCGGGGCATTCGAAAACGGCCGTGACCTGCCCCTGAGCCTCTCCGTGGCGGACGAGGCCGCCGTCACCGCGCGCCCCAAGCGCCAGCGCGAAAGCATCGAGCAGAATCGACTTGCCGGCGCCCGTCTCGCCCGTGAGAACGCTCAGCCCTTCGTGAAATTGCAGCTCGAGCCTGTCGATGAGGACGATGTCGCGGATCGCCAGCTGGACCAGCATGGAAGGTGGGGCTTACCCCGCCTGCTGTCCGACGCGCGGTACGCCGCGGAATGCCCTGCTGATCCACGACTCGGAGTTCTCGTAGGGCTGCACGCCCCCCTTGGTGAGCAGGGCGTAGCTCTCCTTGTACCAAACGCTGTCGGGGAAGTTGTGGCCCAGAACCGCCGCCGCGGTTTGAGCCTCGTTGACGATGCCCATGGCCATGTAGGCCTCCGTGAGGCGCTGAAGCGCTTCCTCGACATGGCGCGTCGTCTGGAATTTCGAGACCACGTTGCGGAAACGGTTGATGGCCCCCGTGTAATTCCGCTTGGACAGATAAAAGCGGCCGACCTCCATCTCTCGACCGGCGAGCTGGTCGCGAGCGATCTGGATCTTGCGCTTGGCATCCGCGACATATTCGGAGCGGGGATAACGGTCGATCAGGTCCTGCAGCGCGAGGAGTGCGCGTTCGGAGCGCTCCTGGTCGCGCGTCACGTCCGGAATTTGATTGTAGTACGACATCGCGAGCAGGTACTGCGCGTAGGCCGCATCCTGCGTCGACGGGTAAAGCTGAAGGTAGCGCTGAGAGGCCGAAATGGAGTCGTCGTAGGCGCGTCCCTCGAAACCCGCATAGGCCGTCATGATCAGCGCTTTGCGGGACCATTCCGAACTCGGGTATTGCTTTTCGAGCTCACCGAATTTGCGCGATGCGCCTGAATGGTCGCCCTTCTGAATGCGCGCGAGTCCGTCGTTGTAGAGCTGTTCGGCGGGCACGACGGCAATGATCTCGGGCCGGTAGACCTCGCCCCGATTGAAGGGGTTCATCGCCGCCAGGGTCTCACAGCCGGCAAGCATCCCGCCGCACGCGGCTGCCACGAGCACACGAACTGCAATGCGCGTCGCGCCCGCATCAAACTTCGCGAGAGACATGCCTCGTCGATCCTCCGGAACACCCTGCACGCCCTTATGGCGTTTCGCCCAGGCTGTTTACTCCATGCCTGCCGTTTCAGCCAAGCCCAAGACTCGGCCTCGCGCTGCATAATTGCGTAAGGACGGAGCCGCCGTCATGCGGCCAATTGGCGCTTGACCCGCCGCGCAGGTCTCGACTGCGGATCAGTGCACTTCCGGAGCGTAAGCGGGAACGGCCATGTGGCCGAGCTCTGCATAGCCCGACTCGCGCCGCGTCCCGGCGTCCACGACCGCGTAGTTCGCCCGGCTCGAGAACAGTGCATCGAGGACCGCGAAGTTGAGGCGGTGACCGCCGCAGTAGGAGCGGTAGGTGCCGAGCAGCGGCGCGCCAGCAAGGGAGAGGTCTCCCACCGCATCGAGAATTTCTTGTGGCGCACGAACTCGTCGCCGTAACGCAGGCCCTCGGGATTGATCACTCCGTCGTCGCCGATCGCGACGGTGTTGTCGAGCGAGGCACCGAGCGCGAAGCCGGCAGCCCAGAGCTTCTCCACGTCTCGCATGAAGCCGAACGTGCGGGCGCGGGAGATCTCGCGACGGAACAGCGAGGGTGAGAGATCGATCGCCCGGCGCTGGCGGCCTATGACGGGCGAGGGAAAATCGATCTCGACGTCGAGCCGGAACGCGCGCTCATTCGGCATCAGCTCGGCGAAACCCCTGCCCTGCGTGACACGGATCGGCTTCAGGACCTTGAGGTACCGGCGGGAGGCGTTCAGCGCGGCGATTCCCACCTGATCGATCGCATCGATGAATTCGGCGGCGCTGCCGTCGAGGATCGGAACCTCGGGTCCGTCGATCTCGACGAGCACGTTGTCGATGCCAAGGCCGGTGAGCGCCGACATGAGGTGCTCGATCGTGGCGACCGCCCCGCTCTCCCGGTCGCCGATCACGGTGCAGAGTTCGGTTGCGGTGACGGCGAGGTGACGGGCGTCGATGATCCGGTCGTGGCCGCCCGGAAGTCCGGTGCGGAGAAAAGCAACGCCATGACCCGCTTCGGCAGGGTGCAGCGTCATCTTGACTTCATCCCCCGAGTGAACCCCGACACCGGAGAGAGAGACTGCTGCACGAAGCGTGGTTTGCTGGGTTTGCTTCATTACTCTCGACCTCGGCCGTTATCGCTCGCTGCACGGTTCGGTAAAACCCTGCCGAGAGACCCGTCCGCTGTTTTCTGCCTGACCCTGAACAGCGCTTTATGCGCCGCCCCTTTTATGACTTGGCGGCACCATAAGCAGGGCGGGGTCGCAGGCCAAATCACGCTTTCTTACCGTCTGTTACAAATTGAAACGCTGCTGCAGCGCCGGCTAATTCCTTGCGATCTTTACGTTTTCTTAAGACGTTCAGGCCCCGGCCGTACCACGACCGGGGCTCACATTTCGGGCCATGATGGGAGTGTCAGTTCGCTCGGCGGAGAAAGGCCGGTATCTCGAGCTGGTCGTCCTCCACGTGCCGCGGCTGGTGGGGCATGCGGCCCTGCGGATCGAGCTGTCCCTGGGCGGGACGGTACCCCTGCGGAGCGGCCGTCCGCTTCGCGTACTCCGCATGGACCGGCGACGCCGCTTGACGCGGCGCCTCGTGGTTCTGGCGGTGGGCCTGAGGCGGAGGCTCGAGGGGCGCATGGACCGGCGCGGGCGCCTCGTCCTTGCGACCGAAGCCCACCGTGGCGAGGCGCTGGAGCAGCGTCATGCGCTTGTGGTCCTGGCCCGCTTCCTCGCCGCGGCTGGCGCGGATCTGGTTCTGGGCCGGGACCGGGAGTTCATCCACCCGCGGCATGCGCGCCGGGCGCAGAACCGCCCGTTCCGGCTGCGGCGGGATGAAGGCGCCGCCGTGCACCGGCTCGTCGTGGTGCGCGTGCGCAGCCATCGGGGGCTCGTAGGCCACGGCCTGCTTCGGCTGAGTCGGCGTGAGGACGACGTCGTCCCGCACCATGGGCTGCGTCGCATGGATCTCGGCACGCGCAAGGTCCGCGGGCGTAGGCACGGGAGCGACGACGGTGTCCGGCGGCGCGGCCCTCACGATGTCGGCAGCATGGGCGGCGCGAAACGTCGGCACCGATTGCGCCTGTGCGATCCGGGCCCGTGCCTCGGCTCTCAGGCGCTCCGCGACTTCCGCAATGCGTTGCTCCGTCGACGAGAGATCGGTCTTGTTCGCGATCACCTCCTGGTCGATCCCGGTGGCCACCACCGACACGCGGATGATTCCCTCGAGGCTCTCGTCGAACGTCGCGCCAAGGATGATGTTCGCGTCCTGGTCGACCTCCTCGCGAATGCGCGTCGCCGCCTCGTCGAGCTCATAGAGCGTAAGGTCGTTGCCTCCGGTGATGGAGATGAGCAGGCCCCGTGCACCCTTCATGGACACGTCGTCGAGCAGCGGATTGGCGATCGCAGCTTCGGCAGCGCGCTGCGCCCGCTTCTCGCCCGAGGCCTCGCCGGTTCCCATCATGGCCTTGCCCATGCCCCGCATCACCGACCGCACGTCGGCGAAATCGAGGTTGATGAGCCCTTCCTTCACCATCAGGTCGGTGATGCACGCGACACCGGAGTACAGCACCTGGTCGGCCATCGCGAAGGCATCCGCGAAGGTCGTCTTCTCGGTCGCGACGCGGAACAGGTTCTGGTTCGGGATGACGATGAGCGTGTCGACGGACTGCTGCAGTTCGCCGATGCCGGCCTCCGCGAGGCGCATGCGGCGGGCACCCTCGAACTGGAACGGCTTGGTCACGACGCCGACCGTCAGGATCCCGAGTTCGCGAGCCGCGCGGGCCACGACGGGCGCGGCGCCCGTGCCGGTGCCGCCGCCCATTCCCGCGGTGATGAACACCATATGGGAGCCGGAGAGCTGGTCGCGGATCTCGTCCATCACCTCCTCGGCTGCCGCGCGCCCGACTTCGGGCTGGGAGCCGGCGCCAAGGCCCTCCGTGACCTGGACGCCCATCTGGATCACCCGCTGGGACTTCGACGAGGTCAGCGCCTGTGCGTCCGTATTCGCGACCACGAACTCGACGCCCTGTAAGCCGGACTCGATCATGTTGTTCACGGCGTTGCCGCCGGCGCCGCCGACACCGAACACAGTGATGTGGGGCTTGAGTTCCCGGATATCCGGGGCTTGCAGATTGATCGCCATGACCTTGTTGCCCTCTCGTGGCCTCTTGACCTGACAGCGCCCGGCCAGCGCTTTCGCTATTCAACTGAACTGTAGAGCAGTGGCTGCCGCGCCGCTGCCGGGTACGCTCACAAACTCACTCCTCGGCAGTAGCCGCGTCGCCGCTTGGTACGCCTGAGACCCACATCGACAGAGTCCGCCGGGACCGCTGCCGGTACGCTTAGAAACTGTCGCGAATCCAACGCCCCACTCGCGAAACGTAACCGCCGTCGGTGCCGGTCCCCTGGAACACGCTTCCCGAGCGCGGCTCGAAGTATTCCGCGTGCGCCACCTGCGGATAGACGAGCATGCCCACCACCGCCGAAAATGCCGGGCCCTTGGCGGCCTCCGGCAGTCCCTTGATGCCGAGCGGACGCCCGACGCGAACCTGACCCTGGAGGACGCGACGGGCCGTCTCGGGCATGCCGACGAGTTGGCTCGCGCCACCCGTGAGCACCACCCGCCGACCCGCCTGGGCCGCGAAACCGGCCTTTCGCAGGCGGTCGCGCACGAGCTCGAGGATTTCCTCGACGCGGGGCTTGATGATTCGCACGAGGTGCGATTTCGGCAGGTGGTTCGGCACGTCCCGTTCGTCTTCGTCGACCTGCGGGACGGAAATCATGTCGCGCTCGTCCGCGCTCGACGGAATGGCCGAGCCGTAGAGCGTCTTGAGGCGCTCCGCCGCCGAGACGCGCGTCGTGAGCCCGCGGGCGATGTCCATGGTGACGTGGTGGCCGCCCACGGCGATCGCGTCGACGTGGACGAAATGTCCGTTGGCGAAAACGCCGACGCTCGTCGTGCCGCCGCCCATGTCGACGACCGCGCAGCCCATCTCGGCTTCGTCGTCCACCAGGGCCGACAGCCCTGACGCGTAGGGCGTCGCGATGACCGCCTCGACCCCGAGATGACAGCGCTCGACGGCCAACATGAGGTTGCGGGCCGCGGCCGCGTCCGAGGTGACGACGTGGAGGTCGACTCCGAGGCGCTCCCCGATCATGCCGGCCGGATCGACGATGTGGCGCTGGTCGTCGAGCGAGAATCCGGTCGCCAGGGCATGGAGCACGGCCCGTCCCCGCCGCATGTCGTGCGCGCTCGCGGCGTTCAGGACGCGGTGGATCTCGGAGGGACCGACCGCCCCGCGGACCGGCGCATGCGCCTCGAAATGCTCGGACCCGAGACGCCCGCCGGTGAGGTTCACGATCACCGACTGAATCTCGACCTTCGCCATACGCTCGGCCGCGTGGACCGCTTGCCGGATCGCCAACTCCGCGGCCTCGAGGTCGACGATGGCGCCGCCCTTGAGCCCGATCGAGCGCTGATGCCCGATCCCGATGATGCGCGCGAGGTGGGTGCGCCCCCGCAAGGCTTCGGTCTGATCCACGGGGCGCAGTTCCGCGACCACGCATACGACCTTGCTGGTTCCGATGTCGAGCACCGACAGGGTCGCGCTCTTGCGCGACGAGAGCGGCTTCAGGCGCGGAGTCAAACCATGCGGCGAAAGGCTCACGTGTCGACTCCCTTCCCGCGCGAAGGCTTCTTCTTCAGTGCCTCCGCGCGCGCGCCGGCGGCTTCTTCCGTGAGGCGCACGACGATTCGGTCGGGCATGCGCAGATCGATGGCGAGGACATCCTTTTCGAGGATCTTTTGCTCGCGCTCGAGTTTCATAAGACGTGCCAGCGCGTCCGCGGCGCCGTGCTCCGGCAGGCGCACGTCCATGCCGTTGTCCATCTTGAGCGTCCAGCGTCGACCGGAGACGAGCGTGCCGGCGCGAATGCGGTTCTTGAGCGGTCCAGCCGCGTCGAGCAGCGCCAGGTATTCTCCCGTGCGGACGTTGGCCTCCTCGCCCACGACGAGCGGCAGGTGAACGAACCGGTCGTCCTCGATCGGGCCGAGAACCGTGCCGTCGGCCGCGGTGACATGGAGCTCCCCGTCGAGCTGCCAGATGGCGTGCGGCTCACGTTCGGTGAGCGTCACCACGAGTTCGTTCGGATAGAGCTTCCGGACGCTCGCCGTCTTGACGAGCGGCACGCGCTCGAGACGCTCTCGGATCTCGGTCGCGCTCAGGAACGGGAGCGAGACCAGCGGCCCGAGCCCGCCGGCCGCCAGGACCTCGGCCTCTCGGAGCTGCGCGATCCCGGAAATCGTGACCTGTTCGAGACCAAGGCCGCCCAGGCGGGCGAGAGCGTGATGAGGCTGCCCGTAGGACCGGTAGGTATCGTCGAGATGCCCCCCTTCCGAAAGGCCCACGAAGGCGACGACGGCGAAGAAGCCGAGGGTGAGACCTGTCCCGAGGAAGCGGGGGAGGCGATGCCCGAACGGCACCGCAACGGAGCGCCGCCCCGCAAGGCGCGGCAGACGAAGCGAGAAATGGGAGCCTCGCGGTACGGGAGATGGGTGAACGCGCTCGCGCGCAACGGCAATGCCGGCCGAGGGGGCCGTCATCGGTTGCAGGAAGCGTCCTCCACCATCCATCGCACAAGCTCGCCAAACGAATAGCCCGCATGGGCTGCCAGTTCGGGCACCAAGCTCGTCTCGGTCATGCCGGGTTGCGTGTTGACCTCCAGCACGACGAGGTCCCCGGTTCCGCCGGGCGTATCGTCGTATCGCAGGTCCGCACGGCTGACACCCCGGCAACCGAGTGCTTGATGCGCCGTTAACGCCAACTCTTGAACCTGTTGGTAAATATTCGGTTTAATTTCTGCGGGGAGGACGTGGATGGAGCCGCCTTTCACATACTTGGCGTCGTAGTCGTAGAACACGCCCGTCGCGGGCTTGATCTCAATGACGCCGAGCGCCTTGCCGCCCAAGACCGCGCAGGTGAGCTCGCGGCCCGGAATATACCTTTCCACAAGGACCTGCTCACCGAAGGGCCAGTCCTCCCGCAGGAGCTCCTGGGGCGGATGCGATCGGTCCTCGCGCACGATGATGACCCCGACGGAGGAACCTTCGTTGACCGGTTTGACCACGTAGGGCGCCGGCATGACATGGGTCTTGGCCGCTTCGGTCCGGTGGACGACGTGTCCGTCCGGCACCGGGATCCCCGCAGCCGTCATGATGTCCTTGGCGCGCGCTTTGTGCATGGCGAGCGCGGAAGCGAGGACCCCGGAGTGGGTGTAGGGAATGCGAAGCACCTCGAGGAGACCCTGGATGGTGCCGTCCTCCCCGACCCGGCCGTGGAGGGCGTTGAACACCACGTCCGGAGCCGTCGCCTGGAGCACCGTCGCGATATCCGGCTGCACGTCGATCGGCGTCACCTTGTAGTCCTGGTCCTCCAGCGCATGGCAGCAGGCGCGGCCGGTCGCGAGGCTGACGTCCCGCTCCGCGGACCAGCCGCCCATCAAGATCGCAACATGTTTGGGCATTCTCGATCTCCTCCCCCGCAGCCTTCAAGCCCCGCAGCCCGCGCGCCTCCCTCGACGCCCGAGCCGGCGCGAGGAAGCACTCCCATGACCCGCATCGTCAAGGTAAGCCGCGATCGCGAGGAGGCCGTCGGACGGTCTCGAGGGGCGACCTCCGCGGCGCTCGCGTCGCGAGACCGGCTGAGACGGTGCGCCGCCCGTCAAGGTTGCGCACCCGCGAAGGGTGAGGGAATTCCCACCCGCTTGATCTCCCACTCGAGCTCGACGCCGGCATGCTCGAGCACGCGGCGGCGAACGTCCTCGCCCAATCCTTCGATGTCCGCAGCACTCGCGGAACCATGATTGATCAGGAAGTTGCAGTGCATCTCCGAAACCTGCGCGTTCCCGCGACGCAGGCCCCGGCAGCCGGCCGCGTCGATGAGCTCCCACGCCTTCTTCCCGGCCGGGTTCTTGAACGTGGAGCCGCCGGTGCGGGTGTTGACGGGTTGCGTCGACGAGCGCGCCTCGGTGATCGCGTTCATCTCGGCCAGAATCTGAGCCGGGTCTCCGGGTTTCCCTTCGAAAACAGCTTCCGTGAAGATCACGTCGTCGGGGACGCCGGTGTGACGGTAGGTGAAGCGCATCCCGGCGTTGGAGTAGACCGTCGAATCGCCGGCCCGGGTCACACCGGTGGCTTCGACGAGCACGTCTCTGGTCTCTCCGCCGTAGGCGCCGCCGTTCATGCGCAGCGCCCCGCCGATCGTTCCCGGGATGCCGCGCAGGAACGACAGGCCCCCGATTCCAGCCTCGGCCGCCGCGCGCGCGACTTTCACGTCCGGCGCCGCGGCGCCGGCTCTGACGCGCCCACCGGGCTCGATCGCGATTTCGGCGAAACGTTTGCCGAGCCGGATCAGCACGCCCGGAATTCCGCCATCGCGAATGAGAAGGTTCGAGCCGAGACCCACGACCAGGACCGGGACGTCCTCGGGAGCACTCTTCAAAAAATAGGACAGATCGTCCGAATCCGCCGGCGTGAACAGCGCCTGGGCAGGGCCGCCCGTGCGGAACCACGACAAGGGACCTGCTGCAGCATTCGCCTCGAGCGACCCGCGCAGGTCCGGCATTCGCGCGCGCAGATCGGGGGTGATGTCCGGGAAGGTCATCGCCCCGCACCCCTTCCTGCGCGAGAGCAAGGCGCAGCGGAGGTGCCGGGCGCGGCACCGGCAATCCCATGCGAAGGCGGGGTGGTGCAACCTGTGAACGGACCGCTCATCACGCCGCCTTCACGCCCAATGCTTCAAGCTCGCCCGGCAGCGCGTAGGCCCACTGCGTGATGTTGCCGGCGCCAAGGCAGATGACGTAGTCGCCCGGTCGCGCAAGGCTCTTGATCATGGTGGCGAGATCCTCGCTCGTCTCCAGGGGCATGGCGTTGCGGTGGCCTCGAGCCTTCAGCCCGTTGACCAGACCATCGCGGTCCGCTCCCGGGATGGGCTCCTCGCCTGCCGCATAGACGGGAGCCACGATCACGGCATCGGCGTCGTTGAAGCACGTGCAGAACTGATCGAACAACGAGGACAGGCGGGTGTAGCGGTGCGGTTGCACGACCGCGATCACCTGGCCGTCGGTCGAGGCGCGGGCAGCCCTCAGCACCGCCGAGATTTCCACCGGATGGTGGCCGTAGTCGTCGAAGACCGTCACGCCGTTCCACTCGCCGGTCCGCGTGAAGCGGCGCTTCACGCCGCCGAAGGCGGAAAGCGCCCTGCGGATCGCGTCGGGCTCGACGCCGAGTTCGTGCGCGACGGCGATCGCCGCCGTCGCGTTGAGCGCGTTGTGCTTGCCGGGCATCGGCAGGACGAGGTCGCCGATCTCGGCGCGGTAGCCCGGGCGCCGATCGCGGATCAGGACCCGAAAGCGCGTGCGCCCGCCGCCCTGCTCCACGTCGATCAAGCGAACGTCGGCCTGCGGGTTCTCGCCGTAGGTGATGATGCGCCGATCCTCGATCCGCCCCACGAGGTCCTGCACCGTCGGGTGGTCGATGCACATCACCGCGAAGCCGTAGAAGGGGATGTTGAAGATGAAGGAGCGGAACGCATCCTTGATGGCGTCGAACGAGCCGAAGTGATCCAGGTGCTCCGGGTCGATGTTTGTGACGATCGCGACGTCCGCGGGGAGTTTCAGAAACGTGCCGTCGGACTCGTCCGCCTCGACGACCATCCATTGCCCCTCGCCCATCCGGGCATTGGTGCCGTACGCATTGATGATGCCGCCGTTGATCACCGTTGGGTCGAGACCACCGGCATCGAGCAGCGTGGCGACGAGCGACGTCGTCGTGGTCTTGCCGTGGGTTCCCGCGATGGCGACGCAGGACTTGAAGCGCATCAGTTCGGCAAGCATCTCGGCGCGGCGCACGACCGGCAGACGCCTTTCGCGGGCCGAGGCCAGCTCCGGGTTGTCGCGCTGGATGGCGGTCGAGACCACGACGATCTCCGCGCCGTCGATGTTTTCGGCCCGATGTCCCACGAAGGTCCGGACGCCCTTCTCGCTCAGCCGCTTGACGTTGTAATTGTCGGCCGCATCGGAACCTTGGACGGTATAGCCGAGATTGTGCATCACCTCGGCGATGCCCGACATCCCGATGCCGCCGATGCCGATGAAGTGGATGGGTCCGAGCTTCGGGGGTAGCTTCATGCGGTTCGTCCCTTCGAAATTCGCTGCTCGGCGAAATGCAGCACCGCCTGTGCAAGCCGGTTCGCAGCGTCGGTGATGCCGGCGCTCTTGGCCGCAGCGGCGGCGCGGGTCAAGCGTTCCGGGTGGTCGAGGAAGGCCTGGATCTCGCTTGCGAGCCGTTCCGGCGTGAACTCGGCCTCGGGAATTACGAGCGCCGCGCCGATGTCCGCGAGAGTTCGGGCGTTGGCGGCCTGATCCTGGTCGAGCGCGCCCGGCAGCGGCACCAGGATCGAGGGTCGGCCGATCACCGCGAGTTCCGCCACGGTGGACGCGCCCGAGCGCGAGATCACGAGGTGCGCTTTCGCGATCCGGTCCGGCAGGTCCGTGAAGAACGGCTGCACGTCTGCGCCGGAGAGGAGGCGCTCGTACTGCGAGCGAACGCGCGCCAAATCCTCTGGCCGGGCCTGCTGCGCGACGACGAGGCGCGAGCGGACATTCGCCGGCAGCCGCTCCACGGCGGCCGGCGCGACATCGCTCATCACGCGCGCGCCCTGGCTCCCGCCAAACACCAGGAGATGCACCTTCTCGCTCTCGAGCGCCCGCGGGTATGCGGCCCGTGCCGCGGCGATCACCGCCGGCCGCACCGGATTGCCGGTATGAACGATCTTTCCGCGGATTCCCGAGGGGATCCCTTTGACGGTGGCCGAGCCGGTGGCGATCACGTCGGCCCACCGGGCGAGAAGTCGGTTCGCCCGGCCCATCACGCCGTTCTGCTCGTGAATGATCGTCGGTGTCCTCAGCATGGCAGCCGCAAGGACCGGGGGCACGGTGGGATAGCCCCCAAATCCGACGACCGCCGCAGGTTTCAGTCGCCGGAGCGCCGGAACCGCCCTCACGATCCCGGCGCTCAGGAGCAGCGCCGCCCGCGCCATCTGCGGCACGGACCGGCCGGAAGGCGTCGCGGAGGGGATTTCGATGACCTCATCGGCCGGGAATGAACCCGAGAGCGCGCCAACGCGCTTGTCGGTCGCAAGCGCCACCCGGGCGCCGGCGGCCTTCAAGGCATTGGCGAGGGATTCGGCGGGGAACAGATGCCCGCCCGTTCCGCCCGCCGAGACGAGGATAAGCGGCTCCGTCATTCGCGCGTCCAGCCCGCGTGCCGCTCCATGGCCTCGGAGCGCGGGCGACGGCGCGTCAAGGCGATGAGAAAGCCCATACCGAGCGCGAGGGAGAAGAGCGATGAGCCGCCATACGAGATGAAGGGCAGCGTCATGCCTTTGGCGGGCATGAGGTGCACGTTCACCATCATGTTGATGGCGGCCTGCAGGCCGAACATGAGCACGAGCCCCGTGATCGCGAGGCGGCAGAACGCATCCTCGCTCTGGCGCGCGAGAGCGAGGCCGCGCAGCACGATGTAGGCGAACAGCACGAGGACCGCGAGGCACACGAGAATGCCGAATTCCTCGGCGGTGACGGCGAAGATGAAGTCCGTGTGGGCGTCCGGCAGGATCCGCTTGACCGTCCCCTCCCCGGGCCCGCGCCCGAGCCAGCCGCCCTTCGAGAAGGATTCCATCGCCGTATCGACCTGAAAGGTGTCGCCGGACGATTTGTCCATAAAGCGCTCGATCCGGGCGCGCACGTGCGGCAGGAACTCATAGGCCGCGACGATGCCGAACAGTCCCGCGCCACCGAGGCCGAGCACCCAGAACCAGTGCAGGCCGGCGATGAAGAAGAGGCCGCACCACACGATGGTGACGAGCATGGTCTGGCCGAAGTCCGGTTGCAGGATCAGGGGGACGATGGTGGCAGGCAGGAGGAGGAGCGCCAGCATCGCACCCGGCATGTCCTTGCGCTGCGCTCCCTCCGAGAACGCCCAGGCCGCGACCACCACGAAGGCGGGCTTCACGAATTCGGACGGCTGGACGCCGATGCCGCCGAGCATGATCCACCGGTGGGCTCCCTTGATTTCCGGCCCGAACGGGAACGCGAGCAAGATCAGCACGATCCCGATGGCATAGACGAGAAGTGCCAGGCGCCGGACGTGGCGCAGGGAGAGAAACGACACGGAGATCAAGATCGCGAGCGTCGGGGCGAGGAAGAGCACCTGCCGGTTGACGAAGTGGAACGTCGACAGCCCGAGCCGCTCCGCCACCGGCGGCCCGCCTGCCATGAGGAACACCAGGCCCGCCACCATCAGCGCCACAAGCGCCGCCAAGAGCGAGCGATCCACCGTCCACCACCAATCGCCGACCGCCGAGCGTTCCGCGCGCGACACCATCGCTAACCCCTCGTGAGTTCGATGCCGGGCAGGGCCGGTAACCGCCAATCGCCGACCGCCGAGCGTTCCGCGCGCGACACCATCGCCAGCCCCTCTTGAGTTCGCCGCCCTGCGCGGCCGGGAAACACCGATCGCCGAGCGTTCCGCGCGACGACCATCGCTAGACCCTTTTGAGTTCGATGCCGGGCAGGGCCCGGACGAGGTCGCGGAAGTGGTCTCCGCGCACTTCGTAGTTCGGATACTGGTCGTAGGACGCGCAGGCCGGCGACAGGAGCACGACGGGTGCGGAAGCTTGGCTGGAAACGGCGTCGGCGGCGGCAAGTTCCACCGCCTTGTCGAGTGTGCCGGCGCGCACGTAGGGCACCTGCCGGTCGAGCACCGGCGCGAACATCTCGGCCGCCTCGCCGATCAGGTACGCCTTCTCGATCCTGGGAAAGTAGGGCTTCAGAATGTCGATGCCTCCTTCCTTGGCCCGGCCGCCGAGGATCCACAGGACCCGATCGAACGAGGTCAGCGCCTTTTCGGTGGAGTCCGCATTAGTGGCCTTCGAATCGTTAACGAACAGCGCTGCGCCGCGGCGCCCGATCTCCTCCATGCGATGCGGGAGCCCGGGAAACGTGCGAAGCGCGCGCTGGATCGTTTCCTCCGTCACCCCGAGCCGGAGGGCCGCCGCGGCTGCGGCCGCGGCGTTCTCGGCATTGTGCGCGCCGCGCAGCGATCCGATTCCGGAAAGGTCGGCAACGACCGTACGATCCGAAAGGGTCGTCATCAGCTTCGCGCCCTCGACGTAGATCGCATCGGGCAGACGGCGCGCCTTGCTGATGCGGATCAGCTGACCCGAACGCTCGGCGAGGCGTCCGGCGATCGCCTCGCTGCGCTCGTCGTCGACTCCGACGACCGCGATTTCCGCGGCTTTCACGAGCCGCTCCTTGATTCGTGTGTAGTTCTCCATCGTTCCGTGCCGGTCGAGATGGTCCGGCGAGATGTTGAGGAGGACCCCGATCGTCGGTGCGAGCGAGGGCGCCAGGTCGATCTGGAACGACGAACACTCGATCACGTGGATACGCCCGCCGGCCGGCGGTTCCAGCGAGAGGATCGCGGTCCCGATGTTGCCGCCCATCTGGACGTCGCGACCGGCCTCGCGCAGGACGTGCGTGATCAACGCCGTCGTCGTCGACTTGCCGTTGGTGCCCGTGACGGCCACGAAGGGTGCGGACGGCGCGATCTTCGCCCGCTCGCGGCAAAAAAGCTCGATGTCGCCGATGATCTCGAGGCCCGCTTCCTTCGCGAGCTTCGCAGACCAGTGTGGCTCCGGATGCGAGAGCGGCACGCCCGGCGAAAGCACGAGCGCCGAAAACCGCGACCAGTCGGCCGCGCGAAGGTCGCCGGTCTCGATTCCCTTCTCGTTCGCCCTCGCGATCTTCGTCGGGTCGTCGTCGCAGGCGACCACATGTCCCCCGCCCGCCTGCACGGCGAGGGCGGTCGCGAGCCCGGATCCGCCGAGCCCGAAGAGCGCGACGGTCCGGCCCGCGAAGGTGGTGACCGGCGTCATCGGTTCACCTGAGCTTGAGGGTCGCGAGACCCACGAGCGCGAGGATCACCGAGACGATCCAGAACCGAATGACGACCTGAGGCTCGGTCCATCCGAGCTGCTCGAAGTGGTGGTGGATCGGCGCCATCCTGAAGACGCGCTTGCCGGTCAGCTTGAAGGACGCGACCTGGATGATCACCGAGAGGATTTCGAGCACGAACAGGCCGCCCACGATGGCGAGCACGATTTCATGCTTGGTCGCGACCGAGATGGTGCCGAGAAGACCGCCGAGCGCGAGCGCGCCCGTGTCGCCCATGAAGACCTGCGCGGGCGGGGCGTTGAACCACAGAAAGCCCAGGCCCGCTCCGATCAACGCTCCGCATATGACCGCGAGTTCGCCGGTGCCGGGCACGAAATGGATCTGGAGATAATTGGCGAACACCGCGTTGCCGGCGAGATAGGCGACGAAACCGAACGTCCCGGCCGCGATCATCACGGGCACGATCGCGAGGCCGTCGAGACCATCCGTGATGTTGACCGCGTTCGCGGCGCCGACGATCACGAACGCGCCGAACACGACGAAGAACCAGCCGACGTCGAACAGCAGTTCCTTGGAGAACGGCAGCGCGAGCTTGTTCGAGAGCGCCGGCGTCGAGATGGTCGCGATCGCGATGCAGGCTACCCCTGCGATCACCGCCTCGAGGGCGAGGCGGGAGCGGCCCGAGAATCCCTTGTGGGATTGCTTCGTGACCTTGAGATAGTCGTCGTAGAACCCGATCGCCCCGAAGCCGACCGTAACCAACAGCACGACCCAGACGTAGCGGTTGGCGAGATTGGCCCAGAGCAGCGTGCTCACCAGCACGCCCGCCATGATCATGAGGCCGCCCATCGTGGGCGTGCCGCGCTTGGTGAGAAGATGCGATTTCGGGCCGTCCTCGCGGATCGGCTGACCCTTGCCCTGTTTCAGCCGCAGCAGGGAGATGATGCTCGGTCCGAGCCAGAAGACGAACAGCATCGCCGTCGCTGTGGCGCCGCCGGTCCGGAACGTGATGTAGCGGAATATGTTGAGGGGGTTGAAGTACTCGCTGAACCCGGCGAGGAAGGTGAGCATCGCTTTATCCTTTCATCGCCTGCATTTGGGAGACGTCGCTGAAGCGCTCCTTGAGAGCCTTCACGATGACGCCCATGCCGGTGCTGAGGGAGCCTTTGACCATGATCGCGTCGCCGGGCTGGACGGTCGCGCAGATGCCGTTCACGAGGTCTGCTGCGGTTGCCCCATGGGCTGCGACCCGCGCCTTCGGAAGGGCCCCGACGAGATTCTCCATCAGCGACCCCGCCGCGAACACGAGATCGATGGCGTTCGCCTCGACGGCTTCCGCGAGGGCGCGGTGGAGGCTCGGCCCTTCGGCCCCCAACTCCTTCATGTCGCCGAGAACCGCGATACGCCGCCCGCGGCGGCTCAACTCGACCGATCCGAGCGTCGCGAGCGCCGCGGTCATGGACGCCGGATTGGCGTTGTAGCTCTCATCGATCAGGAGGGCTTCGCCCTTGCCGAGCGTCAGCATCGTGCGTTCGCCGCGACCGACCGGCGGCCTGAGGTCGGCCAGCGCCAGGGCCGCGACCGCAAGGTCGGCGCCGAGGGCGTGCGCCACGGCGAGGACGCCGAGCGAGTTCATGGCGATGTGCCGGCCGGGCGTCCCGAGCCGGTACGTGACTGGCTGCCCGAGCACACGCGCTTCGACGACCGAGAGATCGGGCTTAAGAATGATGCGCTCCGCGCGCACGTCTGCGGTCTCATGTTCGCCGAAGGTGAGGATGCGTCCCGCGCGGGACGCCTGGGCATGCGTGCGCAGGCGCTCGAAGACCGGATTGTCGCGATTGATCACGGCGGTCCCGCCGGCCTCGAGTCCGGCGAAGATCTCGGCCTTGGCGTCCGCGATGCCCCAGATCGAGCGGAAGAACTCGATGTGAACCGGCTCCACGGTCGTGACGAGCGCCACGTGCGGGCGCACCATCGCGGTGAGGGGCAGGATCTCGTAGGCGTGATTCATCCCGATCTCGAACACGCCGAACGCGCTCTCGCGCGGCATGCGCGCGAGCGTGAGCGGAACGCCCCAATGGTTGTTGTAGGACGCCACGGAGGCGTGCGTCGCGCCCTGTCGGGACAACACGAGGCGCAGCGCCTCCTTGGTGCCCGTCTTGCCGACCGAACCCGTGACCGCAACGACCTGGGCTGCGCTGCGCGCCCGCGCTGCGCGTCCCAAGAGCGCCATGGCCTCGAGCGGTTCGGACACGACCACGAGGGGCCCTGCCCCGGCAAACTCGGCCGCGCGCTCCTGTGCGACGACCGCGGCGGCAGCGCCCTTCGCGATGGCGTTCGGCACGAAATCGTGCCCGTCGCGGGCCTCGCCGCGGATCGCGAAGAACAGGTCTCCCGCCTGCAGCGTCCGGGTGTCGATCGAGGCGCCCGTGGCCGCGGCGAATGGACCCTCGAGGCGGGCGCCCGTCGCCGCGGCAATCTCGTCGGCCGTCCAGAGGGGGGCGTTCATGACGTCGGTCTCCGCGCGATCGCCGCCCTCAATTCCTCGTGATCGGAGAACGGCAGGGTTCGGTCGCCAATGATTTGGCCGGTTTCATGACCCTTTCCGGCGACGACGAGAACGTCGCCCGGTCGCAGCTCGTCCACCGCCGTGCGGATCGCCAGCGCGCGGTCGCCGATCTCCCGCCCACCCGGCGCCCCCTTGAGGATCTCGGCCCGAATGGCGGCCGGCTCCTCCGAGCGAGGGTTGTCGTCGGTGACGATGACGAGGTCCGCCTTCTCGACCGCGATCCGGCCCATGAGCGGCCGCTTGCCCCGGTCGCGATCGCCGCCGCAGCCGAAGAGGCACACCAGTCGGCCCGCGGTAAAGGGGCGCAGGGCCTCGAGGACATGGGCGAGAGCCTCCGGCTTGTGGGCGTAGTCCACGACGCAGAGCGCCCCGCCCACCTCACCCACTCTCTCCAGACGGCCGGAGACGCCCTTGAGACGAGGAAAACCGCCGAGAACCTCCTCGACGCATTCCAGGCCTTCCGACGCGACGACCAGTCCCGCGGCCAAGAGAGCATTCTCGACCTGAAAATCGCCCGGCAGGGGCAGTTCGACGTCGAACGTTCGCTGGACGGCCTCGATCTTCAGGCGCTGGCTGAATCCGACCGCCCGGGCCTCGACGAGGCGCAGCGTCTCACCGGCGCGCCCGGTGGTGATCAGCGGCAGGCCTCGGCGCCTTGCGGCACTGAGGACCACGTCCGCGAAGGGGCCGTCGGCATTGATCACCGCCGGTGCATCGCCCGGCAGAAGCGTCTCGAACAGCCGCAGCTTGGCGGCCGCATAGGCCTCGGTCGTCCCGTGATAGTCGAGGTGGTCGCGGCCGAGGTTGGTGAAACCGGCGGCGGCGAGGCGCACGCCGTCGAGGCGGCGTTGGTCGATGCCGTGGGAGGACGCCTCCATGGCGAGCCGGGTCACGCCGTCGCGGGCCAGCCGTTCGAGGGTCTCGTGCAGGGAAATCGGATCGGGCGTCGTCAGCGAGCCATAGGCGGCTCCCTCGGAGGTGATCACGCCGAGCGTCCCGACGCTCGCGGACCGACGGCCCAGCGCCGCGAAAAGCTGGCGCGTGAAATCCGCAACGGAACTCTTGCCGCTCGTCCCCGTCACGGCGACGATCCGCTCCGGCTGGCGCGGATGGAGGCGCGCTGCGCCCAAAGCAAGGGCGCGGCGCACATCCGGCACCCGCAGGTACGGCACGGCGAGGTCGGACGGAGCCTCGGCTTCCCCGACGATCGCAGCGGCCCCGGAGGCGAGCGCCTGCGGCACGAAGCTCATCCCGTCCGCCTTCGTGCCCGGAACGGCGACGAAGACCGATCCCGGCGACACGCTGCGGCTGTCGGCGGCGAGGGTCTGCACGGGCGTCGAGGCGCAGGGGGTGCCCTGCGCCTCGGGAAAGAGATCGGCGAGCGTCACTTTGGTCTCGTCCCTCGGTGTCGACCGCGCCAAGCTGGACGCTCGGCCGGGAGGCGCCTGCGTTGTATCATTTCGTACCCCACGCGCCGAGACGAGTCATGAGGGGAAACGGGTCCTGCGGCTTCTCGAACCGCGGCGGGATCCCAAGCAGCGGCGCCGCCCGCTCGATGATGTTCCCGGTCACCGGGGCGGCGTTCCAGCCCGAGGTCGCGAAACCGTGGGTTTCCGGCAGTCCCTGCGGTTCGTCGAGGATGGTCAGGAAGAGGTAGCGAGGCTTGTCGGAAGGCGACACGGCCATGAAGGTGGTGAGAAGCTTGTTCTTGGAATAGCGGCCGCCGATCACCTTCTCGGCCGTACCGGTCTTGCCGCCGACGTAGAACCCCGCGACGGCGGCTCGCGTCGCGGAGCCCTTCTCGGCGTTGAGGCGCATGACGTAGCGCATCGCCTCGCTGGTCTCCGGTCTGATGACCCGTGTGCCGAGCTTTTTGGCCTCTTCCTCGCTCCGCTTCAGGAAGGTCGGCGTGATGAGATAGCCTCCGTTCATCAGCGATGCGGTGGCCATGACGGCCTGGAGGGGCGCGACCGCGACGCCGTGGCCGAAGGCGATCGTCACGGTGTTGAGCTCGCCCCACCGCGGCGGCACGATCGGCTCGGCATTTTCCGGCAACTCGGTCCTGAGCCGGTCGAGCTGCCCCATCTTCCTCAGGAACGCCTTGTGGCCCTCGACGCCGACGCCGAGCGCCATGCGGGCCGTGCCGATGTTCGAGGAGTGGATGAACACCTCCGGCACGGTGAGGACGCGATGGGTGCCGTGATAGTCCCCGATGGTGAACTTCCCGTAGCGCAATCCGGACCGGGCATCGAGCGTCGAGTTGATCGTGAACTTCCCGGAGTCCAGCGCCATGGCGGTCGTCAGCGCCTTGAAGGTCGAACCCATCTCGTAGACGCCGACGTTGATCCGATTGATCCGATCCTTTTCGAGCGCGTCGACGGGATTGTTGGGGTCGAAGTCCGGCAGCGACACCAGAGAGATGACCTCGCCGGTGTTGACATCCACGATGGCGCCCGCCGCAGCCTTCGCCTTGAACCTCTCGATCGCCTTCGAGAGCTCGTCGCGCATGATGTGCTGGACGCGAAGGTCGAGGGACAGCTCGATCGGCTCGAGGTCGGCGGCGGAGAGATTGAAGCCGGCGCCGTTGAGATCCTGAAGCCCTTGCCCGTCGATGTATTTTTCAATGCCCGCGATGCCCATGTTGTCGATGTTCGCGAAGCCGAGCACGTGCGCGGCGGCCTGCGCGTTCGGATAGACGCGCTTGTTCTCCGGCAGGAAGCCGACGCCCGGGATGCCGAGCCGATGGACTTCGGCCTGCTGGCGCGGTGTGATCTCGCGTTTGACCCAGACGAAACCCTTCTTGGTCCCGAGCTTGTCGCGCAGTTCGCGTGCGTCGAGATCGGGCAGGACGGCGGTGAGCAGCTCCACGGCTTCGTCCTTGTCGACGATGTTCCGGGGTTCCGCGAAGACCGAGACGGTCTTGACGTCGGTGGCGAGAACCTCGCCGTTGCGGTCGACGATGTCCGGGCGGGCCGCCGAGATCTCCGAGGAGGTCGTGCGATGGACCTCGCTGCCGTGATCGCTCGTTACGGCCAACATGACGAGGCGGCCACCGATGACCGAAAACAGGCCCGCGAAACACACCGAAACGAGGCCGACGCGCGCGACGCTCTTGTCAACGCGCAGGCGGAAAAGCTCGCGCAGCATCCCCAGGATTCCGACCCTTCGCGGCGCCGGGACGGGGTGGTTGGGGTCGAGCGCGTGGGGCACGGGGATCACCGCTTCGGGGTTTGGGTGGACGGCGTGCGGGACTCCGTGCCCTTGTCCTTGGGCGTGGCGGTCGTATCGAGCAATCCGAGGGCCTCGAGCTTGCGGCCGATTCCATCTTCGCGCGGCGGCCGGTTCGGCAGGTCCGACAGGCGCGCCATCTGCTGGACCGTGAGCGGCTGGAGATCGAGATGACGTTCCACCGCGTCCTGCAGACGGTCCGGGCGGTTGAGATGCTGCCACTCCGCCCGGAGCACGGCGATCGCATCGCGCTCGCGATGGACCTTCGCTCTCAGCTTCACGACCTGCTCCGCATGGTAGAGCGTCTCGTACTTGATCGAGTAGGCGTAGCCCGCGGACCCGACCAGCGCAGAGATGGCGACGAAGTGGAGCACCTTGATCATCGACGTCCCCGCCTCTCCGCCGTCCGCGGCAGCTCCGCCAGCGTCACGAGAGCGTCGAGTAACTCCTGCGCGGGTGCTTCGGTGCGCTCGCCCGCTCGCAGCTTCGCGGACCGGGCCCGCGGGTTGCGCGCCGCTTCGGCCTCGCCAGGCGCGATCGGGCCCTTTGTGACGGCCCGGAAGCTCGGTGGCGCGGCGGGGGCGGCATTCGGCAAGTGACGCGAGCCTGCTCCGATCCGACCGCTGCGCGCGGCGAAGAACTGCTTCACGATGCGGTCCTCGAGCGAATGGAACGTCACGACCACAAGCCGGCCGCCGGGCTTCAGGAGCCGCTCCGCTGCGTGGAGCGCCCGCACGAGTTCTCCGAGCTCGTCGTTGACGGCGATGCGCAGGGCCTGGAAGACGCGCGTCGCCGGATGCACGCCGCCGGGTTCCTGCCGGATGAGCGAGGACACCAGGTCCGCGAGTTGCCGGGTGGTCGCGATCGGTCCCCGGCGGCGCGTCTCGATGATCGCGCGTGCCACGGCGCGGGCCCGCCGCTCTTCGCCGAAGTGGTAGAAGATGTCGGCGAGTTCTGCTTCCGGCGCCCCGTTGACGATATCGGCGGCGCTGACGCCCTCGCGTTCCATGCGCATATCGAGCGGGCCGTCGTGGCGAAAGGAGAACCCGCGATCGGCCTTGTCGAGCTGCATCGAGGAGACGCCGACGTCGAGTACGACGCCGTTCACGGAGCTCGCGCCCTGCCCGGCCGCGAGCCGGTCAAGATCGCCGAAATGTCCCGGCACGAGCGCGAGCCGCCCGTGCAGACGCGCGGCAAGCGGCGCACCCGCCGCGATCGCGTCGGGATCGCGGTCGATGGCGACGACCTTGTTCTCGGGGTGCGACTCGAGGATGGCGCGCGTATACCCGCCGGCGCCGAAGGTGCCGTCCACGAACAAGCCGGGGCGCCTCGCCTGGAGCGCCTCGCAGACCTCCCCCAGGAGCACGGGAACGTGACGGGACGGTCCGCCAGCGGCTCCGGCTGGGCCGTCGCCGCGTCCCGTCATGGCTCCCGCGCCCCTGGCGGAAGGCCTTGCGAGTGACGCAAATCCAGGCTCCGGGCGCCGAGACCTCGCTTGAGGTCCCTCACCTTCGTGCGCGCCTCCTCCAAGTGCGCACGAAAGGCCTGCGGCTCCCAGATCTGGAACTTGTGGCCGAGCCCGACGAACACCACGCTGTCGGAGATCCCGGCATGCACCTTCACAGAATCCGTGAGGATGACGCGCCCCTCCGGATCGACCTTCAGGATCTCGCTCGTCCCGAACAGGGCCGTCGATAATTGATCCCGCTCGTCCGAATAGGGCGACAACGTCGACAGAAACGCATCGATCTCGTTCAGGAGCGTGTTGCCGCCGGCGTCCAGGGCCGGCGCGTCCAGCGCGGGGTGGACGTACAGTCCCTCGAACCCGTCGCGGGCGAGCACCGCCCGGAACGGCGCCGGGATCGACACACGACCCTTCGCGTCCAACCGATTGGTGAAATTGGACACGAAGCGGTTCATGGCCCGCAGCGCAAGCGCCCCTGATCGTCAGCCCCCCGGCGGGTGTTTTACGTCCGCCGTCTCCCGTCTCCGGTGCGAACGCGCATCGTCCGGAGACGAGCGCGCCGTAGCCCCAAGCACGCCCGACCACCGGGTCGGAAGGCACCTTCAGCGGGATGATTTGGGATATCATGGGATACTATGGTCGTCAACGGAACGGCTTGGTCCGGCTCAGTCTTCGATAGGCCAGCCGTCATGAGAGGCGCTCAGGGTTAACGAACCGTAAGCAAGCCAATGTTTTGGGCGCTTTCTCTCGTGTGGATAACGTCGCGAGACGTTCGATCCGAAAGACGCGCCGGAGGATCGAGTCCGTGAGCGGGGACGCCTTCCCGCGCCCGTCGGACACGACTCGCCCGCCCTTTGTGGACGGGGTCTCTTCGGTGGGGAGAGCGTCAGCCGGCCTATAAGCCGGGTTCTGTACGGCCCGGGCTTGCACCCGGACGTGGCGGCCATTCCTCTGGGACGGCTGTCGCCAGCCGCCTCGAGCAACCAACCCGGACGACGGGCCGGGAAGCGGGCCTGGCGCGAACGCCTGTCGTCCCTATTCGGTCTTGCTCCTGGTGGGGTTTACCATGCCGTCCGCGTTACCGCGTCCGCGGTGCGCTCTTACCGCACCCTTTCACCCTTGCCCCATCGGTGCCGGGCACCATCGGGGCGGTTTGCTTTCTGTGGCACTTTCCCTGGGGTCACCCCCGCCGGACGTTATCCGGCACCGTGCTTCCATGGAGCCCGGACTTTCCTCCCCGAGCGAACGCTCGGAGCGGCCGCCCGGCCGGCTGACCCGAATGATGTGGTGCGCCGGCGGGTGCCGCGTCAAGGCCGATCGAGGCGGGACGGCCGCCACCCAGGAGAAACCCGTCGATGGCGGGGGAAGATGAGGTCCGCAGGGCATTGGCAGGACGAAACCGACCCGCTTCTCCGCCGCGAGGTCAACCCTGCCCCGGCGCCGGTCCGACGAGCTTGTCGCGGTCGCGCAACTCGGGGAACCACCGCGACCAGAGGGCCGCGATCGCGATCGTACTCAGGCCTCCGATCACCACCGCGGGCACCGCGCCCACGAGCCAGGCGAGCGCGCCGGATTCGAACTCGCCGATCTCGTTCGAGGCGCCGATGAACAAGGTGTTTACGGCCGAGACGCGCCCCCGCAGCCGATCGGGCGTCTCCGATTGCACGAGCGTCTGGCGGATCACCACGCTCACCACGTCGGCGCCGCCGATCACCGCCAGCAGGACGAGCGTCAGAATGAACTGCTGCGACACGCCGATCCCGACGGTCGCGAGTCCAAAGACCGTCACGGCCATCAGCATGCGCCGCCCGATGCGACGGGCGAGCAGGCTGCTGTGGGCCAGAACCAGCGCCATGATGAGGGCGCCGACGGCCGGCATGGTCCGGAGAAGGCCGAGACCCCAGGGTCCGACCTGGAACACGTCGCGGGCGAAGATCGGCATGAGGGCGGTGGCCCCGCCGAGCAGCACGGCGAAGAGGTCGAGCGAGATGGCACCGAGCACGACGCGGCGCGACCGGATGAACCCCAGCCCGGCGATCAGCAGGTCCCACGACACGGGTTCCCGCGACGCGGTGGCGGCCCGCGGACGCAGGGCGGCGACGAGCGAGGCGCCCGCCGCGAAGCACAGGCCCGAGGCCAGGAACGGCGCAGCGGGATCGACGGCATAAAGCAGCCCCCCGAGCGCCGGCCCTGCTATGGTCCCGATCTGGAGCGCCGTCGAGTTCCAGGCGACGGCGTTGCCGAACTCCTCCGGCGGAACGAGGCTTGGCACGATCGCCTGACCCGCGGGATTCGCGAAGGCCCGCGCGGAACCAAATCCGAGGACGAGGAGATAGATCGGCCAGAGGCGCCGCGTGCCGTCGCCGACGTGAGACAAAAGTCCGAGCGCGACGAGAGCCATGGCCGTGTAGGCCAGGATCAGGATCCGGCGGCGATCGAAGCGGTCGGCGATGAGGCCCGTCACCAGGACGAGGGCGGCGGTCGGGGTGAACGAGGCGAGTCCGACGAGACCCAAGGCCAAGGCATCCTGGCTGACGTCGTAGACGAGCCACGCCACCGCGACGTTCTGCATCTGCACCGCAAGGGTCATGCAGAACCGGGCGGCGCAGAACAGGCGGAAGTCGCGGTGCCGGAAAGCGGACCAGCCGCGTGCGCTCATCTCTCACTCCGCTGCCGAGCTGGGCGTCCGCCCCGACGTGGTGGGCGAAGCGCACGCGTATTCCTCTTGAGCACAGTCCGAGAGCCCCTAGAAGGGGTCAACGACGCGGTCCCGGTGCGGTTTCGCCGCGCCGGACGTTAGTCCACTCCCGACGGAAGGCAGGCGAGGAGAACACTCATGACACCGGATGAGGATGCCGAACGCTGGCGGGCCATGGAAGCTCGCCTCGATGCCCTGAGTTCCACCGTCAAGGCCGTGCTGACGACCCTGGTCCTGCGAGGGGTTCTGAACCGCGCCGAGGTGTCGGCGCTCCTGCACGAGACCGAGGCGATGGTGGGCAAGGAGAACCCGTCCGGGGTCTCCGAGCTTAAAGCGATCGAGAACGAGATGCCGGCCTACATGCGCGCCGCGGTCGGACCGCCGCCCGATCCGGACGACGACGACCACTAGGCGCATCGGCCCGGGCGGGCTTGCAAACGGTCCGGTCGTCGACTTCGGCCCCGGACCGGCACACGTGAGGAAAAGGCATGGACGCAACGACGCGGCTCGGCTTCGATCGCCAGGATACGAAGATCTTGGGGTTGATCAGCACCGGGCACTTTCTAAGCCACTTCTATTTCCTGACTCTTCCTCCGCTCTTCCCCTTTCTGAAGGACGCCTTCGAGGTCGGCTATACCGAGCTCGGGCTGATGATGACCCTGACCTATGCAGCCTCCGCCCTCGCCCAGGTGCCGGTCGGCTTCCTCGTCGACCGGATCGGCGCGCGCCTCGTGCTCACGGTCGGTCTCGCGCTTCTCGCCGTCGGTTTCGGCCTGGTCGGCGTGGCGCCGAGCTTCGTCGTCGTGATCGGGCTCACGATGCTGGCCGGGCTCGGCCACAGCGTGTTCCATCCCGCCGACTACGCGATCCTCAACGCCTCGATGAGCCCCGCCCGCATCGGGCGCGCCTTCAGCGTCCACACTTTCGCGGGCCACCTCGGATCGGCCGTGGCTCCCGCCGCGATGGTCGCGCTCGCGGCCGTCTCGGGCTGGCGCATGGCGCTCGTGATCGCCGGAGCGTCCGGTCTCGCCGTGTTGCTCGCGATGATGACCCAATGGAGCACCTTGCGGGACGATGCGCTGCCGAAGCCCAAGAAGAGGGGGAAGGTTTCGGACGGCGAAGCCGCCCCGGCGGGCGGGCTCTCCCTCCTCCTCTCCAGGCCCATGATCCTGTTCTTCCTGTTCTTTGCGACCCTCTCGATGACCTCGACCGGAATGCAAGCCTTCTCGGTCTCGGCCCTCGTGACGTTGCACGACATGCCGGTCGCGACGGCGAGCGCCGCGCTGACGGCCTACCTGTTCTGTTCGGCGGCCGGCATCCTCGTCGGCGGCGAGATCGCGGATCGCACGAAGCGCCACGATATCGTGGCCGGGATCGTCTTCGTGCTCACCGCGGCGTTCAGTTTGATGCTCGTGTGGTTCGACCTGCCCTTCGCTTCGCTCGTGATCCTGATGGTCATCATGGGCCTCGGCCAGGGGATCATCCGGCCGGCCCGCGACATGATGTTGCGTTCGGCCGCCCCCCGGGGTTCCGCGGGCAAGGTGTTCGGCTTCGTATCGATGGGCATCTCGGTCGGCAGCGCTGTGGCTCCCATCCCGTTCGGCTGGCTCCTCGACACCGGGCGGGCGGCTTGGGTGTTCTATCTGATCGCGATCTTCATGGCGGTCGCGCTTGTGACGGTGGTCGTGCCGAAGGACCTCCCCGCCGGTCCCTCGAAAGGCATATGAAGGATCACGTCGCGGGCGGGAACGAAAAAGAAGGCCCGGCGCGGGACCGGCGCCGGGCCGGGGCCGATCAGCCCGCCGGGCCCGCTATTCGGGAGTGGCTCCGGAGGCCTTGGCGATCGGTCCCCAGCGCTCGATTTCCTTTTCGACGTACTGGGTGAACTCCGCCGGGCTCAAGGGGTCGGTCGTGATGGCGTCCTTCTCGATGCGCTCGCGCACCTGCGGTAACGCCAGAATGCGAACCACCTCCTTGTTGAGCTTGTCGACGATGTCCTGCGGCATCTTGGGCGGGCCGGACAGGCCGAACCAGGTGATGGCCACGAAATCGGGATAGCCGGCCTCCTTGAAGGTCGGGATATCCGGGAAGTTCGGGAGCCGCGTCGCGGACGAGACTGCGAGCGCGCGTACCGTTCCGGCGCGGATGTGGGCCGCGGCGGTCGCGAAGGTGTTCGAGGAGGCCGGAATGTGGTTTGCGATCACGTCCGTCATCGCCGCCGAGGCGCCCTTGTAGGCGATGTGCTCCATCTTGAGCCCGGCTTTCTGCAGGAACGCCTCGCCGATGAGGTGACCGTGCGTGCCGGCCCCGGGCGATCCGAAGCTCATCGGGCTGCTCGCCTTTCGAACGAGCTCCTCGAACTCCTTCAAGGTGTTCGCCTTCAAGGTCGGGTTGATCACGAAGGCCAAAGGCGGCCCGCCCAACATCGCGATATGCGTGAAGTCCTTCACGGGGTCGTAATTCACGTTGGGGTTGATGGCCGGAGCCACGACGTGGCTTGCGATGCCCGAGACCACGAGGGTGTAGCCGTCCGGCGCCGCTCGGGCGACCTGAGCCGATCCCGTGACGCCGCCCCCGCCCGGCCTGTTCTCGACCACGAACTGCTGTTTGAACGTCTCGCTGAGCTGCTCCGCAACGATGCGTCCAAGCGTGTCGGACGTGCCTCCCGGGGTGAACGGCACGATGATGCGGACGGGCTTGTTGGGCCAGATTTGGGCCTGGACGCCGGCCTGCATAAGGCCAAGCCAGGCGACGGCCGCGAAGGTCGAACGTAGCAATGTCTTCATGCGCTTTCTCCCTCTGGGCGACGGCTGCTCGTGTCCGAGTCTCTCACCCGCTGTGCTGATCGCCGCGCCTTTCGCGCGGTCGGCCAGTCTTGCAAGGTTCGCGACTGGCGTCCCTGGTATATGGGCGCATAGCCTCGCGTGGGCGACCCCCCTTGCAAAGGTCGCAAACCCGTCGAGAGCGAAAGCCGCGCCTCGGTACCCTTCGCGTTGCAATGCTAATGCCTGGCTCGACTTCCTACAAAGCAGCCATATGTTCGGGTCTGGTGAGAACAGCACGGTAAAGTCGCCAGGGATACGCTCACGCTCTCGCTTCGGTCCTTGACAGGAGCGGTCTCCCCACCAACCCTTACCCTGCGCACGATCGACGGCGAAAGACGCGGACGAGGAGGCAAACATGAGGTGGCGGCAAGCACTTGCATGGGCCACGCCGATCGTCGCTGTGGCCTGGTCCCTGGCAGCTCAGGCGGCGGATTCCTCACTTCTCGCCTCGACGGCTCCCGATCGGCAGCAGAAGCTCGAGGCAGCCGCGAAGGCCGAAGGCTCTTTGACGCTCTACACGTCGATTGCCCAGAAGGACATCGCCGCCCTCACGGGCCCGTTCGAAAAGCGTTACGGGATCAAGGTGAATATCTGGCGTGCGAGCGGCGACACGACGCTGCAGAGGATCGTCCAGGAGCAGAAGGCCGGCCGATACACGGTCGACGCGGTTCACTTCAGCGCCCCCGAGCTCGAGGCGTTGTCGCGGGAGAAGCTGCTGCAGCCGGTCGCTTCGCCGCATTTCAACGACCTCATTGCCGGCGCCGTGCCGCCGCACCGCGAATGGGCAAGCACGCTGTTGTCCGTATGGGTTCAGGCCTACAACACCAACCTGGTGAAGAAGGAGGATCTGCCGAAATCCTACAAGGATCTTCTCGACCCGAAGTGGAAGGGCAAGCTCGGCTACGAGGTCGAGAACATCGAGTGGTTCACCACCGTGGCGAACCACCTCGGCGGTGATGCCGGCGTGCAGTTCTTCCGCGAACTCGCCGCCACGAACGGGCTGTCGATCCGCAAGGGCCATACGCTCCTCAACAACCTCGTCGCCGCCGGAGAGGTGCCGTTGGCGTTGACGGTGTACAATTACATGCCCGCGCAGGCGAAGGAGCAAGGCGCCCCGGTCGATTGGTTCGTGCTCGAGCCCGCGGTTGCGCGCGCGAACGGCATCGGCATCATGAAGAACGCGCAAAATCCGAACGCCGCGGCCCTGTTCGAGGACTACATGCTCTCGGAGGCGCAAACCGTCCTGGCGTCCCTGAACTACGTCCCGACGTCGACGAAAGTCGAGAGCCCGCTCAAAGGCATCCAGATCAAGATCGTGGACCCGGCCGAGACGCTCGACAACAGCGCCAAATGGGAACCGCTCTACCAGCAGATCGTCGTCAAGCGCAGCCCGTAGCTGTCGTTGCCGTCGAGCACGTCACAGCCCGGCATGGAGTACTCACCATGGATCTCGACGTGAAAGGCAAGGCTGCCGGCAAGGGCACGGCTCCGGCGCAGAAGCCGCCGAAGGAATACTACCACGACAAAAAGGACCGCGTGTTCGTGCGGCAGATCGCGGGGGCCTACAGCCTCAATGAAGAGCTCAAGCGACTGCGCGCGCTGCCGCGCGTTCGAAAGGCCAAGGACATCAAGTTCGTGGATGGTCCGCAGGCCTACAGCCGCCACTATGTCGAGCCCAAGGACGGCATCACCCAGACGTTCCACCTGCACCTCGAAGAGTACGGGCCGGGCGGCAAGTCGCAGAAACACGGTCACGTCAACGAAGCGGCCTTCTACATCCTCGACGGCCGCGGCTACGAGGTGCACGACGGCGTCCGCTACGACTGGAAAGCCGGCGACGTCGCGATCGTGCACAACAACTGCGTCCACCAGCACTTCAATGCAGATCCCGAGAAGCCGGCGCGCGCGCTCGTGATCAAGACCAAGCCCATGTACCTGTTCATGAACATGCTGTTCCAGCAGCAGGTCGAACCGCGGCCGAAGGCGCCCGCGCCGGGCGCCGAGGGCTTCGAACCGCGTGAAGAGGAGGCGGACTACAACCATCCCGAGGCGGGCTACTGATCATGCGCACAGCGTGTCTCGAAGGCGTGAGACGGCACGGCGCCTGCCCCGCGGCGAGCCGCGCAGCCGAGCTCGCCCGCAATCATCCTCAAGGAGCCTGTTGATCATGGCATGGAGCGAGGCCGACGCGTGGCTGAAAGGCTCGAGGAACCAGGGCCTCTACGGGGACCTGCTCGAGGACGCCGAGCAGGCGCCGATGCGCAATGCCAAGCGCAAGAAGATCGTGACTCCGGAGGACATGCCCTGGGAGATGGCCCGCCAGGGCATCCTCAAGCACCTCATCAACGAGGCCATGAACACGCGCATGGAGACCGTGGACGCCTACATGCAGATCATTCCGCCGGGGAGCCGGTCCGGTCGGCATCGCCATCTCGCGGAAGAATGCCTGTACGTTCTCGAAGGGCGCGGTTACGACCTCCACCAGGACTGCGACGTGGAGATCACCGACACCTACCACTGGACGGCGCAGGACGAGATCAAGCGCTTCGAATGGGAGGCCGGCGACGTGATCTACATCCCGCCGAACACGATCCACCAGCATTTCAATGGCGATCCCGACCGGCCGGTGCGCTTGATCTCGGCGATCAACCGGATCTTCAAGACCTGTGGGCTCAACGACCTCGAACAGATCGAAGACGCCCCCGAATACCAGCCCGGCACGGTTCTGACGGCGGAACGTGTCAGGGCGTACCTGAGAACCAGCGGAATCGGGCGCTAGAGCCTGGCGAAAGAAACGCCAGCCAATCCGATGCCCGAGGCCTCGAGCGGATACCAGGCATGTCGAGCGCCCCGCCCCGCAGGGTGCGCTTCAGGTGACGTCCTTCAGATCCCGGGCGAGTTCGGGGGTGCCCACCCGCGGCGTCGGACATAGGCATGGATCTGAACGGTTTGCCAGACGCCTCCGACGCGATAGGGATCGACATTGCAGAACGCTTCCACGGCGGCCCGGCTGGGAGCGTCGAACACCAGCAGGCTGCCGATCGGCGTCTCGCCGTCGTCGGCCACGAGGGGCCCAGCCGAGACCACCTGGACCCCCTCGGCGGGAGCGCGGTCGAGATGGGCGCGGTGATCGCGATAGTGCTTGGCTCGCGTCTCGACGCCATCCTTCTTGTCCAGAGCATGTACCACGAAGAGCATGGGATTCCCCTGCGAAATCCGACTTGCCTCGACTTCGCTAAACTAGTCGCTCCGATGCCCCACGCCAAGCCTGGGAGACCCTCGACGAGGCAGGCGCCTCCGGGAGGCGGGACGCGATTTCGAAACCGCGAGCGACGCGCGATGCCGGCCCGGGGACGCCCGGGGGATCGGCGAAGCCTACCCCCGGGCAGGGTTCCTCGCACGGATGGCCGACGCGAAAGTTCGTTCGTGACGGAAGTGTTCTCCCGTTGCGAGGTGCAGGGCCGTCAACAGGTACGAGGCGCTGTGCGGACCCGCGTCGTAGAGATCGCAGAACACGCGACCGGCCGCGATCTCGATCGACACGTGACCATGCTCGGCGGCGAGTCCCTGCGCCACTTCCAATGCCTCGAGGAGACGCCGGCGCTGTCGCGGTCCGTCGGGTATTTCGCAGCGAAGCCAGACCGTGCCTCCCATCACGGGGCGCCCCCTACGGACGGGTCGGAGCGCAGCTGCCGGCGCTCGTCCTCGAACGCCCGCTTCGTAGCGGCGATCTCACGCGCGATGTCGACGCAGCGGCGGGCACCCTGCCGCCCGCAGCGCCCCGTTGCGCGGGTCAGCGCCACTTCACGCGGTCGTCTCGATCGCGGTGCACCATGACCTCGATCCGGCCGCGCGGCCCGATGAACCAGGACGCCAGCCAGCCCACGATGCTGATGATGATCGAGCCGAGCAGCGCGGACCAGAATCCCGAGATGCTGAACCCATCGAGGAGCAGCGCCACAAGGCCAAGCATCCCGGCATTGATGACGAGGAGGAAGAATCCCAAGGTCAGGATGGAAAGCGGCAGGGTCAGTATGACCGCGACCGGCCGCACGAATGCATTCACGATCCCGAGCAGGAGCGCCGAAAAGATCAATGTCCAACCGCTCCGCACCTCGATGCCGGGCACGAGTTCCGATGCGAGCCAGAGCCCGAGCGCGACGGTCGCGAGGCGCAGCAAGAATCCCTGCATTGGACAGCCCCTCCAGGCCGGCTTATCGAGCCGGCAGTGTAGCGGCCCGGACCGGCCGTTCTCAACCCCCTGGGGCCAGGCGCAAAAGAGGCGGAGGAGCCTGGCGAAGCGCGGCGTCGCGGCTTGTTTTTCTACGCCTGACCTTTAGTTCTGGAAACGCGGTCTAAAGATTAGAGGTTCGCGGTGACAGGCCTCGTTCCGGCCCAGCGGTGCTTCGAGGCGGAGGGCGAGCCCGGGACGGCCGCCAACGCGCGCGTGATCGGGACGGTCGGCATCGCGGGCCTCGGGACCCGGCCGATGTCGCGAATCCGCGCTCACCGCGCCGGCGACGGGCTGGGGGCGGCCGCGGAGCTCCCCGCGGTTCGGCCCGTGCGCGACGTCGCCGTCGGTTTGCCATGCCCGCGAGGGCTGCGGAATGACGACCGCTGCTCAAAGGCTCGCGCCTGTCGGCTCCTCCTCGCGGCGCACGTGGATCGGACGTCGGCTCGGGGCTGTCGGAGCGTTCCTGCTGTTCTTCGCGGTGTGGGAGCTCGGCGTTCGGCTCTTCGGCGTCAAGGAATACCTGCTGCCGCCGCCGACCGTCGTGGTCGGCGCGCTGGTGCAGAACTACGCCAAGGTGCTCGAGAGCGCTCTCGTGACGACCAACGAGATCATCGCCGGCTACGCGCTGGCGGTGGCGGTCAGCATCCCGCTCGCCCTTGCGATCGCATATTCGAGGTTCATGGAGGAGACGGTCTATCCGGTGATCGTCTTTCTTCAGATCGTCCCGAAGATCGCCATCGCTCCGCTTTTCCTGATCTGGTTCGGGTTTGGCTTCACCCCGAAGCTGCTGCTCGTCTTCCTGCTGTCGTTCTTCCCGATCGTCGTCAGCAGCATTGCGGGGTTCAAGTCGATCGATCCCGATATCATGGACTTCGCCCGCACGACGGGAGCCGGGTCGTGGCGGCTGTTCGCGAAGATCCGGCTGCCTCAAGCTCTGCCCGGCATCTTCACGGGCCTCAAGGTCGGAGCGGCGCTGTCGGCCACCGCGGCGGTGGTCGCCGAGTTCGTGGCCTCGGACCGCGGTCTCGGTTACCTGCTGCTCCAGTACAACGGCGACTTGAACACCCCGATGGTCTTTGCAACCATTCTCGTTCTCAGCGGCATCGGGCTTGGCGTCTACTATGCCGTCGAGCTCGTCGAGCGGATCGCGATCCCGTGGCACGTTTCGCAGCAAGCACCGGCAGGAGGGTCGGCTTTCACGTGACACGATCGTGACGACGCACGAGGTCTCGGACACAGGGAGGAACGCGCTATGCCCATCACTGCACGGGTTACCGGGCTCGCACTCGGTGCTCTCATCGCTCTCACGAGCCTCGCGAGCGCCGCCGACGCGGTGTCGCTGCGCCTCAACTGGTACCTCGGCGGGTTGCACGCCCCCTTCTACTACGGCAAGGACAAGGGCTATTTCACGCAGGAGGGCATCGATCTCACGATCAACGAGGGACGCGGCTCCGTCGCGGCCGCCCAAGCGGTCGCTGCCGGCTCGGACACGTTCGGGATGGCGGATGCCGGGACGTTGATGCTGACGGCAGCGAGAGGCGCCGAGATCAAGGCAGTCATGTCGCTCCTCAACACGTCCGGCTTCGGCATCATTTCGCTCGAGGAAAGCGGGATCAGGTCGCCCGCGGATCTCCATGGAAAGCGGCTCGCGATCACGGCGGGCGATGCGCTCACCCAGCTCTTTCCCGCGCTCGCCAAGGCGAACAACATCGACACCAGCAAGGTGACCCTGGTCCAGATGGATCCTGCCGCGAAGGTGGTGGCCGTCCTCGAGAAGCGCGTCGACGCGCTCCTCGGCGGGATCGACGACCAGTTCTTCCTCATCGAGCAGAAAGGGCCTAAGGCCGCCGCGTTGCGTTTCGCCGACCATGGCGCCAACACGGTGGGGATCACGATCATTGCGCACGACGATACGGTCAAGAACAAACCGGACCTCGTGAAGCGATTCGTGGCGGCCGCGACCCGTTCATGGGACGAGGCCAGGAAGAATCCCGAGGCGGCGGTCGACGCGGCGCTGAAGGCGAAGCCCGAACTCAACAAGGAATCGACGCTCAAGCAGCTCAAAGTGGACCTCGAGCTCCTGGAGTCTCCCGCGACCAAAGGCAAGGGGATCGGCTTCGCCGCCGACGCCGACTGGGACACGACGAAACGCCTCTTGACCGAGTACCGCGATCTCAAAACCGAAAAACCCGCGAGCGCCTTCTATACGAACGAGTTCCTGCCGCGGTGATCGCGCGCAGGACGGCTGCCGACGTGCGTTACCTCCGGCTGGTTCGGCCGGAACCGGCCCTCGAGCGCGCGGCTCACATCGCGATCGAATCGGTCAGCAAGGCGTTCCGCCGCGGCGACGTCGAGACCAACGCCTTGGACGGGGTCGATCTCAGGGTCCACGAGGGTGAGTTCGTCGCCATCGTGGGCCCATCGGGCTGCGGCAAGAGCACCCTGCTTCGGCTGATCGCGGGACTGGCAGCTCCGAGCGGCGGCCAAGTGCACTTCCGCGGCAATCCCGTGGCGGGGCCGCAGACGAACCTCGGGATCGTGTTTCAGAACCCGGTTCTGCTCGACTGGCGCAGCATCCTCGATAATGTGCTGATCCAGGTCGAACTTCGCGGCCTTCCGCCCAAGCGCTTCAGGGGACGCGCACTCGAGCTTCTCGACCAGGTCGGGCTCGGGGAGTTCAAGGATCGCTATCCGAGGGAATTGTCGGGCGGGATGCGCCAGCGCGCCTCGATCGTGCGCGCGCTCATCCACGACCCGCCGATCCTGCTCATGGACGAGCCGTTCGGGGCCCTCGACGCCCTGACGCGGGAGCAGATGCGCATCGATCTCGAGGCCTTGTGGCTCGCAACCGGAAAGACCGTGCTGTTCGTGACCCACAGCATCGACGAGGCGGTGCTGCTCGCCGATCGGGTGGTCGTCATGTCTCCGCGTCCCGGGCGGATCGACCGCGTCATGGACATCAATCTCGCGCGCCCGCGCGGTCTTTCGGCCCGCAAGCATCCCGATTTCCAAGCCGCCGCCGAGTCCATCACGGCAATCTTCCTGCAACGAGGCGTGCTCCGCGGGGCGACGGCGCTCCCGATCTCCTGAAGGAGAGACACAAGGTGAGAGACACCATGCTGTCCGGCGATCAGTTCCGCGGCGTTGTCGCGGCTCCGTTTCTCCCGATGCTCCCGGATCACTGCGTGGATTGGGCGGCTCTCACGCCGTATATCGATGCGGTCGCGGCGGGGCGGCCCACCGCGATCGCCATGAACATGGATGCGAGCGAAGGCCCGGCGCTCGATCGCGATGAACAGATCGAAGTCCTGCGCGTCTCGAAGGCGGCGATTGCGGGACGCTGTCCCCTGTTCTCCGGACTGATCGCCGGCTCGACGCGCGACGCGGTCCGCTGGGGCAACGTGTTGAAGGAGGCCGGGGCGGACGGCCTGTGCATCTTTCCCCCGTTCCCGACGTTCCTCGGCAGTCCGGTTCCAACGGAGATGATCCGCGCCTACCACAAGGCGATCGGCGACGGGGTCGGACTGCCGATGGTGGCCTTTCAGTTCCCCAAGGCGTTCGGACCGGATTTTCCGCCCGAGACCCTGCGGGCCCTCGTCGACATCCCCCAGATCATCGGCCTCAAGGAGGCGTCTTTCGACACCACGAAGACCGTAGAGACGATCGCCGCCGCCAAGGGCCTGCCGCGCAAGCTCGGGATCCTGACGGGCAGCGACACGTTCATCCTCGAAGCCATGATCTTCGGGTGCGACGGCGCGCTCATCGGGTTCGCGGGCACCGCGACGGATCAGATCGTGCGGATGCAGCAGGCCGCGGCAATGCGTGACTTCGCGACGGCGTACGAAATCTGGGACCGGCTTGGTCCGCTCGCCCGGTTTTGCTGGCGGGCGCCGATTCGGGACTACCGCCCGCGCATGAAGGAAGTGCTGGTTCTGCAGGGCCTTTTCCCTCATGCGACCTGCCGCCCGCCGCAGCTCGGCATCGACGACGCGGAGCGCGGCGAGATCCAGCGGCTCGCCTCGGCGGCCGGTTTGATCGGGGGACCGGCTCGGCTGGCCGCGGTGGGCTGATGCCGCTTCTCGGAACAGCGGTCGTTGCGATCTGGAACGGCATCAAGCCGGCGGCGCGAGCCGACTTCTACGAATGGCACAGCCGCGAGCACATGCTCGAACGGGTCGGCATCCCAGGTTTCCTGCGCGGCCGCCGGCTCATCGCCGAAAAGGGACACCCGGAGTGGTTCACGCTGTACGAGGTCGAGGATCCCCGGGTCCTCGCCGGCGCCGACTACTTGGCGCGCCTGAACGCTCCGACCGATTGGACGAAGCGGGTCGTGCCGAGCTTCACGGATGTCACGCGCTCGCTGTGTCGGACGACGTTCACGACGGGCCCTGGCGTGGGTGGATCAATGGCCACCATCCGTTGCGACGCCGCCGCAGGTCGCTCGGCCGAACTCGCGGGCTATTTCGAGAAGGTGCTTTCGAAGTCTGGCGGAGCTGCCTCGCGTTCACGGCGCGCACCTGTGCCAGGTCGAGGCCGACGCGAGCTCGATCGAGACGGAGGAACGAAAGGTTCGCTCCGGCGCCGGTCTGGTGGCCGAATTCGTCGTGATGATCGAGGCATCCACTCCTGATGCGCTCGATCCGGTCCTGGAGGGGTTCACCGCCCAGCGCCTCGTGCGAGCGGGCGCCTCGCAGGAGGCGCCGCTCGAGGTCGGTCTTTATCGGCTCGAGTTCCTGTGCGCCTGAGATCGTCGACCGCTCCCGGCGGCGCGTTGCCGACGCTCCGCCGCGGGTCGCGGAACAGCGACCCGATCGTCCGGCGGCGATGAGCCGCCGTTCGAGGCGGTCCTCGCCATGTCGTCCAGAATCGGACAGTCTGGCCGATCGTTCCCCTGGCAGCAGCTGGCGAGATGCTGGAGCGTCCGACGCATCGCGTCGAGTTCGGCGATCTTCGTCTCGAGCTCCTTCACGTGATTGAGGGCGATCGCCTTCACGTCGCCGCTCGCACGGCTCTTGTCGCTCCACAGGGCGAGGAGCTCCGCGGTTTCTTCAAGGGAGAAGCCGAGGCTGCGGGCGCGGCGGATGAAACGGAGCGTATGGACGTCGTGGTCTTCATAGACCCGGTATCCGTTCTCGGTCCGCAGCGCCGGCCGGATCAGTCCGATGCTCTCATAGTACCGCACCATCTTTGCCGACACGCCGGACGCATGCGCCGCTTCGCCGATGTTCATTGCTGCACTCTTGGTATTCGAGAGATCATAGACCTTCCCACGAAGGGAAGGTCAAGGGGACGACGAGAGACATCGCGGCCAGCCGCGGAGCCGATCATCGCACCGGGCGGCTGAGGAAACGAGAACCCTGCAGTGCGAAGCGCCACGGCGCGTCGGCCGCACGGGTGATGCCGATGCGGCGTCCGATCGCGATCGCGACGGGCGCCGCGCGGTCCGCGAGGTGGAATGGCTCCCTGTCGAGCGACGCGCCGTTGAGTTCGTCCGTCACGCCCAGCGCTTGGCAGAGCCGGCCGGGGCCGGAGCAGAGCAGCTCGAGGTCTTGGAGCGCGCGGCGGCGCGTCATGACCCCGAGCCCGTCGGTCGGCTCGAGCGCCCGGACCAGAACGGCGCTGCCCGGCCTGCAGACGAAGTTGAGGCACCAGTGAATGCCGTAGGATCGATAGACATAGGCGTGCCCGGCGGGACCGAACATCGCCGCGTTCCGGGAGGTTCGGCCGACGAAACTGTGCGAGGCCGGATCGTCCGCGGCATACGCCTCGGTCTCGGCGATCCGCCCGCCGACGCCGTCGACGAGCAGGGTAGCACCGATCAAATCGCGCGCGACGGCGACGACGTCGCGGTCGAAGAACGACCGAGGAAGACTTGTCATCCGTAGGGATACCTGCCGACGACCTGCCCGACCGGAGAGACAGCGGAATCCCGGCCGACCGGGCGGCGAGAACAAGGTTGCAAGATCCTGCCGACCCGGGGCTAGAACATAGGTTGATCGATCGTCAGAGCGAGTCCGTGCGCATCGGCATTCTCATGGACCACCCGTCCGCTCTCGTGCCCGGCGGCAGCCCAGGCGAGCTCGGCCAGCTTGGCATACTTCTCCCAATGATCCTCGTCCTTCCAGGCGACGTAGAGGTGATCCTCGACCTCGTGCAGGCTGACGATCGCTCGCCGCCACCGCACCGCGCCGGGATCGCGCGACCCGGATTCCTCCGAAGGCCAGAGGATTCGGGCCATCGCGTCCATCACGTCATAGGCTCGAACCAGACGCTCAGTCCGCTCGGCGCGGTCCTCGGATCCTCCGAGCGACATGGACGGCTGCGCCGAAGACGTGATCATCTCTTGCTCCTCGACCGCAAGCCCCTGCGGCGAGCCGGCAGAACCTGTTCGACCTTGTCGAGGTCGACCCAGGGATCGGCGCGCAGGTGGCTCAAGCGCTTCGGCAGGTTCTCGATCGTGAAATGGTTGGGTCGGATCGACGGCGAGAGTTCGTCCCATCCGAGCGGCGTCGAGACGGGAGCGCCCGGACGGGCCCTCGTCGAATAGGCCGCGACCGCCGTCGCACCTCGGCCGTTGCGCAGGTAGTCGACGAAGATCCGGCCCGTCCGCACCCGTTTCGCCATGTTGGCGACGAAGCGATCGGGGCTGTCCTTCGCCATCGCCTCGGCGAGCTCCTGAGCGAAGTCCTTGACCTCGTCCCACCCGGCCTGGGGCTTCAGCGGCACGACGACGTGGAGGCCCTTGCCACCGGTCGTCTTGACGAAGCTTTCAAGTCCTCTGCTTTGAAGGCGCTCGCGCACCTCGAGGGCACCCTCGATCAAGGCGCTCCAGGGGACGCCGTCGGCCGGGTCGAGGTCCATGGTGATCCGATCGGGCTTTTCGATGGACCCGATGCCCGCACCCCATGGATGGATCTCGAGCACGCCCGCCTGCACGAGAGCCACGAGCCCCTCGAGATCCTCGATGGACAGGACCTCGTCGCCGGCAACCTTCCGGCGCCGGACCGCCTGGCTCATGCCGTTCCAGGCGTGCTTCTGGAAGAAGCAATCCTCTCCCACCCCGGACGGACACCGCACCAGCGCGAGCGGCCGGTAGGCCACGTGCGGGAGAATGTGGTCGGCGATGTCGGCGTAGAACTCGGCCAAGCCCTGCTTGGTGAGCCCGATATCGGGCCAGAACACGCGGTCCGGATGCGTGAGGCGGACGGAGGGGAGCCGATCCTTGGCGGCTGCCGGGGCCGGAGCAGACTTCGTCTCGCGGACCACGTCGGCGGCGGTTTTATCGTCCCGCAATCCCTTGAACGAGGCATGGCGGAGGAGCCCGTCCGCGGTCCAGCCGCGCAGCTCGACTTCCGCCACGAGCTTCGGCTCGACCCAACGCACGCCCTGCGCGGCCTCGCGCGGGAGCCGATCCGGGAACGGCGGGTCGGCGCGCTTGAGCGGTTCGAGGTCCGCCCAGAGGCTCGACGCGAGCGCCTCGGTGAATCCCGTGCCGACCCGGCCCACGTGAACCAAGCGCCCGCTGTCGTGGGTTCCCAGAACGAGGGATCCGATCGCCTTGCGCGAGGTCGTCGAGGGCAGGTAACCCGCGATCACGAACTCCTGACGCTCGGAGCACTTGATCTTGACCCAATGGGCGCTCCGCCCCGCCACATAGGGCTTGTCCTTCCGTTTCGAGACGACCCCCTCGAGCCCGAGCCGGCAGGCGTGCCGGACCATGGCGGCGCCGTCGCGCTCGATATGGGCGCTGAACCGCACGGCGGCGTCGGCCGGCGCATCGTCGAGAAGGCCGGCCAGCAGCGTCTTGCGCTCGATGAGCGGCGTCCTCGTGAGGTCGTGGCCATCGAGGTACAGGAGATCGAAGGCGTAAAAGACCATCCGGTCCGTGCGGCCTGACTTCAGGTCCGCCTGCAGCCCGGTGAAGCTCGACATCCCGGCCTCGTCCTCCACGACGACTTCGCCGTCGATGAGCGCGGACCCGAGGCCGAGGCCGCGCAGGGCATCGGCGATCGGCTTGAACTTCGCCGTCCAATCCAGGCCCTTGCGGGTCAGAAGCTTGATCGTCCGGCCATCGATGCGGGCCTGCAGACGATAGCCGTCGAACTTGATTTCGTGGATCCACGCGTCACCGGCGGGCGCCTTGTCGACGAGGGTCGCCAAGCTCGGTTCAATGAACACCGGCAGAAGCCCCTTTCGCGCTCCCGGAACTCTCGCCGGGTTCGGAGAGGGCCTCGCCTTCGCGCCCGCAGCCTCGGCCCGCCCGGCATGGTCGGATCGGACGTCCCCTGACGCGGCGAGATCCGCATTGGTCCGCCCCGAGATCACCGAAGCCGTCTCCTCCTCGGCGATCTCCGGCGCCCCCGAGGGTCGGGCGTGGACGTCGTCACCCTTGAGCAGCAGCCACTGTTCCTTGGTCTCGCGGGGCCTTGGTCGCATCCGCACGAGGTGCCAGCGGCCCTTGAGGCGTTCGCCGTGCAGTTCGAAGTCGAGATGGCCTTTGGCGTAGCCCTTGCGCGGGTCCGCGAGCGGGATCCATCGCCCCTGGTCCCAGACGATCATGGTCCCGCCGCCGTACTCGCCTTTGGGGATCACGCCCTCGAAGGTGAGGTACTCGAGCGGATGATCCTCGGTGTGCACGGCGAGGCGCTTGTCGCCGGGCACCAGGCTCGGCCCGCGCGTCACGGCCCAGCTCTTGAGCACGCCGTCGAGTTCGAGCCGCAGATCGAAGTGCAGACGACGGGCGTCGTGCTTCTGAACGCAAAAGCGGTCTCCCTCGGCCTTTCGTGCCTTTCCCTTGGGCTCCGGGGTCGCGGCGAAGTTGCGCTTGGCCGCATACGGCGCGAGCTGCGCGGGGGCCGGAGCAGGCCTGCGGGCCTTGGGGGCGGGCGAGCGGCCGAGCGGATTCATGGCCCTCCGCCGCCCTCCGTCGCGCGGCGTCGACGTGCCTTTCGTCTTTTGCCCCGTTGCCATGCCTCAGCCCGCGCCTCAGCCGGCCTTGCGAGCGCCCGAACGGCCCTTCTTGGCCGGCGCCTTGGCGGGCGCCCTGCGGCCGGAGCGCTCCGCGCTCGTCTTGGATTTCGCTTTCTTGGTCGCCGGTTCCGAGCCCTCGGCGTCGATGCTGCGGCGCAGGGCGTCCATGAGGTTGACGACGTTCGACGGACGCGGCGCCTCGGGCGCTCTGACCGGCTGACCCGCCTGTTTCGATCGGATGAGCTCGATGACCGCGTTCTCGTAGCGATCCTCGAACTTCGCGGGCTCGAAATCGGCGGACTTCGTCTCGATGATGTGTCCGGCGAGATCGCGCATCTCCGCCGGGAGCTTGAGGTCGGGGATGTCCTCGAAATAGGCGTCCTCGGCGCGGACCTCGTAAGGGTAACGCAGCAAAGTTGCGAGAATCCCCTTTCCGAGCGGCTGCAACAGCACCATGCGCTCGCGGCGGGCGATCACCACGCGGGCGACACCGGCCCTGCCCTTCTCCCGCATGGCGTCTCGGATGACCGCGAACGCCTCCTGGGCGACCTTGTCGTCGGGCGCGATGTAATAGGGCGTTTCGAGGTAACGCTCGTCCACCTGGTCGCGCGGGACGAAGCTCTCGATGTCGATCGTGTGCGTGCTTTCGATCCGGATGGTCTCGAGTTCATCGTCCTCGACGAAGATGTATGAGCCCTTCGCGACCTCATAACCTTTGACTTGATCGTCGGATTCGACCGGCTCTCCAGTGTCCGGATCGATGAACTGGCGTTTGACGCGGTTTCCGGTCGCCCGATTGAGCGTATGGAATCGAACACGAGAGGACGAACTCGTGGCCGGGTAGAGGGCCACCGCGCAGGACACCAGAGATAACTTCAAGTATCCCTTCCAGTTGGCGCGCGGTGCCATTGTATACTCCAGAACATTACTTGACACGGAGAGTCATTCGGACTTGGCCCCGAATCAAACTGATTCGGGTGCGACTCAAACGCGACTCTTCCGCGAGTCGTTCCGAATCATTTTTGACTCCGCAGAGGGGGCCTAATACTTGATGGACCAGAAAGCGGACGGTGCGGCTTCGTTTTGATGTTGCAATGGCGACTGGTTCTTTCTGTCTTTACATCTTCGGTCGCTTGCATGGCGTAACGCGCGACCGGCTGCGCCGTGCTGTGGACGCCTCGGGGGGTCGGCTCGCCCGGCGGCCGAGCGCGCGGGTCACGCTCGTGGCGCTCGGCTGCAGGTCCGCCGCGGCCGCTCTCCGCGAAGGCACGGTCGTCGAGCTCCCGAGCGGGCTTCCTCGGAGCGTCGAGGTGATCAGCGAACTGCAGGTGAAACGGCGTCTGGGGCTCGCCCCGCCGGAGACCCAGATCCAGGGTCAGTTCTCCGCCGCCGACCTCGCTCGCGCAACCGGCCTATCGCCCGAGGCCGTTCTCAGCCTCCACCTCTACGACGTCCTGGACGGCGTGGGCGGCCGGTACGGGTTCAGGGACCTGCGAGCCGCGCGCGAGGTGAAGCGGCTGCTCGATCGTGATTACACCCTCGGCGAGATCGTCGAAGCCGCAACCGCCCTACGGCATTTCGGCCGAGGGCTTTTCGACACCTCGCTTTCGGATGCTCCGTGGGGCGAAACCCTCCAGCACAGCCCCGGTCGGCTGGCACGGCTCGACGGCCAATACCTCTTGCCCCTCGACGAGACGTTCCAATCGGCCGACGAACTGTTCGAACAGGCCGAGGAGCGAGAGCAGGCCGGCGATCTCGCCGGCGCGGAACGGCTCTACCATCGGGCCGGTGCCGCCGACCGAGCCGACCCGGTCATTCCGTTCAACCTCGGGAATGTGCTCGACGCCATGGGGCGAACCCTCGAAGCCGGCGTCGCCTACCGCCAGGCCATCGGCCGCGATCCATCCTTCGCCGAGGCGTGGATGAACCTCGCCGCTCTTCACGAACGTGCGCACCAGTTCGCGGAGACGGAGCATTGCTTGAGAAAGGCCGTCGAGGCTCGGCCGGACTACCCCGAGGCGGTGTTCAGCCTGGCGGCCCTCCTGACGCAGCGGCACAAATACCGCGAGGCTCTTCCGCTTTGGGATCGATTTGTCGGTCTCGGCCCTGATGCGATCGACGTCGCGCGAGCCCGTCGCGAGCGCATGCTGTGCCGGCTTGCCGCGGGCGACCAGCCGGCCTGGGCCGCCGCATCGCATTCCGCGGAACGTCCCCCTCTCGAGGACCGGTGAGATCCGCTCGACGCAGCCCTGTTCGAGGCGGGACTCGCCACGATCTCCGGCTTCGGCCTTGAGATTCCCGGCGCCCGATCTCCCGTTCGGCATGCTGGATGACCTTCGCGGTTTATTCGAAAAGAGTCGGTTCCCTCTTCCGCAGCGCGAGCGGCCGTCGCGCCCGCTGACGCAACGCGATATCTCCTTGCGCAACGTGCGGCATGCCGCCGCGCCAATACACAAGTTCCCTATGCAATGAGACGGCGTATATGGCCCAGCTGATGACACGACTACCTTTTCAGTTCTAGTAATACTGTAGCGCATTTCAGCCGGATGCCCTTTCGTTAACCGTTTAGTGAGGTTTTCGGGCTGACCCTGCGTAACTGAGGGGTGGCAGGCTGCCACGCTAATACAAGAAAAGAACCTAGTAATGCTCAAGCTGACCCATTCTGGTCATAAGACCCCCTCAGGAGTGTCGTCGATATCGAATCGAAAAACAGGATCGCGCGCCTTTGGGCGACGCGGCCAATACGGGGGCTTTCATGAACTACCGTATGACGGCGTCTTCCGACGCCATCCAAGCTTGCGATCACGAAGACGTTATTCTTTGGCTCCAGCCGCGTAGCGCGCTGGAATACCCGAGCGACCACGCCGGCGCTCGCGATACGTTCCGCCACGTTACGGCGAGCCTGGGACTCGGTGCCCTTCTCACCTTCGGAACGGCCGTGGCAGGCCTGAGCCCGGCTCTGGCGCATTCCGCAAAGTCTCATCCGTTCGCGGCGCCGAAGAACGCCAAGGCCGCGACGCAAAAGCCCCTCAAGTGGGCAGCCCTGAAGCCGACGAAAGTGACGCCCCGCAAGGCAGCCAAAGGTTCGCGGGCGAAGCTCGTCCAAATAGCGGCGCCGAAGCCGCCCCAACGCCCGACCCCGAAGCCCGTCCCAGGCGCAGCCGACGGGCAGCCCGCCCTCGAGGGGCTTTCCCGTCAGCCCACGATGGCGTTCTCCGTTCCCGGGGATATCGCGGTTCCGCCGGTGGCGGCTGCCGACCTCCCTCTGATCGTCGTCGAAGAAGCGGCGGCGGCGCTTGCCGGTCTCTCGACCGCGGTTCCCGCTGCCGACCTCCCTCTCATCGTCGTCGAAGAAGCGGCGGCGGCGCTTGCCGTTCCTTCGACGGTTCCCGCTGCCGTGTCCGATGCACCTTCGGTCCACGAAATCGCGACGGGGACCGTCGCACAGGTCGCGGCTCTCGAGACCCCAAGCTCGACGGCGGTGCCGGACGCTCAGGCGAACCAAGGCTTCGCCGCAACCCCCGAGACGGCCTCCGTGGAAGCGGCGAACACCGGCGACACCCCGCAGATGGCCGCGACCCCCGCGGCGCACGCACAGGCTGAGCCGGAATTGGCTGAGCAACGGCCGGGGTACGATCCTCGCGAACTGCTGCAGTTCGACGACATGCGCGTGCCGCGCTGGATCGTCGAGACGATCCTCAAGGCGTCGGACGTGACCGGCGTCGATCCCGTCTACATGATGGCGCTGGCCGACAAGGAATCGAGCTTCATCCCGGCAAACCGGGCGGGCACGTCCTCGGCCGAAGGGCTGTTCCAGTTCATCAGCTCGACTTGGCTGGAAGTGGTCCGCAGCTTCGGCGCCAAGCACGGTCTCGTCACTGAAGCCGCCGCCATCGAACGCTCGAGCGGACAGCTCTCGATCCCGGACGAGGCGATGCGCGAACATGTTCTCGGGCTTCGCCGCGATCCCTACTTGTCGGCTCTGATGGCGGCCGAGATGATGAAGCGGGACCGAGCCAAGGTAGAGCTTCGCCTCGGACGTTCGATCACGCGGTCGGAGTTCTACCTCGCCCACTTTTTCGGGGTCGACAGCGCCAGCAAGTTCATGGCGCTGCTCGATGGCAAGCCGAAGCAAAGTGCGCCGCGGGTGTTTCCGAGGGCCGCCAAGGCCAACCGCACCCTCTTTTTCGCCAAGAAGGGCCGGAAGACACGCCAGCTCAGCGTCTCCGAGGTCTACAGCAGGATCGACGGCATGATCGACAAGCGGCTTGACCGCTACCAGGGCGTGATGACGGCGGTGAGCGACGCGAGCCTCTGACGCGCGCGGCCGATCGGCGGCCCCTAGAGGCGCCCGGCCCCGGGGGTTGCGGTGTGCCGCCGATCGGTCTACCAAGGCCGCCCTTGAAACGGCGGTGCCGCGCGCGTGAAGGGCGCGCGCCGGGACGGCCCGGCGGAGCAACTGAACGGGGCGACGCTCCAGCGAACCGACACCGTCAGTCCGTTGCAGTCCTGGCCTCGACGTTCGGGTTCCGCGCGCGAAGACTTCCCTCCTCGTACCGACCCGGAGAGAGGCGAGCTTCCATTGCGTGGGCGTGACGAAGACCAGAGTAAAGATCATGCCTACCTCCCTGACCGGCCGTGAGACGTGGATCCATCAGCGGATCGTGAGCTGACAACAAGGTGCCGCGGAAGCCCTGATGACCCTCAATCGACCGATCCGTGCCCTTCTCAGGGCGGTGCCGGTGATCCTCGCAGGTCTCGGAACTTGGTCTGCGCATGCCGCTTCGTCCTCCGAACCGATCAGGTCCGGCCGCGCCAGGCTTTGGGCCGATGAGGTCAAAGAGGCGATCCGCGACCGTGCCCCGCGCAAGAACAGCACGGTTCAGGAGAAGGAATCCACCGGGAGCGGTTCCGCCACGCGGGGCGGCAGCTCAGGTCCATCCGGCAGCCGGGAGGCAACGGGTTCCACGGGCGGCAGCCCTTCCGGACGCGGCTCAAACGCCTCCGGCGACGACAGTGCGGGTCGCGGCAATGATCGAGGCAACGATGCCTCGGGCGGACATCAGAACACGAGTGGCGATCGCGGCAGCGGCGATCAGGGCGGTCGCGGCGGTGATCGCGGCGGCGAGAGCCGAGGTGGCGATCAGGGCGGCCGCGGCGGTGATCGCGGTGGCGAGGGCAAAGGCGGGGGCGGCGCGGACCAGCGCTGAAGGACGACCTAGTGGCTTTTCCCGTGATGGAAATCCACGAACAAATGGAATCCGTTGAACCGAACGCCCGCCGCGGCTGCTTTGGGATCGAACCCGAGCGGCGTGGTCTGCCTTCCGTCGATCCTGCCGCTGAATTCCCATCGCGGGGCGGTCAGGAACGATGGCACCGAGCGCTCTTCGGGCACCGCGCAAAGCAGCCCGTCTCGACCATTCCTCCGAAAAAGATTGTACGGCGGCATGCGGGTCTCCTCGCTGAAGTCTCACGACGTCGTCGCAAGGTTCCCGAATCATGCCGTCACTTCGTGACGGGAGTGTGTTGCTGCAGCGCAGCGAGCGATCCTTGGCGGGCACGGGCGCGCCATTGTTGCGTCATTCGCAATCCCGGCACGTAACTTCGTTCAGTCTCCGCCTTGCGGAACGGTCCGGCCCTTGCCTAGTGGCAGCCGGCGTCCAGCCCGCGGCGAGAGCGCAAACAACCCACGTAAGCCGAGATCGGAATCAGCCATCATGACCTTGCACCTCCTCGCCTGGCGCCGCCTCATCGGCGTGGCGTTCGTTTCCCTGCCGCCGTTCCTGGCGACCGCGGCGCAGGCACAGCTCGCTCCGCCGTCTGCACCCGAAGCGTCGACCGGCCGCACGGCCAAGAAGGCCGGCACCGCCACGCGGGATATGGTAGCCGCCGCCAATCCCCTTGCGGCGGAAGCCGGACGGCAGATCCTCGCTTCGGGCGGCAGTGCCGTCGATGCAGCCGTCACGGTGCAGCTCGTGCTGAACCTCGTGGAGCCCCAGAGCTCCGGCCTCGGGGGCGGCGCGTTCATGCTGCATTGGGACGGGGCAAACCTCGTTACCCTTGACGGACGGGAGACCGCTCCCGCCGCAGCCAAGCCCGACCGCTTCCTTGCCCCTGACGGCAAGCCGAAGAAATTTTACGACGCGGTGGTCGGCGGTCTCTCGGTCGGAGTTCCCGGGACGCTCAGGCTCCTCGAGACCGCGCACAAGCGATGGGGCAAGCTCCCGTGGGCGCAAGTGATCGATCCGGCCGCCAAGCTCGCCGAGGAGGGTTTCGCGGTTTCGCCTCGCCTCAACGGCCTTCTCGCGAAGGAAGAGCACCTCGGCAAGGACGGCCTCGCCCGGGCCTATTTCTATGAAGCGGACGGGACCCCGAAGGCGGTCGGCACGGTGCTCAAGAATCCCGCCTTCGCGGGCGCCTTGCGCGCGATCGCCGCGAAGGGAGCGGACGCCTTCTACACGGGCGAGATCGCCCAAGACATCGTTTCGACGACCACGAGCCATCCCACCAACCCCGGGGACCTGACGCTCGAGGATCTGAAGTCCTACAAGGTCGAGGAACGCGCGCCCGTCTGCGGCGCCTACCGGACCTACCGGATCTGTGGAATGGGTCCGCCGAGCTCGGGCGCCGTGGCGGTCCAGCAGATTCTCGGGATCCTCGAGACCAGGGACATGGCCGCGCTGAAACCCGGTCCTGAAGCCGCTCACTTCCTCTCGGAGGCAGGTCGGTTGGCCTATGCCGACCGCGCCCTCTTCCTCGCCGACCCGGCCTTCGTCAACGTGCCCGTCCGAGGACTGACCGACCCAGGCTACCTGAAGAGCCGCGCTGCGCTCGTCGATCCCGTCAAATCGATGGGCAAGGCCAAGCCGGGCGATCCGCCGTTCCAGAAGACATTCCGCTGGGGCGCATCGGACGGCGTCGAGTACGGCACCAGCCACATCTCCATCGTCGACCGGAACGGCAACGCGGTCTCGATGACGACGACCATCGAGGACGGATTCGGCGCCCGTCTCATGACGAAGGCTGGTTTTCTCCTCAACAACGAGCTCACCGACTTCTCTTTCGCGGTGGAAGAGGACGGCAAACCCGTGGCGAACCGCGTCGAGGGCGGCAAGCGCCCGCGCAGCTCCATGGCGCCGACGATCGTGCTCGACGGGTCGGGCAAGCTCCATGCGGTCGTGGGGTCGCCGGGCGGCAGCCTTATCATCAACTACGTGGCCAAGACCCTCGTCGGAATCCTCGACTGGAAGCTCGACCCGCAGGTTGCCGTGGATCTGCCGAACTTCGGCAGCCGCAACGGCCCGACGGAACTCGAGAAAGGCACCGAGGCCGAGGCCTGGACCGCGGCGTTGCAGGCCAAAGGCCACGAGGTGCGAGCGATCGAGCAGAACTCCGGAATACAGGCGATCGTCGTCACGCCGACCGGACTCGTCGGAGGAGCGGATAGCCGGCGTGAGGGCGTCGCGATCGGCAACTGAGGCGTCCCCCTCCCCCTCTCCCCGGCAGGAGGCGGGTGAGCCGGGGACCGATCTCAGGTTTCCGGCACGTCGGCCTGCAGGGCGAGGACGACGCCCTGCAGGTTCTGGCTGAGCTGCCGGAGGCGATGCACGCGCTCTGCCAGATCGTCCTCGCGCTGGTCGGGAGGACAGGGCAGGTCCGCCTCGAACACCCGTATCGCGTAGCCGGCCCGCTGGGCCAAACTCATGACGTAGAAACGCCAGCCCCAGCCGAGCGCGGGATCGAGGCCGGACAGGCGTGGGACAAGGTCGCGATTGAGGATCAGCGGGCCGTAGCAGAAGTCTGCGGCGATCCCGACCTCGCGCGCGAAAAGGCCGTTGATCGCCGCTTCCGTCGCTCGCTGCGTCGCGGGAAAGGTCGCAAAGCTCGCGGGGTCTCGGGCTGCGATCGCGACGCCGAGGCGCTCGTCTTCGGGAGCCTCGTCAACGAACACACGCAGGCTGCGTTCGAAGAAGGAGCGCTTGTCGGGTTCCGTGTAGACGATGAAGGCGGCGTCCGTCGCGAGCGCTGCCTGCAGGCTCGATCGGACCTGCCCCACCACGCCCGGCCGCTCGCCATCCACGACCGTCACGTTCGGCGTGCCGCGAAGAAAAGCCCTGAAATCGGGGGTAGACCCGCCGTCCGCGACCATGATCGGCCGCCCGAGTCCCGACAACTCACTGAGCGAAATCCTGAGGAGGCGATCCTCCTCGTCGGTCCGCGCCCACGTGATGGTCGCGAAGGTCACCCTGTCGTGCTGCATCCCCTCCCCCGTCGGCAGGCCCCGGTCCCTCGCGGCCTCACACCGACCCCGAGGAGCCCGGCGCACGCCGCGATTCCCGATCCGGCCAGAAAACCAGCCAGGAGACTATTCCGCAACGGCAATGGTCCGCCGACCGGTCGAACCTTGAGAAAGGGCCGGAGCAGCTTCTGTCGTACTGCGGCGCAAACGTCACACACAAGCGGGGCAGAAACTGCTAGGAAGACTCGCTTGCCTCTTCGTATGGGACTAAAATCTTGTTCGCGCAACGCCTCCTCCTCATTGCCCTGAGCGCCGGCCCCCTTGCGGCTTGCAACATGGCGCAGACCGATCCGTTGAATGTTGCGGCTTCGGACGTCGTGATCCATTCCTACGCGGGCTACCGGCCAAGCGATCCTCTCCCGACGCCGCGCAGCGACCGCCCGAAGTCGAGGCCGGATCTCGAACGCAAGACCGTGGACTTCGATGGCCCGGAACGGCCCGGCACCGTCGTGGTCCGGACGAGCGAGCGCCGCCTCTATTACGTCCTCGGAGACGGCAAGGCGGTCCGCTACCCCGTCGGCGTCGGCCGCGCCGGGAAGCAGTGGTCGGGAACGGCTCACATCGAGAGCAAGCACGTCAGGCCGGCTTGGTCGCCGCCCGCCGAGGTCAGGGCCGACAACCCGCGCCTGCCGGACGTCATCCCCGGGGGCGTGCCCAACAACCCGATGGGCGAGCGCGCGCTGGTGCTCCAGGACGAATACGCCATCCACGGCACGAACCGGCCGCAGTCGGTCGGCAACTTCGCGACCTACGGCTGCATCCGCATGTTCAACGAAGACATCGTCGATCTGTTCGATCGAGTGACGGTCGGAACCCAGGTCGTCGTAAGGCTCTGAGCCGCGCGCCCGGGGCCAGCCGCGGGCAGCTGAGATCTGTTCGATCGAGTGACGGTCGGAACCCAGGTCGTCGTAAGGCTCTGAGCCGCGCGCCCGGGTCAGCCGCGGCAGCTGATCCTCACGGCGGTCCTCGGCCCCACCGTCGCGCGGCGTCCGACGCAAGGGATGGAGCCGTCACGATCGAATCAAGCGATCGCCTCCACGCCGGCGCCCGTCCCGGCCTGCTGTTCGCGCGTCTTCTCGAACGTCGGCGTGCTCCGAGCAGGCATCCCGAGAATGAACTCGGCACAACGGCTGCCCATCATCATGGCGGGCGCGTTCGTATTGCCGGCATTGATGTCGGGCATGGCCGAGAGGTCGCAGACCCGCAGACTCTCGACGCCACGCACGCGTAGCCTCGAATCGAGGACCGCCATGGGATCGCTGGACGTGCCCATGCGGCATGTTCCAGCCGGGTGGTAGTTCGTTTTCACGAATCGCCGGCAGTGCTTCATGATCGCCGCGTCGCTGAGGTCGGTCGGATCGGGAATCGAGATGCCCTTGATCCGCTCGGCCAGCGGGCTCGTCTCGAACACGCGCAGGAAGAAGCGTTGTCCGTCGATCATCGCGCGAGCGTCGGCGGGATGGCTCAGCAGGTTCGGCGATACCAGCGGCATGTCGTCCGGATCGGCCGAGCGAAGCCGCACGAAGCCGCGTGACTTGGGCTTGATCACGACGGTGGTGACGGTCAGGCCATAGGTATCCTCGACGAGGCCGAGCGTGTCGCGATCGAGGTAGACGATCGGGACGCAGAACGCCTGAATGGTCGGATCCGCCTGAGGGTCACCTGGATTGACGAACGCGCCGGCCTCGACGCCGGCCGAGAGAATCGGTCCGGCGCCGAACAGCTTGAACTGCAGGCCGTTGAGGAGCATCCGCCACCCGACGCCCTGCTTGTAGTAGCCGTGCGGCCCGTTGGCTCTCGCGATGATCGGCACTTCCGGGTGGTCGATGAGGTTTTCGCCGACACCCGGGAGGTCCGCGATGCAGGTAATCCCGTGCGCTCTCAATTGATCTGCGGGACCGATGCCCGACAGCATGAGCAACTGGGGCGTCACGAGGGCGCCTGAGGCCACGACGACCTCCTTGTCGGCGAACACCTGGCGATCGAAACCCTTCGCGTCTCGATACGTCACCCCGACCGCGCGGCCGTCCTCGATCTCGATCCGGCGCACCCGCGCGTTCAGGCGGATCGTCAGATTGGGGTTGCCGGCCAGCGGCGCCAGGAAAGCGTAGGCGGCGCTGCTGCGTTTTCCTCGCCGGTTCATGAACTGGTAGAACCCGACCCCCCGCTGCGTCGGCCCGTTGAAGTCGTGATTGTACGGCTCGCCGAGCGCCTGCACGGCTTGTACGAACCAGCGCGAGAAGTCGTTGATGTGGCCCGGGTCAGAGACCAGCAGCGGCCCGTCGGCGCCGTGTCGCTCGTCGTGCAGGCGATTGTTCCCTTCCATGCTGCGGAAGTGCGGCAACACATCCGCCCAACGCCAGCCGGGACAGTCGTTGTCGCCCCGCAACGCCTCGTGCCACTCGTCGTAGTCGGACGGCCGGCCGCGCATGTAGACCTGCGCGTTGACCGAGGAACCGCCGCCGAGGACGTTGGCTTGCGGAATGTCGTGGACGCGGCCGTCGAGGTGGTCCTGCGGCACCGTCTGGTGATACCGCATGAACTTGCTGCCGTTGATCATCTTGAAGATGCCGGGAGGCATATCGAGCAACCGATGGCGGTGAGAATATCCCGCTTCGAGCAGAAGCACGCGCGCGCCGCCTTCGCTGACCAGCCGGGCGGCCGCTACGCAACCCGAGGAGCCGCCGCCGACGACGATGTAGTCGAAACGTTCCGTCATGCTTCCGTGCCTCCGAAATGCGAAGCTCGTCCCTGGGCTCATGAATCACGCTTTCATGCGTTCGAGACGTCTGCCAATCGAGTTAACGCGTCTCCATGCTTCCGTGCCTCCGAAATGCGAAGCTCGTCCCTGGGCTCATGAATCACGCTTTCATGCGTTCGAGACGCCTGCCCATCGACGATTAACGCTGTATCCTCCATGCGTCCGTGCCTAGCGGAATGCGAAATTCGACCCTGGGCCCTTGGGTTACGCTTTGATGCCCTCGAGACCCTGCCAATCGAATTCGATCCCGTGGCCCGGACGATCGGGCGCCAACGCGACGCCGTCCTGAATGCGAAGCGGTTCGGCGATATAGCGATCCAGGCCGAAGCCATGGGCCTCGAGATAGGAGCGATTTGGGCAGGCGGCGAGGAGATGGACGGTCACATCGTGGGCCCCGTGACTCGTGACGGGCAGGTTGAACGCTTCCGCGAGGTGAGCGATTTTCATGAACGGGGTGACGCCGCCGCAATTCGTGACGTCCGGCTCAGGGTAGGTGACCGCGCCCCCTGCGATATACAACTTGAACTCCCAAAGGGTGCGCAGGTTCTCGCCCGCCGCGATGGGCAAGCCGCCCTCGCGCACGATGCGAGCGTGGCCAGCAGGGTCGTCCGGGATCGTCGGCTCCTCGAGCCAGGTGAGGTCGAAGGGCTGCAAGGCGCGCGCGGCCCGGATCGCCTGGTCGACGCTCCATTTCATGTTGGCGTCCGCCATCAGAGGGAAGTCCGCCCCGAGATGGTCCCGCATCGCCTCGACGCGCTCGACGTCCTCAAAGAGGTTGGCGCGCCCGACCTTCATCTTGATGGCTCGAAAGCCCTTCTCGAGGTTGCCGTCCGTCTGGCGCAGGAGCCGGTCGAGCGGAAGGTCGAGGTCGATTCCACCGGCATAGCAGGGCACGCGCGGGTCATAGCCGCCGAGCGCCTTCCAGAGCGGGAGGTCGGCTCGGCGCGCCTTCAGATCCCACAGGGCCATGTCGAACGCCGAGAGCGCCAGGACGGTCGGTCCTCCGCGGCCGCCATAATGCAGGGCCCACCACGCTTTCTGCCATAAACGCTCGATCGCGTCGGCCTCCTCGCCGGTCCATGATCTCGGGGAACTCGCGGGACAGGACTGCGTCGATGGCTGCCCCATTGCGTCCCACCGTGAAGGTGTAGCCCACGCCCTCGGCGCCGTCGGAATCGCGGACACGCACCGTGTTGAGTTCGAAGGCGCGCATCTCGCCGTGCGTGGAGTCGGTCAGGACCACAGGAAGCGGAATGCGGTAGAAGCCAGGTTCAATCGAAGCGATCCGGGGCATGGTGTTCTTTCTCGGGCGGGGGTTGGCGCCCGTTTCGGGCGCTCAGGCAACCTCTTCGGTGCGGGCGACGAGACGCGCCTGGATGATGACGACGAGCAGAAGGAAGGCGCCGCGCACCACCGACTGCCAATAGGCCGAGAGGCTGATCCAGCCGAGACCGTTCTCGAAGTTCAGGATGTTGAAGATGAGGCCGAGCAGCAGGACCCCGGCGAGGGTGGCCCCCACGGAGCCGACGCCGCCGGTGAGCAGCGTTCCGCCGACCACGACGGAGGCGATGGCGAACAACTCCCAGCCGACGCCCTCGATGGGCTGCCCTGCCCCGAACTGCGCCGCCAGGATGACCCCGGCGAGCCCCGCGAGAGCGCCGCTGATCAAGTACACGGAGGCTGTCGCACGATCGGCGGGAAGGCCCATCAGCCGGGTGGCTTCCTCGTTGCCGCCGACCGCGAGGACCGTCCGCCCCCAGGCGGTGAGATTGAGCGCGACCGAGCCCACGGCGTAGGCGAGCACCGCGATCCAGGCCGGGACCGGAAATCCCAGGAAGTCGCCTTGTCCGAGTTCGACGAAGCCGGATTCATAGGAGACGGACACGGATTGGTTGCCCGCGAGCAAGAGGGCGCATCCGCTCGCGGCCAGCATGGTGGCGAGCGTCGCAATGAAAGGCAGGACCTTGAGCCGGGTGACCACGACGGCATTCACGGCGCCGATCGCCAACCCCGCCGCGACGCCGCCGGCCAGGCCCGGAACCGCACCGTAAGGCGACAGCAAGGCCGCTACGACGCTCCCGAGAGCCGCGGTGGAACCGACCGACAGATCGATGCCGCCGGTCATGATCACGTAGGCCATCCCGAGCGCCACCAGGGCGAACATGGAGTTGTAGCGCAGCACCGACAGGACGTTGTAGGAGCCGAGGAAGTTGTCGTATCGCGCAAAGCCGAACACGATGAGCGCCAGGAGGGCGATCAGGACGCCGTGACGGCTGAGCGAGCGGACGACATGGGGGGTAAGCCTGTGCATCGCGTGAACCTCAGCTCTGGCTCTGACGCTGCAGACACACCGCGAGCACGATGAGGGCCGCCTTGACGATGAGGGCTGCCGCATCCGGCACGCCGTTGGCGAGCAGCGTGTAGCGGACGAGCTGGATGATGAGCGCGCCCAGCAGGGTCCCCACGACGGTGGCTCGCCCGCCGGTCAGCAGCGTCCCTCCGACCGCGACGGCGGCGATCGCATCGAGTTCCATGCCGAGCCCGACGAGGTTGGCGTCGGCTGCGGAGTTGCGGGCGATCACGATGAGGCCGGCGATCCCGGAGAGGAGACCGCTGATGAGATAGACGCGCCGCTTCACCGGACCGACGGGTACGCCGGCGAGCCGCGCGGCGCGCTCGTTGCCGCCGACCGCCAGGATCTGACGGCCGAACACCGTCCGGCGCAGCATCCAAGCGGCCGCGGCGACGATCACCGCCATGAGCAGTGCCTGGAAAGGGATCCCGAGTACGCGCCCGAGGCCGATGAACTGGAACTCCGGCACCTTGAAGACCTGGAGGTTGCCGTTCGTCAGCACCTGGGCGATGCCGCGGCCCGCAATGAAGAGGACGAGGGTCGCGATGATCGGCTGGATGCGAAAGCGGGTGACGAGCCAGCCGTTGAACCACCCGAAGGCGCCGGCGACGAGGACCGGCAGGACGAATGCAAGCGCGACGCCGATCATGGGATGCGGCACCGGGAAGAGCTTGCCGAGGAAGATCAAGGGCGCCAGCGCGCCCGCGATCGCCATGAGCGAGCCGACGGACAGGTCGATGCCGCCGGTGGCGATCACCAGCGTCATGCCGACGCCGACGATCACGATGGCGCAGACCTGCGTGAGGTTCACGTTGAGCGTCTGCCAGGTCGCGAAATTGGGCGTGACGGCCAGATTGAACCCGATCAGGAGCGCCAAGGCCACGAGCGTCCCATAGCGGCTCAGGAAGGCCCTCCGGTCGAGCCCGAGCGCGCGACGTCCCGGCGAGGCCGGGGCAGCGATCTCAGCCATCGGCGGCCTCTCGTTCCGCGTGCCGCTCGTCGTGACCGTGGGCCATGGCGGACATGATGGCCGGCTCGGAGATCTCGTCTCCCTTCAGTTCTGCGGCCGTGCGTCCGTCACGCAGGACGAACACGCGGCTTGCCGCCTCGATGACCTCTTCGAGTTCGGACGAAATCATGAGGACTCCGAGCCCTTGTCCGGCGAGCTCGCGAACGAGATGCAGAATTTCCGCCTTGGCGCCGACGTCGATGCCGCGAGTCGGTTCGTCCAGGATCAGGAGGCGCGGGTTCATGCACAGCCAGCGCGCGAGCAGGACCTTCTGCTGATTGCCGCCGGACAGTTCCCGGATGCGCTGCTCGGGGCCGGAGCACTTGATGCCGAGGCGCTTGATGAAGCCGTCGACGATCTCTCGGCTGCGCGCCTCGTCGACGATGCCGTTGCGGGCGAGGTGAGGCATGAGGGCAAGGGTCAAGTTCTCCCGCACCGACATTCCGGGGATGATGCCCTCGAGCTTTCGATCCTCGGACAGGAAGCCCATGCCGGAGCGGATGGCATCGGCCGGCTCCGACATCGGATCCGATGAGCCTGCGAACGTGACGCGGCCCGCCTCCGCGCGATCGGCGCCAAAAAGCACCCGGGCGGTCTCGGTGCGACCGGAGCCCAGAAGTCCCGCGAGGCCGACGATCTCGCCGGAGCGGATGTCGAGGGTGACGTCGCGTACCTTTCGGCCCGCAGCGAGGTTCTCCACGGCGAGGAGCGCTTCGCCCGCCTCGGCCTTCCCTTCAGCGGCGCCGCTCCTGTCGGGCGTCTCGAGATGCCGGCCGAGCATCGCGGTGACGAGTTCGAGCTTCGACACCCTCGCCATCGGCGCCACGCGAACGGTGCGGCCGTCGCGCATGATGGTGACGCGGTCGCAGACCGCGTAGAGCTCGTCGAGCTTGTGAGTGACGAAGATCACCGACACGCCGGCCGACTTGAGGTGCCGGATCACGTCGAAAAGGACCGCGACCTCCTGTTCGTCGAGGGAGGAGGTCGGCTCGTCCATGATGACGAGCTTGGCGCTGAAGCCGATCGCGCGGGCGATCGCCACCATCTGCTGGATCGCGGTCGGATAGGACATCACGGGACGGCGCATGTCGACGTGCACATTGAACCGGGCCAGCAACGCTTCCGCCTCGGCGTGCATGGCACGCCAGTCGAGCAGGCCGAAGCGGCGACGCTCCCGGCCGAGGCAGATGTTCTCCGTCACCGACCGGTACGGCACCAGGTTGATCTCCTGGTAGATCGTGCTGATCCCTGAAGCCTGCGCCTCCTGGGGAGAACCGAAGGCGACCGGCTGCCCGTCGAAGTCGATCTCGCCGGCATCGCGGCTGTAGTAGCCGGTGAGGATCTTGATGAGCGTCGATTTGCCGGCCCCGTTCTGGCCGATAAGGGCGTGCACCTCCCCGCGGCCGACCTCGAGCGACGCGCCGGTCAGCGCCGGGACGCCCGCGAAGCGCTTGTCGATTCCCCGCATGGAGAGAAGCGCCGTTGTCATGGCCCCGCCATGATCCGTTCTCTGGTCGGAATGAACGAGCGCCGCCCGAGCGGGCGGCGCTCGTCTCCGGTCAGTATGCGTCGTTGAGGAGCTGCGCGGCGTTGGTCTTGTCGAAGAAGCGGTCGTTGTTGATCACCCACGGCTCGATCTTGTCGCCCTTCGCGTAGCGCGCCATCGTCTCGAACGCCTTCGGTCCGAACTTGGGATTGCACTCCACGGTCGCGAGCATCTTGCCGTCGATGATCGCCTGCAAGGCGTCGCGCGTGCCGTCGATCGACACGATGACCACGTCCTTGCCGGGCGTCTTGCCTGCGGCTTCCAGGGCCGCGATCGCGCCGATCGCCATCTCGTCGTTATGGGCGTAGATGGCGGTCGCATCCGGATGGGCCTGGATCAGGGTCTCGGCGACCTGCCGGCCCTTGTCGCGGACGAAGTCGCCGGACTGCGAGGCGACGACTTTCATCCCCGGATGCGCCTTGATGTAGTCCTCGAAGCCCTTGCGGCGGTCGTTCGCGGGCGACGAGCCCGTGGTGCCCTCGAGCTGGATGATCTTGGCATTGCCGTTCACCGCCTTGGTGAGCGCCTCCGCGGCGCGCTTGCCCTCGTCGACGAAATCCGAGCCGATGAAGGTCACGTAATCGCGTCCCGCCTTGGCGACATTCTGGTCGACGTTGCGGTCGAGGAGGATCACGGGAATCCCCGCCCGCTTGGCCGCCATCACGGCCGGGATCAGCGGCTTCTCCTCGCGCGGTGCGAGGAAGATCAGGTCGACCCCTTGCGCGATCATGGAGTTCACGTCCGCGACCTGCTTGGCGGCCGAGCTCGCCGCGTCGGTGTAGACGAGCTGGTACCCGAGCTTGGCGGCTTCCGCCTTCATGCTCTCGGTCTGCGCGATGCGCCACGGATTGTTCGATTCCGTCTGGGAGAATCCGACTTTGTACTTGTCCTTCTTCTTCAGAGCAGGAAGCTCCTGCGCGGAAGCGCCCGCGATGCCGGACGCGAGGGCGGCAATTCCCGCCGCCACCATGAGGAAGTGTCTCCTGAGCATATTCGTTCCTCCTATTCGGCTTTTCGGTGTCGCTGCGGGCCGGAATTGGCTGCAGCTCACGACCAGCGGACGTAAGTGGTTCGTTCCGCAGGTACCCGTCGAACTCCGTTCGGCGTCCTCGTCGCCGCGCCCTAAATCCTTCCCTCCCGCGTGGACGCTCTCGACCTTCCATCGCAGGCGCGAGGCGCGCACGGCTCCCTGACCGACAGTCCGCGCGCGATGCATCACGGCGCGTCGATCGTTGAATTAGGCGCACGCAGACGGGCCATGGCTCGTCGAATTGGGAGACCTCGACGCCTGCTCGAACCCGTTCTCCGCCGCGACCGAATTTTCCGCACTCCCGACCCGTGACCTGTCCGTTCGCGCGGGCCCGGTCGAGGTCGCTGCGATCACGGGACAGAGCCTCGCCGCGTTCGGCCAGCACTGGACTGACGTTCCTTCGAGGTGGCCTGGAAACTGGGAGGATCGGAGCGGAGCGACAGCTCGAACGGCCCTGCAATCGACGCACCCGCTCCTTTCTCCAGAGCATTGCGGTCGCAGACCACCGACGCTGCGACCGACGCTCCGATTTGGGCCAACGGGTGGATCATCGACGAGCGGCGTGGCGCCTGTCAAGGCGCCCGCAAGGGGCCGGCGCCGAGCCGGCTTTTATACGCTGTCTAAAATTTATGGCTGTGAAATTGCTCGACATTAACATTGAATGTAACTGATTTTGTCCTATGATTTTTACGCACCCCGACGAGCCTCGCTGACGATCGCCAAGTCTGCCCCGAGCCGAAGGTCCGCACCCAATACGGCTGGAGACAAGCCTCATGAGACCCTCCAAGTACTCGCCGCTCATCGGTGTCGCCGCCCTCGCCCTTGTGGCGTCGCTCCCCGATACCGTCGCCTCTCGCGATGGCTCGGGCGGCGGGCGTGGAGGCGGAGAAGGGAGCTCCGAAAGCGGGGGCAACCAAGGCCAAGGAGGCGGAGACCGCGGAGGTTCCGCGAGCGGGGGCAACCAGGGCCAGGCGGTGGAGACCGCGGCAGTTCGGCGGGCGGTGGCAACCAGGGCCGTGGCGGCGCAGGCTCGTCCGACAGCGTTGGAGCGGCGACGGGCGGTGGCTCCGTCGCAGGCGGCGGCCGCGGGTCCGATGGGCAGAGCAACGGCGGCCAGTCCTCCGGCCGCGGCGGTCGTGGCTCGGACGGCGCGGGCGAGGCGCTTGGCGGGACGAGCAGCAGCGCCGGCTCGGGCGGCAGTCGCGGATCGAGCGGCGGCGGCCGGAGTGCCGGCGGGTCCGGAGGCTTCGGCGGAACGTCCGGCAACTCGATCGGGGCGCCGGACGTCGGCGGGGGTCAACAAGGCCTCGGCGGCAGCGCCGGCGCGCTCGGGGGCGGCGCGAGAGGCGGTGCGACCGGCGCGGGCGGCGGACGATCGACCGCCGGGGCAAGCGGGGGATCGGCCATCGGCGGGTACGGAGCTTCGTCCGGCACCCTTGGGGCCGGCACGTCAGCCGGCGCCGGAGCCCGCGGTTCGGACGTGGGATCGTCGACCCGCGGGGCGTCCAAAGCGGCGAGTTCGTCTCGCGTGACGCCGAATGCGGCGATCGCGACGGGAGCGATCGTCGCCGCTCCGAGGGCAGCGGCACCGACCGAGGCGCCAGTGGTCGTCAGGCTGCCGCTCGCGCTTCTTCCGGACCGGAGCCAGGGCGAGTTGGACCGCGGCACGTTCAGTCTGGGGACGGTGCGCCGCGTTCCTCAGGAATTCAGTGCTCTGCAAAGGCCGCTCGCACCCGTTGCCGCGGCCCCGAAGCGCTTGGTGGACGCCTGCCGGACGAGTCTTCTCACCGGGGCAACGCCCTACGGTGCCGTCAGGGTCGAGGCGGTCGGCGCGGGTGGGCCGAGGCGCGTTCGCGGCGGCACTGCGGTTCCGCTGCAAGCCCGCATCGTCTATGCCCACGGGCGAGACGTCGAGGTCCGTCAGGCGCGGATCACGTGCACCGTCAATCTTCGAGGGCAGGTGATGGGTCTCGCCTAAGTGAACTCCGTGTCGAGCACGGAGACAGCGATCATGCAAAGCTTGGGTCCGGCCTGCACCGGCCGGGATCCCGGAACGGCTTACTCCGTGTCGAGCACCGAGGCTGCGATCATGCAAAGCTTGGTTCCGGCCTGCACCGGCCGGGATCCCGGAACGGCTTACTCCGTGTCGAGCACGGAGGCTGCGATCATGCAACGCTTGGGTCCGGCCTGCACCGGCCGGGATCCCCGAACGGCTCCGACATGACGGCTCGCCGACGCATGACCCTCACGCCCGAGCTCGTGGCACGGGTTCGCCGCGACCTGGAAGACCCCGGTCCGGATCCGGCTTTGGCCTACCACACGGACGATGACTACGATGCCGTCGTCCGGGCTCTTCTGGCGTCGCGTCCCGGTGGGCCCGACACGTGGCTCTTTGCCTACGGATCGCTGATCTGGCGCCCCGAGGTGGAGCATCTCGAATCGCGAAAAGGCACGGCGCGGGGCTGGCACCGCTCGTTCTGCTTCAGGATCGTCCGCTTTCGAGGCACGACGGACCAACCCGGCCTGATGATGTCGCTCGACCGGGGAGGCCAATGCCAAGGCGTTCTCTACAAGCTCGCGCCGCAAGACCTCGAGGCGCAGTTCGCAAAGCTCGTCCGCCGCGAAATGACCGTGAAGCCGCCCAACAACGTTCCACGCTGGATCGCGGTGGATACCCTCGAGGGTCCCGTCGCCGCGGTGGCCTTCGTGATGAACCGGCAGTCGCGCTTCTATACCGGACGGCTCCCGCCCGAAGAGGTCGCCGACGCGATCTCCAAAGCCTGCGGCCACTGGGGTTCCTGCGCCGAGTATCTCCACAACACGGTCGCCCATCTCGAACAACACGGTATTCACGATCGCAGTTTGTGGCGCCTGCAGGAACTCGTTGCAGAGCGTATCGAGCAGGCGGGTCTCTCCCCATAGGAGCCATTGGCATGCCAAGCGATCTCTCACGTTCGTGCCGCGTCCTCCGCGGCGCACCGCGTCTTCTGCGCCGGAAAGGCTTCGCTCGCCCGAGGCTGAAAACCGGTCCACGGCGTGGTCGGAAACCAGGATAAGAACTTGACGGAAAGAGCCGTGGGCGGGTCCGCGGTTCATCATTGGGACCTTGTGCAAGGAACGGCAACGATGCCCGGGAAAGGCTCCCGCGCTCATGAACCCAACAAGGCTGCTTTCGCGAGTCGTCTCCGGTCGATCATGGAGGCGCGCGGGTTGACAGCCGCCGAAACGGCTCGGCGCATGAGCGAGCACTTGCCCGAGGGCGAAAGCATTTCACGCGCAAGCCTGTCGCACTACCGGACAGGCCGTTCGATGCCTCTCATGCGCTACCTCGATGCCCTTAGCCTCGCCCTCGGGGTCGACAAGTCGGAGCTTCTCGCCGCCGCGGGCAAGGACGAGATCCCGGGAAAAAACCGACCCGCCGAGAACGCCGAGGCCCCGCGGCAGCAGGCCTGGATGGAGGCGCCGGGCAACGAGAATGCGGCGGCCGGCCGCGGCCCCGAGGTCACGAAACCGCTCGGAATCATCGAGGATTTCGGGGACGAGGTGCACCTGCGGATCGACCAGCGGGTGCCCTGGGATGTGGCGCTGAAAATCCTCGAGATGCTCAAGATCCCGCGGAACGCCAAATAGATTGCCGCTACGACCGCCGTATTGTCCCGGCGGCGGCTGCGATCGTGACGCTCGAGGGCGGCAACCGCGAGCGAGCGGATGCGGGCTAGAGCATTGCGATAACCTGACTCCACGACAGGGGAAAACAGGGCTAGTCGAGCGACAGCGCGCTGGCGCGTACGAACGTCCCGAAGTCGGCACGGAGCGGTTCGGCGTACTGGCGCGCCTTGTCCTCGGACCAGCCGTAGCTCCGCGCGACGCCCCATCGCTCCGGATTGCGCTGCGAGCCGTACGGTTGCAGCGCTTCGCGGCGGCGGTCGTAGGCCTCGATGTGCGCGTCGAAGTCGTTCTCCGCGTAGCGGTTCTCATGAACCGTGAGCGCCAGCGGAAGCCTTGGGCTGATCGGCCCATCCTCGGCAGGCCATCCCAGGCAGAAGCCCGCGAACGGGATCACGCGTTCGGGGAGGTCGAGCCAGCGGCTCACGAGAGCGACGTGGTTGCGGATCTCGCTGATCGGGCAGCCTCCCAGGCCGGCCGCTTCGGCAGCGATCTGAAAGGTCGCAAGGGCGATCGCGGCGTCCCCCGTGGCGTTGAAGAAGAGGTCGAGGTGATTGTTGGGGAAGGGTTTTTCACGCAGCGCGGCAAGGCGCGGCAGCCGCCGTGCGTTGAGGCAGAACACGAGAAACGCGGGCGCCTCGCCGACCCACGGCATGTGGGCGAGAAGCCCCGCTATCCGTCGCCTGAGGTCCGGGTCGGAAACGATCACGATATCGCGCTGTTGCAGGTCGCTCTTCGACGGAGCCGATAGGGCGCAGGCACACAGGAACCTGACCAGCGCGGGAGCGACCGGCTCGTCGCGGTAGCGCCGGCAGACCCGATGCGCTGCGATCCCGGCGAGGAGGTCGCGCGAGGCGATCGAGCCCGGGACCTCGACGGCTTCGCCGAAGCGTTCGCTCAGCGCCGTCTCGATCGATCGAACCGTCATTGGTGTTCCTCCATCGGCGGGATCCACGCGGGATCGCGGACGCGAACGAACCAGCCGACCCGCAGGCGGGCGATCGCCCCCAATCGATCCCTTCGGTCGCGCGGCCCTATCCTGGGCGGCGCAAAGCGGGAGCGGGAAGCCGTTCGATCATGACGTTGACGCAAGCCGGCTTGCCGCTGGCGACGGCGCGTTCCAGGGCCGGGCCGAGCTCAACGGCGCTCCGTGACCAGTTCGCCGTGGCCGCCAAGCGCCTCGACGACCCGGTCGTATCGCGTCGGAAGGAGCTCGCAGCCGTGGGCGCGTTCAGCGCCGTACGTGCGAAGCTGAATCTGGTATTCCGCATTCCAGGTCGCGTCGTTGCCGACCACCACCACGATCGGAAGGTCGTAACGCAGCGCCGTATCGAACTCGGCGGCATGGAAGCCGAAGGCGCCGTCGCCCATCACCGCCACGACGAGGGTCCGCTCGAAAGCGGCACGCGCGGCGATCGCGAACGGAATGGCGGCGCCGATGGAACCCGCCACGCCGTTGATGGCGCGTCTCGACGATGTGAGGATGCTCTGCGGCCACTGCCCGATCTCGCCGCCGTCGCAGACCAGCACAGCGCCCGGCGCGCGGTCGAGGAAGGGCTGGATGGCCCGGCAGAGCTCGACGGGGTGAACCTTCCCGGTGCTCCCGCGTGGCGGGCTTGTCCACTCCTCGGGTCGAAAGCCAATCGCATGGCCGACCTGCCGCCGCCACGCCTCGTGCCGAGTGTCGGGCGATCCGGCATGCGCGATCAGGGCTTCTGCCGCAAGCCTGCCATCCGCGATCGCAGCGAGCGCTAAGCGCGGCCCTTTCTCGCGCGCCACGCGCGCAACGAGTTCGGGCTCCGGGTCGATGACGATGAACCGGCAATCCGCATCGACGAACGGCGGCTCACCGAATCGGATCGTGAAGTCGTGCGGCTTCCCGAGCAGAACCACGAGGTCCGCCCGCGGGAGCACCTCGCTGAAGGCGCCGAGGGCAGGATCGTTCAAGCCGCGCGGACTCTCCATCCCGATGGCGGGTACGCCCGTGGCCTCTGCGAGACGGGCGAGCACCGGGGCGAGCGGCGCGTGGCACATCGACGGGCCGGCCAGGATGAGGGGCCGCGCCGAATCCCGCAGGGCGGAGCAAACGGCCCGCGCCGAGAGATCGCCAAGCGGCTGTACCATCGGCATGAACGCCGTCGCGTCGGGGGAGAGATCCCGGGCGTCGGCGATCGAGGCCTCGAGCAGGTCCACGGGGAGGCTGAGGTGGACGGGACCCGGCCGCCCGCTGGTCGCGATCCGCACCGCCTCCGCGACCTCATGGCCGAGCGTTGCGGCGGAGCGGCCCGTCCAGGAGGCCTTCGTGACCGGTGCCGCCATCGCGGCTTGCCGGAGTTCCTGGAAGCTGCCGCGACCGAGTTCCCTCAGCGGCGCGTGCCCTGACAGGAGGACGACCGGCGAGTCGGCCGCCTGGGCGGTCACGAGCCCGGCCAGGGCATTCGCGTGGCCGGGCCCGCCCGTCACGAGAGCGATGCCGCACTGCCCCGTGAGACGGGCCCAGGCATCGGCCATGTGGACCGCGGCGGCCTCATGACGGACGTGAAGAAGCTTGAGCCGAGTCTCCAACGCCGCATCGAAAAGCGGCATGATGTGATTGCCCGACAGCGTGAACACGGTGCGCAGTCCGGCCCGGTCCAAGGAACGGGCGAGAATCTCGGCCCCGGTCACGCTGGCGCTCATTTCCGTGGGTCCCTCGTGGAGGTGGGGGAACGTTCCCCCCACGAACTCCGGCTACTCGGGCGCGAGACCCGCCTGCTTGATCGACGGAGCCCCATTTCGCCACCTGCGCGGTCAGGTGCCGCCGCAGCGCGTCCGGAGACACGTCGTCCTGCGGGACCGGCTGGGCGCCGAGATCGGCAAGCCGTTGCTTGACGGCCTCGTCGCGCAGGGCGGACCGAAGCGCGTCGTTGAGGCGATCGAGAACCGGCTTCGGCGTGCCCTTGGGAGCGTAGAGACCGTGCCAGACGCTGGCCTCGAAGTTAGGCAGGCCGGCGTCGGCGCACGGCGGGACGTCAGGCAGGGTCGAGACCCGGGTCTTCGTGGTGACGCAGTAGACCTTGACCTTCCCGGCCTTGATCTGCGCGCCGGTATTGGTGACCTGGTCGCACATGACGTCGACCTGCCCGCCCAGCATGTCGTTCATCGCGGGCCCGGTCCCCTGGTAGGCAACCGTCGTGAGCGGCGTCTCGATGGCGCTCGTAAACAGCATGCCGCACAGGTGGGAGGCGGAGCCGCGCCCGGCATTCGCGAGGTTGACCTTGTCCTTGTTGGCCTTCACGTGTGCGATCAGCTCCTTGAGGTCATTGGCGGGAAACCCCGCTTTCGCGACCACGGTCTGAGGCACGTCCGCAACAAGGCCGATCGGCTCGAAGTCCGCCACCGGGTCATACGCCAGTTTCGCGTAGAGCGCCGGGGCCGTCGAGTGGCTGCTGTTGTGGAGGAAGATCGTGTAGCCGTCCGCCGGGGCGCGGGCGGCCCGGGCGGCGCCGATGGTGCCGCCGGCGCCTCCGACGGTCTCCACGATGATTTGCTGCTTGAGGTTCGCCCCCATCGCGTTCGCGAGGAGACGGGCGAGCACGTCGGTCGGCCCGCCGGCCGGGAACGGCACGATGATGGTGAGCGGCCGGGATGGAAACTCCTGTGCTGCCGCGACGGACGCGAAGACGGAGAACGCGGCGGCGAGAACGCCCAACTTGGCTTTGATCATGGTCTCCTCGAGCTTGTTTTTTGTTGATGCCTAACCGTTATAGGGGTGGGATGAGTTGAGCAGAAACGAAATTTGTTCAAGGACGAATTCGATTTCTTGAAACGCACCGGAGGCGCCGTCATGGCAATCCGCGAGCTCAAGACCTTCCTGGCGGTCGCGGAGGGCGGCTCGTTCGCGGCGGGGGCCCGTGCCGTCCGACGCACCCAGTCCGCCGTGACCGTGCAGATCCGGGCGCTCGAGGACGAGCTGGGCGTGGTGCTTTTCGACAGGACGAAGCGCCCGCCGGTCCTGAGCGAGGCGGGACGGGCGCTGAGACCACGCGCGGCGGAGGTCGTCCAGGCCTACGAGCGTTTGTTCCAGGAGGCGGCCGGCTCGGCGGTCGAGGGGCAGCTGCGGCTCGGCGTCGTTCCCGGAGTGATCACGGGCATCATGCCGAAGGCGCTCGTGGCGCTGCGGCAGAAGTACCCGGCGCTTCACGTCGAGCTCACCATGGGCCTGTCGAAGGATCTCGTCGAGCGCGTGCATCGCGGCGCCCTGGATGCCGCCATCGTGAGCGAGATGCTCGAGGGAGGCTCCGGACTGACCTGGTCGCCCTTCGCGCGCGAGCCCCTCGTGCTGATCGCGCCCTTGGCGGCCCCTGTCCGCAAGGCCGAAGAGCTGACCTCGGCCTATCCGTTCATCCGGTACACGCGGCAGGCCTGGGTCGGCCAGCTGATCGACCGCTTCCTGAAGGACCGCCGGCTGCGCGTCCGGGAGGTCATGATGCTCGACACCCTCGAGGCGATCACGATCATGGTCCATCACGGACTCGGGGTCTCCGTCGTACCCCTCCGGACCGGCGACCATCCGTTCTCGTTGCCGGTGCGGACGGTCACGTTCTCCGGTGCGCCCGTCTACCGGCTCGTGGGACTCGTCCGCACGGGCGATCACCCGAAGGCGGCTCTCGCCGATGCGCTGCTCGGCGAGTTGAAGGCTCTGACCGCCCTCGCCGGACCTCCCGCGCCCCCTGGCCCGACGGGGCCGCGGGTGGGCAAGGGAGGACCTAAAGGAAATCGAACTTAAACTTCAGACTTATTCGTTTTTTCTGAAGACGCGCCTCTGGTATTTCTCCTCCCACGAGGGGCGGCCTCGGGCCGATCGGGAGAGACATGTCAGCGAGCGCGAAACCGGACTTGGCAGTGACGCTCTGGCGAGGAGCTCAGGACGGTGAGTACCGGACCTACGCCGTCCCTCAGCGCGAGAACCAGACCGTTCTCGACGTGGTCACGTGGATCCAGAGAAATCTCGATTCGTCTCTTTCCTACCGCTTCGCGTGCCGGGTCGGCATGTGCGGCTCGTGTGCGATGACCGTCAACGGGCGGCCGCGCTGGACCTGCAGGACGCACGTCGCGAAGGTCGCCAAGCGCGGCCGGCTCCGGATCGGGCCCTTGGCCAACATGCCGGTCGTCAAGGACCTCGTCGCCGACATGAGCCCGTTCTTCGAAAAGTGGCAGAAGGCCAAGGGCGTCTTCGCGCCGACTAAGACCCGCCAAGACGAGGTCGAGAGGATTAAACCCGACACACCCGCCCGCATCGCCGCGGACGCCGCCGTCGAGTGTATCAACTGCGGAATCTGCTACGCGGCCTGCGATACCGTGCGCTGGGACGCGGAGTATCTCGGCCCTGCTGCGCTCAATCGCGCGTGGTCGCTCGTCAACGACGTCCGGGACGGCGGCAACCCGGAACGGCTCGAAGCGATCGCAGCGAGCGGCGGTTGCCATTCCTGCCATTCCCATCAGTCGTGCCAGGAGCATTGCCCGCAAACCTTGAACCCGACCGCCTCCATCGCGGGCCTCAAGAAGCGGACCGCCCAGGCGTATCTCAGGGGCGAGATCAAGGGATGAACGTTCGGCTTTATCTGTGGCAGCGCCTGACTGCGGCCGTCATGGCCCCGCTGCTGCTCGTGCACATCGCCGTCATCTTCTATGCGACGCGCCAGGGCCTGACCGCGTCGGACATCCTGATGCGGACGCGCGGCAGCATCGCTTGGGCGGTCTTCTACGGCGCGTTCGTGGCCGCCGCAGCGATCCACGCCTCCATCGGGATCCGCAGCATCCTGATCGAGTGGACCGCCCTGACGCGGACATCGGCGGGCCTGATGTCCCTGTGTTTTGGTGCCGCGCTGCTCGCTCTCGGCGGCCGGGCCGTCGTCGCGGTGGTGCTCCCATGACGGCCATGGTCCTCGGCTCCCGACGGAGCGTGCTCTGGTTCGCGGCCATCGTCCATCGTCTGTCGGGCCTGGCGCTCGCGATCTTTCTGCCGTTCCATTTCCTGGCGCTCGGCCTCGCCGTCGACGGGGAGGCGCGCCTCGAGGGGTTCCTGCGCTGGTCGGACATGACGGCGGTCAAGCTCGCCGAGAGCGGCCTCGTGTTCCTCGTCGTCGTGCATCTGCTCGGCGGGCTTCGCCTGCTGTTCATGGAGAACTTCCCGTGGCGAGGGGGGCAGCGGCGGCTCGCCCTCGCGGCCGTCGCGATGGCGGCTGTCGTGGCCTTCGCCTTCCTCGTCCGGGTCTTCTGAGGTCTGAACCATGATGATCGAGAGGATGCGAACCGATCTCCTGATCCTCGGCTCCGGCGGGGCGGGGCTTTTCGCGGCGCTTCACGCCGACGCGGCCGGGTCCGATCTCGACATCACGGTTGCGACGAAGGGGCTTCTCGGTAAATGCGGCTGCACGCGCATGGTCCAGGGCGGCTACAACGTCGCGCTCAACCCGGGGGACTCGGTCGAGCGTCATTTCATGGACACCATCGAGGGCGGCAAGTGGCTCCCCGACCAGGAACTCGCCTGGACCTTGGTGACGAGGGCGATCGAACGAGTCCGCGAGCTCGAGAACGAGATCGGCTGCTTCTTCGACCGCAATCCCGACGGCACCCTTCACGGCAAGGCCTTCGCGGGCCAAACCTTCGACCGGACGGTCCACAAGGGCGACCTCACCGGGATCGAGATCATCAACCGGCTTATGGAGCAGGTCTGGGCGAGACCGGGCATCCGTCGTCTCGAAGAGCATCGGGCCTTGGCCCTCGTCCCCGCGAAGGACGGGGCATCGTTGTCGGGCGTCCTGCTCGCGGATATCCGCACCGGCAACCTGCGATTCGTCGAGGCGCGGGCCGTGCTCCTCGCGACGGGCGGCGGCCCGACCATGTACCGCTACCATACGCCCTCGGGCGACAAGAGCATGGACGGGCTCGCGATGGCGCTCCGGGCCGGGGTTCCGCTGCGCGACATGGAGATGGTGCAGTTCCATCCGACCGGCCTGCTCGCCGGTCCGGACACCCGCATGACCGGGACCGTGCTCGAAGAGGGGTTGCGTGGGGCCGGGGGACATCTCCTCAACGGCTCGATGCACCGCTTCATGGGGGACTACGATCCGAAACTCGAACGCGCCACGCGGGACGTGGTGAGCCGCGCGATCTACGCCGAGATGAGGGCGGGCCGCACGACGCCGAACGGCGGCGTCTACATCAAGATGAGCCATCTCGGGCCCAAGGACGTGGCGAAGAAGTTCAAGGGGATGGTCGACCGCTGCCGCGATTGCGGCTTCGATCTCGCCGCCGGACTCGTCGAGGTCGTGCCGACGGCGCACTACTTCATGGGCGGGGTGGTCTGCTCGCCGGACACCTCGACGGCGCTCCCGGGGCTGTTCGTCGCCGGCGAGGATGCGAGCGGCATGCACGGCGCCAACCGCCTGGGCGGAAACGGCGTTGCGAACTCGACCGTCTTCGGCGGCATCGCCGGCGACGTGATGCCCGCCTGGATTGCCGCCAATCCCGGGTATCGCGAGCCGGATCCGGACATCCTTGCCGCGGAAGCGGTGCGGGCCTTGCATCCGTTCGCGCATCGGCCGGGCAACGTCAACGCCTTGCGCGAGCGACTTCTGAGCGTGATGTGGGACGATGTCGGCGTTCTGCGGGATGCGGCTGGCCTCGACCGGGGCCTGCGGCAGATCGAGGACATCGAATCCGAGCTTCTTTCGACCGGAATCCCGAACGAAACCCGCGCGTTCAATCTCACGTGGCACGATTGGCTGAACTTGCGCTCGCTGTGCGAGGTGAGCCGGGTGATCGCGCTCGCGGCCGGGCGGCGGGAAAACTCGCGGGGCGCTCATTACCGCACGGATTTCCCGGAGCCCGGGGATCTACCGTCCTCCCGCTTCACCGTCGCTCGTCAAACCACCGCCGGATTGGAGATTTCCGACGAGCCGGTCCGTTTTACGCATGTCAGACCGGGCGAGACGCTTCTCGACGTTCCCGCCGCCGCCCAGTAAACGCGAGGCCTCGATGATACCGATCGCATCCCTGCAGCGAACCGCCGAGGATTTGATGGCGAAGGCCGCCATCGAAATCCCGGACGATTATTTGGCCGGCCTGCGCAAGTGCGCGAATACCGAAAAGGGTGACCTTTCGGCGTTCGTCATCCAGGCCATGCTCGAAAACTACGAGGCCGCCAAGGAGGACCGGCGGGCCATGTGCGGCGACACCGGGGTGCCGCGCTGGTACGTCAAGATGGGGAACGACGCACGCATCGAGGGCGGGCCGGTCGCGCTCGAGGCTGCGCTGAGGCGGGCGACCGCGAACGCGACCAACGACGTGCCGCTCCGGCCGAACCGGGTTCACCCGCTCTGGCGGACCGATCACAACAACAACGTCGGGATCAACGCTCCGGAGATCGAGTACGCGTTCCACCCGGATGCGGCATGGGTCGAGCTGACGACGGTCCACAAGGGAGGGCTCTTCGGCTCCGATTACCGCATGCTGTTCCCCGGCGACGGCATCGACGGCATCAGGCGGTTCTACCTCGACACGCTGATCGCGTTCGGCAAGCGCGGCTTGGCGTGCCAGCCGGCGATCGTCGGCGTCGGGCTCGGCGGCTCCAAGGACACCTGCATGGTCCTCGGCAAGCAGGCGTCCTGCTTGCGCACCGTCGGAAGCCGCCATCCCGACCCGAAGATCGCGGCGCTGGAAGACGAGTTGAAGGAGCTCGGCAACAACATCGGCATGGGAGCGATGGGGTTCATGGGGAGCTCGATGGTCGTCGATTGCCATATCGAGGTCGGGTACTGCCACACCGGCGGGATGCCGATGAGCGTGCACATGTTCTGCCTGTCGTCGCGCCGCGCCTGCGCGCGGATCCACGCCGACGGCCGGACGGAGTTCCGGACCGATCCGATGTGGTTCACGGACTACTCGCGCCGCTCGACGGTCGAGTGGGGCCAGCCGGCGCTGGCGGCAGCGGAGTGAAGGTCATGAGCGGTCTCAAGAAAGTTCATCTCGACCTGCCCGCCACCACGCAGGACCTTCGCGGGCTCGAGATCGGTTCGGTCGTCTACCTTTCGGGCCGCGTGTTCACGGCCCGCGAGGGCGTCTACAAGCGCGCGATCGAGGACGGAGCCGGAATGCCGGCATCCCGGGAAGCGCTCGGGTCGGCGAACTTCCATTGTTCCCCCGCCGCGACCGTCGAGCCCGACGGCCGATTCAACGTCGGCGCCGTCACGGCCACCGCCTCGTTCCGCTTCGCCAAGTGGCTCGACGGCTGGTTCAAGCTCTCCGGCTGCAACATCATCATCGGAAAGGGCGGGATGACGTCCGAGGTCTATCGCTCGTCCTTCGTGCCCAACGAGGCGATCTATCTCACGACCGTCGGCTACGGCACGGGCGCTCTTCTGGGGCGCGGAATCCGTCAGGTCGCCGGGGTGCATTGGCTCGAGGAGCTCGGTCTCGCGCAGGCGGTCTGGGTCCTGGACGTCGAGAACTTCGGCCCGTTCCTGGTGGAGAGCGACCTCGAAGGCAACAGCCTCTTCGAGCGCGAGAACGCCAAGATCGCACCGGGTCTCGAGCGGCTCTACGAGGGCACGCGCCCTGCAACGCTCCGGCGTTATGGCGAAACCGACAAAAAGACCGACGAGGTCATCTAAGAGCGGCTCGCAGCGATCGCGGGCATGCCTGATCCCGGGCGGGCCGCCGCGCAGCGCCTCGCGTCCAACATCAAGTTTCCGGATCGGACCGCGGTGCTGCAGAGCCTGACGATACAGACCCTCGGGATGGTGTGGGCCGGCGCCTTCGTGGGCGCGGTCGTCGCGGGGGGCGCGGGGTTCGCGTTCGCGCTGGCGGCTTCGTCGATCTGGCTCCACGCCCTCGACCCGCTCCGCACCACGATGTTGGTCGTGGCTTGCGGATCGCTCCTCCACATCGCTCTGGTCTGGCCGGTGCGGCGCTCCATCGAGCTTCCGACATTCCTTCCCTTCGCCGCCGGGGGGCTTGTCGGGATTCCGATCGGAGTCTTGCTGCTCACGCACACCGAGATGAGCCGGCTCAAGGCTGGACTGGGCGCTTTCCTCGTCGCGTACGGCCTCTACGCCCTGGTGACGCCTCGCCTGCCGGCCTTGACCCGCGGAGGACGCGGCGCGGATGCGGTGGTCGGGCTCGCGGGGGGCATCCTGGGCGGGTTGGGCGGATTCTCCGGTGTTCTCCCGACGATCTGGACCCAGGTCCGGGGATGGACGAAGGACAAGTCGCGCGGCGTCTACCAGCCGTTCATCCTCATGGCCCATGTCCTGACGCTGGCGATCCTCGGCACCGTCGCAGTGGACGGCGCGGGGCTCATCCTGGTTGCCTGGGCCGTGCCGGCGCTGGCGCTCGGGGCGTGGGTGGGTTGGCGAATTTACGGCCGCCTCGACGAGAGGCGGTTCCGCCGCGTGCTCGCGTTTCTGATCCTGCTCTCGGGAGCAGCCCTCGTGGTTTAGGAATCCGGCCCGTCGCCCGTCGCTCCCGGCCTGGAGGCGAGCCCTCAACACCGGTTCGCCCACGCGTGATCGTGCGCGCTGGATGCCGACCCGTGGTCTCCCCCTGCTCCCTCCGGCGTGACGACACCTGCACACGACGCCGCCGCATCTCGGCATCGTGACGGGAGAGCCCGGCATGGCCCGGGCTCTCGCTTCGGTCTTTTGAAGAGGGGGATAACCGCGCTTTCTGCGTTACCGCTGGACGACGGTCACGACCCGACGGGAACTCCCCTCGACGATGTAGTACCGATCGCCGACCAGCACGACCTTACAATCGCGAACTCCGGTGATCAGACTGACGAGAGTCGGCGGGCAGTCGACCAGCCGCGTGACCGTCGTCGGGAGGGTCTGACCCACGGAGATCGAGATGTTCTCCTGCACCGGCTGGATATTGACGCTCCTCAGGGTCTGAACGGCCTGAGTCCGCTGCTCGGTCGACAGCGAGACGCTGCCCGCGCTCGTACCCGCAGCACCCGCGCTGCCGGTTGTCGTCGGCGCGCCGGCAGCCCCGCCCTGGGTGCTCGTGGCTCCACCCGTCGCTCCACCCGTCGCGCCTGCCGGCGGACGCACAGCCGGGCTGCCGGTTCCAGCGCCGCTGCCGCTCATGCCTCCTGTGCCGCCCGAGGTCCCGCCCGCGCTGCCGGAGGTCGTCGAGCTGCCGCCCGTCGACCCCGACGCGCCGCTGCTCGCTTCCGCAATCGCGGTCACGGACAGGGACAACGCCGCTGCCGCGACCGTGGTCAAGAAGGTCATTCGCATGTTGAACTCCGTTGATGCTGTGGGCCCGAACGACCCAATGCCAGCTCAAGTCAACGGAAGATTCCGGACGATTGTTCCGAGGGCAAAGCCTGCAGAGCCGGGCATAAAGCCCGGGCCGCCGAGCGAATGAAAGAAAGCGCCTTGATGATCGCAGGACTCGGCGCGTGGCCGAGGCGTTCATTGAAGTCTATCGGGTTCTGCTAATTTTCGCACCGCCTTTTTAATTTATTATTCATCTCACAAGACAAATTTGACAACTTGACTAAAGTGCACAGGGCGTAAGCCCGCTCGAGCCCGAGCGGCCGCCCTGTCCAAGCCGCAATGCAGTCGGCGAGACGCTTTCGTTCTGGTGTCAGCGAGGGTTGTCGGGCTGCGAGCCGACGCGGGCGGGGCTCTCGTATTCGCAGGTTCCGGCATCGTGGTTCCACCGGCCACCATGATCCAGACAGGAGTCGACCTGAAGGAAGCGTTTGACGGCCGGGCTCGAGGCGAGAACCGCCACGAGCGCGAGGAGGGCGACGAAGAACCACCCAAAGCGGATCATGTCGACCCTATCGTCGGGCAACCGCGCGGCCAACCACACGAGCACCGTCGCAAGCCACGTGCCTTCTCGGGAAGGTCCATCCGCCAACGGCGGGCCTCCGATTGAGGCGAATGCCATCGCCGGACACGAGCCGATGCCTCACGCTCGAATTGGCTCCGGCGTGAACGGCGAGCGCTCGACGACCAGAACCCTCGGAGGCGAGCCGACCTCGCGAAGTCCCTGGAGCACCGTCTTCATTTGCTCGGACCGCGTCGCGGTGCGAGCCTCGTCCGCCGTGCGGAACTCCAGCATCGTCGTGGTATTCGGACTTGCCCCGTCGGCCGAGCGATAGGCCATGAAGGACACAGCTCCAGGAACCGCCAGGAGCTGAGCAATCCAGTCCCTCACCCGCCCATTGTAGTCGTGCCATTTCCGCGTGTCGGTCGGACGGTCGTATTGGAACATGACATAGGACATGGTCGCCTCCTCGAAGGCCGACACATTGCACGCTGGCGGAGCTTCCGTTCGACGAGCCCGCCGTTTGAGGATCCGGACATGACAAAAGCCCAGGGCTAACCATCCCTGGGCTTCGGGCACCGATAACGGATAGCCCCGTTCGTGCCACGCAGACCCCGGTTCGCATCAGCAGAAAAACCGTCCCTGGGCAACCAATGTGACCCGAAGCGGACCTTCGTACCAATCCAGAGCCTACGCACATCAACCGGGATGAGCGCGCTTGGTTCCACCCCGGGCCGAGTTCCGTGCTCGGACCCGGGAACCCGCAAGGCCGAGCAACGGAAAAGCACCGTTTTAACGGCTTGGGGAGACGCCCACGGAGCAGATCGCAACGGTTCGCAAGCCGGCCGGTCATGCACAGGAAGCGGGACGGTTTTAACGCCTGCAGACAAAATCGTGGTTGAACACGCGAGGGCAAATCACATACCGCTAAGGTTCCCGTGGGGAAGATGCGGGCCGGGGGGCCGCGCGACAGGTCCTGATGGATCGGGCGCGGCCCTTTCTTTGCCGCGGCACCAGGAGCCTCGCGTCAGATCGGACCTCGACGACGTAGGGTTGAGAGGTTGGGCTAGCCAGTGTTGAAGTCTATTCGAGACCTTTGGCAGCCATGACCTCCAGAAATCTTGACGTCGGTTCTTCGTCGACCATGTCGGCGAACTGGTTCCAAAGAGCCCGCGCGGCAGGCGCGGCGTCGCAAGCGGCCTGCACGCCGTCGAAGATCGCAACGACGAAAGCCTGCCCATCCTCGCTGACGAGACCGATCCAGTGACGCAGCCCGGGCTGGGCGTAAATCTCGGTCTCGTTGGCTCGACGCCACGTCCGAAAGTCCTCCAGTCGATCGGGCTTGATGCGGAAGGTCGTCAACCTGGCGAACATCGTCGCCTCCCTTCGAGGATCGCGTGAGCTTAAACCCCGAGAGGCGCTCATGAAAGCGCCGAACTCGGCCGGGAATTCGGAGTCCGCCGGCACGGCGCTTCTCTCGTGGTCTCGACCCGGGCGGTCGCAGACCGGCCGCGCTGCTTCGTTCCCCACTCCGGCGCTACGGGCTTCCCGAAGCGGCGCACCGACCACACCCCAGGCTCCTCCTGCGGGGTCAGCCTCGGTGCGCCCCGGATGTCTCGACGACTCAGGCCGCGTTGGACTCGTCGTCGCTCGTTCCGCGACGGGTGAGCTGTCCGATCAGGCTCACGAGCTGGTGCGGGTGATACGGGGTGCGAAGGCAGGGTGCCCCGGCGACCTTCTCCCGATCAGGCAGCTTCGAGGGCATGCGAGCCGTGTAGATGACGGCAAGCGCAGGATCGGCTTTGCGGGCCGCGCGCACGAGCGCGAAGATGGTCTGGAGGTCCGTATCCACGTCGGCCACGAGGACGCAGACGCGACGGCTTTGAAGATGGTGGAGGGCCTCGGCTTCGGTGCCGGCAAGTGCCACATCGTAGCCATAGGTCAAAAGCCCGCTTCCGACGACCAGCTGCGCGAGCGGATCAGCCGACAGCAGGAGAACGAGCGGTAGCCGACCCATGACAAAACCTCCATGGTGCCATCGTCGCGCCTGAACGGTTAACGGACCGTCACTTTGCGCACAGAAATTTCCAACGACGTGGTCAGCGGGATGGAACGAGAATGAAGGCGCACGTTGCACCAAAGCGCGACACGGACGGCGGCCGGACCCGACCTGCGATGGCCGCGCAGGATCGCCTCGGCGACCGCGCGCCGGGCACGGTCCGGGCAACATCCACGGCATGATCGCGGAACGCCTGCTCGTACCGAGACAGTCCGAGGTGCCGGAGCCAGCATGCGATATCCACATCCTCTCTCCTGCGAGAGGCCGCAGCTCGTGTAAGGTAAACCCGAGCGACGCTGATATCGAGCGCGATTTCCGGCGCGCCTGTTCCGATCGACGCGACAGCCCGCCGGTGGTTGGATGCGCCGGACGAACCCGCCGCGGAGACGGACGGACGCTTGTTCCGCGCCGGAAAGCCCCCGCCGTGTTGACAGATCCGAGCACGGCAGACCACCATCCGAGCGGGGGCCAGAGGATGAAAATCATGGCCGGCGCCGCAACCCTGAAATGGAGTCCCGTTCGCACGCCGGCAGCGAGCTCGAGTTGTCCTGCCGTTGGAGCCCTGGCGATCATGTGGGCTGTATCGCTTGGCGAGGCCGCGGCGCAGGCCCCGAATTGCGTCATCCAGCCGGCCTCTGCTCCACCACCCCGGCAGGTCCTGCGATGCACGGATGGACTCACCCTGGAAGCGGAAGCCGGTGCCGACTACACGCTCCGCGGCAGGACCGGCACGAGCGTACCCCATGAGGTCGTCCTGCGAACCGGCGCGATCCTCGTGAACGCTCCGGCTCGAGCGAGCGGGCGCGGTTTCCAGATCTCGACGCCCCAGGCTCTGGCCGCGGTCCGCGGTACGCAATGGGCGGTCGACGTGGGCGGCGGAAGAACCGCTGTCTTCGTCGTCGACGGACAAGTGTCGGTCCGGCGCCCGGCAGCGCGCCGCGGCGTCGTTCTCGGACCCGGGGAAGGAGTCGATGTCGCGGCGGGCGCTGCACCCCTGACCGTGAGGCGTTGGCCCTCCGCGCGCGCCGCGGCCCTGCTGGCGCGCTTCGGACGCTGAATTCTCGTGCGGGCTCCGCGCCACGCCGCGACGCTGACGGCGGCAGCGCTTGCGGCGCTCTGGGGCGCCAGCCTCGCACTGCCGTACTGGCGCGGCGAACTCTCGTTCCTCGATCGCCTGGAGGGACCGCTGGCGGACCTGCGCTTCCTCGTGCAGGGGCAGCGGCCGGCGCCGGACATCATTACGATCGTCGCGATCGACGATCGGACCGCGCAGGAAGCGGGAGGCTACCCCCTGCCGCGTGCCGCCCTCGCGCGTCTCGTGACGGAGCTCGCCGATCGCCAGCCGAAGGTGATCGCCCTCGATCTTCTGTTTGTCGATCCCGGACCCGCCGAGGGGGATCGACTGCTGTCAGAGGCATTGCGCAAAGCCCCGTCCGTGCTCGCGGCGGCGGGACTGTTTACCGGTCCCCTCCAGTCGCTTCCCGCCGAGGAACCGAGCGGCCTCGACCGCGTGCCGGTCGCGCAGCAACTCCTCATGCCGTTCAGCGGCCTGGCCGATGCCGCCGCGGTGGGCGTCGTGAACGTCGCGACCGATCGTGCCGGAACTCCCCGGCATGTTCCGCTTCTCCTTCGCTCGGGCGATCGAACGTTCTCGTCGTTCCCGCTTCGCGCGGTGTCGGTTGCGATGAGGCAGGATCCTGCCGTCCACCCGGGCGGGGTCGAAGTGGGAGACAAGTTCATCAGCACGGACACGGGTTATTCGCTCCCGCTTCGCTTCTACGGTGGCCGTGGGACGATCCGCACCGTCAGTGCGGCGGAGGTTCTGCAGGGCGATGTCGCGGAGAGCGCAGTACGCGACCGCGTCGTGGTCGTCGGAGCGACGGTCACCGCGGGCGGCGACGTGTTTCCCACTCCCTTCGATCCGGTGCTGCCCGGCGTCGAGGTCCTCGCGACGGCCGTTTCGCACCTCCTCACCGGCGACGGTCTCGTGCGTGATCAACGCACGCGCGCGCTCGACGTGGCCGCGGCGCTTGGCTTTCCGGTGGTCTTCATTCTGCTCCTCGCGTGGCACCGCAGCATGGTCGGGCTGGCCCTCGCGAGTCTCCTGTCGCTGGCGTGGGTCGGATTCACCATGGTGGCCTTCTCCGAGGGGTTCTGGATCAGCGCCGCGCTGCCGATCGCGGCCGCAGCTCCGCCCGCGATCCTCTTCGGCGCAGCGCAGCTCTGGCTCGACCGGCGCCGAGCCGACAGCCTGGCGACGGAGCGCGGCACGTTGCTGCGTTTTCAAGCGCCCAGTCTTGCCGCGTGCCTGTCGCGGGATCCTGACTTCCTGATCGAGCCGGTCCGGCAACAGGCCGCCGTGGTCTTCATCGACCTATCCGGCTTCACGGGCCTCAGCGAGGCACTGGGACCGGACGAGACTCGAAGGCTGCTGAAGTCGTTCCACGGTCTCGTCGACGAGGAGGCCGTGAGCCACGATGGACTCGTCGCGAGCTTCATGGGCGATGGCGCCATGATCCTGTTCGGGCTCCCCGATCCTGGCCCCGAGGACGTCTGCCACGCGGTGGAAGTCTGCGTCGGCCTGTGCTCGCGCACCGCAGCCTGGATCGCTACGCTGCCCGAACCGATCGCGGGGCGGCTTGGTTTCAAGATCGGCGCGCATTGCGGAACAATCGTCGCGTCTCGGCTGGGCGGGGGCAGCCATCAGCACATCACTGCAATCGGCGACACCGTGAACGTCGCGAGCCGACTGATGGAAGTCGCCGCTTCTCACGGAGCGGAGGTGGCCGTGAGCGATCAGCTGTTCCGTGCCGCGGGATCCGCTTGTTCGATCTTCGATTCCGGCATTCTCAACGGAGCGTTCGAGGCTTCGATTCGCGGGCGGTCAGGGTCGCTTCCGGTCTGGGTCTGGCGAAGCCACGGACTGCCGCACGATTCGAACGCTCGACTCGAAGTCAAAGGGTAAAGGCAGGACCGCTCGAATGAACAGGCTGCGCGAGCCCGCGATGACGCGGCGGCTTGCCGGGGCGTGCTCGAGGCGCTCCAACGTCATGCGTCCGGTCTGCACACGAAAGGGCACCGGCCTTCTCGTGCCTCGACTCGCGATCGCGGCATGCCGGATCCGCATCGACCAGGACTGCCCGATCGATCCGTAGGGCCGAGACCTTGTCGGACCCATTTACCGCGCGGACTGCGATCGCGACAGGCGCTGCCGGTTCTCGAGCGCCCGAGCGCGCGCATAGAGCTCTTCCGCCTTGTCGGCGTCGCCCCGCAGACCGAGCACTCCGAGCCGGGACAGCGCACGCGGATCGTAGGTCTCCGCGAGCAGGACGATCGCGCGAACGTCCTCGGCCTCCGATGCCCGCTCGAGCAGTAGGCGCGCTCCGACGATGTCGCCGCTCCGCATGAGCGCGGCAGCTCGTTTGAGCAGGGGGTTATCGGCCGACGCGGGAGCCAAAGCGAGGCTTCTCGGTGTCGCGGGCGGTCGAATCCTACTCGTTTCTTCTGGAAGGGGCGTGCTTGCCGTCGCATAGACTGTCTCAGGCCGATCACGCGTGACCTGAGTTGCCTGAAGCGCGGCATGCTCGCGCGCCAGAGCCTCGCCGCGCTTGCGCTCCTGCTCCAACGCCGCCTTGAGCTCGCTCACCTGTGCAGCCGCCTCGGCACTGCGCCCCGCGCCGCCTCGAGGCTCGCGAGCTTCTCGGCGGCGCCGGCGTGCTCGCGCGCCAGAGCCTCGCCGCGCTTGCGCTCCTGCTCCAAGGCCGCCTTGAGCTCGCTCACCTGCTGCAGCCGCCTCGGCACTGCGCCCCTGCGCCGCCTCGAGGCTCGCGAGCTTCTCGGCGGCGCCGGCATGCTCGCGCGCCAGCGCCTCGCCGCGCTTGCGCTCCTGCTCCAAGGCCGTCTTGAGCTCGCTCACCTGTGCGGTGAGGTCGGGATGAGACGAGGGATCGGCACCGCTGATTCCGTGATCGTGCAGCATCGCGAGCAGCCTCGGCTCGTGGAGCCAATCCGAGGCCAGGACCGCAAACGAAGAAGCCTCCACCGCGCCCTCGAGCAAGCGCTTGGCTGCCGGGAAGTCACCTTGCCGAATGAGGAACGCGAGAGCTGCGGCGAGGTGTCTTGCCTCGGACGACCGGATCAGGTGCGGCAGAACCGTTTCGATCTCGTCGTTGGTCAGGCGGGACCGGGAGGCGGTTCCAGTCTCCTGGCTTAATCCGCCCGTCCCGGCTTCCACCGTCTCGCTTTGCTCCGGAGGGCTCGCCATCGGAGCTGAACCGACCATCTCGTTCGCGCTGCCGCTACCGGATAGCAGCATCGGAGCAAATGCGGCGGCCCAGACGATCGCCGTCAGACGGGAGCGCGAACCTCGTCCGCGAGGTGCCCGGTCGAAGGTCGCACCCGGTGGCGCAGCATATGAACCAGGGCCATGGATCATGTTCATCTCAGGCCTCCTGACGTGCGGGCTCTCTCCAGGCTTGGAGCATGCAACCTAGTGTCGACTTGCTGCGCGCGAGTGCCGAGGCCGGTTACGCTGCTGGCGCCGGCTTTCCCAAGCCAGGAACTCCTGAAAGAGCTCCTCCCGCTCCGGGCTCGCTCTCGAGCTTCCTTTGGAGCCCATGAAGGCCTGGAAGCTCTTCTGGAGAGGCGCACTGGCCGAGACGCCGCGATTCTTCAGCCAATCCTCTGCCGCCTTGAGACGCTCCCAGCCAGGTGTCTCGGCCGCGATGTTGATCTCTTTCCATTTCGGGTGACGGCCGGGCTGCAGGAATTCGTCGAAGCGAGAAAAGAAGGCCGCGACGAATGTCTCCAGGCGACGATAACGGTCGGAGCCCTCCGGCCAGTTGAAGGCCGCGAGAATGCTCCCGACCGCCAGCGTGTTGACCGGGTTCTCGGCTTCGACCAAGCGGGGGTAATCCGCATGGGTCAGCCGCGACGGCAGATAGGTCTCGGCCAGCTCGCCCTCGAAGGGGATGGGCAAGAGATGAAACCGGCCGTCGCTCTGGAACTCGGCGAGCGCGCGCACCGGGCGCCCGGCGACATAGATCGCCGCCTGGATCTCTCCGGACTTCAGGCGCTCGTAGGACGATCCTTGATCGTAGGACGTGAATTCGGGCTTGATCCCAAGCTTGTCGAAGATGATGCGGGCGGTCAGATTCGTGCCGCTGCCGTTCTTGTCGATATTGACCTTCTTGCCTTCCAGTTGCCGGATGTCGGTCATGCTTCTGCTCGTCAGAATGTGCACCTCCTCATTGTACAAGCGCGCGATGTAGCGCAGCTTGCTCACTGCAGCGGTATGGAGGTTTTCCAGTTTGAGCTGTTCACGGGCATCCATCTGCACGATGGCGATGTCGACGCCACGCAGGAACAGGACATCGCGCAGATTCTGCAGGGAGCCGCGACCGATGATCGGCAGCACGCGAAGACTGTCGCCGTCGAGAACGTTCGCGAGGTCCGCAGCGATGCGAATGTAAGTCCCGTCGGCGCCGCCCGATATGATGCCGACCGTATCCGCGTTCGCGCGGACCTTGAGCGATGACGGGTCTTGAGCCCATGCATGATGGCTGCCCGCGAGCACGGCCGCGGCCGTCAGCGCCGCCTGCATGACCCGTCTCACCCGGTCGGATCCGCGATTGCGGACGCGAGGCTGTTGGGGTGTCGCCAGCCCTCGTTTCCCGTGTAGAAGCCGCGCGATCGATCCGTTCCAGTCGCCAAATGCGAAAACCCGCATCCCTGCCTTGTTCATCTCTGTTCTCCGGCATGATGGTCATGGCATCGTCGAAAAAGGGATGCCTTGGAAGAACGCCCGAAGAGGACCACACGGGCTGTGACTTGTATTTTGGGAGCAAGGCTGCTCCAGACTCCTTGACAGTGCAAGCCTAATAAAGCGACCGCATTTACCCAAAGGACGTAGGGTAATCTCCGCACCAATGTAGTGTTGCGGAGCAAGAGCCAAAGCTCAGCGATCGCCTCTAGTGCCGCGAACGAGAGATAGTCTGATCCAAATCGGGCATGGGTCAATGATTCCGACAGGCGGTGTTCGAGCAAAAAGGTGTACACTCGAAAGGGTGTCGTGCGTGCCCGGACGAAGACATTCCAAGGGTCATCTTTTCTTGCCGTCTAAGCTCGCTCAATGTTTTAAACGCAGCCGCTGTTGCTGACGCAACGGCGGGAGACTGCACCAAGCCTTAGGAGGCGCAGCATGGGTTACCTAACAGGAAAAGCACATTGGAAGAAGCAGCTTCAGATTGACGTGAACGCCAATGTTGCGCTCATCGATCAGGAGAACACGCGGGCACGCGATGGAGGAGACGGAGGCATGGCGAGGCATGGCGACGTCAAGCCTGCTAGTTCTCGTATGGCGGGCGGGCCGCTCGTAGACTGGACACGGCGACCATCCTCATTCGCCTTCGGGCGGTGATGGCGGAGCGCCGAGCAGTCGAACGAAGCAGAGGTCAACCAGACGATCCTCGACGTCGAGGTGAACGATTGCTGCGAGCCTTGCCACCTCGAGTCCGATCATTGCGCAGTCGCGTAGCATCTCGAACGTGGCCTTGATGGACAGGCCCTCGGCAGGGGCTGCATCTCGGATGCCAGCCCCTGCTTCCCGCGTGTGCCTCGGCCAAGCGCGAAAATTCGTCACGAACTCTCCCGGAACCGGTGCTCCGCAATGGCTTCGTCAACGCCCAAACACACGGACGTTCAGCACGCCTTCGAGGCCTGCCGCACATCCTTCGCGTGGGTGTTTGCGGTGAGCTGCGGGCATAATCTCCTGTTGCTGGCGCCCGCGATCTACCTCCTGCAGCTCTACGACCGCGTGCTGGCGAGCCGGAGCGTCGAAACGCTCGTGATGCTCACGATGATCGCCGTCCTGGCGATATTCGTCGGCGGCGTGCTCGACGTCCTGCGCCGGGCGGCTCTCGCCCGGATCGGCGGTTGGCTCGAGGACCGGTTGCGTCCTGCGGTTTTCAACGCAGCCTTCGATGCGGCCTTGCACAACCGGGCCGGCGCGGCCGCCGACGCCTGCCGGGAACTGTCGACGCTGCGCCAATTCATCGGCTCTCCTGCAAATCTCGTTCTCTTCGATGCTCCGTGGACGCCCGTCTTTCTCGGCCTGCTGATGCTCATGCACCCACTCCTCGGCGGTATCGGAGTCGCCGGCGCGCTTGTGATCATCGTGTTGGCTCTTGCCAACGAGCTCGTCACCCGCGCGCCGCTTGCTCGCGCCAGGAACGCGGAGGCGAAGATTTCAACCCGCCTCGGGGCGGCACTCCAAAACGCTCAGACGATCCGTGCGATGGGGATGCTCGACGGCGCTGCGGGCCTGATCTGCAAAGACGTTGCGGATGCGCGAGCGGCGCAACAGGCAGCCACGTACCGCAGCGAAGTCGTCCAGGTCTTGGCAAAGCCGGTGCGGACCTTGGTCCAGGCCCTGATCATGGGTGCCGCCGTGTGGCTGGTTCTGCGCTACGATGCCAGCGCCGCGATCATTTTCGCCTCGTCTCTCCTCCTCGGCCGCGGGTTGGCGCCGATCGAGGGCGCCATTGCGGGTTGGAAGACCTATGGGGCGGCGCGGAATGCCTACGGGCGCCTGACGCAGGTCCTCGAGGCCGCCGCTCCGAGCGCGACGGCCAAACCGAGGTGGCTGCCGAAGCTCCACGGCGCGATCTCCGTGGAAAGCATCACCTTCATTCCCCCGGGCTCCGGCAGCGCGATCCTGCAGAACGTCTCTCTGCGGCTCGCCCCTGGCGAATGCCTCGGCGTGATCGGTCCGACCGGTGCGGGAAAGTCGACGCTGGGCCGGATCATGCTCGGCATCGCGACGCCCACCGTCGGACGCGTTCGCCTCGACGGGGTCGAGATCGCGGTTTGGCTCAACAGCGGCGGGGCGAGGCATTTCGGCTACCTCCCGCAGGAGACCGAGCTGTTCGAAGGCACGATCAGGGACAACATCGCTCGCCTCCGCGATGCCGACATCGAGGACGTGATCGAGGCCGCAAGGCTCGTCGGGCTTCACGACACCATCATGCAGTTGCCACAGACCTACGACACGGAGGTCGGCAAGAACGGGATGCGGTTGTCGGGCGGACAGCGTCAGTGCATCGCCCTCGCCCGCGCCTTCTTCGGAAAGCCGCAATTCGTCGTGCTCGACGAGCCCAACACGAGCCTCGATCAGGCCGGCGAGGAGGTGCTCTACGAGGCGGTGGAGCAGATGAAAGCTGCCGGAGTGACGATCGTCATCATCACGCACCGGATGGGCATGCTCGCCGCAACCGACAAGATCGTGATCATCCAGCGCGGCGCCGTCAAAGCCTTTGGGGAAAGCGAAGAGATCTACGAGAAGTTCTTCAGCAGACCGCAGCTGGATGCCGAAAAGCCGGCCGTGGAGTCCGACGAAGAAAGGGACAAATCGTCGGGGCACATCGGACCCGTGGCAACGAACCCGCCCTCATTGGCAGCCGCGTCCGGCCACCGCGTGCCCGAAGTGGAAGCACCCGTCGGAGGGTAGCGGAATGGCGGATAGCGCAAACCTGCCGTTGCAGCACGGATTCGCAGCGTCTCTTCCCGTGGCGCCTCCCACACCGCTGCCCCGCCTGCGGCGGGTGAAGTGGACTGCGAATGTGCTCGTGAGCGTGTTCCTGCTGGGCTTCGGCCTGTGGGCGGCTATTGCGCCTCTCGAAAGCGCCGCGGTCGCAGGAGGAGCCCTCGAGGCGGAGTCCAGTCGAAAGACGATCCAGCACCTCGAAGGCGGCATCATCAGCAAGATCCTCGTGAGCGACGGCGACGAGGTCGTTGCCGGGCAGGTCTTGATGCGAGCAATACGTGGTGCTGCTCTACCTGTACTTCGTTCAGTTCCTGCTGGCGTC
>CAWDDI010000040.1:0-106240 GCA_963800985.1 uncultured Alphaproteobacteria bacterium | reverse complement strand
GTCGTTCTTGTCACTGCCGTGACCGCCGCCCCGAGCTTCGCCCCCGCTGCCGTGACCACCTCCATTGCCGCCGCGGCCACCTTCACCGTCGCCGTGGCCGCCATGGCCGCCGCCATTCCCTTCCCCACCATTGCCGCCGCCGTTCCCGCCGCCGTTCCCGCCCCCGTTGCCCTCACCGCCCTTGGCGAGTGCCGGCGTCGGATCAATGCTGACGCTCGAGAAGGAAAGGGACAGAGGCTGAAGGCCGAGCGAGACGCCGAGTGCCAGCGTGGAGACAGCCAACGTGATCCGAGAAGACCGCTTCATAAAATTGAGCTCCAGAACGGTGAAACAAATTGAAGGTCTACGCTAGCGACCAGCTGTGAAACCGAGTTTAGCCGCGGCGTTGCAAACTGCTGAAAATTGAACAGGTCGGACAGCCAAATGCTCCGTCGGGTACGCTCCTCCAGAGCTAATAAACACGGCGAAGGCCTCGGCCTCTCGAACCCGCGACACTCCTCGCCTGGGCTAGTGAGGTGATCGCCTAACGGCCGCCAAGATCGCGGCGCATGCTACAGTGGGACCATGGCTTTGGAACTGGCGCGAAGTGGGGCAGCACAAGCCGGGGGCGTCGGCTTCCACAGATGACCCTTTGATCTCGTGCGATTTGGCGGCGCTGGAAAAGACTGCGCTCCGCGTCGGCCGAAAGGAGGTAAGATTATCGATCATTGCTCCGACGGTGCCCGGCTCTGCATATCCTACAGCTCGGGTGCAGGCGGTGGCGTTTCAGGGCAGGAGGCGCCTATGGGAACGTATGTGGCGAAGGTCGTCTGGCAGCGCGGTGCAAACGAGCCCTTCATGAACGGCCGCTACAGCCGGGCACACGATTGGCTCTTCGATGGCGGCGCTCGAGTTCGGGGTTCCGCCTCACCGCACACGGTCCCCCCGCCCCTCTCCGACCCGTCGGCGGTCGACCCGGAGGAAGCATTTGTGGCCGCACTTTCCAGCTGCCACATGCTGTTCTTCCTGTGGTTGGCTGCTCAGCGCGGCTTTGCGGTGGTGTCCTACGAGGATTTTGCCGTCGGGATCATGAGCAAGGAGGCAGACGGACGCGAGTGGGTCTCACAGGTGACGCTCCGCCCCAACGTCGTGTTCGACGGCGGCCAGAGGCCGAGCCGGCACGAGGTCGAGGCGCTGCACCATCAGTCTCATGACCGATGCTACATCGCGAACTCTGTGCGAACGGAGGTTCTCGTCGAAGGCCGCGCTAATGGCACATCAGAGAGGTGAAGCCGGAGCGACTAATGCACGCCATAGCGCTACACCGAGCCGTCCTTCGCCGGCTCCTTATCAGATAGAGCATCGGCTCGCTGTATAGTCGCTTGCGCTTCGTCGAGGAGTTGCTCGGTTTCCAGCGCTAGTTCGTGAGCCGCGCTTGCGTGTTTTTCAGTCGCCTTCGCGAGCTGTTTGGAGCGTTCGACCAGCCGCCGCCCTTCGTTGAGTTGCTCCTGCGTAGAGGCAACGACGCTGTCTATGCGGTTAGCGGTGCTGTCGGGCTCGGGGCTCATGCAAGCTGTTTCCTTAGTTGTCCTTTCTTTGTAGAGGAAGCTGCATCCAGCAGCAACAACAAACCTTAAGAACTGGATTTTACTCGGAACCCCTTCCGAAACAGATTTCTTTTTAACTCGTGTTATATTTCGTGTGAGGGGGCCCTAGTCGCAAATGAGCTGACATGCTGAAGGATGAATTTATCATACTACCTTTCGCCGGAGCCTGGCTGATCAGTTCGGCTTATGGACACAAACGTCCTTTTCGACCCGTGCTGCCGCTGTTAGGGAGGCGGTAAGCGCTGCGAACGCGGTCAAACTCAAAGGGCGGACAGCCGAAGTTTTGGTTGCTACAGGCTCTTCTTCGTACTCGGTCTGGTCTTCGGACTGGGACAGCTACTTTTCGGCGTAAAACCGTTGCGCGTTCTGCGTTCGACGTCCCATCAGGCACGTCCACGCTCAGCTACAAACCAGTCGCCGTGAACGCCCGCGGGCTGCACTATACGACCGACGGCATCTTCCTCGACGTGTGGCAGTGGAAAGCGTCCCACGGCGGTCACCTCGGCTATGTGGATGACCAGTACTTCGGGCCTCCTATGGGCAGCAATCGGGCGATCAGCAGACTGTTGTCCGGCGCGTTCCGCCGGGCCACTGATTGGCCGCAGAACGGCACAAGCTCGACCTTAATCCGGCCCTGATCGCGGTGAGAGTGACGGCCACGCGTCAACGCTGCCCGTCCGGGCAGACCAATGTTCCGATTCCAAGGCGGCAATGCACATGAACCGTTTTGTCGTATTCCAATTAGACGATGAGTGGTTGGTCACGTACGGGGACCGGACTCAGGTCTCCTACACCACCCGTGAGCAAGCCGAGCAGTCGGCGTTCGATGCTGCGGATGCCATGGCGTCGAGCGGGCACGCCGTTTCGGTGCTCATCATGCCGAACGGGCTGGAAGCCCACGCGCAACACCCGGCTATCCGTCACGGTACGCCCACCCGGCTCCCATCCGAGCGTGACACCGGGGTTACACGCGAGAGCCGCTCCAACGCGGCGGTCCGAGGAGGCTTCCCATGCCTCTCGTTGGCGCGACGGTAGCAGGTAAATTCTGATCGAGGCTGGTGTCCCCGGGGCGTGGTGTAGGACGGATCCGCTGAGGGCGTGCGCGAAGCTCCGCACGAGCGCAGCGCACGCCCGGGGCGGTCACCGCCGGTCTTCGGTTAGGGTTCGGTTGCGAGCTGAACCTGAAGCCGGAGACGACGATGACCGACGACAGAATGGCCCTGATCGAGCTGATCGAGAAGGGGGCCGATGCCGACCTCGTGCGCGAGATGCTGGCCTTTGCGGCCGAGCGCCTGATGGAGCTGGAGGTCGAGGCCAGGACCGGCGTGCCGGCCGGCGCGCGCAGCCCCGAGCGGCTCAACCACCGCAACGGCTATCGCGAGCGGGCCTGGGACACGCGGGCGGGCCGGATCGACCTCGCCATCCCCAAGCTGCGCAAGGGCTCCTACTTCCCGTCCTTCCTGGAGCCGCGGCGCACGGCCGAGAAGGCGCTCACGGCCGTGATCCAGGAGGCCTACGTGCACGGGATCTCGACCCGGGCCGTCGACGACCTCGTCAAGGCCATGGGCGCGTCCGGCATCTCCAAGAGCCAGGTCTGCCGGCTTGTGCGCGGAGATCGACGAGCGGGTGAACGCCTTCCTCTCCCGCCCCATCGAGGGCGCCTGGCCGTATCTGTGGATCGACGCCACCTACCTGAAGGTCGCGCGAGGCCGGCCGGATCGTCTCGATGGCCGTGATAATCGCCGTGGGCGTGAACACGGATGGGCGGCGCGAGGTGCTGGGCGTCGCCACCGGCGCCTCGGAGGCCGAGCCCTTCTGGACGGCGTTCCTGCGCTCGCTGGCGGACCGGGGCTTGCGGGGCGTCAAGCTCGTCATCGCCGACGACCACAAGGGGCTGCGGGCCGCGGCCGCGAAGGTCTTCCATGCCACGCATCAGCGCTGCCGGGTTCATTGGATGCGCAATGCGCTGGCCCATGTCCCGCCCAAGCAGCGTCCGGCCGTCGTCGCCATGCTCAAGACCATCTTCGCCCAGGAGACCGCCGAGGCCGCCCATGAGCAGTGGGCGGCGGTCGCCGATGCCCTGCGCGAGCGCTTCCCCAAGCTCGCCGAGCTGATGGACGGCTCGCGCGAGGACGTGCTGGCCTACATGGCCTTTCCCGCGCGAGCACTGGGCCGCAGATCGCCTCGCACCAACCCGCTCGAGCGGCTCAACGGCGAGATCAAGCGGCGCTCGGACGTGGTCGGCATCTTCCCGAACGACCCGGCCGTCATCCGCCTCGTGGGCGCGCTCATGCTGGAGCAGAATGACGAGTGGGCGGTCTCCCGCCGCTACATGAGCCTGGAATCGCTCGCCGCCTTGAGCGATGATCCCGTCCTCAGGCTGTCCGCCGTGGCCGCCTGATCACCCTCGGACCCTGCCGAGGACCGGCGCTCCTACACCACCCCGCGGGGCACGACCTGATCGAGCTTGATGAAGCCCTTGCATGGGCGCGTGGCGAGAGGCGCATTCAAGTCCGGCTTCCCGACGGGACATCGTCCGAAATGGGCGTGATGCAGTATCGCTTGACCTGGGAGATGCACGAGCGTCTCCGCGCCCACAGGGGCAAACTCAAGGCCTCACATTGCACGTAAGCGCCGACAGGGGGTTCTATGCCAGATCCGGACCGACGCACTCCGACAGACAAATCAGGGTCGCAAGGCGATCTCGATGGCGCGCTGCACATCTAGGGCTTCGGCGACGAAGTACACCTGTCATTTGAGCAGCGCGTGCCCTGGGGGGTCGCGTTGGAGATCCTGAGGGTGCTCAAAGTGGAAGAGGTGGGACGTCGAGAAACCCCGCCCGGCAATGGCCACCGAACGGGGTGAAGTGTTCAGGGATGCAGGGCCGGTACGCAACGCGGCCCAACGGGCAGAATGGCGGCCGGCGGGTTGCCGCATGTTACCCCGTAGTTCCTGCAGGCTGTGGATCAGGAACAAGGAAGGGACCCCAGCATTAGTGAGCACCAAGGTGATGCAGTGCCGCGCTTCTACTTCGACCTCCGCGAAGGGTCCCGTTTCCTTCCCGATGAGGAGGGTCTGGAGTTCGCCAACCTTGATGCGGCGGAACGCAGGGCGGCGGAGTCAGCGGCCAGCATCGGACGGGACCTGCTGTCCAAGGGCAACGCGCACAAAGTCATCGTGGAGGTCCGCAACCCGCGCGGCAAGCGCGTGCTGGCCGTGACGGTGACGATGCAGGTCGAGCGGGTGGCCCCGCGCGCGTGAGTTCGCTTCTAATACCATCGCTTCTCGCACACGCTCTTGTCCGCGCTCCGTATTTGGACAGGCGCGGCGCGGCCAAACTGAAGGCGATGGGTCTGCAACCGGGCGGCGGTTCAGTTCCGCAGGCGCGGACCTTAGGCTGGGGATCTGGCTAGGGACCGCGGCCGGAGTCTAATGGGGCCGCCACTCTCGCGGTCCCATCGCTTCACATCACACCAGCATGCGACGCCCCCTTAGGCCCGTGATGCGCTCGGTCCGGAGACGGTCAGCGGTGCTCTAAGTGATCACTGTCAGACGAGGAGCGATCCTTGAGAAGCCTCATTACGTCGAGCGCGGTCTGCCAGGTAACCCGTTGCGACACTTCCACGATGACCGTGCCATCGCCTTGATCTTCCGCACGAATGATGCCCGTCAGAGTGCCGGATAAGACGTCGACTCGGCTGCGGGACTCTGCCAATCGCAATAGTTCGTCAGGGCGAACGTCGAGAGCGTGGGACAGGGCGAAGAGTTGACGGGCTCTCGGTAACGATTTCGCATGAAGATAGTGCCAGACGTGAGCTCTGCCGAACTTCGCCTCCCCACCCAACACAGATGCGGTTTGTCGCGCTGTTTCGCTCGAAGTCCAACCTCTCCGCTCCATGGCAGCTTTCAGCCGCTCCGCAAAGAGCGCTTTCCGACCGCTGGTGTGCTCGGCTGCTGGGCGCGATTGGGACAAAGGGGCCAGCCTTTTGCCTAGTTAGTCAGTACTAGCCCCTACTGCTTGGACGTTGATTTAGCCATAGATTACATGGGTGTGCAAGAAGAAGCCACCTCTGTCATCGCATTCCCGCTGGTTCAGCGATAGATAGCCCGAACCATTGAAGTCTGCCAAGAGCGTAATGCAGCCCAACGTGGCTGAAAGCCTGAGGGAAACTGCCGAGTTGGCGCTGGGCAATCGGGTCGTGCTGCTCCGCGAGTCGACCGACGTCGTTGCAAGCGTCAAGAGGCGCTCCAACAACTCCCTCGCGTCCGTCCAACTCAGGTTCGCGATGTGGCAGTAGTTGACCTTGCACTCAGTTTGGACGAACTACCCCGTCCGTTGCGAAAGCAATACGCTCTACACGCGCGGTACTCGTTCGAAACGCGAGATTACGGAGGCACGCGTTTGCGCAAGCGCACAATGTTTGTGGTGTCGAACAAGGCATCCAAAGCTGCGGCAAGATCGGCCTGACGGAAAGGTTTGGCCAAGCTCGGCAACTCGAGCCCCGCGCCACCGCTGTCGGCATAGCCAGTGATGATCAGGATTGGAACGTCGGGCTGCACCTCACGTACACGCTTTGCGAGTGCGGCCCCGTCCATTCCAGGCATCTTGTAGTCGGACACAATGACATCGACCCGAAGACCGTCCTTCAACATGTGGAGCGCTTGCAAGCTGCCACTTGCCTGAGAGACCGTGTGCCCGAGGTCGCGCAGCATCTCCGCCGTGCCCGCGCGTACGAGGTCTTCGTCGTCGACGAGGAGGATCGCAAGCGGCCGCCCAGCAGCGAGGGCACGTTCGCTTTCAACGGTTCCGGCCACCTCATTCCTAGGTTCCGCGACCGGGAAAAAGAGGTCGATCCGAGTGCCTGCTCCGGGCGCACTCGACAAGTCCATCCCGCCGCCGAGCTGGGCCATAAGGCCACTCACCATTGATAGACCAAGACCTGTGCCTTTGCCCTGCTCCTTGGTCGAAAAGAACGGATCGACGGCGCGCCGCAGGATGGTTTCGTCCATACCTATCCCGGTGTCGATGACCGACAGTCGCAAGTAAAGGCCGGGTGTGAGCTTGGGGGAGCTCCGCGGCCCGATAGTAGCGCGCTCGGCGACAACCGTCAGAGTTCCGCCGTTCGGCATAGCATCACGCGCGTTCACGCAGAGGTTCAGGATCGCGAGCTCCAACTGATTGGGATCTACGAGCGCGGGAGGAAGGTCATCTCGGCGCTCGATGCGAAGCTCAATGCCCGGCCCGACGGAGCTAGCGATCAGATCACGCATGCCATCAAGCAGCGCGGCCAGATCGACGGCGCGTGTTTCCAGCGACTGCTGACGCGCAAAACCAAGCAGCCGTTGCACGAGCGTCTTGGCGCGCTCAGCGGACTGCAGAGCGCCATCAATAAGGCGCGCGGCGCGGGGATCGCCCTCGGCATGGCGGCGCTGGAGTATGTCCAGCGCACCGGTGATCGGTGCAAGGAGGTTGTTGAAGTCGTGTGCAACCCCGCCGGTGAGCTTGCCCAGCGCTTCCATCTTTTGCGACTGACGCAATTGCTCTTCGGCCTCCATCAACTTCGCCGTGCGTTCCGCGACGAGTCCCTCCAACTCTTCACGCGAGCGGGCGAGCACTTCGCGCGCCTCCACGATGTCTTGGATATCGGTGCAGGTTCCAAACCAGCGTGTAATCGCCCCTTTCTCGTCGAGCACGCACTGCGCGCGACCGAGCACCCAGCGATACTGCCCGGAGTGATGCCGGAGGCGATACTCGATATGGTAGGGCTCTCCCGTACTCAAGGATCGCCGCCACGTCTCCCAGGCCCGGTCCTGATCATCGGGGTGGAACAGGCCATTCCAGGCTTCACCGTCGGTGGAACCCTCAGGCACGCCCGTATAGTCGTACCAGCGCTGATTGTAATAGTCATGGTAACCGTCAGGGCGCGTCGACCAGATCATCTGATCGACAGAGTTGGCGATCGCTTGAAACCGAGCTTCGCTCGCGCCAAGTCGCTCCTCAGCGAGCTTTTGCTCATGAACATCTTGGGTCGTGCCGTACCATTTGACGATTCGGCCCTCCTGATTAAGCCGTGGGAAGGCGCGTGAGCGAGCCCAGCGGTAGTGGGAGTCGCGCATCTTGACTCGGTGCTCGATATCGTAGGGCTCGCCCGTTGCGACAGAGTGACCCCAGCCGGCGAAGGTTCGCTTACGATCATCCTCATGCAGGCCGCCTGCCCAGGTCTCGCCAAGACCTGTTGTTCCGGTCCACTCGAGCCAGCGCTGCGAGACGTGATCGAGCTGTCCGTCCGGCCCGGCCGTCCAGGTGACCTGCGGATTGAGCTCGACAGTGTGACGGTAGTGGTCCTCGCTCTCGCGCAGCCGCTCCTCGAACTGCCGCCGCGCGGTGATGTCGTTGAAGAGGATAGCGACCCGGCGCTGAATCGGTTGGCCGACACGATAGGCATGGACATCATAGTAGCGCCCGAGCTCCTGAGCCCTCTCCTCGAGTCGGACTGCCTCCCCCGAAAGCGCCACCTGGCCGTAGATATCAAACCAGTGCTGCTCATGACCGGGCGCGAGTTCGCGCATCCAGCGCCCTTCAGCATTGACCAAGCCTGTTTGCTTCTCAAATGCAGGGTTGACCTCGATGAAACGGTAGTCGACCGCTCGTTTCCCGCTCTCGTCGAAGCGCACCTCGATGATGCAGAAGCCCGCGTCGATCGCCTCGAACAGCGAACGATAACGCTCTTCCCCCGCGCGCAGAGCGTCGAGCCGGGCTCTGGCCTCATACTGCCGACGCCTGTTGCGCAACGCCGAACGAGCGAAGCTGATCAGCGTGGTCGGATGAAATGGCCGCTCCAAAAACGTAACATTGCCCAGCACGTCGAGGAAGCGCCGCGCAGCAGGGTTGCGCTCTGAGCCGCCGCCCCGGTTCGTGAGCAGGACAAACGGCAGGTCAGACCACTCCTCCTGACCAGCGAGCCAGGCGGCCAATGGCGCAAGGTCCGCCGTGGCGACTGCGTCCTCGGTGACGACCACGAAGGCGGCGCCCGCATCGAGTTCGTCGATCAAACCGGGCAGAGATGGACACGTAACGGCATCGATGCCGGCCTCGCCGAGCACCGTGGCAGCGATGGCAGCGTCCCGGCCACGTGGCGCAAGAACGATCGCTCGCTCGGACAGCGTGGTCCGCTTCACTGCGTGTCCGCCTTAAGGAGGGCAGGTTCGTCCCCCACCAGCGTCGGCACGCCTCGCAGAATACCATGAAAGTTGACGAGGGGCTCACCCAACGCAATGCCGTGCCTACCGATACGGTACTCGCGAATCGTTTCCTCGTGCGCGCCTGTGCGTTTCTTGATCACTGAGATCGCGCGGCGTACGCGGCCGAGCGCCTCGAAGTAGCGCAAAAGCATCACGGTATCGGCCAAGTAGGTGACATCCACGGGTGCCTTCATATCACCAACAAGGCCGTGCTGTGCGACGGTCAGGAAAGTCGTCGCGCCCTGCCGGTTTAGGTACTGCAGGAGCTCGTGTATGTGGAGGATGATCGCGTGCTCCCCTGGCATGGCAGCCTGGTAGCCGTTGAGGCTGTCGAATACGACGGTCTGGGCGCGATAGACCTCCACGCACCGGCGTACCCGCTCCGAGAATTCGCCCGGTGTGAGTTCAGCCGCGTCGACCTGCTCGATGGCGAGCTTCTCGGTCCCGACCATTGCCTGTAGGTCGATGCCAAGTCCCTTGGCGCGCTCGAACAGGAGCCCAAGCTCCTCGTCGAACACGAACATGGCGGCGCACTCGCCTCTATTGATGGCACTCCGGATGAACGTGAGCGCGAGCAGCGACTTGCCAGTGCCGGCGGGACCGAGAATGAGCACACTCGACCCTCGTTCCACACCCCCACCAAGCAGGGCGTCCAACTCGGCCGACTCGCTCGACAGCACGGTACGCGCGAAGCTCGTCCTATGTTCGGCCGAAACAAGACGCGGAAACACGCGAACTCCGCCGGTCGCGATGATGAAGTCATGAAATCCGCCTCGGAAGCGCCGGCCGCGATACTTGACGACGCGCAGCCGCCGCCGCTCGGCGCCATATTCTGGCGCGACCTCTTCGAGCCGGATCACCCCATGGGCGATGCTATGAACTGTCTTGTCGTTGGTGTCAGTGGTTAGATCGTCGAGCAGGAGGACAGTCGTGCCCTGGCGGGCGAAGTAGTGCTTGAGACTGAGAATTTGCCTCCGATAGCGCAGCGAACTCTGGGCGAGCAGTCTGATCTCCGACAAGCTGTCGAGCACGACGAGATGCGGTCTTGCTCGCTCGAATGCCTCAAACACGCGCTTCGCAGTTTCACCGAGTTCCAGGTCTGACGAGTACAGCAAACTCTGTTGCTGGTCCTCGTCAAGGAGGCTTTCGGGCGGCACAAGCTCGAATATCTCGATTCCTGCCAGATCCCAGCCATGCGAGCTGGCTCCGGCACGGAACTCGTCCCGGTTCTCAGACAACGTAATATAGAGCCCGCGCTCGCCTGCCGCGGCGCCGGCAATGAGGAATTGAGTTGCGATCGTGGTCTTCCCGGTGCCGGGACTTCCCTCAAGCAAAAACACGCGGCTTCGTTCAAGACCTCCGCCCAGAACGTCATCTAAGCCGTCAATGCCTGTCCGCGCCTGCCCCTCCAAACTCTCCGACACACCCGTACTCCTGCCGTCTTCTCAGATAGATCGCGCTCAGCTCTATAAAAGGTGTCCGGCAGTCGCGGGGCCGACATTGACTGGGTTTGGCGTTGGGTGCGCCAATGCGAACCTAACCTATTAGACGGCCGGCGACGGGCCGTTCACGCCTCTGGCAGGGTGAAGACGGTGCACGGCGTCGCGATGCCGCGCAACACGTGTTCCCCCAGCGGCACCAGCGGCGTCGTGGTCTCGGCGGCGACCGCGCCCGAGATCAGCGTCGACCGGCCGAGCGGCCGGCATAGCCCCTCCAGCCGGCTGACCAGGTTGACCGCGGGGCCGATGGCGGTGAAGTCCAGCCGGTCGGCCGCGCCGATATTGCCCCACAGGATCTCGCCCAAATGCAGCGCCGCGCCGAAGGACAGCGGCGGCAGCTCTTGCGCCTGCCGCACCGCATCGAGGTGGGCCATGCCGGCGCGGGCGGCGGCGACTGCGCGCAGTGCCGCCTCGCACGCTTCCGTCGGCGTGCCGGTGACCGGGAAAATCGCCAGCACGCCGTCGCCGATGAACTTCAGAACCTCACCTCCGAAGGCGTGCACCGCCCCGGCGATGCGGTCGAACCAGGCGTCGAGGGCGGCGATCACCGCGGCGGGTTCGCTCGCCTCGGACAGAGCGGTGAAGTCGCGCAGATCGGCATAGAGCAGCGCGGCGCGGATGGTCTCTCCGGTGCCGCGGCGCAGCGCTCCGGCCTGCACCCGGGCGGCACTGCGCCGGCCGAGATAGGCCTCGAGCAGCACTGTCAGCGCGGCCCGGGCGGCCAGGGTGCCTAAGGGCGCCGCGGCGAAGCGCGCGGCCTGGCGCAGGCGGCCGGCCTCGACGGGGGCGAACGGCCGGCTCCCAGCCCAGCCGAGCACCGGACTGTCCGATGCCGCGCCGACCGTGTCCTCCTGCACCGGGCCAAGCCCGGCCAGCCAGTCGCGGCCGGCTTGGTTGAGCGGACTTCCGGCAAAGCCCAGAGCCTCGATCACAGTCCCGGTCTCCGCGCGCCACAGCCAGGTGCGGCGGGCGATGATCGGATGCGGCACCGCGAGCGTCAGGGCGCCGCCGGCCAGCGGCAGGCTGTCGGCCAAAAGCCGGCCGCCGAGATCGGCCAGGAAGCGGTCAGGGCCGGGTGAGGCGCCGGCCTCGTCCACCAGCCAGGCAAGGGGCGTGGGCAGTTCCATGCCTCGATCATGGCGCTACGGCTCCTGGACGTCATCCACGCTGCGACGAATGACACTGCCGGCCATCGGTGGTGAAGCGGGTGAGCCCGTGCCAGCGCCACACTGCGTCGGGGGTTGCCCTCCGCGACGACGCGCTTGCGAGCCGGCGTTCGCCATGAAAGTGCAAGAGCCAAGCGCGGCGATAGCGAAATCGGAATGCAGTTATCTCAGCCAGTGCGGCCGCGGAAGGGGTCCGGACCCGGATCGCGCCCAGCTGCAACCTCGACCAGCCGGTCGAGGTAATGAGCCCAGCCTTCCGCATGACCGGCGCATTGCTCGGCACTGGGCAGGCCGGTGTGGGTCAGGCGCAGCAGCGTTCCGTCCGACTGCTCGATCAGGTCGATCTCGACCAGGCTCGACCCCGGCGGCACCACCTCGCTGCCGTCCCAACCGAAGCTGTAGGCCAGGCGGTGCACCGGCACCACCTCGCGGAAGGAGCCGCGGGCGAAGCGCGCGCCGGTGACATTGACAAGATAGAGCCCGCCGGGCTGCGGCTCGAGCTGCGCTTCCGTCCCCATCCAGCGCAGGATCTTCTCCGGATCGGTCAGGAGGGCGAACACCGAAGCGGGCGGCGCCGGGATATGCGTCTCGCGTCGGACGACGAGCGTCTCTTGCATCAGTTTCTCCGTTACGGCGAGCACATGGCCCGTTTTCGATCGATCCTCTGGATGCGATCCTCGGCGAGCTGAAACAGGTGTTGCCCGTCAAAGGCCGTTCCTGCATGCGCGGCGACACCGATCGATCGCAGCATCTTCCCGCTTGCCGGATCGAAGGCGTTCAGCTTTTCTCCGGACGCAAACCAGGCGTGCTGACCGTCAGACGTGATGAAGTCATCCGTGGGCCGCCGCTGTTTTCTCGACAAGCGCGTGGTTCCGTCGGTGAAGAGCATGGACCCACTTTAGCCGATAATGAGAACGCGGGGATCCCCCGTAACGACGTGGAGGTGCTCGCCATTGCTTGCGGGCGGCCCCGGCGGCGACCCGGCTGCAAAGATGACGGCGACGAGGATCTATCCAAATCCGTTTCAGTGGTTACTAGCACTCTGGGTAATTTCACCGCCCGAGCCAACCAATCGCGCGCCGAGTGCGTGGGCCAGTCGGCGGGCGGTTTCGCTCCTGAGAGTAGCTCGAGGGCGTTCGGAACAAGAACGGTTCAGATCGTGTCAGCGGTGTGGTATTATGATACCTGATGCGAGCACTACCACCCGGGGGGCGGCTTAGAAAATGTAGCCTCGAGAGTGAGAGACCGACCCGCCCCCATCTCTATCTTAACGCCGCAGGTTTTGAGAAAGTGTTACACGATGGGTTCCAGAGGTCCTCGCCTGAAGCTTCCGCAGATCGCCCGACTCGAGGGAAATCCTGGCAAACGGCCGATCACCGCGCCTGTCGTCGAGGCGACAGGTGATGTCTTCGTTCCACCCCATCTCGACCGAGCGGCGAAGGCGTGCATAGAGGTCATCCTGGCCTCCATGCCGCCGGGCACCTATGCAGGCTCCGACACCTTTCTTCTCGCGGCGTTCGCGACTGCTTGGTCGCTCCATCGGCAAGCCGTGATGGAGATCGGCAAGCCTGATTTCGAGCACGTCGTGAAGAGTGCGCGCGGCGGCCGACAGCTCAACCCGTGGCTCCGGGTTCTAAGTCAGCAAGCAATGGTTCTTGCGAGCCTCGGCGACCGTCTTGGGCTTAACCCGAAGGCGCGGGCGTCGCTACACATGCCTGACGATCGGCCGCCGTCGAAGTTTGCTGGGCTTGTAGGTCCCGAAACCACATCTAAGTTCGATGCTTAACGAGCGCTGGGCCGAGTAGAGGTCGAGATGACAGACCTCCAAGCTCGGAACTCGTGGCTATCGATCGAGCCCCAAATCAGCACCTTTCACGCCGGAATTTAGGGACAGCGCCTGGGCGCGGCTTGCCTAGGATAAAGTTAACGCGCCCGCCTCAGCCCGCCGCTCTTCCCAGGGGCCGAGCCCCACGGCGGCGTTGCGGCGTCAACGCCATGGGCGCGCCCCAACCCCCTGTTACAACGGTTACACCGGTTACAAGCCATCATGGCTCTCGCCCTCTTTGTAACTCTTGTAACTGTAGTAACTGGGGGTTTTAGAGGTCGCGATGTAACGCCGCGCCCTGCCTTATCGATCTCGCCGGCTTTGACCATGCAAGTCAGCATCATGCGGATCGAGGTATTAATGAGAGCTAGTGAGCGCGGGTAGCAGTTTGAGAGTGGCGCGTTTCCATGCGCGTTGGCATGATTTCATGAGCTTGTTCGCGGGACGGGAGATGGCTCATGGCGCGGCGTCGGATCGGGCAAGAGCACCTCCGGCTCGGCGATCGCGAGAGCTGTCGGGCCGGTTCGCTTGATGCCCTTCTGGGGCCTTGATCGACTGGGCCGAGATCGACCGCCACCTGGCTCCGATCTACGCCTCCGCGAAGGGCGAGCAGGCCTGGCCACCGCTGTCCCTGTTCAAGGCTCTCCTGCTGGCGGTCTGGTACGACCTCTCGGACGTGAAGCTCGCCGAAGCTCTCGACGATCGGGCCTCGTTCCGTCGCTTCTGCGGATTTGCGGCGGATGAGCCGACGCCAGAGCGCACGGCCTTCGTCCGGTTCCGTCGCGCGTTGCTGGCGCGAGACCTCGACCGGGTGCTGTTTGCGGCGGTGACGGATCAGCTCGATGCGCGAGGCGTGGTGGTCAAGACCGGCACGCTCGTGGATGCCACGCTGATCGCCTCAGCCAGCGTCAAAACCGATGACGAGGCGCGTTGGGCCGGCCATCGCCGCAAGAAGCCCGTCCACGGCTACAAGGCGCATGTTGCAACCGACGGGGCTGGTGGGTTGGTGCGATCCGTCGAGATCACGACCGCCAACGTTCACGACGGCATCATGTTGGCGGCGGTGCTGCCGTCCGATCCTGGCGAAGTCTACGCCGACAGCGCCTTTGCGGCCGACCGGTTCACGAACGTGATCCGGGCCCGCGGCGGGGTGCCCCGCGTGGTCTACACGTCCACCTGGGGCGGCCCTGCGGCCCTGGCGCGGCTTGAGGCCTGGAACGCAGAGGTTCGAGCCGTGCGCTGCCGGATCGAGAAGGTGTTCGGGACCTGGAAGCGCTCCTATGGCTTGCGTCGGATGCGCTGGCTCGGGCTCGCCAAAGCCGGGCTGCAAGTGCGCCTCACAGCGATCGCCTACAACCTGCGGCGCTCGGCGACGCTCTTGACAGCCAGGGAGGTGTGACCCATGGGCGGAGTCCGCCCATGCAGACGAAGTTGGCGCTCCAGGACGCAGTTTACAGCAGTCGGCGCGCACGAGAGACCCCAATGGCCTTATCTGCCGCCGACATTCACGTGCCGTCTCTGCGCACATGGCTCGTAAGACAGCTCGCCAAGGTCGGCGATCTCGCGCGGCGTCAGCGGCTCGGTGGCCTCTGTCAGCACGTCGAGGATCGTGCTGCGCTCACTTGAGCGATGCACGTCCGCGGCCTCGCCCTCGACCCGCCACCGGCAACTCTCCGGATCGAACGTGACGGCCTTCTCGACCTCTTCGATGTCCCGGCCTCGCCCATACAGCGTTGTGCCCTGGCCGGTTCTGTAGAGGACGAGCACGGTATCGACTGCGCCCGTCAGGCCGGTCGTGCCGCTCACGGTGTCGATCGGATCTTCGGCCTCCATCTTCCGCTGATGGTGGACGAGCACAATGGCAATGCCGTGCTTGTCGGCGAGAGCTTTTAGCTCGGACACCGCGGCGTAGTCCGCTTCGTAGTTCGACTGTTCATGCCCTTTGGCGTCACGAATTTTGGCGAGCGTGTCGATAACAACCAGGCGCGGGTGCTCCGCCGTCTCGACCCAACGCCGCACCATCTCGAGACCGCCATCCTTCAGACGCGGCATGTGGGTCTCAAACCGCAGCCGGCTCGGCCATGTCGTGAAGGTTGGAAGTAACTTCGTCATCCGGCTTTGTAACCGGCGCTGGTTGTCCTCGAGGGCGCAATACAGCACGTCACCCTCGACGCACTTCACGTCGCCGAGCGTGACCCCCCCGCGGGCAACTACAATCGCCGCGTGAAGCACAAGCCAGCTCTTCCCGAGCTTTGGCTTTCCGGCGAACAGGGTCAGGCCCTCGGCGATGTAACCGGGGACAATATACTTGATCGGTGGGAAACGCATGGCCTGAAGGTCAGCCGCCGAGAACCCGATCGGCTCCTCGTCATGATTCACCCCTGAAGCATCCCAGACATGCCGAAGCTCGACCGGGCCGCCGGTGCGCGCAATGGCGTTTGCATCGAGTTTCATGTTGAGGCCCTCCGCCCGAGGACGCGCATTTCATTGTGAATTCCGCGCTTGGTGAGTGCGGCACACAGTTGCTGCGCGTTTCGGAGGCCGGCCCCATCATCGTCGGCCGCGACCGTCACCGTATCGACGAACGACGGCACGGAGGCAGCGAGCGCGGGAAGACGACTGGCGCTCCCAGCGGCCCAAGCGCCGAGGCCGGTCGCCTCATGGATCGACAAGGCGTCCTCGATCCCCTCGGTGATAGCCAAGCCGAGAAGGTCGTTCGGTGGCGCGAGACAGATCGGCGAGCCGCTCGCGCCCCGGCCGACAATGATCTTGGCGCTCTCGATATCTGCCTTGTCGCTTCCATCCGGGCGCAACATCGTCAGATGCACGGCCATCACCGCATCATCGGCGATTGCGAGAACGCCCGGCTCCGGCTCTTGCGCCATGCCGAGCGCCGCGATCATCGCATGGTGATGTTCGGCTTTGGCGGGGGGCAGATAGGCGAGTGTCGCCGGGATCATTCCGCTGTAGCAACGTGGCCCGCGGAGATAGTTGAAGGGTGGCGATCCTGGCACGATGGGTCTGCCGGCGGGACCAGAGGAACCGCGATCTTCGGATCCCTTCGGCACGCTCGGCAGTCTCGCGAACGGCAGCTTCACGGCGGATTTCCGCTACCCGATCCGGGGACTTGCGGCGTGCTTCGTCGGCATTCGCGAGCCCATCCTTTTTCGCCGCATCGCGCGCACGCGAAGCCGATGAAGTTTTCGTCCTCCCGCCAAATCCGCAGGACCTTGCGGCGAGGGTTGTGAATCGGCGAGCACGCCGGACAGGGGACATCAACGATGCCGAGCCGATCGCCAGCGAGATTGACGAGGTCGTGAAATGCGAGAGCGCTCATGGGGCGCCCCTTTCGGACCGGGCGGCGATCTGATCCCGCAACGTGCTCCGGATCGAGGAGAGTTTCTCTTTGTGCCGGCCGAGTGCCCCGTCAGGCACGTAGCGCAGAATTGCCTGGCGGCAGAGTTCACGCCCGGCCTGCGGTCGAACCACTAAGGCGTTGGCCTCGACCTTCCGCGCCCCAAACCGGTTCAAATAGGACTGAACATAGGGTTTATGGTGATCAGGGTGCTTCGGGTCGTCGAGACGAGCGCCGGTCGAGGTTTCGAGATTATCGATCCATGTCAGACCGTGCTTCTCGATGAAATCGACGTTTAAGCCGAACCGTTCAACGATCAGGTTGCTCGGCTGCCATCCCACGGCCCGAGACATGTCGCCCATGTTCGACAGCAGGAAGTCGGAGATCGCGAGGCCACCTGGATCATGATCACCACAGAACAACAGAACGATCTGCTTGCCTTCCGCCTCTCGGCAGGAGAACCGCCGCATCATGGCCGCGCGACTGTTCAGGTCGCTCCAGCCCCGAATGTTCGTCAGAGCAATGCTGTAAGGTTCACAGACCGATGCGAATAAGCTCTTCAGATCGATCTTTTCCACCGCCACCTCGACGTAGGTGTCGAGGTCATTCCAGATGCTGAAGGGCGTGTAGAAGAGGTGGGCATGTCGAACCCGATCCACGATATCGTCGGCGTAGTCTTCAACGTCGAGGTCATCGAGATCTTCGAGGTGATCGGCCTGACGTGTAGAGTCCTCAGCGCATATGTCGAGCGGGAGATCACCATTCTTGCGGCACTCGTTGATGAGAGTCTGCGCCGCGTCGAAGTCGCCTTTCTTGAGGCCGTACTCCTCTAGAATGTAGCACCAGCCGCGAGACGATACCGCGAAATCAAGTGTTGATGCGATTTCGCGGATGGCACGACAGAATGCCTCGACCTCGGTGCGATAGCGCTCTTGGGCTTGGCAGCTTTGGCGGCCTCTCGACCGCTTGGGAAGGGCGAGAGCGCTCATCGCCCACCCTCCAGCTTTCGGACGATGTCAGCGGCGATCTCACCTATCGAGACCCACCCTTGCAGGTGGCGGTCATCGGACCAGATCGGCCACAGCCTTGTTTTCGGGTGCGTCTTACGGCACTGGCCGCGGTGAGGTTGGCTTGCCTCATGCCTTTCACCGCCGTTCCGGGCTCCTACCCCCAGAGCGGCGGTACTCTTTTGTGAGCCCGGCGGACGCTGGGCGTCAGTCGGGAAAACTTGGCTAACCCTTTGATCCGACATAGGCGCTTTTCTCCTTGTTCGGAGAAAAAGCGCAGCAATTCCAATATCAGGCCAGGGACTGTTAATCCGTTGGTCGTAGGTTCGAATCCTACCGCCGGAGCCACCCCAAACTCCGAAACACATTGAAAAAGAAGGTTTCCGAGGCCCGCACGCCCCAAGCCCGGGTCGCTGCACGGTTTCGTGCAGCACGAGGCAGGCGATGCGGGATTTTCTGCGCCGCCGCGACGGGGTCTGGCAGCTCGTGCGACGCGTGCCGAAGCAATTCGCGCGGGTCGGCTCCGGGCCGAGCGTTCGAGAATCGATCGAGGACCCGCCTGTCCGACGGCCCTCGGGAAACCGCGGTGGATCGCGGAGCGCGTGAGCAGCCGTTCCGCGTCCCCGGGGCGCCATTCCGCCCAGGCGCAGCGTCGCCTCGACCGGCACGCGGACGACGGTCGCGATCGTAGCGCGCCCGTCGCGCCTTCCGGCAGGGCGCCCAAACACCTCGTTGCCCGCACGCGGGAAGAGCGGCTTCACGGCACGAAGGCGCCGCGAAGCGAGGGGTCGCAGGTCGATCTACAGGAGCAGATCCGATGCGGTGAGGTGAACGTTGAGGACGCGGATGGTCATGTCGACGGCGTTGTCGCGGTCGCCGTCGATCTGCAGGATCGTGTGCGCGCCGCTGCGAGCCAGACGGACCTCGCCGGTGTCGCCCGTGAAGGCCGACACCACATGGAACTTCTGATTGCCGGCAACCGACAGGTTGGCATCGATCGCGCGGAGATCGATCTTGTCCTGGGAACGCACGAACTGGAAGACGTCGTCACGAGTTCGAGGATCTTACGCCGCTGTCGAGCAACGACGTGTACCGCACCCAGTCGCGCACCCCGTCGGCTCCGCCGGTGTAGATGTCGTCGGCTCCCCGCTCGCCGAACAGGATGTCGCTGCCGGTGCCGCCATCCATGATTTCGTTGCCGAATCCGCCGAAGAGTCGGTCATTGCCGCCAAGCCCGAACATGCGATCATGGCCGTCCAGGCCGCGGAGGACGTTCGCCCCCGCATTGCCCGTGATGGTCTGAGAAAAGGCATTGCCGGTCAGGTTGATCGCGAGGAGGCCCGCAGCATCATTGGTCTCCAGGGCTTCGACGACGGCGCCGGCGCGAAGGACGTAACTGACGCTCGCGAGGACGGTGTCGGAGCCCGACCCTTCAGCCTCGATCACGAAGTCGGCCGCGCTGTCGACCAGAATGGTGTCGTCGCCCAAACCGCCGAGCAGCGTGTCGATTCCGCTGCCGCCGTCGAGGAGATCGTGACCGCGGCCGCCGTCAAGATAGTCCTGACCCTCACCGCCGAAGAGCCCGGCGATCTCGACCTCGCCGTTATAGCCGGTCACGACGCCGGACTCGTTTCCATCGCCGCCGTAAAGTGCGTCGTCGCCATCGGCGCCGTAGATGACGTCATCGCCGGCGCCGCCCTCGAAATAATCGTTTCCCGACGGGCCGAACGACGTGATCACGTAGGGACTGGCGAGCGTGCCCTCGCCCACATAGGCGAGGTAGAGACTGCCGTTTAGGACGTCGTTGCCCTCACCGCCGTAGAGAGCGTTGGCCGCCGCGTCACCCTGGACGAAGTCGTCGCCATCGCCGCCGTAAAAATTGACGAACCCACCAAACACCCGGTCGTCGGTATCGTCGCCGTAAAAGTTTGCCATGGTCGTTCTCTCCTTGATCCCCAGGGATCACGCGCGCTTCCGACGTCTCGAGACGAAGTCGAGGCGCGCATGACCGTTCGACCTTCGGCTTATTTTCGAGATCACAGCGACCCCGTTCCGCAGCGGGATGGCGGCTCACGCCCGGTCGGACCCGGTCCGCCGGTCTCCGACGCGGGGCATGAGCTCACGGCCCCCATTTTGTATATTTATGCTTAACTGCGGCGTCTAAGCAAGCCGTTTAATTTAACGAGACACCTTGCACGCCGGCACAAAGCCGCGGCCCACCTCGAGGGCTTCGGTCGCCCGACGAAGGCCGGCAGAGCTTCATCGAAGCGATGAGGGTCGCGCGCTGGTGCGGTCGACGGCGGCAGCGTCTCGGCACGCGGAAGGCGTCAAGGCCGTGACGAGCCGCCGCGCGTGCCGCCGAAAGCCCGCGGAGGCTGTCGGGCGCTTGCTTTGGTGGTGAGACTGCGCTCCTCTCCCGTTCCGTTTCGCGCGGCACAGCAGCCTTGCGCGGGCCGGGCGCTCTCCTTACGGTCGGTTCGCGACCACGAGGACGAGAAATGGTGGCGACAGCTCCCCTCTACCGTGACGATGCTTATGCGAAGGCTTGCGAGGCGCAGGTGCTCGCCGTGACCCCGGAGGGGGGCGTCGTTCTCGATCGCACGGTGTTCTACCCGCAAGGCGGTGGGCAGCCGGGCGACCGGGGTCTGATCCGACGCCGGGACGGGCGCGAGATCGCCGTGAAGGACACGCTCTACGGCGCCGACCGCTCGCAGATCCTCCACCTCGTCGAGGGCGACCCGCCCGAGCCCAGCGAGGCGGTCTCGTTGACGCTGGACTGGCCGCTGCGCCTGAAGCGGATGCGGATCCACACGGCCCTGCACCTCTTGAGTGTCGTCCTTCCCTATCCCGTGACCGGCGGCGCGATCGGTGACGGGGACGGGCGGCTCGACTTCGACATCCCGGAAGCGGGGCTCGACCGGGTGGAGATTGCCGACAAGCTCAACGCGCTGGTCGCCCGCGATGCCCCCGTGAGGGAGCGCTGGATCACCGACGACGAACTCGACGCCAATCCGGGCCTCGTGAAGACCATGGCGGTCAAGCCGCCGCGCGGAACCGGCCGCGTTCGGCTGGTCGAGATCGAGGGCATCGACCTGCAACCCTGCGGAGGCACCCATGTCCGTCGCACGGCAGAGATCGGAGCCGTGACCGTCACCGACATCGAGAAGAAGGGTCAGCGGAACCGGCGCGTCCGGATCGCCTTGGCCTGAGGAGAAACGGATGCCGAACCGTTGCACGGCAGAGATCGGAGCCGTGACATCGCGGACATCGAGACGAAGCGTCCGCGGAACCGGCTCGTCCCGATCGCCTTGGCCTGAGGAGAAAGCGGATGCCGAACGCCCCATTCGTGTCGACGGATTGGCTCGCGGAGCGGCTCGAGCGCTCCGGATATCGTCGTGGTGGACGGGTCCTGGTACCTCCCGACGATGAAACGGGATGCGCAGGCCGAGTACCTCGCGGCCCATATCCCGGGCGCCGTGCGCTTCGATATCGATACCGTTCGGGATGAGAGCTCCGCCCTTCCCCACATGCTGCCGTCGCCCGAGCAATTCGCCGATCAGGTCGGCGCGATGGGGATCGGCGACGGGATGAAGATCGTGGTCTACGACGGCGCCGGGCTCTTCTCCGCGCCGCGCGTGTGGTGGACCTTCAGGACCTTCGGCGCCGGGGACGTGGCGATTCTAGAGGGTGGCTTTCCCGCCTGGGCCGCCGAAAACCGCCCCGTCGAGGAGGGCCCGGGCCGGCCGCGGTCCCGGCGCATCTTCACGGCGCGTTTCGATCACTCCGCGGTGGCCGATCTCGCCGATGTCCGCCGGGCGCTCGATCTTGGGAACGCCCAGGTCGCCGACGCTCGCCCCGCCGACCGCTTCCGCGGCGAAGCCCCGGAGCCGCGGGCGGGCGTGCGCTCGGGCCACATCCCCGGAAGTCACAACGTGCCATTCACGGAGATCGTCGAGAACGGCCGCCTCAAGGAGCCGGCGGCCATCGCGGCGGCGCTGGCGCAGGCCGGTATCGCCCCCGACCGGCCGGTGATCACGAGCTGCGGATCGGGCGTTTCCGCCGCGATCCTGTCGGTCGCCCTGGAAAGCATCGGCCGCCCCGCCCGGGCGATCTATGACGGGTCGTGGGCCGAATGGGGTTCCCGAGAGGACCTGCCCGTCGCGACCGGCCCGGCGGAGGGCGCAGACCCGAGCTGACGGCGCGCCGGCCTGACGGTCCACGCTACGCTCCACGGCCCCCCGGCGGCGAGCGCGAAGGCATCGGTCCTCCCGGCCTGCGCATGCGAGCGGGGTCCCGGTCAGTGCAGGATCTGGCTCAGGAACAGGCGCGTACGCTCGTGCTGCGGGTTCTTGAAGAACTCGCTCGGGGTGTTCATCTCCACGATCTGCCCGTAATCCATGAAGATCACCCGATCGGCGACCTGACGCGCGAAGCCCATTTCGTGGGTCACGACCATCATGGTCATGCCTTCTTCCGCGAGACCCACCATGGTGTCGAGCACCTCCTTGACCATCTCGGGATCGAGGGCGGACGTCGGCTCGTCGAACAGCATGATCTTCGGGTTCATGCACAGGCTGCGGGCGATGGCGACGCGCTGCTGCTGTCCGCCGGAGAGTTGGCCCGGATACTTGTTGGCCTGCTCGGGGATCTTCACCCGGGTGAGGTATTTCATCGCGACTTCTTCGGCGTCCTTTTTCGGCAGCTTCTTCACCCACATCGGCGCGAGCGTGCAGTTCTCCAGGATCGTGAGATGGGGAAACAGGTTGAAGTGCTGGAACACCATGCCGACATCCCGGCGGATTTCGTCGATCCGCTTGAGGTCGTTGGTGAGTTCCGTGCCGTCGACGATGATGCGGCCCTTCTGATGCTCTTCGAGTCGGTTGATGCAGCGGATCATCGTGGACTTGCCCGAGCCGGAAGGCCCGCAGACCACGATGCGCTCCCCGCGGCCCACCGTCAGATTGATGTCGCGGAGCACGTGAAACTCGCCGTACCACTTGTGGACCCCGATCATCTGGACGGCCGCTTCGGCCCTGGGATCCACCTTCACGCGAGGAGTTTGAGCCGTCGTGGTCGTTGCCATTGTTGTCACCGGTTGTGGCCAGATGCGAGACGCCGTTCGACCCCGATCGAGTACCGCGACATGCCCCAGCAGAAGACGAAGTAGAACAGAGCCGCGAACGCGTACCCGGTGTGGCTGACGGTCGGGGCCGCCCAGGTCGGGTCGACGCGCGAGGCTTCGACCGTCTTGATGAGGTCGAAGATACCGACGATCGCGACCAGGGAGGTGTCCTTGAACAGTCCGATAAAGGTGTTCACGATGCCCGGAATCACGATCCTGAGCGCCTGTGGGAGGATGATGAAGACCATCATCTGAGGATAGCTGAGGCCAAGCGACTGCGCGCCCTCGTACTGACCCTTCGGGATCGCCTGCAGCCCGCCTCGCACGACCTCGGCCATGTAGGCCGAGGCGAACAGGGCGGTGCCGATCAGCGGCCGGAGCAGGCGATCCACCGTGTACCCGGCCGGCAGGAAGAACGGCAGCATCGTGTTCGCCATGATGAGCACGGTGATGAAGGGAACGCCGCGCACGAATTCGATGAAGACCACCGAGGCCATTCGAACGACCGGCAGCTTCGAGCGCCTTCCGAGCGCGAGGAGGATGCCGAACGGCAGCGAGAACACGATGCCCACGGTGGCGACGAGGAGCGTCACGAGGATGCCGCCCCAAAGCGAGGTCGGAACCTCCTCGAGCCCGATCAGGTTCGACCCCGTGAGGAGCAGGAACGAGAGGAAGGGGAACACGACGAAGAAGTAGAGGGCGCCGAGGTCCCGCCGCGGAGCACGAAGCCAAAGCAGCCACACGACGCCGATCGCCAGGAGGACGAAGAAGACGTCGACCCGCCAGCGTTCCGATGCCGGGTAGGAGCCGTACGTGAAGTAGTTCAGCTTGTCCCACACGAAGGCCCAGCACGCTCCCACGGGATGCCCGACCGTATCCTCACGGCAGGCGGCCCGGTCGGACCCCGTCCAGACCGCGTTGATGAACAGGAACCTCATCAGCGGTGGAACCGCGACATAGAGGAGATAAACGCCCACCAGCGTCAGGATCGTGTTGAGGGGTCCGGAGAACAGGTTCGCGCGAACCCACGCGATCGGGCCGCGCGCCAGGTTGGGAGGCGGCAGGGCCTCCAGCTTTTCGCGGCTCACGAAGCCCAGGGAGTCGACGGCGGCGTTCATGGCATTTCCTAACGTTCGACGATCGCCACGCGACGGTTGTAGACATTCATGAAGAACGAGGTGATCAGGCTGATCGCGAGGTAGACCGCCATCGTGATGGCAACCACCTCGATCGCCTGGCCGGTCTGGTTGAGCACGGTCCCCATGAACACCTGGACGAGGTCGGGATACCCGACCGCCACCGCGAGCGACGAGTTCTTGGTCAGATTGAGGTACTGGCTCGTCAGCGGCGGAACGATCACCCGCATGGCCTGCGGAACCACCACGAGCCGAAGGGTCTGTCCCGGCCGCAGGCCGAGGGAGCTGGCGGCCTCCGTCTGACCGCGCGACACCGCCAGGATGCCGGCCCGGACGACTTCGGCGATGAACGCCGCGGTGTAGATCACGAGGCCGAGAAGCAGGGCCACGAATTCGGGCAGGACCTGCATCCCGCCGGTGAGGTTGAAGGTGCCTCGCTGCGGCAGGTCGAAGGTGATCGGGTTGGCACCGACGAGCGCCAGCAGCGCCCACGTGGCGAGCGGCAGTCCCACCACCAGGGCGAGCGCCGTCCGCCCGATCGGGTACTGGCGCCCCGTCTCTTCCTGACGCCTCCTCGCCCAAAGGCGGAACGCGACCGCGCCGACGATCCCGGCCACGAGAACCACGAGGACGATCCAGGCGTGGCTGGCGACAATCGGGCGCGGCATGAACAGCCCGCGCGCATTGAGGAGGAACCCGGCGCCGAAGTCGAGCGACTGCCGCGGCGGCGGCAGCGGCGTCAGGACCGCGACGTACCAGAACAGGAGTTGCAGCAAGAGCGGAATGTTGCGGATCGCCTCGACATAGACCATCGCGATCTTGGCGACGATCCAGTTCTTGGACAGGCGCGCGATGCCGACGATAAAGCCGAGAATCGTGGCCAGCACGATGCCGATCGCAGCCACGAGGAGCGTGTTGAGCAGGCCGACGATGAACGCGTCGCCGTAGGTGGACGTGGCGGCGCCGTACGGGATGAACGCCTGACTGATGTCGAAACCCGCGGTCGTGCTCAGGAACCCGAAGCCCGACGCGATGTTGGCGCGCTGCAGATTCTCGATCGCGTTGGCGACGGCCTGGTAGGCGAAGAAGGCCACGATGACCACCAAAGCCACCTGCGAGACGATCCCGCGAACCCTCGGATCGTAAAGAGGCGATACTTTCGGCGGCGCTCGATCGACGGCTGCTGTTGGCACGGTCAGGATCCCCGATTGGGCTCGGTCACGCCGGGCCGGGTGCGGGCGGCCATCGGGCGGCCCGCCGGATCGGAACGGGGCGCCCGGAACCCCCGCGCGCCCCGAACCTGAGGCTTAGCGGACCGGGATGCCGTATTGCAGGCCGCCCTTGGTCCAGAGAGCGTTCTGACCGCGCTTGATCTTGAGCCTCGAGGCCTCCCCGACGTTGCGCTCGAAGCTTTCGCCGTAGTTGCCGACGTGCTTGACGATCCGAACGGCCCAATCGTTGGTGAGCCCGATGGCCTCGCCGAACTTGCCTTCCGTGCCGAGCAGGCGCTTGATCTCAGGATTCGCCGAGTTCTTCATCTGGTCGACATTGGCCTTGGTGACGCCGAGTTCCTCCGCGTTCAGCATGGCCTGGTGAACCCAGTGGACGATGTCGGCCCACTGGTCGTCGCCGTGGCGTACGGCAGGTCCGAGCGGCTCCTTCGAGATGATCTCCGGAAGCACGATGTGATCGTCCGGGTTCGAAGCCGTGAGGCGCGCCGAGTAGAGGCCGGACGCGTCGGTCGTATAGGCGTCGCACCGTCCCGCATCATAAGCCTGGAACGTCTCGTCGAGCTGCGCGAAGGCGACGACCTCGTACTTCATGTTGTTGGCGCGGAAATAGTCCGCGAGGTTGAGCTCGGTGGTCGTGCCCTGCTGGGTGCAGATGGACGCGCCGTTGAGCTCCTTCGCGGAGGCCACGCCGAGCTTCTTGCGGACCATGAAGCCCTGCCCGTCGAAATAGTTGATGGCCGGGAAATCGAGGCCGAGCTGGGTATCCCGCGACATGGTCGCGGTGGAGTTCCGCGCAAGGACGTCCACTTCGCCCGACTGCAGGGCGGTGAAGCGGTCCTTCGCGGAGAGCGGAATGAACCGCACCTTGTTGGGGTCGTCGAAGATGGCGGCCGCCATCGCCCGGCAGAACTCGACGTCGAGACCCGTCCAGTTCCCCTGTGCGTCCGGCAGGCCGAAGCCCGCAAGGCCGGTGTTCGAGCCGCAGACTAGCGAGCCTTTCTGCTTGACGCTGTTGAGCGTGGCCTGAGCCGAGGCACCCGTGGCCGCAATGCCCGCCGCGACGAGGCCGAAGGCGACCGATGCGATAGCCTTTTTCATGTTCATACTATCTCCCACTCTGTCGATCGTTGGCGGGGGATTGCCTTAAGGCGCCCTCCACTCCCAGTCGACTGTTTCGCGCCGTCCCCTTCGGCACGGCATCCGATTCATCACATTCGATGATTGGACCCGGGTCAAGTCGTCGCGATTGGGATATTTTCCGCTCGAGGGTTGACGGCTGGACCTAAGGGTTACACATCCCGACCCGTTTTCCTCAAATCGAAAGCGCCCATGTCGAAGCCCTCCGATCTGTCCGGCTACCGCGAGCGGACGCGCATGGTCCGTGCCGGCCTGGATCCCGCCGAGCAGCATGGCTTCCTGAACACGCCGGTCTACCGCGGTTCGACCGTGCTCTACCCCACTCTCGACGCCCTCAAGGCTCGCCGCGGACGATATACCTACGGCACGAGAGGAACTCCGACGACCGAAGCCCTCGAGACGGCCTGGACGACGACCACGGGTGCGGCCGGCACGGTGCTCGCCCCTTCGGGGTTGGCGGCGGTGGCCCTCGCGCTGATGTCATGCCTCAAGGCCGGCGATCATCTCCTGGCGACCGACTCGGCCTATGGGCCGTCGAGGAGTTTCTGCAGCCGGGTGCTGAAGCGGTTCGGGGTCGAAACCACCTTCTACGACCCGCTGATCGGGGCCGGCATCGAGGCTCTGCTGCGTCCGAACACCGCCGCGATCTTTGCCGAGTCGCCCGGCTCGGACACTTTCGACGTGCAGGACATTCCGGCCCTGGCGGAGGTCGCGCACCGGCACGGCGCGGTTCTCGTCATGGACAATTCCTGGGCGACGCCGCTGTTCTTCCCGCCGCACGAACGGGGCGTCGATATCGCCGTCGAGGCGGGAACGAAATATCTCTCCGGCGGGTCGGACCTGCTTCTCGGCCTGGTCTCGGCCAACTCCGGGTGCTTTCAGAAACTCCGGGCTACGTACGATGCGTTCGCCAACTGCCCAGGGCCGGAGGACGTCTTCCTGGCGCTGCGGGGGCTCCGAACCCTGACGGTCCGCCTGCGCGAACACGAGAAGCAAGGGCTCGACATGGCGCGCTGGCTGCAAGGCCGCCCCGAGGTCGCAAGGGTGCTGCATCCGGGACTCGAGACCGACCCCGGGCATGCGCTCTGGAAGCGCGACTTCAAGGGCTCCAACGGCCTGTTCTCCGCGATCCTGAAGCCCTGTTCGCACGAGGCCCTCGCGGCGATGCTCGACGGACTGGAGCTCTTCGGGCTGGGCTATTCCTGGGGAGGATTTCAGAGCCTCGTGGTCCCATTCGACTGTGGATACCGCACGGCGACGCGTTGGCAGCCCGGCGGTCCCGCCTTGCGCTTCCATATCGGGTTCGAGGATCCCGAGGATCTCAAGGCCGATCTCGACGCCGGCTTCGCACGGCTGCGGGCGACGGACGCCGGGGCTTCCTAAGGCGACGAGCGCGCGCCGGCACGGCAAGCCGGCGCCCTCGTCTCACGCTCCGCGGCGGCGGCGCTCCTTTGAGATCAGCATCAGGTTCCGGGCATAGATGAAGATCGAGAACGCCTGTCCGAGAATGATCACGATGTCGCGCCGGGCGAACCCGTAGATCAGGGTCATCAGCCCGCCGCCGATCGACAGGAACCAGAAACCGATCGGGATGACGCTCCTCTGCGCCTTTTCGCTGGCGATCCACTGCACCAGGAACCGCGCCGCGAACACGAATTGCGCCAGGACGCCGAACGCGGCCCAGAGGTCGAACCGGGCGATCACGATGTCGTAGAAGTAGAGTCCGAGGTCATGCGAAAGCCGCAGCAGCATCACCGCACCTCCGAGACCTGCGGAACCCGGCTCCGGCGGCGGATGAGCCACCACACGCCGGCGAGATCCAGCATTCCGACCCAGAGCCGGTCGAACATGCCGTAGTTGGAGCGACCCGCATAGCGCGGCCGATCGACCACATCGACGTGGGTCACCTCGAACCCCTCGCGTTTGACGAGCGCCGGCATGAAGCGATGGAGTGCGTCGAAATACGGCAGGGCCAGGTAGACGTCCCGGCGGAAGACCTTGAGCCCGCAGCCGGTATCGCGGGTGCCGTCCTTGAGGAGACGACCGCGGACCCCGTTCGCGATACGCGACTGCCACCTCTTGGATGCGCCGTCCTTGCGGCCGACCCGCTGGCCGGCAGCGAGGGCCGTCGTGTCGCCTGCGGCTTCGAGGGCCGCCAGGAGCTTGGGGACGAACACCGGGTCGTTCTGGCCATCCCCATCGAGCGTGGCGACCACCTGCGCGCGCGCGGCACGGACGCCGGTGCGCACCGCCGCGCTCTGGCCGCAACTGACGGCGTGGCGCATGACCCTCAACCACGGCCTCGCGGCACGGGTCCTGGCGAGTTCGGCCGGCGTCGCATCGGTCGAGCCGTCGTCGACATAGATCACCTCGAACGGGTCGAGGCCCGCGCACGCGCGCTCGATCTCCTCCACGAGGGAAAGAACGTTCTCCGCCTCGTTGCGGACCGGGACGACGATGCTGATTCGCGGCGCAGGCGGGTTGTGATCCATGAGGCCGTGTTCCCCGGTCAGGGGGTGACAGAATAGACGCCCAGATCGAGCCGCCGGCCGCCATTGATGTTGAAGCCTCCAACCCTGGTCGAGAGCGCCGGCGCGAGGCCGAGCCGAGCCGCCTCGGTGCGAAAATCGGCCTCGAAGCGGCTCTCGACGAAAGCGACCCGGCAAGGGCCGCCGGCCAGGAAGGCGGCCGCCTCGGGCCCGCTCTCCAGCATCTCGAGCCGGGTTCCGGCGAGGAAGACGAGGCTCGGCTCGCGATATCCGAGCGTCGCGACCTCCGCTTCGCAAGGCATCGCACGCGCGACCTCGGCGAGCCGGGGCGAAAGCTTCAGCGACCGCAGGTCCCCTTGCGCGAGACCGAACACGCCGAGCGCCAGGAGCGGCGACGAGGCGAGCGCGACCAGTAGCGCCCGCGTCACCCGCCCCTTCGCGAAGAGACGCCAGGACAGGAACGCGACAAGGGTCGCCGCGATGAGGAATGGCAGAGCCGTGAAGGGAACGACGCGGTCGAACGACAGGCCGGCGGCGACGAGCCCGGCCGCGAGCCCGAACGGAATGAAAGGAACGAGGAGCATGGACCGCGTCGCACCCGTCCGCCTCGGGGTCACGAAGCCGCGCAAGATGGCGATCGATGTCACGATCGCGATCGCGGGGTAGAGCGGCAGGACGTAGTGCGGCAGTTTCGTCGGGACCGCCTCGAAGATCAGCCAGGCGGGCACGATCCAGGCCCACGCGAAGGCGATGGCGTCCTCGCGCCGCTGAGCCCAGGCAAACGGCACCGCGAGCGCCGCGAAAACGGCGCCGGGCCAGAAGGTGCCGAAGAAGGCCAGGAGATAATAGCCGGGCGGGCCCCAGTGTTTTTCCTGGCCGCTCCCGACCTTGGCGAGCATGTCCTGGCCGACCGATGCCTCGAAGAAGGCGCCTCCGCTCTTGACCGCGATCGCGACGAACCAGGGCAGCACCACGAGGAGCGTCGCGAGCGCGCCCCATTGCGGCCGCAGGACGAGGAGCCACTGGGCGGAGCGCTCCCGGAGCGAGAGGACGAGCGCGGCAAGACCGCCGAACAGCAGGATCAGCGGCCCCTTGACGAGCAGGCCGAGGGCCAATCCCGCCCAGAACAGGGCGAGCGTGCGCCAGGACAGCGTTTTCGGCGATGTGCGCCACAGATACGCGCGCGCCAGCCCGCCGAATACCGCCACCGCGCAGGCCGTCAGGACCGCGTCGGTCTTGGCGAGGCGCGCCTCGACGGTCAGGAGGATCGAGGCGCCCATCAGCGCAGCGGACAGGAAGGCGCCGCGGCGGGTCGTGAACGCGAGCGCCGCCCAATAGGTGAGGAGCACCGTGGCGAGGGCGCCGAGGAGCGAAGGAATCCGGTAGAACGCGATCGAGGTTCGCGCGTCCGCCACGCCGAGCGATTCGGCGATGCCGACCGTCGCGGCCTGCATCCAATACACGCCGACCGGCTTCTTGTGCCGGGCCTCGTCCTGAAAGCGGATGTCGACGAAGTCGCCGGTCTCGAGCATCTGTTTGGACGCTTGCGCGTAGCGCGGCTCGTCCCGGTCCATGGGTTGGAGCGACGCGAATCCCGGCAGGAAGCACGCGAGCGACATCACGAGCAGCAGCGCGCACAGGCGGAGATGGCTGGCCTCGGCGGCGGCCAGAAGTCCGGCAGGGTGCGGCCGGCGGGCGCGGGGCAGCGTCATGCGCACCGTGGCGGCAAGGCTGGTCATCGAGGGCTCCGGACGGGCGGCGGGCGCCGTGAGCTGCAACAGGTCGGCGGCCAAGCCGCAACGGCCGCTCTGTCCCGCAATCCCCGGGCGAAGTCAAATGCCTCGGGGAGCAGCGATTCAGCGCAGACGATCGGCCGAGCCGGCCGTCGGTTCGCCCGGCACGGCTTTCACGCGAGCGCCCGGAACGGGCGCGGTCGACGTGTCGCGAACCTCGCCCTGCAGGCGCCATCCCGGAAGCTGCCGAAATGGCGCGTCACATCGCCCTCCGGCGGGACGTTTCCCGGAAGGGCAGCCCCCGCCGAGGCGGTACGAACGCGAAACGACGCCTTCGGGTTACGGTCCGGTGGCGGCGCCGGCGAGGGAACGATCCGCGCGGCGGCTTTCCTCGTTCGCGGCGGCCTGTGTGCTGTCGCGACCCGCCTCCGCCAGCGCCCAATCGCGAAAGGCCCGAATCTTGGGCGAGCGGCGCATGGTCTTGGGATAGACGAGCCAGTAATCCTTTTCTCCTTTGAGAACGCGGTCGAAGAGCTGGACAAGCCGGCCATCGGCGAGCTCGGCGGCGAAGAAGAACGGATTCAAAAGGGCCACCCCCTGTCCCGCCGCGGCCGCCAGGCCCTCGAAATGCTGCGTGCCGAGCGAGTTGTCGGGCCGGTCCGACAGATCGACGGCGCCGACGCCGGATTCCATGAACCATCGCTCCCACCAGGGGTCGTGCCGGCCGAGGAGGGGCAGCTCGAGCAGATCGCCGGGCGCGCCGACGTCGCGCCCCTCCAGCAGGCTCGGGCTGCAAAGCGGCGTGAAATGGCTCGGCAGGAGGACATGGGCCTCGAGATCCGGCCAGTCGCCGCCGCCGCTCCTGATCCCGATGTCGAATCCCTCGCGCCTGAAATCCACCACGTCGTGCGACGCGTCGAGCTGCACCGCGTATTGCGGGTGCGCCATCTGAAAGCGGCCGAGGCGCGGCACGAGCCAGTGCGAGGCGATGGTCGGGAGGACCGACAAGGAGATGACGTGGTCGACCGCTTTCGCCGTGGACGCGAATGTCGCCCGAAGCTTTTCGAACGCCGCGGTCACCCCCGCGCCCAGTCGCTCGCCGAGCGCGGTGAGTTCGACGTGGCGGGGCAAGCGCACGAAGAGCGGAGCCCCGACGCGCTCCTCGAGAACGCGAATCTGATAGCTGACGGCGGCCTGCGACATCCCGAGCTCCTCGGCGGCGCGCGTGAAACTCCGATGGCGGGCGGCGGCCTCGAAGGCCCGGATCGCGCTCAGGGGCGGCAGCTTCGGCATGTCGAGATCCATAAATGCGCCTTATGGCAGCCTGCCGGCTTTCGCTTTGTCAAGAGAGCCCCGGGCGGGCAGGTTGGAGCCGCATTCGCCCGTGAGCGCCGCGCTCGCGCATCGATCTTGGAGGTGTGCCATGCGATACCAGGACGCCCGCCGCTCCGGCGGGAGGGGACGCTTTTGGCTGCGCCTGCGCCTGGCATTGGCGAGGCGGCGCGACGCCGGGCCGCCGCTCGCCGACCTTTCACGGCTCGACGATCACCTGCTCAAGGACATCGGTCTCTTCGGCTGCGAGCGACGGATGACTTTACGCGAGATCCGGCGCCAATCGCCATGAGAACCGCCGCGCCCCCGGATGCCGACCCGGGTGAGCGATCGCCGAGGGATGGTCGCGGACCCCGGAAGCCTCAGAAGTCGCCGAGCAGGAGTTGCCGGGTCTCGCGGGCCGGCCGGGGTTTGGCGGCCTTGGGCCCTGGCTCGCGCCGCGTCCGCGCGGCGGTGCCCGTCCTCTCCTCGGCCCGTTTCAAGGCGCGGTCGCGCGCTTTCGCTTCCGGCGAGTTCGGATCGTCGGTGAGCCACTTCCCGCGCTTGATGACCTCGTTGACCCGGCCCTGGTTCACCCCGAGCTCGAAGGCGATTTCCTGCTGGGTCATGCTCGTCGAGGAATGCATCTCGAGGATGCGGCGCGCGAGTTCGGGGGTCATCTTTCGCCCGGTGACGCGCCGCGCCGGCGCGATGCTGCGCTTCGCCCGGTCGCGCTGCCGCAGACGCTCCAGCACGGCGAGCGCCATGTGCATGCCGCGCTCCCGCAGAGCATCCTCGAACTCCTTGAGCGTCGTCACGGCCGCTTCTCCAACAAGGCGGTCCGCCCCCGACCCAATTGAGCCGCAGGCCTCCGGTTCGTCAACGGGCCGGCGGTCCAACTGTTTCCTCTCGGGCAACGTCTCTGTGCAGAACTCGGTCGAGCGTCGCTCTCGCGAGTCCGTCGCGGTGGCGTCGCCACCTTCGGTCGCAGGATCGCCGGTCTCGCAGCGGACCGGCAGAAGCCGTGTCGCCACGCGCGGGGTAAGGAAGGTTAGCGCGGAGGCTCGGCCTTGCCGGACGCGTCGACCGTCACCGTGACGTCTTCCGTCAGCGGCTCGAGCGCCGCGGCGACCACGCCGCGGATCGTCTCGGCCCCTTCCGGATCCACGGGTCCGGGGGGCGCAACGACCACGTGGAGCGCGATGGCCGGCTGGCGGGCGGCGAGATTCGTCCAGAACCGTGCGATCACGCCGGCTGCGACCAGCCGGTTAAGGGCGACGTTGACGTCTCCCCACAAGGCCATGGAGCGCCTCTCACGATGGGTGGTGCGCCGCGCAGCCTGAAGCCCGCGGCCCACTCGGTCGATGATGCCGGTCCGATCGTTACGCCAGTTCGATCGCGCCGACTTCGCGTCCCTTGCGCCCTTCGACGACGGCGACTCGAACGGGCTGGCCCTCCGCCAGACTGCTGAGCCCAGCGCGTTCCAAGGCCGAGCGATGCACGAAAAGATCCTTGGCTTCGCCCTGGATCGAGACGAAGCCGAAGCCCTTCACGGGGTCGTACCACTTCACCGTCCCGTCGGTGTCGGGCGGCCCGCTGACGACGGGCTGGCGCGGCGCGAAGCCTCCCCGGTCGCGAGGGGCTCCGCCGCCATACGGCGATCCCCCGAAGGACGAGCGCGGCGGTCCGCGGCGAGGAGCCTCGGGCTGCGCGGTGCTCGCATCGACGCTGATCACCTCCGTGACCTGCGGCCCTTTCTGCCCCTGACCCGTGCGGACCACGAGCGTGGTGCCGGGTTCGAGGGCACTGTAGCCGGCAGCCTCCACCGGGCGGATATGGAGGAAGGCCTCGCCGGATCCGTCGGTCAACTCGACGAAACCGAAGCCCTTCTCGGCGTTGAACCACTTCACCTTGGCCTCGGTCTCCGGCCCGCCCGCAGCGCCCGGACCGGCGGAAAAACTCGGCCGCGGCGAACGGGGCCTGTCATAGGAACTCGGGGGCGGTGCGAAGTCGCCCCCCCACTGGTCCATCGGTTGATCACCTCGTCCACGCCGACGATCGCGGTTGTCGTTACCTCGTCCCATCTCTTACTACCTTAGCGCCCACTCTGCCGTAAGTTACCCTGGTTATGGCCCCGGAACACCCTCCGGGAAGTTCAATGCACCGATAATGGCGCCGAGTCTTGCTTTTTTTGGCGACCCCGGCAGGGCTCGAACCTGCGACCTACTGCTTAGAAGGCAGTTGCTCTATCCAGCTGAGCTACGGGGCCGGGGACGGGTCGGTTGAAGCCGGCGCCCCACCGGTCGAACCCTGTCAGTGCGTCCACGGACCGACACGGTTGAACTTGAAATTGTCGGAATAGGACATCGTCCGCCGCTTCACCTCATGCGGCTCCTCGACCCGATAGGCAATGCCCTCGCGCTCCGCGTACGCGATCGCCTCCTCCTTGGTGTCGAACGACAGCCTCACCTGCTGGCGCGTGTCGCCCGACGCCGTCCAGCCCATCAGGGGCTCGATCTCGCGGGGCTTGTCCGCGTCGAAAACGAGGAGCCAGGTCTTCGTCCGCGCCATGCCGGACTGGTTGGCGGGCTTGGACTGCTTGAAGATGCGAGCGGGCATCAGAGGTGGTCCTCGAAACTCCTTGCGACCGCCGGCTGAATGGTCGGGGCGGCCGGATTCGAACCAGCGACCCTCTGCTCCCAAAGCAGATGCGCTACCAGACTGCGCTACGCCCCGCCGTTCAGCCATCGGAGCGATGTTGGCTACCATGCGGAATGCCGCATCCGCAAGCGAAAGCCCCGATCAGCGCCTGAAGAGAGGGTGGTCGACCCGGTCACCGGCCTTGATCCCGAGGCGGGCCGCCGTCCCGCCGTTCAGCTAGCGCACGACCCGCTCCCGCAGATCCAGCGAGTAAGCTTTGGTCATCGCTCTCCATCTCCCAATGGGAGGGAATCACGATCACCGCACGCTGCATAGTCTCCGATTCAGTCAGAACCGCCGGTGCTCTAGCGCCTGAAGAGAGGATGATCGACCCGGTCACCGGCCTTGATCCCGAGGCGGGCCGCCGTCCCGCCGTTCAGCTCCAGGACCGCCAGCACCGGCTCGCCGGACGGGATGGTGCGAGTCGACAAGGGCTCCGCATTGGCGGCGATGCGGGCGATCGATCCGTCGGGCCGGATGAACAGCATGTCGAGCGGCAGGTAGGTGTTCTGCATCCACATCGCCACCGGCTCGACGCGGCCGAAATCGAACAGCATCCCGCGATCGGGCGGCATCGAGCGGCGGAACATCAGGCCTTGGGCGCGGTCGGCGTCGTTGCGCACGACTTCCACCTGGAACGAATGGCGCTGGCCCGCCTGAGAGACGATCGTGAGCGGCTCGACGGCCTGAGCGAAGGCCGCGCCGGCCAGCATCAGCATGGCGATGAGCGCGAACACCCGGGCCGGAAGCCCGGAACCTCCCGTCACCTCGCGCCGGAACGATCCCCGCCGGGCCGGATCGAGACGCATCACCGGCTCGGTGCGGTCAATGCGAGTGCGGCAGGTTCGTGTCCGCCAGGCGAACTTCCGCCGCCATCAGACCCTTGGAGCCGTCGCCGAAACGGACGAACACCCGTTCGCCGGGCTTGAGCTCCGCGATGCCGTAACGGCGCAGGGTCTCCATATGGACGAAGATGTCCGGCGTACCATCCCCGCGCGTCAGAAAGCCGAACCCGCGCAGGCGATTGAACCACTTGACGGTCGCGGCCTCGAGTCCGCTCGTCGGGGTCACCTGCACATGCGTGCGCGGCAGCGGCAGTTCGGAGGGATGGATGGCGGTCGACTCGTCGAGGGACACCACCCGGAAAGCCTGCAGCCCGCGGGGCCGCTGCACCGCCTCCACGACGATCCGCGCCCCCTCGTTCGCGCTTTGATGGCCGTCTCGGCGCAGGCAGGTGACGTGCAGGAGCACGTCGGGCATGCCGTTATCGGGCACGATGAAGCCGAAACCCTTAGCGACATCGAACCACTTGATGCGTCCGCTCACCAGGATGAGATCGAGCGGACGCTCTGGTCCGAGATCCTGGGACGCGTCTGGGCGGCGCTCCAGGGTGTCGAGAGTGCCCTTTGCATCAAAAGAGCTGGAACCAAATTCGTTAGACATGGGGAACCCGAAGACGAATCACGCGGCGCATTGCTTAACGGGAAGATAACACCGGATGGAATCCGCGAAAGCCCGAAAGAGCGACAGTAAGAACTCTCCGTGCAGTTCCGGCATCAGTGTTTCCACTAGGTGACACAAAAAGCGCTCCGAACGATGCCGCCCGCGCAGTCCCTCGAGGTTCGGCACGCCAGACATGACGCTGGGGAATGCTCGTCCCGAGGTCCCTCTAATCGGACAGAGAGACCGGACCTTTGATCCGTCACTCGTTCGCGAGGAACGGTTCGAGCACCGCGCCGATGTCGGCGTTGATGACGAGATCCGCTGCGTCGTCGAGCTCGGTCGGCTCGCGGTTCACGATCACGACACGCGCCCCGCTCCGTTTCGCGAGGACCGGGATCGCGGCGGCGGGATAGACGACGAGCGATGAGCCGATGACGAGGAGGAGGTCGCAGGAAACGGCGAGCTCCTGCGCCCGCCGCAGCGCCGACGCGGGCATCGCCTGGCCGAAGGAGATGGTGGCCGACTTCACGAACCCGCCGCACGCGTCGCAGGACGGCGGCTCGCCGTCGGCCTCGAAGCGGGCCCGCACGGGTTCAAGATCGTGCCTGCGTCCGCACGACAAGCACATGGCATAGGTGCCGTTGCCATGGAGCTCGATCACCCGGTCTGCCGGGACGCCCGACGCCTGATGAAGGCCGTCGATGTTCTGAGTGATCACCGCCGGCATTTTCCCGGCGGCCACGAGGGCGGCGAGCGCCCGGTGCCCCCGGCTCGGCCGGGCCTCGCGATAAAGATCGTCCATGGCGAACTTGCGCCGCCACGCCTCCTTTCGCGCCTCTTCGCTTCTCACGAACGCCTCGAACGGGATCGGCTTGTTGCGCATCCAGGGCGAGTCCGGCGACCGGAAATCCGGCACCCCGCTCTCGGTCGAGATGCCGGCGCCGGTGAAGCCCACCACGGTGCGGGACCGATGGACGAGGTCGCGCAGGGATTCGATCCGATCCTGAAGATCCATGGCTTCCATATGGAGCACAGCGGAGAACGGACGACCTCTACCGGCCGCCAGGGATAGGCGTGCCCTGCAACACCTCACGCGTGATCGCCCGCCGTGCCGATCTTCGAGCGTGCCGTCGAGGCCGGTCGCGGCATCGCGATCGCCGGGACGGCGCGGGGGTAGGCGCCTCGCCGGTCCTGCTCTACACCTCCCGCGTGATTGCCCGCTCCTCCCCTGCCACCGTTCCGAGCCGTTGGGATGCCGTCGACGTGGCCCGCGGCATCGCGATCGCCGCGATGATCGCCTACCATTTCTTCTGGGACCTCAGCTTCCTGCAGCTCACGCCCATCAAGGTCGCGGGCGAGCCGGCCTGGAACGTGTTCGCGCGGTCGATCGCCGGTTCGTTCCTGGCTCTCGCAGGGTTCGGCCTGGCGCTGGCCCATGCCGAGGGCTTCCGGCGCCGCGCCTTCCTGATCCGGCTCGTCAAGGTGGCGGGCGCGGCCCTTGCGGTCACCCTCGCGACGCTTCTCGCGTTTCCCGAAAGCTACATCTTCTTCGGCATCCTCCATGCCATCGCGGTCGGCAGCGTCCTCGCCCTGCCCTTCCTGCGCGCGCCCCTGTGGCTCGTCCTCGCGACCGCAGCCGCGTGTTTCGCGGCGCCGCACCTTTTCAAGAGCCCCGCTTTCGACCATCCGCTCCTCGATTGGCTCGGCCTCGGATCCCGTGATCCTTTGACGAACGACTACGTGCCGGTCTTCCCGTGGTTCGGTCCGGTGTTGATCGGTCTCGCCCTGGGGCGCACGGCGCTCCGGCGCGGCGAAACCCCGGCCGTGGCGCGATGGCGCGCGGCGAACCCGGCGACTCGGGTCCTCGCTTGGGCGGGTCGTCGGAGCCTGCCGATCTACCTCGTCCACCAGCCGATCCTGCTCGGAATTCTGACCGCCGTCCTGCAGATCACGGGCCCCAACCCTCAGGCCCTGTCGCGGTCCTTCGTGGCGCAGTGCACCGCCGACTGCATCCGGTCGAACGACAATCCGGCCCTGTGCGGCACCGCGTGCGCCTGCGTCGCGCAGCGGCTGCGTGACGGCGGCACCTTCGACAGCCTTCGTGCGGCGAGCCCGACGCCCGCCGACCGGGCCCGGATTTCCGATGCCGCCCAGGCGTGTCTCCGCGAGGCTCCGCCCTAGGACCTTTTCCGGCGAAGCGGATCCGGTTCGGCGTTCGGAATGGGGACCGATCGAGGAGAGCTGATGTCGCGAATGCGGACGCCGCTCTAATCCTCGATCGCCCGCAGGCGCGTCTCGCCTTGGGCGCGATCCCGCTCGGCGCGGCTTTCCGCCAGCAGGCATAAGAGCTCGAACGCGACGGATGCACCGACGAGTGCCGTCCCGCCGGTCTGATCGAAGGGCGGCGAGACTTCGACCATATCGGCTCCCACGAGATCGAGATGGCGGAAGCCGCGCACGATTTCGAGCGCCTCCCGGCTCGTGAAGCCGCCGATCTCGGGGGTGCCGGTCCCGGGCGCGAAGGCCGGATCGACGGCGTCGATGTCGAAGGTGAAGTACGCGGGCGCCGTTCCCACGACCCTTCGGGCCTCGGCGATCACGGAGGGAATTCCCCTCTCGGCGACCTCCTCCATGTCGATGATCCGGATGCCCTGGTCGAGGGCCCAGTCGCGTTCGTCGAGAGAGTACATGGTGCCGCGGATGCCGATCTGGACCATGCGCCTCGGATCCAGCACGCCGTCCTCGATCGCCCGGCGGAACGGCGTGCCGTGGGTCAGCGTCTGGCCGCCGAAATAGGTGTCGCCGGTGTCGGAATGGGCATCGACGTGGATCATGCCCAGCGGACGCTTGGCGCCGAGCGCCCGAAGGATCGGATAGGACACGAGGTGGTCGCCGCCGACGGCGAGCGGCGTGACGCCGCCCTGGTGGAGGTGGCTCACCATCGCCTCGACGCGGCGCAGCGTGTCGGCGAGGTCGACGGGGTTGATCGGGACGTCACCCACGTCCGCGCAGGCGCAGAGCTCGTAGGGAGCGACCCGGGTCGCGGCATTGACCAAGCGCATCAGGGAAGACGACTCGCGGACCTGGCGCGGGCCGAGGCGCGTCCCGGGCCGGTTCGTGGTGGCGCCGTCGAAGGGGATGCCGATCAGGGCGATGTCGATCTCGCCCGGCGCTTGCGACGGATCGAGATAGGGCAGGCGCATGAAGGTCGATATCCCGGCAAAACGAGGCACCACCATGCCGGAAACGGGCCGATAGGCTTCGAGGCGCCGGACGCGCGCGTCGTCGGATATCTTGTCGAGGGTGTTCGACACGGGTCCAGTCCCTTTCGTTCAGCTCGTCGCGGCCGTGAAGACGCGCTCGATCCGTTCCAATCCCCAGTCGATCTCTTCGCGCGCGATCGTCAGCGGAGGCGCGAAGCGGAGGACGGTGCCGTGGGTGTCCTTCGAAAGGACGCCCTCGCGCGCGAGCGCTTCGCAGAGGGAACGCGCGGAAACCGCGCGAGGGTCGACCTCGACCCCGACCCAGAGCCCCTTCCCGCGGACATCGGTGACGAAGTTGGCGCGCAGCGAGCGCAAGCCGCGGAGGAGATGGGCGCCGAGCTCGGCGGAGCGTTGCACGAGGTCCTCCTCCTCGATGACGTCGAGGGCCTCGAGTCCGATCCGGGCCGCCAGCGCGTTGCCTCCGAAGGTGGAACCGTGGGACCCTGGATCGAAGACGCCCATGAGGTCGCGGGTCCCGACGAGGGCGGAGACCGGATAGACGCCGCCGCCCAGGGCCTTGCCGAGGATCAGCCCGTCGGGCCGGATCCCCTCGTGCTGGTGAGCGAACCAGCGGCCCGTTCGGCCGAGCCCCGACTGCACCTCGTCGAGGACGAGGAGAACGCCGCGCTCATCGCAGATCGCCCGCAGATCCCTGAGATAGCCGTCAGGCGGCACGACGATCCCGGCTTCTCCCTGGATGGGTTCGATCAGGACCGCGCACGTGTTCCGCGTCGACGGCCTCGGCGGCTGCAGCCGCGTCGCCGAACGGAACCGCCTTGAAGCCGCCCCCGAACGGACCGAAGCCGTCGCGGTACTCCTCCTGCGAGGAGAAGCCCACCAGGGTCGTCGTGCGACCATGAAAATTCTGTTCGGCCACAATGATTTCGGCACGGTCCTTCGCGATGCCCCTGAACCGATAGCCCCATCGCCGGGCCGCCTTGACGGCGGTCTCGACCGCCTCCGCGCCGGTGTTCATCGGCAGCGCCATATCGAGCCCGGAGAGGCTGACGAGTTTCGCGAGGAAGGGCCCGAGGGCATCGCTGTAGTACGCGCGGCTCGTGACCGCGAGCCGGGACGCCTGCTCGTTCATGGCGCTCAGAATGCGCGGATGGCCATGGCCCAAGGAGACCGCCGAGTAGGCGCTCATCATGTCGAGGTACCTTCTTCCCTCGACGTCGGTGACCCAGCAGCCTTTCGCCTGCCGCAGCACGATCGGAAGCGGGTCGTAGGTCGCCGCGGCGACGCTCTTCTCGAGATCGATGGAGCCCATGGGGCGAACCTCCATGGATCATCTTAGCGAAGCGCGGCCGCGGGTGAGGCTTTTCTTTGCCGCAGGCACGACCGATTCTGTCGTGCGCGCGCGGGTCCCCCCTACTCCCCGCTGTCCGCGACCGGGAAGCCGCAGAACGTCTTGAGGGTCTTGAGGACGAACGTGGTGTGAATCCGGGCAATCCCGAAGGTCGGATCGGCGAGGAATGCCTCGGTCAGGGACTCGTAGGAGGCGAGCGTCGGGGCCACGATGCGCGCCACGTAATCGAAGTCTCCGGCCACGACCTGCAGCTCGACGACCGAGGGATTGCGCACAGGGCCCGCTCGAGCCGCTGGCGCGAGCCCGCTCTCGGGTCCCGTATCGCGATCTCGGCCAGCGCGATGATATCGTGGCCGAGCGCCGACGGGTCGACGAGGACCGTGAAGCCGCGAATGACGCCGCGCTGCTCCAGGCGTCGGACGCGTTCGAGACACGGGCGCGGCGAAAGGCCGACGCGCTCGGAGAGAGCCTGATAGGTGATCCTCCCGTCCCGCCGCAGCGTCTCGAGGATCGCCCGGTCGATGCGGTCGAGGCCTGGCTTGCGCTTGCGGGTCTCCGTCGATCGGCTTTCGGTCATACGAGGCGTCTAGCGCCAAGGGCGACCCGCGTCGAGAGCGATGCGCCCGCGCGAGACCTGGCGCTTTTCGGCCCGCGATGGGGTATCGACCATTCTCCCGCCATCGACGGTCCCGTCCCGGCGCGAGGGCGCCGGGCCCAAGAAAAAGGGGCCGGAATCCCGGCCCCTGTCGTGATGTTCGCGCGATGAGGGTTACGGCTGCGTCGAAGTTCCCTCCGAACCGCCCCGGCGCGGCAGCCGCGGGGGCATCCCGGAGCCCGACTCGCTCGAGCCCGACGAGGTGTTCGCCTTGTTGCTCTCGCCCTCGGTGCTCGTGTTGCTCCGCACCGTACCGGTCGCGCTCGGGCCGGACGTGGAGGTCGACCCCTGACGGGTGGTCGTCGACACGTTGGTGTCGTTCGACTGCTGCTGCTGGATCGTCGTGCGGCGGCGTTCCGTGGTCACATCCGCATCGTCCTGCTGGATCGTCGTGCGGCGGCGGACCGAGACGCTCGGCTGCTCTTCCTCGATCTGCCGGGAACGAACGACGACGCTGCTCGGCTGCTTCCTCCGGACCACCACCCGCTTCTTCTTGTTGTTCCTCGTCGCGACCTTGCGCTTTACGACCGTGGCGCGCCGCACCGCCGGCTCGTCCTCCTCGACGGTCGTCACCGACCGGCGGCGCGTCGTCACGCTCGGCTCGACTTCGTCACGCACCGTGGTGCGGCTGCGGACGGAAACACCCTCCCGCTGCTCGACGCCGACGCCCACCCGAGTGCTCCCGGACGTCTGCGTGCCGGTGCGCTGCTCGGTCTGAGAGGTGGTCTGCGACTGCGCAGGGCCGGAGGATTGGGTCTGCGCGGAGCCCGAAGCCTTGGTGTCGGTCGACCCGGAGGCCTTGGTGTCGGTCTGCCCGGCCGGCGGCTTGCGAAGCGTCGGGTTGCCGGAATCCGTGGACGGAGGCGTCTGAGCAAGGGCCGCGGCACTGACAAGCGCGGCTGTCATGCCGATAAGGAAGGGTTTCATTGCGAACTCCAGAATAGCTGCTGCGCTGGAGAAACGCGGCGTTTCGCGCCCGAGTTCCGACTGTATTGCGCGCCAGCCCGGCTATCGAGGAGTCGCACACGCCGTTCCGCCTGGGCGGACGCATTCCCGAGACGCATCTCGATTAACGTTCGGTTAATGTTTCATGCGCGGCAAGCATGACTGACATACGTGGCTTTTCCTTCTCCTGCGGGTGGTGAGAGCCCATATTGTGCAGTGCACAACACGGAAAACGAAAAGAAACGGAGCCTCTTATGTTCGTCAGCTACATTCTCTCCAAGGTCCGCGCGTACCTGCGTTACCGCGAAACGGTGCGGGAGCTCGCGCAGCTCACCGACCGCGAACTCGACGACCTCGGCATCAATCGCTTCCAGATCGAGTCGATCGCCCGTGAGCACGCGGCGTAGTTCAGTTCCAAACGCGCTCAAGCCCGCGCCCGCTTCGGCGGGCGTTTGCTTTTGAAGCCGGCCGCGGCAAATCGGTTGATCGCGGACCGCACCCCCGCTAACGGAGGGGCATGAGCGCGCCCGAGCCCATTCACGTCATCGGCGGCGGCCTCGCGGGATCGGAGGCATCCTGGCAGATCGCGCAAGCCGGCGTTCCTGTCGTCCTCCACGAGATGCGGCCCCTCCGCGGCACCGACGCCCACAAGACCGAGGGCCTCGCCGAGCTCGTCTGCTCCAATTCCTTCCGCTCCGACGATGCCGAGACGAATGCGGTCGGGCTCCTCCATCAGGAGATGCGCCGCCTGGGCTCGCTCATCATGCGCGAGGGCGACGCGGCATCAGGTACCGGCCGGCGGCGCGCTTGCCGTCGACCGGGACGGGTTCTCGGCCGCGGTCACCGCCGCCCTCGAAGCGCACCCTCTCGTCACGATCGCGCGCGGGGAGGTCGCCGGCCTGCCGCCGGAGGATTGGTCATCGACCATCGTGGCGACCGGTCCCCTCACCTCTCCGGCTCTCGCCGCAGCGGTGCTGGCCGTTACGGGTGAGAAGGAACTCGCCTTCTTCGATGCCATCGCGCCGATCGTCCACCGGGACTCCGTCGACATGGCGGTGGCCTGGTTCCAGTCGCGCTACGACAAGGCCGGCCCGGGCGGCACCGGGGCCGACTACGTCAATTGCCCGCTCGACCGGGACCGTTACGAGGCCTTCGTGGACGCCCTCATCGCGGGCGACAAGACGAGCTTCAAGGAATGGGAGGGAACGCCCTATTTCGACGGATGCCTGCCGATCGAGGTCATGGCCGAGCGCGGCCGCGAGACGCTGCGTCACGGACCGATGAAACCCTTCGGCCTCACGGACCCGCAGGAACCCGGAGCGAAAGCCCTACGCGGTCGTGCAGCTTCGTCAGGACAACGCGCTCGGCACGCTGTTCAACATGGTCGGGTTCCAGACCAAGCTCAAATACGGCGAGCAGATCAGCATTTTCCGCATGATTCCCGGGACTCGAGAACGCCGAGTTCGCGCGCCTCGGCGGCCTCCACCGGAACACCTATCTCAATTCGCCGAAGCTCCTCGATCCGACGCTGCGCCTCAGGGCGATGCCGCGCCTGCGTTTCGCGGGCCAGATCACCGGCTGCGAGGGCTATGTCGAGAGCGCGGCCGTCGGTCTCATGGCGGGACGCCTCGCGGCCGCCGAGCGACTCGGCCGACCCGTCCGGCCGCTGCCCGGGACGACCGCATTGGGCGCCCTGATCAACCACATCACGGGCGGCCATATCGAGACGATCGACGACGGCCCGCGCTCCTTCCAGCCCATGAACGTGAATTTCGGGCTGTTTCCGCCACTCGAACGCACGCCGAAGGCGGAGGACGGCAAGCGGCTGCGGGGGGCCGCGAAGGCGCTCGCCAAGAAGCGGGCGCTGACCGACCGGGCGCGCGCCGATCTCGGCGTGTGGCTTTCCGGCAGCGAGATCCCGGCCGCGGCTGCGGAATAGGCATCGTGCGCTCCGCCCTCGCCGCGTGCGGAGAGAGGTGGCGGGCGCGGCCGTGCGACCGGAGACCGAGGGGCGCGCTTACCACCCGCGCCAGAGCGCCCACACCCGACGCCACGGCGGCAGGTCCACGGCGGTTTGGAACGGGTCGTAGTCGCGCCGCTCCATCGCGAGCAGGTAAGGCTCCACCAGGGAGAGCGCCCGGTATGCGGGCAGCGCCGGCGCCGGGATCGCCGACCTGAGGGTCCGGCACGTGCGCCAGATGCTTGCGGGCGACGGCACGCAGGTCGGCCATGGCACGGCGAAGTCCCGGCCCGCCGCGGCCGCGCACGACGTCCTCGCGCACGACGCCGTGCCGGGCGAGAATATCCTGGGGCAGGTAGACCTGCCCGCGCCGGGCATGCCAAGGGAAAGCGCGCAACAGTCCCGTCAGCGCATAGGCGACGCCTGCATGCCCCGCGGCATCGGCGGAGCCCGGATCCCCGCCGGTCAGCACGATCGAGGCGAGGCGGATCAGGCTCGACGACGTCTCGCCGCAATAGCCCTCGAGGTCGTTCAGGGTCGGGATCGGATCGTCGTAGAGGTCGAACACCCGTGCGTCGACGAGGTCGACGAGCGCCTGCCGCGGCAGACGGAAGGCCACGATCGTGTCGTCCAGAGCCGCCGCGACCGGGTTGGCGCGCACGTCGCCGCGCGCCTCGCCTTGCAGCGCGTCGCGCCACCATTGCAGCCGGATCTCGCCGAGCATGGCCTCGCGAACGGAATCGCGCACGCGGGCGATCTCGAAGCTGAAGGCGTAAAGGGCGAAGAGATATGGGCGCTTGTCGGCCGGGGCGAACAGCGTGCCCAGTAGCGGTCGGGATCGCCGTCGCGGACGAGCGCTTCGCAATGCTCGAAGTCGAAGCCTGCGCCCGCCCCGGCCAAGGGCTCAGTCCACCGCGATCAGCGCTGCGCCGACTTTGCGGTTCTCCGCGACGAGGACGTTGAAGGTCCGGGCCGCGGCTCCCGTCTGCATCACGTCGAGCCTGATGCGCGCCTCGCGAAAGCGAGAGCGCAGCGCGTCCGATATGGCAACCGACCTCACGCCGGTTCCGAGGAGGAGGAGTTCGAGCGCTTCGCCCTCCTGGAACACCGGCGCGAGCGTTTCCACCGTCACCTCCGAGGGCGGCGTTCACGTCCCAGGCACGAATGCCGGACGGCAGCGCCAGGATCGACCCTCGATGCGACATCTCGGCGAAGCGGAAGCCGCCGTTGCCGTAGGCGTCGATCGGGTGGCGGCCCGGCACGAACCCGCCATGGAGCCGGCCGCCGATCACGACCCGCTCACTCCGCGGGCTGCGCCAGCCTGCCGTCCGGCACGTTGGCCGGCGCTTCGGCGCCCTGCTTGAGCGCCGAGATAGATCAGAATCGGCGCGGCGATGAAAACCGACGAGTAGGTGCCGACCACGAGCGCCGAACAGCATCGCGTAGGAGAAGCTCTTCAAGACCTCGCCGCCGAAGAAGGTGAGCGCCAGCAGCGCCAGCGCGGTCGACACGCCGGTGATGATCGTGCGCGTCAGGGTGTCGTTCATCGCCTTGTCGAGGAGGTCGCCGATCGCGAGGCGCTTGTACTTGCGCATGGTCTCGCGGATGCGGTCGTAGACCACGACGGTGTCGTTGAGCGAATAGCCGATGATCGTCAGGATCGCGGCGATCGAGGTCATGTTGAACTCGATCTGCGTGACCGCGAAGAAGCCGATCGTCAGCACGATGTCGTGCAGCGTCGCGATCATCGCCCCGATCGCGAACTGCCACTCGAAGCGGAACCAGAGATAGGCGAGGATCGCGATCGAGCGAGAGCATGATGCCGAGCGTGCCGGACTGGACGAGCTCGCCCGAGACGCGCGGCCCCACGACCTCGACGCGGCGGAACTCGTAATCGGCCGAGAAGACGTCGCGCAGCCTCTGCACCACGGCCTGCTGGCCCTGTTCGCCGCCGGGCTGCAGCTCGACGCGCAGCGAGACCTCGCGCCCGGCCCCGAACTCCTGGACCTCGACCTCGCCGAAGCCGAGCCCGTTCGCCCGCTCGCGCAGCGAGCCCACGTCGGCCTGCGGGGCCTTGGCCTGCAGCTCGACCAGCGTGCCGCCCTTGAAGTCGATGCCGAAATTCATGCCCGCGGTGAAGAACAGCAGCGACCGCGACCACGCGACATCGCGGCCGAGAACGGGAAGCTCCAGCGCCGGAACTCGCATGAACCGGAACTTGGTGTTGGTCGGGAAAATACTGGATCAGCATCATGGCGGCTGCCGTCCCTATGCGAACGAGAGGGTTTTCGGCTGCGTAGCGGTACCAAGTCGCGATGCAGCAGGCGCGTCACCGTGTAGGCCGTGAAGACCGTCGTCAGGATGCCGATCGAGAGCGTCACGGCGAAGCCGCGCACCGGGCCCGGTGCCGAGGAAGAACAGGATGCCGGCGGCGAGCAGGGTCGTGAAGTTCGCGTCGATGATCGTGCCGAGCGCACGCCCGAAGCCCTCGTTGAGCGACGAGATCGCGGAGCGCCCGAGCCGCGACTCCTCGCGGATGCGCTCGTAGATGATGACGTTCGAATCCACCGCCATGCCGATCGTGAGCAGGATGCCCGCGATGCCCGGCAGCGTCAGCGTGGCGCCCAGCACCGACAGGATGCCGAAGATCATGCCGACGTTGATGACCACGGCCACGACCGCGATCGACGCCGAGGAAGCCCGTAGGACGCCACCATGAAAGCGGCGACGAGCGCCGTCCCGACCCACGAGCGCGAGCTTGCCGGCCTCGATCGAATCCTCGCCGAGGCCGGGGCCGACGGTGCGCTCCTCGACGATGGTGAGCTTGGCGGGCAGCGCGCCGGCGCGCAGCAGCACCGCGAGGTCGTTCGACCTGCTTCACCGTGAACTGGCCCGAGATCTGGCCCGAGCCGCCCGTGATCGGGGACTGGATGACGGGCGAGGAGATCACCTCGTTGTCGAGCACGATGGCGAGCGGCCGGCCGACGTTCTCGGTCGTCGCCTGGCCGAAGCGCTGGGCGCCGCGGATGTTGAAGCGGAAATTGACGATCGGCTGGTTGGTGCGCTGGTCGAAGGCGGGCTGCGCGTCGATGAGATCGCCGCCCTCGACGATGATCCGCCGCTCGACCGGCATGCGCTGGCCGTCGTTGTCCTTCGAGGGCAGGAGATCGACGTCGCCGCCGGCCTGCTCGGCCGACGAGCCGGAACTCGAGCTTGGCGGTTCGGCCGAGGATGTCCTTCAGGCGCTGCGGATCCTGAAGGCCGGGCACCTGGACGAGGATGCGGTCGGCGCCCTGGCGCTGGATGTTGGGCTCCGTGGTGCCGAGCGCGTCGACGCGGCGGCGGAGCACCTCGATCGCCTGCTCGATGGCGCGGCGGACCCGCTCGTTGATCCCGGCCTCCGTGGCGGTGAGCGTGATCGAGCCCGTCGGGCTGCTCGGTCGACCGTCGATGTCGCGACTCGCCGGTCTGGCCGATGATCGCGTTGGAGATCGGCTGCGAGAGCTCGCGCAGCTTCGGGAGCAGCCCGCTCCCGGTCGGCGGCGTCGGGAACCCGGACCTGGACGCCGCGCGGCGATGAGCTGGATGCCGCCCTGCGGCGCGACGCGGGTCTCGCGCAGGATCGCGGCGCACGTCGTCGCGCAGCTGGATCGTCTGCGTGCGAAGGAGGTCCGGCACGTCGACCTCGAGCAGCACGTGGGAGCCGCCCTGGAGATCGAGGCCGAGCACGATCGCCCGGGTCGGCACGATCCAGGACGGCAGCCAGCGCGGAATCGAGGCCTGCATCGACTGGCGCTGCTCGGCCGGTCATAAGGCTCGGCACCGCGAGCAGCGAAGCCGATCAGCACCGCTGCGACGATCGCAATGACCTTCGAGGTCGAGAAACGTAGCATTCCCACCAATCCTCTGGCCCATCGGGCGCTACGGCCCTCCAGGGTCGCTCAGTTCACTTCTACCACACATCGCGGCGCTTACGCCTTCACGGGCTCGCCCTTCGTGCGCACCTCGGCGATCATCGCGCGGGCGACCTTGACCCTCACGCCGTCGGCGATCTCGACGTCGATGTCGGCGCGCGTCCTCCGTCACCTTCGTGACCTTGCCGATGATCCCGCCCGAGGTCACCACCGTATCGCCGCGCCGCACGTTCTTGATCATCTCCTGATGCTCCTTCACCCGGCGCTGCTGCGGGCGGATGATGAGAAACCACATGATCACGAAGATCAGGACGAACGGCACGAGCTGACGAGCATCGCGTCATGTCGCCCCCGCCGAGGGCCCCTTGCGCGAAAGCGGGCGTGATCAAGAGGCTCTCCATGAGGAAAAGCGCGACGCAGGCCCGTACCGGGCCTGCCCGCGCCGGACAGCGTTCCGTAAAACGGCGCGGACTATAACCATCGACCCCGCGAAATCAATGAACGTCACGGGCTCGCGGAGCCGATGGACGCTCCCGGGGTTCCGAGATAAGCAGCCGAGCGCCGATTGTGTAGCCGGCTCCGGCCCGCGACCCTTTCGCCTCGTTCGACCCCACTTGCGTTGATGTGCCGATGACCCGCGACGCTCCCGCCGCCTCCCGAGACCCTCGCGCTCCTGGCCAGGATCGCCGACGCGCTCGAGCGGATCGCGCCTGCCGGAGCCTCGAGCGGCCGATTTCGCCGCCGCGGACGCCTTCGTGTGGCAGGCGGCCGGGCGGCGCCTGCTCGCCGGTCCCGAAGGTCAACCGGGTCGATATCGCGCTCCTGCGCGGCATCGACCGGGTGCGGGACACGCTTCGCGGACAACACCGAGCGCTTCGCCGACGGGCTTCCGGCCAACAACGCCCTCCTCTGGGGCGCCCGCGGCATGGGCAAGTCGTCGCTCGTGAAGGCCGTCCATGCCGCGATCAACCGCCAAGCCGGCGAGAGGACGCGTCCGCTCAAGCTCATCGAGATCCACCGCGAGGACATCGAGACGCTGCCGGAGCTGATGGCGCTCCTGCGCCCGGACCCGCACCGTTTCATCGTGTTCTGCGACGACCTGTCCTTCGACGGCGACGACACCTCCTACAAGTCCCTGAAGGCCGTGCTCGAGGGCGGGATCGAGGGGCGGCCCGACAACGTGATCTTCTACGCCACCTCGAACCGGCGCCATCTCCTTCCCCGGGACATGATGGAGAACGAGCGCTCGACCGCGATCAATCCGGGCGAGGCCGTGGAGGAGAAGGTCTCGCTTGTCGGATCGCTTCGGGCTATGGCTCGGCTTCCACAAGTGCAGCCAGGACGAGTATCTCGAGATGGTCTTCGCCTATTTGGAGCATTTCGGCCTCGAAGCCGACCGGGACGCGGATCCGGGCCGAGGCGCTCGAATGGGCGACCACCCGCGGGTCGCGCTCGGGCCGCACGGCGTGGCAGTTCATCCAGGATCTCGCCGGACGGCTGGGGCAGGCGCTCTGACCTCGCGGCGCCGGACGATCCGAAACGAAAGAGGATGGCGGCTGAGCGTCCGCCATCCTCCTCGACCCCCCAGAGAAGCCGATCGCCTTGCGCGATCAGGTCCCGCCCAGGTATGGGATCGGGTCCACGGGCGCCTGGCCCTTGCGGAGTTCGAAGTGGAGCTGGGGCGAGGTCACGTTGCCGGTCTGGCCCGACGTCGCGATGACCTGGCCGCGCCTGACCCGCTCGCCGCGCTTTACGTTCGAGCGAGCCGTTATGGGCATAGGCGGACACGTAGCCGTTGTCGTGGCGGACCAGGACGAGGTTGCCGTAGCCCTTCACCTCGCTGCCCGCATAGGTGACCGTGCCGGCCTCGGCGGACTTCACGGGCGTGCCCTCCGGCACGGCGATGTTGATGCCCTCGTTGCCGCCGTTGGCCCCGAACCCGGCGATGACTCGGCCGCGGGCCGGCCAGCGGAAATCGGTGCGAAAGGCCCCCGGTCTGCTCCGGCTCCGCCGCCGGCGCGGTTGCGACCTGCGGCTGCGGCGCCGGGACCGGGCGCCTGCGTCGGGGCCGGGGACCTCACGGGCGGCGGTTCGGCACGGCCGGCGGTCGCCCTTCCGGGCTGCGGTTCCGCACGGGCGACGGGCTGGGCCGGAGGCGGCTTGGGCGCCGCAGCGGCGGGCGCGGTCGCGGCAGCGACCTGCCGGGCGGGAGCGCGGTCTTTCTGAGCCGTCATGCCCGGACGAACCCGTTGCTTCGGCCCTTCGGCCTTCTCGGCCACCTTCTGGGTCGTGGGCTTCGCGCTCTCCACGAGCTTGAATTTGGGCTGCGGAGCCGCGGCGACCCGGCTCGTCGCGGCGGACGCGTTGTAGACCGGAATGACGATCTCTCTGCCGGAGGCAATCTGGTTCGCACTCGACAGGCCGTTGGCGGTCAGGATCGCGCTCGACGGCACGCCGTAACGCTGCGAGATCGAGTCGAGGTTGTCATTCGACCCCGACGGTGATGCGCGTGCCGCCGGCGGCGCTCCAGCCGCCCTGGCTGCTCGTCACCGGCGCGCTCGCCACGCGCGGCGGGGGAGCGGACTGAAGCGGCGGAAGAGCCTGGGACTGCACGGGTGCGGTCGGGACCGCCGCCACCCGGCTGCGGGCGGGCGCCTGCGCCTCGGGCTCGCTCGCCGCCATCCGGCTGCTCGCCGCGAACGGGTTCGCGAACGGCTGCGAGAAGCGCATCGAGTCCGAGCTGCAGGCGGACGCCATTCCGCCGATCAAACTCGACCAGGGCGATGCGAGACACCGCGATCCAACGCCCTGAACACACGCGCTCACTCATAACGACGCACCCCGCACATACGCGACTTGGATGGCAGGATTAAAGGCGGATTCAGGTTAAGCAAGTGTTGCCGCGAGCGCCGTTTCGCACACGATTCAGGCGAGATTCTTCGTCCGGCGCTCGCGCAGAGGCGTCACAGCGAGCTGGCGACGCCCGACGCGAGGGGCGACAGGCGCAAGGAAGGCCCGATCTCCTGGTGGAGCGCGCCGTCGACGAGCCGCTCCATCCGGACGAGGCGGGGCAGGCCGTCGACCGTCAGCGCTCCGACGAGCCGCCCGCCCGGCGCCAGCAGAGCCATGACGGACTCGGGGATCGACAGGCAAGCGCCGTTGAGGACGATGCGGTCGAACCGTTCCCGCGGACGCTGCGCCAAGCCGTCCCCGATCTCGATCCGGGCGCCCCGGGTCTGCGCCACCTTGAGATGCTCGGTCGCGCTCTCCGCCAGCGTCGCGAAGCGCTCGACGGAGACCACCTGGCCGCCGAGCCGGGCGAGAAGCGTCGTCACGTAGCCCGGACCCGGTGCCGATCTCGAGAACCCGCTGACCCTCCTCGACCGCCAGCGCCACGAGCATGGTCGCCACGGTCCCGGGCGACGTCATGGTCTGACCGCAGGGAAGCGGCAGGGCGACGTCCGCACGGGCCAGATCCGCGAAGCGCCGAGGCGCAAAAATCTCGCGCGGCACGAGCTCCATGGCTCGGAGCACGCCCGTGTCGCGGATCCCCCGGGCCCGCAGGGAGAGGATGAAGGCGGCCGTATCGACCGCCGCCTCGGCGGACCGATCGTCGGCCTCGCGGAGCGGTCGCGGCGCGGAGCCCGCGGCGTCCGATACGTCCGTCATCTCCGCGACCCGGCACACCGCGATGCCGCCGACGCCGGCCTCGCGGGCCGGCAAAGGCTCGCCCCAAGCCGGGCGCGTGCCGTCGGGGACCGGGGCGTTGCGCGGCACGCCACGTCAGGCGAAGCCCTGCGCGTATCGGGTCAGAGTCGGCTCGTCCGTCATGTCGAGGCGCAGCGGCGTGACCGAGATGCGCCGGTTCTCGATCGCCCACAGGTCCGTTCCGGCCCCCGGCGTGAAGCGCCGTTTCTCGAAGGCGATCCAGTAATAGGGGTTGCCGCGCCCGTCCATGCGCGCGTCGAGGCGCAGGAGCTCCTGGTTGCGGACCCCCTGGTTCACGACCGCCGCGCCCGCGACCTCGCCGGGCTCGCAGTCGGGAAAGTTCACATTGACCAGGATGCCCTTGTCGATCCCGAGCTCCAGAATCCTCCGAACGATGCCCGCGGCATGGGCTTCGGCGCAGTGCCACTTGACCGCGTTCCGGCCGCCAGGGCCATAGGCCTGCGACAGCGCGATCGAGGGCACGCCGAGGATCGTGCCCTCGATGGCGCCGGCCACCGTGCCCGAATAGCTCACGTCCTCGGCGACGTTCTGGCCCCTGTTGACGCCGGAGAGCACGAGATCGGGCCTCGCCGTCGTGCATGATGTGCCGGATGCCCATGATCACGCAGTCGGTCGGCGTGCCCTTGACGGCGTAATGCCGATCGGAGATCTCGCGCAGGCGCAGCGGATCGTTGAGGGACAGGGAGTGCGAGACGCCGCTCTGATCCGTTTCGGGCGCCACGACCCAGACGTCGTCGGAAAGCTGGCGCGCAATCGTCTCGAGCGTCGCGAGCCCGGGGGCGTGAATGCCGTCGTCGTTCGTGCAGAGGATGCGCATCAGGATTTCGGCTCGAGGCGGGTGAGGCCGCCCATGTAGGGCTGCAGCGCCGCGGGAACGGAGACGCTGCCGTCCTCGTTCTGGTAGTTCTCCAGGACCGCGATGAGGGCGCGGCCGACCGCGATGCCGGACCCGTTGAGGGTGTGGACGAAACGCGGGCCCTTGCCGTCCTTCGGCCTGTAGCGGGCGTTCATGCGCCGGGCCTGGAAGTCGGTGCACACCGAGCAGCTCGAGATCTCGCGATAGGTCCCCTGCCCGGGCAGCCAGACCTCGATGTCGTATGTCTTGGCCGACGCGAACCCCATGTCGCCCGTGCAGAGCGTCACGGTGCGGAAGGGAAGATCGAGCCGCTGCAGCACGGCCTCCGCGCAGGCGAGCATCCGCTCGTGCTCGTCGGCCGAGCTCTCGGGCGTGGTGATCGACACGAGCTCGCATTTCACGAACTGGTGCTGGCGCAGCATGCCGCGCGTGTCGCGGCCGGCGGAGCCGGCTTCGGCACGGAAACAGGGCGTCAGGGCCGTGACGCGGAGCGGGAGCTCATCTTCGGAGACGATCGATTCCCGGACGAGGTTGGTGAGCGGAACTTCGGCCGTCGGGATGAGCCAGAAGTCCTCCTTCAAGGGCGCACGCTCGAGCACCTCGTTCACGAGCGTCGGCAGATCGCTTTCGCCGCGAACGAAGCGATCGCGATCGTCCTTCGTGGCGAAGTTGAGCGCGTTCTCCAAAAGCTCGGCGCGGGTGACCGTTCGGGTTGCAAGGAACTGGTCGTCGAGGAACTTCGGCAGCTGCGCCGTGCCGAACATCACCTCGTCGCGCACGAGCAGCGGCGGCGCCACCTCGGTGTAGCCGTGCTCGGTCGTGTGCAGGTCGATCATGAACTGCCCGAGCGCCCGCTCGAGCCGCGCGAGCCCGCCCTTCAGGACCACGAAGCGCGAGCCCGAGAGCTTCGCGGCGGCTTCGAAATCCATCAGGCCCATGGCCTCGCCGATCTCGAAGTGCTGCCGGGCGCCGGGCCGGCCCTTCGGCTGTCCGAAGCGGTGGCGCTCGACGTTCGCGGTCTCGTCAGGCCCGACGGGCACGTCCGTCCTTCGGCAGGTTCGGAATGCCCGCGAGGGCCTCGTCGAGTTCCTTTTCGGCCTCGCGCTCCGCGTGTTCGAGCAGCGGCACGCTTTCCTTGAGCCGCGCCACGTCGGCCATCAGCTCCTGCGCCCGCGCCTCGTCCTTCCGGGCCTTGGCCTGGCCGATCTCCTTCGAGAGCGCGTTGCGGCGCTCGAGCGCCTGCTGCAAGGCCGAGACGGCGCTCTTGCGGCGGTCGTCGAGGGCGATCAGGCGCCCGGACAGCGGCTCGAGTCCGCGGTTGCGCAGGGCCTGGTCGAACGCTGCGGCGTTCTCGCGGATGAGGCGGATGTCGTGCATGGGTTCTGGACCGGCGCTTCAAGACGCGCTCGGGCGAGCGCTCCTCGGCAGGAGGTGTCCGAGAGGACGCGGTCGGCCGACAGACGACTCGCCTATTCGGCCGCCGCGCGCGCGGCCTCGGCTTCCGCGCGCTTCCTCTCCACCATGCGGACGGAGAAGATGGAGGCCTCGTAAAGAAGCAGGGTGGGGACCGCAAGGGCGAACTGGCTGATCACGTCCGGCGGGGTCAGCACCGCCGCGACGACGAACACGATGACGACCGCGTAACGGCGCTTCTCCTTCAGGTAACTCGGAGTCGATGATGCCCGGCCCGGGCGAGAAGGGTCAGGATCACGGGCAGCTGGAAGCAGATCCCGAAGGCGAAGATCAGGGTCATGATGAGCGAGAGGTACTCGCTCACCTTCGGGAGGAACGCGATGCCGGGCGTCGATTCCGTCGCGAGCTGCTGCATGCCGACGGAGAAGCGCATCAGGAGCGGCATGGCGATGAAGTAGACCACCATGGCCCCGATGGTGAAAAGCACCGGAGTCGCGACGAGATAAGGCAGGAACGCCTGACGCTCGTGCCTGTAGAGCCCCGGCGCGACGAACTTGTAGATCTCGTTCGCGATCACCGGAAAGGCGAGGAAACCCGCGCCGAAGACGGCGACCTGGATTTGGGTGAACAGAAACTCGAGCCCGTGCGTGTAGACGAGCTGCGCCTTCTCGGGCGAGCCGACCGCATTGACGTAGGGCCAGACGAGAATGTTGTAGATCGGCTTCGCGACCACGAAGCACACGAAGAACATCCCGACGAACGCGATGAGCGCCCGGATCAGGCGCGAACGCAGTTCGATGAGATGCTCGATCAGCGGTGCCCGCGATGCCTCGACTTCGTCCTCGTCCTCGGCCGGGGTCATCTAGGCCTTCTCGCGCGGCATTTCGGCCGCCCCGGGGGGGCCGTCGGGGTCGTGCGCGGTGGCGGCTTGCACGTCGTCGACGGGATCGGAGGCCCCGGGCGGGCTCGATGCGATCGGCGCCGCGGGCTCGCAGCCGGCGCCGGCAGGCTCGCCCCGTGGCGCTCCTCGGCCATGGCTTCGCGGCCGTTCGCGGCCGGGGCCGGCTCGAGCGCGGGGGCAGGCGCTTCGATCGCGCCCTTCAGTTCGTCCCGGACGGTCTGAATCGGGTTGAAGCCCTGGTTCAGCGCCCCGACCGAGTCGTTCACGCCCTGGATCTGGCGTTTGACGTCGTCGAGCTCCGCTTCGCGCATGGCCTCGTTGAACTGGCCCTGGAACTCCGCCGCCATCCGGCGGATCTTGGCCGTCACTGTTTCCGAGAGTGCGCAGCGCCTTGGGCAAGTCCTTCGGGCCGATGACGATCAGCGCGACGGCGCCGATCACCATCATCTCACCCCAGCTCATGTCCAACATGGCCTGGTCCCTGGACCCCCTGCCCTTACGCAACGGCACGGCGCCCGTCCGGCGCGCGCCCGATCGACGTCAGACCGCCTTGCGATCGCGTCGTGGCCGCCGTCGTCGCGGCGCCGCCGCGCTGCTGGTGCTCGATGGTTTGACCGGATCGGAGCCCACCGGCTGGCTCGTCGGCGTCGTCGTGCTCGGCGCAGCCGGGCGGTATCCTCCTCGGTCATCCCCTTCTTGAAGGCTTTGATGCCCTTGGCGACGTCGCCCATCATCTCGGAGATCTTGCCGCGTCCGAACAGCAGGACGACGATCAGCCCGACGACGATCCAGTGCCAAATGCTAGCGCCACCCATGGCGTTCCTCCTGCGCCGTGCTTCCGGGCGCGGCTGGTTTCGTCAACTCGCGGCCAACCTAGGGATGAGACGCGGCGAAAACAAGGACTTCGTGCTGGTCGATATCGACGCCCGACGTCCTGCCCGGCTTGCAATCCGGCAGGGCCGCGCGACGCGGGCCTGCAGCGGCCGGTCGAGCCCCTGCACGGCGACGTGGACGAGATCCACCTCGCCGAGGAAGCGCCGCGAGACGACCCGGCCCGGCAGGCAGAACGCCGGGCGGGTGCAGGCGGACACCCTGCGGCCGGATGCACACGATCGCGCTCGCGCCCTCGGCAAGATGCGGGGCCGGCGAACACGCCGACCGGGGTCGAGACCTGGCCGCCTTCGATGACGCCTTCAACCTCGTTGAAATCGCAGAAGAACCGGGCCGCGAAGAGGTCGACCGGGCGGGTGTAGATCTCCTCCGCGGAGCCCTGTTGCACGATTTGGCCCGAGCGCATCAGGACGATCCTGTCGGCGATCATCATCGCCTCCTCGGGATCGTGCGTGACGACGATGGTCGTGGCGCCGGTTTCGCGCAGGATCGCGACCGTCTCGTCCCGGATCAGGTCGCGCATGCGCCGGTCGAGGTTCGAGAACGGCTCGTCCATCAGCAGCACGCCCGGACGGGGCGCGATCGAACGCGCGAGCGCGACGCGCTGCTGCTCGCCGCCCGACAGCGTGTGCGGATATCCTCGACGGCGTTCCGCTCCAGGCCGACGCGCGAGAGCGCCCGCCGGGCCGAGGTCTCGGCCTCGCTCGGCGGCAAGGTCCCGCAATCCGAACATCACGTTTTCGAGGATCGTGAGATGCGGGAAAGAGCGCGTAGTCCTGGAACATCAGGCCGATGCCGCGCCGCTCCGGCGGCAGGAAGGCGATCGGGCCGCTCACCTCCATTCCGTCCATCAGGACCCGCCCGGAGGTCGGCGCCTCGACGCCGGCGGCGACGCGCAGCAGCGTTGTCTTGCCGCATCCCGAATGGCCGAGAAGGCACACCAGTTCTCCCGGCTCGATCGTCAGGGAGATGCCGTCGAGCGCGCGCAGCGACGCCGTAGGTGTGGACCACGTTCTCGAAGGCGAGTTGCGCCGGGATCGCGGCGCCTGCCGTGCCGCGCTGACCCCACCGCGGGAGGCGGAACCGATCCCGGACCCGGGTCGGGCCGCCCCGGCCATCACTCCTCCGTCGGGCCGGTCTTCCTCGTCCTTGTCGAGGTCCGGGAGCCTGAACATCTCGTCCGCGTCGAGCGGATCCTCGTCCGCGCCAAGCGCGTCGGCGTCGGAGGGCACCGGCACGGACAGCCCGGCCGGGATGCGCCCCTCGATGAACCCGGCCCCCTTGAGCTCCTCCAGACCCGGCAGGTCGTCGATCGTGTCGAGGCCGAAATGCTCCAGGAAGGCCGGCGTCGTGCCGTAGGTCACCGGCCGGCCGGGCACGCGCCGTCGTCCGCGCAGGCGGATCCAGCCGGTTTCGAGAAGCGTGTCGAGCGTGCCCTTCGAGGTCGCGACGCCGCGGATCTCCTCGATCTCCGCCCGGGTCACGGGCTGGTGATAGGCGATGATCGCAAGGGTCTCCATGGCGGCACGGGACAGCTTACGCTGCTCCACCACGTCGCGGGCGAAGAACGATAGGACAGGTCGCCTGCCGTGCGGAACGCCCAGCGCCCGGCCACGCGCACGAGGTTCACGCCCCTGTCGGCGTAGAAGGCCGCCAGTTCCTGGAGGATCGCCTCGACCTCGGCGCCCTCGGGCAGACGGGACTTGAGATCCTCCACGCTCAGGGGCTCGGGCGAGGCGAAGAGCAGGGCCTCGGCGATGCGCACAGCCTCCCGCGGGTCCGGACTGCGGTCCAGACCGGCTACCACCTTGATCGCGGCGCCTGCGCGCTTGTCCATGCCTCTATGCCTCCACGGCATCGCGCCGTTCGCCGGTCCCGCGCACCCAGAGCGGCGCGAACGGCTCGTCCTGGCGCACCAACACCCGCCCCTCGCGCACCATCTCCAGCATCGCGGACAGGGCCGACGCCACGACGGTCGGGCGCATCGAAGGCTCGACGATGTAGCGCACGAGGTATCCGTCGAGGGTCACCCAGTCGCTCATGTGGCCGACGAGACGTTCGAGCGCCTCGCGGGCTTCGCCGAGCGACCAGACCTGCCGCTTGTGGAAGGTGACCCGGGCATTGAACTGTTTCTGCCGCTGGCGGGCATAGGCCGAGAGGAGGTCGTAGAGCGTCGCCTCGTGCGACGTCTGCTTTCGGATCTGAACCGGCTCGGGCGCGCCCGCGGGCGAAAACGTCGCGGCCGAGCCGGTCGCGATCGCCGAGCTGCCTCGCGGCTTCGCGGATCGCTTCGAGCCGACGCAGACGCAGGGCGAGCGCGGTGGCGAGATCGGAAGCGCTCGGTTCCTCGCCTTTCGGCGGTTCGGGCAAGAGCAGGCGGGACTTGAGGTAAGCGAGCCAAGCCGCCATGACGAGGTAGTCCGCGGCGAGTTCCAAGCGCAAGCGGCGAGCGGCCTCGACGAAGACCAGATACTGCTCGGCGAGGGCCAAAATGGAGATGCGGTGGAGATCGACCTTCTGGCGCCGCGCGAGCTCGAGCAGCAGGTCGAGCGGCCCCTCGAAGCCGTCGACGTCGACGAGCAGCATAGGCTCGCCTTCGATCCGCTCGGAAACGGCGACTTCGTCGAACGGCAAGGGTTCGGCCATGGCTCCTACTCGAGGCGATCGATTCGGGCGAGCTTACGCATAGACCGCCAGCGCCGCATCCAAGCGCGCGCGGGCATCCACAGGGTCGAACGGTTCCGGCTCGTGGCGGATTCGCCCGAGCGCCGCGTCGGCTCGACGCAACGCTTCGCCCGTGAGAACCGGCGCTGCCTCCGCGACGGCCCTCATCTCCTCCATCCTGCCGTTGCAGTGCAGGGCGACGTCGCAGCCGGCCGCGAAAGCGGCTCGCGCGCGCTCCTCGAACGCTCCGCCCAGGGCCTGCATGGAGAGATCGTCGCTCATGACGAGACCGTCGTAGCCCATATGCCCGCGGATGATCTCCGCCATCACGGAGGGCGAGGTCGTCCCCGGCTGCGCGCTGTCGAAGCTTGCATAGACCACATGCGCGGTCATCGCGAGCGGCATGTCGGCGAGCGCCCGGAACGGCGCGAAATCGCGCGCCTTCAGCTCCTCCTGCGGAGTCTCGACCACCGGCAAGGCAAGGTGGCTGTCCGCGAAGGCGCGCCCGTGGCCGGGAATGTGCTTGATGACCGGCAGGACGCCGCCCGCGAGAAGTCCCTCGGCCGCCGCCCGTCCGAGCACGGCCACGGTGGCGGGATCCCCGGCGTAGGCGCGGTCGCCGATCACGTCGTGCGCGCCCTCGACGGGGACGTCGAGGACCGGCAGGCAGTCCACGTTGATCCCGACGGACCGGAGATCCTGCGCGATCAGGCGGGCGCCGAGGCGGGTCAGCTCCCGGCCGGCGACGGGATCCTCGACGTAAAGGCGCCCGTAGGCGCGGCCGGGCGGGTACTTCGGCCAATGGGGAGGTCCCATGCGCTGGACGCGCCCGCCCTCCTGGTCGATCAGAATCGGGGCGTCGGCCCGGCCGACGGTCTCGCGCAGCGAACCGCAGAGCGCGCGCACCTGCTGTGGGCTCTCGACGTTGCGCTTGAACAGGATGAAGCCCCAGGGCGCCGCATCCTTGAAGAACGCAGTCTCCTCCGGGGTCAGCTCCAGACCGGAGCAACCGGCAATAAAGGCGCGGGTCGTCGTCATGCCCGCGCCTTAAGACCCCGCACCCGGGGGGTCAAGGCGAACCTCGGAGCGGCTCAGTTCTTCGCCACGAAGCACTGCCCGCCCTGACCCTGGATCTTGGAGCAGAGCGAGGAGGCCTCGTCGCGCGACATCGGGCCGACCCGGACGCGGTAGAGGGTGCTGCCGTTCACTTCGGCCTGACGGATCAGCGGCGCCTTGCCCTGAAGCGCGGCGAACTTCTGCTGGAAGCGCTGGAGCGTGCCCTTGGCTTCGTTCTCCGACGCGCTCACCCCGAGCTGAACCGAGTACCCTCCCACGGACGCCGCCTCGGCGGCCGGGGCGGTCGGCGCGCTCGGCTGAACCGAGGCGAGGCGCTGCGGCGCAGGCTGCGGCGCGGCCGGGACCATCCCGGGCTGAGCCGAGGCCACCCGTTGGGGGGCGGGTTGAGGAGTCTGGGCCGCCTGCGTCGAAGAGCCGCCGGAGGTGGGAGGCGTGGCCGCCGCCTGGCGGGGCCCCGGCGTCGTCGGAGTCGTGGCGGTTGCGCCGGCGTGCGGGGTCTCGAGCGGCGCCAGGGGCATCGCGGCCTGCGGCGCCCGGGCCTGGGTCGGCGGCAAGGTCATCGCCACCGGCGCCGGAGCCGGCGCGGCAGCCGGTTTGGAGTCGGGCAGGATGACCGTCCCGTCCGGGCGGATCGAGATGGTGCGGACCTTGCGCGGCTCGCCGAGCGCCAGTCCGGTCGGAGCCGGCGCGGTCCCGGCCGTGGCGCCCGTCGCATCCGTGGAGGCGGTGCGGGTCGCCTGGCGTACGTCGACGGGCTGCTCCTCCCGGTTCACGACCTTGGTCGGCGCTTCCTGCCCGACGCGCTCGTAGATCTGCTTGTTCTGGTTCGGGATCTCCACTCCGCCCGGACTCTGCGGCTGGACCTTGGAGGGCTCGTTGGTGGCCTTGATGAGCGGCGGCTCTCCGCTCGAAAGCATGCTCGTCGAGCGGCCGGCGATCAGGGCGCCGCCGACCCCAAGCACGGCGGCGCCGACGACCGCCGCGATCGCCACGACGGTCTTGCGCGAGCTCCGAAGCGGGAGCCTGCGCCGAGGGATCTCGTCCTGGTCCTCGAAGAGCGACGGGTCGGCGTAGCGATCCTGGTCGTAGGCACCCTCCGGGTAGCCATCCGGCGCCGCCTCGGCCTGGAAGGCTTCGTACTGGCGGACCTGGTCCGCGTAGGCGGCGTCGAGATCGGTCGGCTGATCGGGGCGGAACGATCCGCTCCGGGCGGAGTCGGCCGGCTGCCGCGGGCGCTCGTCGCGGCTGACGAACAGATCGTCCCGCCGCCGGGCGGCCCGTCTTGGGAGCCGGCGCCCGGTTGTTCGCGAGCATCGACTGGAATGGGTCGTCCTGTCCGACGATCCGTGCAAGCTCGGCCAGCGGATCGTTGCGCGGTGCGGGAGGGGACTGCGGCGCCGAATGGGCATCGGCAAGCTGCCGTTCAATCTCGTCGAGATCCACCGCGAAGCGGGGTTTCACTGATTCGGCCATACGCGGGCCTCCCTCCATTGGGCGACGGGGACTCCCGGCGCCGGCTCGACGTCAAGTTCCCGGGCCAGCGAAGACCGGCGGCAGGCCTTGCCCTGCCGGGTTTCTCTAGCGCATCTCATCGGGTGCCGTGACCCCCAGAATGCCAAGCCCTGACGCCAGTACTCCCCTTAGGGCATGTACGAGTGCGAGCCTCGCCTCAGTCGAATTTTGATCAGTCTGATTAACAAACCGTAATTGCGGCAAGTCTTTGCCCTTATTCCACAAGGAATGGAAGGCGCTTGCAAGATCATAGAGGTAGAAAGCGATCCGATGGGGTTCGTGGGCCTCCGCGGCCGTCTCGACCGTCCGCGGGAACTGCGCGAGGCGGCGCAGCACATCCATCTCGGCCTCGTCCTGCAGCCGAGAATAATCAGCCTCGGCAAGGGCTTGCGTCCCTAGATCGACGCCCGGCAGGACCTCTCGCGGCCTGACGGAACACCGAAGCGCAGCGGGCGTGCGCGTACTGTACGTAGAAAACCGGATTGTCCTTCGACTGCTCCACGACCTTGGCGAGATCGAACTCGAGGGGTGCGTCGTTCTTGCGAAAGATCATCATGAAGCGGACCGCATCGCGGTCCGACCTCGTCCGTGACCTCCCGCAAGGTCACGAAATCTCCCGAACGCTTGGACATTTTGACCGGCTCGCCGCCGCGAAGCAGCTTGACGAGTTGGCAGAGCTTCACGTCGAGTTCGCCCTTCCCTTCCGTCACCGCGCGCACGGCGGCCTTCATGCGCTTGACGTAGCCGCCGTGATCGGCGCCGAGCACGTTGATCATGAGGGCGAAGCCGCGCTCGAACTTCGAGCGGTGATAGGCGATATCCGAGGCGAAATAGGTGTAGGACCCGTCCGATTTCAGGAGCGGCCGGTCCACGTCGTCGCCGAACTGCGTGGCCCGGAAGAGGGTTTGCTCGCGGTCCTCCCAATCCTCGATCGGCTGGCCTTTCGGAGGTTCCAGGCGGCCCTCGTAGACGAGGCCCCGAGAGCGGAGTTCTGCGATCGTGACAGCGATCTGGTCGCTCGTGCCTTGCGACAGGGAGCGCTCGGAGAAGAAGACGTCGTGACGGATGTCGAGGGCGGCGAGGTCCTCCCGGATGAGCGCCATCATGCCCGCGATCGCCGCTTCCCGCACGATCGGCAGCCAGTCGGCCTCCGCGGTTTCGAGGAGCGTCCGGCCATGCCGTTCGGCGAGCTCGGTCCCGACAGGCTTGAGGTAATCGCCCGGATAGAACCCTTCCGGGATCGCGCCGATCGCCTCGCCCAGCGCCTCGCGGTAGCGGAGAAAGGCGGAACGGGCGAGCACGTCGACCTGGGCGCCGGCGTCGTTGATGTAGTACTCGCGGGTGACCCGGTATCCCGCGAAGGCGAGGAGGTTGGCGAGCGCATCGCCGAACGCCGCCCCGCGGCCGTGGCCGACATGCATCGGCCCGGTCGGGTTGGCGGACACGTACTCGACGTTGACCGGCGCGCCGGCGCCCTGCCCGCCGCGGCCGAAGCTCTCGTCCGTCACGGCGGCGCGCAACACCTCGTGGAACACGGCCGGCGCGAGGGTCAGATTGATGAAACCGGGGCCGGCGACCTCGACGCTCGCGAGGCGCGGGTCGTCCTTGAGATCGCCGACGATGAGATCGGCGAGCAAGCGCGGGTTCACGCGCGCTTCCTTGGCGAGCACCAGCGCGGCGTTCGTCGCGAGATCACCGTGCGAGGCGTCACGCGGCGGCTCGACCACGACCCGGCTCGTGTCGAGACCGGCCGGAATCCGCCCGGCCGTGACGAGGCGAGCGAGTGCATCCGCGACCCGCGCTTCGAACAGCCCGAAAATGTTCATTCCTGGAGACCCGCCTCGCCCGAGGCCTCGACGGGCCCCTTTCCTCGGCCCTTCCCGGGCCCGGGTTCGAGGCTCATGTCATGTTGTCGCGCGGTCATCAAGCGGTGCCGGACAAAAGAAACCCCGCGGCCGGGGGGCCGCGGGGCGCGATGTCGAGCGCGCAGGGCGAGGACGTTACGCGGGCTGCTGGCCTGCCCGACGCTTCGCCATGAACGCGTCGAACTCCTCGCGGTCCTTGGCGCGCTTCAACTCCTCGACGAACACCGCAAAGGCGCGGCTCTCCTCATCGAGGCGCCGACGCTCCTCCTCGAGCCGCTGCAGTTCCCGGCGCCGGTAATCCTCGAAAGCCGAGTTGCCGGTCGAGCGGAAGGCGGGAGTCCAGCGCGAGGGAGAGCCGAAGCCGGTCGCCCACCGGTTCTCCACATAGGCTCTGGCGGCCGCCGGCACCGGGTAGCCGGCGAACTTCCAGACGAGATAGGCCACGGCCAGCGGCCAGGCGAACACGAAGCCGAGGACGATCCCGGCGATTTCCCACCCGCGGCCGATCAGGCGGCCTTGGCGCTGGCATTGGGTTCCGGTGGTGCCGTCGGCGGTGCCGGCGAAGGATGACATGTCGATCTCCAAAGGTGGCCCCCCTGGAATCAGATGCGGGGCGCTTTCCGGGATTTCAAGGCCGTGCTTGCGACCGTCGAGCAGTCCGTTTCGGTTCCTCACGGCCGCGCTCGGCAAAATCGGCGTCGTGCGCGGCGGTCGCGAGGGTCACCGGAGATCGGGCGTCGTCTCGAACAGGCGCCGGTGCTCGAGCACGGCGAACCGGTCGGTCATGCCGGCGATGTAATCCGCGACCCGCCGTGCCAGCCGCGGCTCGTCCCCGGGAAGGTCGGCGTGCCATTCGTCGGGCATGGCAAGCGGCTCCGCCACGAACCGGCGGAAGAGATCGCGGACGATCGCGTCGGCGTGCCCGCGCACCCGCATCAGGTCCGGGTGGCGATACATGTGCGGATAGAGGTAGCGCTTGATCGAGGCGTCCGCCTCGCGGACCGCGCTCGAGAAGCACAGGACCGCATCGCCGGCTCCGCGGATCTCGTCCGCATGGGCTGGCGCCAGCGCCGCGATCCGGCGGTCTCCTTCCGCAACGACATCCTCGACCAGCCGGGTGATCACCCGCCGAATGAGCTCGTGGATGCGCCGGGACGTTTCGAGGCCGGGGTAGCGTCCGTCCACTTCACTGAGAATGTCCTGGAGAAACGAAACCTCGCGAAGGTCCTCCAGGGCGAACAGCCCGGCGCGCAGGCCGTCGTCGAGGTCGTGCGCATTGTAGGCGATGTCGTCGGCGATCGCGGCCGCCTGCGCCTCGCCGCCCGCGTGAGCGCCGAGCCCGAGATCGTGCTGGGCATTGTATTCCTGGATCGCGAGCGGCACGCCGCGCGCGGCGTAGCGCAGGGTCGGACGCCCGAAGCCGTCATAGAGCGGCCCGTTGTGCTTCACGAGCCCTTCGAGGGTCTCCCAGCACAGGTTCAGGCCGTCGTACTCCGCGTACCGCCGCTCCAGCCGGGTCACGACGCGCAGGGCCTGGGCGTTGTGGTCGAACCCGCCGAACCCCGCCATACAGGAATCGAGAGCCTCCTCGCCCGTGTGTCCGAAGGGCGTGTGGCCGAGGTCGTGGGAGAGAGCCAGCGCCTCCGCGAGATCCTCGTCGAGCCCGAGCGAGCGGGCGAGCGCGCGCGCGATCTGGCTGACTTCGATCGAGTGGGTGAGCCGGGTCCGGTAATGATCGCCCTCGTGATGGACGAAGACCTGCGTCTTGTGCTTCAGGCGCCGGAAGGCCGAGGAATGGATGATCCGGTCGCGGTCGCGCTGGAATTCGCTGCGGGTCCGGGAAACCGCCTCCGGATAGAGCCGGCCCCGACTTGCCGAGGGGTTACAGGCGTACGAGGCGCGCCATCTCTCGCCGAACGGCCGCACGTTGTCCTCGGGTTGAATCGGCGCTTCCGCGCACTTACCTTGTTGCCGAACGTCCTTGCAAGCGACCTTTGCCGATGAACGGGATCACCCTCACCGAACGCGCTGCGCACCGCATCAACGAGATCATGGCGGCCGAGCCCCACGGATCGATGCTCCGAATCAGCGTCAACGGCGGCGGCTGTTCCGGGTTCCAGTACGCCTTCGACGTCGAGCGCACCCGCCAGGACGAGGATCTCGTCGTCGAGCGGGACGGCGCCGCGGTGCTCGTGGACCAGGTGTCGCTCCAATACATGGAAGGAGCGGTCATCGACTTCGTCGACGACCTGATCGGCCAATCGTTCAAAATCGAGAACCCGAACGCCACCGCATCCTGCGGCTGCGGCACCTCGTTCTCGCTTTAGCTGCGGGCCCGGTCCCTGCGTTCCGCCGGCGGCTGGCGCGGCGATATTGTAGCTTCCCGGTAGTGCAAATGCGGTGCGGCCCGACTATCGTGGCCGCCCCAATCTGGAAGCTTCGCCATGCATTTCGTCCGCCGTCCCCTCCTTATTCTCTCCAGCGTCCTCGTCGCGGCCACCGTTCTCCCGATCGAACCCGCGGTGCGGCGAGACGTAAGCGGCGGGGACGGGTCGCAGCGGTTCACTATCGGCGCCGTGCGCGTTCCGCTCTGGAGCGCCGCCTTCGCCCAAGGGGCCGGAACCGTCAACCTCGAGAACGTCCGTCTCACCCTCGGCCCAAGCACCTATACGGCTCCGCGGATCGCGTTTTCCGGCCTTGCCTCCACGGCGGCGGAGATCCAGGGGCTGTTCGACGGCGCTTCCGGCGAGCCGCTCGGGGCGCGCTTGGCGAAAATCTCGGCGCAGCGGGTTGCGATCCCGGAGCTATTCGTCGACGAGCAGCTCGGCCCAGTCCGGCAGCGCACCGTTTACCGCAACCTCATCGCGCAGGACGTCGAGCGCGGTCGCATCCGCCTCGCGACCGCCGAGGGCGCCAGCACCGACGTGACCGGCCCGACGTCGCGCGGAACGATCACGCACGGCCGGATGAGCGCCGAGGACACCGATCTTGCCGTGATGACGCGGCTTTACACCGAGAAGGCAGGTCCGCAGCCGGCGCCCCTGACGAAGGTCCAGGGCTCGATCTCGGGCGAGAACGTGACCTACTCCGAAGACGGTGTCGTCACCCTCAAGGTGGCGCGCTACGCGCTTCACGACCTGGCCATGCGTCCGACCGAGGAGTCCTGGGCCGGGACGACGTCGCTCCTCTCCGCGATGACCGAGATCGACCAGCCGTCGGACGAGGACACCAAGCGGATGCTGACCGCCGTGCTGGATGCGGCCGACGGCATGTCCGTCGGCTTTGCCGAAGCGACCGGCCTGGAGTTGAACGGCGTCGCGAAGCTCGAGGTCGGCGGTCCTGCGAAGGACGAGGCTTTCACCGTCCGGATCAACCGAATCGCCTATCGGTCGGCCGCTGCGGACAAGCCCGCCGATGCCCGCATGGAGGGGCTCGAACTCATCGTTCCGGACGGCTCGGCGAAAATGGAGAGCGTGTCCTACACGGGGTTTTCGTTCCAGCCGACGCTGCAGGGCCTGCGCGCGTTGCGGGGCAAGCCCTTCGAACAACTCGACGCCGCCGACCTGCGTTCGCTGATCCCGACCGTCGGGACGATTCGGCATTCCGGGGTCGTCGTGGACTTGCCCAACAAGGAGCGGGAGGGCGGGCAGCCGGATCGCATTCGCCTCAGCCTGAAGGAGGCGGAGGTCACGGCCGAGAAGCCCTTGAACGGGATTCCGACCGAGGTGCGGCTCGCGGTCCGCAACCTCGCCCTCCCGGTTCCGGCGGACCTCGCGGACGAGAATCTGAAGTCCATCGCCGGCTTAGGGTACAAGGCCGTCGACGTCTCGGGCACCGTTTCGCTCGCCTGGAACGAGGCCGGGAAGGAGATCCTTCTGCGCGAGGTTTCCTTCGCGGGGGCCGAGATGGGCCAGGTCTCCCTGAGCGGGGTCATCGGAGGCGTGACCCGGGACGTGTTCAACCCGGATACCGCCGTGGCCGTGGTCGCGCTCCTCGGCGCCACGGCGAGGAGCGCGGATCTCACCGTCGAGAACACCGGCCTGTTCGACCGCTATCTTCGCGAGGAGGCCCGAAAGCTGAAGAAGACGCCGGAGGCCCTCCGCCGGGAATACGGCGCCGCCGCGGCCTTCGCGGTTCCGCTGATGCTCGGCAACTCGGATCAGGCGAAGGTGGTGGGTCAGAGCATCGCGCGCTTCATCGCGAAGCCGACGCGGTTGCGGATCCGAGCGCAGGCGCGGGACTCGGGAGGTCTCGGGATCGCGGAAATGGTCGGCGGGTTGGACCCTGTGGCCCTGCTCGAGAAGCTCGAGATCACCGCAACGACGGACGAGCGGCTCTAGCCTGGCTTGGGCCGAGCGCGCGTCCGGGCGCGGTCGAATCCCTCGTCGCGCAGGCTCGTGAACCGGTCGACGGGTCCGCAATAAGGAAACGTCCGCGGAGCGCTTGCGGCGCAAGGGTGTTGCAGCATTTTGGGAACTGCTGCGTTTCATAGCCGTTGAGTTCCCGAACCCAACTCAAGGAGTGGACCCAAATGTCGAAATCGATTTTGCTTGCCGGGGCGTTTGTCCTTCTTCCCTTCGCGGCTGTCGCGCAGCAGGGCGGCGGTGCGGTCACCGGCGGCGCGGCGGGCGCAGCGACCGGCGCGATCGTCGGCGGCCCGGTCGGTGCGGTCATCGGCGGCGTCACGGGCGCCATTGCAGGCGGCTTGGCGGAGCAGCAGCAGCCCCAGTTCCGTCAATACGTCGTGACCCGCAACGTGCCTTCGTACCGCGTCCAGCAGGATGTGCGCGTCGGCACCGTTCTGCCCCAGCAGGGCGTGACCTATTACGAGGTGCCGGCCGAGTTCGGCGTCACGAATTATCGCTACACGGTCGTGAACGAGGTGCCGGTTCTCGTCGACCCGGGTACCCGCCGCATCGTACAGGTCATCCAGTAAGCATCCCCGGATCGGGCGGCCTCAGGGCCGCCCTTTTCCGCTCCGGCTCAGCGGCCTGTCGATCGCACGTGCGCCACCGCGGTGCCGAGCACCGCCAAGGCGAGGATCTGGTGCGCCAGGCCGGCCCAGACGGGCACGACCAGAACCAGCGTGACGATGCCGAGCGCCATTTGCGCGAGCGTCAGCACGGCGAGCGCCGAGGCCGAGCGCGCCTCTGAGCTTCCCGGCGCCCGGCGGATGGACGACCAAGCATGGCTGAGCGCGAGCGCGACCAGGGCGTAAGCCACCATGCGGTGGTTGAATTGGACCAAGGCGACGTTGTCGACGAAATTCTCTATCCAAGGCGTCACGACGAAGAGGCTCGAGACCGGCGGCACCAGCGCGCCGTCCATGAGCGGCCAGGTGTTGTAGGTGAGCCCTGCCTTGGAGCCCGCCACCAGGGCGCCGAGCGCGATCTGGACGAACACGAGGCCGAGGATGAGACGGGCGCGGGTCCCGCCGACGCGCGATGCGCCAGGAACGGCCTGTCCCAGCCCCGTTCCAACCCAAACGAGCCATGCGAAGATGGCGCTGGCGATCACGAGGTGGAGCATCAGCTTGATGGGAGCGACCGCCGTCATGCCGGGCTCGAGGCCCGAGGCGACCATGATCCAGCCGACGCCCGCCTGCAGGGCTCCGAGGGCTCCGATCGCAAGAAGCGTCAGCGCGAGGCGCCCGCCCACGGTGCCCCGAAGCCAGAACCAAACCAGCGGCACGAAGAAAACGAGCCCGATCGCGCGTCCGAGCTGCCGGTGACCCCACTCCCAGAAATAGATCGTCTTGAACTCCGCAAGGGTCATGCCCTTGTTGACGAGCTCGTACTGCGGGATGCGACGATACTTCTCGAACTCTGCCGCCCAGGCGCCCTCGGTCAGGGGCGGGATCGCACCCGTGACCGGCTTCCACTCGGTGATCGACAGCCCTGACCCCGTCAACCGGGTCGCGCCGCCGACCGCCACCATGGCGACCACGAGCGCCGCCAGGACGAACACCCAGACCCGCACCATTCGCGCGGCATCCGGGGGTGCCGCCGGGGCGAGGGTCAGGGACGCATGGGCAGCGGTGGCCATGGGGAGCGGCTCGAAGAAACGGGCAGCGGAGGAACGCTTGGTCTTGCTTCGCTGCGTCACATATGACCCATGGACCCGCGCGGCAATATAGATGGGTGACGCACCCTGAACGCCCCAAGCTCAAGGACCCTCCATGCGCAGGCGCACGCGCAAACTGATCGGGACCGCCGCGATGCTGAGCTTCGTCGTCGTTTATGGCCCCGTCGCCATGGCGCTGGCCGACAGCCGCATCGCGCTCGCGCCGCCGGCCGTCCAGGCGCTTGCGTACTTGACCCTCGGCCTGGTGTGGGTCCTCCCCCTGATGCCGCTGATCAGGTGGATGGAGAAACCGGACCCCGAGGGACCTTGATCCCTTCGCGACGCGCTCGAACGCGCCAGCCCCACAGGCGGGCTGCCGTCACGGCCTCAGGCGCCGCCGACGCCCTCCGTGACTTTGCCGGTGCCCCCGCAGGTGGGGCACGGCTGGGCTTCCATGCGGCCTGAACCCTTGCAAGTCGGACAGACGTTCTCCCCCGTGCCGGGTGTGCCGGGCGCCGCCTGATCCCCGGGATTGAGCTTGGGCTTGTCGCGGTCCTGATCGGCCATGGCTTGCGCTCCTCGTGCTGCTCCTGCGCACCAACGCCTAGGCGGGAGCATCGGTTGCGGAGCGAGGCCGGAGAGGACATCGCGCGGTCTCCGCGACCCATGTTGGACAGGTTCGCTCGTCGGAACGGGCGAGCGGCTCGCGAGCGTGACAGACGCCGCAGAGAGGGAGAAGGGCGCAGGTGAGGACGGGCCACCGCAATGATGCCTTCCCGAGGATCGAAGCGAGTCGCGAACGAACGCCCGGGAGTATGTCATCGATGCGGAAAGGGGGGCTAGCGGAGGCAGCCACTAGCCCCCTTCAAGTCTACTGGAGCGATTTTATCAGGTGGTCAGGTGCTCCAGCACGACGAGGATGCCGCGCGCCGCCTTCCACCCGGTGTCGTCGATCGATAAAACTTTACGCATCGGGCGGGCGCGATGGAGCGCTTCATGTCTTGCAGATGCCAGAGGAACGATCTGGGTCCGTAGGGGTCTCGAACCCTTCGCGGCACGCTCCATCCAGGTCCAGGCGCCTTGCGGACGTGCCGGGGCCGCAGGCGCATCCGGGCGGCCGGCTTTGGGGACCATCTCGGCAGAATCGAGCGACGACGTCGACGCCGTCGACGGCAATCATGTGTTCGCGGTGTTCTTGGTCGATCGTCGGCATGAGTTCAAAGCTCACGCTCGTCGAACATACGCTTCCGTGCCTCCGAGTTTGGGAGATTACGTTCGCTTGACCCAACTGTCGGGTGTCCGACAGACGGTCACCAACGAATCACTCCATAAGGTCGCGCACAAAAACAACAGTAGTTCAGGAAGGGAAGGACGATCGTGCTCAATTCGCAGACCAGTGACACTCGCCTGCGTACGAAGGACGTGCAACGCACGTTTTACTCAGCCGATGTGCAGCCGCTCCTGCAGTCCTTGCTCGCCACGCTCGCAGACCTCGATTTCGATTTTGAACGGGAGCGAGAGCGTGTAGGCGCTTCTACAAAGGACCCGAAGCTCAGGGAGTCGTCGCTGCGGAAAATGGAGGAGAGACACCGCGAGCGGCGTGAACCGTACGTCCGGCATCTCGAACTTCTTCAAGCGAAAACCATGCCTCCGCGGTGCGGGTGAGCCCGCCGTCGGCAGCTGTCGTGTACGCCGCCCACCCAGTCAGGTGAACGACGAATGACCGACACCGTCGACGAACCGGTCCGGCGGCACATGCGAAGGGTGCTTGCCCGGCTCAGTGCTCTCGAGCGCGCCGGCCGCGCCGAGCATCAAGGCCCTTCCGGCGGGGCTCGACCAGCGGCCACGAGCCGTCGCGGCCAGCCGTCGAATGCCGGCTGTCGAGGTCGAGCGAAACGACAGCACGTCCACCGCTCTCGCGACGTTCGGCGCCCCGCCTGACCCACTCCCGGGCGGCTTGGCGCAATCCCTGTCGACGTGCTTCCACCCTTGCTCGGCCGCCAACCCGGCCCGTCGACCATCATCTCCTCAGGGGGAGCTCAATGGCCGAGTATCGCGCTCCGTTTACAGCGTTCGTCCTCATCCTTTTGCTCGTATGGCTCGGTTCGAGCGTCTGGCTCGACGCCGACGTCGAGACGCGCGTCGCACGCCGGTTCGATCAGCTTGTGAAAACGGACGTGGTGATCCCACCCAAGCGTCTCGGCGAGCACTGACCGGCGGAGCCATCGTGCGCCGCCGCGGCCCGGCGCGAAAACCGTGCCGTCAAGGGGAACCTCACGGGCGCTCGGGGCGACGGACCGCGAGTTTGATCTCCTCGAGCAGGGTGTCGGCCGGGATCGGCTGGGGCAGGAAACAGGCATCCGCCGGGAACTTCATCGGGTCGAAGATGGCGCACCTGATCCGAAGTCAGGACCAGCCCCAAGCCGGGCCAGCGGTCATGGACGTATCGGCCGAGTTCGATACCCCTGGTGGTACAAGGCAGATCGATATCGGCGAGGAGAACGTCGACGCCCTCACCGGCTTCCAAGGTCGCCCAAGCCTCAGCCGGCAATTGCGTGTGGATGACCTCGAAGTCGGCCCTCGTCAGCACCTCGACCATGGGTGCGCTGCGACGCGCCTCCTCGAGAACGAGGACCTTGGTTCGCTTGTTTTCACGAGAGTTCAAGAGGTTCACTGCGATACCCCACGGATGTTGAGCTGAGTCAGAAGGGTCATGCCGTTGGCTGTCAGGGACAGCTCTGTGATCTGACGCGAGTGGCACCTGGAATTGGCGAGCTCACGGACCAGGGGGTGTGACAAGCCGCGCACCCCGCGTGGAGAGCACGTGCATCGCTCAAGCCCCCATGAACGCGGGAGAGACGCGCTTCCGACGATCGTAGGTCAGGCAAGGTGTCGCTCTCCAAACGTCTTACCGTCGGCCGAGACGCAGGCCCTCGAAACCGGCCGGGTCGAGCCGCTTGCGGAGCTCCGATCTCATGACACATGAGGTGGAGCGGCGCTTCGCGCAAGCCGCGGCGTCACCCGGCGAAGAGATGCCGCGGCGGCAAGCACGACCAGGTCGCGCCTCGACGAAGGGGGGTCCCTCCACGAAGAAGCCGACGGGTCGCGAAACGATCGCCCCTCGCCGTCAGAGCACCGGCTCGTCGAGCGGCCTTGCCGCGAGCGGGGTCGGGTCGCCGTCGCGGATCGCGAAATCTCACGCCAAAGGCGAGAATCGAGCGATGATGCCACGCGCGTTCCCGTTCCGTCCAATCTATTCTATCCCGCCCCCTCTGGGGTCGAACCTTCGCGTCTCGACCCGCCTTTCCACGCCCGGTCCTTCGCGCCACGTTCTCTTGACGATACGGCATAGCAGGCGTAGTCTAGAACAAAGCATGAACCTCACCAGGAGTTCTTCGCCGAGTCGACTGGCGCGGCCCGTAGCTCGCAGCGATGCTCTCGTGGAAGGGGTTATCGCGTGCGTGCGGTTCGGCTGCCTTCCAAGGATGGACCTGTTCGCGGGTCCGGGATCGGCCTTGGAGGGAAAGGCGGCCGGCTCTTCCGTGTGAGTAACCTCCCGGGGCTGATAGAAGGCAGGTGTCACCATGGGTGCATTTGACGCGCATTTCCCTCCGCTCAGACAGTCGGCCGATCCGCGAGCGGTTGCCGCGATCGAGCACCTCCTCCGAGACGCTCCCGATCGGGCGCTGTACCGACTGAACGCGCTGGCATTCGCACAGGAGCGCGGCATTGACGAAGAGCAGACGATTGCCGCTTTCCTGCATGCCACGCGACTTGGCCTCTTCGAGTTGTCGTGGAACGTGCTCTGCCCGGCCTGCGGCGGTGTTCTGCATGCAGGCACGAGCTTGAGGTCGATCAATGGCCAGGAGTACCGGTGCGCCTTCTGCGCAGCGGGCTATGAGCCCACCCTCGATGAGATCGTAGAGGTGACGTTCACGGTCAGCCCGCGCCTGCGCCGCGTCGCCGGACATGACCCCGACAGCCTGCCGATCTGGGAGTACTGCCGGCAGATGTTCTGGAGTTCCGGCGTCGAGCTGCCCGAGAACCTGGAAGCGATCGTCGAAGACATCACGCTCGAGGCTCTTGAGCTGCCTCCAGGCGAGAAAGCGATCCTGTCGCTCCGCCTGCCGGAGAAGTTCATCATCATCTTCGACCCCGTGACGCACGCGACCCAATACATCGACGTGAAAGGCGAGCCGGCTCGCGAGCGCCAAACCCTCTCGCTTGTGTTCGACGGCAACATGGCGCCGAACGGACCGATCGAGCTGCGCCCCGGCCCGCTTCGGCTGAGTTTGGAAAACCACTGTGACGTGCGGCTGTTGCCGGCCGTGTGGGTGGCGGACGAGCGCCTCAATGCTCTCCTCGCACGCCGACGTCCTTACCTCACCGCCAAGCGTCTCCTGTCGAACCAGACCTTCCGCGATCTGTACCGGACGGAGATCCTCGACGTGGACCAGCGCCTCAAGATCACCAGCATGACGTTCCTGTTCACGGATCTGCGGGGCTCGACGGAGCTGTATGAGCGGGTCGGAGACCTCGCGGCGTTCGACCTCGTGAAAGCTCACTTCCACGTTCTGACGGACAGCGTCGTCGCTGAAGCCGGTGCCGTGGTGAAGACAATAGGGGACGCCGTCATGGCGACCTTCCCCGCTCCGGAGCGGGCGATCGCTGCGGCTCTGCGCATGCGCGAAGGCATGCGTCGCCTGAACGAGGAGCACCAGCGCGAAGACCTGTGCCTCAAGATCGGCATCCATGAAGGGGCCTGTCTCGCCGTGACCATGAATGACCGCCAGGACTTCTTCGGCCAGACCGTCAACATGGCGGCTCGTGTCCAAGCAATGGCCGATGGTCGCGCCATATTGGCGACCGACGCGGTGGTCGACGATTCTCAATCGGCGATTCTGCTCGAAGGCGCCGGTATTCGGCCCGAGGTGCGAACCGCCGTCCTGCGGGGGATCCCGGACGAAATCACCCTTTACGAAATTCCGTAGGAACGACGGGTCAGGCCTGCGCGGCTGCGGAACGAGGCTCCGCCCGCGCGGTTGTCCCGAGCATCGAGGCCGTGATTGCGATCTGAGCCAACCCGGTCCGCCGAACGAAGGGTGGGCTCTCTATTTCGGCCCGCCCTGCACGCGCCGCAGCGGGATCGCCTCGTACATGCGCAGCCCGACCTCGTAGCGACCGGGGATGCACGCGTTTCGCGCGGCTATGAACTGACGAACGATTTCAGAAAGAGCGTGGTCGTCCATCTCGTGCGCGATCCAGTGCTGATTGAGCAAGTCGCTGATGTGCACCCGCCATGCGTTGCAGGCCGCCACCAACGGCGGCGTTTCGACCAGAAACGGCGCGTCCTTGGCTCCAGCGATCGGACCGGCGACGGCGAAGAATGCGAGAGGGAAGAGGACCGACGCTCGATGCACAAGGGATGACTGAGACATGGCTCCACCTTTGCACGACCATTATTGGCAGCACTCTGAAGGGCTCAGCGTCATCGAAATCAGGCGCGCTCACAGTCCATCCACTTGCATGAAAGCAGATGAGGCACTTCCTTTCGTTATTACTGCCCGTTTTTCGCCAACCTGTCACGTGATCGTTTGGAATGCGACGGGCAACGCCGTCTCCCGAAGTGGTTCGGTCAGGCCGGAGCAGCCGATCGGGCGTCGTGCGATTTCGACGCGAGGGTCGTCACGGGTGGTGTTCCGGTCGTACAACGGAAGCGCTCGGCGCAGCGTCGCGGCAAGCGACCGCTCCCCGCGCCGGCAGGAGGGAGACGCCGCAACCAAGTCACTACGCTCGGCAGCCTCCCCCGCGAAACACGAATGGTGACACCTTGTGTCTCGAGCGCGGCCGAGGAGCCTCTCCCGCAGTCCGGCGGGACGAGATGGCGGCGTACCCGAGATCCGATCGACGGGGCTCGGCGGAGCCATTCGGCTCCGTCAGTGCCATTCACCCTCCACGATGAGCCGTCCCGTCGGGTCGTACTTGCGCCAGCCGCTTCGACGCACCCCGGCGTGATCGCTTTCGGAAAAGCTTTCGTATCGCGCGATCAGCGCACCTCTCGGGTCGTACTCCTCGTGCTCCCAGTAGACCCCGCCTTCGAACCCGCCGCGGCTGCGCGAGCGAACAACGAGAAGGGAATGGGTGGACGGAATGTCGAAGACCGCTTCGAAGTTGAAAGCGTCCCGAATTGACGAGGTGTGTGGGCGCGAGCCCGCAGGTGAGATCGGTCCATGCCCTTGCACCTTCATGGCTGTCTCCGCCTGAATCACGTCCGCTCACGTCAGATTGGCGGTTTTGTTGCACCGCAGCAAGAGCCCACGACGTTCTTTGTGGCCGCCGCCCGGAACGGCTGACCGCGCCAGGCCGACCGGGAGCCGGCTCGCGCGCGAAATGGCCTCCCTTCCGCATGGACAGCTGGGCTGCTCCGGGCGATGATTCTTGCGACGAATCAGCGAGGGACCGCTGACCACGTCAGGCCGAAGGGGAGATGGCTTGAGCGCGAATTGGCACGTCCGACCGGAAGATCGAGCCCGGCTGCGCGCCGAACTGGCAGCGCTCGATGCACGTCTGAACGAACTCGATCAGCGGAGACGGGAAGCGTTCGACCGCCAGCGTTACGGCCGCAGCGCCGAGAATTGCTCCACAGCGGCTGACGATCTCGAGAAGCTCGTCGCGGAAATGGATCGCGTGATGACCCGCAGCCGGGCCGTCGAGGGCAAACTCCTCCTCTTGCAGAAGCTGGCCCAGCCGTCCGATGACGGCGGAGGCCCCCCTCGCGATAGGTCCCGGCGTGTCCTCGTCGAGGTCTATCGAGGCCCGGCGGGCACTAAGATGAACGGATGATCCCGCGGTCGGCGCGGCACACGCGACGACGCCGGGCGGATTGACGCGTAGTCCGACCAGCGATGGTCGGCGGTCCTTTTCGCCTCACGACCCGCGACAGCCCCCTGTGCCCGCAGGAGTTGTTTGCGCCATCGTCAGATCACCGCAGCGAGGAGAGAGGGATCGTGGTCGTCGCAGCGGCTTGTTGTCCGGAATTCAGCTCGCGCATCGCGTTGATGTACTCCGCCGGGAACTGCAAGGTGTCCATCGGCGCCTTGAGGCCCATGAACCGCGCGATCTCTCCGACCCACGCGTTGCAGTTGTACAGCACTGCATGCCACAGTGGCGAGTTCTTCTGCCGCTCTCTGATGTGAGCAACAACCTTCCGGTATTCGGGCTCGCTCAGCATGACGCGGAATCGAGCCGATACGTATTGTTCCTCGAGATCACCGTCGCTTGGTCCGGTCTCAGACGGAACTGGAACGACGTGGCCGATCATCCAGGGCGTCGGGCTCTCGGAGGCGGGATGGAGCCCGGCGACTTGATCCGGCGTCAGTTCGCCGACCTCGCCGTTCGCATTCAGCCGTCCATGCACCAAGAAGGTGTGGCCGTAGCTGGCGGCATACCGGGACCGAAACTCGACGAAATAGCCGCCCGCGGCCCTCTCCGCGGGCTTGCGCCCGCTAACCGAAGGGTCGGGCGCGCTCGCCAGGGCCACATACGAGCCCGTCGTGGCCTCCCCGGAGGCGTTCAGGGAGGCGGAATCCACTGTGTTGCAGCCGACAAGCGGGCCAGCCGCCAGGGCAATGAGCAGGATGTTTCGAAGGACGATCATTTCATGCAACCGCGCTGAAGGCGTTCCCCTTGGTAACAGGTCATTCCATGCCTGACTTCCCGTGAAGAGAGCGTCAGCTTGATCTGTGAAGTTTGGCGCAAAAGTGACTATTGATTCGCGGTTATCGTCGGCGATGTGCGTCCGCCGAGCGACGTCCAGGAAGAGCCCTCCGAGCCTTCCCGCTTCACATAGACGTACCCGGTGTCGTACCAGGGGAGCACGGCGTTCCGCTTGTTGTCGAGGATGTAGTCGCCCCGGTCGGTCCGGACCATCATGACGGCATGCCCCGCCCCCAGTTCATCGATCACGACCGTCATGCGCAGCGCACGTTGCGGGAAACCTGCCTTGACGAGCAGCCGGCGCTTCAGAATCTGGTAGTCCTCACAATCGCCGTACCCGTCGTCCGGAAAGTCCCAGCGATCTGCCACGCCCCAGTGCTCCCTATCGGTCTTGGACTTCACGCGGGTGTTCACCTGGGCATTCACGGCAACGATCGTCCGCCACGCCTGCCGTGTAAGCTTGATTCGCGCCGGCTCTTCAAGATTGATCGCGCACTCGGTGGGGAACTGCTCACAGAATGTTGTCCAGGCGGCAATCGGGTTTGCCGTTCCGGTTCCAGGGATCGGGGGTTTGGACTGGGGCAGCGGCGCCGCCTGAGCGTGGGTCTGAAAGACGGCGAGAGCGACGATGGTCGCCAAACGCCCCGAATAGTTCGCAAGGCGGGCTCGAATGCCCGCGAGAACAACCTGCCGCATGCCCCACTCGCTTGGTTTATAAGCCTCTTGCCCCCAAGCTGGCACGAGTGCGGCCGACCCTCAACAAAGGAATTAAGGATACTTTAACGTAAAACCGCGGTGGTGGGGTTCGGGCAACACCTGGTTCCGCGCATCACCGGCGGCCCACGGTGGCACCGCGGCGAGCGATCGCAGGTGCCCGACCGGCAGCCAAAAAAAGCAGGCTCTCGGCGGCTTCGAATCGACCTCCTGGTTCGAGCCTTCGCAGGCCAGGACTTCGCCTCGTGCTCGTCCACGGCATGGTGCGGCCCCGGAGCCACACGCGGGGCACAGGTCGGACGAGCCCGGCACCGGGCCGTCCGGAACCGCGTCCCGGTCGGCTTCACGGGCCGAGCAGACGATCCACCATGGCCTTCACGGCCTGCATCTGAGGCCCGCTCCGGCCGTAGTAGGTCGCGGGATCGGTGTACCCCCAGAAATCCCAGCACCGGTTGGGGTTCGCGGCAGACCGGGTGACCTGGGGATAGAGCACGACGATGTTGTTCGTCGCGGCCCAGCGATTGTAGCCACCGTCCCTGATGAAGTCGTCGTGCACGCTCTCGACGTCCTGCTGGCAGCCATGAAAGGCGACGTGAAGACGGCACTCCTGCGCGGAACACCGCTTCGGGAGGTACGCGAAGCCGAGGCGGTCCATGCTGATCAGGTCATCTCGCGCAGCGAAGAACTCGGTTTGGTCGAAGGCGATCAGCGTGCCGTCCCGGTGCGGATCATCGGACGGCTCTCCGAAGCTCCCAGGATGAAGGTGTCGCAGCAGCGCTTCGGCCGCCTCGAACCCGCACTCGATGACGAACGGCGGCGCATGCTGCTGGCACTGCCTCACCGGGAAGGCACTCTGCCCGGTGAAACGAGCCACCGGCAAGCCGTGGTCCGCCGACCTGCGTTGCGGTTGTTCTCCGTTCGCGGGTCGCTCTGGAGCGTTCCAGTCCATCTGGAGTTTCGGCTCCCGAATTCCCAAGCTCTCATACACGTCCCGCAGGGTCTCCATCACGGCGAGCGGCACGATATCGTCCTCGTGGCCGTGGAACAGCCACACGCGATCATCGGCAAGGTTGGAGGGATCGTCGATCACGCCCTGATTCGCGGCCTCTCGAATGAAAGCATTGGAGTCCTCGGGTCTGGGCGGCGTCGGGCGCAATCCGAAGTACCGGGACCCATAGTAATGCGTGCAGGCGACGGTCGCCGCCGAGACTCGGTCGAGGCGCACGGGCCAGAAGGGAGAGTACGGGTTGCGGATGTTCTCCACGCAGCCATACGGGCCTCCGGCCACGATCCCCGCCCCGTTCACGAGCGTCGAGAAGGCGACGTGGAACTGGTGCGCGAAGAAGCCCCCGGAGGACAGGCCGGAGACCGTGATCGCGCTCTTGTCGAGCATCGAGACCTTATGAAGTCTGCCGACCGAGCCGGGAGATCGGGTCGGCACGGCGTCGTGATCGGCCTTGCTCGTCGCCGGCCAGAGCAACGCCAAGGCGAGTGCGGAGCCGATCACCGGACGTGACGAACGGATTGCTCTCATGATCATGACCGTTTCCCACCGCCGCCGAAGCGATCAGTCGGGCTCGCCTGGCGGGAGACCCACAGCTCCGGCAGTAGGGGAAATAGGTTGCCGACGGTCCCTCGTGCAGGTGGATCGCCGTTGATGCAGATTTGTCCGGCTCTAACGGGGTTCGCGTCTGCTTGCGCAATGGCGTTGCCGATCCGACGCGATCCTCCGGCCACGACGGCGACCTTGCCGCGCAAGGGCTGTTCAGCGCTCACGGTTATGCTGCTTCTTCGGCGCCTCGGCACGGGCCTGACTAGGGAACCCTCGTCCCTTCCCGCTCTTTGCGCTATGGCGGAGACGGTCGGTCGCTTCGTTGCGAAGGATCCTGGAAGACGGGCGGCACATGTTCGATCGAGTCCTTGGACATTGGACCGTTCAGGTCGCCGCCGTGTGCAGCATCGTTCTCCTCGGCATCCTGTCGCTGATGCCGAAGGTCGCCCGGACGACCCTTGAGACTGGATTTCCCGGGTACCTGGAGCACGGCGCCGCCTATCTGTTCACCGGCGCTCTCGTACAGCTCGCCTTCGCGAGAGCGAACCGGTGGGTGATCCTCCTGGGCCTGGTCGGCTACGCCGCCCTGCTGGAGGCGCTGCAGACCTTCATTCCAGGACGGGAGCCGAAGCTCATGGATTTCGCCTTCAGTGGTGCCGGGGCGGTCCTGGGAACGGTGGCGGCGCGTCGGGCCTACCGTTGATCGACGGTGCTCCGCGCGTGCAGCCCTCCGCCTCCGGGCCCGTGTCGTTCATGGGTCCCAAAAAGAATGCCCGGAGCGGCATGGCCGTCCGGGCATCAGGTCAATCTCTCTCTACTGGTCAGTGTAGATGACGCCGGCCGGTGACGCACCCTCGAAGTTAAGCAATGGTTAAAGTGCCAGTGGGCTCGCAGCTCTGACGCGGGGTCTAGTGGAACCGACGTTTCTTCTCCTGTTCGACCGAAGCCATGAACTCGTCCAAGGGCGCAATCTTCGCGTGGCACTTCGCACACCGGACGACGGCCTTTTTCCTCGCGAGGTCACGGACTTCGAATGCATGGGAGCCGCACTCACGACACTGCAACAACTTATCTTTGTCTCGATGCATGAGGGCATGGGACCAACCAATCGTGTCCTAAAGCCGTCCTCGGCCGGGACATCGAGCGCTTATGGTTAGGGAGATGTTAATTGCAGTCGGCGAGAACTCCGCGGCGCAACCGCAGAGGGTTCATTGTCAAATCCGGACCGACCTACTCAGACACGCAAGTCGGCGTCGCAGGGGGATGTGGAGGGAACGCTCGACCTCGAGGACTTCGGCGACGAAGTAAGGCTGTCCTTTGACCAGCGCGTGCCCTGGCGGGTCGCGTTGAAGATCCTGAGATTGCTTAAAGTCGAGGAGGTTGAACGAAGGAAACTCGCCCGGAGAAAATGAGCGACACCGACCACTGCGTGCGAGCGACGGCCGCCGGGGAGCGCCCGTGCACGCCTACCCACACGCCCTCCCCGCACCCCGCGCCGCCTAGGGGGCGGACGGCAAGGAGCGGCGGCCTCCCTCGATGCCCCCGTCAGACATCCGCTCGATTGACCGGAGCGTTTCTCGCGCGCATCTGCGCACCCCGCCTTGAGCGACGAACACCGCAAGCACGACGGCGTCTCGTCCGGGCGGCGCGGCCGGGCCGAGGAGATCCACCTTGATCCCGGTGCACCCGGCACCGCGCGAGTCAATCCTGCCCTGTGTACCGGAACACCAGGATCGAACCCGGGTTGGCCAGCCTGTCGGTCGCGCCCCCCTCGAGATCACGCGCCAGACCTTCGTTGTCGGTCGCGATGTAGACGGTCTTCCCATCAGGCCCGACGGCGAGGTCACGATAGCGATTCACGGTGACGAACGTTTGCTCGACGTCCTTGATCGACCGACCGTCGGCGGTCAGCTTAAATCGGTACAGCGCGCCATGCTTTAGAGTCGTGGCGAGAAGGGAACGGCCCCACCGCGGCACGGGCCCGACGCTTGGGTAGAACGCGAGCCCGGCGGGGGCAATGGAGGGCCAGCAGATAAAGAACCGACCTTTGCAGGCGGGGTCCTCGAAGTTGTGGGTATTCGGAACCGTATACATCGTGATGATCGGATCGCGATAATCCAGGCTGGTCCACTCGGTCTCCTTTTGTTTCGGAACTGCATTCGGGTTGTTGCGATCGTTGCGGCTCAGACTTTCGCAATCGGGCGCTGCCGACCAGTTCTGAAAACCATAGGCCTGATCATCACGGTAGCCCGCCACGTGAGGCCAGCCGTAGTTCTTGCCGGCTTCGATGACGTTGATCTCATCATCGGTGTCGGGCCCGTGCTCGGATGAATAAAGCGTTCCGTCCGGCCCGAATGCGATCCCCTGGGGGTTTCGGTGGCCGTAACTGTAGATGTGGCTCTGCACACCTTCGATCGTGGGATTATCGCGTGGGATCTCACCGTCCGGAGTGAGCCGGAGGATCTTGCCCGTATAGCTGGACCAGTTCCTCGACCCGATCTCCTCGGCTGTCGGAAGGGCCTGGGCACGGCTCGGGGTACACAGGTTCTCGGATTGGTTCCCGCCCTGGTCGCCGCTCGTCAGGTAGAGCATCCCGTCAGGGCCGAACGCCAGCCGGCCGCCGTTGTGATCCGTCCCCGCCGGGATCCCGCTCAGGATTTCCTTGGGTCGGCCGAGGGTGCGCGCGGTCCGATCATAGCCAAATCGCACGATTTTCGCGCGCCGGACGGGCGCCTGACCCTGTTCCGCGTCGTAAGTGTATGTGACATAGACGAAATCCTTGTCCGTCTCGCGCAGGAGCTCGGGATGCAGAGCCAGCCCGAGCAGCCCCTGCTGCTCGCCGACCAGGACCTCGTCGATGCGCACCGCTGTCGTTTTCTCGCCTGTCGTCGGATCAACACGGGTCACGCGCTTGCCGACACGCTCGGTGACCCAGAGGAAACCGTCGGGCCCCCAGGTGATCTCCCAGGGGAATTCGAGCCCGGTCGCGAGAACCTGACCCGAGAAGGATGGCACCGCCTGGATGGTGCTCCCGGGGGTCCCCTGCGCTGCGGCCGGTCCGACCTCGAACGAGACGGACAGGAGGGCTATGGATAGAGCGCACCACCTCGGCTCCACGATGGTCGACCTCCGGCTTCCGTCGCGCCGCCGCCAGGCACGGTGGGGACTGGCGAGGGCCTGGAACTCAGTCCTCAGAGCCACGGTGCACACCCGTGGTGCTTATGTCGTGTTACACCGGACGGCGGGGAAAATCAGTAGATTTACCGAAGAACGGGGGTCTTCAGGACCCGATTTCATTCGCTCGGTCCGGACCATCTTTCTTGGAACGTGGTCAAGCTCGCCGGGCACCGAGGCGTTCGATCGACACGCGGGCGATCTTGACTATCGCCCCGAGCGAACCAGTCTAACTCGTCCCTTGCGCGAGAGATCCGGTGAGAGAACTTCAAGTCGCCGCTGAACGATCAGGCGGAATCATGGTCGGGCCTTGATGCTGCGCTTGCGGTCGATCACCGGGCATCTGCTCCTCTACGCGCTCGCCCTCGCGCTTCCCATCCTTCTGATGAGTGGCCTCATCGGCTGGGCCTACGTCCGTCAGGAAGAGAGCAGAATAGAAGGTCTGGCGGAGCGCCAGACCGCTCAGGTCGTGTCGCAAATCGATAACCGCTTGGAAGCCTATCGGGCGATGTTGGACGTCCTGGCGGCGAGCCGGCTGGCTCTTGAGGGAGATATGGAGAACCTCCGAGCCCAGCTCGAGCAAGTGCATGTCGCGCCCGGCATCTGGTTCACGGTCCGGGACAGGAGCGGGCAGCAAGTCCTCAACACGAGCGTTCCTCGAAGCGAGCGGCTGCCCACCTTCCCGGGTCGAGGCGACTCGGTGATCTTCAATGACGGCAAGCCCTACACGTCGAACCTGATATGGGCTCCGGTCACAAACCAATGGGCCGTGACCCTGTCGGTGCCCGTGCGCGCGTCGCCCTCGACCCGAGAGGCGAGATACGCTCTGAGCGTCGGCGTGCCCGCTAGCCACCTCCAGAGCCTTGTGGCGGACGTGCCGCAAGGCTGGGTTGCGGTCATTAGCGACCGAGAGGGGAAAGTCCTGGCCCGGTCGCTCCGGCACGAGGAATGGGTTGGAAAACCCATGGCGCTCGGCGCGTGGCAAATCACGAAGGATGTGCCGCCGGGACGGGGCGGCCTCTGGCGAGATGTCTTTACCCTGGAGGGCATCAGGGTCTTCGGAGCTTACCATCGCATGCAGAGCACCGGGTGGCTGGTCGGCGTATCGGCGCTGCCTGAGGTCTATGCGGCACCCCGCCGAAGCATCCTCCTTCTGGGGTCGCTCCTGGCGATCGTCTCGTTGCTTCTCGCCACGATCCTGGCCTTGCTCATGGGGCGGCGCATCATCAATGCCATTCGCGTCCTGGAGGTGAAGGCATCGGGTATGCGCGACATGAAGGTGATCGAGTTTCCGAACACCTCGTTAGACGAGGTCAACACGGTCGCGGAAATCATGCGCAATACCACGGAGGTCCTGAAGGCTCGCCAGAAGCAGCAGACGACGATGATGCAGGAGTTGAACCACCGCGTGAAGAACACGCTCGCCACGGTCCAGTCGATCAGCCGAATGACCAGCAAGAACTCGAAAGACATGAGGGCTTACGAGGAAGCCTTCTCGGCTCGTCTCATGGCTCTCTCGACGACCCACAACCTGCTGACCGAGTCGGCATGGTCGGGGGTCGAGCTTCACCAGCTGCTGAACACCGAGCTCCGACCGTTCCAGCCACAAGCGCGAGTCTCCTCCGATGGCCCACCGGTCATCCTGACGAGCAAGATCGCCGTGGCCCTGGGGATGTCCGTGCACGAGCTGGCGACCAATGCCGCGAAGCATGGGGCTTGGCAGGGGAACGGCGGCACCGTTCGAATTTGCTGGTCGGTGCAGGATGACCAGCTGACCTTGGAGTGGCGGGAGAGGTGCGGGCGGGTGATCGAGCCGCCGGTCCATTCCGGGTTCGGTTCGCGCCTGCTTCAGCAGACGATTGCCTATGAGCTCCAAGGCAAGGTGGATGCCGTCTACACGCGAGATGGTCTTCATGCGGTCTTCACGATCCCTTTGAGCGTTGATGACCGACTCAGCGCTTGACGCTCGCCTTATGGTGCCCCCGCACGTCGACGGGCGCCGAGACGCTTGGCATCGGGGACGACCTCTCGGTTCATCCTCGCGAAGGCGCACGATCCCGCTGGCAGAGAATACTCAGCTGTTGGTTCTGCAGGTTGTTCGCTTACCCTCCCGAGTCAGGGTAGCGCCCCGCCCTTTGATCCAAAACTCGACGTCACCCTGAGCATACCGGCCGCCATCGGCCGAAAGCGCCTGCGGCAAGGTCATTTCAGCCGACGGTCGCGCGAACACCAGCTTCACGGCTCCGGGGGAAGAAGAGGGAGGCGAGAACGTCGCCTGCAGCCTGGTTCCATCGGCGCAGGTATAGGACACAGCCTTGGGGGCGGCTGCTGCCGCGGGTAAGGCCACGGTTCCCGCGACAATGGAGATGAGCACCCGTGCGATCTGTATCGACGCGATCATCGTTCCGAATCTCCGGTCCACCCCACATCGGCCTACCAGAAGTACGAGATGCTGTACGCGAGACCGGCGGCAATGATCACAGCGGCAGCGGTCTTCCAGTGCTTTTGGATATGTTCGTGCAGCGTCATTCGATTTCCTCTTTATTAGTCTCGCACGGGTCTTTGCCGTTCTCACGTCGAGATCAACCGGTCGGCCCGAACGGTTGACCTCTCTTCCAAACACGGCAGGATGGCATGGCTGAGGCACGCCTGACCGACCCTATCGTGCCGCCGGCTCCGTGCCGCTCTTGAAGCCGTTCCCGAGCGGGCGGCTCTCCTCGGAGTGCCGACGCACGGAGGCGCACAACCTCACTTGATCCGCCCTCGGGCCGCGACGGGCGGCTAGAACCGATGAGGCCGCAATGTCCCTTTCATCTTCGAGAGTTGTCATCTGCGGCGCCGGTATCGCGGGCATCGCGGCGGCCTACCATCTCGCCGTCGACCATGGTCTCGACAACGTGGTGTTGGTGGACGAGGGAAATCCTCTCTCGCTCACGTCGGATAAATCGACTGAAGCCTACCGCAATTGGTGGCCCGGCCCTGATTGGGCCATGACGGCTTTCATGAACCGCAGCATCGATCTCATCGAGGGGATCGCGCGTGCGACCGGCAATCGCATCAATCTCAACCGTCGCGGCTACGTGTTCGCGACCGCCGATGCGACCAAGGTCCCTTTTCTCGAGACGATGGCGAGGACGGCCGAGGCCCATGGCGGGGGCGCTGCTCGGTTTCACGATCGGGCGCAGAGCGCTTATGAGCCGTCGCCTGAACGCGGGTTCGATGTCGCGTTGACCGGCGCGGACGTCATCACCGACGCGCGCCTGATCCGCCGGCATTTTCCCTATCTCGCGCCCGAGACGGCGGCGGTGGCGCACGCACGGCGCGCCGGCTGGCTCAGCGCGCAGCAACTCGGAATGGTGATGTTGGAAACCGCCCGCGCCCGCGGCGTGCAGTTCGTGAAAGGCCGGGTCGTCGGCATCGACGTTGCTGGCGAGCGGGTTCGTGCGGTTCACGTCGAGCATCAGGGCGAGCGTCAGACGCTCGGGGCGACGCATGTCGTGCTCGCCGCCGGGCCGATGCAAACCGCGATGGCGCGCATGATCGGCGTCGATCTGCCGATCAGGGCCGAGCGCCACTACAAGGTCAGTTTCCCCGATACGCTCGGCGGCCTTCCGCGCCACGCGCCGATGCTGATTTGGCTCGACGAGCAGCATCTCCCCTGGAGTGATGAGGAACACGCGGCTCTCGCGGCCGATGAGGAGGCGCAATGGCTCCTTGGGGGGTTTCCCGCGGGCGTGCATGGGCGACCCGATGGGGCAACGGCAACGATCATTCTCTTCAACCACCATGGCGATCCGGTCGATCCGGTCTTCCCGCTGCCCGAACCGGCGCATTACGCTGAGATCGCGCTGCGCGGCATGTCGACGATGGTGCCGGCGCTCAAGGCCTACAACGGGAAGACACCGCGACCTTACATCGACGGCGGCTACTACATGAGGACGCGGGAGAACCGGCCGCTCATCGGACCCGTTCCGGTCGAAGGCGCCTACGTCTCGTGCGCGTTCTCGGGGTTCGGTGTGATGGCGTCGTGCGCGGGCGGGGAACTCATCGCCCGCCACATCACGGAGGCTGCGTTGCCCGACTATGCGCCGGCCTTTCTGCTGTCCCGCTATGAAGACGTCGCGTATAGCGCGTTGCTCGATCGATGGGGCGACGGCGGTCAGCTCTGAGGATGCCCGTTCCGGTCCCTCGCCCGATCCGCGGTGCCGCCCTTGGAGGACCCGCGTTGACCTCGCATCACGAGCGGCGTGAGCAGCGCGCGCGAAGCGACGGCGTCGACGCGACCCTCCCTGTCAGAGAGCGTTCTCGGGATGGCAGAGATCCCCCTCGAACGATCCTACCTGCGGTTGGCCGAGTGGCAGCGCTTGAGTGTTTCACCCGCCGGACGTGACCAGAACGAAACCTCGGGTCCGGTTCTGATTGTCTGAGTCCGGCGTGTTCATGGCGGCATAGAGATCGGCGGCCTGCACCCATATCGGCGGGTACTTGTACCGGGACACGTCGAGCACGAGAAAGCGATCGGTGTCCGCGTCGTAGGCCGCGAGAGGGGAGATATGGCCCCCGCGTTCCTGCCCGATCGACCTCCGCAGATAGTTCACGATGACATACTGGTTGGGCGTGCTGAGAGCTTGCCTCGCCAGCGTCCGGAACTCCTCGAGCGAGGAGTCGGCGGCGTGACGCACGTCCGCTTTCACCGAATACGTGCTCAAGATCCCGCCGATCTGGTCGAGCGTCATTCCGATCTTCGAGAGAACCGCGACCGGAAGGACGGCCTCGGTTTTCTCGTTGAGGAGGTTGTCCTGCGTGAAGGTCTTGTAGGGCTCGAACTCCGGCGTCGCGGGCGCAGGAACCCCCAGCGCGTTGAGGACCATCGTGAGGCTCGCGACGCCGCAGAACGCCTGGTTCTTTTGCGTCACGAACTGGATGCTGAGCGGCCAGTAGGCGCGATTGTCCTCGCTTTCAAGCAGGAGGCGCGAGCCCTGCTCGCTGTTCAGAGCGATCAGAGGCTCGGCCAGCGGGAGCGTCTGGGCCACGGCACTCCCGGTCGACAAGAAGACGCAGAGGCCGACGATCCTCAAACGAGAGATGGAGATCCGCATGGTCATCTCCTGACTTGTCTCAGGTGGAATGCCGTTTCGAAAGTAAGAAACGCGCGCACGAGGTATCGACATCGCGACGTCCGCGCTCTCGACCGCCCGGGTCCAGGCGAAGGCCCACCGTCAACGGGATCATACTTCGGAATTCTTCTGGTCGGAAGGGTGGAGCACACCGAATTCGTCTGAGCAGCCGACTCTACCCCGCTCCGGCGCGGCTGTCGGTACGTCCGGGAGCACTTGGGACATCGTCTTGCCAAAGCACGCAATCCGGCGGTAACAATTTGCCCCGAAAAGTGGGCGCAGACCCATAGCGCGCGTGAGTCGCTACGGAGAACGCCCATGCTGATCCTGGCCAGCGTCTGGCTGCTTTGCTCCGCCATCTTTCTCGAGATGCTCCACCGCGCCCCGGTGATCGAGTCCTGGGATAACTGAGTAGCGCCAATGGGGGTACGACTGACGGGTGTCTTGAAGTGAGGGCCATGATCGACTTGTCATCGCTATCGGCGAACAGACAAGGAAAAGCATGGATATTCATGACAATCGCCGGCCGCCCGCCTGGGAGCGGGTCCTCCATCCTCTCGTGAGGGCAAAGGACGTCGGCGAGCGATACGGCCTCGTGGCCGCAATCCTTGTAGCGCTCGTGATTCTCACGCCGGCCTGGATCGGCCTCGTCGGTTGGCTCGTGCTGAGCCTGTTCCTCTGGCTCCTCGGCTAAAGAGACGCCGATCCCTGCGCCTCGCGGCGCCCGCACATACCGAAAAAGGACGTGGCGCCGCACCCGTAAAAAGAGGAGGCCGGATCGCGCCCCGGACCTCCTCAAAGTTTACTGGAGCCCTTGGGAGATGCTCCAGCGCTGCCCTTATGGCGAAGAACGCTTCAAACTTTCGTCCACGGGACCGCTCAAATTGACTGGATCGGCAGGTTTCACGAACCAAGACGACCGTAATGACGATCCGTTTGAGCGCGCTACAGAGGCACAGAGGAGTGCAAACAGCCACCCGGAGGACGAGAGCGCGACAACCGTGATGAGCGCGCCGAAAAGGGACGGGACGAGATACACGAGACATAATTCGTCGGCGCAGCTTTGTTGACTGTCGCTGCCGGTTACAATCTTCACCCACACGAGAAGAGCGGGCGATCGCCTCGGACGAGCCTTGGTTTCGGCGCGATCGCCCGACACCTCTATACCGCGCGATCTACACCGTCCGATGAATTGTCGGTCCCCCGGGTGCAGCGTACAACCGCTTCGCCACGGGGTTGGGGTTTGACGTCGTGGTTGACCTAACCTTAAAGCCGCTCTTCGGGGCGGCTTTTTTATCGTAGCTCGACCGGTTTCGCGGCCTCGCGCCGGACGAGATTCGGAGCGCTCGTTTCCACCGCGGACGGTGCCCGCCGGAGCCAGGGAACCAGACATTCCGGAGATGGTTTATTTGTCGCGCGGGTGCCCGTCGCCTGCGACCGAGGCCCTTGGCCTCAGGAGAGCATTCCGGAGGTCGTCGGCCTCAGAGCCAAGGTGGACCTTGGTGGACCCGCCCAGCCCCGTCTGGGCGGGTTTTATCGTGGCCACGCTTTCGAGCGGCAGGATCAGGCCGTGCGTAGGCTGGGCGCTGGGGACGGACCCTCGCCTGCGCCGCCTCCGCGGAGGGCGTCATCCTTTAGAGCAGCTTGTCCGGCGTGACGGGCAGCTCGCGGATCCGCTTGCCGGTGGCGTGGAAGATCGCGTTCGTGATCGCCGGGGCAATGCCCACCATGGCGATCTCGCCGACGCCCTTCACGCCGAGCGGGTTCACGTGTGGATCATGCTCCTCCACGAGGATCGCGTCCATGACGGGAGGGGCGTCGGCGTGGACCGGCACCGCGTATTCCGCGAGGTTGGCGTTCGGAACCCGCCCATTGCGGGCATCCACCACGGAATGCTCCATGAGCGCCATTCCGATGCCGCCGATCATCCCGCCGATGCACTGACTGCGGGTGGTCTTCGGATTGACGATGCGTCCCACCCCATAAGCGCCGACGATCCGCCGCACGCGCGTCTCCGCGAGATCCGGATCGACGGCGACGTCCACGAACACAGCGCCGAACGCATGCATGGAGAAGCGCTGCGACGCCTCGCCCGGCTTCATGTCCGCCGAGGCCTCGACCGGCTGGCCGAGGCGGCGCATGGCCTCGGCGAGTTCATCGGCACCGCTGCGGGTGAGGGCCTCCTCGCGCGCCCTGCGGCAGGCGGCCTGCACGGCGCTTCCCACACTCGCCATCGTCATCGAGCCGCCGTGCGGGGGCGTCCGCGGCAGCTTCGTGTCGCCGAGGACGAACTTGACGCGGTCGATCGGGAGGCCGAGCGTCTCGGCCGCGACTTGCGTCATCGCGGTCCAGGTCCCCGGCCCCATGTCGCTCGCCGCGCTCGTCACCTCGGCGGTCCCATCGGGCAGGAGACGCGCCATGGCGGACGCGGGTGCGAAGTTCATCGGATAGGTGGCGGCCGCCATGCCCCAGCCGACGAGCCATCGTCCATCGCGCATCGAGCGCGGTTCGGGGCTGCGACGCATCCAGCCGAAGCGTTCGGCGGCGGCGCGGTAGCACTCTCGCGTCGAGCGGCTCGAGAACGGCAGCTTCTTGTACTCGTCCAGCTCCGGCTCGTTGCGCAGCCGCAGTTCGACCGGGTCGACGTTCAAGGCCGCCGCGAGTTCGTCCATGGCGGATTCGAGCGCGAAGATGCCGCTCGCTTCGCCGGGAGCCCGCATATAGGTCGGCGTGTGCACGTGCATCTTGGCGAGCCGATGGCGCGTGGAGACGTTCGGGCAGGAATGCAGGAACCGGCTTGCGTTCAGGAGGGCCTCGGAAAACTCCTCGTACGTGGAGGTCTCCTGGTAGCCTTCGTGCACGATCGCTGTGAGGCGGCCGTCGCTCGAGGCGCCGAGGGCGACGTGCTGAACGGTATGCGGGCGGTAGCCGGTGCCGTAGTACATTTCGCGCCGCGACAGCATCAGCTTGACGGGGCGCCCGGTGACCCGTGCGCCGAGGGCTGCGAGCGTCACGTGGGGCCAGGTGCGCAGCCCCGAGCCGAAGGCGCCGCCGACGAAGGGCGAGATGACCCGGACGGTCTCGGCCGGAAGACCGAACACGGCCGCGATCTCGTCCGCGACGTTGTGCACGAACTGCGACTTGTCCCAAAGCGTGAGGCGGTCGCCGTCCCAGGCGGCAATCGTGGCGTGCATCTCGATCGGATTGTGGTTCTCGCGCGGGATCACGTAGGTCTGGTCGATCTTGACCTCCGCGGTCGCGAGCGCCCCTTCGGGATCACCCCGCCTTGTCTCGTCCGGGCGGATCTCACCCTGGTCGGTCTGCTCGTGCGTGGGGTCCACCACCCCCGCATGGCGGATGTCCGTGGTCGCGGCCTCGGCCGCGTAAGCGACGTGGACCAGGCTCGCGGCATGGTTGGCTTGTTCGACACTCTCCGCGATCGCGAGCGCGATCGGCTGACCTTGATGGTTGACCAGATCATCCTGCAGCACGTGCACGCGCTCACCGATGGCGGGGTCCGGGATGCCCTTGTGCGGCCGATAGGCGAGCCGCGGGGCGTTGCGGTGCGTCAGGACGGCGAGCACGCCGGGAGCTCGCTCCGCCGCCGCAGTGTCGATCGAGGCAATGCGCCCGTTCGCGATCGTGCTCCGCACGATGGCGGCATGCGCCACGCCCGACACCTCGAATTCGGCGGCGTAGATCACCCTGCCGGTGACCTTCTGGCGGCCGTCGACACGGCTGACGGGTTTTCCAATGAAGGCTGTGGTCATGCGCGGGCTCCTGCCGTCTCAATGGCGCGCACGATGGCGCGCTGCATGAGTTCGATCTTGAAGTCGTTGTGCCCGCGCCCCTGTGCATCCGTGGCGGCGAGTGCCGCTGCGGGGCGCAGCGCCTGCGGTTCGAGAGTCGCTCCGGCGAGCGCCGCTTCGACGTTCGGGAGACGCCAGGGCTTGGTTCCCACTCCCCCTACGGCGATGCGCGCCTGCCGAATGCGGGGGCCATCCATCTCGAGCGCCACCGCGGCCGAGACCAGCGCGAACTCGAACGAGGCGCGGTCGCGCACCTTGAGGTAATGCGAGCGCCGCGCCGCCGGATGGGAGGGTACCGTGATGCCGGTGATCACCTCGCCCGGATCGAGCACCGTTTCGATGTGCGGCGTCGCGCCGGGCAGCCTGTGAAGATCGACGAGCGGCACGGAGCGTTGCCCGCCGGCGCCGCGAACCTCGACTATCGCCTCAAGTGCCACCAGCGCGACCGCGAGGTCCGAGGGGTGGGCCGCGATGCAGTTCTCGCTCGTGCCGAGCACGGCATGCCAGCGGTTCTCGCCGCCGATCGCCGAGCAGCCCGAGCCCGGCGCACGCTTGTTGCAGGCGGCGTAGCCGACGTCGCGAAAGTAGGGGCAGCGCGTCCGCTGCAGGAGATTGCCGCCCATCGTGGCCTGATTGCGCACCTGCGGGCTCGCCGAGTTCAGCAGCGCCTCGGAGATAACGGGAAACTGCTCGGCTACGGCCGGGTGGGCCGACACCTCCGCCATTGTCGCGGCCGCGCCGAGCCTGAGCCCCTGCGGTCCGACCTCGATGCGATTGTCGAGAAGGCCCGCGAGGCTGACCAGCCGCCGGGGCCGGCGCACATTCTCCTGGAGGAGCTGCACCATGTCCGTGCCGCCGGCGATGTATTCGGCGGGCGCATCGTTGCGAGCGGGCTCAGCGTGAAACGCGAGTGCGCCGGCGAGATCGCGGGGGCGTTCGAGGACGAACGGATGCATGGCTCAACCTCCTCGAGCGGAACCGGTCGCGCCAACCGCATCCTGGATGGCCGCGACGATGTGGTCGTAGGCGCCGCAACGGCACAGGTTGCCGCTCATCCACTCCCGGATCTCCGCTGCAGAGCCGGCATGACCCTCGGCGATGCAGGCGACGCCGGCCATGATCTGCCCGGAGGTGCAGTAGCCGCACTGGAAGGCGTCGCGCTCGATGAAGGCGGCCTGGAGCGGGTGGAGTCGATCGCCTTGGGCCAAGCCCTCGATGGTCGTGATCTCGCGCCCGTCTACGAGGGCGGCGAGCGAGAGGCACGATTTCACACGCTTGCCGTCCATCAGCACCGTGCAGGCGCCGCACTGGCCGAGGCCGCAGCCCTTCTTCGACCCCGTGAGATGCAGGTGCTCCCGCAGAGCGTCGAGCAGCGTCGTGCGGGGATCGAGCTTCAGCCGATGCTCGGTTCCGTTGACGCGGAGCACGAGGTCGAGCGGAACAGGCACGGCTTCGCTGGCCTGCGCGGCGGCCTCCGGTATGGACCCGGGCATGAGCTGTCCTCCCACAAGAGCGCCGCCCGTCACCGCAGCGATCTCCAGCAGCTCTCGTCGAGTCACATCGGAGTCAGTCATCGCTTGCCTCGTCCTGGTTCTCGCGAGCTGCGTTGGAGAGAAGTCCCAAGGCGCCACCTAAGCCGGATTTAAGGCGCGCGGCCGCTGCGACTAGCCGCTAAAATCCGCATAGAGTTATGAGCGGAGGCCATCAATGCAGCGCGGCCGTCTCGATGACCTCTTGGCCTTCGTCGCCGTCGGCCAAGAGCGCAGCTTCACGCGAGCCGCAGCGAAGCTCGGCGTTTCGCAGTCGGCGCTGAGCCATACCATCCGGGGCCTCGAAGCGCGGCTAGGGGTCCGCCTCCTGACCCGCACGACGCGCAGCGTCTCGCCGACCGAAGCGGGCGAACGACTGCTGAGCGCCCTTGGGCCCCGGTTCGAGGAAATCGAAACCGAGCTTGCGGCCGTAAGCGAGCTTCGCGAAAAGCCCGCCGGCACCATTCGGATCACCGCGACCGAGAATGCGACGGAATCGATCCTGCTGCCGACGCTCGCCCCGTTCCTGCGGGAATATCCCGATATCAAGGTCGAGATCATCATCGATTACGGGCTGACCGACATCGTTACCCAGCGTTACGATGCGGGCGTACGCAGCGGCGAACAGGTAGCCCAAGGCATGATCGCCGTTCGGATCGGGCCGGATATGCGGATGGCGGTCGTTGGCGCGCCCTCTTATTTCCGGAAGCGCTCGGAGCCGAAGACGCCGCAGGACCTCATCGGGCACAACTGCATCAACCTGCGCCTCCCTTCGCATGGCGGGGTGTATGCCTGGGAATTCGAGAAAGGTGGTCGCGAGCTAAGAGTGCGCGTCGAGGGTCAGTTCACCTTCAACGCCACGGGTCCGATCCTCAATGCGGCGCTCGCCGGATCGGGCTTGGCCTACGTGCCGGAAAGCATGGCGCATCCGTATCTCGCCAAGGGCCGTCTCAAGCGCGTGCTCGAGGATTGGTGCCTTCCCTATTCGGGATACCACCTCTTCTACCCAAGCCGACGCCAGTCCTCGGCGGCGTTTGCTCTGGTCATCGATGCACTGCGTTACCGAGGATCGTAGACCGACCCGTTGGCGGGCGGAAATCGGATCGACCGAACAGAGCGGCTCATCGGCTCGGCAAGCCCTGCTCGAGCGTGAACAACTCCTGCGCCCTCTCGACTCCTCTGAGAGCGTACCGGCCGACGCAGACGAAGTGGACGCGGTCCTCGGGCGGAGAGGCAGCGGCGAAGGCGGAGGATATCAGGATGTCCTTCTCGACGGAGCGGCACAGCGCGGCGATGCGACTCGTCTCGTTGACCGCAGGTCCAATGACCGTGAAATCAAGGCGATCCTTGCTCCCGATGTTGCCGTAGAAGACCTCGCCGATGTGGAGCCCCAGGTAGGCTTCGGTAATCGGCAGCTCACGCGAGGAGCGCTTTGCATTGACCGCAGCGATTCGCATCCGCATCAGCGACTCCGCCCTGAGAGCCGAGGCGCATGCCTCGGCCGGGTCGGCGGCCTCGAAGATGGCGAGCGTGCCGTCTCCAATCAGCTTCAGCACGTCGCCGCCGGCGTCGTGCACTGAGGAGATGATCGCGTCGGCGTAGTCGTTGAGAAAGGGGAGGACTTCGTGAGGCGCCGCGGTGTCCGCGATCCGGGTAAAGCCCCGCAGATCGCTGTACCAGAGCACCGCGCTGATGCGCTCGGCCACGCCGCGCGCAATTCGGCCTGACAGCACGCGCCGCCCGGCGTCGCGGCCAAGATAGGTCCGAACGAGAGTCTCGGCGACGCGCCCGAGCGAGACGCACTTCAAAGCGAGGGCGAACGCCGGCAGTACCTGTCGCAGGAACATGAGCTGCGTATCCGTGAAACCTCCCTCCACATCGGTCGCCCAGGACGGGTAGACGCCATCCATTTCGCCGAGCGCACCCTCGTCGAACCGATGGATCAGCGCGATGTAGTCGGTCTGCCCCTCTGAGCGCAGCTCGTCCAGGATCGGGAAATCGGCCGTCTCGCCCAGAGCAAGGCGGCGTCTGAGTTCCGCTTCGCCGCTGACGAGGAGATGATTGAAGGGGCTCGCTGCCCACTTCTCGGCGGCATCGCCCCCCTCGCTGACCCGTCCGTACTCGCTGACCGGCTTGAAATCGCCGCCGTTACGCCTCCAGCGGAAGACGTGACCTTCATGAACCGGGTGCAGCGTGTCGATGAGGACCATGACGCGGGCGATCGGAACGCCAGCCGACCGGAGCCGCTCGCAGAAGCCATGAACGAGCGAGGCCTCGTTGAGACCACCCCGGTCCTAAGTCCTTGGAGGCTCTGATACGGACGCCACCTGGGCCTGAAGCCTCCTGCTGAGGCTACCAGTGGAGTATCGGCAGGAGAGCCTGTCAGCCCAACAACCGAACGCGCCTCAGCCGGCATGCGCCGGAATCACCGTCTTGTGACTGTGGTCACCACGGGCCCGCACCAATGCTGGTCGGGTCCGTTTCCGCGATCCCACGTGCACCCCCAGTCATTTTCGGCGGCAGCGAGAAAAATCTCCAGGAAGAAGGCAGCGGTCGTGAGGTAACGCGGGCCTGAAGGCCCGCCACCCCACACGTCAGGGCAATGTATCCAACGCCCGTCGCTCTGCGCGCGGCAGGCGTTGTTCCAGAACCCGGCGCTGCGTCCCGCGCAGCGTTTGCGTGAACCCGCTTGCGCAGAACGTGATCTGACCCTCAGATGGCGTTGTTAGGCGTACCGTCCAGCGCCAGTATTCGAACGGGCGCTGCAGGCGCTCACGATCAAGTCTATCGATGGACCATTCCGTGAGGGCATTCCTCCCGTCACTGTTGCCGTGATCGATGGCAAGAGCGAGATCAGTCACGTCGTTGAAGACGAGCGTGGCAGGCGCAACCCAGAACTGGAACTCACCAGAGGGCTCGCATAACCACTCCGTGATGAAATCGATATCAAACACGAGGTCGCTTCGCCAATCCTGCTCTTCAGGGTCGCCAATGTCGAAACGCAAGCCGTAAATGGGGTTGTCGTGCCAGCGCCATGCAAGGTCGTCAACGCTTGGCTGGGTGTCTGGTCCCTCACCGGCCACGGCTGTTTCCCCTGTGCTGTTCCTCCGCCCGGCGGAGCAAGGATGCTCCCTCAAGGTATCCGGCGGCTTCGGCCTCCTCGCGAGGAGTCGCGAGGGTGTCAATCCGCGAGCGGATCATTGGGTCGGCTCCCGCTGCCACGAGCAGGCGGATCGCATCCAGATTGTGCGTGCTCGCCGCATAGTGCAGGGGCGTCCAGTCGTTGATCCCTCTCTGATGCAAATCGGCACCGTGTCGGATGAGCAGCTCCAGGATCTCCAGCTTGTCCGCCCTTTTCGTCGAAAGGGCGGCGATCAGGCTGGGAAAGCCCGCATTATCCTCATAGTTCACGTCTGATCCCGCTCGGATCAGCTGCTCGATGAACGCAAGCGGGCTCCAGTAGATGGCGTATTCGAGAGGATGGCCGAGCCCGAACTCGCACGGCATCTCCTCATTGAACCAGCGCGCGGAGCCGCCCAGCACCTGCCCAAGCGCGTCAAAGTCACCGGCTCTGAATGCGTCGTCAATAGCTTTGAATAGCCGATGCTGCTCGCAGCGGTTCTCCAGGATATCTATCATCCGTCAACCAACCTCGCCATTTTCCACATCCGGTCAGCCTTGGCGGAAAGGTGTGAGGTGCGCAACCGGAGCGACGCGGAATGTTAACAGGCGAGGTGCGCCGCCGTTCTCGACACCGGCAGAACCGTCCATGATTAATCGCGGCCGCCCTCGATGAACTGGATCCGACAAGCCTTTAGGGAGGAGGTTCCATCCCTCGCGCCGCCGGAACCGACCGATAGCACCTTTCAGCAGGAGAGTTCGCAGACGTGTTTGCGTGCGTGAGTGTCCTCCGCCTTTCGCGTATTGCCTTTATGGAACTGGGGAGACTTCAGAGCCCATGAGGACTGCTCGATCGTCACTCAATCACCTTGTCGACGCGGACGAGGAGTTCAGGCGGGATCGTCACCCCGATGGTGCGCGCCGTGCGCAGATTGAGGGACATCTCGAAGTGAGCTGGCTGTTCGATTGGAAGATTGCCTGGGTGGGCCCCCTTCAGGATCTTGTCCACATAGACGGCAAGGCGGCGCACGAGGCTCCCGTAGTCTGCCGAATACGCCATAAGACCGCCCGTTTCCGTGAACCAGCCGCCCCAAGCCATCATGGGTAGCTTCTCGGCCAGCGCGAGATCAGCAATGTGCTTCGCCTCCGACGCGAACATCATGTCAGGCAGCACGAAGACAGCCTGCGCTCCCTCCCTCTTCATCTGATGAACGGCTTCGTCCAACTCGCCCGGCTCCCGAACCTGGCGGACCACTAGCGCAAGGCCAAGGAGCTGGGCGGCCTGCCTGGTGTCCTCCTCGAAGGGTAAATAGGATACGACTGGGTTCGCCAACACCCCGATGGATGAAATCCCCGGAACCATCTCCTGCAGCAGTTCCAAACGCTTGGCGGTCAGCTCGGTGGCGTAGTAGGTCAAGCCGGTCAGGTTGCCGCCCGGCTTCGAGAGGCTCTCAACGAGCCCGGAACCGATCGGATCACCGCTCAGGATCGTGACGATCGGGACGGTCTTGGTCACCGCCTGCGCCATGTAGCCCGCCGGTTGAGACGTCGAGACGATCACATCGACCGGCAGTTTCACCAGGTCAGCCGTTGCCGTTGCGAAGCCCTCATACCGTTTTCCTGCCGAACGGCATTCGATGATGATGCTCTTACCCGGGATACGACCCAGATCCTCAAGGCCGGCGATCAGGTCAGGCATCTCGCAAGCATCCCATGTGAGCAGCCCAACTCTGGGAAGGTTCACTGCCGATTGGGCAACAGCCCATGCGGGCCAGCCGAGCGCGATAAGGGAGATGAGGACTCTCATGCTGAGGGTGCGCGGCCTTTGATCATCTCGCAGGGGGCGTTGATACCAGCGGACCAAGCTGAGGCACATTGGCATCCTCCCGTGTTCTGGAGCCCAACGAGGATTGACCATGAGGCCGGAGTATACGGCTAAACCGCGGAAAAGTGCTACCCGCTCCGAAATGAGCAATCCGTAGCTATCTCCCCGGCATATCCTGGGAGTAGATCGTGAGGTCTGGCGGTACGTGGTGCCTACCTGGTGCCTACTTGGGCGCATAAACGCGAAAGCCGCTCGGCGGCGGCTTCTCACAAGTCCCTGTGTAAAAGAGGGAAATTTTGGTGGTGCAGGTAGTCACCTGCGAACCCGTCTCCGGCTGTTACCCTGCTCAGGCGCGGAAAACAGGCATGTTCGCTCTTTTTTTGATGCTTAGCATCGGCTCCGCCGCCGAATAGCGCCGCACGATTAGGAACTTTCGTCGGCGTTCCCTACTCCACGAACAGGGAACGCGTCTGAGCCGAGCAGGGAGACAATCGAGCGCAAGCAGGCTATCGGCTCGCGAGTACAGGGGAATGAGGACTCAGGATGAGTGACGCTGCTAAAAATCGATCTATAGCGCCTTCGGACCGGGTGGCCTGGCCGGAGCCAAGGCCGAACTCGATAGCGCGGGTTACCTCAGCGACGAGGAGCTTGCCCAAGTCATCGAGGCCCATCCGGATGAGCCTTTGCCGGATTGGTTCCGGGACTATCTGGTCGGGAGGCTCAGAGGTCAACCACGTAGCCGTCGGGCCCCCGGCCCGCGGCGCAGGACCAGAATCAGCGAACCCGCCTCCTCATGGCCAAGCTGGCGTACAAGAGAGCCCATCGCGCCGCCCGCTTCCTCATCGCGAACCGTGATCGCATCGTAGCCTTGCGACGGCAAAAGCTGCGAAAGGCCGAAGTGACCGCTTCAGAGCTGGCCCTGGCCTATGTCCAGAAGAGGTATCGGCTCTACAGCGAGCTGTCGCCCGGACGCCTCCACAACCTCCTCACGGTGCGGAGTGGAGCGAGGTCACGTGAGGTTCGAAGCCCAAACCTCGTGATGTCCCCTGATAAAAGCGCATGAGACCTGATGCCCGCTGCTGATCCGCAGCGGGCTGACCCTCTTCGGGCAGCCTTGATCCGCTAACCCAAGGAGGCACGGTCCTATGACCGCCCTGACTATCGAATACCTCCCTGTTCGCGCGCTGAAGCCCTACCGCCGCAACGCTCGGACCCACCCCAAGGACCAGATCCAGCTCCTCGCCAAGGCGATCCGGGAGTTCGGCTTCACGACCCCATCCTGATCAGCGACGAGCGGGAGATCATCGCTGGTCATGGCCGGCTCGAGGCCGCCAAGCTCGCGGACCTCAAGACCGTGCCCTGCATCCGCCTGCCGCATCTCTCGGCGGCGCAGCGCCGGGCCCTTGTGATCGCTGATAATCAGCTCGCCACCAAGGCCGGCTGGTCGATGGACCTTCTTGCGACCGAGCTCCAGGCGCTCATCGACCTCAACTTCGAGGTCGAGATCACCGGCTTCTCGACCGCCGAGATCGACGTCGTCATCGGCGACCACGAGGTCAAGACAAGGACACCGGCCCCGCCGACGTGCTCCCGCCCGCAGGTCCGCTCGTGACCCGCTCGGGCGACCTATGGCTGCTGGGAGATCACCGGCTGATCTGCGGCGACAGCCGGGAACGGAGCACCTACAGGCTCTCATGGGATCGGATGTGGCCGATCTCGTGTTTAGCGATCCTCCCTACAATGTTCCGATCAACGGCCATGTCTGCGGCCTTGGCTCGAGTCCGGCATGAGGAGTTCGCCTTTGCCTCAGGAGAGATGTCGCGAAACGGAGTTCGTCCAGTTCCTGAGCATCTTTCCTCGACCGAGACGAAACGGGTCTGTGTGGATGGCGCGACCCTGTTCGTGTGTATGGACTGGAAACACGCTTCCGAGCTCACGGCAGCGGCCCGCCGGACCGGGCTTGAGCTCAAGAACCTGTGCGTCTGGGTCAAGGACAACGGCGGCATGGGATCCTTCTATCGCTCCCGTCACGAGTTCGTCTTCGTGCTCAAGAGCGGAGTTGGTGCGCATACCAACACCTTCGAGCTCGGTCAGTACGGGCGTTATGGACGAACGTCTGGGAGTATGCCGGAGTGAACTCGCTCAAGAAGGGCCGGATGGACGAGCTTGCAATGCACCCGACCGTGAAGCCGGTCGACCTTGTGGCAGACGCCATCCTCGACTGCTCGCGCCGGCGGGAGATCGTGCTCGACCCGTTCTCGGGATCGGGCACGACCCTGATCGCGGCCGAGAAGACGGGGCGGCGCGGCCGGGCGATCGAATACGAGCCGAAGTACGTTGATGTCGGCGTGCGCCGGTGGGAGCGCTTTACCGGGCGTCAGGCAGTCCTCGCCGCAACGGGTGAGCCCTTCGAGGAGGTCGAGATCGCGCGGGCATCGGCTCGGGACCAAAGCGCCGCCGCTTAAAGCTGCCGTGCGAACGACGGGGCTGCGGGCGCAGTCCCGTCGTTTGCTTCAGGGTTGACCCCCGGGTTCGCTCACGCTGTTCTGTGGCCTGACCGCGTGATGTCGGCCTCCCGTCTCGCATGAGACACCTCCGCACACGGCCCAGTCGCGTTAGTGGCTCAGCGCCTGCAACTCGAGGAGAGAGAGGATGTCTCATAGGAAGAGGTCAGAGAGGTCGAGCCGGGACGCCGACGCGCCATACGCGTCGGCAAGGGAAGGCCGCCCCAGCACAGCCGCTTTCAGCCCGGGCAGAGCGGCAACCCCAAAGGCCGGCCGAAAAAGCTCAGTGCAGAGGAGCAGATCAAGGCCGGGATGCGTGAAGTCGTCGAGGAGCTCGTGACGGTCAATACGTCTACCGGCTCCCGGCAGGTGCCGGCGCTGGTCGCGATGGTCCTCAAGGTCCGCCAGAAAGTGATCGAGAGCGGTAGCTCGGCGAGCTTCAGAAGTTCCTAACGATCATCAACGACTATGGCGCTCTCACGTCAGACGACCGGCGCCAAATCGGCGGTGTCCTTATCGTTCCGCCCCGCTGCGAGACGGACGAGGAATGGGAGAGGATGTATGGCAGGGCGGCGGGAGCAATGACCCAGGAGGAACTCGAAGCGGAGCGTCAGCGGATAGAAGACCTGTACTCGCCGAAACCCGCGGCTGTCCCGCCTCCTGCGCGGGCCGAGCCCAAGCTGCCGACCTATGACATGCCCCGTCCACCTCCCGTTCCCCGCTCTCTTCTAGAGAACGAGCCGAAAAAGGAGCCGCGCAAGCCTAAGCCGAGCTATGTGCCTGCCCGGCCCGCCGCCGACGCCCCGCACTTGATGCGGGGGGACACTCGCCACCACCTTGAACCAGCTCACCCGTGGGTCTGCAACGGAGAACCCAAACTTGATGGTGCTGCGCACGACGGCAGCGGTCTTCAGAGCGCGTGCGTAAGCCGCCGGATCGTTGTGCCCAGGAAGAGCGCGACTCCCGCGAGTTCCGATACTTGTGACGAACCGAGCCGAAGGAACACCCTTGCCCTGCCGCGGCCCGCGGCTGGCACCCGTGCGCTGAGGAAGCGGCGTCAGTGCGGGCCTCCGATTAGCAACGGTTACACCGACTGCGCTGCCACTCGATCGTTCCCTCGTGTCGGCGCGTGGTGGTGCAGGCAAGCGCCGGGACATGGGACTGGGCTCGATGCTCCCAGGTTTCGCTCGTGGATGCGCGAGGCAAGGCACGGAGGCTATTCATCGTGAGACCCGGAAAGGACCTTGCCACATTCGGGCAGATGGGGCGAGCCAAGTCCGGTGAGCAGCGCCCGAAGCGAGGGCGCAGGCGCAACCGAAGAGACCGTGCTGTCCTTCATGGGCTGATCTCCATCCTATGGGCGAGGATCGCCGCGCTGAGATCCACGAGGCGTTTCTCTCTTGCCGCGGCCGCTGAAAGGCAGCTGGCGAGACCATCCGTCTTGGTCAGAAGCGTGATCTATCGCCGTCACGTGATCACTGAGGTCTCTTCCCTTCTCGCCAATCGCCATCTCCCACAGCAGTGAGGCGAGTTCCTCCCACTTCCGGCTGTCGTAACGAAACTTACGTGCCTTCGAGGCCTCGCTGTAGAGATCCCACGCCCACCACGCGGCTTCGAATTCCGGCTCCACGAAGATGAGTTTTCGGCTCGTACCGCCCTTGTCTGGTTCGATCACCTGAGCAGCCTCCTTCGCAGCAGTGCTAAGTTGATCCAGGAATCGGAGCTGAGTTCGACTTGAAACCCTTCGCTTGAAAGTCCTCAGCTAGGTGCGGGCCATCGATGCCCCGTAGAATGCTTGCTGGTCGTCGAGATAGCGATGGGCCTGGTCGTCGAGAGACCAAAGGAGATCTCGCAGGTCCTCAGCCGCCCAGTGCAGTTCAGTGAGCCGGTGCTTAACGAAGGCGTCTCTGGGGCTTTTGCCGGTCGTGCGACGCGCGTGGGGACCTTCTATGAACCCGACCGCCACCTTGATCTCGATTGTGATCTCCGCTTTGGTCTCAGTGGAGGCGCGAAGGATACTTAGAGCGAGCCGTAACGGCCGCTCGGGAACTGGCCGCGACGAGGTAGAGTCAGGAAGTCCCCACCGTTCGTAACGCCCGAGAGTTTTCGGCCTGCATCGAACGAGCCCCCGAATGCGGGAGAGTGCAGCTTCGTTGTCCTTGGTCACAAATCCACCTTCAGGAATCAATTTTTATCGGCGGAAGCCGATCGAAGTAGGCGCGTGCACGCGCCCTCGCTCTGAAAGCCCGTTGTCGTTAGTCTGGCCGTCGCCCCTCGCCCTGGATGCCACTGATCGCGGACGGTGTTGGTGGCGGCCCCGCGAGCGCGAGAGAGAGCGAGTAGCGCCTCCGGTCCGACGGCATGAGAAGGGACTCGCTCGCGCTCATGCCATCCTGCGGCCGTTCACTCGTACACGGCTCGAGCGCCAGAACCCCGATATTCGGCCTAAGATCCCGCCAGAGCTGGAGGTGCGGCAGCGTATCCGTGGCAAAGGTGAGCATGAGATCAAAGCTCGCGCCCGAAGCTGACGGCGTGGACAGTCGGCAGGCGGCACGTGCACGCTCGCCGGCCGGATGGCTCATTGAAGCCGGCGTGTCTTGCGGGTCGGGGAGACGGGTCGGGCCGAAGATCAGCCTGTCGTGGAGGAAGACTTCGCTGCCCGGAGCCACAGCCGGATAACCGAGGTTGAAGTGATAGAGCAGAGCCTGCGAGGTCGGTTCAACGCCGAGGTTCTCGACCCGATCCTCGATCCTGATTTCGCAGCCGCCGATCGGGGCCTCGATCCGCCGCCGCAGCCGGAGCGCCTCGCCGCCGTACCGCGCCTGGACGACCTCCCCCTCGCAGTAAAGAACTGGCTCCGGGCGCTCCCAGTCCTCGCCATAGGCCAACACGCGTGCCGGCGTGAACGGCACCCGGCCGTGGAGAGGCTGTCCGTCGGCAGGCTGCCGAATATGGTCGAGGCCGCAGGTGACTAGGAAGCCCGTGAAGCTGCGGTCGAAGCCCCTGCCCCCGTCCTCCTCCGCTCGATGAAGCCAGGGGCTCCGGAAGCCAACCAGGCTCTGCCACGCGATCGGGACGCCGCGGTACCAAACCGCTCCGATGTCCAGCGAACGATCTGCCATGACCCACATGTCGAGGCCGCCGCCCGTCGAAAAGGCAAGCGCCCGCACGCCGGCCTCGGGCCCATCATCGAGCACGATGCGCCGGACGCTCGCGAGCTGACGTAAGTCGCCGACGAGCGGGCGAAGATCGGCGGCGTTCATTCGGCGACCGCAGGCGCGGAAGAACCGGGGTCAGGGCCTGGTCCGAAGCCGAGGCGGGTGAAGGCCTCCGGAGGAGCTTGGTTGGCCGCCATCAGCTCGATCATGAGCTGGTTGAGGTTCGCCGTAACCTCCGCGTCGCGGATGGGCGTTTCCTGACCGGGATCGACGCGGAGATCGTAGAGCCGCGTATCGCTCTCGATGAAGGCCCCGGGCCCGTAGATATCGTACATCGGCGAGCGCTCGATCACGGGCACCTTGAGGAGTTTGGCCCCCTTGGTGAACGGGAAAGGGTCCGCCAGAGTCGCCTGCGACAACTCATCGGGCGAGAACGGTTCGAAGATGTGGGTCGGCATCAGGGTATACTGATAGATCTCCTGCGACCGGAGGTCGTCGGGATAACGGTGGTAGGTATAGCGCCCGTCAGTGAGGTTCACGGCCCCCCCAAAGTAACCGAACAGCAGGCCCGGTCGCGACGCCCTGCTCTGGGCCAATGTTCAGGAGAGGAAGCCCTTCCATCTCAGGTGCTGGCGCGATCCCGAACAGGTCGAGGAAAGTCGGCGCCAGATCGATCGACTGCGTCAGGGCGGAGCACCGCGTGCCGGCGAGACCAGCGTGCCGGGGATCGTGCAAAAACAGCGGAATGTGTACGATCTCCTCGTACATGTTCATGCGGTTCTTCGCCCAGAAATCGTGCTCGCCGAGCAGGAAGCCGTGATCAGTCGTGACGACGAGGGCGGTGTCCTTCCAGAGATCGTGCTCGTCGAAGTAGTCGAGGAGCTGGCCCAGAAGGTGGTCGCACATCGAAACGATGGCGTAGTAATTGGCGCGGAGCTCCTCGCATTCCTCCGGCAGCTCGTCGACCCGGCCGTACCGCGGCCAATCTCGGATCGGCCCGTTCCATCCCGTCCGGAAAGGCTCTTTGAACCGCTCGGGCGCGTGGAAGGGCTCGTGTGGGTCGAAGGTCTCGATCTGCAGAAGCCAGCCGGCCGCTTGCCGGTTCCGTTCGAGGAAGTCGAGGCCGTGCGCGAAGCACTGGACCGACGGGAAGTCCTTCTCCTCCTTGATGAACTCGCGGTTGATGATGTTCTGGGAGAAGTACTCACGGCGGGCCTCGGTGAATTGGCGGGCATGGTACTTCTCCCGCAGGCGATCCCAGTGCGGCTGCACCATCGCCTTCCAGGGGTCGCCTTCCTGCCCGCGCACGAACTCGTAGGAGTCATAGCGGTTGTGATAGGTCGCGCCGCCGTCTTCCCAGTAGTGGAAATGATCGGTGATGAGATGACTGTAGACGCCGGCGTGATGCAAGAGCTCCGGGAAGGCATTATCGAAGGGCTCAAGGGGCCCCCAGCTCCGGTGCAGGAACGTCAGCCGCCCGGTCAGCATGTCTCGCCTCGCCGGCATGCAGGGCAAGCTCCCGACATAGTGCTTATCGAAGACGAGCGACCGGCGCGCCAGCCGATCGAAGCTCGGGGTCGGGATCCGGGTCCCCCCGTAGGCGCCGAGCATATGGCGATTGAGCGAGTCGAAGAGAACGAAGACGGCTTTCATGCTCTTTCCTGGTGAACGCGGGGTTCGGAAATTGCCAGTGACGGGCTACTTGACGGCGCCCTGAATGAGGCCTTTCACGATGTAGCGCTGGGCGATGAGCAGCAGGACTAGTGCGGGCAGGATCGACAAAGCAGCGCTCGCGGCCATCTGCGTGTATTGGATCTCGAACTCCTGGGCGAACTTGGCGATCGCGACCGGGACTGTCGCTGTCTGCTTCATGGTGAGGTTCAGCGCAACCGCGAACTCGTTCCAGCTGAACACGAAAGTGAGGACGGCGGTCGCGGCAAGACCCGGCGCTACGATCGGCAAGACCACTTTCGACAGGAGAACCGGGGTCGAGGCGCCGTCGACGCGGGCAGCCTCTTCGAGCTCCCTTGGCACGTCGCGGACGAACACGCTCATGAGGAAGAGCGCCATCGGCAGGTTCAGCACGGTATGGGCCAGGACGAGGCCCGCGAAGGTGTTATCGAGGCCGACGGCCCTCGCCATCGTGAACCATGCCCCCGCAAGAGCGATCGGTGGGATCATGTGGAAGGCCATGGCCCAGGCGAGGAAGATCGCCGGCACCCAAGCCGACCACCGCATGCGGTTTAGAGACCATGCCCCGAGTGTCGCGACCAGGACGCACAATCCGGTGCTGAGCAGCCCGATTAGGAGTGAGTTGCGGTAGTTCAGCAGGAAGTCGGAGGTCTTCGAGAACAGGACCTCCTCAAAGTTCGCCAGCACCGGCGAGAATAGGAACTCGCCGATCAGCAAGGAGATCTGTGTCCGAAAGCCGGCCGCGATCACCCAGACGACCGGCATGAGGACGGCGGCGCCCGCAAGGATCAGGAGCAGATGGACGCCGAGCGTACGCCGGCCGACGGTCCGCAACTCACTCATGCGCTCGCCTCCGCGCGCCTGCGTGCCGACAGCGCAACTACGAGGAGGAGCGACACGAGAAAAATTACCACGACCGCCATGGCCGCTCCGTAGCCGACGCGGTCCTCCGTGAAGAAGCGCTGGTAGAGCGTGAAGCTCACGACCTGGGTCGCGGTGCCCGGGCCGCCGCGCGTGAGGAGATAGACCTCGTCGAAGACCTTGAACGCGAGCACGAGCCGGAACGCGAAGGTGACCATAATCGTCGGCACCATCATGGGCAGCGTGACGTAGAGGAGTTCCTGCCACGCGGATGCGCCATCGATACGCGCCGCCTCATAAACGTCCTGAGGCAGAGACTTCAAGCCCGGCGAGGAAGAGGAGGAAGCAGAACGGGGTCCAGTGCCAGATGTCGACGACGATGACGGACAGAAGCGCCGTCTCAGAGGCGCCGAGCCAGTCGTGCGGCGGCAACCCAATCAGTCCGAGTGCCTGGTTGATTAGGCCGAAG
>CAWDDI010000039.1:0-103249 GCA_963800985.1 uncultured Alphaproteobacteria bacterium | reverse complement strand
CACGGAATCCCTCTGTGTGCAATGTGGCCTGTGCACCGGCGCCTGCCCAGAGAACGCGATCACGCTCACGCCCCAGCTCGACTTCAAGGCGTGGGATAACCCGCGGCGCATCCTCAAGGTCGAGGAGCCCTATGCCTGCACGGCCTGCGGCAAGCCGTTCGGGACGAGGAGCAGCGTCGAGCGGGTGGTGGCGGAACCTAAGAGCGCGCGCTGGATAAACGCAGGTCCCGAGGGCCGGAACCGACTGCAAATCCTCACCCTGTGCGAGGACTGCCGCGTCGAGGCCGTGGTCAACGGCTTCGACCCGCACGCCCCGGAGCGCCAAGCCGCGCACGACGGACGACTACCTGCGCGAGCGCGAAGCCGCAAGGACGGCCTGAGCTGACGCCGTTCCGTCCCGAGCCGTGTCTACCTCCCCCTTTCCCGGACGGAGAAGAACGGAGCGAAGCGGATGGATCGGAGATCCGGGATCTAGCGCGATGACTTGCGGCGAAGCCGCTCAGTCTCTTCTAAAGAAAGCATGAGCCGCTTCGCGGCAGCTTTTCTCCTGGGTCCCGGATCTGCGTTCCGCTTCGCTCCACTTGTCCGGGAAAGGGGTCGAGGGTGGTTCGAAATCGACAGGGGCTCCGTTCGCTACGGCCGGGTGGCTCTTTCGAGGAAGCGCACAAGCGCCTCGCGGTCGGCCGCGCTGCCGATCACCTGCTCGGGCATCTTGGTGCCGGGCGTGAACCGCGACGGGCCGATCTCGAAGAGCGTTGCGATCGTGCTCGCGCTCCAGACGATGTCGAGGTTCCTCAGGGCGGGCGAAAAGTTGTAGCCCGGGGCCGTGGCGATGCGCCGCCCGAAGATCCCGTGCAGCGTGGGGCCGGCCCGGTTGCCGCCGTCCGGCGTCAGGGTGTGGCAGGCCGCACAGGCTTGAAAAACCTCGGCGCCGCGGTCGCCCTTGAAGGCGGCGAGGAAATCCTCCGGCCGCGCCAGCACCGCGGCGCCGATATGCTGGCCGGTCCGCATGTCCCAGCGGCGCACCACGCGGTCGGCCCCGCCGGTCAGGAGTTCGAGGCCGTCCGGCCGGAACGCGAGCGACCACACCGGCAGGCCCGGGCCGACGAGGTTGAACAGGACCTTGGCGGAGCGTCTCTCGAGGACCGCCACCGCGCCGCCGATCGAGGCCGCTGCCGCCCGCGTCCCGTCGGGCGAGAGCGCCAGCGCGATGATCGGCGTCGGACCGGCTGGGATCTCGGCGCGGACAGCGCCATCGGGGGCGAGGATGCGCACGATGCCGTCGGCCCCCGCCGCGACGATCTCGCCGTCCGGGGCCGCCGCCACGGCGTTGAGGGGCGTCGGGAGGGTCCGCACCTGCGGTTCGCCTGAGCCCGCGGGCCAGATCCGCAGGGTCGCGTCGTAGCCCGCCGTGATCAGCCGCCCGTCGGGGAGAAAGGCGGCCGCGTTGACGTTGCCCGATGTCCTCGAGCACCCGCGGCTCGCCGGGACCGAGCGGCGTCAGCCTCGCGGTGGCGTCCCACGAGGCCGAGGCGAGGGTCGCGCCGTTGGGCGCGACGCTGAGCGCGACCACGGGTCCCCGGTGACCCTCGATGACCCGGTCGGGCGCCGGCTCGCCAAGCCGCCACAGGGCCATTCGCCCGTCCTCGCCGGCGGTCGCGAAACGGCCGTCGCCGAGCGCGGCAACGGCGTTCACGGCTCCGTCGTGGAAGCGCAGAACCGACAGCGCTGCGCCGCGATCGAGGGACCACACGATGGCGGACTGGTCGAAGGATCCCGACACCGCGACCCGCCCGTCGGCCGACACCGCGAGCGCCCGCACCGGGCCGCCATGCCCGCGCAGCTCCGCCTGGGCTGCGAACGGCAGGAGCACGGACATCGCCAGAGCGAGGGCGCGGATCATGGCGCCACCGGTCGGAAGCCGAGCGCCCGGAGCGCCTCGTGCGTCTCCGGGGCGGCGAGAAGCGCGAGGAAGGCCTGCACCGCGGGCTTCGATCGCCGGGCGGTCGCCAGGGCGAAATCGTAGTGCTCCTCCGCGAGCGGGATGAAGCCGAGCCCGTAGGCGTCCGCGACCGGCGCGATGGCGACGCCCCAGTCCGCGCGCGCCTGGGCGACCGCGGCACCGACGGCGTTGTGGGATCGCGGCTGGTTCCAATACCCGGCGGGCCGTGCTCCCGCGAGCAGCCGGTCGACCAGGATGCGCGTGCCGGACCCCTGGTTGCGATTGACCATGAGGCATCCCGGATCGGCGAGCGCGTGCGCGATCCCCTGCTCGGGCTCCCGCTCCGCGAAACGCGGGTCGCGAACTCGGTAGACGATCCCCTGCATGCGGCGCCACCCCGGCACGAGCTCGAGCCCTTGGGAGAGATAGGGTGCGTTGTAGGTGCCGGTCTCCGGATCCAGGAGGTGAATGGGAGCAAGATCGCACTCGCCCCGCCGCGCCGCGGCAAGCCCGCCGAGGGAGCCCACCGCCATCAGCCGGGCGGAGAAACCCTGCCCGGCCAACCGGCCCACCAGGGCGTCGAGCCCCGTGCAGTGGCTGCCGACGATCGCGAGGTCCGGGGCGCGGACGCTTGGCGTGAGGAGCGTCACCGGGGTCCGCGAGCCGGCGGGCAGATGATCGGCAAGCGCATCGATGGTCAAAAAGCCGTCCGCCTGCGCGAAGGAGGTGACCGACCCGGACCCCTTGGCCGTCGGATAGGCGACGAAGCCGTCCTCCGCCTCCACGAGGGACACCATCACGAACTCGGTGCGCCCGAGTTCCGACCCGATCCGGACCGGCACGGTCGCCGTGACCTGCGCCTCGCCCCGCGGCGGCAGACCTGCGATGATGCGCAGCACCGGGGCGACGATGTCGTGAAAGGTGAACATGGCCGAGGTCGGGAAGCCGGGGAGAACCGCCACGGGCTTGCCGCCGCAGGCCGCGAGGCACAGCGGCTTTCCGGGCTTGAGCGCCACCCCGTGCACGACGATCCCGGGGGATCCGAGCCGCCCGACGAGCCGGTAGGTCAGGTCGCCGGCACCCTTGGAGGTGCCGCCGGAGAGGATGACCATGTCGCATTCCGCGAAAGCGCGCCGCATCGCGATATCGAGGGATGCCTCGTCGTCGCGAACGGCTCCGTAGAAGACCGGTTCGCCCCCGTTCTCGGCGACGGCGGCGCAGACGATCGCTCCGTTGGCGTCGTAGATCCCGGCCGGCGGGAGAGGCTCGCCCGGGCGAACGAGTTCGTCCCCCGTCGAGAGGACGCCGACCCGCGGCTTGCGGAAAACGGCGACGTTCCCGAGCCCGCAGGCGGCGAGCATGCCGATCTCCCGCGATCCCACCAGCGTCCCCCGCCTCAGCAGGACCTCCCCGCGCGCGAGATCGGAGCCCGCGAAGGCCACGAACTGTCCCGGCGTGCAGGGGCGCTGAACGGCGACCGCGCCGTCGCCTGCGAGCGCCTCGGTGTGTTCGATCATCATCACGGCATCGGCGCCCCGGGGCAGTGGTCCGCCCGTCGCGATCGCGGTCGCGCTGCCGGGTTCGACCGCAACGGCCGGTGCCGTGCCGCAGGTGACGACCTCCCCGTTCAGGCGCAGCACGACCGGCGTGAGCTCGCTCGCATTCGCGACGTCGGCCGCCCGAAGCGCGAACCCGTCGACCCCCGAGCGGTCGAAAGGCGGCACGTCCGAGGGCGACGCGAGGTCCTCGGCGACGACTCGGCCGAGCGCCTGAGAAAGCGCGACGATCTCCGGTCCGAGCGGGCGAGGGTCGAGCGCCTCGAGCCAGCGCCGCACGGCTTCCGCCCGCGGCCGTACGGTCAGGAACTGCTCCTGCCGAAGCGCCTCGGCGGTCGGGGATCGGGCCGGCTGTTCCGTCTGCCGCGTGTTCACAACTCGTACGCCTCGACCTCGGCGCCCTCGGAAAAGCCCTCGCATTCGGGCGGAACGACGAGGAACCCTTCGGCCTGCGTGAGGGCGGCAAGAGTGATAGAGCCCGAACCGACCGGCTCAAGGCCGCCCTTCGTCTCACGCACCAGTGCGATCTCCGTGAGACCCACCTGCGAGGCGATCTTGCGCGTGAGCCTCGCGCGCCGCCAGACCGACGGCGATCCTCGCTGCGTCAGAAACGCCGAAAACGGATCGACGACACAGCACCAGAGCGTCACGAGCGCATCGAGCCTCGGAGGCGCAACGATCAAAGGCGTCGGTCCCGCCGCGACGAGGGTGGTCTCGGCTCCCCGAAGAGCGATCCCCTCCGCGAGCACCGGGCCGAACGTCGCGGGTGTCCTCGATGAAAGGGGCGGCGGAGCTGCGAGGACGATCAGATCGGCGCCGGAGCCGCTTCGAATTGTTCGCCCATCCGCCTCCGCGTCGAACCCGATGGGAACGACGTTCGCTCGAATGCCGCTGCGGCCCCGCGCCGTGAATAACGCCAGAATCGACAGGGCCTGCCGATCGCCGTAGAGGTCGAGCGAGAACGACCGCACCGGGACGTCCGCCAACCCCGCCGCCGCCGCGACGGCGGCGTCGAGGGGACGCAACACCTCGCCGGCCCGGCGCAGGACGTGTCCCGCCCCGAGGTCTTCCCCTACTCGGCGGACGTTCTCGCCGGGTGCCGCCTCGAGCACGACCTCGACGGGCGGCCCGGCCGTCACGGCATCGCGCGGGAGCACGGCGTCCGTCCCCGGCGGCAAAGGATCGCCGGCCTCCACGAGACGAGGCGCTTCCCGCAGGCGGAGGGGCGCGTAAGCCGAGGCGCCGACGAGATCCCCCGAGGCGACGGCATAACCCGCGCGCAAAGCGGTCATATGACTCGGAACCGGCCGCTCGACCGCCAGGTCCTCGGCCAGAACCATTCCGATAGCCTGCCCTAGCGGCAGGGTCCGAGGCCGGGACGGCCCGCGTTTTTGCCACTCGGCGAGCACGGCAGCCACGGGCATCAGGGAAAGAGGCTGTAACGCCACTGGGCGAGGACCGCTCGACAATAAGGCGCATTGCGCCGATGGGGCCGGCAGTGTTGTGTGCCGGCTCGCTCCTGTCCAGTGAACTCTCCGCCGTGTACGGTCCCACCGAGGCGAACGCCGTCCTCCCGTCGCCGCCAACCAAGCCGGCGGGGCGCCTCCGGGTGGCCCGCCCTGAATGGAGAGTGTGCTTCGTCGGGGCAGCACCTCCGACGTGATGGTCACGGGCGAGAACTGTTCAGCAACCCTGCCGAGACATGGCCGCAACCCCCCTCGATCTCTCCGGGCTGAAATGCCCCCTGCCGGCCCTCAAGACGCGCAAGGCCCTGCAGCGGCTCGCCAGCGGGGAGCGCCTGACCGTCATCTGCACCGACCCGCTCGCGGCGATCGACATCCCCAACCTCGTCCGCGAAACGGGAGACGTCCTCGAGGAACAGACGACCGATGGCGCGACGCTGGTGTTTCGTCTCCTCAAGGCGGGCCGGTGACGGGCCTGTTCGGAGCGCCGGACCGCGGGCCCGCGGCATCGCCCGAGCTCAGATCGCGAGGTCGATCTCGCGCATGAGCTCGCGCAGGGGCGCGATGATCGCGTTGCGGTCCCGAACCCCGGCGAGAGCGTCGTCCGCCGCCTGCTCCAGCGCCAGCGCGGCCTCTCCGATCTCGACGAAGTCGAAAGCTCCCGCGGCCCCCGCGAGTTCGTGCGAGATCCGCTTCAGGTCATGAATCCCGGCATCGCCGTTACCGCTCACGAAGTTCATGCGCGCGGCACGGAGCCGCTTCTGGTAGGCGGAGAGGCGCGTCGAGAACCGCTCACGCAGCACCGCGAATTGCGTCTCGAACGGCTCGGCGCTCATGCAGTCTCCCGATCGTATCGAAGTGAAACGTAATGAAATTCAGGCCAGCGACTTGGGGCAACCATAGCAATGGCACAGTTATGCAGGGAAGCATACTTGCGGAATGTCCGAGTTCCGGAGCAAGCCGAGCGCCAGCGCTTTAATCCCCTTTCGTCAATCACTCCGTTTTTCGAGGCGCCGCACCACGTGAGCGATGCCTTTTCTCACCCGACCGTCAGGGGAGCGATGCCCGGCGACTCGGGCGGCAGGGTCCGTGGTGAGGCGACGGGACGGGGAAGCGCGTTCGCGCGATAGCCAATTCTCCCGCGCTGGCGTATCGAGACGACGTCGCCCGAAGGGTGTCCGTCGGCGTGAAGCTGCATGCTTGAAATCAGAGAGGTCTATGCCGCCGGCTATCGCTCGCTGAGGAGCATCCGCTTCCCGATCGATCGCCTATCGGTCTTCGTCGGTGCGAACGGCATCGGCAAAACGAACCTCTATCGGGCGCTCCAGCTCCTCCAGGCCGCGGCCTCGGGAGCGCTCACCCGGGATCTCGCCGCCGAGGGGGGATTCGAACTCGGTGTTCTGGGCCGGGGAGCGGATGGGACACGAGCCCGTTCGGGTGAAGCTCGCGGCCCGGCTGGAAGCTCCCCAGCGGGACTACGCCCTGGAGTACAGCGTCGAGACCGGCCTCGTCCCGCCGACCGGGGCGGGATTTCGCCTTGAACCGCAGGTCAAGGCCGAGACCCTCGCCTACCGGGACGATCGCCGTTCGCGGAATCTCCTGGAGCGGAAAGGACCGCGGGGACATCTTTTCACCGAGTTGGGCGCCAAGCGGCCGTTCGGGACCGACCTCCTCGGCTCCGAGACGGCCCTCGGCTCGCTTCGGGACGCCGCGAGCTACCCGGACCTCCATCTTGCGCGACGCACGATGCTGGAGTGGCGCTTCTTCCACGATTTTCGAACCGACCCGGGATCGGCTCTCCGCCGCCCCTGCCTCGCCGTGACGTCGCCGACCTTGTCCTCGGACGGGGCCAACCTGGCAGCGGTCTTCGCGACCCTCGCGTATATCCGGGAGGACACGGCCGATCTCGACCAGGTCGTCGAGAGCGCCTTTCCGGGTGCTCGCCTCGTCATCCCGGAACCCGGACGGCTCGCGTCGTTCGGGTTGGTTTTTCCCGAGTACCCAAAGCGCGTCTTCGAGCCCAGCGAGCTTTCGGACGGGACGATCCGGTTTCTCGCGCTGGCCGGTGCGCTCCTGGCCTACCGGCTGCCGCCCTTCGTGGCGCTGAACGAGCCCGAGACGAGCCTGCATCCCGATCTCCTGGACCCCCTGGCCGATATGATCGTTCGGGCGTCCGAGCGCACGCAGGTCTGGCTGGTGACCCATTCGGACAGGTTGGCCGAGGCGATCGGGCGACGCGGCGGCATCACGCCCCGCCGGGTCGTCAAGCGCAAGGGAGAGACCTGGATCGAGGGCCTCCGCCTGTCCGGGGAATTCGAGGAATGAACGGGTCGCGACCATCGGGACGACGTCGAGCAAAGGGGGCCACGCGCGGCTGCGGTGGCCGCAGCCCTCCCCTTTAAGCGCGCACGGCGCCGTGTCCGACGCTCGAGCACCGGTCACGGCCAGGCGCGGGCGCCGTTTCGGCCTGTTCAGAAGCCCCGGAACGGCGGCACGTCCCAGTAGTCCCGAACCTCCTTCTCGCGCCTGTGGTCGGGCCAGATCTCCTCGTCGCCATAGGACTCCGGAGCGTTCCGGAGCTGCGCCGCGGTGATGTCGGTCCGATAGCCATGGAGCCGGGTGTCGTACTTCAGCTTCTCCCACGGGATCGTATGCGGATGCGCACGGATCCCCAGGAACCCCCCGAAGGTCATCACGGCGTAGACGACACGCCCGCTCACCTTCTCGATGATGAGATGGCGAATGGTGCCGATCGGCTTGCCTTGCGGGTCGTAGACGCGGGTGCCCTCGACCCGGTGACTCTCGATGAGGGGATGGGTAGAGGTGACTTCATCTGCTGCCGGTCGGGTCATCGCATGACCTCCGCAGGATGTAAGATTGAACCACCGGCGGGCAGCCCGGTTCCCGGCCGAGCTGAACTAATTCGCTGCGTCGTCGGCGGATTGGCGTGCCGGCGTGGCTCGCCCGCAGTGAAATGCTTCGGCGCGGCTGGGGACGACGAGGGAACACCCCTCCCCAAAACGCGAAAGCCTCCCGCAGGAGGCTCTGTCCGGAACGCCGTTGGAACGGATGGTAGCGGAGGAGGGATTTGAACCCCCGACACAAGGATTATGATTCCTCTGCTGTCACGTGACACGAAGAGACAAGACGAAACTCCCATACGTGTAAGCCCTTATAACGCTTGCCTTTCTGCCCAAGACCCGTGTACCTTAGCTGACAAGAGATGCCAAGATGGAACTGCGTTGCGGAGCCGCAAGGGAGCCGCGGAGGAGCGAGAGCAATACGCGACCAGCAGACGCAACGCATCGGCTCTCGCTCCTCCGCGGCTCCCTTGCGGCTCCGCAACGCAGTTCCATTCCTTGGCATCTCTTGTCCGCTATGGTACACGGGCCTTGGGCAAAAGGCAAGCGCTATAATAGCTTACCTATGGGAGATTTCGTCTTGTCTCTTCGTGTCACGTGACAGCAGAGGAATCATAATCCTTGTGTCGGGGGTTCAAATCCCTCCTCCGCTACCATCCGTTCCAACGGCGTTCCGGACAGAGCCTCCCGCGGGAGGCTTTCGCGTTTTGGGGAGGGGTGTTCCCTCGTCGTCCCCAGCCGCGCCGAAGCATTTCACTGCGGGCGAGCCACGCCGGCACGCCAATCCGCCGACGACGCAGCGAATTAGTTCAGCTCGGCCGGGAACCGGGCTGCCCGCCGGTGGTTCAATCTTACATCCTGCGGAGGTCATGCGATGACCCGACCGGCAGCAGATGAAGTCACCTCTACCCATCCCCTCATCGAGAGTCACCGGGTCGAGGGCACCCGCGTCTACGACCCGCAAGGCAAGCCGATCGGCACCATTCGCCATCTCATCATCGAGAAGGTGAGCGGGCGTGTCGTCTACGCCGTGATGACCTTCGGGGGGTTCCTGGGGATCCGTGCGCATCCGCATACGATCCCGTGGGAGAAGCTGAAGTACGACACCCGGCTCCATGGCTATCGGACCGACATCACCGCGGCGCAGCTCCGGAACGCTCCGGAGTCCTATGGCGACGAGGAGATCTGGCCCGACCACAGGCGCGAGAAGGAGGTTCGGGACTACTGGGACGTGCCGCCGTTCCGGGGCTTCTGAACAGGCCGAAACGGCGCCCGCGCCTGGCCGTGACCGGTGCTCGAGCGTCGGACACGGCGCCGTGCGCGCTTAAAGGGGAGGGCTGCGGCCACCGCAGCCGCGCGTGGCCCCCTTTGCTCGACGTCGTCCCGATGGTCGCGACCCGTTCATTCCTCGAATTCCCCGGACAGGCGGAGGCCCTCGATCCAGGTCTCTCCCTTGCGCTTGACGACCCGGCGGGGCGTGATGCCGCCGCGTCGCCCGATCGCCTCGGCCAACCTGTCCGAATGGGTCACCAGCCAGACCTGCGTGCGCTCGGACGCCCGAACGATCATATCGGCCAGGGGGTCCAGGAGATCGGGATGCAGGCTCGTCTCGGGCTCGTTCAGCGCCACGAAGGGCGGCAGCCGGTACGCCAGGAGCGCACCGGCCAGCGCGAGAAACCGGATCGTCCCGTCCGAAAGCTCGCTGGGCTCGAAGACGCGCTTTGGGTACTCGGGAAAGACCAACCCGAACGACGCGAGCCGTCCGGGTTCCGGGATGACGAGGCGAGCACCCGGAAAGGCGCTCTCGACGACCTGGTCGAGATCGGCCGTGTCCTCCCGGATATACGCGAGGGTCGCGAAGACCGCTGCCAGGTTGGCCCCGTCCGAGGACAAGGTCGGCGACGTCACGGCGAGGCAGGGGCGGCGGAGAGCCGATCCCGGGTCGGTTCGAAAATCGTGGAAGAAGCGCCACTCCAGCATCGTGCGTCGCGCAAGATGGAGGTCCGGGTAGCTCGCGGCGTCCCGAAGCGAGCCGAGGGCCGTCTCGGAGCCGAGGAGGTCGGTCCCGAACGGCCGCTTGGCCCCCGACTCGGTGAAAAGATGTCCCCGCGGTCCTTTCCGCTCCAGGAGATTCCGCGAACGGCGATCGTCCCGGTAGGCGAGGGTCCGGCCTTGACCTGCGGTTCAAGGCGAAAGCCCGCCCCGGTCGGCGGAACGAGGCCGGTCTCGACGCTGTACTCCAGGGCGTAGTCCCGCTGGGGAGCTTCCAGCCGGGCCGCGAGCTTCACCCGAACGGGCTCGTGTCCCATCCGCTCCCCGGCCCAGAACACCGAGTCGAATCCCCCCTCGGCGGCGAGATCCCGGGTGAGCGCTCCCGAGGCCGCGGCCTGGAGGAGCTGGAGCGCCCGATAGAGGTTCGTTTTGCCGATGCCGTTCGCACCGACGAAGACCGATAGGCGATCGATCGGGAAGCGGATGCTCCTCAGCGAGCGATAGCCGGCGGCATAGACCTCTCTGATTTCAAGCATGCACCTTCACGCCGACGGACACCCTTCGGGCGACGTCGTCTCGATACGCCAGCGCGGGAGAATTGGCTATCGCGCGAACGCGCTTCCCCGTCCCGTCGCCTCACCACGGACCCTGCCGCCCGAGTCGCCGGGCATCGCTCCCCTGACGGTCGGGTGAGAAAAGGCATCGCTCACGTGGTGCGGCGCCTCGAAAAACGGAGTGATTGACGAAAGGGGATTAAAGCGCTGGCGCTCGGCTTGCTCCGGAACTCGGACATTCCGCAAGTATGCTTCCCTGCATAACTGTGCCATTGCTATGGTTGCCCCGAGTCGCTGGCCTGAATTTCATTACGTTTCACTTCGATACGATCGGGAGACTGCATGAGCGCCGAGCCGTTCGAGACGCAATTCGCGGTGCTGCGTGAGCGGTTCTCGACGCGCCTCTCCGCCTACCAGAAGCGGCTCCGTGCCGCGCGCATGAACTTCGTGAGCGGTAACGGCGATGCCGGGATTCATGACCTGAAGCGGATCTCGCACGAACTCGCGGGGGCCGCGGGAGCTTTCGACTTCGTCGAGATCGGAGAGGCCGCGCTGGCGCTGGAGCAGGCGGCGGACGACGCTCTCGCCGGGGTTCGGGACCGCAACGCGATCATCGCGCCCCTGCGCGAGCTCATGCGCGAGATCGACCTCGCGATCTGAGCTCGGGCGATGCCGCGGGCCCGCGGTCCGGCGCTCCGAACAGGCCCGTCACCGGCCCGCCTTGAGGAGACGAAACACCAGTGTCGCGCCATCGGTCGTCTGTTCCTCGAGGACGTCTCCCGTTTCGCGGACGAGGTTGGGGATGTCGATCGCCGCGAGCGGGTCGGTGCAGATGACGGTCAGGCGCTCCCCGCTGGCGAGCCGCTGCAGGGCCTTGCGCGTCTTGAGGGCCGGCAGGGGGCATTTCAGCCCGGAGAGATCGAGGGGGGTTGCGGCCATGTCTCGGCAGGGTTGCTGAACAGTTCTCGCCCGTGACCATCACGTCGGAGGTGCTGCCCCAACGAAGCACACCCTCTATTCAGGGAGGGCCACCCGGAGGCGCCCCGCCGGCTTGGTTGGCGGCGACGGGAGGACGGCGTTCGCCTCGGTGGGACCGTACACGGCGGAGAGTTCACTGGACAGGAGCGAGCCGGCACACAACACTGCCGGCCCCATCGGCGCAATGCGCCTTATTGTCGAGCGGTCCTCGCCCAGTGGCGTTACAGCCTCTTTCCCTGATGCCCGTGGCTGCCGTGCTCGCCAAGTGGCAAAAACGCGGGCCGTCCCGGCCTCGGACCCTGCCGCTAGGGCAGGCTATCGGAATGGTTCTGGCCGAGGACCTGGCGGTCGAGCGGCCGGTTCCGAGTCATATGACCGCTTTGCGCGCGGGTTATGCCGTCGCCTCGGGGGATCTCGTCGGCGCCTCGGCTTACGCGCCCCTCCGCCTGCGGGAAGCGCCTCGTCTCGTGGAGGCCGGCGATCCTTTGCCGCCGGGGACGGACGCCGTGCTCCCGCGCGATGCCGTGACGGCCGGGCCGCCCGTCGAGGTCGTGCTCGAGGCGGCACCCGGCGAGAACGTCCGCCGAGTCGGGGAAGACCTCGGGGCGGGACACGTCCTGCGCCGGGCCGGCGAGGTGTTGCGTCCCCTCGACGCCGCCGTCGCGGCGGCGGCGGGGTTGGCGGACGTCCCGGTGCGGTCGTTCTCGCTCGACCTCCAGGGCGACCGGCGGGCCCTGTCGATTCTGGCGCTATTCACGGCGCGTGGCCGCAGCGGCATTCGAGCGAACGTCGTTCCCATCGGGTTCGACGCGGAGGCGGATGGGCGAACGATTCGAAGCGGCTCCGGCGCCGATCTGATCGTCCTCGCAGCTCCGCCGCCCCTTTCATCGAGGACACCCGCGACGTTCGGCCCGGTGCTCGCGGAGGGGATCGCTCTTCGGGGAGCCGAGACCACCCTCGTCGCGGCGGGACCGACGCCTTTGATCGTTGCGCCTCCGAGGCTCGATGCGCTCGTGACGCTCTGGTGCTGTGTCGTCGATCCGTTTTCGGCGTTTCTGACGCAGCGAGGATCGCCGTCGGTCTGGCGGCGCGCGAGGCTCACGCGCAAGATCGCCTCGCAGGTGGGTCTCACGGAGATCGCGCTGGTGCGTGAGACGAAGGGCGGCCTTGAGCCGGTCGGTTCGGGCTCTATCACTCTTGCCGCCCTCACGCAGGCCGAAGGGTTCCTCGTCGTTCCGCCCGAATGCGAGGGCTTTTCCGAGGGCGCCGAGGTCGAGGCGTACGAGTTGTGAACACGCGGCAGACGGAACAGCCGGCCCGATCCCCGACCGCCGAGGCGCTTCGGCAGGAGCAGTTCCTGACCGTACGGCCGCGGGCGGAAGCCGTGCGGCGCTGGCTCGAGGCGCTCGACCCTCGCCCGCTCGGACCGGAGATCGTCGCGCTTTCTCAGGCGCTCGGCCGAGTCGTCGCCGAGGACCTCGCGTCGCCCTCGGACGTGCCGCCGTTCGACCGCTCGGGGGTCGACGGGTTCGCGCTTCGGGCGGCCGACGTCGCGAATGCGAGCGAGCTCACGCCGGTCGTGCTGCGCCTGAACGGGGAGGTCGTCACCTGCGGCACGGCACCGGCCGTTGCGGTCGAACCCGGCAGCGCGACCGCGATCGCGACGGGCGGACCACTGCCCCGGGGCGCCGATGCCGTGATCATGATCGAACACACCGAGGCGCTCGCAGGCGACGGCGCGGTCGCCGTTCAGCGCCCCTGCACGCCGGGACAGTTCGTGGCCTTCGCGGGCTCCGATCTCGCGCGCGGGGAGGTCCTGCTGAGGCGGGGGACGCTGGTGGGATCGCGGGAGATCGGCATGCTCGCCGCCTGCGGGCTCGGGAACGTCGCCGTTTTCCGCAAGCCGCGGGTCGGCGTCCTCTCGACCGGGGACGAACTCGTTCGCCCGGGCGAGCCTCTCCCGCCGGCGGGGATCTACGACGCCAACGGAGCGATCGTCTGCGCCGCCGTCGCCGAGAACGGGGGCGAACCGGTCTTCTACGGAGCCGTTCGCGACGACGAGGCATCCCTCGATATCGCGATGCGGCGCGCTTTCGCGGAATGCGACATGGTCATCCTCTCCGGCGGCACCTCCAAGGGTGCCGGCGACCTGACCTACCGGCTCGTCGGCCGGCTCGGATCCCCCGGGATCGTCGTGCACGGGGTGGCGCTCAAGCCCGGAAAGCCGCTGTGCCTCGCGGCCTGCGGCGGCAAGCCCGTGGCGGTTCTCCCCGGCTTCCCGACCTCGGCCATGTTCACCTTTCACGACATCGTCGCCCCGGTGCTGCGCATCATCGCAGGTCTGCCGCCGCGGGGCGAGGCGCAGGTCACGGCGACCGTGCCGGTCCGGATCGGGTCGGAACTCGGGCGCACCGAGTTCGTGATGGTGTCCCTCGTGGAGGCGGAGGACGGCTTCGTCGCCTATCCGACGGCCAAGGGGTCCGGGTCGGTCACCTCCTTCGCGCAGGCGGACGGCTTTTTGACCATCGATGCGCTTGCCGATCATCTGCCCGCCGGCTCGCGGACCCCGGTGACGCTCCTCACGCCAAGCGTCCGCGCCCCGGACCTCGCGATCGTCGGCAGCCACTGCACGGGGCTCGACGCCCTGGTGGGCCGGTTGGTCGGGCAGGGTTTCTCCGCCCGGCTGATGGCGGTGGGCTCCCTCGGCGGGCTTGCCGCGGCGCGGCGGGGCGAGTGCGATCTTGCTCCCATTCACCTCCTGGATCCGGAGACCGGCACCTACAACGCACCCTATCTCTCTGAAGGGCTCGAGCTCGTGCCGGGGTGGCGCCGCATGCAGGGGATCGTCTACCGAGTTCGCGACCCGCGTTTCGCGGAGCGGGAGCCCGAGCAGGGGATCGCGCACGCGCTCGCCGATCCGGGATGCCTCATGGTCAATCGCAACCAGGGGTCCGGCACGCGCATCCTGGTCGACCGGCTGCTCGCGGGAGCACGGCCCGCCGGGTATTGGAACCAGCCGCGATCCCACAACGCCGTCGGTGCCGCGGTCGCCCAGGCGCGCGCGGACTGGGGCGTCGCCATCGCGCCGGTCGCGGACGCCTACGGGCTCGGCTTCATCCCGCTCGCGGAGGAGCACTACGATTTCGCCCTGGCGACCGCCCGGCGATCGAAGCCCGCGGTGCAGGCCTTCCTCGCGCTTCTCGCCGCCCCGGAGACGCACGAGGCGCTCCGGGCGCTCGGCTTCCGACCGGTGGCGCCATGATCCGCGCCCTCGCTCTGGCGATGTCCGTGCTCCTGCCGTTCGCAGCCCAGGCGGAGCTGCGCGGGCATGGCGGCCCGGTGCGGGCGCTCGCGGTGTCGGCCGACGGGCGGGTCGCGGTGTCGGGATCCTTCGACCAGTCCGCCATCGTGTGGTCCCTCGATCGCGGCGCAGCGCTGTCGGTTCTGCGCTTCCACGACGGAGCCGTGAACGCCGTTGCCGCGCTCGGCGACGGCCGTTTCGCGACCGCCGGCGAGGACGGGCGAATGGCCCTGTGGCGGCTTGGCGAGCCGGCGCCCGACCGGGTCATCGAGGGTCACCGGGGACCCGTGGTCGCGCTCAGCGTCGCGCCCGACGGCGCGACCCTCGCCTCGGCCTCGTGGGACGCCACCGCGAGGCTGACGCCGCTCGGTCCCGGCGAGCCGCGGGTGCTCGAAGGACATCGGGGCAACGTCAACGCGGCCGCCTTTCTCCCCGACGGGCGGCTGATCACGGCGGGCTACGACGCGACCCTGCGGATCTGGCCCGCGGGCTCAGGCGAACCGCAGGTGCGGACCCTCCCGACGCCCCTCAACGCCGTGGCGGCGGCCCCGGACGGCGAGATCGTCGCGGCGGGGGCCGACGGCATCGTGCGCATCCTCGCCCCCGATGGCGCTGTCCGCGCCGAGATCCCAGCCGGTCCGACGCCGATCATCGCGCTGGCGCTCTCGCCCGACGGGACGCGGGCGGCAGCGGCCTCGATCGGCGGCGCGGTGGCGGTCCTCGAGAGACGCTCCGCCAAGGTGCTGTTCAACCTCGTCGGCCCGGGCCTGCCGGTGTGGTCGCTCGCGTTCCGGCCGGACGGCCTCGAACTCCTGACCGGCGGGGCCGACCGCGTGGTGCGCCGCTGGGACATGCGGACCGGCCAGCATATCGGCGCCGCGGTGCTGGCGCGGCCGGAGGATTTCCTCGCCGCCTTCAAGGGCGACCGCGGCGCCGAGGTTTTTCAAGCCTGTGCGGCCTGCCACACCCTGACGCCGGACGGCGGCAACCGGGCCGGCCCCACGCTGCACGGGATCTTCGGGCGGCGCATCGCCACGGCCCCGGGCTACAACTTTTCGCCCGCCCTGAGGAACCTCGACATCGTCTGGAGCGCGAGCACGATCGCAACGCTCTTCGAGATCGGCCCGTCGCGGTTCACGCCCGGCACCAAGATGCCCGAGCAGGTGATCGGCAGCGCGGCCGACCGCGAGGCGCTTGTGCGCTTCCTCGAAAAAGCCACCCGGCCGTAGCGAGCGGAGCCCCTGTCGATTTCGAACCACCCTCGACCCCTTTCCCGGACCAGTGGAGCGAAGCGGAACGCAGATCCGGGACCCAGGAGAAATGCTGCCGCGAAAGCGGCTCATGCTTTCTTTAGAAGAGACTGAGCGGCTTCGCCGCAAGTTGGTGCGCGGGATCCCGGATCTTACGATCCACTCCGCTTCGCTCCGTTCCTCTCCGTCCGGGAAAGGGGGAGGGTGAGACACCGGCTCGGGACGGAACGGCGTCAGCTCAGGCCGTCCTTGCCGGCTTCGCGCTCGCGCAGGTAGTCGTCCGTCGTGCGCGGCTTCGGGCGCTCCGGGGCGTGCGGGTCGAAGCTCTCGTTGACCACGGCCTCGACGCGGCAGTCCTCGCACAGGGTGAGGATTCGCAGTCGGTTCCGGCCCTCGGCACCGGCGAACATCCAGTGCGCGTCGGAGAGTTTCGCGACCACCCGCTCGACGCTGCTCCTCGTCCCGAACGGCTTGCCGCAGGCCGTGCAGGCATAGGGCTCCTCGACCTTGAGGACGCGCCGCGGGTCATCCCATGCCTTGAAGTCGAGCTGGGGCGTGAGCGTGATCGCGTTCTCGGGGCAGGTGCCGGCGCACAGGCCACATTGCACACAGAGGGATTCCGTGAAGCGCAGCATGGGCTTCTCGGGATTGTCGGACAGCGCGTCCGTGGGACAGGCCGAAACGCAGGCGAGACAGAGCGAGCAGGCCTCGGGGTCGAAGGCCAGTCCGCCGAACGGCGCACCGGCCGGCAGCGGCACCACGTCGACGGGGGCCGGGGCGGCCCGGTGCAGTTCCCGGAAGGCGAGTTCCAGCACGCCGCGCTTGCCGCCGTGCGCGGTAAAGCGCGACGGCTGCGCCGCCGGCGTGGCGAGCGCCGTTTCCTCGAGAGCGGCCCTGAGCTGGTCCGGATCGTCGGTCTCGAGGACGCTCGCGGCGTGCAGGCCGAAGCCCAGCCCGTCGAGGACCAGGCTCATGGTCCCGACGGTCCGGCGCAGCCCCGCGATGTCGTGCTTCGGCCGCCCCCGCACGAGGAAGCGGACGCCGGCCGCGCCGTAGGCGAAGACCGCGGCGACCGCCTCCGGCCCGACCTGCGTGACCTCGTTGACGCGGACCGGCAGCACGTTCGCGGGCAGACCGGCGCCGAAGCGCGCCAGGGCGTCGATCAGCGCCTCGCCGTGGTCGCCGTCATGGAACAGGATCACAGGATCCCGGCCGCCGGCCGCGGCGTAGGCCGTCAGAAGCGTGCGCAGCTTGCGGATCAGCGCGTCGGCGGGCGGCAGCGCGTAGGCCGCGGCGCCGGTCGGACAGGCGGCCGCGCAGGCGCCGCAGCCGGCGCAGACCGCCGCGTCGATCGCGACATGGTCGCCTGCCGGCGCGATCGCGCCGGTCGGGCACAGGTCGAGGCAGCGGGTGCAGCCGGTGATCGTCGAGCGCGAATGGGCGCACAGGCCGGCGGTGAACTGGATGTAGCGGGGCTTGTCGAACTCGCCGACGAGATGGGCGGCCTCGGCGATCGCCCGCTCGACGGCGGCGGGGTCGCGCGGGTCGGCGCGCAGGTAGCCGGGACGCAGCGCGTGCGCCGGGAACAACGGCAGGCCGCCCGCGAGGTCGAGGATCAGGTCGCAGGCGGACGTCGCCCCGTCGCGCGGTTCGCCGAACACGAGGCGCTGCCGCGACGAGGGGGCGGGGATCGCGTAGTCGTCGACCTTGAGCTCGAAGGCGCCGAGATGGCCCTTGGCGGCCGTGATGGTGCCCTTGAGCACGGGGAAGTCCACCACCCGCGGCGGGGCCACGTCCGCGGGCTTCGACAGGAGCACCGTGAGGTCGAGCCGGTCGGCGAGCCGCCGCGCCGCTTCGATCGCGACCTCGTCGCGGCCGTAGATCAGCGCGACGCCCTCGCTGTGGAGCTGCACGAGGTGGACCGGCGGCGTGGGCTCGGCCGCCGCAGCGAGGAGCGCCGCCATCTTGGGCCCTGCCGCACGGGCATCGTCCGACCAGCCGGCGGTCTCGCGGACATTGGCGAAGAGGACGCGGTCGGACGCCCCGAGCTCCTCGGCGATCTCGCCGAAAAGCGGGGCCTCCTGGGTGCAGCCGATCGTGACCGGGCGGCCGCTCGCGAGCAGGCTCTTCGCCAGCTCGATCTGGCGCCGGCAGAGGTGGTCCGCGGTCGTGAGAGAGCCGCCGCAGCCCCTCGCGAGGGCAGCGTGGTCGAGGGGCATGGTGCCCTCGCAGGAGCAGGCGACGACGAGGCGATCGGAGGCGTTGCTCACCGCTTTCCACCCTTTCGTCCGGAGTTCGGCACCCCTCGCGTTCGGTCCGGACCTTCCTATACTAGAACCAGCGACCCGCACAGAGACCCCCGGTCGCAGGAAACGTCAAGGACGCCAAGCACCTATGGCCAAGCACCGATGCCCGTGAGCGCCGCACCGACGTTCCCGGCCCTCCAGCTCCCGCCGGCCTTTACGCTCGTGAGCCTGCGTGAGAGCGGGGACGCCTTTGCGCACGCCTGCCGGATCGCCGGCGAGGCCGGCGCCGGCACCTTCGTGTGGGTGCGCCGCTTCGATGTGCTGGAATTCGCGGTGGTGCTCGAGCCCGAGGAGCCGCTCGTCGCGGCCCGGCGGGCGGTGTTCGCCGGAATGGCCGCGCTCGCCGACGCGCTCGCCGCCTTGGGGCCGCCCGAGAAGCCGGTCAGCTTCACCTGGCCGACCACGGTGCATTTCGACGCCGGCCGCCTCGGCGGCGGCCGACTCGGCTGGCCGGAGGACTGCGCCGAGCACGCGGTTCCGGAGTGGCTGGTGTTCTCCGGCATGCTCCTGTCCGCCATCAAGGGCGGGCTCAACCCGGGCGAGCTTCCGGACGTGACCTGGCTCGAGGAGGAGGGCTTCGACACCGCGCACGGCCCCGCAATCCTCGAAAGCTTCGCCCGTCATCTCCTGATGGCGTTCGATACCTGGACGGAGCGCGGGTTCAAGCCGGTCGCCGACGCCTATCTCGCGCGCCTTCCGAGGGGCGATCGGGAGGGGCGGCGCGGGATCGACGGCAACGGCGATCTGCTGATCCATCGTCCCGGCGGGCTCGAGCGCCTCCCCCTGCTTCCCGCGCTGCGGGAACCCGCGTGGTACGATCCGGCCACCGGGCTGCCGCGGCTCTAGAAACCCATGACGAAGCTCCTGCGCACGCTGCGTCTCGATCCCTCGGACACCTTCGTGTTCGAGCGCGCCGCCGAACCCGGCGAGTGGGCCGTCGCGGGCTCCGTCCTGTTCGTTCATGCGGATCCCGCCGCCATGGGCCCCAAGCTCCGCGCCGCGTTCCGCGCCGGGTTCCTGGGTCTCGAGAGCTTCGGGTTCTCGACCCTCGTCGAGGTGGCGGAGATCGGCCCCGACGCGCGGGACGCGGTCGTCCGGCGTTTTGCGAGCGCCCTCTGCGATCGGTTCGGCGCTCCGGACCCCGAAGTCGCAGCCGCGGCTGCCGAGGACGAAATCGCCTTCGCGGCGTCGTTGTGCGACCACGAGCCCGGGACCGTGATCGCCATGCGGCGCACGCTCGAAGGCGGCGAGATCCGCGAGCAGTTCCGGACGTTGAACCGGCGCGACCCGGCCCGGTCGGGCGCCGATCGCCTGCACGCCTTCGCGCGCGCGTTCGAGTTCGTCGAGGTCGAGGAGCCCGAGGAGCGCGTGAGCCTTCCGGGGCTGATGGACGAGAGCTGATGCGCGAGTTCTGGGTTTCCTCCGGCCACCATCTCACCCGCCGAACCGACGGCGGCGGCCTGGCCGTGACCGATGAACTCATTCTCGCCTATCTCGCGCGTCCCGAACTGGTGCCGCCCGAGGAGGCGTGCGCCGGCGAGCGGAGGCTTCACGCGAGCCTGATGGCCGATCCCCGGCGGCCGGTCCCGGCGCGGGAGCTCGAGGCGATCCAGGACCTCGATGCGCGCGAGAACTGGGGCTTGATGCTGGCCTTCCGCGACCGGCTCATCGCCTCTCCCACCGTCGAGGCCGCCTACCTCGCCCTCGTGCGTCAGGGAGCCGGTTCGACGCCGCCGCTGTTCCTGAATCAGCTCGTGCATCTCATCCTCCGCAATGCGCTCGAGGGTTGCGAGGACCCCTACGTGCTTCGGGCCGGCGAGCTCTTCTTTCGCCCGCAGCGCGCATCGCTGCACGAAGGCAATCTCCTTCTCGCCGATGCGGAGGTGATCGAGTCGCACGAGCTCGGCGCCGGCCCGTCGCCGCTCGTCGCGATGCTGGGCAAGGACCCCGTCGGCGCGCTCGACGTGCTCGAGGACGGGAATGCCTGGACCTACTGGAGCCGCTCGGACGCCTTCACGATGGCGCTGAACCTCGGCGGCAACCCGCGCAGCCGCGAAGGCATCGCGCGCGTCGTCGAGGCGTTCGTGCGCCATCTCCTTTCCGCCGAAGTGAAGGTGGATCCCTGTGAGCGGCTCGACGACCCGGATTGGCGCTGGTTCGTGGGACTCGATGCCGAGGGCACCCGGATCGGCAATGCGCTCTGGCGCGGCGAGGCCGTGGACCCGGACGCGTCGTCGCGCGTGCTCGCCCTGTTCCGGCTCACCTTCGCGGAGGGCACGCCGCTCGAGCCCCGTGCCGCCGGCCATCCGGTGTACCTCATTCTGGCGATGACGCCCGACAAGGCCGTGCGCGTGAAGCCGCAGAACCTCGTCGTGGGGCTCCCCCTCCTGCCGCGAGCACAGGCGGCGTAGATGGCCCAGGATCATGTCACCGTCGGCGTCGTCGTCGCGAAGCGCACGCTCAAGGGCCCATGGGCCAGTCACGCCTGGCTTCCGGTCGCGGTTCTGCCGGCCGCGCCCGAGATCGCGCCTGGAACGCCGCTCGGAAGCGACGGCGCCGACGAGCGCTTCTATGCCGGCCCTGCCACGGTCACGCTCTATGCGTCGCAGACCGCGCACTATCGCGACAACCTGACCGCGGCGCAGCCCTCGCTCTGGGTCGTGCTTCGTCCGACCGGGGATGAGATCGAACTCGCCGCCGTGACGGCCGACCCCTACGAGGGCGAGGCCCTGGCGGAGAGCATCGGCGACATCGTCGAGGCCGTGCCGATGCCGCACGAGATTCAGGCTTGGGTTCAAAGCTTCTTCGACGCTTTCCACGTCGAACGGGAGTTCTTCAAGCGCAAGCGCGACCGCGCCAACCCCGACGCTCTCGGGCGGCGCGGGCCGCTGCGGCGGCGGGAGGATGACGAATGAGCGACGACTTCCTCGCCCGATGGTCGCGCCGAAAGCTCGAGGTCCGACGGCAGGACCGCGACCCCGCGCCGCTCGAAGCTCCCGCCCCGGAGGCTCGTGCCCCGGACGAGATGCCGGCGCAGGAAACCGAGCCCGAGCTGACCCCGGAGGAGATCGAGGCTCTGCCTCCCGTCGAGGAGCTGACCGCGGACTCGGACTTCCGCCTGTTCCTGCGCAAGGGGGTGCCGGAGCGACTGAAGAACGCCGCCCTGCGGCGGATGTGGGCACTCGACCCCTCGATCCGCGACCATGTCGGCGACGCGCGGGACTACGCCTACGACTGGAACGTGCCGGGCGGCGTGCCCGGCGCCGGGCCGCTGCTGCCGACGGACGACGTGAGCGGCATGCTCCGGCAGATCTTCCAGGGCCCTGCCGCGGCCGACCAGCAAGGACACCACGAGGCCGCCGACCCGGTCCGACTCGGCCGGCCCTCACAGGTTGGGGAGCAGGAGAGCACGCCCGGCGTCGACGCTGCCAGCGGAGCGGGTTCCCCCGAGCACGTCACAGGCCCAGCGAGCGAGGAGGACCCGCAATCTGACGCGCTGCCGGTGCGAAAGGGTATGATTTCGACCGCGAGCCCGGATGCTGCCCCAGAGGAACCGAGCGAGCGAAAGCTCCCGCCGAGCGTCCCTCCCCGACGGCATGGCCGCGCCAGACCTACCTAAATTCCAAACCTGCCTAAAATATTGCAGGGGAGACTTGCCCTTAGCTCGTAAGCTTTTATTTTGCCTCCCAAAGAAGCGGGTCGGTGGCGTTACAACCCGCACGTACGGGACGGAAATGCGAGAGGGTGGTCTCGACGAGGCGATCCGAGCGGCCAGCAGCATCGGAGCCCTGCCGCGGGCATTGGGCGCCCAGCCCGCCGTGCCTCATTGTTCGAATTTCGACCCCGAGCGCGTCCTCGCAGCCGAGGCGACGGCGAGCGCGCCTCTCTCCGCGGACCGCGATCCCATGGACGACCCCGAGAGTTGGGCGGACGCCGACGAGGTCGACGTCATGCGCGCCCATCAGTACGGCCTGTTGGCGCTGCTGTTCGGGCGCGCGCCGAGCGCCGACCTCCTGGCCCGCGTGGCCGACCTGAAGGGCGACGCGACGCCGCTCGGCCTCGCGCACATTCGTCTCGCGGAGGCCGCTGCCGCATCCGATCCCGACGCGGTCTCGCGCGAGTTCTTCGATCTGTTCATCGGCGTCGCGCGGGGCGATCTGCTGCCTTACGCCTCGTACTATCTGACCGGCTTCCTGCACGAGCGGCCGCTGGCGCGGGTGCGTGAGGACCTCGCCCGCCTCGGCATCGAGCGGGTCGAGGAACTGGGCGAGCCGGAGGATCACATCGCCATCCTGTGCGAGGTGATGTCAGGCCTCGTGTCGGGCCGGTTCGAGACCGAGCCGGGGGCCGAACGGGCGTTCTTCGACAGGCACCTGAGGCCTTGGGCCATGCGGTTCTTTGGCGATTGCGAGACCGCCCCGCGGGCCCGCTTCTACCGGGCGGCGGGCGCGGTCGGCCGCCTGTTCCTGGCGCTCGAGGCGGAGGCCTTCGCGATGGAGGCGTGATCGCGCCCGGCTTGGCTTGGCCCCGCGAGGTCGCGCGGGACGAAACACCGGAACGGGCCCGGCCCGTTCACAAGGAGGGACGGATGACCGAGAGGACCAACAAGGCGATGGATCGCCGCAGCTTCCTTCGCAATCTCGGCGGAGCCTCCACGGTCGCCGCGGCGGCCGTGGCCGCACCGATCGCGGCCACGGACGCGAACGCCTACGACCCCGGCTCCGACGAGACCAAGGACCGCTATCGCGAGAGCGAGCACGTCAAGGCCTTCTACAGAACCAACGGCTACGAGACCCTGAAGAAGTGAGGTCCGTCCCATGCTGATCAAGCGCAAGAACGGCGAAGCGAGCCGCAGCAAGCTGCAGGCTCTGACGGCCGGCCTCGCCTCCGGCACCCTCGACCGCCGCAGCTTCCTCAAACGCTCCGGCCTCGCGGTCGGCGGCCTCGCGGCGGTCGGCTCGATTCCCTTCGGTTCGGTGCGAAAGGCCGCGGCCGCAGGCCCGGCGGTTGCCGGCGCCCCGATCGAGATCCGCAAGAATCTCTGCACCCATTGCTCGGTCGGCTGCACGGTGACGGCCGAGGTGCAGAACGGGGTCTGGGTCGGTCAGGAGCCGACCTGGGAAAGCCCGATCAACCGCGGCACGCACTGCGCCAAGGGCGCGGCGGTGCGCGAGGTGGTCCACGGCGAGCGCCGCCTGAAGTACCCTATGAAGCTGGTCGGCGGGCAGTGGCAGCGCATCTCCTGGGACCAGGCCATCGACGAGATCGGCGCCAAGCTCCTCGAGATCCGCCAGCAGTCCGGCGCCGACTCGGTCTACTGGCTCGGCTCCGCCAAGTTCACGAACGAGGCGTCCTACCTGTTCCGCAAGTTCGGCGCCTTCTGGGGCACCAACTCGGTCGACCACCAGGCGCGCATCTGCCACTCGACCACGGTGGCGGGCGTCGCCAACACCTGGGGCTACGGCGCGCAGACCAACTCCTACAACGACCTGCGCAACTCGAAGACCATGCTGATCCTCGGCGGCAACCCCGCCGAGGCGCACCCGATCTCCGTCCAGCACTGGCTCGCCGGCAAGGAGATCAACCGGGCGAACTTCATCGTCGCCGATCCGCGCTTCACCCGCACGGCGGCCCACGCGACGGAATACGTGCGCCTGCGCCCCGGAACCGACATCGCGTTCCTCATGGGCATGATGTGGCACATCGTGAAGAACGGCTGGGAGGATAAGGAGTTCATCGCCAAGCGCGTTCACGGCATGGAGCAGGTCGTCAAGGAGATCGAGAAATACCCGCCCGAGGAGGTCGAGCGCATCACCGGAGTGCCCGGCGAGCAGATGCGGCGCGTCGCCGAGAAGTTCGCGAAGGAGAAGCCCGCGACGCTGATCTGGTGCATGGGCCAGACGCAGCACACGGTCGGCACCGCCAACGTGCGCGCCTCCTGCATCGCGCTGCTGCTCACCGGAAACGTCGGCGCGCCGGGCACGGGCGCGAACATCTTCCGCGGCCACACCAACGTGCAGGGCGCGACCGACCTCGGCCTCGATATCACCTCGCTGCCGCTCTACTACGGCCTCACCGAGGCGGCCTGGAAGCACTGGGCGCGCGTCTGGGAGGTCGAATACGAGTGGTTCCAGAACCAGTTCGACGAGGTCCCCGCCAAGGGCGGCCGCCCGGCGCGCAACCGCAAGCAGAACATGGAGACGCCCGGCATCACCTCGACGCGGTGGTTCGACGCCATGCTGCTGCCCGAAGATCAGATCGATCAGCGCAGCATGATCAGGGCGATGGTGGTGTTCGGCCACGGCGGCAACACCGTGACCCGCATCCCGGACGCCAAGAGGGGGCTCGAGAAGCTGGACCTTCTCGTCGTCGCCGACCCGCATCCGACGTCCTACGCGTCGATGTCCGACCGCACCGACAACACGTACCTTCTGCCGATCTGCACCAACTTCGAAACCTCGGGATCGCGCACCGCCTCGAACCGTTCGCTGCAGTGGGGCGAGCAGATCGTGAAGCCGGTCTTCGAGTCGAAGGACGACTACGAGGTGATGTATCGGCTCGCGGTCAGGCTCGGGCTCGCCGACCGGATGTTCAAGAACATCAAGGTCACGAACGGACGTCCGGAGCCTGAGGACCTCCTGCGCGAGATCAACCGCGGCGGGTGGTCGACGGGCTATTGCGGCCAGTCGCCCGAACGCCTCAAGGCGCACATGCGCAACCAGGGCAAGTTCGACCTCGTCACGCTGCGCGCCCCGAAGGACGACCCGGAGGTCGGCGGCGACTATTACGGACTGCCGTGGCCGTGCTGGGGCAAGCCCGAGATCCGTCATCCCGGATCGGCGATCCTCTACAACACGAACCTGCACGTGAAGGACGGCGGCGGCACGTTCCGGGCTCGCTTCGGCGTCGAGCGCGAGGGCCAGACCCTGCTCGCCGTCGATTCCTTCTCCGAGGGCTCGGCGATCACCGACGGCTACCCCGAGTTCACCATGGGCGTCTTCAAGAAGCTCGGGTGGGACAAGGACCTGACGCCGGAGGAGATGGCGATCATCACGCGGATGGGCGGCAACGCGGTCGATGCGGTGAGCTGGGCCACCGACCTGTCCGGCGGCATGCAGCGCGTCTGCCTCGAGAAGGGCGTGTCGCCGTTCGGCAACGGCAAGGCCCGGGCGGTGGCCTGGAACCTGCCCGATCCGATCCCGGTCCACCGCGAGCCGATCTATTCGCCACGCCCGGACCTCGTCGCCAAGTACCCGACGCGGCCGGACGAGCGGCAGTTCCGCCTGCCCAACATCGGCTTCTCGGTGCAGAAGGCGGCGGTCGACAAGAACCTCGCGCGGCAGTTCCCGATCGTCCTCACCTCGGGGCGCCTCGTGGAGTACGAGGGCGGCGGCGAGGAGACGCGCTCGAACCCGTGGCTGGCCGAGCTGCAGCAGGACATGTTCGTCGAGATCAACACCGCGGACGCGGCCGATCGCGGCATCACGGACGGCCAGTGGGTCTGGGTCCTGGGAACCGAGAGCAACGCCCGGACGCGCGTCAAGGCGCTCGTCACCGATCGCGTCGGCCGCGGCGTCGCCTTCATGCCCTTCCACTTCGCGGGCTGGTACCTGGGCGAGGACCGGCGCGGGAAATACCCGCAGGGCGCCGACCCGATCGTGCTCGGCGAGAGCGTGAACACGGTGACGACCTACGGCTACGATCCGGTCACCAACATGCAAGAGACCAAATGCACGCTCTGCCAGATCCAGGCGGCGTGAGCAGGAGGATTCGCGATGGCAAGAATGAAGTTCCTCTGCGACGCCGACCGCTGTATCGAGTGCAACGCCTGCGTCACGGCGTGCAAGAACGAGCACGAGGTGCCGTGGGGCATCAACCGCCGGCGGGTGGTGACGCTGAACGACGGCAAGCCCGGCGAGCGCTCGATCTCGATGGCGTGCATGCACTGCACCGATGCGCCCTGCGCGGCGGTGTGCCCGGTGAACTGCTTCTACACGACCGTCGACGCAGTGGTTCTTCACTCCAAGGACCTGTGTATCGGCTGCGGGTACTGTTTCTACGCCTGCCCGTTCGGCGCGCCGCAATACCCGCGGGTCGGCAATTTCGGGACGCGCGGCAAGATGGACAAGTGCACCTACTGCGCGGCCGGGCCGGAGGCGGACGGCTCGACCGCCGAGTACGTGAAGTACGGCTCGAACCGTCTCGCCGAAGGCAAGCTGCCGCTGTGCGCCGAGATGTGCTCCACCAAGGCGCTGCTCGCCGGCGACGGCGAGATCATCGCGCAGATCTACAAGGAGCGCGTGGTGAAGCGCGGCTACGGCTCCGGCGCATGGGGCTGGAAGACGGCCTATCGCGAGACCGTCGCGATCTGAACCCGACGCGCGGGAGCGCCCGTCCGGGCGCCCGCCTGTCGTGACCACGGGAGGAGACCCCGATGATGCTTCGAATGTTCCGGGACGCTCTCGCGGCGCTGGCCGTGACCGCCGCGCTCGGCCTCGCCGCGCCGGCCTTCGCGCAGGGAACGAACGCCACCTCGCAAGGCCCCGCGAACCAGGGCGGCACGACCGGCAACGCGGTCCAGGGACCGGCGAGCGGGTCGAACCCGACCGCGAGCGCCGTGTCCGAGGAGCAGCTGTTCCAGCAGCTCGACAAGCTGACCGGCCGGGTCAGCATCCCGGACGGCAAGGCGGCGATCCTGGAGCAGCCGCAGGGCCGCGACTACCGCGGCTTCCGGGAGGGGATCCTGCCCTGGCTCGGCGGCATCTTTGTGATCGGCATGATCGTCGCGCTCGCCGCCTTCTACTTCACGAAAGGCAAGATCCGCCTCGACTCGAGCGAGGAATCGGGGCGCAAGATCATGCGCTTCAACGCCTTCGAGCGGTTCACCCATTGGCTGACCGCCATGAGCTTCATCGTGCTCGCGATCTCCGGCCTCAATTACATCTTCGGCAAGCGGCTCGTCATGCCGCTCATCGGGGCCGACGCCTTCGCGACGTGGTCGCAATACGCCAAGTACGCTCACAATTACCTGGCGTGGCCGTTCATGTTGGGGGTGCTGTTCATGATCGCGGTCTGGATCCGCGACAATGTCCCCGACCGCACCGACGGCCCGTGGCTCAGGGCCGGCGGCGGCTTCTGGAGCGGAACCCATCCGCCGGCGCGGCGCTTCAATGCGGGGCAGAAACTGATCTTCTGGTCGGTGGTCCTGGGCGGCATCGCGTTGTCGGCATCGGGCATCGTCATGCTGTTCCCGTTCTCGGTCGTGGACATCAACGGCATGCAGGTCGCCCAGTACGTTCACGCCACCGTCGGGGTGATCCTGATCGCCATCATGATCGCGCACATCTACATCGGCAGCCTCGGCATGGAGGGGGCCTACGACGCGATGGGGTCGGGCGAGGTCGACCTCGCCTGGGCCCGCACCCACCACAGTCTCTGGGTCGAGGAGGAAATGGCGAAGACGGCGAGCGGCCCGCAGACCGGCACCCGTCCGGCTCCGGCGGAGTGACGGCGCGGCGCGCGGATCGGCCGCCCGGAGGCTCTGGTCTCCGGGCCCGTTCGCCGTTATGCAGACCCCATGCGCGTGATCGGATTGGCGGGCTGGAGCGGAGCCGGGAAGACGACGTTGCTCGTGAAGCTCATCCCCGCGCTCAGGCAAAGGGGACTTGCGGTCTCGACCGTGAAGCACGCCCACCACGCCCTTGAGGTCGACCGGCCCGGCAAGGACTCCTTCGTGCATCGTGAAGCCGGCGCGAGCGAGGTGCTCGTCGCCTCGGCGCGGCGCTGGGCGCTCGTGCATGAACTGCGCGATGAGGCCGAACCGCGCCTTAAGGAGCTTCTGCGCCGCCTCTCCCGGGTCGATCTCGTGATCGTCGAAGGCTTCAAGGCCGAGGCTCACCCGAAGATCGAAATCCACCGGGCCGCGAACCGGAAGCCCTTTCTCTATCCCGATATTCCGAACGTCCGGGCGATCGCGGCCGACGCGCCCGTGCCGGGATCGCCGGTCCCGGTGATCGACCTGAACGACCCGATCAGCGTGGCCGATCACATGCTCGGCATCGCGGATCCCATCGAGACCGTGGTCGCGAACCTCGCGGGCGAACCGCGGCCGGCGCGCCTCGATCGTCCCGCTCCAGCTCGGGACTGAGGATCAGCGTTGACGGCTCTCTTTTTCATCACCCATCCCGAGGTGGTCATCGATCCCGCCGTCCCGGTCCCGGACTGGCCTCTCTCGGCCATCGGCCGCCGGCGCATGGAGCGGTTCTGCGAGTCGACGGCGGCGAGGCGCCTGGCCGCCGTGGTATCGAGCGCGGAGCGCAAGGCGCGGGACGGGGCGGACATCCTCGCGGAGCGACTGAGCATTCCCGCCACCGTCGAGCCCGACCTCGGCGAAAACGACCGCTCCGCAACGGGCTACCTCGCTCCGCCGGAATTCTGGGACGTGGTGGACGCCTTCTTCGCGCAGCCGGATCGAAGCATTCGCGGCTGGGAGCGCGCCGTCGATGCCCAATCCCGCGTGGTACGCGCCGTCGAACGCGTGGCGCGCCTGCCGGTCGAAGGCGACCTCGCGGTCGTCTCGCACGGAGGCGTCGGGGCATTGCTGATGGCGCACCTGAGCGGCGCTCCGATCAGCCGCCGGTTCGACCAGCCGCACGGGGGCGGTGGATGCTGTTGCGTGATCGATCGCGACAGCCTGCGCGTGCAGGAGGGCTGGCGGGTGCTCGAGGACCTCGGTCCTAAGGCGTGACGGGCGGGCTCCGAGCCGGAGACCGAGACAGGAGGCGAGGACACCGGACCATGGCCCAACTCTCCAACGATTGCTTCGCCTTCGGCGGGCCTTTGCTGTCCGTCGACGACGCACGCGCGCTGATCATGGAGCGGCTGCGGCCTGTCACGGCCGTCGAGACAATCGTTCTCGCCGAAGCCCACGGCCGGGTTCTTGCCGAGCCGATCATCGCACCCATCGACCTCCCGCCCTTCGACAACTCCGCGGTGGACGGCTACGCGGTGCGCCATGCGGACCTGTCCGCCGGTCCGACCGTCCTGCCCGTGGTCGGTCGCGTGGCGGCGGGCAGCAGCGCGGCCGGCGTGGATGACGCGCCGCACGCCGTGCGCATTTTCACCGGCGCGCCGATGCCGGACGGGTTCGATACCGTCTTCATGCAGGAGGATGTGGAGACCCGTCCCGGTGCTGTGGTGGTCCTTCCGGCAGGGCTGAAGCGCGGCGCCAACCGGCGGCTCAAGGGAGAGGATCTTGCCCGGGGCGCCGTGGCGCTCGAGGCGGGGCGGCGGATCACGCCCCGGGAACTCGCGCTTCTCGCGGCACTCGGTCAGGCCGAACTGCCGGTACGCGCCGCCCTGCGAGTGGCACTGTTCTCGACCGGCGACGAGATCGTGTCCCCGGGCGGGCCCCTGCACGAGGCCGGGCTCTATGATGCCAACCGCTTCATGCTCGCGAGCCTGCTGCGACGGGCCGGGTGCCTCGTGACGGATCTCGGCATCGTTCGGGACCGGCGCGAGTCCCTCGCGGAGGCGCTCGCCGGTGCATCATCCGGGCATGACCTCCTCATCACCTCGGGCGGGGTCTCGACCGGCGAGGAGGATCACGTCAAGGCGGCGGTCGAGTCCGCCGGGAGCCTCGCGTTCTGGCGCCTCGGCATCAAGCCGGGACGTCCTGTGGCCCTGGGCGTCGTGCGCGGAACGCCCTTCATCGGACTGCCCGGCAACCCGGTGGCGGTCTTCGTGACGTTCGTGCAGATCGCCCGGGCCCTCATCGCCCGGCTCTCCGGCGAGACCTACGCTCCGCCGCTGCCGTTCCCCGTCGAGGCGGGTTTCGGCTACCGCAAGAAGGAGGGGCGGAGGGAATATGTCCGCGTGCGTCTGGAGCGCCGGGAGGGGAGGGTGATCGCCCACAAACATCCGCGTGAGGGCGCCGGGGTGATCACGTCCATGACCGCGACGGACGGACTCGTGGAACTCCCGGAGTCCGTCACGCGCGTCGAGCAAGGCGAGAGCGTCGGATTCCTGCCCTACGACATCTTGGATTAGCTTTGCGGCGGGTTGCTTTGTCCGTCCCAGTTCGGGCCGACGAGGTTCGTGCCGGGGTCGTCGCCGATCCGAGCCCCCGAGCCCACGAAGGCCTCGTAGGCAGGGCGTTGCTGGGTCGAGAGCACGTAAAAGGCCGCATAGGCGAACACCAAGGCGGCCACCGCGGAGAGAATGATCACTTTCATGGCAGCCAAGTCCCGTTATCGTGGGTTTCCCCTACAATGTGTCGCCGGGCGGGGGGAAATCAACCTCGTCACGGCTCGCCATGGCGGCGGACGATCTCCTCGGCTTCGGCGAGGTCCTCCGGCGCGTTCGCGTTGAAGAACGGGTCGTAGGGCTCGATCGGCCACGCCGCGTAGGCGATGCCGTGGCGCGCCGTCCAGCGGTCGATCTTGCGCAGGTCCTCGACGACGAGAGCGTGACGCAGATCGTCCTTGAGGCCGACCGGCCACAGCCCGTCGACGGGGTGTGTCCGACCGCCGGATTCCGCGCACGCCAGGGGGGTGCCGGCGGCTTCCCGCGCGGCATGCAGCCGGCTCACGAAGTCGTGCGGCAGAAACGGGGTGTCCGCGGCGACGCTCGCGACGTACGCGACGTCGGGCCGATGCTCCGCGGCCCATTCGAGGGCGGCCAGAATGCCGGCGAGCGGACCCGCGAAATCCGGCACCCTGTCGGGCACGACGGGCAGGCCCAGCGCGGCGAAGCGGGCCGGATCGCCGTTGGCGTTGAGGATGAGCCCATCGCATTGGGAGGCGAAGCGAGCGACCACCCGTTCCAGTATGGTGCGTCCCGCGATGGTGCGCAGCGGCTTGTCGCCCCCGCCCATCCGCCGCGCGAGACCGCCGGCGAGGAGGACGCCGAGGGTGCTCATCTCGACCTTCGCGTGGTGGCGCGCGGACGGGGATCGAATGGCGAGCGGCGAATGGCGGGTGGCGAATGGGGAAGTGGGGAGGTGGGGCGTGGGGAGGCTCACCACTGTCATCCCCGGCGGCCCGAAGGGCCGGGCAGGGGATCCATATCCAGCACGCACCGCCGGACTGGATCCCGTTCCCCTCCGCCCCGGATCAAGTCCGGGGCTCCGGCCGGGGATAACAGTGGTGCCCTTCCGACAACCCACAACCGACTCCCCATTCGCCATTCGCCACTCGCCACTCGCCCCTCAATCCCTTCCCGTCCGCAGCAGTGGCGCTAATCATCGCCGCTCCCCTTGCGCCGGTGCTTCGCGCTCTCTTCCTCGACATAGGACGGGTCCTGGTCGAACACGATCCGCTCCTCTCCGGCGAGTGCGACGAAGCGTTTGCCGCGGGCGCGGCCGATCAGCGTGAGCCCGCATTGACGGGCGAGTTCGACGCCCCAGGCCGTGAAGCCCGAGCGCGAGACCAGGATCGGGATGCCCATGCGGACGGTCTTGATCACCATCTCCGAGGTGAGGCGGCCGGTGGTGTAGAAGATCTTGTCGCCGCCGGTCTCGCCGTGGCGGAACATCCAGCCCGCGATCTTGTCGACCGCGTTGTGCCGGCCGACGTCCTCCATGTAGACCAGGGGACGGTCCTCTTTCGCGAGCACGCAGCCGTGGATCGCGCCCGCCTCCAGGTAGAGCGAGGGCGTGGTGTTGATCGCCCGGGTGAGGCGGTAGAGCCAGGACGTGCGCAGCGGCGCGTCGGGCAGGCGGACCGTCTCGAGCGCCTCCATGAGGTCCCCGAAGGCGGTGCCCTGCGCGCAGCCGCTGGTCTGGGTGCGCTTCCTGAGCTTGTCCTCGAAGTTGGTCTCGCCCTCGGTGCGCACCACGACGACCGAGAGATCCTCGTCGTAATCGACGCCCGTGACCGCGTCGCCGGGCCTGAGCATGTTCTGGTTCAAAAGGTAACCCAGCGCCAGGTATTCCGGGTAGTCGTTGATCGTCATCATCGTGACGATCTCCTGGGCATTGAGGTAGAGCGTCAGCGCGCGCTCGACGGTCACCGAGGTCTCGATCCGCTCCCCGGCCTCGTTCACGCCCGCGACCGTCTGGGTCAGGCGCGGATCGTCCGGGTTCGGCCCGATGATGAGGCCGTTCGCGGAGGCGTTGCGGTGCTCGTTCATGGGTCCAGTGTAGCGCCGTCGCGGGCCCGGGCCTACCGGCAGGGGACAGCGGCCAGGCGGCCTGCTCGGCCTTGGCTCACTCGACCACGATCCGCGGCGCCGGGCGGGCGCTCCCGCCGCCCGCCAGAGTCGTCCAGACCTGGCGCGCGATGTCGCGGTAGATGCGGCCGTGAGGACCGTCCGGGTCGACGGCGACCACGGGGCGTCCCGTGTCCGACGTCTCGCGGATCGTCATCTCGAGGGGCACCTCGCCGAGGAACGGCACGCCGAGGCGTTCGGCCTCGTGGCGCGCCCCGCCGTGGCCGAAGATGTGGGACGCCTCCCCGCAGTGGGGGCACACGAAGGTGGCCATATTCTCGACGATGCCGAGGATCGGAACCTCGACGCGCCGGAACATCGTGACGCCGCGTCGCGCGTCGATGAGCGCGAGGTCCTGCGGGGTCGAGACGATCACCACGCCGGCGAGCGGCGTCGCCTGCGCCATGGTGAGCTGCGCATCGCCGGTTCCCGGTGGCATGTCGACGACGAGCACGTCGAGCTCGCCCCAGGCGACCTCGCGCAGCATCTGCGTGATGGCGGACATCACCATGGGCCCGCGCCAGATCATCGCCGCCTCCTCGTCGACCAGGAAGCCGATCGACATGACCCGGATGCCGTAGCCGTCCATGGGCTCGAGGATACGGCCCGAGATCACGCGCGGCTTGCCGTGGAGGCCGAAGAGTTTCGGGGCCGAGGGGCCGTAGATGTCGGCATCGAGGAGGCCGACCTTCAGTCCCAGCGCCTGCAAGCCGAGGGCGAGATTGCAGGCCGTCGTGGACTTGCCGACGCCGCCTTTGCCCGAGGCGACGGCGATCACGTGTTTGACCCCCGGGATCGCCTGAGCCTTCGGCGAGGGCGCATGCGCGGGCCGCCCGGCGCTGACGTTCGGCGCGGTCGCGGGCGCCTTGGCGACGGGCCGGTCCGCGGTGAGACTCGCGAACACGCCCTTGACGCCGGGCAGGCCCTGGACCGCGGTCTCGGCGGCCTGGCGCACGCGCTCCATGCCGGAGGCTTCCGCGGGCTCGATGGCGATCGAGAACATGACGCGGCCGTTCTGATCGATCACCACCTCGGAGAGGCGGCCCGACGCCGCGAGGCTCGTGCCGGCGGAATCCACCGTCACGGTCGAGAGAGCCTGCAGCACGTGTTCGCGGGTGATGGCCACGACCTTCATCTCCTGGAGCGCCTTGAAGGCGCGGATGATCACCATCTAGTGGTTTGAAGGCGATCCGTTAAGGCGTATCGAGCGCGGGCTTGAATTCCTGGCCGGTTGCCCGAGGATGCGGCATGCCCCGCGAGATCTTCACCATCGGCTACGAAGGCGCGAGTCCGGACGCCTTCGCGACGACCCTCAAGGACGCCGGGGTCGCCGTGGTGGCCGACGTCCGGGCCGTGGCGCTTTCGCGCAAGCGCGGTTTCTCGAAGAGCGCGTTGCGGGAGTCCCTGGAGACCCAGGGTCTCGGCTACCGGCACTACATCGCGCTCGGAACCCCCAAGCCGGGCCGCGAGGCGGCGCGGGCCGGCGATGCGGCGTCGCTGCGGCGGATCTACTGCGACGAGGTGCTCGCGTCCGCGCCGGCGCTGGAGGCGCTCGAGGAGCTCGTCGCGCTCGCAGGGGAGCAGCCGGTCTGCCTCCTGTGCTTCGAGCGCGATCCAGCGCTGTGCCACCGGCGTCTGCTGACCGAACGCCTTGCCGCGCGGGGCTTCACCGCCGTCGATCTGTTCGTTCCTTAAGGGGCGCGGCGCTCGAAACCAAAGCGAAGCCCGTCCGTTGTCCCGAGGCTCCGGCGCCGGCCCGAACCGACGACCCTCAATCCGCGCATCGCGCGATGGGCACCCCCATGCGTTCGAGGAGAACCCCCATGCACCAGCACGGCCACGACGACCCGCATGCCAAGAAGCTCTACGATCTCATCAGGAGCATGAAGATCGCCATGATGACGACCGTCGACACCGACGGGACGCTGCATTCGCGCCCCATGCACAGCCAAAAGGCCGACGAGCACGGGGACCTGTGGTTCTTCACCAAGATCCAGTCGCCCAAGATCACGGAGATTTCGCGCGACCGCGAGGTCAACCTGGCCTACAGCGATCCCGACAGCCAGCACTACGTCTCCGTCTCCGGCAAGGCCGACATCGTGCGCGACCGCGCGAAGATCGACGCCCTGTGGTCGGAGCCCCTGCGGACCTGGTTCCCGGAGGGCAAGGACGACCCGACGATCGCGCTGATCCGGGTTCATCCCGTACGCGGAGAATACTGGGACAGCCCCAGCTCCACGATCCTCCACCTCTACGGCTACGCGAAGGCGGCCGTCACGGGCGAGTCCCCGAAACCCGAGCAGGAGAAGGTGAACCTTGGCGGGTAATCGTGAGGCGCTCCACGACCGCGCCTCGCGTGAGTGCACGCCCTCTCCCAGGATGCCCGGCCAGGGCCGAGCATCCACCCTTTTCGTGCCGCTGCAGAGGGTTCAGCGTCGTTGGTGTCCCAATTCGTTCGCCAGCTCGTTGCGGATCGCGGTCAAGTACCGCCGCGTGTCGCCAGGTCTGAAGAAAGCCCAATCGGTATCCGTCTTCGACCAGAGTTCCTCGAGCTGCCGATCGTCGTAGCGGCCGTCGAGGATCGAGTTCAGAAAGTCCAGGAGCCTCTTTCGCGCAGCCCCGTCAAGGCGCTCGAAGACCAGCTCTCTGAATTCCTCATCGGAGCTGAACCCCTTTTCGAACGCATAGAGGGTATTGAAGGCGAACCACTGGAACTCATCCGTGAAGTCCACTCGCCCCTCCTATTGATCGTCGTTCCGGGGAAATGCCGTGCGAACCTTGAAGCCCCGCGGCGCGCGCTTGTCGTGATAGATCGAGACCCCGATGCTTCGACGTTGAGCGGCTTTCTCTCCTCGTCGCGGGATCCGACCGGAATGAGGGTTGCGTCGCCCGAGCCTCCGCCTGCGCGCCCGTCGGTCCACTGACCGCCGTCCGGATGGCCCGCGGGCACGCGCGGCTGGGCGGGATTGAAGCGCTGGAGAAGAAGGGCACGTCGCAGGCGCCGCACCTCGAGTTGCGCGAGCGAGAGGGCGTAGCGGACGGCGAGGACGTCGTTAAAAGCGCAGCAGGCAGGGTCGATCGGCAATCCGAAATCGGAAACAATGTTCCTCGAACAAACGAGGAACATTGTCAAGCTTCCTTGCGGACGTTCCGCCCACGTGGGTGCTCTGCGCCGCCCCTGCGCGAGGGTTCCCGTCCCGCCGGGCCTCCGCTAAGCTCAGCGGCACGGCAAGGAGGCGGCGATGGCGGACATCGCGACACGGGTCTACAACCACACCTGGAAGATCGACCCGATCGTCCGGTCCGTGCTCGACACGGACTTCTACAAGCTCCTGATGGCGCAGACGATCTTTCGCCGCCATCGGCACGCGGCGGTCACGTTCGGGATCCATAACCGCACCACCCGGGTGCGCCTTGCCGACATCGTCGACGACGGCGAGCTGCGCGAGCAGCTCGACCACGTGCGCACGCTCTCGCTCACCCGCGGCGAGTCGACTTGGCTGCGGGGCAACACCTTCTACGGCAAGCGGCAGATGTTCTCGCCGGAGTTCATCGCGTGGCTCGAGACCTTCCGCTTTCCGGAGTACCTCCTCGAGAAGCAGGGCGGGCAATACGTCCTCACCTTCCACGGGCCCTGGATCGAGACCACCATGTGGGAGATCCCGGCGCTCGCGATCCTCAACGAGCTTCGTTCGCGCTGCGTCCTGAAGGGCATGGCCAAGTTCGAGCTGCAGGTGCTCTACGCCCGCGCGATGACGCGGGTCTGGGAGAAGATCCAGCGCCTCAAGACGCTCCGGGACCTCTCGATCGCCGATTTCGGCACCCGCCGCCGTCACGGCTACCTGTGGCAGGACTGGTGCGTACAGGCGATGATGGAGGGCTTGGGTCCGTCCTTCCTGGGCACGTCGAACTGCCTGATCGCGCTGAAGCGCGAGGTCGAGGCGGTGGGCACGAACGCCCACGAACTCCCGATGGTCTATGCCGCGCTCGCGAACAGCGACGAGGAACTCGCCGAGGCGCCCTACCGCGTCCTGCGCGACTGGCAGCAGGACTACGAGGGCAACCTGCGGGTGATCCTCCCCGACACCTACGGCACCACGAACTTCCTCAAGCGCGCGCCCGACTGGGTCGCGAAATGGACGGGCATGCGCATCGACTCGAAGGACCCGATCGAGGGCGGCGAGGAGGCGATCGACTGGTGGGTCGCCCGGGGCCAGAACCCGCGCGAGAAGCTCGCGATTTTCTCCGACGGCCTCGACGTCGACCTCATCCACGAAATCCACCGGCATTTCGCCGGGCGCATGCGCATCGGCTACGGCTGGGGGACCCTTCTGACGAACGACTTCCGCGGCCTCGAGCCGGGGGGCGCCCTCGACCCGATCTCGATCGTGTGCAAGGTGATCTCGGCGAACGGCCGCCCGACCGTGAAGCTGTCGGACAATCCCACCAAGGCCATGGGGCCGCGTTCCGAGATCGAGCGCTACAAGCGGGTGTTCGACGTCGGCGTGCAGATCGCGCAGCCGGTTCTGGTGTGACGATCCTGCCCGGCGGAATTCCGCCATTCGAGAGGCGTGATGAAGATCGACCTCAACTGCGATATGGGCGAAGGGTTCGGGCCCTGGGCGATGGGCGACGACGAAGCGATGCTCGATATCGTGACGTCGGCCAACGTCGCCTGCGGGTTCCATGCCGGCGACCCGCAGATCATGTTCCGAACGGCGAGCTCCGCCAAGCGGAAGGGCGTCGCCCTCGGGGCCCATCCGGGTTTCGCCGACCTCGCGGGCTTCGGGAGGCGCCCGATCCGCGGCCTGTCGGCCGGCGAGGTCGAGCGGATGGTGGCCTACCAGATCGGCGCTCTCCAGGCCGTGGCCGCACTCGCGGGACATCGGGTCACCTTCGTGAAGGTGCATGGCTCGCTCAACAACATGGCGAACGTGGAAGAGGACCTCGCGCAGGCCATCGCGTGCGCCGTGAAGGCCGTCGATCGCGACCTCGTCAACGTGTGCATGCCGGGTCTCGCGATGGAGCGCGCGTCGGAACAGCTCGGCGTGCCCGTGGCGCGGGAGCTCTTCGCGGACAGGACCTACGAGGACGACGGTCAGCTCACGAGCCGCAGCAAGCCCGGATCGGTGCTGCACGACCCGGAGGCCGCGGCGGCGCGGGTGCTCCAAACCCTGCACGAGGGAGCGCTGAGGACCGTGTCGGGTCGGCGCATTCCGGTCGCGATCGACACGATCTGCGTCCACGGGGACGAACCGAGCGCCGTCGACATGGCGCGCCGCGTGCGGTCGGCCCTGGAATCGAGCGGCATCACGGTGACGCCGTTCACCAGCCCTCCCTAACGCGCTTTACGCCTTCACGCCCGAGGTCGCCGGCAAGACCTCGGAACCTCCGCGCGCCCCCCTTGTTGGAAGAGGGTGCCGATGCCGGAGGGGACGCCGCGATCTTGAGGGCGATCGCTCCGGTCGTCGTGCCCGCTCACGAGGAAGCAGCACGGCCTGCTTGAAGGCCGTGTACCTTCTCCCCCCGGTTCGGCCCTTGTTGATGAGGTGCGACATGCCTGCGGATCCACGACGGACGACCGTTCCCTACCCGACGGATCCGCTGTCGAACCCGCCTCCCGTCCCGGACCATGCGCCGCGGGAATTGCCCCTCCGGCCGAACGAGCCCGCCGAGCCGGGGCCCGAGGAGACGCCGCCGGCCCCGCCGCCGCTCGGAACCGAGCACCCTCTGGGCCCCCCCGAACCGGTCGAACGATTTTCCGCGAGGCGGTAAGATGAGGGCGTGAGGCCCTGCCGCCGTGTCGTGTCGATGCGTCAACAGGCCCCGGCTCGCCTGCGGGAGGATCATCCTGCCCGACGCCGATCGTGAGTCGGCCGTGAGGGAGCTTCAGGGAACCGCCGCGGCGACTCGAAGGGCGGCCTGCCCGTGGCAGAATCCGCGATCGCCCGCACGGTCCGGACCGGCGGCGAGGCCGACGTCCTCTCGCGCACGCGTGCCCGACATGTCGGAGGATCGCCCAGGACAGGAACTCCCATGACGCGCGTCGCGATCATCCAGGGCCATCCCACCTCCGGCGGACATTTCTGCCACGCGCTCGCCGACGCTTATGCGCAAGGCCTCGGGGAGGGCGGTCACGAGTTCCGCCACGTTTCGGTCGCCGAGCTCGATTTTCCGCTGCTGCGCTCGCGAACCGACTGGGAGGACGCGGAGCCCCCGGCTGCGATCGCGAACGCGCAGCAGACAATCCTCTGGGCCGAGCACCTCGTCATCATCTATCCCCTCTGGCTCGGATCGATGCCCGCGCTCCTCAAGGGATTTCTGGAACAGGTCCTGCGCCCCGCCTTCATGTCCGGAAAGGCCGGCGCGAAGGTCGGCACCGGATGGAAGAGCGTGCTGAAGGGCCGGTCGGCCCGGATCGTCGTCACGATGGGGATGCCGGCGCTGGTCTACCGCTGGTATTTCGGGGCGCACAGCCTCAAGAGCCTGGAGCGCAACATCCTGTCCTTTGCGGGGATCCGCCCGAACCGGCACACGCTGATCGGGATGGTCGAGGGCGTGAGCGATGCAAAGCGCAAGGCTTGGCTCGACGGCTTGCGCGAGCTCGGACGAAGAGCCCGCTAGCATGCACGCGCGGTCAGGCGAGGCGACGCTCGCCGGCCGAGCGCCGCCACACATCGGAGCCAAGCCAGCTCTTCTCAGTACCGGCGAATGCAGACGCGCACCGGACGTTGCACGAAGCCATAACGGGTGCGAACGAGCCGGATGCGGGTGCGGCACGCGATCCGGGGAGCCCAACCGCCCCGAACGGGCCGGTAGATCGGATAGGGGCGCACCATCCGACGGTAGGGTCGATAGACCGGGCGGTAGGCCGGGTAGGTGCGCACCACCCGGCGCGGCCGGTAGACGCGCCGCTCGATGTACATTTGGGCCTTGGTGACGACGCCGTTGCCCGCTTGCGCGGCCGGCATGGCTGTCGACGCGAGGGGCGAAGCCGAAGCCGCGGCGGACAAACCGAGCGCGCCGCCCACGAGCGTCCCGACGACGGCGACGGCTTTCAGAAAACGCATGGGTTGCTCCATTTCAAACAAGAAAGGAATTGCTCCTCGAAAAGACCCGGAAGCGATGGCGATCCGGACCCGCACCTTGTACGAAGGAAGCTGAACACCGCCCGACCGGCTCCGTGGTTTCCCGTTCATCTTGAGGAGGTTGTTCATCAGCGCTACATTGGATCACATGACCCTCCACTCAGTTTTGGGCCGTCTCCCGAGACCCCTCAGCTTTTTCATCCCCCGTCGCTTCCGGGCCGTTCAGCCTCTCGTCACGGTGGTGCGGCTCGTCGGTCCGATCGGTACCGTGATGCCGCTGCGCACCGGGCTCTCCATCGCGGCCGTCGCCCCGATGCTCGAACGCGCCTTTGCGCCGCCCGGCGTCAGGGCGGTGGCGCTCGTGGTGAACTCACCGGGCGGCTCGCCGGCACAATCGCACTTGATCTTCAAGCGCATCCGCTCCCTGGCGGAGGAGAAGAAGGTCCCGGTCCTGGTGTTCGTCGAGGACGCGGCGGCATCCGGGGGCTACATGATCGCCTGCGCGGGCGACGAGATCTTCGCCGACCCGTCCTCGATCCTGGGCTCGATCGGGGTCGTGTCGGCGAGCTTCGGTCTCGACCGGTTCATCGAGCGCTTCGGCATCGAACGTCGGGTCCATACCTCGGGCGAGAACAAGGCCATGCTCGACCCGTTCCGCCCCGAGAACCCGGAGGATGTCGAACGGCTGAAATCGCTGCAGTCGCGCATCCATGCCATGTTCATCGACCTCGTGAAGGGCCGCCGCGGCGCACGGCTCAAGTCCGACAGTCCGGACCTGTTCACGGGCGCGTTCTGGGTCGGCTCGGAGGCGGTGGACCTCGGCCTCGCCGACGCCGTCGGCGACCTGCGCTCGATCCTGCGCGAGCGGTTCGGTCCCAAGGTCGAAATGCGCCTCGTTCCGCCGACGCGCCAGTCGCTGCTCGCCCGCCTGTTCAACCGCCAGCCCTTCGGCCCGGAAAGCCTGCTCGACCCGCGGGAGGTGATCGGCGCACTCGAGGAGCGGTCGGCATGGGCGAGACTGGGACTTTAGATTCTCCGGGTCGAGAACGCTTTCGCCTCCCGTTGCAGGAGTCTGGCCTTCTTTCAACGATCGTAGACCGCGGGTGAATGGGGGCGCCTTGTTCCGAGATCGAGGCGCTCACACCCCGACCGCTCCCCACAAGGGGGAGGGGAGCGCGTCGGCGCCACCTCCACTCCCCACGGTCCATTCGCCATTCGCCATTCGCTACCCCCGAGGCCCCATGCCCTGAGCGCGCCGAACTTGACTTGCCGCACCCCGCATCCCAAGGGTGCGCCCTCGATTCGATGCCGCAGGCTTGATCCGTTTTCCCAGTGCCATGAGCGAAACCGCGCCCCTGAATCCCCGGCGCTCCTTCCAGGGGCTCATCCTCACGCTCCAGCGCTACTGGGCCGAACGAGGCTGCGTGATCCTCCAGCCGTACGACATGGAGGTGGGTGCGGGGACGTTCCACCCGGCGACGACGCTGCGCGCGCTCGGTCCGCGCCCCTGGCGCGCGGCGTACGTTCAGCCGTCGCGCCGCCCGAAGGACGGCCGCTACGGCGAGAATCCCAACCGGCTGCAGCACTACTACCAGTTCCAGGTCATCCTGAAGCCGAACCCGCCCGACCTCCAGGACCTCTACGTCAAGTCCCTCGAGGCCATCGGCATCGACACGGCCGTGCACGATATCCGCTTCGTGGAGGATGACTGGGAGAGCCCGACGCTCGGCGCCTGGGGTCTCGGCTGGGAGTGCTGGTGCGACGGCATGGAGGTGTCGCAGTTCACCTACTTCCAGCAGGTGGCCGGCTTCGAATGCGCGCCGGTCTCGGGCGAGCTCACCTACGGGCTCGAGCGCCTCGCCATGTACCTTCAGGGCGTCGAGTCGATCTACGACCTCAACTTCAACGGCCTCGAGGGTGCCGCCAGGGTGACCTACGGGGACGTGTTCCTGCAGGCCGAGCAGGAATACTCGCGCCACAATTTCGAGCACGCCGACACCGAGATGCTCTTTCGCCATTTCCGCGACGCGGAGGCGGCCTGCCGCACGTACCTGGCGGCCGGCGAGCCGGGACCGGGCTCGAACGAAAGCCGCCACCTCATGGCCCTGCCGGCCTACGACCAATGCATCAAGGCGAGCCACGTCTTCAACCTGCTCGACGCCCGGGGGGTGATCTCGGTCACCGAGCGCCAGAGCTACATCCTGCGCGTGCGCGAACTCGCGAAGGCGTGCGGGGCGGCGTGGCTGAGGACCGAAGGCGGGGGTGAGCGCAACGGCCCCATCTCGATGAGGGAGGGGTTGGGCGCGTGAGCACTTCGTTCTGAGGTGCTGGCGCCCCCACCCGCCGTGCTCCGCACGTCGACCTCCCCACAAGGGGGAGGTGAGCGAGGCAGGCTGGAGCCGCGTTTTGCAAGTGCAAGCGAGAGAATCCCCGGCGCGAGGACGAGTTGCGTTTCCCGCGAACGGCTGAAAGAACAGATCTGCCGTCACATTTTGCCAACCGAAAGGATCGTCCGATTCCAGGTCGTCACAAGTCGGGCGCGCGTGGTGCGCGCGCTCTGCGTCACGCCATGACCCCGGCCGAGCGTCGGCTTTGGTGGCACCTCGGACGCGTGCCGGTGGAGAATACGCACTTCCGCCGTCAGGCACCGATCGGCCGGTACGTCGTCGATTTCGTGTGTCACAGGGCTAGACTGATCATCGAACGCGACGGCGGGCATCAGAGCCGTGACGACGTCGCGTCGAACGATCAGATCCGCACGCGGTGGCTCGAGAACGAAGGCTATCGGGTGATCCGTTTCCGGAACGGCGAGGTGGTCGGCAATCTGGAAGGTGTTCTCGACACCATCCACGCTGCCTTGTATGGCTCGCCCGAATCGGACGCCTCACGGCTCGCCAACCCACCCCCGCGCCTTCTGCGCGCTGACCCTCCGCTACGCGCGGACGGCGAGTGAGGCCCCGAAGACCCCATGCCCGACCTCCTCCTCGAACTCTTCTCCGAAGAAATCCCGGCGCGCATGCAGCGCCGGGCCGCGGAGGACCTGCGCAGGCTCGTCACCGACGCGCTGGTGGAGCGCGGCTTCGTCTACGAGGGCGCCACGGCGTTCGCGACGCCGCGGCGGCTCGCGCTCCACGTCGCCGGGCTGCCCATCAAGGGCCGGGACGTGCGCGAGGAGCGACGCGGGCCCCGCGTCGGCGCGCCGGAGGCCGCGGTCCAGGGCTTCCTCAAGAGCGCCGGGCTCGCCTCGATCGACCAGGCGAAAATCGAGAGGGATCCCAAGAAGGGCGAGTTCTACGTCGCGGCGATCGAGCGCCCCGGCCGGCCGACCCCCGAGGTGCTGGCCGAGATCCTGCCCGCGATCGTCCGGACCTTTCCGTGGCCGAAGTCGATGCGCTGGGGCCCGGCCTCGGTGCAATCCGGATCGCTGCGCTGGGTACGCCCGCTCCAGGCGATCGTCTGCACCTTCGGCCCGGAGACCGAGGATCCGGAGGTCGTGCGCTTCTCCGTCGACGGCGTCGCCTCGGGCGACGTCACCTTCGGCCATCGCTTCCTCGCGCCCGAGCCGATCCGCGTGCGCCGCTTCGACGATTACGCCGCCGGCGCTGGAGCGCGCCCGCGTGGTGCTCGACGCGGACCGGCGCAAGGACATGATCCTGCACGATGCGCGCGACCTCGCCTTCGCGCAGGGTCTCGAGCTCGTCGAGGACGAGGGGCTTCTGGAGGAGGTCGCGGGTCTCGTCGAATGGCCCGTGGTCCTGATGGGGCGCTTCGACGAGAGCTTCCTCGGCATCCCGCCGGAGGTGATCCGCGCGACCATCCGCGCGAACCAGAAGTGCTTCGTGCTGCGCCAGAGCCGTTCTCCCTCCCCTCGCGTCGGGGAGGCCGGCGGAGGGGGGTGTCGGCGCCAGCATCTCAGGACAAGACGCTCGCGCCCCCGACCCCAGCCCCTCCCCGCAAGGGGGAGGGGAGCCCGTCGCGCCCGCGACCGCCGCGCTCGCCAACAAGTTCATTCTCGTCTCGAACTTGGCCGCGGCGGACGGCGGGCAGGCGATCGTCGCGGGCAACGAGCGCGTCGTGCGGGCGCGGCTCTCGGACGCCAACTTCTTCTGGGAGACGGACCGGAAGGTGCCGCTCGAGGAGCGGCTCGAGAAGCTCAAGGGCATCGTGTTCCACGAGAAGCTCGGGACCCAGTCCGAGCGGGTCGAGCGCATCGCGGCGCTTGCCCGCGAGCTCGCGCCCGCTCGTCGGCGCCGACCCGGCGCTCGCCGAGCGCGCGGCGCGCCTCGCCAAGGCCGACCTCGTCACCGAGATGGTCGGCGAGTTCCCCGAGCTGCAGGGCCTGATGGGGCGCTACTACGCGGCGCGCAGGGCGAGAACCCGTCGGTCGCGGCGGCGATCGAGGAGCACTACAAGCCGCTCGGGCCATCGGACCGGGTGCCGACCGATCCGGTGTCGGTCGCGGTGGCGCTCGCGGACAAGATCGACACGCTGGTGGGGTTCTGGGCGATCGACGAGAAGCCGACGGGGTCGAAGGATCCGTATGCGCTGCGGCGGGCGGCGCTGGGGGTGATCCGGCTGGTGCTGGAGAACGAGCTCCGGCATCCCGATTCGGCCGAAGTCTTGCGGTCGCACATCTCAACGGCGGAACGTATCTGCAGCTCGTATCAGACGCGGGCGAGTGTGACGACATTGCTACCACCACGGAAGCAGCTCATGAGCTCAGACGTCGGACGTTTCGAGGACGAGACAGCTGTCCGAGCACGATTCGCAACGGAGGCCTTCGGAGCGATGGTCAGTAATCGTTCCATCGACCTCCTCTCCTTCTTCGCCGACCGCCTGAAGGTCCACCTCCGCGACCACGGCGCCCGGCACGATCTCATCGACGCCGTCTTCGCGCTGCCCGGCCAGGACGACCTCCTCCTGATCGTCCGCCGCGTCGAGGCGCTCGGGCGCTTCCTCGACACGGAGGACGGCAAAAACCTCCTCGCCGGCTATCGCCGCGCCGCCAACATCCTGCGCATCGAGGAGAAGAAGGACGGGCGCGCCTACGACGGCGCGCCGGACCTCGCGCTCATCGAGCGCCAGGGCCAGATCGAGGAGAAGGCGCTCGCGGTCGCGCTCGACGATGCGCGCCGCGAGGCGGCGCAGGCGGTCGCGGCGCGGAGGATTTCGAGGGCGCCATGCGGGCGCTGTCGCGGCTGCGCGCGCCCGTCGACGCCTTCTTCGACAAGGTGACGGTGAACGCGCGAGGATCCGGCCCTGCGCGAGAACCGGCTGAAGCTCCTCAACGCCCTCCGGCAGGCGACCCGGGCGGTGGCGGATTTCTCCCGGATCGAGGGCTAGCGCGGGGCCGGCCGACCTTGCCGCCGGGCCAGGAGACGATCGGTGTCAGACCTGTGGCGCAGGCGATACAGTGCGCGTGCGAATCACTGGTAGGTCCGGGCACCGCAAGCTTTGCCGAAAGAGCCGATGATCAATCGCCGCCTCCTCCTCGGCGCTCTCCTGGCCGCCCCCTTCGCCGCCTGCCAGACGAACCGGCAGCCCGCCGTCCAGACCGCCGTGCCGGCCGAGGCGACGACCTGTCGGCCTGGTACGTCGGCTCCATCGACGACGAGCCCTTCGACGTCCCGCTGGTCGACCGATCGCCGCATGAAGCCCGAACTTCGGCGCCAGACCGTGTCCTATGCGGGCCCCGAGCGGCCCGGCACGATCGTGGTCGATATCGACGACCGCTTCCTCTACCTCGTCGAGCCCGGCGGCCAAGCGATCCGCTACGGGATCGGCGTCGGCCGCCAGGGCTTCTCCTGGCGCGGCGTCGCGAATGTCGGCCGCAAGGGCGTGTGGCCGGCGTGGTCGCCGACGACCGACCATGGTCAGCCTCAAGCCGGAGCTCCCGCGCTACCGCAAGGCCGGCCTCGACAACCCGCTCGGCGCCCGCGCGCTCTACCTCTACCAGAACGGCGCGCGACACGCTCTTCCGCATCCACGGCACCAACGAGCCCTGGAGCATCGGCGAGCAGGTCTCCTCGGGCTGCGTGCGCATGCTCAACGAGGACGTGCTCGACCTCTACAACCGCGTGCCCGTCGGCACCACCGTGCTGGTGCGCCGCAACGGGCGCTGGCGGGTCTGAGTCGCTCCCCTTCGAGAGAGGATTTGGTGGGCGGGTGCGACCACCTCATTTCTGAGGTGTTGGCGCCCACACCCCCACCCGACGGTGCTCCGAGCGTCGACTCTCGTTTCAAGTCCCGGGACACGCGCCCCATGCGGCAGGCGAGGGCGCCATCGGCATCGTAGCGCCGGTTCCGTTGCAGCGACCGGAACCGGCCGTTCAGGTTGCGTTTTGGCATGGCATGGTCCAAGCCTCCGCTCTTCTCGCAGGTGCAACAACCAACAGGATCCGATGATGGCGCAGTGGGTCTACACCTTCGGTGACGGCAAGGCCGAGGGTGAGGCGGGGATGAAGAACCTCCTCGGCGGCAAGGGCGCCAACCTCGCCGAGATGTCGCAATCTCGGGCTGCCGGTGCCCCCCGGCTTCACCATCACGACCGAGGTCTGCACCTACTATTACGATCACGGCCGCTCCTATCCCGGCCGATCTCGAAGGGCAGGTCGGGGAGGCTCTCGATTACGTCGGCCGGCTCGCCGGGCGCGTTCTTCGGGGACGCCGAGAACCCGCTCCTCGTCTCGGTCCGCTCCGGCGCCCGCGCCTCGATGCCGGGCATGATGGACACGGTGCTCAATCTCGGCCTCAACGACGTCACCGTCGAGGCGCTCGCCAGGGCCGCCGGCGACGAGCGCTTCGCCTACGACTCCTACCGCCGCTTCATCACGATGTATTCGAACGTGGTGCTCGGCGTCGAGCACCATCACTTCGAGGAGCCGCTCGACGCCTACAAGGACCGCAAGGGCTACGGCCTCGACACGGACCTTACGGCGGACGACTGGAAGGCCCTCATCGGACGCTACAAGGGAACGGTCGAGAAGGAGCTCGGAAGGCCCTTCCCGCAGGATCCGCAGGAGCAGCTCTGGGGCGCCATCGGGGCCGTGTTCGGCTCCTGGATGAACAACCGCGCCATCAAGTACCGCGAGCTGCACGGGATCCCGGCGAGCTGGGGCACGGCGGTGAACGTCCAGGCGATGGTGTTCGGCAACATGGGCGAGACCTCCGCGACCGGCGTCGCCTTCACGCGCAACCCCTCGACCGGCGAGAAGGAGCTCTACGGCGAGTTCCTCATCAACGCGCAGGGCGAGGACGTCGTCGCCGGCATCCGCACGCCGCAGGACATCACCGAGAAGGCGCGCGTCGCCTCGGGCTCCGACAAGCCCTCGATGGAACGGGCCATGCCGGAGGCCTACGCCGAGCTCTGCGCATCTACGGCCTCCTGGAGAACCACTACCGCGACATGCAGGACATGGAGTTCACGGTCGAGAAGGGGCAAGCTCTGGATGCTCCAGACCCGCAACGGCAAGCGCACCGCCAAGGCGGCGCTGCGCATCGCGGTCGACCTCGCGAGCGAGGGCCTGATCTCGCAGGAGGAGGCGGTGAACCGCGTCGACCCCGCGGCGCTCGACCAGCTCCTCCACCCGACGATCGACCCGAAGGCCGAGCGGCGCATCCTCGCGACCGGCCTGCCGGCCTCGCCCGGCGCCGCCTCGGGCGAGATCGTGTTCTCGTCGGAGGAAGCGGAGGCGGCCCGCAAGGCCGGCCGCAAGGTCATCCTGGTGCGCGTCGAGACGAGCCCGGAGGACATCCACGGCATGCATGCGGCCGAAGGAATCCTCACGACCCGCGGCGGCATGACGTCCCACGCCGCGGTGGTCGCCCGCGGCATGGGCAAGCCCTGCGTTTCGGGCGTCGGCGCGATCCGCGTCGACTACGCGGCGCAGACGCATGGCGGTCGCGGGCCAGACCCTCGGAAAAGGCGAGATCATCACGATCGACGGGTCGACCGGGCAGGTCCTCCTCGGCCAGGTGAAGATGCTCGAGCCGGAGCTCTCGGGCGAGTTCGCGACTCTGATGGGCTGGGCCGACAAGGCGCGCCGGATGAAGGTGCGCGCCAACGCCGAAACGCCGCTCGACGCCAGGACCGCGCGCACCTTCGGGGCCGAAGGCATCGGCCTGTGCCGCACCGAGCACATGTTCTTCGAGGGCGACCGCATCGTCGCGGTGCGCGAGATGATCCTCGCCGACGACGAGGCCGGCCGCCGCGCCGCGCTCGCGAAGCTTCTGCCGATGCAGCGGGCGGACTTCGTCGAGCTCTTCACCATCATGAGCGGGCTGCCGGTCACGATCCGCCTGCTCGATCCGCCGCTGCATGAGTTCCTGCCCCATACGGAAGCCGAGATGGCGGAGGTCGCGGCATCGCTCGGAGCCTCGGTCGACAAGCTGAAGCGCCGCGCCGGCGAGCTGCACGAGTTCAACCCGATGCTGGGCTTCCGTGGCTGCCGCCTCGCGATCGCGTATCCCGAGATCGCCGAGATGCAGGCCCGCGCGATCTTCGAGGCCGCCGTCGAGGCCGGCCGCGCGACGGGCCAGCCGGTGGTGCCGGAGGTGATGGTGCCGCTCGTGATGACGAAGGCCGAGCTCGACCTCGTGAAGGAGCGCATCGACGCCATGGCGGAGGCGGTCGCGAAGGAGACCGGGGCCGCGGTCGAGTACCAGGTCGGCACCATGATCGAGTTGCCGCGCGCGGCCTTGCGCGCCGGCGAGATCGCCGAGAGGGCGGAGTTCTTCTCCTTCGGCACCAACGACCTGACCCAGACGGCGCTCGGCATCTCGCGCGACGACGCCGCCTCGTTCCTCGGCTCGTACACCAGCAAGGGCATCCTCCCCGCCGATCCCTTCGTGACCCTCGACCAGGAGGGAGTCGGCGAGCTCATCACGATCGCGGCCGAGCGCGGCAGGCGCACCCGCAACGCCATCAAGCTCGGGATCTGCGGCGAGCACGGCGGCGACCCGGCCTCGGTGCACTTCTGCCAGCACGCCGGTCTCGACTACGTGTCCTGCTCGCCCTACCGGGTGCCGATCGCGCGGCTCGCCGCCGCGCAGGCGGCGCTCGGCGGCAAGGCCGCGAGCCAGGCGTGACGGCGGACCGCCTGTGAGGTGACCGGGCTCGCCTCGAGGACGGGGGGAGGTCAGGGCCTCTCGCTCCGACGTGGTGCACCGGTCTTAACGCTCCCTCAACCATAACCTCGCATAACGGGCTGGAGCCGGCGCGCCCTTTCGGGGCGCTCCACGAGTGCGGTCTCGAGTCGGGTTGAAGTCGTGCGTCTTCGCCGTCGCTGGTCCCGGATGAGATGGATGTGCGCCACTGTGGCCCCGTGGGTCATGGCCGGCGGGCTCCTCATCTCGTTCACGGCGTCGGCGAACAACGATCCGCAATCCGGCATGAGCGCCGCCAACCGCAGCGCCCTCGCTTCGGTGATCGACCCGACCGGCCTGATCCCGCCGGCCGCCGCGGATCTCAAACCTGGCTTCGCCGCACCCGTGCTGCAGGCAAGCCCCCGTTTCGATGCGCCGGCCGAGACGGCCGCGCTTCTCCGCCACCTGTCGCCGCGCGCCGACCTGAAGGCCGGATTGCCGCCCCATCCTGCAGTGGACCGTACCGGCAAGGGGGATCCCTTGGCGGCCCTGCACCCGACCCTCTCGCGCCGCGCCGGCGAGGTGCGCGATCGCCTGGCCTCGCCGGGCGCACGGCTCGTGTTCTCGCGCGACGACCGCCTGCTGCCCCCTACGATCCTCATGGAAGGCAGGGTCGAAGGTCCCGACATGGAGGCCCAGGGCTTCGAGCCGTGGCAGTCGCCCGAGCTGACGACCACCCGCCAGGCCACGTCGGTGCAGTCGCCGGCCGCGGCCGCGGCCGGCTCGACGGGTGCTGCGGCGAGCGCCACCACCCCGGCCGTCAGCCGCGCTCTCGCGCTCTCCTCGACGACGCCGGCTCCCGCCGACGCGACGCCGATCGAGATCGCCGCCGCTCCCGTATCGGCCCCGCAGCAATCGGCTCGCCTCGACGCCCGGCGGGACGCCGGGGTCGACTTGAAACCGGAGGCGGACAGGCCCCGCTACGCGGATCTGATCGATCCCGACCATGTCGACCGGGAGCAGCGCTGCCTCGCGGAGGCGATCTACTTCGAGGCGCGCAGCGAGCCGGAGGAAGGGCAGGCGGCCGTTGCCCAGGTCGTGCTGAACCGCGTCAGGAGCGGGCTCTACCCGGCGTCGATCTGCGGCGTCGTCTACCAGAACCGCCACCGCCACCTCGCATGCCAGTTCACGTTTGCGTGCGAAGGCAAGTCCCTGCGCATCACCGATGCGGGCTCCTGGCAGACCGCCAAACGGGTCGCGAGCGCGGTCCTCTATGGCAGGACCTATCTCGCGGACGTGGGCGGCGCCACGCACTACCACGCCGACTACGTGCGGCCCTCGTGGTCGCGACGCCTCAAGAAGATGGACGTGATCGGCCGCCACGTCTTCTACAAGCTCAGGCCTGGTCAGACCTGAGAGGCCCACCACGCCGATGACGTGCGGCCCTCGTGGTTGATCGGCCGCCACGTCTTCTACAAGATCAGGCCTGGTCAGACCTGAGAGGTCCGGCGGGCGCCGAGAGGCCTCAACCTCGTAGCTTGCGGGCTGTTTCGGCGACGAGGCGGCCCTGGAAGCGGGCGCCGGCAAGCTCGTTCGCGCTGGGCTGGCGCTGGCCCTGACCGCCCGCGATCGTCGTCGCGCCGTAAGGCGAGCCGCCCGTGATCTCCTCGAGCGTCGACTGCCCCTGGAACGAGTAGGGCAGGCCCACGATCACCATCCCGAAGTGGAGCAGATTGGTGATCCCGGCGAACAGCGTCGTCTCCTGCCCGCCATGCTGCGTCGCCGTGGACGTGAAGACCGAGCCGACCTTGCCGTGCAGCGCGCCGCGCGCCCAAAGAGCACCCGCGGCGTCCCAGAACGCGGTCATCTGGCTCGCCATGCGGCCGTACCGGGTCGGCACGCCGAGGATCAGGGCATCGTAGTCCGCGAGTTCCTCCACGGTCGCGACCGGCGCTGGCTGATCGAGCTTGAAATGCGCCTCCCGGGCAAGTTCGGCGGGCACCGTCTCGGGCACGCGCTTCACCACCGCCTCCGCTCCGCCCTCTCGGACGCCGTCCGCCATGGCGTAGGCCATGGTCTCGATATGCCCGTAGGTCGAGTAGTATAGGATCAGGACTTTGGTCACGAAGGGTCTCCGTTCGTAAGAGAGAGGGAGCGGCCAAGCCGGCCCTCGGTCCCGGACCTCGGCGCGATCAGCGCAGCGGTCCGAGAACCCGCGAGCACGAGAACGTCGGGCCGATTTACGCCACTCACCCGGGATGTACTATTTCATTTTTGCAAAACTAGTGCTATAGGTGCGTTTGTTGCATTGCACCAGTGCAAAGGAGGCGGTCGGTGGCCGCGCTGCAGCATCTCGCCTGGGATGACTTCAGGCTCGTCAAGACCGTCGCCGAGGCGCACGGCCTCGGGGGGGCCGCCGAACGGCTCGGGGTCAACCATTCCACCGTGTTCCGCCGCCTCGGCCAGCTCGAGGAGGGGCTCGGCGTGAAGCTCTTCGAGCGCCATCGGACCGGCTACGCTCTCACCGCCGCGGGCGAGGAGATGGTCGCCCTCGCCGAGCGCATGGAGGAGGATGTCGCGACCTTCGCGCGCAAGCTCGAGGGGCAGGCCGTCTCTCCGGCGGGCGAACTGCGGGTCGACGACCAACGACACCCTGCTGGTGCATCTGCTCACGCCGGTCTTCGGCAGTTCACGGCCGCCTGTCCCGAGGTCCGCCTGGACGTGGTGCTCACGAACCAGGCGCTGAACCTGTCGAAGCGCGACGCCGACGTGGCGATCCGCGCGACCGACAATCCGCCGGAGACGCTGGTCGGCCGGCGTGTGGCCTCCATCGCCTGGGCGATCTACGGCCGCGCGGTCGATTTCCCGCAGCGCCGGGTCGGTCGACCTGTTGTCCCTCTACGATCGCACCTGGGTCGCGCTCGGCGACAACCTCGCGGGCTTGAAGGCCGCCCGCTACGTGCGCGATCGGGTGCCGCCGGAACAGATCGTCTACAAGGTCAACACCGTGCTCGGTCTTGCCGAAGCCGTCGAGACCGGGATCGGCATCGGACCGCTGCCGTGCTTCATCGCCGACGCGCGCCCGGCGCTCGTACGTCTCACTCCGCCGAACCCGGAGTTCTCCGCAGGGCTGTGGCTCCTCACCCATCCCGACCTGCGGCAGTCCGCCCGGGTGCGCGCCTTCATGGACTTCACGGCCGCGGAGATCGCGCAAGCTGCGAGCGCTGATCGAGGGGCTCGACGGAGTCGACGAGAGGCGCCACCCCGGTCGTGCCGCCCCCACTGAACGAGCCCGCGGCTCCCGCGGGTCGGTTCACCCGATCTCCACGACCACGCGTCCGCGCACCTTCCCCGCGAGGATCTCGCGTCCGGCCTCGATCACCTCGTCGAGACGCGATCGTGGTCGTCATCGCGGCGAGCTTGTCGTGGTCGAGGTCGGCTTGCGAGCCGGCGCCAGGCTTCGAGCCGCCGGGACCTCGGCGCCATGGTGGATTCGACGCCGAGGAGCGCCACGTTGCGCAGGATGAACGGCGCCACCGAGGTCGGGAGGTCCATGCCGCCGGCGAGCCCGCAGGCCGCGATCGCGCCGCCGTATTTCGTCATGGAGAGGAGGTTCGCGAGCGTATGCGAGCCGACGGAATCGACGCCCGCGGCCCAGCGCTCCTTGCCGAGCGGCCGCGCCGGACCCGACAACTCGCTCGCGGTCGATGATCTCCGCAGCCCCGAGGCCCTTCAGGTAGTCCGCCTCCTCGCGGCCGGCCCGTCGAAGCGATCACGTGCCATCCGGTCGAGGCGAGGAGCGCGATCGCGACCGAGCCGACGCCGCCCGCGGCGCCCGTGACGACGACCGGCGCCGCGGTCGGGCGAGAGCCCGTGCCGCTCCAGGGCCATGACGCAGAGCATCGAGGTGTAGCCGGCGGTGCCGACCGCCATCGCCTGGGCGGCGCTCATGCCGGAGGGCAGCGGGATCAGCCAGTCGCCTTTCACCCGCGCCTTTTCGGCATAGGCGCCGAAATGGGTCTCGCCGAGGCCCCAGCCGTTCAGGACCACGGCGTCGCCGGGCTTGAATTCGGGGTGAGAGGACGTCTCGACCGTGCCCGCGAGATCGACGCCCGGGATCATCGGGAAGCGGCGCACCACCGGCGCCTTGCCGGTGAGCGCGAGCCCGTCCTTGTAGTTGAGGGTCGAGTGCGTGACGCGAACGGTGACGTCGCCCGTCCATCAGGTCCGACTCGTCGAACGGCGCGGATCTCGACCCTCTGGCCCTCCTCGGTCTTGTCGACGACGACGGCCCGGAAACTCGCCATGCGGCCCTCCCGTTTGAGATGGTTGTGGCGCGACGGGGTGCGAACGACAAGCGCTTCGGTTGCGGTGCCGGCGCCGGAGGCGGCGGCGCTATTCGGCGGCAAGCGGGACAGGCCGCTCGACCGGGCGCTCGACGATCGGCAGGTTGATCGCCGCCGAGGCGATGCCGAGCGCCACCGAGAGCCACCACACGACGTCATAGCTGCCGTAGCTCTCGTAGAGCACGCCGCCGAGCCACACTCCGAGGAACCCGCCGACCTGGTGCGAGAAGAACGCGAAGCCGAAAGCATCGCCATGTAGCGCGTGCCGAACATCAGCATGATGAGGGACGACGTCGGCGGGACGGTGGACAGCCACAGGAGGCCGATCGAGATGCCGAACGCGATGGCGGTCGCAGGGGATGCCGGAAGGAGGATGAAGGCGGCGATCGCGGCCGAGCGGCCGAGATAGATCCAGGCCAAGAGCCAGCGCTTCGACATCCGGCTCGAGAGCCAGCCCGCGGCGAGCGATCCGAGCGCGTTGGCGAGCCCGATCACCGCGAGCGTCCAGCCGCCGACCGACGCGGAGAGGCCCGATATCCTTGAGGTAGGCCGGCAGGTGCGCGGTGATGAAGGCGAGCTGAAAACCGCAGGTGAAGAAACCGAGCACCAGAAGCGTGTAGGAGCGGTGCTGGAAAGCCTCCGTGAGCGCCTGTCCGATCGACTGCTCCGCCACCCGCCCGCGGCTCCCCGTCATCGGAGCATCGGCGCTCGGACGCCCGGCGAGCGCCAGCGACAGCGGCAAGATCAGGAGCAGGGTGGCCGCGAAGATCACGAGCGCCTGCTGCCAGCCGAGGCTGTCGATCAGGACGTTGCCGATCGGCGGGAACAGGAACTGGCCGAACGAGCCCGCCGCGGTGCCCGCCCCGAAGGCCATGGGGCGCCATTTCTCCGGCAGCAGCTTCGAGAAGGCGCCGAGCACCAGGTTGAACGAGCAGCCCGAGAGGCCGAAGCCGATGAGCACGCCGGCGCCGAGGTGGAGCATCGCGGGCGTCGTCGCGTATGCCATCACGACGAGGCCGGCGCCGTAGAGGAGCGCGCCGACGCACAGGACGCGGAGCGCGCCGAAGCGGTCCGCGACCGCGCCCGCGAAGGGCTGTCCCAGCCCCCAGAGCAGGTTCTGCAACGCGATGGCGAGGCCGAACACGTCGCGGCCCCAGCCGTATTCGATCGTCATCGGGATCTGGAACAGGCCCGCCGAGGCGCGCGGCCCGAAGGTGATCAGCGCGATGAGGCAGCCGGCAAGGACCACCGTCTCGGGCGAGACGCGGCGGGCCGCGGGCGTGGCTGACGGTTCTGTTCGACATCTCCTTAGGCTAACCCATGCCGTCACCGCGGAGAAACGCGCTCCTGTAATCACCGCCATAACCAGGGCGAATGGCTTGCGCCCAACTCAAAGCGCGGCCGATGGTCTGCCGCTCCCGGACGCCGGGAACTCCCGGGGAAGCTTTGCTTCGATCGTCTCGTCCGGCTTGCCCCGCCGGGGATGACACTTCACCGATCGCGAATTATCTGGGTAGACAAGATTACTCCAACACGGGCGTGAGGCTTGGAAGGGTCGGCCGACCGGGGCCGCGGGACGACCCTCGAAAACGGATGATCATGAACAGGCATGAGCGACCCGCCGGCGAGGCCGTCGTGGAATATCTCGACAGCAACCTGCGCCTCATCAAGCCCGGCGCCTTCGTGCGCTGCGCGGTCACCGGGCAGCCGATTCCGCTCGATCAGGTCAAGTACTGGAGCGTGGAGCGCCAGGAGGCCTATTCGGGGCCCGAGGCGGTGCTGCAGCGTCTCGGCGTGAAGCCTCGGCAGCCTTAGAGCCGTAACCGGCAGGACAGCCGCGAACCGGGGTCCCGGCGCGGGCAGGTGCGCTAGGTCCGGAGCGACAGTCTCGCGAGAACGAACGCCCGCAAACCCTCCTCGTCCTCCACGTCGAGCGCGACCGGCAGCGCGAGCACGTCGTCGGCTCCGCGCAGCCGCACGAGGTCCTTTTCGGTGGTCACGAGCGTGAGTTTCCGGCGTCCGGCCTCGGCGCGCAAAGCCGCGAGATCGGCGGCGCTGAACGCGTAATGGTCGGGAAAGGCGCGGGTGGCCACCACCTCGGCGCCGCATTCCCGAATGGTCTCGAACGCCTTTTCCGGCCGCCCGATGCCCGCGAAGGCGAGAACGCGCCGGCCCGCGAGCCGCGCCGCGGCATCCGGCGCCGGACTGAGACGGCCGAGCCAGACCGGCTTCCCGAGCGCCCGCGCCTCCTCCGCGACCGCGCTTCCCGCTCCACCCTCGCCGATGATGAGCATCGCGTCGGCCCGGGCCCACTGTGCGTCAAGCGGAGCGCGCAACGGGCCGGCCGGCAGGGGCATCCGGTTCCCGAAGCCCGCGGCGCCGTCGACCACGGCGATCGCGAGGTCCTTCGCGAGGGAGGGGTTCTGCAGCCCGTCGTCCATCACGATCACGCTCGCCCCGAGCCGCGCCGCCAGCCTGGCCCCTGCGGGCCGGTCGCCGGAGACGACCGTCGGCGCGGCTCGGGCAAGAAGCAGGGGCTCGTCGCCGACCTCGTCCGGCTCGTGTTGCGCCTCGACGCGCAGCGGGCCGGCAAGGCGCCCGCCATAGCCGCGGGTGAGAAACACCGGGCTCTCGCCCGCGGCGCGCAGCATCGCGGCGAGCCGCAAGGCCGTGGGCGTCTTACCGGCCCCCCCCGCCGTGAAGTTGCCGACGCAGACCACCGGCACCGCCGCGCGCGCTCCGCCTCGACCCATGCGCCGCCCCGCCACGGCGCCGTAGAGCGCACTCGCGGGGGTGAGCAGCCGCGCGAGCGGCGACGGCTCGGCACGCCACCAGAACGCGGGAGACCGCATCAGCGCGCGACCGCTTGCACGGAAGCGCCTCGGCGCGATCCGCTCATCGCCTGAGGGTGCTTCGGCCGAGCGGGACCTCCCGGTCTCCTCAACGACGGGCGCAAAGCTTGACCTGCACGATGAAGGGCTCGACCGACTGCAGCGTGCGCTCCACGGCGCCTCCGAGGGCGCGGACGCAGTCGGAGGCCGCGCGAGCCGTCTCCCGGGTCAGCGCCGGGTCCTCGAGCAGGTCGCATAGCGCGGAGGCGAGAGCGTGGGCGTCGTCGACCCGCAGCGCGCCGCGGGCGGCGTCGAGGGTCCCGTAGATGTCCCTCGCGCTGTGCACGTGCGGTCCGTGCAGGATGGCGGCTCCGAGCTTGGCGGGCTCGATCGGGTTGTGCCCCCCGACCGGTACCAGCGTCCCGCCCATGAACACGAGAGGCGTCAGGCGGTAGAACAGCCCCATTTCGCCGATCGTGTCCGCGACATAGACGTCGGTTGCCCGGTCGGGATGCATTCCGCCCGCGCGCCGCGCGGCACGCAGGCCCGCCCGCTCGGCGAGCGCCGCGATCTCCGCGCCGCGGTTCGGATGTCGCGGGGCAATGATCGTGAGAAGCTCGGGGTGGCGCCGCGCGAGCGCCCGGTGGACCGCGAGGACGACCTCCTCCTCGCCCGGATGCGTCGAGGCGGCGAGCCAGACCGGCCTGCCTGCAACGAGGCCCGAGAGATGCGCCACCACGCGTGGATCGGCGGGGGGCGGGGCCGCGTCGTACTTCAGGTTTCCCGCGACGGCGACGTGCGGGGCGCCGAGCCGCGCGAGCCGTTCCGCGTCTGCCGGCGTCTGGGCGAGGCACAGGGCAAAGCGCTCGAAGAGGGCGCCGATCACCTGCGGAAGGCGCGACCAGCGCTGGAACGATCGCTCCGACAAGCGACCGTTCACGAGGACGAGCGGGATGGAGCGCCGATGGAGCTCCAGCACGCTGTTCGGCCAGATCTCGGACTCCGCCACGAGCGCCAGACTCGGCCGCCAATGGTCGAGAAAGCGGCGCAGGTAGCGCGGTACGTCGAGCGGCACGAACTGGTGGAAAGCGCCGGGAGGCATCCGCCGCGCGAGCAACTGCGCCGACGTGCGCGTGCCGGACGTGATCAAGACCGCAAGCCCGCGCTGCGTCAGCCGCTCGACGAGGGGGATCAGCGACAGCGTCTCGCCGATCGAGGCGCCGTGCACCCAGACGAGGTGCCCCTCCGGCCGCGCGCGGCTCGGCCAACCCTTCCGCTCGCCGAGGCGCGTGCCGTCCTCGCGGCCCTGCCGCCGGCGCCAATAGAGCAGCCCGAGAAACGCGGGCTCGAGCACCGCGGTCGCCGCGCGGTATGCGGTGATGAGAGCCGGCAGCCGGTTCATGCTGCCTCGCCGGCCGCGAGTGGAACGGAAATCGGGCCGCTCCCGAAGCGGGCCTCGTTCGCGCGACGGCTCATGTGCCCTCCGCCGCCGGGAGAGCCGATGCGGTTTTCGCGCCGGGGTCCTTGGTGCCGACGAGGGCGTAAGCCCGTGCGTGAACGGTGTCGAGGCCGCGCTCCACCGCCTGGCGCGCCGCTTCGAAGGCGGCGGCGTCCGCGTCTCGCGGAACATGAATCGGATCGCCGATCACCATTGCGCCGCGACCGAACGGAAGACCGAGGCTGGCGCGGTCCCAGCTCCCGAAATCGATCCGACGGCTCGTGACCACGGCGACCGGCACGATCGGGCGGCCGGAGAGCTGCGCCAAGGTCACGATGCCCGGGCCGCACACGCGCGACACCTTGGGGATGTCGGCGGTGAGGACCACCATCTCGCCGTCCGCGAGAGCCCGCAGCATGCCCCGCAGCGCGGTCGCGCCGCCGCGGTCGCGCCGGTTCTGCACCCGGCGCGCCCGTTCGCCCGAGCCCCGGATGGCGCGAATTCCAAGGTGACGCAAGGCGACCGCGTTGAGCTCCCCGTCGCTGGACCGCGACACGAGGCTGACCGCGCGATCCTGGCGTCGCTTGGCGAAGTGAATCATGAAATGCTGCCCGTGCCACATGGCCGCGATCACCGGCATCAGGGGCCCGATCCGATCGTAGGCGTTGGCGGGCTCCACGACGAAGCGGTTGGTGCGCCGCACGACGCCGAGATAGCGGGCCACCAGGAAGCCGATCGTCTCCTGGCATGCACGCGTGCGGATGAGGCGCTTGAGGAAGCTCATGACAAGCGGATCGTCAGTCCTGCGGCTCGAGGAGGCGGTGCAGGTGGACGATGAAGTAGCGCATGTGCGCGTTGTCCACGGTGGCCTGCGCCTTGCCTTTCCAGGCCGCATAGGCGGCGGCGTAGTTCGGATAGATCCCGACGACGTCGAGCTGGGACAGATCCTTGAAGTCGAGTTGGTCGAGCCGCGAGAGCTCGCCGCCGAAGACGAGGTGCAGCAATTGCTTGGGGGTCGTCTCGCTCATTGAAGGGCGAAGCTCCTGGACGGGGAAACGACGGCCGGAGGGCGTCGACGCGATCGGCATCTCAACGAAGTACGCCACGGTGAATCGCTGCCGGATCGTGCCCTCATGACCTTATTGGCGCGTCGATGCAACCGTAACCGAGCGGCACCCGTCCACGGGGTCCGATCGACGTCGCGGTGACGGGTCAACACCGCGCCCCCTCACGAACCACGAGTCATGATCTCGATGACGCGCGGATGCAGGCGCGCGGACGCGGCCGCGAGTTCTCCGTGGACGGGATCCGCCCCATTGTAAACGAGGGGGTTGCCGGCGAGGTCGCTCATCAGGCCGCCGGCCTCCCGCAGGATCAGGTCGGCGGCGGCAAGGTCCCAATCGCGCGAATCGGACGAGATGAGGCCGATCTCGACGCTGCCTTCGGCGACCCGCACGACGCGCAGCGCAAGGGACGGGATCTTTTCGAGGCGCGTCACGGTCGATCCGGCACGCCGTTCGAAGGTATCGACCAGGGGTTTCGGCCCCGCGGTGCGCGCGCCGGCGACGCTGTCCTTCAGGGAGACGTCGAGCCGCGCGCCGTTGACCCGGGCCCCCGCGCCGGCGCTCGCCTCGTAGAACCGATCGTGCGCGGGGGCATGGACGACGCCGAGGAGCGGCTGGCCATGCACGAGAAGCGCGATGGCGACCGACCAGTCGGGATGGCCCGCGATGAAGGCACGGGTGCCGTCGATCGGATCGACGATCCACACCAGGTCCTTGGAGAGCCGGTCCGGATTGTCGGCCGTCTCCTCGGAGAGCCAGCCCGCCTCCGGGAGGAGCTGTAACAGTCGTTCCTTGAGGAACGAGTCGACCGCGACATCCGCCTCGGTGACCGGGGAGCCCCGGTCCTTGGTCCAGAGCCGGGCCGACGTCCGGGTGCCGGGGCGAAAGAAATCGAGCGCCATGGCCCCGGCCTCGCGCGCCGCTTCGTGAAGGGCAGGGGTGAGGGCGGCGGCGAGCGGGGCGTGTGAACGGGCGAGCATGACGCCCTGACAATGGGGGCGCAGGCGCGGCGCCGCCAGAGGCCGCGCGAACGTCACGGTGCACAATTCAGCTCCGTCTCGGCGGCGCCCCTCAGGAGAGCGCCGTGCCACAACCCGAAACCGCGCCTCCGCGCTGGTCGGACCAATTCCGGCTTACGTGCAGCGCCCGGCAGATATCGGCAGGCGTCTTCGCGCTGGCGAACAATCTCGCTTTTTCCCGATATCGGCAATCCTTTGTTGAGCATCGGCGGCAAAACCCCACGCGCAACAGGACCTTAACCAGAGCTCTTAACGGGTTTCCCGCAGCGCCGCGGCTAGTGTGATGTCGTAACGCCGAGCCCTCCAGGAGAGAGGGCGGGCGCTGCGACAGGCAAATCCGTACGCCGCGCATCCGCAGAGAGGCCGGCGGTCGAAACAGGGCAACCCCCCGAGCGCTCCGCAGAGAGCGCCGGCGGCTCGACAGGGCGTCGACATGGTACAGATCACTCTCACGGCCGGAGCCGTCCCACCCGGGATGGTCTCCGGCCCAGCGGCCTCGATCCTGGCCGCACCGTCTCCTCTCCCCGGCATTGTCGGTGAGCCCGGCGTCCGTGCGGCGGCTGTCGCGATGCGGGCCGTCGGCGGGGGCGAGCACTACGAACTGGTCCTGCTCGACGCCGCCAACGCACCCCTGCTCGCGTTCGGTCGCTATTCGGAAGACGACATCGTCGCCGAATGGCGTCGGCTCGCGAACGCCTCGGGGCTCGCGCTCAAGATCCAGCTCCCGAACGGGGCGGTGATGACGCCCTATCCCCAGCTCGGCCGCGTGCTCCTGGGCCCCACCCGCCGCCGCCGCAGACACGGCCTCCTGGCCCATCGTCGGCCCCGGTTCCTGACCCGCCGCAAGGCGGCGCGCTTTCCGCTGCGGCCGCAGGTCCATCGCGAGCCCGAGCTCGCCGGCGGCGAGGTCAAGTAAGGCAGTCCGGAAAGGGAAGCGCGGAGTTCTCCGGAACGGTGTTCACCGCTGCGCCGCGGCCCGGCTCAGGCGATCGTTGATCGCTTCCCCGAGCCCGCTCTCCGGGATCGGGGTCACCGCGATGGCCGCGGCTCCCGACGCGTCGAGGCGCCTCAAAAGCGCGAAAAGGTTCGCGGCGGCCTCGGCGAGGTCGCCGCTTTCGCTCAGGTCGAGGCTGCGCACGGCGCGCTCCAGACCGGCCGGCCGAGCACCCGCGAAAAGCAGCGCCGCCTCGCCGGGCCGAATTTCGCGCGCATCGAGCCGCACCTTCGCCCGCGGGGCATAGTGGGATGCGAGCATGCCGGGCGCGAGCGGCTGGCTCTCGCGAACGCCGTCGGCGAGCCGGTCGCCGATCACGTCCTCGACCTCCGCCCGGGGCACGCCGCCGGGACGCAGGAGGCGCGGTTCGCCCCCAAGGCAGGCGATGACCGTCGACTCGAGGCCGACCGTCGCCGGGCCTCCATCGACCACCGCGTCGATGCGTCCGTCGAGATCGGCGAGGACGTGCGCGGCCTCGGTCGGACTCACCCGTCCCGAGCGGTTCGCCGACGGCGCGGCGACCGGGCGCCCGACGCGCAGGAGCAGCTCCCGCGCCGCGGCATGGGCCGGGACGCGGAGCGCGACGGTCTCCAGTCCGGCTCGGGCGAGATCCGACACCGTGCAGCCGGGCGCCGCCGGCAGGACCAGCGTCAGCGGCCCGGGCCAGAACGCTTTGGCCAAACGCCGCGCGGCGTCATCGAACCGACCCTGGCGCTCGGCCGCCGCGAGGTCCGCGACATGGGAGATCAGCGGGTTGAACCGCGGCCGCTCCTTCGCGGCGTAGATCCGAGCCACCGCCTCCGCGCTCGCAGCGTCGGCACCGAGGCCGTAGACGGTCTCGGTCGGGAAGGCCACGAGCCCGCCGGCTCGCAGGATCGCGGCCGCCCGATCCAAGCCCGCGGAGTCCGGCCGGAGGCGCTGCGTCACCCTTGATCCGGGATCGTTCACGTCTAAACTGTCCTTCCCTGTCCCACCGGGACCGACGCTTGTCGGGCGGGTTTACTCGCGCGACCATGGGCGTCAACGCCGAAGCCCGACGCAGCCTCGAAAGGATGAGCCATGACGTACCGCGCGCCGGTCGCCGAGATCGCCTTCATGATGCGCCATGTGGCGGGTCTCGATCGCGCGATCGCCGAGGGCCTGCACGGCGACCTCACGCCGGATCTCGCCCAGGCGATCCTCGAGGAGGCCGGGCGCTTCGCGACCGACGTCATCGCTCCGCTCAACCGAGTCGGCGACCGCCACGGCACCCCCTTCGAGAACGGCGCGGTCACCATGCCGCCGGGCTGGAAGGACGTCTACAGGGCTTGGACGGAAGCCGGATGGAATGCGCTCGCCGGGCCCGCGGCGTACGGCGGCCAGGGCCTGCCGGTGCTGCTCAACGCGGGCTGCGTCGAGATGTGGAACGCCGCCTGTCTCGCGTTCGGCCTCGGCCCGCTTCTCACGATGGGCGGCATCGAGGCGATCGCCGCGCACGGCTCGCCCGAGATCAAGGAGCGCTACCTCGCCAAGGTCGTGTCGGGCGAGTGGACCGCCACCATGAATCTGACCGAGCCGCAGGCGGGATCGGACCTCGCGGCGCTCCGAACCCGCGCCGAGCCCGCAGGGGACGGCACCTACCGGATCTCCGGGCAGAAGATCTTCATCACCTACGGCGAGCACGACCTCACCGACAACATCCTCCACCTGGTGCTCGCGCGTCTGCCTGACGCGCCGCCCGGCACCCGCGGCATCTCGCTCTTCCTCGTCCCCAAGGTGCTGCCGGACGGCGCCCGCAACGACGTGCGCTGCGCGAGCATCGAGCACAAGCTCGGAATCCACGCCTCGCCGACCTGCACCATGGTCTACGGCGACGAGGGCGGGGCGGTGGGTTGGCTCGTCGGCGAGGAGAACCGGGGCCTCGCTTGCATGTTCACGATGATGAACAATGCGCGGCTTCTCGTCGGAATCCAGGGCGTGGCGATCGCCGAGCGGGCCTACCAGCAGGCGCTCGCCTACGCGAACGAGCGCCGGCAGGGCCGCGCGCGGGGAAGCGCCGGGACCGGCATGAGCCCGATCGTCGAGCACCCGGACGTGCGGCGGAACCTCCTCACCATGAAGGCGCTGACGGCCGCCGCGCGAGCGATCTGCCTCCTCACCGCGGAGGCGATCGACCGCGCGGGTCGTGCCCCGGACGCGCAAGCCCGCAAGGTTGCGCACGAACGCGCATCGCTCCTCACGCCGGTCGCCAAGGCGTTCTCGAGCGACATCGGGATCGAGGTGGCCTCGATCGGGGTCCAGGTCCACGGCGGCATGGGATTCGTCGAGGAAGCCGGCGCCGCGCAGCACCTGCGCGATGCGCGCATTCTCACGATCTACGAGGGCACCAACGGCATCCAGGCGATCGATCTCGTCACCCGCAAGCTGCCGCTCTCCGGCGGCGATGCGGTGCGGGCGCAGATCGCCTCGATGCGCGCGACGGCGACCCGCCTCGTCAAGGAGGCGACTCCGGCCTTCGGCCTGACGGCGCCTCGACTGCGCGAGGCGGTCGAGAGTCTCGATCGGGCGACGAGCCATATGCTGAAGGCGGCCGCGGCGAACGACCCCAGCGATGCGCTCGCCGGCGCGACGCCGTACCTGCGCCTCTTCGCGCTCGCTCAGGGTGCGGCATCGCTCGCCGAGGCGGCCCTCGCGGCCAACGCCCTGATGGCCTCCGGGGACACGGACCCCGCGCATCCGGCCCGCGTTGGGCTGTGCCGCTTCTTCGCGGAGACCATCGCGCCCGGTGCCGCGGGTCTCGAGGCTTCGGTCATGGCCGGCGCGGGGTCTCTCCAAGGCGCGCCGCTGGCGCTCGCGAGCTGACCATGACCCTTGCAGGAAAGACTCTCTTCATCACCGGCGCCTCCCGGGGCATCGGCCTCGCGATCGGGCTTCGCGCCGCGAAGGACGGCGCGAACGTCGTGATCGCGGCCAAGACCGCGCAACCGCACCCCAAGCTTCCGGGGACGATCTACACGGCCGCCCGCGAGATCGAAGCCGCGGGGGGAAAGGCGCTGCCTCTCGTCGTCGACGTGCGCGAGGAGGAGGCCGTCAAGAGCGCGATCGACACCGCGGCCGAGACCTTCGGCGGGCTCGACATCGTGGTCAACAACGCGAGCGCGATCAGCCTCACGCCGACCCCGCAGACGGACATGAAGCGCTTCGATCTGATGCATCAGATCAATACCCGCGGCACCTTCATGGTCTCGAAACATGCGATTCCCCATCTCGAGCGATCCGGAAACCCGCACGTCCTGATGCTGTCGCCGCCCCTCGACCTGCAGGAGAAGTGGTTTTCGCCGCATCTTGCCTATTCCATCGCGAAGTACGGCATGAGCCTGTGCGTGCTCGGCCTTTCGGGCGAGCTGCGCGAGCGCGGCATCGCGGTGAACGCGCTCTGGCCGCGCACCACGATCGCGACGAGCGCGATCAAGAACCTGCTCGGCGGCGACATGATCGTGCGGGCGAGCCGCACCCCGGAGATCCTCGCCGACGCGGCTTACGCGATCTTCAACAAGCCGGCGCGCGCCTTCACGGGCCGGTTTCTCATCGACGACACCTTCCTCGCGGAGGAAGGCGTGACGGATTTCGAGCGCTACCGGGTCGACGCCTCGGTACCGCTGGCGCCCGACTTCTTCGTGCCCGATGGCATTCCGCCGCCCTCGTCACCGGGTTGAAAGGCGATTCGCCAAGGGATGTCGAAATCCTGGCTTTGCGGCGCTTTCGCAGAAAACCGCGGCCGAGCCAGGGTTTCGAGGCCCCGATTCCACGCCCGCCCAAACTCCTCTAAGGTCGGCTCGCCATGTGTGGACGCTACGCGATCACTCTGCCCCCGGAGGCCTTCCGCGCGCTGTTCGCCTATTCCGAGCAGCCGAACTTCCCGCCGCGCTTCAATGTCGCGCCAACCCAGCCGGTCCCGATCGTGCACGGCGCGAAGGAGCGCCACTTCCGCCTCGTCCGGTGGGGCTTCCTGCCCGGCTGGGTCAAGGATCCGAAGGAGTTTCCTCTCGTGATCAACGCCCGCGACGACAGCGTGCACACGAAGCCGACCTTCAAGGGAGCGCTCAAATATCGCCGCTGCATCTTCCTCGCCGACGGGTTCTACGAATGGCAGCGCCGCGGTCGCGAGAAGGCGCCCTACCTGATCCGCATGGCGGATGGCGGACCGATGCCCCTGGCGGGCCTTTGGGAGACCTACAACGACCCCAGCGGCGGGGAAATCGACACCGCCGCCATCGTGACGACCGACGCGAACGGCACCGTCTCCGGGGTCCACAACCGCATGCCGGCGATCCTCTCGCGCGACGACATCGGGGCTTGGCTCGACACCGACGCCGTAAGCCCTGACGAGGCGATGCGCCGCGTACGACCGTGTCCGGACGAATGGATCACCATGGTTCCGGTCAGCACGCGGGTGAACAAGGTCCAGAACGATGACCCCGAGCTCCAGGTCCCGCTCGCCGCGCCGGAGTCGAAGCCTGTCACCGAAACCCGCAAGGCCGCAAAGCCGCGCTCCAGCGACGAGGACGAGCAGGGGCGGCTGTTTTAGGCGGGCCGACCGGAGCGATTTGCATCATCCGGAGACGAACGCCCAAGCCCGCATCGCCTCCGCGGCGAGCCCCGCGGCCAGGATCAGTCCCGCGTTGCGGTTCGAGCGGAAGAGCCGCAGCGCTCCGGCGCCGTCGCGCGGGTCGATGCGATGCACCTGCCAGGCGAGGTGCGCCGCGAATGCCGCAAGCGCGAGCCAGGCGACCGCACCCGGTCGAACGAGCCACAAGCTCGTGCCGATCAGCACCACGGCGACCGCGTAGGCCGCCGCCACGCCGAGCCGCACCCGTGCTCCGAAGAAGCGCGCCGAGGATTTGATCCCGGCAATCTCGTCGTCCTCGATGTCCTGAAGCGCGTAGATCGTATCGTAGCCCACCACCCAGGCGACCGCGCCGAAATAGATAAGCACGGCGGCAAGGCTCAAGGAGCCGAACCATGCGGCCCAGCCCATGAGGCCGCCCCACGCGAAAGCCAGGCCGAGGACGATTTGGGGCAGCCAGAACACCCGCTTCATGAACGGATAGAGCGCCACGATGCCGAGGGACGCGACGCCGGTCGCGATCGCGAAGGCGTTGAACTGGACGAGGACCGCAAGACCGACGAGGCACTGCAGGCCGAGGAAGACCAGCGCCGCCCGCGCGCTCACCTGTCCCGAAGGCAATGGGCGGTCGCGGGTGCGCTCGACCCGTGCATCGAGATCGCGGTCGACGAGGTCGTTGTAGGTCGATCCCGCGCCGCGCATCGTTACGGCGCCGACGAGGAAGAGCAGGGCATGCCATGCGTTCGGGAGACCGCCCGACGCGATCGCCGCCAGCGCCGACGACCACCAGCAGGGCAGGAGAAGGAGCCACCAGCCGATCGGCCGCTCGATCCGTGCGAGCCGCAGATAGGGCTTCAAGGAGGCCGGGGCGGCCCGGTCCACCCAGTGGCCGCGTACCGCGTCCGGCAACGCGCGGTCGGCCGGCGCGTTCACGGGACAGCCAGAAGGACGAGCGGGCGGCCGATGTCGGCGGTCAGAGGGCGCCCTGGGGGATCTTGTACTGGCCCGTGAGGCCGCCGGCGAACGGGTTCGCGCCTTGCTTCTGCTGGCGGGCCTGCTTCTCCATCTCGGCGAGCTTCGCGGCGGCCTGGCACGCCTGACCGCGGATCTCCTTCACTTTCGTGTGTTCCTGCTGCAGGTTCGCCACGACCTGGTCCGGGATCTGGCACCAGTCCTTGTTGGTCTCGAGCCATTTCAGGCTCTGCTCGCCGTTCGCGACGAGCTTGCCGAAGGACCCGCAGGCCATCCGAGGGTCGAGTTTCCTGTCCTTGCCCCCGGCCTTGTTGAGCTGCAGGACGATCTCCTGCCGCTCCTTGATGTACTTGGAGCCCTCCTGGCAGACCTGGGCGACCGCAGGCGCAGCGGTCACGACGAGCGCGAAGCCCGCGAGGGCGAGAGAACGGGGCGAGGGCACGTGCGGCATCGGCAGGGTCCTTCGGGGTGGCGCGACGTCTCGCGCCCGCGGTTCTGTTAGCAGCATCGGGGTGGGTTCGCCAAGACGGGAAGCGCGGCGGCGGACGGTCACGGAACGCCGCGGAGGGGACCGCGTGTTCCGGGAGATGGTCACGTGCGGCGTTCGGAAGCAACGGAGCCTGCGGCGGTTCGGTCCCCGCGCGGTCCTATGTTGCCGGGGTCCTATGCTAAGGCTGCGCGATGGCCGGCTACGATTTTTCCGCCCCGCGACTTTTTCTCGATGCGCCGCTCAGCGCGGGGGGCCGGATCGCGCTCGACCGGGGGCAGGCGAACTATCTGCTCAACGTCCTGCGTCTGCGCCGCGGCGCGGGCGTCCTCGTGTTCAACGGCCGCGACGGTGAATGGCGGGCGCAGGTCGAAGGGGAGGGGCGCAAGGGCGCCGAGCTCGTGCCGGTCGAGCGCGTGCGCGAGCAGACGCCGGCGCCGGATCTCCTCTACCTCTTCGCACCGCTCAAGCATGCCCGCCTCGACTACATGGTCCAGAAGGCGGTGGAGATGGGAGCGGGCGCCCTGCGAGCCGTCGTGACCCGCCGGACCCAGAGCACGCGCGTGAACCTGGAGCGAATGCGCGCGAATGTGATCGAGGCCGCCGAGCAATGCGGGATCCTGTCCATTCCCGCGGTGCTCGAGGCGGCGGATCTCGAGACGGCTCTGGCGGCCCTGGAACCCGAGCGCCTGCTGGTGTTCTGCGACGAGCGCGCGCCCGTCGCGAACCCCATGGCCGCGCTGGAACCTCTCGGGAACAACATACCCAAGATCGCCGTTATCGTGGGGCCTGAAGGAGGCTTTACCGACGAGGAGAGAACCCGTGTTGCCGCCCGCGAAAACTCCGTTCGCGTATCGCTGGGGCCGCGTATCCTCCGTGCAGACACGGCAGCGGTGGCTGCCCTCGCCGTGGTGCAAACCGCCCTTGGCGACTGGCGCTGACTTCACCCCTCGACGACGAGCGCCGGCCAGGTCTCGGTGAGCTGACCGTAAGCCCCGAAGCTAAGCTTTCATGGAATGCCGCCCCAATCTCGCCTGAATGAGCGGGACCTTGGGGCCTGCTGCCATAAGACTCGCCGATCAGGATCTCACGACAAGTAAAAGAACAATCCAGGAGACGCACCCAATGTCCGGGGAATATCGGTTCGGCATCGAGGAGGAGTACTTCATCAACGATGCCGTAAAGCGCGACGCCGCACGCGCGCGCATGCAGGAATTCTTTGCACAGGCGCGCGAACACTTATCGCGGGACATCCATCGTGAGATGCTGGAACCGCAGGTCGAGATCGCGACCACGCCGTCGTTCGACTTCGCGGACGCGCACCGGCAGCTCGAAGGCCTGCGCTCGGGGCTCGGAGCGATCGCGGAGGAGCTCGACCTTTCGATCATGGCCTCCGGCACGCATCCGCTCGCCGTGTGGTCAAGGGTGCGGGCCACGAACCAGCCGCGCTACGGCAAGGTGATGCACGACCTCCAGATGATCGGCAGCCGTCTGGTGTTGTGCGGCATGCATGTCCACGTCGAGGTCCCCGATCTCGGGCTGCGCGTCGACATCATGAACCGGCTGCAGCCCTATCTCCCGTTGCTGCTCGCGCTCTCGACCTCGTCGCCTTTCTGGCAGGCACAACGCACGGGCCTGCTGGGCTATCGGCTCGCCGCCTATCGCGAATTGCCGCGCACCGGTCTTCCGGACCTGTTCGAGAGCGCGGCGGATTACCAGCGTTACATCGACACGTTGGTGGCCGCGAGGGCGATTCAGGATTCGAGCTATGTCTGGTGGGTGATCCGCCCCTCGCGCAAGCACCCCACGCTGGAGCTGCGCGTCGCGGACAGCTGCACGCGGGTCGACGACGCGATCGCGATCGCGGCCCTCTATCGCTGCCTGGTGCGGCGGCTTGCCATCGCGCGCGGGCTCAACGCGGGCCGCACCGGCGCGTCCCGGGCGATCACGGATGAGAACTGCTGGCGCGCGCAGCGCTACGGAATCCACGGCTCGTTCGTGGACGAAACCACCCGGACCGCGAAGCCAGTGGGCGAGGTCCTCGAAGAGGTGCTCGACCTCGTCGACGACGATGCCCGGGCGCTCGGCTGCGAGCGCGAGGTTGACCTTGCGCGCCGGATCATCGCCCGCGGGACCAGCGCCGACCAGCAGCTCACCCTGTACACCGAAGGCCGGGGACGGGGCCTCTCGAATCGTGATGCTCTGACGGCCGTGGTCGATTGGCTCACCGCGGAAACCGTCGGCGCCCCGGTGGTGCGGCACTAAGGCGCCGCGCCGCGAGGGCCGATCCGTTCACCGCCGCTTGCTCTCGAAGCCGGGACGCCGGAGGGGTCGCGCGGCCGCGGTGGGTCTTCGGGAGGCGGGCGTGCCCGGTTGACGCCCACACCTCGCGCATGTTTCCTGCCCTTCCGATGAGCATCGCGTCTCCCATGCGCCGGTCTCAGGCCCTGAGCCTACCGAACATCCTGACCTATGGCCGGCTCGCCGCCATTCCAGCCGTGGTCGCGCTGCTGTTCTGGCCGGAGGACCGGTGGTCCCGGTGGATCGCCCTGGCGATCTACATTGCCGCGGCCGTCACGGACTATCTCGACGGGTATTTCGCACGCGCCTATGCGCAGCAGTCGGCGCTGGGACGCATGCTCGACCCCATCGCCGACAAGCTGCTCGTCAGCGCCTGCCTGCTCATGCTCGTCGCGGACGAGACCATCCGTCACTCCGCGCTGTGGGCGGCGATCGTGATCCTAAGCCGCGAGATCCTCGTGTCCGGCCTGCGCGAGTTCCTTGCGGAACTCAAGGTCGGCGTTCCCGTCAGCCGGGTCGCCAAGTGGAAAACGACCCTGCAGCTCGTTGCGATCGGGTTTCTGATTGCCGGTCCCGCCGGCGAGACCGTGCTGCCGGGCACCATCCTGATCGGCACCGGACTGCTTTGGGTCGCGGCGGTGCTCACCATCTATACCGGTTGGGATTACCTGAAAGCCGGATTGCGTCACGTCATGGAGGAACGATGACGACCGGCTACGGCCACGCGGGGCGCCTCAGGCGATACCGGCTTGGATCACCTGAAGGCCGGATCCCATCACGTCGTCGAGGACGGGTGAGGGCCGGATGTCCGCGTCCGGGGAGCCTTGGAAGATGCACGTGAAGCTCGTCTATTTCGCATGGGTGAGGGAGCGGGTCGGGCGCGCCGAGGAGGAGCTGGACCTCCCGGACGCCATCGTCACCGTTGCGGACCTCGTGCGCTGGCTCCAAGGTCGCGGAGAGGAATACGCGTACGCTTTCGAAAACGAAGCCGTGGTCCGCGCTGCCGTCGACCGCACGCACGTGAAACCGGACAGCCCCATTGCCGGCGCGCGGGAGATCGCCTTCTTCCCGCCCATGACGGGCGGGTGACGGCCGGCTGCCGGCGAAGGGCTTTGCAGTGACACCGACGATCCGCATCCAAGAAGAGGACTTCGACGTCGCGACGGAGATCTCCGCTCTGAGCGCCGGACGCGCCGACATCGGTGCGGTCGTGACCTTCACGGGTCTGTGCCGCGATGAAGGCGGCCGCCTCGCGGCGCTCGAGCTCGAGCACTATCCCGGCATGGCGCACGCGGAGGTCGCCCGGGTGGTCGAGGAAGCGCGGGCGCGGTGGCCCTTGTCGGGCGTCACCGTGATCCACCGCTTCGGACGCATTCGCCCCGGGCAGACCATCGTGCTCGTGGTCACGGCCTCCGCCCACCGCCGGGCCGCCTTCGAGGCAGCCGAGTTCCTGATGGACTACCTGAAGACGCGGGCTCCGTTCTGGAAGCGTGAGCACCTTAAGGCCGGGCCGACGGGATCGTGGGTCGAGGCCTCGCGGGAGGACGACGCCGCGGCCGGGCGCTGGGACTAGCCTTCGGGATCCGCTCCGCGTCGTTGCACGGCTCGTGCTTGACCTCGGACCGGCACAGGCAGAGCATGCTTGGAGATCGCGCCCCGAGGTGCCGCATGCATCGCGCCGTTTTCGCTCTTCTCGGTTTCATCGCCGCGCCGGCCCTGGCGCACGAGCCCGCGCCGATCGAGACCGCGCAGGCGATGAATCACAACCCGCTCGACTGCTATTGCCGCGCGCAGGGTCGGATCTTCGCGCCCGGCGAAAGCATCTGCCTCAAGACGGCGGACGGCGGCCGTCTCGCGGAGTGCCGGATGGTCACCAACGTGATGTCGTGGGGTATCACCGATCGGGCCTGTCCGGAGTCGTGACAGCCGCTTCGTTTGCGGGATCGCACCAATAAAATACCGCTGCCCGAGAGTCTGGCAGCGGCATGGATCCTTCGGTTTTGATCAGCAGCCCAGCTCTGAAGCGAAGGCGCGACGTTCAAAACAGGCCGGCGACGATGGCCCCGATAAAGGCGAGAGCGGCGCCGACCGCGATGACATTGACCTTGGAAGCGAAATCCAGCTTCGAAATCAGCTCCATCCAGAACCTCCGGGTCCGTGCCCAACGGCAAACGTTAACAAAACGTTACGGCATGGAGAAGCCTGCAAAGAGGTACAACTGAATTTTAACGGCGGTTTTACGTACTTCCTCTTGGTCAATCCTGCTTCTCTAGATCAAACCATTGGCGCTCCGGCAGAAAATCGCGGCGCGGTTGTGGATAAGTCGGTCTAACCATGAGCGCCGAGCGCCTGTTCGACGAACGCGGCGGCAGCCAACGCGTTGTCATCCCGGCCGAACGCGGCGATCACCTGAACCCCGACGGGAAGCCCCGCGGAGTCCGCCAGCGCGGGAACGTTGACGCACGGGTTCCCCATCAGCGTCCACAAGCGGTTGAACCGCGCGTCGCCCGTCGAGGCGAGGCCTCGCGGCGCGGGACCGGGCGCCGACAGGGTGAGGAGCACGTCGCAGGCCGTGAAGACGTCCGCGAGCGCACCCCGGGCCCGGCGGGCGGTGCGGCGGGCGTCGTCATAGCGTTCGACCGGAATCGCCGCCGCGGCCTCGAGCGACGCGCGAAGGAGCGGGGGCAGCGCGTCGCGATGGTGGTCGATCTCCCACGCCAGAGCCTGCCGGGCCTCGAAGTCCTGGATCGTGCCATGGACATGGAAGGCTTCGGCGAGAGCCGGCGGCAAGGGGATGCCGCGAACGCTCGCGCCGGCCCGCTCGACGGCTCGCGCCGCATGGTCCAGCGCCGCGACGCTGGCGGGTTCGGGGGCGTCTGCGAAGTCCTGCGTCACGACCGCGATGCGGGGCGGGTCAGGCGAGCGCCCGTCGACCCGCACGTTCTCTCGCCCCGTGAGGGCACTGAGCGCGTAGGCGACGTCCCTGACCGATGATGCGAACAGGCCGGGCGTGTCGAGCGACCACGAGAACGTCTTGACGCCGACGGTCGGGAGAACGCGATAGGAAGGCTTGATCGCCGCGATGCCGCAGAACGAGGCCGGCCGGATCACCGAGCCGCCGGTCTGCGTGCCGATGGCGAGCGCCACCATGCCCGCAGCGACGGCCGCCGCCGAGCCCGACGACGAGCCGCCCGGGGTGTGCTCCCGGTTCGAAGGGTTCCGCGTCACGGTCGGGTCGAGATACGCGAAGGGCGTCGTCGCGGTCTTGCCGATGACGGTTGCGCCGGCGCGGCGCGCGGCCGCAACGATGGGCGCGTCCGCCTTGGGGCGCCAGCCGGCGTAGACCGGGGAACCGCACTCGGTCGGCAGGTCCGCGGTGTCGATGATGTCCTTCACGCCGACCGCGATGCCCCTGAGCGGGCCCTCACGGCCGACCGGAGCGGCGGCATCGACCGACACGAAGGCCCCGATCCTCTCGTCCTGCGAGAAAATCGCTTCCCGCGCGAGGCGAACCGCCCCTTCGGGCGTGAGGGTGCCGCCGTCGATGCGGCGGAGAAGATCGAGAACGGACAACATCGGCAAACCGACCTGCAGGGGATCTGAAAGGTGCCTTCGACGATGCTCTAGCATGCCGGCATCGATCCAGGCACGCCCCTGCGCGAACGGCAAGGGCCCGAGCGTTCCGATTGCATGACCCATCCGGTCCGGACCGGGACAGGCCGGGCGCGCAGGGTTGACGGGACGTTTACCGACTCTGTTGCATCTTGCGTCGATGCGCCGTGGGTTTGTTGCGTTTGGTGCCCTGACGCTTGTCGGATTGGGGCTGACGGGATGCGGGCTGTTCCGGTTCGAACAGCGCGAGCCTTGGCGCACGCAGGCCGAGGAGGCCTGTCTGTCGCAGCGGCTGGTGCAGCCCTCGGCGTACATGTCGCGCGCTTCGACGATCAACGGGCCCGGCGCCTGCGGCGTCGACTACCCCTTCAAAGTCGCAGCCTTTTCGGGCGGCACGGTCGGTGTCGCACGGCAGGTGACGCTCGCCTGCCCCATCATCCCGCGCATCGACATGTGGCTCGACGAGGTCGTGAAGCCCGCCGCCGCCTTGTATTTCGGTTCCTCGGTCGTCGATCTGCGGGCCGGCTCCTATTCGTGCCGCTCGCAGAACGGCCAGTCCGGTGCCAGGCTGTCCGAACACGCTTTCGGAAACGCCCTCGACGTGATGGCCTTCGTGCTCGCGGACGGGCGCGAGGTGACGGTCCTGAAGGGCTGGCGCGGCACCCCGCAGGAGCAGGAGTTCCTGCGCGAGGTCTTCGTCGGCGCCTGTCGCCACTTCGCGACCGTGCTCGGCCCCGGCGCCGACATGTTCCACCACGATCATTTCCACATCGATCTTGCCCGGCACGACCCCCGCGGCGAGCGGCGCATCTGCAAGCCGATCCTGAAGTTCTCGCCGCGCCTCGACGGCACGCAGGCGGGGCGCCCGCAGCCGGACGCGATCGCCGCGCGCCGGGCGCCGGTCGACGTCGAGGACGCGTCCACCGGGACGCCCTTGGCGCGGGCGGTCGGTCCGTCGCGCCCGCCGTCCGCTGCGACGGCGGCGCAGCAAACCGCTCCCTCGCCCGGATCGACCTGGACGTCCGGCGCCGCTCCGGTGGTGTCCCGACCGCTGCCGCCGCCGTCGGCCCAGCGCGGCCCCGCGTCGTCGCCTGCCGGGCCGCTCTTCCCCGAGCCCTATCGGGCGCCGCTCTACAACCGGCCGCCGGTCGCCGGACAGCCGCCGCAACTCCTCAACGCGCACGGAATCTACTGACGCGGCCGGGTTTGGCGACAATCCGACGTGATGTTTTCGAACCTTGGCGCACCGGTCGTCCGCATCGGAGCGTGCCTCGTGACGCGGCTTGGAGCCGCCACGGGAATCTCCGGACGCCTCTTGGATGATGGGCAGGCGGATGGAGGAACGACGTCCGGTCCACGAGCCACAGGACCCGCGAGGATCGTACGTCTTAAAAGCGCTCGGCGTGTCCGAGGGTCCGGACGGGCGCGGCGGCCGGGCGCGGCGCCGCGATCAGGCGGCGAGCCGCGCGCGCAGCTTGGTCCGAAACGCGTCGACGCACACCAGCTTGCCCTTGCGCTCGACGTGCCAGAAGGTCCAGCCGTTGCAGGCCGGGAGGCCCTGCGCGAGGGCGCCGATCTTGTGAATCGAGCCGACGATGTTGCCGAGCGCGAGAGTCCCGTCGGCACGCACCGTCGCCTTGAAGCGGCGACGTTCGTCCTCGACGGTCTCGCCGGCCGCGATGTAGCCGCCCTCGAGGATCGCGAGGAACGGAACGCGCGCTTCGGCGCGCTTCTCCGGTGGCGCCGCGACGGCTTCGCCCGAAAGGGGCGTTACGGCGGCGATCCGGCGGCGCGCCGCCTCGGCATACGCGGGATCACGCTCGATCCCGACGAAGCGGCGTCCGAGCTTCCTCGCGACCGCGCCGGTGGTGCCGGTCCCGAAGAACGGGTCGAGGACCACGTCGCCCGGATTGGACGAGGAGAGCAGCACCCGAGCGAGCAGCGCTTCCGGCTTCTGCGTCGGATGGACCTTGCGCCCGTCCGTCCCCTTGAGCCGTTCGTCGCCCGTACAGAGCGGGATGAACCAGTCGGAGCGCATCTGAAGGTCTTCGTTGCCGGCCTTCAGGGCTTCGTAATGGAAGGTGTAGCTTCTTCGCGTCCGCGCCCTTCGAAGCCCAGATCAGGGTCTCGTGCGCATTGGTGAAGCGGCGGCCACGGAAGTTCGGCATCGGGTTGGCCTTGCGCCACACGACGTCGTTGAGGATCCAGAAATCGAGGTCCTGCAGAGCGGAACCGACGCGAAAGATGTTGTGGTACGAGCCGATCACCCAGAGCGTCGCGGTCTTCTTCATGACGCGACGCACCGCGAACAGCCACGCGCGCGTGAACGCGTCGTAGTCCGCGAAGCTCGCGAACTTGTCCCAGTCGTCGTCGACCGCATCGACGAGACTCTGGTCCGGGCGCGTGAGCCCGCCCTCGAGCTGGAGGTTGTAGGGCGGATCGGCGAAGACGAGATCGACGCTCTCGGGCGGCAGCTTCTCCAACGCCGCAACGCAGTCGCCGATGAGGATGTCGTCGACGGGGAGGGAGGGGGAGACGAACGGCGGGGCTTTGAGCCCCGTCCGAGGAGCCGGCGCGACCTGCCCGGTACGCGAGACCTGAATCCGGGCGGCGGCGCCGGCGGCCCCGGTACGCGAGGTACCCATGGGTGATCACCGGTTACGCAACTGACGATCCGGATCATGCTGAGTCAGGGTAAAGACGAGGTTTCCAGACGCGCGAAAAGGCGTGCGAAATTGGGGCGGCAATTCTTGCCTAGCCTTTGATATTGCTCGCTTTTTCGGTTAACGCGCGTTAAGGACGCGCTACAAGTCGAGCTCCGGCTGGCGCAGAGGCGAGAAACTCTTGCGATGGAACGGGCACGGGCCGTGAGTCGCCAGCGCGGCGAGATGCGCGGCGGTCGAGTAGCCGGCGTTCGTCTCGAAGCCGTAGACGGGATAGAGAAGGCCGAGCCGCCGCATCAGTCGATCGCGCACCACCTTCGCGACGATCGAGGCCGCCGCGATGGACGCGATGGTCGCGTCGCCCTTCACGACCGCTTGGATCCCGCAGGGCAGAGCCGGCGGGTCGTTGCCGTCGACCAGCGCCATGTCGGGCACGCAGGGAAGGGCCGCAAGCGCCCGCCGCATCGCGCGAAGCGACGCCTGCCGGATGTTGATGGTGTCGATTTCGGTGTGGGACACCGAGGCGACGCCGACCTGAGCGGTCGTCAGAATCTCCCCGAACAGTTCCTCGCGCCGGAGCGCGGTCAGCACCTTCGAATCCGCGAGGCCCTGAGGCACCCGCTTCGGATCCAGCACCACCGCCGCCGCGACGACCGGCCCGGCGAGCGGACCACGTCCGACCTCGTCGAGGCCCGCGATGCAGCGATATCCTCCCGCGGTGTACTGCTCTTCGCAATGGGTGTTCATAAGGCGCCGGCTTCGAACCTCGACCATTGCAAAACTCACGTGGCCAATCGATATTGTTTCAAACAATGGAGACAAGGATGTCCTGGCTCAAGAGAGATACAGGCGGCCCCTGGATCGATCCAGAGCGCACGAAGGGGTGGATTCGCAGGGACGATGGCAGCAGCCGCTCTATTCGCCAGGGTGATACCACCGTCGTGACGACGCGTGATTATCCGGGCAAGGTCACCAGTCGCACGATCCGGAACGATGTCTATCAGGATGCCCTCCGCGCAGCCGAGTCGAGCCTTCGGAACTCTGCTCGCAAAAAATGAGCGATCCCGAATCGCAGTACAACACGGTCTATGAACGGTTGGTCCTGCGGGATGACGACCTTATCGGGCTTATCGCATACGCCCTCTATAAGCAGAGAAAACGCGCCTGGCTCGTGGATTTCAAATCCCAGAAAAGCCGGGCTCCGAGCCCTGATGAACAATCCAGTTACATCATCGGCGAGACGACTGCAGCTCGCTCGAACGACTATCGCCAGCAGGCTGAAGCAAGTCTCGGTGCCTACGCCGATCAAGTCATCAAGAGTGCGACGCCTGAGTTGCAAAGAGCAGCCATCGCGGGAAAAATAGAACGCTCGCTGGCGTGGTACCGGCAGATCCCCGGAGGGATAGTTGCCGCCTTCTCCTACACTGTGCTGCTGATCTCTATCGTTCTTGTACTGAAATACTCCGGGATCGACCTGCTGGGTATACTCAACGCCGCCGGACCGAAGAATTAGAACAACGCGAGCTGCCCGGTCTCCGGAGCGGGCGGCTTGAACAGGTCGGTGCGCAGCTTCAGGCGTCCCTTGTTGAAGCCGAGGCGCTCCACGGCGTTTTCGAAACGGCGGCCCGTAATCCACGCGAACGGCCCGACGCCGGTCTGCCGAAGACCCCAGCGCGAGTCGTAGTCCTTCCCGCCGCGCGTGTCCTGCACGATCGAGAACACGTGGCGCAGCTTGTCGGGATAATGCTCGATCAGCCAATCGCGCATCAGGTCCTTGAGCTCGTGCGGCAGACGCAGCAGGACGTAGCCGGCCTCGCGGGCGCCGGCTTGGTACGCGGCGGCTAGGATCGCCTCGATCTCGTGCTCGTTGATCGCCGGGATGATCGGCGCCACGAGGACCGTGACGGGGATGCCCGCGTCGGCGAGCGCGCGAATCGTGTCGAGACGTTTGGCGGGCGTGGCGGCGCGCGGCTCCATGCGACGATGGAGCTTCGGATCGAGGGTGGTGACCGAGACCGCGACCTTGGCGAGCTGCCGTTCGGCCATCCGGGAAAGGATGTCGATGTCGCGCGTCACGAGCGCCGATTTCGTCACGATTCCGACCGGGTGATCGGTCCGGTCGAGCACCTCGAGGATGCCGCGGGTGATCCGGAACTTCCGCTCGAGCGGCTGGTAGGGATCGGTGTTGGCGCCGAGCGCGATCGTCTTCGGCTTGTATCGCGGCGTCCGCAGCTCCTTTTCGAGAAGCTCCACGGCGTTCACCTTCGCGAAGATCTTGGTCTCGAAGTCGAGCCCGGCGGACAGGCCGTTGAAGGCATGGCTCGGGCGTGCGAAGCAATAGGAGCAGCCATGCTCGCAGCCGCGATAGGGATTGATCGATTGATCGAACGAGATGTCGGGCGAATCGTTCTTCGTGATGATGGTGCGCGGCTTCTCGACGATCGCCTCGGTCGGGAGCGGCGGCACCTCCTCGTCGGGCGACCAGCCGTCGTCGAAGGCCTCGCGCCGCACTTTCTCGTAGCGCCCCGTGGGGTTCGAGACGGCGCCGCGTCCGCGCCGCCGCTCGACCTCCACGCGATAGGCCGGATCCTCCATGCGCCGGCGCGCCGCGTCCGAGGAATCGCGGGCCCGCGGCTGGGGGGCATGAGAGATGTCTCGAGCACGCTGAGCCATGGCGACCCCCGCGAATCGGGCAAATTGGAACACACCCAGAACAAAGAACAAAACTGGAACAAGATCAAGCCCCCTTGTGCCCTCTCGGGAAAGCCCGGAGGACGGCACCGGGCGATCGGGGTGCCGCGATGATCAGCGCTGTCGTTCGGGTCGAGCATGGGGTCGAAGCACTGGCCGCCACCTTGAGCGCGCTCGTGCCGGGCGTCGCCGACGGGCTCGTCGGAGACGCCGTCGTGCTCGCGGCGACACGCGACGGCCCCGTCGCCGACGTCGCCGACGCGCTCGGGGCGAGACTGATCGCCGGCGCGGACCGATCCTGGGCGATGGGAGCTCAAGCCGCCCGGCGGGACTGGATCCTCTGCCTGGCCGACGGCGATGTGCCGATCGATGGCTGGATCCGGACGCTCGACCGGTTCATCGCCGCGAGCCCGGCCGACCGCGGGTTCGGCCGCCTCGCGCGGCGACCGGCCGCGCCCGCCGAGCGGCTCTTCCGGCTCGTGGGTTCCCGCGACGTCCGGGCCGGAGACCTCGTCCGTCGCGACCTTCTGCTCCGCGGCGGCCCGCGCCTCGGTCGGCCGGTGCGGGTCTCGGCGGTCCTCGAGCGGGACGCCGCGTTCAGATGACGCTCAGGCCGTCAACTCGCGCTCGAGTGCGGCCGCATGTTCAACGGCGAACCGGCTCCACTTCGCCTGAGAAGGCTCTAGGCCTTCGGGGCACCGCGTTTCAGGTGCTCGTCGAGCCGCGGCATGATCTCGACGAAGTTGCAGGGGCGGTGGCGGTAGTCGAGCTGGCTTGCGAGGATGCCGTCCCAGGCGTCCTTGCAGGCGCCCGGAGACCCGGGGAGCACGAAGATGTAGGTTGCCCCGGCGACGCCGCCGGTGGCGCGGGACTGCAGGGTCGACGTGCCGATCTTGTCGTAGCTGATCCGGTGGAAGATCGCCGAGAAGCCGTCCATGCGCTTCTCGAGCAGGGGCTCGATCGCTTCGGGCGTCACGTCGCGGCCCGTGAAACCCGTGCCGCCGGTCGTGATGACGACGTCGATCGCGGGGTCCGCGATCCAGCCCTTCACCTTGCCCCGGATCGCCTCGACGTCGTCCCGCACGATCGCGCGGTCGCCGAGCGCGTGACCGGCCTTCGTCAACCGCTCCACCAGGATGTCGCCCGACCGGTCGTCGGCGAGCGAGCGCGTGTCGGACACCGTGAGGACCGCGATGGTCAGGGGAACGAACGGAAGGTTCGGGTCGAGGGCCATGGTCGCGTTTTAGACCAGGATCGCCTCAGCTTGAAGCGACCGTGGTTTCTCAGGACTCGTCATGCCGTATGCTCATCCGAGACCATGTCGAGCACAGCAGCCCAACCGGCGGCACGGCTAAAGCCGGCTCGTCCGGAACGCGTCGCAGCCCTGGACGGTGCCGCCTTTGAGGCCCTGCATGAACCAGCGCACGCGCTGCTCGGACGAGCCGTGGGTGAACGAGTCGGGCACGACGCGGCCGCCGGACTGGCGCTGGAGGCGGTCGTCGCCGATCGCTTCCGCGGCCGCGACCGCCTCCTCGACGTCGCCCTGCTCGAGCGCGCGGTAGCGCTGCTGCGAGTGGTGGGCCCAAACGCCCGCGAGGCAGTCGGCCATCAGTTCGACTCTCACGGAGAGCTGGTTGCGCTCCCGCTCGCCCACCTCCTGCTGGCGCGCCTGGACGCGCGACAGGATGCCGAGCTGGTTCTCGACGTGATGGCCGACTTCGTGGGCGATCACGTAGGCATGGGCGAAATCGCCGCCGGTGCGGAAACGGCGCTGCATGTCCTCGAAGAAGGACAGGTCGAGGTAGACGGTCTGATCGAGCGGGCAGTAGAACGGCCCCATGGCGGATTGCGCGTGACCGCAGCCCGAGCGGGTCGCCTGCGAGAACAAGACGAGCTTCGGGGCCCGGTACTCTCGGTTGACCTGCTGCGGCAGCACCACCCTCCAGACGTCCTCCGTGTTGCCGAGGACCGCGGCCGCGAAGCGGCCGGCCTCGTCCTGCGGCGTGCCCTGCCGGCCCTGCTGCTGGACCTGCCCGCCGCCGCGCCCGCCTGCGACCATCTCGGCGCCGCCGATGAGCAGCCGCGGATCGATGCCGAGCGCCCAGCCCACGAGACCGAGGATGATGACGGTGCCGATGCCGAGGCCGCCGCGCCCGCCGGGAATGCCCATCCCGCGGCGGTCCTCGACGTTCGTGGAGGCTCGAAAGTCTTCCCAGCGCATCGCTCACCCTCGACGGTCAAACCTGTCAAAGCAGGAACATGCCAGAGGGTTCCGACACGCGCGGATTGTCAAGCTTGCCGGCGGACGGCGCCGAGTCGCTCACGCCTTGCCGTCGAGGAACCGCCTGAGCAGGGCGAAGTCGCGCCAGCCGAGCCGCTTCTGCAGCGGCTGCCGCAGGAGGTAGGCGGGGTGGAGCGTGGGGAGGACGCGAATGTCTCGGCCCTCGGCGGTCCGGTAGTCGAACCACCGCCCGCGCGTCTTGCAGGATGCCGTCCTTGATGTTGAGGATGTTCTGGGTCGCGGGGCCGCCGAGGCAGACCAGGACCTCGGGTCCGGCGAGTTCGATCTGCCGCGCGATGAACGGCTTGCAGATCGCGATCTCCTGGGGGGTCGGCGTGCGGTTTCCGGGCGGGCGCCACGGCACCACGTTGGCGATGTAGACTTGGCTCCGGTCGAGGCCGATCGCCGCGAGCATGCGGTCGAGGAGCTGGCCCGAACGCCCCATGAAGGGCTTGCCGATGCGGTCCTCGTCGGCGCCCGGGGCCTCGCCCACCAGCATGACCCGGCCAGCCGGGTTGCCGTCGTGAAAGGCCAGGTTCTTGGCGCTGAACCTCAGCGCGCAGCCTTCGAAGCCGAGGAGGACGGCTTCGAGCTCCTCGAGCGAACGGGCCTGCGTCGCCTGTTCGCGCGCGAGGCTCGCGGCATCCTCGGGCGCGCCCGCGGCGGCCTTCGGCAGCGGGCGCGGTCGGGGAGGGGTCACGCGCTTCGCAGCCGGGCGATCGTCGGGCGGCGGCGCTGGTTCGAGACTCGGCGCCCTGCGCTCCGCGAAGCGGTCGTGCGGGTGTTCGTCCAGGGCGACGTCGACGCCGGCCTCGACGTGGAAGTCGAGGATCGCCTGCAGCGCGAGATCGTCCGAGGGAGGAGCCGACATGGCTGTTAGTTAAGCGCTCCGGAGCGTCCGAACAACGCGTGCACCCCTTGCGTTGCCCTGATTTCCCGATCAAACCACGGAGACTCGACGGACGCATGAACAAAGTTCGAACCTGAACCACCCGCCGACCGCCTGCCGTCGCGCCGCTCGACGCCCCCTGGAGGATGCCCATGGATCTGCCCGCCCGTGAATCGATGGACTTCGACGTTGTCGTCGTCGGAGCGGGTCCGGCCGGCCTCGCGACCGCCATCCGATTGAAGCAGATCGCCGCCGAAGCCGGGACGGAGACCTCGGTCGTCGTCGTCGAAAAGGGCTCCGAGGTCGGCGCCCACATCCTTTCGGGCGCGGTCATCGACCCGATCGGCCTCGACCGCCTTCTCCCGGAGTGGCGCAGCGATCCGGAGCGGCCCCTCAAGACGCAAGTGACCCGGGACGAGTTCCTTTACCTTGGACCCGCGGGGGGCCTGCGGCTCCCCAACCTGTTCATGCCGAAGCTCATGAGCAACCACGGCAACTTCGTGGGCTCGCTCGGCAACGTCACGCGCTATCTCGGGCGCAAGGCGGAAGAACTCGGCGTCGAGATCTATCCGGGATTCGCCGCCGCCGAGGTCCTCTACGACGACCAGGGGCGCGTCGTCGGAATCGCGACCGGCGACATGGGAATCGGCCGGAACGGCGAGCCGCAACGCCAATTTTACCCGCGGGATGGAGCTGCGCGCGAAGTACACGGTGTTCGCGGAAGGGGCGCGCGGCAACCTCGCCAAGCACCTCGTCGAGCGCTTCTCGCTCAACGAGGGCCGGGACCACCAGAAGTACGGGCTCGGGGTCAAGGAGCTGTGGGAGGTCAAGCCGGAGAACCACCGGCCCGGTCTCGTGCGGCATTCCATGGGCTGGCCGCTCCCGAACAATGCCGGCGGCGGCTCCTGGCTCTACCACTTCGACGACAATCTCGTCTCCGTCGGTTTCGTGGTGCACCTCAACTACGCGAACCCGACCCTGTCGCCGTTCGGCGAGTTCCAGCGCTTCAAGACGCACCCGATGATCCGGGGCGTGTTCGAGGGCGGCAAGCGTGTCGGCTACGGCGCGCGCGCCATCATGGAGGGCGGCTGGCAGTCGGTGCCGCGGCTCTCGTTTCCGGGCGGCTGCCTCGTCGGGGACACGGCGGGCTTCGTGAACGTGCCGCGCATCAAGGGCAGCCACAACGCCGTTCTGTCCGGCATGCTCTGCGCCGAGCACCTGTTCGAGGCCTTGAAGGCAGGCCGGTCGAACGATGAGATCTCGTCCTACGAGGACGCGTGGCGCTCCTCCGAGATCGGCTACGATCTGAAGCGCGTGCGCAACGTGAAGCCGCTTTGGTCGCGCTACGGAACCGCCGCGGGCGTGGTCCTCGGCGGGCTCGACATGTGGATGACGGAACTCCTGGGCTGGTCGTTCTTCGGCACGATGAAGCACGGCAAGCCGGACCACGCCTGTCTCAAGCCGGTCTCCGAGGTCAAGCCGATCGCCTATCCGAAGCCGGACGGCGTCCTGACCTTCGACAAGCTCTCCTCCGTGTTCCTGTCCAACACCAACCACGAGGAGGACCAGCCGGCCCATCTGCAGGTGAAGGACCCGGTCCTGCAGAAGCGCTCCGAACACGACGTCTATGCGGGACCCTCCGAGCGCTACTGCCCGGCGGGCGTCTACGAATGGGTCGAGGAAGGGGAGGGCGTTCGCTATCAGATCAACGCGCAGAACTGCGTGCACTGCAAGACCTGCGATATCAAGGACCCGAACCAGAACATCGACTGGGTGCCCCCGGAAGGCGGTGGCGGACCGAACTACGTCAACATGTAGGCGAATACGGCAGGCCTCCAGGTCGGAGGCGGGCGTGGTCCCGCATGGGCAACGAGCAAGGCCACGACACGCCGATGCTTCCGCAGCGGAGAGGCGATCATCGCGCAGCCGGCGGAAGGATGCGAGCGGCGCGTCAACGTTGCCCTTGCCGCAGGGACCCGGAGAGGCCATTCTCCGGCCTGATTTGCGCCGTCCAATGCCCTCTTGACGGCGACCATGGGAGCCGGACTCAGTGCCAAGCTTGAAGACGTTCTCGGCCCGCCGCGGCCTGACCGCGCTCGTATTCGCCGCGGCCGCGCTCGCGGTCCTGCCTGCCCGCGCAGCGCAAGATCCCACCGAGGTCGTCGAGCCGGCGGAAAGCCTGGAGGGCAACTTCCTCTCGGCCTACATCGCGGGAGCCGCGCGGGACACCGCGGCCGCCACGACCTTCTTCCGCGAAGCCATCAAGGCGGATCCCCGCAACCAGGAACTTCTGGAACGCGCTTTCGTGGCCTTCCTGGCCGACGGTGCCATGCAGGAAGCGTTTCGCGCCGCCGAGCGCCTCGTCGGCCGCGACGAGTCGAACGGTCTCGCGCAATTCGCGCTCGGGGTGCGTGCCCTCAAGGGCAAGCAGTTCGTCGCGGCGCGCGCGAGTCTCGCCCGGGGTGGCCGCGGCCGCCAGGCCGACTTGACCGCCACCCTGCTCACCGCATGGGCTCACGTCGGCGCGGGCGAAGGCAAGAAGGCCCTCGAAGCGGTCGACAGGCTCAAGAACGAGCGCGCCTTCAACCAGTTCCGCGAATACCATGCGGCTCTCATCGCAGAGGTGACGGGCAACACCGCCGAGGCCGAGCGCCGCTACAAGGCGGCCTACGAGGGCGAGCGCAACACCCTCCAGGTCGTCGATGCGTACGGGCGTTTCGAAGCCCGCCGGGGCAACAAGGACGCCGCGCTCAAGATCTTCACCGCTTTCGACGAGGCGGTGCCGCGGCACCCGATGGCGCGCGCGGCCATCGAGCAGCTGAAGTCGGGAAAGCCTCTCACGCCGGCGATCACCGATGCGCAGGAGGGCGCGGCGGAGGTTCTTTACGGACTGGGCGTCGTCGGCACCAGCCAGGGAGACGAGCTGACGGCGATCATCTATCTCAGGCTGGCGACCTACCTGAACCCCGACCACGAGCTCGCCCTCGTGACCCTGGCCGACGTCTATGAGCGCCTCAAGCGCTACGACCGCGCCAACGACATCCTCGCCCGTATCCCGAAGCCGTCGCCGATCCGCCCGAGCGCGGAGATCGCCATGGGCCAGAACCTCGAGCTGATGGAGCGCGGCGAGGAGGCCGTCAAGCATTTCCAGACGATGATGAAGGAGCGGCCGGGCGACGTCGAGGTCATCATCGCGCTCGGCAACGTGCTGCGCTCGCGCAAACGCTTCGACGAAGCCGCGGAGATCTACACCAAGGCGGTGGAGAAGATCGGCACGCCCGACCGCAGCCATTGGACGCTCTTCTTCTATCGCGGCACGTCGTACGAGCGCTCGAAACAGTGGGGCAAGGCTGAAGCCGATCTCAAGAAGGCTCTGGAACTCGTTCCCGACAATCAGACCACGGGACGCGCGCAGGTGCTCAACTACCTCGCGTACTCCTGGGTCGATCAGGGCCTCAACATCGACGAGGCCTTCACGATGCTCCAACGCGCGGTGGAGCTCTCGCCCCGCGACGGGATGATCATCGATTCTCTCGGCTGGGCCTATTATCGCCTCGGCCGCTATGAAGACGCGGTGCGGGAGCTCGAGAAGGCCGTCGAGCTCAAGGCCGGCGACCCGGTGATCAACGATCATCTCGGCGATGCGTACTGGAAGGTCGGGCGCAAGCTCGAGGCGAAGTTCCAGTGGACTCACGCCAAGGATTCCAACCCCGAGCACGAAGACCTCGTGAAGATCCTGCGCAAGATCGATCACGGTCTCGACGAGGCGAACCCCGCGGCGGCCGTGAACACACCTCCTCAGCCGATCGGGTCGTCGAAGAACGGCGGGTGAGGCGGGCCGGGCCGGCTCGGCTCCCGGGCCGGATCGACGGGCGCGACCACGACAAACCGGGAGATGCCGATGTACAGGGATGGCGCCATCCCGTACGTCGGATGCCGTGCCACAATCCCTGACGACCCGCGCTCCCGCGAAGATCAATCTGACGCTGCACGTGCTCGGTCGGCGCCCGGACGGCTATCACGAGCTCGAAAGCCTGGTGGCATTCGCAGGTCTCGGCGACACCTTGAGCCTGGAACCGGGAGCGGATCTGGCGCTGTCGATCGAGGGACCTCGGTCTGCGCTTCTCGAGGGTGAAACCGACAATCTGGTCCTGAAAACGGCGCGCCTGGTCTCGGAGCGAACCCGCGGCCTGCGACTCGGCCGCTTCCGGCTCGTGAAGCGTCTCCCCGTCGCGGCGGGGATCGGCGGCGGGTCGTCGGACGCCGCCGCGGCGCTCCGGCTCCTGGCGCGCCTCAACGGCCTGTCCCTGCGCGATCCCGCTTTGCGCGAGGCCGCCCGCCTCGCCGGGGCCGACGTGACGGTGTGCCTCGAGCCGCGCGCGCGCATGATGCGGGGCATCGGCGACGAGGTCGGGCCGCCCCTCGGCATCGCCCCTCTCTTTGCCGTTCTGATCCATCCCGGCGTTCCGGTCGAAACGCCCGCGGTGTTCAGGGAACTTGGGCTCGCGCCCGGCGAGACGCTGCCGGGCGGCGCGCCTTTCGCCGTCGTCCCCGGAGCGGTCGTCGACGCTTTGCGTTCGGCGCGCAACGATCTGGAGCCGGCGGCGCTGCGGGTTCAGCCCGTCATCCGCGAAGCGCTCGAAGCGCTGCGTCGCACCTCTCGATGCCGGCTGGCCCGCATGTCGGGGTCCGGGGCGACGGTTTTCGGGCTGTTCGAGGATCGAGCCGCGAGCCGCGAGGCCGCGCAGGTCATCGCCCGCGCAAGGCCGCGGTGGTGGGTGAGGGCGACGCTCCTGCGCTGAGATCCGCGATTCGCCGCGTGCGCGTGAGCGCTCAATGCGCCCGGGCGATGCAGAAATCCACGGTTTCGAGAAGCGCCTGCTTGATCGGGTTCTTGGGGAACAGCGCCAGCGCGTCGCGCGCCATGGCGCCGTAATGGCGCGCGCGCTCGATGGTGTCGTCGAGGGCGCGGTGGCGGCGCATGAGGGTCACGGCGTCCTCGAGGTCGCGATCCTCGACCTCGCCCTGCTCGAGCACCCGCCGCCAGAAGGTTCGCTCGGCGTCGTTGCCCCGGCGGAACGAGAGGACCACCGGAAGGGTGATCTTGCCCTCCCGGAAATCGTCGCCGACGTTCTTGCCGAGCTTGGCGCTCGTGCCGCCGTAATCGAGAGCGTCGTCCACGAGCTGGAAGGCGATGCCGAGATTCATCCCATAGGAGCGGCAGGCGGCCTGCTCGGCCTTCGGGCGCCCGGCGATGACCGGCCCGACCTCGCAGGCGGCCGCGAAGAGCTCCGCGGTCTTCGCGCGGATGATGTCGAGGTATTCGTCCTCGTTGGTCTCGGTGTTCTTGGCGGCGGCGAGCTGCATGACCTCGCCCTCGGCGATGACCGTGGCCGCGGAGGAGAGAATGTCGAGGGCGCGCAGCGACGAGACCTCGACCATCATCCGGAAGGCCTGGCCCAACAGGAAGTCGCCCACCAGCACGCTGGCCTCGTTGCCCCACTTGATGCGGGCGGCGATCCGGCCGCGCCGCATGTCGCTCTCGTCGACCACGTCGTCGTGGAGGAGGGTCGCGGTATGCATGAACTCGACGCTGGCGGCGAGCTTGATGTGCCCATCCCCAGCGTAACCCGCGAGGCCGGCGGTCGCGAGTGTCAACATCGGTCTGAGGCGTTTGCCCCCCGATGAGATCAGGTGGTTCGCGACCTCCGGGATCAACGTGACCTCGGAGCCCGTACGGGACAGAATCGTGGCGTTGACCCGTTCCATGTCGGCGGCGACAAGGGACACGAGGTTCTCGATGCCGCGATCGGGCGGGTGCTTTTCTTCGAAAGGTACGACGACGCCCACGTGACACATCCCGGGTTGCCGGCCCACGCCGGCCGGGTGCGAAGCATTCCTGGGCGACATAGCCACAGAAAATGCGATACAAAAGGACCAAGAAGCGAAGCCACCACGGGTGGCGTCCCCTTGAGGTGGCGCTGGGCCCGCCGGCGGCAACGCGAAAGCTTGCCGCATGGCGAGGAGCCCGAGCGCCCCATGGTCGAAATCGTCCGCACCAACGACATCGTCCTGATGGGCTTCCTACAATCCCTGCTCGAGAACGCCAACATCCCCGTTCTCATCGCCGACAGTCATATCAACGCGCTCGAAGGGATGATCGGGGCCTTCCCGCGCCGTCTCCTCGTCCCGGAGGACCATGCCGCTCAGGCCCGTCGGCTGATCCGAGAGGCGGGGCTGAGCGCTGAATTGCGCCATGTCTGACGTTGCGGAAGGGATCACCGAGGACACCCTGCTCGGCGGACGGGTGCGATTGCTTCAGCCCGCGCGAGGTCATCGCGCCGGCACCGATGCGGTCCTGCTCGCGGCAGCGGCACCGGTCCGCCCAGGGAACCTCGTGATCGATGTCGGGGCGGCGTCGGGGGCCGTGGGTCTGATGATCGCAGCCCGAGTCGCCGCGGCCCTCGTCTTCGTCGAGCGGGACCCGGCGCTCGCGGGATTATGCCGGCGGAATGCCGGCCTCAACGGTACCGATGGAAGGATTGTCGTCGCCGACGTGCTCGACCCGACCTTGACGGCCTCCGGTCGTTCGCACGGGAGCGCCGACGGTCTCGACCCGACCTTGATGGCCTCCGGTCTTTTTCACGGGAGCGCCGACGGGCTCGACCGAGCCTCGTCGACATCGGCGCTTGCTCGCGAGATCGCCGACGTCGTGGTCACGAACCCTCCCTTTCTGGAGGAGGGGGAGACCCGGATCTCGCCCGATTCGGCGCGGGCGGCGGCCCATGTGCTGCCGCCGGGCGGACTCGAACGCTGGCTGCGGGCCTGCTCCGAGCTGCTGAAACCGAGGGGAGCGCTCGCGCTCATTCACCGGGCCGACCGCCTGGGCGAATGTCTTGGCCCCTTGAGCCGGGGCTTCGGCGGACAGCGGTTGCGGTTCGTCCATCCGCGAGCCGACCGTCCGGCCACTCGCGTTCTCATCACGGCCGTCAAGGGAAGCCGCGCGCCGCTCGTCGTCGCGCCGCCGGTGATTCTCCACGACGAAGCCGGTCGATTCACGCCGGAGGCCGAAGCCCTGCACAGGGGCGACAGGACCCTTTCGTAGCAAATCCGACCTATCCCACGGAGCGATGCACTTCACCGGACGGGATGCGATCGAGGGCGCCGTTGCTGGCGCCCTGTCGCTCACGTCGCTATCAGCGCACACGCGCCGCTCGCGGCTGACCCACGCCCATCACCCGGGTCGTGAGCGCGGACCGTCATAGGCCGGCTCGTACGCCCCGTAGGAGCGATCAGTCGCACACGCGCCGCTCGCGGCTGACCCACGCCCATCCGTCCCAGTAGCGGGTCACCCGCGTCGTGCAGCGCGGACCGTAGTAGGCCGGCTCGTACGCCCCGTAGGAGCGATAGGCTCTGACCGGGCGGGAGTAGGCCGGCCGGTAGCGCGGGTACGGGCGGTAGACCGGCGCCGGCGGCGCGTAGTAGCCCGGGTTTCCGATCGTGATCGAGAAGCCCTGCGCCTGCGCGGGTTGAGCGCCGATGGCGCCAAACGCGAGGACGATGGCGCCGGCAAGGCCTACTGCAAGTTTCCGCATAGTCATCACCTTTTGGTCTGCGGGAGCGTCGACGAACGCGGATCCCTCCTGCGACGCTCCCTCGGAAAGATGAAGACTTCCTAAAACAGCCAAGCTGAACGGGCAAGGACGGTTCCGTTCAGGCGGGCTTCATGCGGCGATGACGCACAGGAGCGAAGGACCCTCGGCCGGCAAGCGCGTCGCGAGCGAACACCCGCCCGCCCGCTGCGCAGGCCGCCCGTGCGTCGCGATCCAAAGCGATCTGCACTCCGCGGCTGCATCGGGCGATGAATTCCCTTTCGAGTCGCCGAGGTTCGGTTACCTTCAGGCACGTTGAAATCGTGGAGCGGCTGTGCGGTATTTTCGACAAGGCTTGTATGCTCGGCCGGCCCGGTCCTTGATGACCTGTCCGCCGGACGTCGCGGACGCTCGCATGGCAGACCCGTTTGCGGGCAGCCGACGCGACCGTGCGCTGGCCACGGCGGCTCGCCGGAATTGAACGCGGAGACCCTGACGCCATGAACGATTACGCGCCGCTGGCCCTCCACGTGCCCGAACCGGCGGTTCGACCGGGCGACACTCCCGACTTTTCGAACGTCAGGATCCCCAAGGCCGGATCAGTCGCTCGACCGGAGGTGGACGCGGATCCGGAAGCCATTCGAGAATTGGCGTTCTCGATCATCCGGGTCTTGAACCGCGAGGGCGAGGCGGTCGGCCCCTGGGCGGGCCTGCTCAGCGACGACGAACTGCTCCAGGGCCTTCGCGACATGATGACCCTGCGCGCCTTCGATGCGCGGATGCTGATGGCGCAGCGACAAGGCAAGACATCCTTCTACATGCAGCACATGGGCGAGGAGGCGGTCAGCTGCGCGGTCCGCAAGGCCCTCCTTCCCGGCGACATGAACTTCCCGACCTATCGTCAGGCCGGACTGCTGATCGCCGGCGGGTACCCGCTCGTCGACATGATGTGCCAGATCTACTCGAACGAGCGCGATCCGCTGAAAGGCCGGCAGCTGCCGGTGCTCTATTCCGTCAAGGATCACGGGTTCTTCTCGGTGTCCGGGAACCTCGCGACCCAGTACATCCAGGCCGTCGGCTGGGCGATGGCGTCCGCGATCAAGAACGACACCAAGATTGCCGTCGGATGGATCGGCGACGGCTCGACCGCCGAGTCGGATTTCCACGCCGCCCTCGTGTTCGCCTCCACCTACAAGGCGCCCGTGGTGCTCAACATCGTCAACAACCAATGGGCGATTTCGACCTTCCAGGGCATCGCTCGCGGCGGCTCGGGAACGTTCGCGGCGCGCGGGCTCGGTTTCGGGATCGCTGCGCTCAGAGTGGACGGCAACGATTATCTCGCGGTGCACGCGGTGGCGAAATGGGCGGCCGAGCGGGCGCGGCGCAACCTCGGTCCGACGCTCGTCGAGTACGTCACGTACCGCGTCGGCGCCCACTCCACGTCGGACGATCCCTCCGCCTACCGGCCCAAGACCGAATCCGACGCCTGGCCGCTCGGCGACCCCGTGATCCGCCTCAAGAATCACCTGATCATGCGGGGCGCCTGGTCGGAGGAGCGCCACAAGCAGGCGGAGGCGGAAATCCTCGATACCGTGATCGCCGCGCAGAAGGAGGCCGAAAGCCACGGCACGCTGCATTCGGGCGGCAAGCCGTCCGTGCGCGACATGTTCGAAGGCGTGTTCGCGGAGATGCCGCCCCACCTGCGCCGGCAGCGCCAACAGGCGGGAGTCTGACCATGCCCCGCAAGACCATGATCGAGGCGATCCGCGACGCCATGGACGTCACGATGGGGCGCGACGACGAGGTCGTCGTCTTCGGCGAGGACGTCGGCTACTTCGGCGGGGTCTTCCGTGCCACGCAGGGCTTGCAAGCGAAATACGGCAAGACGCGATGCTTCGACGCGCCGATCAGCGAAGCCGGGATCGTGGGCGCGGCGATCGGAATGGCGGCCTACGGACTGCGGCCGTGCATCGAGATCCAGTTCGCCGACTACATGTATCCGGCCTACGACCAGATCGTGTCGGAGGCGGCGCGCCTGCGTTACCGCTCCAACGGCCAGTTCACCTGTCCGATCGTGATCAGAATGCCGACGGGCGGCGGGATCTTCGGCGGGCAGACCCATAGCCAGAGTCCCGAGGCCCTGTTCACCCACGTGTCGGGCCTCAAGACGGTCGTGCCTTCCAATCCGCGCGACGCCAAGGGGCTGTTGATCGCGGCGATCGAGGATCCCGATCCGGTGATCTTCCTCGAGCCGAAGCGGCTCTACAACGGACCCTTCAACGGTCACCACGACCGTCCCGTCACGCCGTGGTCCCGACACGAACTCGGCGAGGTCCCGGACGGTCACTACACCGTTCCCTTCGGCAAGGCGGCGGTCCGGCGCCAGGGTGCGGCCGTGACCGTTCTGGCCTACGGCACCATGGTGTACGTCGCCGAGGCGGCTGCAGAGGAAACCGGCGTCGATGCCGAGATCATCGACCTTCGCACGCTGCTGCCGCTCGACCTCGACACCATCGTGGAGTCGGTCCGCAAGACCGGCCGATGTCTCGTCGTCCACGAGGCGACGCTCACGTCGGGCTTCGGCGCGGAGCTTTCCGCGCTCGTGCAGGAGACCTGCTTCTACCACCTGGAGGCGCCGATCGGCCGGGTGGCGGGTTGGGATACGCCGTACCCGCATGCCCAGGAGTGGGACTACTTCCCGGGCCCGGCCCGAGTCGGCCGGGCGCTGCTCGAAACCATGGAGCAGTGAGATGGCCGAGCGCGTGATCAAACTTCCGGATGTCGGCGAGGGCGTCGCCGAAGCGGAGCTCGTCGAGTGGCACGTCAAGGTCGGGGACCTGGTGCGCGAGGATGCGGTCCTCGGAGCCGTGATGACCGACAAGGCCACCGTGGAGATCCCGTCGCCGACCGACGGCGAGGTCGTCTGGCTCGGCGCTGAAGTCGGCGACGTGGTCGCGGTCGGATCCGAACTCGTCCGCCTGCGCCTGGCAGGCGCCGACCGGGGCTCCGCCGCCGAGGACGGCACGGCCGCCGCGCCGGTCGCGGAAGCCGCGACGCCGCCGCGGCCCGCGGCACCTCCGGCGCGCACCGCGGCCGTCGCGGCGCCCGCGCCCGCGCGGGAACCCGAACCCACCGCGGCGCCCCCGGCACGAACGGCACCGTCGCGTGCACCGGTCGCCGGCGCTCCCCGGCCGGAGGGCGCGAAGCCGCTCGCCTCGCCGGCGGTTCGTCTGAGGGCGCGAGAGGCAGGGATCGACCTGCGCCAGGTGCCCGGCACCGGTCCTGCCGGCCGCGTCACTCACGAGGACCTCGACGCGTTCTTGGCGCACGGGCCCGGCATCGCGCGAACGCCGGCCCTCCAGGCGCGGACGTCCGTCGAGGACGTCAAGGTGGTCGGCCTGCGCCGCAAGATCGCGGAGAAGATGGCGATCGCGAACGCGCGTATCCCGCACATCACCTACGTCGAGGAGGTCGACGTCACCACGCTCGAGGAGCTTCGGGCAACGCTCAACGCACGCAAGCGGCACGACCAGCCGAAGCTGACGCTGCTGCCGTTCCTGATGCGCGCCATGGTCCGGGCGGTCGCCGACCAACCCCACCTGAACGCCCACTACGACGACGAGGCGGGCGTCGTTCATCAGCACGCGGGCGTGCATGTCGGCATCGCCGCGCAGACTCCTGCAGGTCTCATGGTGCCGGTCGTGAAGCACGCCGAGGCGCGCGATCTTTGGGATTGCGCCGCGGAGGTGAACCGGCTCGCCGAAGCCGCCAAGGCCGGCACGGCCTCCCGCGACGAGCTCACGGGTTCGACCATCACGATCACGTCGCTCGGCGCCATGGGCGGGGTGGTGACGACGCCCATCATCAATCACCCCGAGGTGGCGATCGTCGGGGTCAACAAGATCATGGTGCGGCCGGTGTGGGATGGCTCGGGTTTCGTGCCGCGCAAGATGATGAATCTCTCCTCCAGCTTCGATCACCGGGTGGTGGACGGGTGGGATGCCGCCCTTTTCGTGCAGCGCATCAAGGCCCTGCTGGAGACGCCCGCCTTGATCTTCATCGAAGGCTGAGCCGATGCGAGAGATCTCCTGCAAGCTGCTCATCATCGGCGCGGGTCCCGGCGGCTATACCTGCGCGATCCGGGCAGGGCAGCTCGGCATCGACACCGTCGTCGTCGAGGCGAACAAGCCGGGCGGCACGTGCCTCAACGTCGGCTGCATTCCGTCGAAGGCCCTCATTCATGCCGCCGAGGAGTTCGAAGCCGTGACGCGGATGGCGGCGGGCGAGAGCCCGCTCGGCATTTCGGCCGGTCGGCCTGCGATCGATTTCGCGAAGACCGTCGCCTGGAAGGACGCCATCGTCGGGCGCCTCAACAGCGGCGTTTCGGGACTTCTCAAGCGGGCCGGCGTCAAGGTCGTGGAAGGCTGGGCGCGCTTTCGTGACGGCAAGACCGTCGAGGTCGACACCGAGCTCGGTTCCCAGGTGATCCGGGCCGAACAGGTGGTGATCGCGACCGGGTCCGAGCCGGTCGAACTGCCGTTCCTTCCCTTCGGCGGGCCGGTGATCTCGTCGACGGAGGCTTTGGCCCTGACCGAGGTGCCGGCCAGCATTTGCGTCGTCGGCGGGGGCTATATCGGGCTCGAGCTCGGGACCGCCTTCGCGAAGATCGGCGCGCGGGTCACGGTCGTCGAGGCCGAGGCGCGTATCCTGCCTCAGTACGATGCCGAACTGACGCGCCCGGTCGCCAGGCGACTGGGCGAGCTCGGCGTCGAGGTGCTCACCGGAGCGAAAGCGAAGGGGCTCGCGCCGAACGGCGGCGCCCTCCTGGTCGAGGCCGCAGAGGGCCAGGCGCGGACGGTCGCGGCCGACAAGATCCTCGTCACGGTCGGCCGAAAGCCCGTGACCGAAGGCTGGGGTCTTGAGGAGATCGACCTCGATCGAGACGGCCGGTTCATCCGGATCGACGATCAATGCCGCACCTCGATGCGCGGCGTCTACGCGATCGGAGACGTGACCGGGGAGCCGATGCTGGCGCACCGCGCGATGGCGCAGGGCGAGATGGTGGCCGAGATCGTCGCCGGCCGGAAGCGCGTCTGGGATCGCGCCTGCGTTCCGGCCGTGTGCTTCACGGACCCCGAGATCGTCACGGCCGGCCTTTCGCCCGACGACGCCAGGGCCGCAGGCATCGAGGTCAGGACCGGCCTGTTTCCTTTCCAGGCGAACGGGCGCGCCATGACGCTCGGTCAGGAAATGGGCTTCATCCGCGTCGTCGCGCGAGCCGACAACCATCTTCTGCTCGGCATCCAGGGAGCCGGCGCCGGCATTGCCGAGCTGTCGGCCGGCTTCAGCCTCGCGCTCGAGATGCGCGCGCGCCTCGAAGACGTCGCGGCGACGATTCATGCCCACCCGACGCAGAGCGAAGGTTTCCTGGAGGCCTCCCTGAAGGCGCTCGGCCATGCCATCCATATCTGATCCTCGCCTTCGGGGGCCGATCGCCGAGCGGAGGGCGGCAAGGCGCGGACCCGCTTGACGCCCGCGGCGAATTGCGACAGGGGACGCGCCGAGACATCTCCGTCCGTTCGCTTTGCATGTCCCGACCGCAATCGAGCGTTCTTGAAGCAACAGGGTTGATCGAAGCCGGGATGTCGGGCACGAACGCTCGATCGTGCCAACCCTCAAGCCCTCTCGTCGACGGAAGGGCCCGTAGCTCAACGGTTAGAGCCGGCCGCTCATAACGGTCTGGTTGCAGGTTCGAGTCCTGCCGGGCCCACTCCCTAACAATCGCAATGACTTAGAGCATCGGACCACTAATCGGACACTAGCCAGCGGCCTTGAGGTAGTTCCAGCACTCCTGTGGCTCGAAAAGATCGCAGATGTCGCCGACAACTCGCCAGAGCGCATCGACGGTTCGGGCTGCAGCCTTGCGCAGGTGCGCCTTGAGCTTAGCGAAGGCCTGCTCGATCGGATTAAGATCGGGCGAATAGGCGGGCAGGAACAGGAACCAGCTCCGCGCTGCTTGAGGCAGGCAGCGGCCTTCGCACTCTTGTGGACCGCGAGATTGTCGAGGATCACCACGTCACCCTTCGCCAGCGTCGGCGCCAGTTGCGTCTCGATGTACGTCTCGGAAGCCCTGCGGGTGATCGGGCCGTCGATCACCCAGGGCGCGCTCAGCTCATGGCAGCGCAGGCCCGCGATGAAGGTGTGCGTCTTCCAATGGCCGAAGGGCGCGGCAGTGCGCAAGCGCTGGCCTTCGCGGCTGCGCCCGCGCAGGCGGGTCATCTTGGTGTTGACGTAGGTCTCGTCGAGGAACACCAGCCGAGACGGCTGCTGGCGCATGCGCGGCTGGCGTCGGCCTGTCCAGACCCGGCGTTCCTCACGTATGTCGGCGCGTGCGCTTTCCGCGGCCATCTGGGCTTTTTTTATAGGTGAAGCCGTGCCGGCATAAGAGGCGTGAGAGCGTCGCCGGGGCGGCCACCACCCCGTGCTCCTCAAGGAGACGAACGGCCAGTTCAGGCATCGTGATCCCCGGCCTCGCCTCCACGCAGCGGATCAGAAACGCCTCGTAGGGCGCGAGCTTGCCGCGCCCGGGCGGGCGACCCTGGCGGGCGGGTGCTGGCGATCCCGACCGGGCCTGCCGGCGCAGGAGCTTGATCGCGAAGCTGTCACTTACCCCGAAATGCCGCGCCGCCGCCCGGCGGGAATGGCCGGCCTCGACAAAGGCTGCGACCCGCACGCGAAGATCCAAGGAATAGCTGCGCCCCATGATCCACCTCCTCTCACCAGGAGGGAATCACACCTGCGCTTCCAGCAGAACACTTCGATTCCAAGTTCCAATCCGACTCGCAATGCACTTAGCTCCTCGTTTAATGACAGTAGCGACGCCGATTAGCGACAGTTCGCTTTAGCTACACCGGACTTGTCGAATGATTCTCTTTCGCACAGCATTTTCGGAAGCCGGTGCTCATCAATGTCCGCTGGGTGGAGAAGTGCCTGAGGTGGGTCGCCCCGCTCCGCCAGATCGCCGAGAACTCGGGCGTCGAGGGCTCGATCGTGGTCGGCAAGATCAACGAGAACAAGTCGCAGACCTACGGCTTCGACGCGCAGACCGAGGAGTATGTCGACCTGCTCCAGGCCGGCATTGGCGATCCCGCGAAGGTCGTCCGCACGGCCCTCCCAGACGCGGCATCTATTGCCGGACTGTTGATCACGACGGAAGCCATGGTCGCCGAGGCTCGCAAAAAGGAGTCCGCTCCGGCGATGCCGGGCGGCGGCGGCATGGGTGGAATGGGCGGCATGGATTTCTGAGCGCAACCCACAATGCCGAAAGACAGAGGCCTCGGAGCATTCCGGGGCCTTCCTTATTTCAAACTATTTCCTGGAGACGACCGTGGTTTGGCGCCGTCGCGTGAGCGCGGACGCCAAGTGACCGCCAGGCGACGGTACCCATCCCTCATCCACGATGATATGTGGAATGAAACGCGACAGGTTCATCGTAATCGGTGACGAGTCCTCACGCATTCCGAGCCCGCAAGGCTCATCGCCGACAATCCAGGATCCTGCTACGGCATAGCCGTGCTCACTGGAGAATAGGTCAGTCGCCTCCTGGAGGATGAAGTGACCTTCGCCGTAAGGTCCTGGAATAAACTCGATGTCGTGACCGGTCTTGTGGAGGGTGACATTTGCGCCCTCCCGAGAGAAGAGGGGCTTCCGGACAAAATCCACCAATTCCTTGCAGCGCGGGTCCTCAACAAAATAGGCCGGGAGCAGGTTGTGGGTGTCGTGGATGCATCTCCCAGAGCAGCGGAAGGATGGCCTTCGTGGAGAGCATGGCCTTCCAAGCCGGTTCGATCATCTGCGTTCCCGAGCGCGGAATTTTGGGACCAAACTCCTCGAGAAAAAACCACTCCCAGGGGTAGAGATTACACAGAACGTCGATGACGAGGTTATCCTGGTCCGTAAACCGGTCCTGGATATCATGGCCGATCATGCTGATATCGACGAACTTCACTCGGTGGCCGGCCTGGCTTGCGCAGTCCATCATGTAAAGCAGCGTGCCCGAGTCTTCGACGTTCGAGCCATCGCCGGTGAAGTGCAGAATGGAGCGCTTCGCTAGCCGGTCGTAGGCTGTAATCAGCTTCTCCTGGATTGAGTTGAACTGATCGGCCTCCTTGGGGAGAATGCCAATCTGGCGCGCCTCATCGAGCCAGATCCACTGATAGAACGCGGCTTCGTATAGACCTGTCGGAGTATCGGCGTTGTACTCGAGGAGCTTCGCAGGCCCACTTCCGTCATAAGCGAGATCGAAGCGTCCAAATATGGTAGGCTCTCGCTTGACCCACGTCTCGACCACAAAGTCGCGGAACGCTTCCGGAACGCCAAGCAAATCGAGAAGCCGTTCGTCGCGCGCGGCACGTGCGGCGAGATCAAGGCACATTGCATGGAGTTCTCGACTCGGCTCCTCGAGATCACGCTCAATTTCCTCCAGAGTGAATGCGAAACAGGCGCTCTCGTCCCAGTAAATCTGCCCATACATGTGGGTGAAGTTGAAGCCGTAGGTGCGGGCGTTCTCCTGCCAGTTTGGACGTGGTGGTAGATCGATGCGCCGCATCAGCTGGAACCGCCACCAAAGGAGAATGAAGAAGAGCCGAAGCCCTGGCGAGCGATCGTTGTGGTCGACACATTCGGTGGACGGGTAGGCATTGATGATGGTCGGGAAGAGGAGCCTGGCCTTATTGTTGGAACGCTTGCACCGGACCGCGACTGCGTAAGACCAGCGCTGTCGCGGTATCCTGACGGGTAGTTGCGGGAGCGGTAGATCGGCCCGGATTGGTACGTCCGCCCGTACCCGCCACCCGAATACGAGGAGCTCTGCTGTTCAGAGCGGTTCGCCATCAGGTTGCCGACGAGGTAGCCCGCCATGAGTGGAACGAAGACATCGCCGAAGCTGCCGTCATCTCGCCGGACCCGCGTTGAGACACATTGATCGATATCGATGCTGCGCTCGCAATCTTCCTTACTAGAAAATTTCGGCGCGTCCCGAGTGTGAACCTCGAAGGCCTCGTTGTAGGCTGCCTGACAGCGGTCCTCCGGGAAACCTTCCTGCTGACATTCAAGAACCGACGCGAAGGTTGGAGCTGCGTCGTCCGAGGGGGCGTCGCCGCAGGCGGTCAATGTCGCCGTGGCCCCCATCATAATAGTGAGTTTCAGGGATCTTGGACTCTTCATAAAACTTCCCTTGCGCGGAGTATCATCGCGGCTTTCGATCTCACGGCGTCATAGCGGCGGCATTGATCAGCCCGAAGGCAAGTGCAATGCCGCCCAGTAGCGAGCCGGCCGAGAGATCATTCTCAGTGATGCGCTTAGACACGTCGGGCATGACGAGGCGCGCAACCAGGTAAGCTAGCATCTGCACGACCGCGGCGATGATGGACCAAATCAGGAAGTCCGTGAGATTCACGCTGGCACGCATGGCGGCAGTGAGCGGAAGTACGTAGCCAATGAGCGCTCCGAGAAAGGCCGGAATCGCCGCTGTGCAGCCCCTGCGAATCAGTCGGAACTCGTGATGCGGTGTGATTTGCGAATAAACCGCTCCGAACGCGCCTAGCATCAGAAGGGCGACACCGAAATAGGCCGCAAAGGCTGGGAAGCCTCCAAGATACCATGAAAGCATCGAAAGCCCTCGTCGTTTGAGATGTGTCAGATGGGAGTCACGTCGGCGGGCTGCAGCCCGTAGCCAATCATCAGGGTCACTGTTCCTCGCTCATGGGTAGACAGGTCCCGCTCGACGGCGAGGATGAGGTTCTCGACGAGAATCCCGACTTCGCGTTTATAAGGCATCACCCTCTGGTGGATCTGTCTCACTGAGCCATCGTCGGCCCGGACTTGCTCAACGAATTCTGACGGGGCGATCCACGGCGACTCGGCATCGCCCCAGACACGGTGGAACACATGCCCGTCCGCTGCGAAGGATGTGCTGCCAATCTTCCCCCCGGGCCCGTCCCACGCGCGCCACTCGGACTCGGATCCTGGGGACACAGCATCCCAAGGGCGAAACAGTATAATTTCGCGGAGCGAGGAATCCTCAGTGCCGAACTCGCACAGGAACTGAAGCATGGTGTGATGATCGTCGTAAAAGCGGTGGAGCGTGGAGCCGCCACCGAGGTCGACGACGCCGTAGCCGGTGATGACGAGGGTCTCTGAAGGGAGTGTGAGCGCGAGCTTCGGCTCCTCAAGACGCAGCCGCATCAAATCCATTGCTGCAGCACGGCCTATGCGGAGGCCCATTGGGCCAGCGGGCGTGGAGAACGGATCTGCATCCGCTGAGCCGCCGAACAGGTTTTTGAAATGCTTCATGATCACGGGAAGCTTCCTTCCACTAGTTTGGCGAGCAAGGTGCTGCTGAATCTCGCGTAGCTTGGACTAGGGCATCCCAGTTTACCTCATGGGCTTTGATGCGCTGGTCGGCTATGACAAATAGGGTATCGCCCGGTCGGTTTGTGTGGGTCTCGCGCGCGTTGACTACGACGGGATTGCCGGGATGGCGGCAGGCGATGATTGTTGCGTCATGACGGGCTTTGAAAAAGGCAAGAGCCACACCGTAACTGAAAGGCTCGACCCCCGCCGGAATGTCGAGGCTAAACTGCGTTGGCGAGTCTACTGGCGAAACGATTTGGCGCTGCACTTCAGAGGACCCCGGGTCTTGAGCAACCCGGGCGAGCATTTCAACCGACATCGAGACGCTGCACTCCGCAGAAGGGCAATGCGCACGCAGCAGGTCAGCCACTGCCTCGTCTTGAAAATGCGCAACGATCCGCGGCGGCCGTTCAAGTGCGCCGACCGCCAAGCCGATGGCCAGCGTCTCGTTGTCGTTCTCGCCAACGGCGATCGCCGCCTCCGCGTCCGCAACAGCCGAGCGTCGCAGGACGTCCGAGGAAGATAGCGCCTCGGCCCGGACGAATCGGATCTGATTTGGCATCGGGTTGCGCTCAATGTTTCGTCCGACCAGGACGATTCCTGCGTGCTCGTAGTGCTTGTCGGCCAGAAGGAGGTGAACAAGACGTGGTGTGCGGGTCGGATTCCAACCGAGAATGACCAGATGCCCCCGCATGTCTGAATAGTCGCCTTCGCCCCGCATGCGCTTCGTCCATGTTGTCGAGATCGTCTGAACAAGCTTCGCGATAACCACAGTAAACAAGGCAATGCCGCCCGGCATCACCCAGAAAACTGTCACCAGGCGCCCGCCAGTCGTGCCGGGCGTGAAGTCCCCGTATCCAATTGTCGTCACGGTGACAGCGTAGAAGTACCAGAAGGTCTGGAAGTCTGAAAGTTTGTCCTCGCCGGCCACCACGAACCCAATCCAGCTGACGAGGAAGTGGACCCCGACCAACCCTACCAGGCCAGACCAGGACAGGACCGATACATGCTGGTAAATTGAAAGGAGTAGCCTCCGAAGCGGTCCAGCCACCATTTTCCTTGCCCGCTGGGATGGGTCCGGTTCGGCCATCACAGACTGCAATCTTGCAGACCAGTGGAGGAATTGCCAAGCCTAGGATAGAAGCGGGAGGACCTTCAGCTTCAGACAGATAAAGGCACGAGAGGAGCTTGCGATGGAGAAGGGTAGATACTGGGATATCGGAGGGCTAGCCAGCGCGCTGGCTGGGTCCGACGAGGCGGCCGGAGGGGCGCTGAGCGTATCCCTCATTCCTGACACAAGCGGAACCAGCGTCATTCAGGTGACGCTCCATGCCTGCGGCGATCTCTCGGTAGTCATGGGCGTTGCGGATCTTGAGATTCAAGCAAGCGTGCTGCTCGACCCGGTTGCGAGCATCCCCAACAACGCTGCGTTCGAGCATAATCTGCTCCGGGCCAACAAGTTGCTGCCTCTATCGACCTTTGGGATTACCGAGGTTGGCGGCATTGAGCACTACGAGATTTTCGGACAGCTCTCTGGAGGCTCTGAAATAGAGGAGATTATTGAGGAGATCGAGACGCTTGGCCGAAACGCCATCGAGGCGGCCGAGATGATCGAATCTTGGAAGGATCAAAACAAGCAAGCGGCGTGAGGATGAGATGAGCGTTTGGGCAAAACTTTTTACCGCAATCCGGGGTAGCGCCAACGAGGCTGGCGAAGCTGTTGTCGATCGGCAGGCTCTACGGATCCTTGACCAGCAGATCCGCGACGCGGAGACATCTCTCGCGAAGGCGCAAACCGACCTAGCGGGTTTGATGGGGCGAGTGAAACTAACTCGCGACAAAGTCCTCGACCTGCAGCAGAAGCATGCTCGCGACATGGCCGTGATCGAGCGGGCGTTGGAGCAGGGCCAGGAGCAACTCGCTACAGAACTGGCTGAACGAATTGCAGTCCTCGAGGGCGAATTAAGCCGCGAGCAAGCCTCACTCCAGCAGCTCTCGTCTAAGGAGAACGAGCTGAAGGCTACGGTTGTCAAGATCCGACAGAATATCCAGGCAATGAAGCGCGAGATCGAGACCGTAAAAGTTACGGAATCGGTTCAGAAGGCTCAAGAGCAAATTGTCAATCATGGTGCCGGCGCGGCATCGACCTTGAATAATGCGGCAGCGTCCCTGCAGCGTATCAAGGAGCGCCAAGCTGCGAGGTCCGCTCAATTCGAGGCGGCCGACAAGCTGGCCGACATCCAGTCTGGCGGCGATCTTGACCGACGGCTGGCGGATGCAGGCCTCCTCGATGGCCCTGGGTCTGGAGCTTCAGTTCTGGCTCGCTTGAAGACTCAGCGAGCTTCGCTCGCGGGCCCTGCGGCAGCGTTGAGCCTCCCATCTCCCGCGGTTCAGACGCCGATACCTGGGACAGCGGACGAAAAGAAGGTTGGCTAGGTAGGCAACCGTCGAGACTAGGACCGTCGGTCCTTGGGTCGAGAACAGCCTTGTAGAAGCAGCCAGCCATGCAGCCGGTCAGCAGCTCACTACACGGGTCACGGATCGACAAAAAAGGATTTTCGAAATCCTCAGAGACACTAACCTAAAGGGGTGAGTGCTACCGGGTGTTCGAGGCCACTGACCTTTTCCACACTGGATCATGAGAACCTCCGAGCATTACTCTGGAGACAAACTGCCGAGCGAACTCGCTCCTGGAAATCGACCAGGAGATCCTCACCACGTTTCAGCGCCGGGCTGCGGTTCTCGTCCGGGATATGGTTGGGTTTACCATAGCGACGGTCCGCGACGGCATAGTGGCCTATCTCGCCCTGATCGAGCAGATGGAGATGGTAGCGGGCCGGGTGATCGAGCGGAACGCTGGCGTTGTGATCAAGCGGGAGGCACATATTCCGGATATTCGCTGTCCGGAATGGGAGCCCGACACCTAAGTCTACTCATGCCCCACGGCGGCCACGGAGCGGGTCACGGAGGCCCTCGGGCAGTGTGGACGGGGGCAAACAGCCGCGATGGCAGGATGGACGTCCCTGACCACTCCGGGCGCTCCGCGGGCGTAGAGGACGCCCGCCCTACTTGATGCGCCGGCGCCTAGCCTTTTGGACAGCATCCCCAACGGAGTAAACCGAGCGCCATCTCGGCGATCTCGCGCGTGTGGTGTGATGGCATCTCCCGCGAAGTCACGAAAACGCCCATGAGCGATCCTTCTGTGCGGGCACGGGTCTGCTCCCAAGCCCTCTCTGGTCCGGAGAAGCCTTCAGCGAGGCGACTCAGTACAGCGTCGATACCTGCGAGAGGTTCTGTACCCACACGCGGAGCCGGTTCCCGTCTCTTTAGGATAGACTCCAGCTCATTTTCGAGGAAAAGCAGGTCGAACCAGATATCTTCAAGCGGCCTTTTGTCCGCTGCGTCGGCTTCGATGACACTGATTTTCTCTCTTATCGGGTGGAGCTGACGAATAGCCTTGCGAAGTTGGTCCTCGTTGAAGCTTGTTTGTTTGTTGTTATCGGGCATTAGATTCTCCAATCTTGTATAGGTCTCGAGAACTATTCTCGTTCGACGATGTATTTAGCTCCGGAGATATGAGGCCGAGTGGGACGAACGCATCTTTGGTTCGTGAGCACGAATTGGAGCGCGGTGCCGCGATCAGCGATGCAACCGTGCCATGGTGTCGCACGGGATCGATGCGGAGCTTGAAAACTGATGCCAGGTGGGGTCAATGATCTCAGAGCTATTGCCGACTGAGTTCATAAGGGGTTTCTGCGCAATAAGGGTCAGATGCTCTTCTTTTCTTTCTGTGTAAAGCTCGTCCTCTAATATAATATTAGGACATGCCCTTACGTGGGGGACCTTTTGCGCGGATAATGCACCGAGTTCTTCACCGCGGCCACTGATGAAGCAGACCAAGTTGTCTTCAATAGATGATTTGCAGCTTGAACTCATTAATCCATGCTTCCGTCGCACAGGTAGAGCTGGACCCTTGAGTTCCGATTGAGGCGTTAGATCACCGACTGTTAGAACCTGCTCGTCGATCGATCACTAACGGATTTTTTGATTGGATCAGCGGCTCTCGTCGAGACGAGTACGAGAGGCTCAACCAGCAGATCCGTGACGCAAACGACCGACACAGCTACCTGGCGTCTGAGACTATCTACATCCGGCTGATGTCAAACAAAGCACCTCAGGAGCGGGAGGGGTCGGCCCCTCTCGCCCTCATCTTTGGTCACAAGTTGCCTTGGTGAGACGGCGCCTTGCTGCTTGTTGTTTTCTTCGTACCTGACCTCGTCGTGCTGCTCGAGAAACTTCCTTTTCGCAGCGGTCCGGGCTCGCGGCTGTTTGCTCTTGCTCGCTTCGGCGCTTTGATTGGCCTTCTCCGTTACGCTTTGCGCCGCGCCAGTGATCAAGGTCCTTGCCATTGGTGACCTCCATCCTGAAGCTCGATGCGGAACGCACCGTAAGCCACAATTAGGCGTG
>CAWDDI010000038.1:0-76632 GCA_963800985.1 uncultured Alphaproteobacteria bacterium | reverse complement strand
CGATCTCAGTGTGCCGCCTCTTCAATCCGGGTGACCGGATTCGAGAGCACGAGCCCCTCGGAGACAGCCCAACTATAGACGCTGCTCAAGATGTTCAGCGTTCGATTTGAAACCACCGGCGCCCGATCTGCGATCTTATCGAGCAGGTCCGCAATCTCGGCGCGGCGTCACCTCCCCGGCCCTCGCGATCACCGAATACCGGCGTCACGTTTCGGTTGAGGACTCCCGCATACTCCTTCCATGTTCGAAGCTTCTTCTTCGCGTGACGATCAATGAACCGGTCAATCAGAGCCCTCGAACGGTGAGAGCCTCAGCCCTGGCCTTCGCCTCGGCCTTTGGGTCGCCACCATCCTGGACCACACGACGGAGGTTCAGAGCCTTGTCACGAGCCGCAGAGAGGGACCATGCCGGATAATCGCCGATGGTCAGCGCGCCGTTGCTTGCGTACCGCCTCGTGGACGGTAGATGAAGCTCCACGACTTCGTTCGGGCGGTCACGCGCAAACACAGACCGCGCGCCTTTGCGTCGTAGATCACGAGCCGCTGGCCCGCCTCGGCCTTGAGGGCTCGGACCTCGACATCGGTCAGGGATTTTGCAGGCAAGCTTCACCTCGCATTCGTAACCTCGGGTCACGCCGGGGTCACACAAACACGGTACTGGATGAAACCACCTGAAACGAGATGAAGGGCAAATCTCTCTGTGGACAAAGGATTATGCTGTTCACACATGTTTCATCTAAATTCAAGTGAATTGATCGCTCGTCATGAACACCTCATGTGATGCCCGGCCTCGCGACGCGCCGAGGACCGGAACCGCCGCTCGGAACCCCGAGCCTCACGTGTTCCTTGCCCGCGCAAGCAGGTCCCTGATTTCGCCGGGCACGGCGTCGCGCTCGGACTTGAAGAGCAGGTTCGCGTCACCGTAGGAGAAGAAGCGATAGCCGGTCTCGACCGCGTGCGCATAGGCGGCGCGCATCGTCTCGAGGCCGCTGAAGGCCGCAACCAGCATGAACAGGGTCGAACGCGGAAGATGGAAGTTCGTCATCAGGACGTCGACGGCCCGGAAACGGTAGCCCGGCGTGATGAAGATGGCGGTGTCGCCCGCGAACGGCGCGAGCGTGCCGTCGTCCGTGACGGCGCTCTCGAGCAGGCGGAGCGACGTCGTGCCGACCGCGACGATCCGGCCGCCCCTGGCGCGGACATCGTTCAACGCGCCTGCGGTCCCGGGCGCCATGGAGCCCCACTCGCCATGCATGCGATGCTCTTCGGTGTCGTCGGCCTTTACGGGCAGGAATGTGCCGGCCCCGACGTGCAGGGTCACGAAATGTGCCGCGATTCCGCGTTTCTCGAGGCGGCGGAACAGATCGTCGGTGAAATGGAGACCTGCGGTCGGCGCCGCGACGGCGCCGTCCTCGCGGGCGTAGACGGTCTGATAATCGGACAGGTCCCTGTCGTCCGTCGGACGCCGCCCCGCGATGTACGGCGGCAGCGGGAGTTCGCCATGACGGGCGATCGCTTCGTCGAGCGCAGGCCCTGCGAACGCGAAGCGTAGCGTCACCTCGCCGCCATCCCCCTTGTCCTCCACCTCCGCATCGAGGTGGCCGAGGAGGCAGGCCATGCTCTCGGACGATTCGCCGAAGCGGATGCGATCGCCGGGGCTGAGTTTCTTCGCCGGGCGCGCGAAGGCGCGCCAGCGGTCGGCGGCCTCGCGTTTGTGCAGCATGATCTCGACCCGGGCGCCGGCCTCGCCGCGCATCCGCAGCCCGAAGAGGCGGGACGGGATGACCTTCGTGTCGTTGAGGACGAGCGCGTCGCCGGGCCGCAGCAGCTCGGGGAGGTCGCGGACGATCCGGTCCTCGAGCGATCGCCCAGGCCGGACGACCAGCATCTTCGCGAGGTCGCGCGGCTCTACGGGCCGAAGCGCGATTCGGTCCTCGGGCAGATCGAAATCGAACACGTCAACGCGCATGGAGCCTATCGCGACCGAGCGCAGGTTATCGGGGCCTCCGGGGGTGCCGTCAACAGAGGGGGCCGTGCTCGGCAAGCCGACCGGGTGCGAGTCCCCGTGCGGGATCGGCCGCCGGATCGCGAGCGCAAGACGATTGCTCACCCGGTTCTGCATTGTTGTTGATGGTCGATCGACACCGCGCTCACCGGCGGCGTTCGCGGCGGGAGTCTTCGTATGTCTTCTACCATCCCCAGCTAATGGATCTCAAAGTCAACGTGGCACTTAACACAAGTTATTAGTCATTGAAGACTCACGAGTTGATTCAAGCTTGGCCGTTGCGAATCAAGATATGCTTGTCAACGCCGACGGAACCCTGTATTCCGCCTCGTCAACAATCACCTTAACGCAGGGGAATGATCAATGAAGCAGTTCCTTTTATTTGCTGGCAAGGAAGGTGCAAAGACCGTTGGCGTGAACGGCTTTGTTGGCGATTTTGACTCTCTGGCCGATGCATTTTTGTCGCTCGTCGACCAGCAGACGCCGTCCGAGTGGTGGCACGTCCTCGACACCAGGACGGGCGAGGTCGTGGAGCGCCGTCACCTGCGCACCAGCAACGGAATGATCGGTTTCCAGCGCTCAGATTGGGTGATCGGAACGCCCGCCAAGAAGGCCGCGATCGCACTTCCGTCGACGGCGGATTCGGACCTCAGCGATCTCGAGGTGGGGTTGCGGAGCGTCGTCGTGAACGGGATCAAGAACGGCAACGGCCGTCAGAACGCCCACACCAACGGCGGGTCCGAGTAAAGGGCGCACCACAGGGTAGCGATCCTCGCGGGCTGCCGCGCACCCCAGCAAGCGAAAGGTCGGACGGGAAGCGAGGACGAATCAGCAGCGTCAGTTCGCCTGCCGTCCGTGGGCCGCAAGAGTGATTCGCGTGATCTCGCACGCGAGAAGCACGGCTTCGCTTTCCACGCGGTCCGTCCGGTCGTGCTCCAGCTGGTACTCGGCCCTAAGAGCGCCGAGTGCCTTATCCATGGCTGACTGGAGGCTCTCCTGCCCGTGTCTCGCGGCGTAGAGGGATGCCTTCTCCAGGAATCCTGCCGCCAATTGATGTGCCAATTCGTCCCGTGACGTGATCACGTCCGCGCCCGCCCAGTGATTCGCAATGGCACAGCTTTGATCGACCGTCGCGATGACCGCAACGGGCGAAATGTTCATCTCACGAATTTTTCCGGGGCCGCGACGTTTTCGCGCTTCGGGGGATATGGATTCCGCCGCGGCGAGAAACCGGCAGCTTGATTGTCTACGAGACGCGCGACCAGGCCATCGCGATGCGCCGGGAGATCCTCGAGGCCATGCGCGCCGAGGAAGAGGCCCAGTGAGCGGCGGCGCAATCTTGGCTGCGGATGTACCAGCAAGGTCGCGCCGTCGCCCTGGTTCTCGCCGCTCTGATCCGAATTCGTACGATGCGCCCGCCGGGATGTGGCGCGCATCCTGCGCCCACAAGAGCGACGCCCGCAAGCGCGTCCCGTCAGTTATTCCAGGCGCGCCGAGGGCACCGCTGGAGCGTATTCGCGGTTGGCTAGACTGGCGCGCCCGGCGGGCGAGCGCGAACGAACCGTGCGAACACTTCCCTTTGGGACGGAATCCGATTCCATAAACCGCCTTATCGGAATTACGCGGCCCTGCTCATGAGGGTTTTTTGGACCCAGGCTCCAGCTTCATCAGGCGTCTTAAACAGAGGCGCGTCACGCACGTTGCATTTGCCGAACCCGGCTTCCAGGTGCCAAAGCCCCTTGTGCTCAGGGTTATGCGTCTGGCCGTCGAGGCGGACGAACACGGCGGCAAGTTGGTCGTCAGCGAGGATCAGCCGGCCCTCGCTGTCATGGCCGTCGATGAGCACGCGCATGGGCTGGAACGAGATAACGCGGGGCATAGCCTTCGCCTTCCATGTTGGGGCGAAAGGTCATTGCCAAGCGGCCGGACACCCTGAAGCGTTATCGTCTGCCAGTTTGCCCAGATGGTCCTTCACCTATGTTGTACTTGGTCGTTCCATAATGCACTTACGCGAAGGACGCGGAGGATTGTCTCACGCGCGCGGCGGGCGCTAATGTCCTCTCTGTGGGACAGTCCGCGACACGTGGGAGGGCCGGATGAGGCGGGTTCTCTTGGGGTTGATCGGAGTGATGGCGGCAGGCCCGAGCCATGCCGATGAGATGTATAGCTTCACGACCCTGGTCAATGGGCTTTGGCGGCAGCAGACGCTCATCCACTGTCAGCAACCGGCCCGAATGAATGGACGCATCCCGGAGCGCTGCACCCTGAGCGAACGGGCGACTGCTTTCCCCAACACCAAGTTTCCCCGCACCTACGAGGTCACCTGTGCGGCCGGCCACCCCATTGTCTTTTTCCCGAACGGAACGCTCGCCTACTGCAAGCTCGACCACGATCAGCACATTGCCACGCATGACCCACCGGGCTACGGGGTCTGCTTCGGGTACGTGACCTTCGATAAGGACGGCATCGCCGATTGCGACTAGTCTCAGACTCCCTTAACCCGCCGGCCCTATTCTGCGCTCGGGGCCGCGTTGCTTATCAGGCCCCGCATCTCCCTAACTTTACCCCGTTTGGCGCGCGAAGCCGGGCGGGGTTTTTCATGTCTTCGTCGAGGCCGGCGGCGGCACGACGAAGTCGCGGTACGTGTACGTCTGCTTGACCTGGAGCTCGCTCATCGGGCGCGTGCGTCCTTCCTCGTCGGAGATCCACCAGTTCAGACGGTGCGGGTGCCAGTAGGCCGTGCGCAGAGCCCCCGTCGTTACGCCGCTCGAGCCAGTGCCAGCCAACGCGCTCCGGCTTGCCGTTCCAGTCGGTCACGCCCTTCCCGCACGAATATCGCTGCTAGCGCCCTTCCTGTTGGCGACCGGCACAATTTGCGCACACCGGGCATTTTGTTGGCCTGTGGGTTAGAGGGCGGGAAGCCGTTGTCCTCCATTACAACGGCTGTAACCCAGGAGTCGCCAACAGGTTGATCCGTCGAGCGTTTCAGTCGCCCCCTCGTCTCACATGTGGATGACCCGTCCGTACGCGTCCATGACGCTCTCGTGCATCATCTCGGACAGCGTCGGGTGCGGGAAGACGGCGGCGATCAGCTCTTCCTCCGTGGTCTCCAGGTTCATGGCGATCACGAAGCCCTGGATGAGTTCCGTGACCTCCGCTCCGACCATGTGCGCGCCGAGCAGCTGACCGGTCCTCCGGTCGAAGACCGTCTTGACCATCCCGTCCGGCTCGCCGAGCGCGATCGCCTTGCCGTTTCCCACAAACGGGAAGCGGCCGATCTTCACGTCGTAGCCCTGCTCCTTGGCCCTGGCCTCGGTGAGCCCGACGCTCGCGATCTGGGGATGGCAGTAGGTGCAGCCCGGGATCTTGCCCTTGTCCATCGCGTGGGCGTGCAGGCCCTTGATGGTCTCGACGCAAATCACGCCCTCGTGCTCGGCCTTGTGGGCGAGCATCGGCGGGCCGGCCACGTCTCCGATGGCATAGACGCCCGGCGACGTTCGTTCGCCCGAGTCCGTCGGTGACGATCGTGCCGCGGTCCAGCTTCACTCCGAGCTTCTCGAGCCCGAGGTTCTCGATGTTGCCGACGACCCCCACGGCGGAGATCATGCGCTCGGCCGTGATCTGTCGGATGCCCTTCCCGTCCTCGATCGTCGCGGTGACCGAATTGTCGGCTTTCTCGACTTTCGTGACCTTGGCGCCGGCCAGGATCTTCATTCCCGCCTTTTCGAACCGCTTGCGCGCCAAGGCTGCGATCTCCGCGTCCTCGACGGGGAGGATCTGGGGCATCACCTCGACGACCGTGACCTCCACGCCCATGGTGCGGTAGAACGACGCGAACTCGATGCCGATCGCGCCCGAGCCCACGACGATGAGGGACTTCGGCATCGTGGGCGGGACCATGGCCTCGAAGTACGTCCAGATGAGCTTGCCGTCGGGCTCGAGCCCCGGCAGCACGCGCGGGCGCGCGCCGGTGGCGACGACGATGTGCTTCGCCTGATAGGTCCCGGGCCCCAGGGCCCCCTTGGGACCCGGATGCTGGGGCTGCATGGCGGGTTTGTTCGGCGCCGCGACGACGACCTCGCCGGGCTTCGGGATCGTCGCCTCGCCCCAGATCACGTCCACCTTGTTCTTCTTCAACAGGCCGCCCACGCCGCCGTTGAGGCGCCCCGAGACGCCGCGCGAACGCTGCACGATGGCGGCCGCGTCGAAGCCGATCCCATCAACGGACAGACCGTAGTCCTTGGCGTGCTGCATGTAGTGGTAGATCTCGGCCGACCGCAGCAGCGCCTTGGTCGGGATGCAGCCCCAGTTGAGGCAGATTCCGCCGAGGTGCTCACGCTCCGCCACCGCGGTCTTCAATCCGAGCTGCGCCGCGCGGATGGCCGCGACGTAGCCGCCCGGGCCGCCGCCGATGATGATGATGTCGTATTGGTCTGCCATGTGATCCCCCGTGGTGACCGGGCTTGGCCCATCATCCCTGCCGGGGAACGGGCCGGATTGCGAAGGCGTGGTCGGCCCGGCCTGAGACCGGCGGCGACACCATCAGACGAGCATCCCCATCGGCTTCTCGATGAGCTGCTTGAACGCCGACATCAGCTCGGCGCCGAGCGCGCCGTCCACGGCGCGATGATCGGTGGAGAGCGTCACCGACATCACCGTGGCGACCGCGGGCGCGCCGTTCTTCACGACGACGCGCTTCTCGCCGGCGCCGACGGCCAGGATCGTGGCATGGGGCGGGTTGATGACCGCCGAAAAATCCTTGATCCCGAACATGCCGAGGTTCGAAACCGCGGTCGAACCGCCCTGGTACTCCTCCGGTTTCAGCTTGCGCGCCCTGGCGCGGGCCGCGAAATCCTTCATCTCGTTGGAGATCACCGAGAGCGTCTTGGCCTCGGCCTTTCGCACCACGGGTGTGATGAGGCCGCCCGGGATCGCGACCGCGACGCCCACGTCCGCGTGCTTGTGCTTCAACATCGCGCCTTCGGTCCAGGACACGTTGGCGTCGGGCACCTTCACCAAGGCGAGGGCCAGCGCCTTGATGACGAAGTCGTTGACGGAGACCTTGTAGGTGGGCTTGCCGTCCTGCTGCGGGGCCGCGGCATTGATCTGTTCGCGCAGGCTCAGCAGGGCGTCGAGCTCGCAGTCGAGCGTGAGATAGAAATGCGGGATCGTCTGTTTCGATTCGAGGAGCCGTCGCGCGATTACCTTGCGCATGGAGTCGTGTGGGATCTCGTCGTAGGAGCCCGGCTCGAAGAACTTCTTGACCTGCTCGTCCGCCATCGGGGCCGCGAGCGCCGCCGGCGCCGCGGCGGGCTTCGGAGCGGCCGCGGGGGCCGGCTGCACCGGAGGTGCGGCGGCCCTGGCGGGGCCGCCCGCCATGGCGGCGCGCACGTCCTTCTCGACGATTCGGCCATGCGGGCCCGAGCCCTCGATCGACCCGAGATCGACGCCGGCCTCCTTCGCGATGCGTCGGGCGAGCGGGGACGCGAAGAGACGGGCGCCCTGCCCGCCGGCCGGGGCGGGCTGCCCTGCGCCGTCGGGCTTCGCCCCGCCACCCGCGTGGGCCATCCTGGCCGGTCCGTCCGGGGCAGTATCGACCCGCGCATAGGACAGGTGACCTGGTGAGCCGCCCGCCGCAGTGGTGTTGGCCTGCGGCATGGCGGCCGCGGAGGGGCTCGGTGCCGGAGCGGGCGTCGGTGCGGCGGGCGGAGGAGCGGCGGGCGCCGGAGCGGCGGCGCCCGCGGTGACGCTGCCCGGGTCCTCGCCCTCGCCGGCGATCAGCGCGATGAGCTGGTTGACGGGGACGTCGGCCGTGCCCTCCGGGACCACGATCTTCGCGAGAATCCCCTCGTCCACCGCTTCCACTTCCATGGTGGCCTTGTCGGTTTCGATCTCGGCGATCACGTCGCCGGACTTGACGGTGTCGCCCTCTTTTTTCAGCCACTTGGCCAGGTTGCCCTTTTCCATCGTGGGCGACAGGGCGGGCATCAGGATGTTGATGGGCATGGCGTGATCCCGATCGTCAGTTGATCGCTTGGGTAGAGCCGGGGTCGGTCGGATCTTCGATTTCGGCCCGCATGCCTGCGGCGATCGCCGCCATGGCGTCCTCTTCCGACAGGTCGGTTTCCATCGCGTAGACCCGGGCGGCGTGGCGAGCGAGATCGACGAAGAGAACGCCCCAGGTGAACGGATCGTCGAAAGCCCGCCGCAGCGCGACGCTCACCGCGCCGTCCACGACCGACGCCCGCAGGATTTCGACGCCGCCCTTCTCGAGAACGTCGGGCGGCAGGCCGAGGGCTTCGAATTTCGGGTCGCTCATGGCTCGGCCTTTTCCTGATCTGATCCCGGCGTCACCGGTCCCGGCGCCGGGTGTTACCGGTAGCAGACCGCTTTCGCGGCCTGCACGACCTCGCCGACATTCGGGAGCGCGAGCTTTTCGAGGCTCGCGGCATAGGGCATCGGGACGTCCTTTCCGGTGACGCGCGCCACCGGGGCATCGAGGTAGTCGAAGGCGAGCTCCATGATCCGGGTCGCGATTTCGGCCGTGACGCCCGATTGGGGGAAGCCTTCCTCGACGGCGACGCAGCGACCCGTCTTCATCACCGAGGCGATGATCGTATCGACGTCCATGGGCCGGATGGTCCTCAGGTCGACCACGTCCGCTTCGATGCCCTCCTTGGCGAGCTCGTGTGCGGCCTTCAGCGCGTAGGTCATGCCGATCCCGAACGACACGATGGTGACGTCCTTGCCCTGGCGGTGGATCCGCGCCTTGCCGATCGGGATCGTGAAATCCTCGAGCTTCGGGACCGGGAAGGTCTGGCCGTACAGGATCTCGTTTTCCAGGAAAACCACCGGGTTCGGATCGCGGATGGCGCTCTTCAGGAGGCCTTTGGCATCGGCGGCGGTGTAGGGCATCACGACCTTCAAACCCGGCACGTTGGAGTACCATGCCGCGTAATCGTGGCTGTGCTGCGCGCCGACTCGCGAGGCCGCGCCGTTCGGCCCGCGGAACACGACCGGCGCACCGAGCTGTCCGCCCGACATGTAGAGCGTCTTGGCCGCGGAGTTGATGATCTGGTCGATCGCCTGCATGGCGAAGTTGAACGTCATGAACTCCACGACGGGCCTGAGACCCACGAAGGCCGCACCGACGCCGACGCCGGCGAAACCGTGCTCGGTGATCGGCGTATCGACGACGCGGCGGGGCCCGAACTCCTGCAGGAGCCCTTGGGTGACCTTGTACGCGCCCTGATACTCGGCGACCTCCTCGCCCATGACGAAGACGTTCTCGTCCCGGCGCATTTCTTCCGCCATGGCATCGCGCAGGGCCTCGCGGACCGTCATGTTGACGAGCTCGGTGCCTTCCGGGATCTCGGCCATGGCGTCGTGCGCCGTGCGGCTCGTGATCACCGACGGCGCGGCCGGCGTCGCGACCGGGCCTTGATCGCCGCCCTGACGGGCATCGGGAGCCGGCCGATCCGTCATGGCTTCCGCCTGCATGTCCGGGACCGGAGCCGCCTGCGGCGCGCTGGGACCTGGCGCCGGAGGCGGCTCGCCGCCACCCTGCGCGGGAGCGCGCGAGGCCGCAGCGGTGACGTCCTCGCCGTCGCCGGCGAGGACGGCGATCGGCGTGTTCACCGCAACGTTGTCGGTGTCCTCCGGGACGAGAATCTTGGCGAGCACCCCTTCGTCGATGGCCTCCACTTCCATCGTGGCCTTGTCGGTCTCGATTTCGGCGAGCACGTCGCCCGGCTTCACCTTGTCGCCTTCCTTCTTCAGCCATTTCGCGAGCTTGCCCTGCTCCATCGTGGGCGAGAGGGCGGGCATGAGGATGTCGATCGCCATGGGGAATCTCTGCGATTTCGGGGTCAAACGGCGCGGAAGCGGAGTCGAGTCACTTTGCTGATCGTCGCGATCTCCTCAGGCGTCCTGCAGATGATCAAATCATCCTGACCAAGGTTGTATCGAGCGAACTGACGACTGGATCCGACGGCGGCCAGAACGACGTTGGAACCAGTCCAGGATCGCGGGATCCGCCCAGTCGCCGTGGAGTTTGAAGTCGAGGCGCTCCGTCGCTCCACCGCGCTCGACCTCTGCCCAGGCGACCCCGGCGTCGGGGTCGATGTGATCGCGAACAGCGTCGAAGGTGATTTCTCCACCCGTGAGGGCGCCGAGATGGTGGACGATCCAGGCATAGGACCCCGGACCCTCGATCGCCTCGTAGAGAAAGGTCCAGACGTCGTCAGACAATCTCGTCTCGTTCCATTTCTCGTGCCAAGTCTCGCCCAACCCCTCGTTCCATTCCTCGAGAAAGCGGGTCCGACCGAGCGCCGCGAGCAGTGGCTCGTACCCTCCTCGTTCGATGTCGCCTCGGGACGCCTCGGCGAAAAGGGCCGCCACCGGGATGGTGGGACGAAGTCGAATTCCGATGCCGTCCAGGACGGCTAGCATCTCTTCGACCGTCGGCCGTGTTGTCCAGGGAAACGATCGACCCAGAAAGTTCATTTCAGGGCCGCGCCTCGAGCAGGATGTCCGTGTAAAGCTCGCTCGGGTCGGGCTCGGGGTCGTGGGTGGCGAACTCCGCAGCCTCGTTGACGACCTCACGCACGCGGCCGTCGATCACCTTCAGCTCGTCCTCCGAGAGCTTCCACGTCTCGAGCAGCCGTCGGCGCACCTGCTCGATCGGGTCGTGCTCCTCGCGCATGCGGGCGACCTCGTCCTTGGTGCGGTACTTCGCGGGATCCGACATGGAGTGGCCGCGGTAGCGGTAGGTCTGCATCTCGAGGATGTAGGGACCCTTGCCGGTGCGGGCATGCTCGATCGCGCGCTGACCGGCGCTGTAGACCGCCCGGATGTCCATGCCGTCGACCTGCTCGCCGGGGATCGCGAAGGACACGCCGCGCTTCGAGAAGTCCGTCTGCGCCGACGAGCGGTGCACGGCGGTTCCCATGGCGTAGCGGTTGTTCTCGATCACGTAGACGACCGGGAGGCTCCACAGCGCGGCCATGTTGAAGCTTTCGTAAACCTGGCCCTGGTTGGCGGCGCCGTCGCCGAAATAGGTCAGGCACACGCTGCCGTTGTCCCGGTATCGGTCCGCAAACGCGATCCCGGTGCCGAGCGAGACCTGCGCGCCGACGATGCCGTGACCGCCGTAGAAGTGCTTCTCCTTCGAGAACATGTGCATGGACCCGCCCTTGCCCTTCGACAGGCCGCCGCGGCGTCCGGTGAGCTCGGCCATCACGCCCTTCGGATCCATGCCGCAGGCGAGCATGTGACCGTGATCACGGTATCCTGTGATCACCTGATCGCCGTCGCGCGTCGCCATCTGCATGCCGACGACGACGGCTTCCTGTCCGATGTAGAGATGACAGAAGCCGCCGATGAGCCCCATGCCGTACATCTGGCCCGCCTTCTCCTCGAAGCGGCGGATCAGCAGCATCTCGCGGTAGCCCGCGAGGTCCTGGTCCTTGTCGAATTGCGGGGTCTCCGATGGCGCTTTCTTAGTGGAATTCTTGATCGCTTGGTTCTTGTTCGCCGCGCTGGTTGATGCACGACCCACCTTTCGGGCAGCCACAGCCATCGGATCCTCCGGAGCGTTTCCTTGCCGTCAGATGTAACGCAGGAGTACCCGGAAATCGAGAGGTTGAACTTGGACTGTCGAAAGATCCTGGTTTGATTAACAGGTTGAGTTGTCAGCCGAATTGCCAATCAACTCGATTCGTGTTGATCGGATTCCCGCGATGCTGCATCGCAGCACTCGCTAAGGCGTCGTCATGATGACGATGTCGTGGCGGTGCACGCGCCCGAGCATCACGCGTGCGCGCTCTTCGAGGAGGTCGCGATCGATCTGATCCGAACGCAGGAGAGCGATCCGGCGTTCCCATTCGCCGCGCTCGGTTTTCACCGCCTCGAGTTCCCGCGTGAGCTCGTACGCCTGGATCTTGTAGCGTCGCTTGGCCTCTATTCCACGCGCTCCCGTGTGGGCATGATGCACGAAATATCCGACGAGAGCCGCTGAAATGCTGTAGAGCACGAGCGGGATCAGAATCGTGCGAGCGCGTTTGCGGACCACCATGGCGGGGATCGTAGGCCCGCGTGGTTAAGGAGCCGTTGAACGCCCGCGCCCGGGCCTTACAGCCGCCGTCAAACCAAGGCCTTCAGTGCCGCCCGGCCGGCGTAGCGGGCCTGCGACCCGAGTTCCTGCTCGATGCGGATGAGCTGGTTGTATTTTGCCAGGCGGTCCGAGCGCGCGAGCGAGCCGGTCTTGATCTGCCCGCAATTGGTCGCGACCGCGAGGTCGGCGATCGTCGCATCCTCGGTCTCGCCGGACCGGTGCGACATGACGGCCGTGTAGGCGGCGCGGTGGGCCATTTCAACCGCCGCCAGGGTCTCGGTGAGGGAGCCGATCTGGTTCACCTTCACGAGGATCGAGTTGGCGACGCCGCGCCGGATGCCGTCGGCGAGGCGGGTCACGTTGGTGACGAAGAGGTCGTCTCCGACGAGCTGGCACCTGCCGCCGAGGAGCTCGGTCAGCGCGGTCCAGCCCTCCCAGTCGTCCTCCGCCATGCCGTCCTCGATCGAGACGATCGGGTAGGCCGAGACGAGGCCCGCGAGGTATTCGGCCTGTTGCGTCGGCGATCGCTTTTGTCCTTCTCCTTCATAGTCGTACGTGCCGTTCTTGAAGAACTCCGTCGAGGCGCAGTCGAGGCCGATCATCATGTCGCCGCCGGGCCTGAAGCCCGCGCTCTCGATCGATTTCACGACGAAATCGAGCGCCGCCTCGGCCGAAGGCAGGTTCGGCGCGAAGCCGCCCTCGTCCCCCACGTTGGTGTTGTGGCCGGCGTCCTTGAGGGCCTTTTTGAGGGTGTGGAACACCTCCGCCCCCATGCGCACCGCCTCGGCGAGCGTCGGGGCTCCGACCGGCAGGACCATGAACTCCTGGAAATCGATCGGATTGTCGGCATGGGCTCCGCCGTTGATGATGTTCATCATCGGCACGGGGAGGACCCGCGCCGGCGTGCCGCCGACGTAACGGTAGAGCGGCAGACCGCATGCCTCGGCCGCCGCCTTCGCGACCGCGAGGGAGACGCCGAGGATCGCGTTGGCGCCGAGGCGCGCCTTGTTGGGGGTCCCGTCGAGCTCGATCATGGCCTCGTCGATCGCGACCTGATCCTCGGCGTCCATGCCGCCGATCAGTTCGAGGATTTCGCCGTTGACCGCGGCGACGGCCTTCGTCACGCCCTTGCCGAGGTATTTCGCCTTGTCGCCGTCGCGCAGTTCCACCGCCTCGTGCGCGCCCGTCGAGGCGCCGGACGGCACCGCCGCCCGGCCAATGGACCCGTCCTCCAGCATCACCTCGACCTCGACGGTGGGATTGCCCCGGCTGTCGAGGATCTGGCGGGCGACAATATCGACGATCGCGGTCATGCGAGGCTCCTGGAAACATCCGATATGGCGAAGCGGACTGGCGGCTTATTGACCGAAATGCCACATCGGGCAAGGACAGCGCCCATCGCCCCCAGCGTTCCGGAGGTCTCTTGCAGCCATGGACATCCCCCTTCAGCTCGGCCAGCCCGGAGCCGTCCCGCGCTCACCCGAGGAAGCCCGGCTCGACCGGGTGCCGAACCCCCATCAGGACACCGATTACCTCGCCCGTTTCACCGCGCCCGAGTTCACGTCGCTCTGTCCCGTGACGGGCCAGCCGGACTTCGCGATCCTGGTCATCGATTACGTCCCGGACGCCTGGCTCGTGGAATCGAAGAGCCTAAAGCTTTACCTTCACAGCTTCCGCGATCATGGCGCATTTCATGAAGATTGCACCATCGCGATCGGCAAGCGCCTCGCCGAACGGCTCGAGCCGCGATTTCTCCGGATCGGCGGCTATTGGTACCCGCGCGGCGGAATCCCGATCGACGTGTTCTGGCAGACCGGCGCCTTGCCGAAGAACCTTTGGCTACCGGACCAAGGCGTCGCGCCTTATCGCGCCCGCTGAGCCGGTCGCGTCAGGGAAAGCGCAGCCCCGACGCCGACGGCGAGGATCGCGAGCCCGCACAGAGCCATCGTGGTGAGGAGGCCGACCCCTCGCAGCCCGAGGCCGACGATCACCACGCCGAGGGACTGTCCAACGAAGAACGAGAAGGCGTGAAGCGCGACCGCCGAGGCGCGCGCATCGGGCGCGAGCTCGGTGACCTGCGTCTGGATGAAGTTGTGCAGGGCATAAAAGCCCAGCCCCAGCCCGAGCATGGCCGGAACGTCGAACCTCCAATCGCCCGCGACCCCGACGATCAGCAATGCGGCGGCCGCGACCATGCCCCCAGCGAGGAGCATCCGCCGCACGCCGAGACGCCTGAGCAGCACCTTCACGAGGGCGGAGTACACGAGGCCGCCGATCGCGAATCCCGCGAGGACGACGCCTGCCTCCGCGGGACCGCCCTCCCCGCGCGCTTCGAGGATCGGCGCCACGTAAGGGAACAGCCCAAACACCGCGATGGCTTCCACGAACACGAGGAAGAAGAGCGTTCGGGCCCGCGGGTTTGCGATGATCTGGCCGTAGCGCGCCAGGGCTTCGCGCGGGCGGAAGCCTCGGCCGCTCGGCGCCTGCCGGAACCCCGCCACGGTGAGCGCGAGCGCGACCGCCAGCATGGCGGTCGAGACCACGAAGACGCCGCGCCAACCGATGTACGCCGCAAGAACGCCGGCGAGCGAGGATCCGGCGAGTTGCCCGGTGATGATGGCGATCAGGAACCGGCTGATCGCCACCTGGCGCCCCGCCATTTCGATCCGGTCGCCGACCATCGCGAGCGCAAGAGGGATGATCCCTCCGGCGGCGACTCCCGCGACCATGCGCAGCCCGAACAGGGTGGCGGCATCGGGGGCGACGACGGAGCCGAGGAGCGCGAGAAGCAGGACGAGCAGGCACATCTTCATCACCCGCTCCTTGCCGACCGCATCGCCGATCGGGCCGAGGATCGGCTGGATGAAGGCATAGGGAAGGGTAAAGGCGGCGGCGAGGAGCGCGATCGTTTCGACCGGCGTCGACAGGTCGCGGGCGATCACGCCGACCATCGGCTCCACCGCTCGCCCCGAGAACGTGGAGGCGAAGCCGCTGACCGCGAGGATCCAGATGAACGCACGTGACGCCGCCATCGCGAGCTCCCGTCGGGTGCGGCCCCGGCTCGACTCCGCCGGTTCGGCGTCAGGCCTTCGCGAGCCGGTCGAAGGCGATCAGCTGCCGGAGCAGTCCCTCCATGTCGCGCAAGGGCACCATATTGGGGCCGTCGGAGGGCGCCCGGTCGGGGTCCTCGTGTGTCTCGATGAAGACGCCCGCCACCCCGACCGCGACCGCGGCCCGGGCGAGAACCGGGACGAACTGGCGCTGTCCGCCCGTCGAAGTCCCCTGACCGCCCGGCTGCTGGACGGAGTGCGTGGCGTCGAAGATCACCGGCGCGCCGGTCGTCTCCGCCAGAATGGGCAGGGCGCGCATGTCGGACACCAGGGTGTTGTAGCCGAAGCTCGCACCCCGCTCGGTCACCATGACGTTCGGGTTGCCGGCCCCCGTGACCTTCCGGACCACGTTCGCCATGTCCCACGGAGCCAGGAACTGGCCCTTCTTCACGTTGACGGCCCGGCCCGTCCTGGCGGCCGCGACGAGCAGATCGGTCTGACGGCACAGGAAGGCGGGAATCTGGAGAACGTCCACGACCGCCGCCACGGGTGCGCATTGCTCCGCCTCGTGGACGTCGGTGAGGACCGGGAGCCCGAACCGTTCCTTGACCTCCGCGAAAACGGACAGCGCCTTGTCGAGCCCGATGCCGCGCGCGCTCTCGGCCGATGTGCGGTTCGCCTTGTCGAAGGACGACTTGTAGACGAGGCCGATCCCGAGCGGGTCGGCGATCTCCTTCAGCGCCGAGGCCATCTCGAGCGCGTGCTCGCGGCTCTCCATCGCGCAGGGGCCGGCGATCAGGGCGAGCGGAAGGCGGTTGCCGAAACGGACGGAGCCGATCCCGACGGCGGCCTGGCTTGGAAGAGGTTCGGTCATGGCCGTGACCTAGCCTGAATGGGGGCAGGCGTGAAGCGCTTCCTCGAAGCCCGGCGGGTCGCCGGGAACCTAGTATGTCATCGCCGCCGCATTGATGATGCCGGCGGCGAGCGAGGCGGCGCCGAGGAGCAGGGCCGCCGCCATCTCGCCCGCCGCGATGCGCTGCGAGAGGTCCGGCAGCAGGAGCCGCACCATCCAATAGGCGACGATCTGGACCACGAGGGCCACGAGCCCCCACACGATGCAGTCGAGGACGTTCTGGGCGTGGACGATGGCGCTGGCGAGCGGCAGCGCGAAGCCGATGAGGCTGAACCCCAGGGCCACGGCCGCCGAGATCACGTTCCGACGAATGAGCGCGAACTCGTTGTGCGCGGTCGCGAGCGTGTAGGTCGCGAGGTAGAGGGCGACCAGCGCGACGGCGATGACGAAAAACATCAGGAAGTCGGCCAGCCCCGACAGAGATGCGGTCACGTTCTGCCCCCCGCTGATCGTCCCCAACGATCGGTGATTCGGGCAGGATCTTACGTCGGCTCGAACGCCATCGCGACGCCAAAGGCGGCGCTCGCCGGGATCACGAGGCGGCTGCCGATCCGCTGATAGGGAATGGCCGCGGCATCGAGCCCGTGAGCCTGCCGTGCGACGTCCGCCACGCGGACCGCGAAGGCCACGAAGCCGGGCGAGTCCGGCTCCACCTCGACGGAACCGTAGATGTCGGCGGCATCGTCCGCGGTCATGACGTCGAGACGCCCGCGCGCAAGGGCAAAGGACAGGTCGTGTCCTGCCGGCTGGGACGGCGTCGCGCCCGTGAAGCCGACGAGGAAATCCCGGTGCGCTTCCGGATCGGGCGCGGCATAGACCGCGGCCGAGAGGGCCTTGGCCCCGTTGGGATGCTTCTGGAAGCCGGGGTTCCAGAAGTTCGCCGGATGGTGGTGCTGGCAGGTGAAGAAGCCCGCGAGCGGCGCGCGCGCATCGTGCGCGAAGGCGAGGGTAAAGGCCACGCGCACCGCGAGGCCGTCGGGCCGCCGGCCGGAGCGTTCGAAGAAGAAGGGCTCGAAGGCCCCGAGACCGGATCGCGCGAAGAGCGCCGCGTCGGCCCTCGCATCCGCGCTGTCGAGGACCAGCATCGCGAGACCTTCGCGCCGGGCGAGGTAGTCGCGCACGAACGCGCCGAAACCGAACCGGCCTTCGCGGTGCGGCTCGATCTGCGCCCCGTCGCCGATCGCGATGAGTTCGAGAAAGGAGCCGGGGAACTGGATCAACCGGTTCTCGGTGCCCCAGGGGTGACGGTTGCGGCCGCCGACCTGGAAGCCGAGCCGCTCGTAGAGGCGGCCCGCCGCGCTCGAGGTCGTGAACGGCGAGAACGAGGTGGTCGAGGCCGCGGGGCATGGGGCGCTCCTCCTTTGCCTCCGGGCTCGCGGCCTCTCGAAAGCGCGACGCGAGCTACACGAGCCGGCTCTGGTCCACCGCCGCGCCGATGAAGCTCCGGAACAGCGGGTGGGGCTCGAACGGCCGCGACTTGAGCTCCGGGTGGTACTGGACGCCGATGAACCAGGGGTGGTCCTCGAGCTCGATGATCTCCGGCAGCACGCCGTCCGGCGAGACGCCGGAGAAACGCACGCCCTTGTCCTCGAGGCGATCGCGATAGGCCATGTTGACCTCATAGCGGTGCCGGTGGCGCTCCGTGATCTCCGTGCCGCCGTAGACCTCGGCGACCTTCGATCCCGGCGCGAGCCGGGCGTGGTAGGCGCCCAGCCTCATGGTGCCGCCGAGATCCCCGCCCGCCACTCGCCGCTCGAGCTCGTTGCCGCGAAGCCACTCGGTCAGGAGGCCGACCACGGGCTCGGGGGTCGGGCCGAATTCGGAGGAGTTCGCTTGCGCGACCCCGGCGAGGCTCCGGGTCGCCTCGATGACGGCCATCTGCATGCCGAAGCAGATGCCGAGATAGGGGATCCTCCGCTCGCGGGCGTAGCGTGCGGCCTGGATCTTGCCCTCGGCGCCGCGCTGGCCGAAGCCGCCCGGCACCAGGATTCCGTGGATGCCCTCCAGATACGGGGCCGGGTCCTCGCGCTCGAAGGTCTCGCTCTCGATCCAGTCGAGATTGACCTTCACCTGGTTGGCGATCCCGCCGTGATGGAGCGCTTCGATGAGCGATTTGTAGGCGTCCTTCAGCCCCGTGTACTTGCCCACGACCGCGATCGTGACCTCGCCTTCAGGGTTGGCGATGCGGCTCGAAATGGTCCTCCAGCGGTCGAGCTTCGGCGCCGGCGCGTTCTCGATCCCGAACGCTGCCAGCACCTCGCCGTCGAGCCCCTGCGCGTGGTAGGCGAGCGGCACGTCGTAGATCGAGGGTGCATCCCGGGCCTCGATCACCGCGGTCTCCCGCACGTTGCAGAACAGCGCCAGCTTGCGCCGCTCCTCGCGCGGGATCTCGCGGTCCGTCCGGCACAGGAGGACGTCGGGCTGGATGCCGATCGATCGCAGCTCCGCGACCGAGTGCTGGGTCGGCTTGGTCTTCAACTCACCCGCCGAGGGAATAAACGGGAGAAGCGTCAGGTGGACGTAGACGGCGGTCGCCCGCGGCAGATCGTTGCCGAGCTGTCGGATCGCCTCGAAGAACGGCAGGCCCTCGATGTCGCCGACCGTGCCGCCGATCTCGACCAGCACGAAGTCCATTCCCTCGTTCCCGGCGAGGACGAACTCCTTGATGGCGTTCGTGACGTGCGGGATCACCTGGATGGTTGCGCCGAGATAATCGCCGCGCCGCTCCTTCGTGATGATGTCGAGGTAGATCCGCCCCGTGGTGATGTTGTCGGCCTTGGTGGCCGGCACGCCCGTGAAGCGCTCGTAGTGGCCGAGATCGAGGTCCGTCTCCGCGCCGTCGTCGGTGACGAAGACCTCGCCGTGCTGGTACGGGCTCATGGTCCCGGGATCGACGTTCAGATAGGGGTCGAGCTTGCGGAGCCGGACCTTGTAGCCGCGCGCCTGGAGGAGCGCGCCGAGGGCAGCGGAAGCCAAGCCCTTTCCCAGCGAAGACACCACGCCGCCGGTGATGAATACGTACCGCGTCATGGGCCTCGATCCATAAACGAGGCCTGCCGATTCGCAACTGCGATCGGCGGGCACCCATACCATCCACACAGGAGAGTGCCGACGGGAGCGGTCGAGCTCTTTTCGGCTCTCTTTCCTTCACACAAACGAGAGAGGGCCGGAGACCGGCCCTCTCTCGCGATCGATGTCCCAGCCGCCCTACTGCGATTGCGGTACCTGCGGGGCGCCGCCCCCGGGAGCCTGGAAGGGAATGGCCGGAGCGGCCGGCGCCGGCGGCGCAGCCCCGGCCGGAGCGCCCGGCCGCTCGCCCTGCTGGCGCTGCAGCTGCTCGAGGACGCCGGGCCCCTGCGCGGCCGGCGCCTGCTGACCCGCCGGAGCGGCCGGGTTCGCGGTGTCCAGAATCGACCGCGGCGCACGCCCGTAGCTCGCGAACACCGTCAGGACGAGGCTCGTGAGAAAAAACAGGCCGGCCAGCACCGCCGTCGCGCGCGTGAGCGCGTTCGCCTGGCCGCGGCCGGTCATGAACCCTGACACGCCCCCGCCGCCGCCCCCGAGGCCGAGACCGCCCTCCGAGCGCTGCAGAAGCACGACGCCGATGAGCGCGAGCACGATGATCAGGTGGACGATGATGAGGACTGTCTGCATACCAAAAACCTTAAGCGGCCGCGCCCGGAGGCCGGCCGCTCGTATCGGACGTTCAGGCGCGGCCTGTATCATAGGTGCGCTTGGGATCAAAGGCCCGCAAGCACCTCTCCATGCCGCGAGGTCACCCGAGATAGGCGCCCGCGATGGCGAGGAAATCGGCAGCAACGAGGCTCGCGCCGCCGACCAGCGCACCGTTCACGTTCTCGACCGACAGGAGTTCCGCCGCATTCGCGGGCTTCACCGAGCCGCCGTAAAGGATCCGGACCTGGCCGTGCTCGGCCTTGCCGACGAGGCGGCGCAATTCGTCGCGGACGAGCGCGTGGACCTCCGCCACGTCCGCGACCGTAGGGGTCAGTCCCGTGCCGATCGCCCAGACGGGCTCGTAGGCCACCACGAGATTCTGGCTGCGGGACTGGGCTGGAACGGAGCCGCGGAGCTGCCTGCGCACCACCGCCAGGGTCTTTCCCGCCTCCCGCTCGGGCCGGGTTTCGCCCACGCACACGATCGCCGTGAGGCCGGCCCGGTGAGCCGCGGCCGCTTTCGCGCAGACATCCGCATCCTTTTCCGCGTGATACTGCCGGCGCTCGGAATGGCCGACGATCACGTAGTCCGCACCGGCATCCGCGAGCATCTCGGGCGAGAGGTCTCCCGTGAAGGCGCCGGATTCCTTGGCGTGGCAGTCCTGCCCTCCGATCGCCACCCGCGATCCAACGGCCTCACGGGCAAAGAGGTGGATCAGGGTCGCCGGCGGGCACACGAGGAGATCCACCTTGGCCTTGAGCCCCGGCGTGTAGCCCGCCTGGATTTGCCGCAGGACCTCCCGTTCGCCCCGCAGCCCGTTCATCTTCCAGTTCCCCGCCACCAGCGGTCGCGGCCCATCGAGGGTCATGTCACGTCTCCCGTCACGCTTTGCGGCGGGCGTAGCAGAGGGCCGCAGCGTCTTTCAATGGGGACGCGCCCTTTCCCCCCGTGCCCGGATGGGCTATCGGCACAGTTTCAGTTCCTGACATCCAACGGTTTCATGATGCTGCAAGGATTGCGAAACGCCGGGCAGAGCCTCGTCGGCAAGATCGTCGCCACCATTCTGTTCGGCATCCTGATCGTGAGCTTCGCGATCTGGGGCATCGGCGACATCTTCCGGGGCGGCACCCAGACCTGGGTGGCGCGCGTCGGGAACACGGAGATCTCGGCCGATCAGTTCCGCACGGCCTTCAACAATCAGCTCCAGCGGCTCAATCAGCAGTTCCGCGGTCGCCTGACCACCGAACAGGCGCGCGCCTTCGGGATCGACCGGCAGGTTCTGAACCAACTCGTCAGCGAAGCGGTCCTGAGCGAGCGGGCGCGCCAACTCGGCCTCAGCGTTTCGGATGAGCTCGTCGCGCGCTCCATCGTCGAGCAGCCACTGTTTCGCGATCAGAACGGCCAGTTCAACCGCGCCCTGTTCGAGAACGCGCTGCGCGAGAGCGGCCTCTCCGAGGCCGGGTTCGTGCGCGAGCAGCGCGGCAGCATCGCGCGGACCCATCTCGCCGAGGCGGTCGCAGGCGCGCTGCCGGTTCCGGCGGCGGCGCGCGAAGCCGCCCACCGGTTCGCGAACGAGCGCCGCGCGGCCTCCTACATGATCCTCGGTCCCGCCGCTGCCGGCGAGATCCCGGCGCCGAGCCCCGAGCAGCTCCAGGCGTTCTACGAGGAGCGCAAGAGCTCGTTCCGGGCACCGGAATACCGGGCGCTCAACGTGGTCGGGCTCAACGCCGCCGCCGTCGCCAAGCCCGACGCGGTGTCCGATTCGGACGCGCGGCAGCATTACGAGCGGCAGAAAGCGAGCTACGGCACCCCGGAGCGCCGGACCGTGCAGCAGATCGTCTTCCCGTCGCGCGACGAGGCCGAAGCGGCCGTTGCCCGCATCCGGGAGGGCGCCGCCTTCGAGGCGATCGCGAGCGAGCGGGGCGTGTCGCCGCAGGATCTCGAGCTTGGAACCTTCGCGAAGGCCGAGATGATCGACCCCGCGATCGCCGATGCGGCCTTCGCGCTGCAGTCCGGCGAGGTGAGCGCGCCGGTGCAGGGTCGGTTCGGCACCGTGCTCGTGCGCGTCACCGACGTGCGGCCGGAATCCGTGCGCCCCTTCGAGGAGGTGGCGGGCGAGATCAAGCGGCAGATCGCACAGGAGCGCGCCGCCGCCGCGCTGGAGCAGCTGCACGACGAGATCGAGGACATGCGCGCCGGCGCGCGGCCGCTCGCCGAGATCGCCCGGGAGAAGAACCTCGCGCTGGTGCAGATCCCCGCCGTCGACCAGGCCGGCCGCGACAAGGAGGGCAAACCGGTCCAGAATCTCCCCGAGGCGCAAACCCTGCTGCAGGCCGCGTTCGCGTCCGACATCGGCGTCGACAACGAGTCGCTGCGCACCGCGGACGGCGGCTATGTCTGGTTCGACGTGACCGGGATCGAGCCCGCCCGCGACAAGACCCTCGAGGAAGTGCGCCCGGAGGTCGAGCGGCAATGGCGCGAGAACGAGGTCGCCCAGCGGCTTGCCGACAAGGCACGCGCCTTGGTGGAGCGCCTCGACAAAGGCGAGACCCCCGAGGGTCTGGCGGCCGAAGTCGGTGCGCAGGCGAAGACCGCGACCGACCTCGCGCGCCGCACCGCCAAGGACGATCTCACCGCCGAGGCCGTCACCCGCATCTTCACGACGCCGGTCGGGAAGGCCGGCAGCGCAACGAACGGAACCGACAGCCGGGCGGTGTTCAAGGTGACTTCCGCCACCGTGCCGCCGCTGCTGACCACGACCCAGCAGGCGCAGCGAGCGGAGGACCAGTTCCGCGACGGCCTCAGCGACACGCTGATCGCCGAATACATCGCGCAGGCGCAGAGCCAGGTCCCCGTGACGGTCAACCAGCAGGCGCTGCAGAGCGCGCTCGGCGCAGGCGGCTAGACTGCATGATCATTTCGCCGGATTACGAGGGTTTCGCGGATACCTACGCGGCAGGCGGCGCGGGCGTCCTGCGGACGACGCTCGTCGGGGATCTCCTGACCCCCGTCGCGGCCTTCCTGAAGCTTCGGAACGGACGCAAGGGCCCGGCCTTCCTGCTGGAATCGGTCGAGGGCGGCGCCGTCCGCGGGCGATTCTCGATGATCGGTCTCGATCCCGATCTCGTCTGGCGCTGCCGGGACGGCGTCGCGGCGCTCGACCGCAACGCCCTCACCGCGCCGGGGGGGTTCGCCGCCGACGGTCGTCCGCCGCTCGAGAGCCTGCGTGCGCTCATCCGCGAGAGCGCCCTGCCGCTCGCGGACGACCTGCCCCCGATGGCGGCGGGCCTGTTCGGCTACCTCGGCTACGACATGGTGCGCGAGATGGAGCGCCTGCCGGCACCGAACCCGGACGCGCTCGACGTGCCCGACGCCGTTCTCATCCGGCCGACCGTGATGGTGGTGTTCGACGCCGTGAGGGACGAGATTTCCCTCGTGGCGCCGTATCGGCCGCGGCCCGGAACGTCGGCGAGGGCCGCCTACGAGAGCGCACTCGCGCGCATCGAGAACGTCGCCTTCGCGCTCGAGCGCCCGCTGCCGCTCGAGGACCGCACCGATCCGACGAGGGTGCGGTTCGAGCCGCCGGTCTCGAACACGACGCCGGAGGAATACCAGGCCATGGTCGGCCGTGCGAAGGACTACATCCGCGCCGGCGACATCTTCCAGGTGGTGCTCTCCCAGCGGTTCGAGACCGCGTTCACGCTTCCGGCCTTCGCGCTCTACCGCTCGCTCCGGCGCATCAATCCGGCGCCGTTCCTCTGCTACCTCGACTTCGAGGGCTTCCAGATCGTCTGCTCCTCCCCGGAGATCCTCGTGCGGGTCCGGGACGGCAAGGTGACGATCCGGCCGATCGCCGGAACGAGGCCGCGCGGCGCGACGCCCGCCGAGGATCGCGCCATGGCCCAGAGCCTGCTCGAGGATCCCAAGGAACGGGCGGAGCACCTCATGCTGCTCGATCTCGGCCGCAACGACGTCGGACGGGTGTCGCGCATGGGTTCGGTCGAGGTCACGGAATCGTTCTTCATCGAACGCTACAGCCAGGTCATGCACATCGTGTCGAACGTCGAGGGCCGGCTCGACCCGAAGCACGACGCCCTCGACGCTCTGATCGCGGGCTTCCCGGCCGGCACCGTCTCGGGCGCCCCGAAGGTGCGGGCGATGGAGATCATCGACGAGCTCGAGCGCGAAAAGCGCGGGCCCTACGCGGGCTGCATCGGCTATTTCGGCGCCGACGGCGAGATGGACACCTGCATCGTGCTGCGCACCGCCGTGGTGAAGAACGGCCGGATGACGGTCCAAGCCGGTGCCGGCATCGTCTACGATTCCGATCCCGCCTCCGAGCACCAGGAATGCGTCAACAAGGCGAAGGCGCTGTTCCGCGCCGCGGAGGACGCGGTGCGCTTCGCGAGCCGGGCGCGGTTCGGGCAGTGAGGGGAGTGGGGATTGGGGATTGGGGATTGGGCACCCGTCACTCCCTAATTCCTAATTCCTAATTCCTAATCCCCAATCCCCAATCCCACTTCTCATCCGCCTCAGCGACCTGCCCTTGACCGGGCCTCCCGGTTCGGCAAACCTCCCGCCGCCATGACCCGCGTCCTCGTCATCGACAATTACGACAGCTTCACCTGGAACCTGGTGCATCTCGTCGCGCCGCTCGCCGGCAGCGTCGATGTCGTCCGCAACGACGCCACCACGGTCGACGCCATTCTCGCCGAAGCGCCGGATGCCGTGGTGCTTTCGCCGGGACCCTGCACCCCCGACGACGCCGGGATCTGCCTCGAGATCGTGCGGCGGGTGAGCCCGAGCGTCCCGACCTTCGGGGTCTGCCTCGGGCTCCAGGCGATCGGACAGGCCTTCGGCGGCGACGTCGTCCGGGGGCCTCTGCCGATGCACGGCAAGGTATCGGAGGTAGAGCACCGGGGAGAGGCGGTGTTCCGCGGCATCAACGGGCCGTTTCGCGCGACGCGCTATCACTCGCTGGTGGTCGATCGAAGAACCTGCCCGGCGGGCCTCGCGATCACGGCCGAGACCCGCGACGGGCAGATCATGGGCCTGTCGCATCGCGTCTTGCCGATCCACGGCGTGCAATTCCACCCGGAGAGCATTCTCTCCGAGCACGGCTCCACGATCGTGAAGAACTTCTTCGACCTTGCGTCCGCCTGGAACGAGCGTGACAAGACCGCCGCCGCCGTGCATTGAGCCGCCATGGACAGCTTCGAGCCCTATGTCTTCGACCTTGCGTCCGCCTGGAACGAGCGTGACAAGACCGCCGCCGCCGTGCATTGAGCCGCCATGGACAGCTTCAAGCCGTATCTCGCCAAGGTCGCCACCGGCGCGTCGCTGACGCGCGAGGAGGCCCGCGCGGCATTCGATGACCTGCTCTCGGGCGAGGTGACTCCGGCTCAGGGCGGCGCCTTCCTCATGGCTCTGCGGGTGCGCGGAGAGGCCCTCGAGGAAATCATCGGCGCGACCTCGGCCATGCGGGGCCGGATGACCCGGGTGAGCGCGCCCGCGGACGCCATCGATATCGTCGGGACCGGCGGCGACCATTCGGGCTCCTACAACATCTCGACGCTCGCATCGATCATCGTCGCGGCCTGCGGCGTGCCTGTCGCCAAGCACGGCAATCGGGCGGCATCCTCGCGCTCGGGAGCCGCGGACGTGCTCACCGCTCTCGGCGTGAAGATCGGCCTCGACCCGGCGGCGCTCGAGCGGTGCCTCAAGGAAGCGGGCCTGTGCTTCATGTTCGCTCAGACGCACCACGCATCGATGCGGAACGTGGCGCCGGTACGGGTCGAGCTCGGGACGCGCACGCTTTTCAACCTGCTCGGGCCGCTGTCGAATCCGGCGGGGGTTTCCCGCCAGCTCCTCGGCGTCTTCTCCGAGGTGTGGCTCGAGCCGCTCACGCAGGTCCTCAGGGAACTCGGCACGAAGCGCGTATGGACGGTTCACGGCTCCGACGGCCTGGATGAGATCACCACGACGGGCCCGACCCATGTCGCGGCGCTGGAGAACGGGTCGCTGCGACGGTTCACCATCACGCCCGAGGAGGTCGGCTTGCCGGTCGCGCGGCCGGACGACCTGAAGGGCGGCGACCCGGCGCACAACGCGGCGCAGCTCCGCGCCGTCCTCGACGGCGAGCGCACGCCCTATCGTGACGTCGCGGTGCTCAATGCGGCAGCCTCCCTCGTGGTCGCCGAAGCCGCGGCGACGCTTGGCGAAGGGATGGCCCGCGCCGCGCAGGCGGTCGACAGCGGCGCGGCGAGAGCGACGTTGGACCGCCTCTAGCGGTCTCGAATGCGTGAGGACATGAGCGACGTTGGACCGCCTCATCGCGGTCTCGAATGCGTGAGGACATGAGCGACGTTCTGACCCGCATCGAAACCTACAAGCGCGCGGAAATCGCCGCCGCCAAGGAGGCCGTGCCGCCCGCGCAGATCGAGCGTCGGGCCCTTGCGGCGCCGGCGCCGCGGGGCTTCGCGCAGGCGATCGGGGACCGGCTCGGCGCCTCCCGTCCGGCGCTCATCGCCGAGATCAAGAAGGCGAGCCCGTCCAAGGGCCTCATCCGGGCCGAGTTCGACGTGCCGAGCCTGGCCAGGGCCTACGCTCGGGGCGGCGCCACCTGCCTCTCGGTGCTCACGGACGAGCCGTCGTTCCAGGGCCGGCCGGACCATCTCGGCGAGGCGCGGGAGGCCTCCGGCCTGCCGACCTTGCGCAAGGACTTCCTCTTCGATCCCTACCAGGTGCTCGAGGCGCGGGCCTGGGGTGCGGATTGCGTTCTCGTCATCATGGCGAGCGTCACGGATCGGGAAGCGGCGGCTCTCATCGAGACCGCCCATGGGCTCGGCATGGACGTGCTCGTCGAGGTGCACGATCGCGCGGAGCTCGAACGCGCGGTCCCGCTCGGGACGAAGCTCATCGGCATCAACAACCGCGATCTTCGCACGTTTAAGGTTTCCCTGACGGTCAGCGAGGAACTCGCGCCGCTCGTCCCGGGCGACCGGATCGTCGTTGCCGAGAGCGGCATCTCGACTCCGGCGGACGTCGTGCGCCTCTCGCGCATCGGCATCCGCACGTTTCTCGTCGGCGAAAGCCTCATGCGTCAGGCGGACGTTGCGACGGCCGCACGGCGCCTGCTCTGCGAGGATGCGCGATGACGCCGCTGACCCATATCGACGCCACCGGCGCCGCCGCCATGGTCGACGTGTCCGACAAGGACGTGACCTCCCGCACCGCGATCGCCGAGGGCGCCGTCGTCATGCTGCCTCGGACCCTCGACCTGATCCGCCAGGGCGACGCCAAGAAGGGCGACGTGCTCGGCACCGCGCGACTTGCCGGGATCATGGCCGCGAAGCGAACCCACGAGCTCATCCCCCTGTGCCACCCTCTCCTGCTCTCGCAGGTCAAGGTGGAGTGCGCGCCCGACGAGGGACTTCCCGGAATTCGAGTCACGGCGGAAGTGAAGGTGTCGGGCCAGACCGGCGTCGAGATGGAGGCGCTCACCGCGGTGTCGGTGGCGTGCCTGACGGTCTACGACATGGTGAAGGCCGTCGATCGCGCCATGCGGATCGAGGGGATCCGCCTGCGCCTGAAAAGCGGCGGCCGGTCGGGACACTACGAGGCGCCATGAGCCTCCTGCCGGTCGACGAGGCCCTGGCGCGGGTGCTCGCGAGCATCGAGCGGCCGGTCGAGTCGGAAAGGGTGCCGATCGCCGCGGCCGCCGGGCGTACCCTCGCCGAGGACTTGAGCGCCACGCGCGACCAGCCGCCGTTCGCGGCTTCCGCCATGGACGGCTACGCGGTGCGAAGCGAAGACGCCGCGACGGTGCCTTCGAGGCTGCGGGTCGTGGGAGCGAGCGTGGCCGGGCGACGCTTTTCCGGCACCTTGGCGCCCGGCGAGGCGGTGCGGATCTTTACCGGGGCGCCAATGCCGGCGGGCGCGGACGCCGTCGCGATCCAGGAGGACACCGAGACCGAGGACGGCACCGTGGTCGTCAGGGCCGCTCCCCGCCCGCACGGGTACATCCGCCCCGCGAGGTTCGATTTCGGCGCTGGCGATCCTCTCCTCACGGCCGGCCAGCGGCTCGACGCGAAACGCCTCGCGCTCGCCGCCGCGATGGGGCACGCCATCCTGCCCGTGCGCCGCCGGCCCCGCGTCGCGATCCTCGCGACCGGCGACGAGCTGGTGCGGCCCGGAGAGGAGCCGGGACCCGACCAGATCGTGGCGTCGAACTCCTACGCCATCGGCGCGATGGTGGAGAAAGCCGGAGGGGAAGCGCTCGACCTTGGAATCGCGCTCGACACCGTCGAGGCCCTCGAGGATCGCATCCTCGCGGCCGAGAGGGCTCGCGCGGACGTCCTCGTGACGCTCGGCGGCGCGTCGGTCGGCGCGTACGACCTCGTGCGCTCGACCCTCGCCCGGCGCGGAATGGAACTCGGCTTCTGGCGCGTCGCCCTGCGACCCGGCAAACCGCTGATGCACGGACGCCTCGGCAGCATGCTGCTCCTCGGCCTTCCCGGAAACCCGGTGGCCTCCGTGGTCTGCGGCATTCTCTTCCTTGTTCCCGCGATCCGTGCGCTGGTCCACGATCCGACGGCCGGCGCCGACCCGACGGAGACCGGGGTGCTCGGGACCGATCTGCCCGCGAACGACGAGCGGCAGGATTATCTTCGTGCGACCCTTGCCCCGCTCGAGGTCGTCGCCGAAACCTCGGCGGGCCGGCAGCGGTTGATCGTTCCCGCCGCGAGCGCGCACGCGCGGCAGGATTCCTCGATGCTCGGCGTGCTCGAGCGCTCGGAAGCGCTCATCGTGCGCCCCCCGCGAGCCCCGCCCGCGAAGGCGGGAGAAGCGTGCCGGATCATCCGACTGGAACGGTTCTGCTGACGTTCCCGGCTGCAGCTTGACGGTACACTTGCAGAACACAGCGGGAACAGCTATCCTGTTCGTGGTTTGTTTTCAGAATCGCTCCCAAGCGGAGCCGAAAGGCCTGCCCATGCTGACGCGCAAACAGCACGAACTGCTCCGCTTCATCCACGAGCGGGTGCGGGAAACCGGCGTGCCGCCGTCCTTCGACGAGATGAAGGATGCGCTCGACCTCAAGTCGAAATCCGGGATCCATCGCCTCATCACGGCGCTCGAGGAGCGCGGGTTCATCCGCCGCCTGCCCAACCGGGCGCGCGCGCTCGAGGTCCTGCGGCTTCCCGAGAGCGCAGCCGGGGGCAGCCGCCGCTTCACCCCGAGCGTGGTCGAAGGCGGGCTCGGACGGACCGCCAAGGCGCCGGCCGCTCCACCGCCAGAGGAGCGGGGCCGCGACCTTTCGATCCCGGTGATGGGACGCATCGCGGCCGGCACGCCGATCTCCGCGATCCAGAACAAGAGCCATTCCATCACCCTTTCGCCGGACTTCCTGACGCAGGGCGAACACTACGCTCTGGAGGTGCGCGGCGACTCGATGGTGGAGGCCGGCATCCTTGACGGCGACCTCGTGGTGATCCGCAAACAGGACAACGCCAATACCGGCGACATCATCGTGGCGCTGATCGATGACGAGGAGGCGACCCTGAAGCGCTTTCGCCGCCGCGGCTCGTCGATCGCGCTCGAGGCCGCAAACCCGTCCTACGAGACCCGCGTGCTCGGGCCCGACCGGGTCAAGATTCAGGGCAAGCTGGTCAGCCTGGTGCGCCGTTACTAGAGCACCCCGCGCGAAACGGATCCGGTTCGCCGTTGGAAACGCGGCTGAGGCAAACGAGAGCCGATCCGACGAAAGGGCGAACAGCGCGCAGGAGCCCGCGGTCCGGCAAGACGCGAGCGGTCTCCGGCGCCGGCCATCGACGGCGAGGCTTCTCGGCCGCCCGCGATGACCGGATTCGCGCGAGGTTTGCGAACGGCCCGCTTCGATCGTGGGGAAGGCGGATCGTCGGCGTCCGCCGTGACAGCCCCGGCGGTCGCCACGGATCTATCGGCCACCCGCTGCGTCGGCCTCGTCGAAGGCGTCCGGCAGGTCGATGCCGGGTTGCGGCGGGCGCATCGTAGCCTGCGGCGGCGGTTGGCCGCGCGCCGGCTGCCGCGGGTCCGGCTGATCAGGCGGTCGCGCCCAGGGCGGTGGTGCGCCGTCACGCCGGGCCGATCGCACCGCGGCGCCGCCGTCGCGCAGGCGCACCGCCGTGGCGCCATGGGCTTGAAGGAACGTTCGGTCGAGAACCAGGCTCGCCTTGCAGGTCGGCGGCGCCGCCAGGCGCGTGACGACGACCGCGGCGCGGCGGCAATCCTCCTCGAAGGCGCTCGGATCCTGAACATAGGCGATGCTGCGTCCGTCGGACCGCGACACGACGCAGCCGAGGGGATCGCACCGGGCGCCGTCGCGCAGGGTCGCGTCGTCGGACGAGCGCGAGTCGCCGTCGGCGCGCAGCCATTGCTCCACGACGAAGCCCGAGGGTCGGCCGACGAGGACGAGCCGGCCCGCCGGGCCGCGCACCGCCGCGCCCGCGCCCTCGCGATCGACAAAGGCGTCGTATCGCTCCGGGGCCGCGGCGAGAGCGAAGCCGGCCCCGGCCGGGATCGCGGCGAGCCAGCGCAGCGAGGATGCCGGAAGACTGACGAGCAGAAGCGTCAGGCAGAAGGCCGAAAGCGCTCCGGCGCCGAGCGCCGGCACGACGAGCGTCGAGCCTTCGAAACCGCTCACCCAGGCCGAGACGTCGAGCACCTGCGCGACGGCAAAGCCCATGAGCTGCCAGATCGGGCGGTCGAGCCCGAACGGATAGGCGACGACCCCGAGGAGCGCCGCCGGCATGACCGCGAGCGATACGAGCGGCAGCGCGAGCGCGTTCCCGACGAGCCCGAACGGATTCAGCGTCTGGAAATGGTAGGCCGCGAACGGCGCCGTCGCGAGGCTCGCGACGACGGTCATGGCGAGAAGGCCCACGACGCTGCGCGTGGCCCAGCCGACCGCCCGCGAGACGAGCGTCGGCGCCGCCTCGCCGACCCGCGGGTGGAGCCATGGCGCGACGGCGATGAGGGCCGCGACCGCGGCGAAGGACATTTGAAAACTCGGCCCGATCAGCGTCTCGGGTTCCCGCGCGAGCACGATCAGCGCTGCAATCGCGAGATTGCGCATCGAGAGCGCCGGCCGGTCGAAGAGCACGGCGCCGAACATCACGAGGGTCATGACGAGCGACCGCTCGGTCGCGACCTCCGAGCCCGAAAAGAGGCAGTAGGCGCACGCGCCCGCCATCGCGGCGCCGGCGGCGATCCGCTTCACGGGCCAGAGCAGGGCCACCGCCGGCGAGAGGGCGAGAAGCGCGCGGGCGAGCCAGAAGAAGGTCCCGGCGGCGAGAACCATATGGAGCCCCGAGATCGAGACGATGTGGTAGATCCCGGCCGCGCGCAGCACGTCGTTGGTGGGTTCGTCGATGAGCCCGCGTTTGCCGGTCACGAGCGCCGCCGCGACGGCGCCCGCCGGTCCCCCGATCGCCTGGGCGATCCGTTGGGTCAGCGCGTTCCTGGCCTCGTCGACCTGCGCCGCAACTCGCAGCCGCCAGTCGGGTGCGATCGGCGGCGGCGGTTGGGCGATCGCGCCCACGAGCGATCCCACGGCCCCGATCCCCCGAAAATACGCGTCTCGCGCGAAGTCGTACCCGCCCGGCCAAGCCGGCTGCGGCGGCGGGAGCAGTCGGGCCGTTGCGGCGATGTGCCGACCGGCGGCGAGCCCGCGCGCGCTCCGGACCGCGACCCTGACCCGGTGCGGCCGCTCGGCCTTCGCGACCCGCTCCATACCGGTCACGCGCAGCGTGAGCCGAGCCCCCTGCCCGCGTTCCTCCACGGCCTCGATGAAGCCCGTCATGGGCGTGATCACGACCCGCGCGAGCGACGGCGAGGCGACGCTACGCTCGCGGATCACGGCGGCCGTGAAGCCGGCGAACAGTGCCGCCAGGGCGATCATGACGGCCATCGGCGCGAGACGACGGCGCGAGACCACGGCCGCCCCGGTGAACAGGGCGCAGGCGGCCAGCGGCGCCCACAGCGCCGGCCGGCCATCGGCCTGAAACGCCAACAGGATTCCGAGGCCGAAGCTCACCGCGATCCAGGGGAAGAGCCGCCGTTGCTCGACCTCCGACACGAGGCCGTGAACGAGCCAGGCCCGAAGATCGAGCGAGAACCCTGCCGAGGCTGCCGGCCCGCGCCCCGGCAGGACCATGCTTCCCGCGGCAACGCGGGGGATCCGGAGGCGATCGTGCGGGTTGTCTTGAGCCATCGCTTCGGCTTAACGGGGGGCGTCCCGCCATGGTAGACGACCCTACGCTGCGGCCAAGCCCGGCTCGCCCCCTCGCCTCGAAGGTCCCCCGCCCGCGATGAGTGTCGTCACACGGTTTGCTCCCTCGCCCACAGGCTTCCTCCATATCGGCGGCGCGCGAACGGCTCTGTTCAACTGGCTCTATGCCCGGCGGCACGGCGGCCGGATGCTCCTTCGCATCGAGGATACCGACCGCGAGCGCTCGACCGAAACGGCGATCCGAGCGATCCTGGACGGCCTCGCCTGGCTCGGCCTCGATTGGGACGGCGAGGTCGTGTACCAGTTCTCGCGCGCGGCGCGGCACCGCGAGGTCGCCGAAAGCCTGCTCGCGCAGGGCCGTGCCTATCACTGCTTCGCGAGCCAGCAGGAGCTCGAGGAGATGCGCGAGGCGGCGCGGCGCGAGGGCAAGCCGCTGCGCTACGATGGCCGCTGGCGCGACCGCGATCCCTCGGAGGCCCCCGCCGGCGCAAAGCCCGTGATCCGGCTCAAGGCTCCGGCCGAGGGCGAAACGGTCGTCGAGGATGCCGTCCAGGGCCGCGTCGTGTGGCAGAACAAGGATCTCGACGACCTCGTCCTGCTGCGCTCCGACGGAACCCCGACCTACATGCTCGCGGTCGTGGTCGACGACCACGACATGGGGGTGACGCACGTGATCCGGGGCGACGACCACCTCACGAACGCCGCGCGGCAGTCGCAGATCTATCAGGCGCTCGACTGGAACGTACCGAGCATGGCGCACGTGCCGCTGATCCACGGACCGGACGGGGCGAAACTGTCGAAGCGCCACGGAGCCTTGGGCGTCGAGGCGTACCGCTCGATGGGCTATCTCCCGGCAGCGCTGCGCAATTACCTCGTGCGGCTCGGCTGGAGCCATGGCGATCAGGAGATCTTCTCGCTCGATGAAATGATCGCGGCCTTCGATCTCAGCTCGATCGGCCGCTCCCCCGCCCGCTTCGATTTCGCCAAGCTCGAAAACCTGAACGGCCATTACATGCGCGAATCCCCGGACGAGGATCTCGTGCGGGACCTGGAGGCGATCCTGCCCGAGCTCGGGCCGCCGCGCGGACTCGGCAGCCGATTCGATCCGGAGCTGCGCGCCAGGCTCCTGGCCGCCATGCCGGGCCTGAAGGAGCGCGCCAAGACCCTCGTCGAGCTCCTCGACAGCGCCTACTATCTGTATGCCCGGCGTCCGATCCTCCTCGACGAGAAGGCCGCCACCTTGCTGGCGGACGGGCGGCAGCGACTGGCCGGGATCGAGCCGAAGCTCGAGGCGGTGGCCTCCTGGGAGGTTCCTTCGATCGAGGGCGTGGTGCGCGCACACGCCGAGGCGGTCGGCGCGAAGCTCGGCCAGGTCGCGCAGCCCCTGCGCGCGGCGCTGACCGGGCGCGCGACCTCGCCCAGTCTCTTCGACGTGATGGCGGTGCTCGGCAAGGACGAGTCCTTGGCGCGCCTCAAGGACCAGCTTCCCGCATAATCTTTGGGCGCGCTTGAAGGCACCGGATGGATAAGTTACCCAACCGGAAAGTCCGACCGGGTGCAGCTCGGCGCAGATCGTCTCCTCCGGTCTCGCAGGCGCGCCAAGTCAAGCGCAATCACCAGAAAGGGCCACCCGTCATGAGCGCCAACTCGGGAACGCTGATCGTCGACAACACGCAGGTCGAAATGGCGGTCAGGCCGGGTGCCATCGGCCCCAGCGTGATCGACATCTCCAAACTCTACGCCCAGACGGGAATGTTCACCTACGATCCGGGCTTCACCTCGACGGCCGCTTGCGAGTCGGCCATCACCTATATCGATGGCGACGAGGGCGTGCTGCTCTATCGCGGCTACCCGATCGAGCAGCTCGCCGAGCACGGCGATTTTCTCGAGACCTGCTATCTGCTCCTCGAGGGCGAGCTGCCGACGGCGGCTCAGAAGGCCGATTTCGACTACCGCGTCACCCGCCACACGATGGTGCACGAGCAGATGATGCGGTTTTTCCAGGGCTTCCGGCGCGACGCGCACCCGATGGCCATCATGGTGGGCTGCGTCGGGGCGCTGTCGGCCTTCTATCACGACTCCACGGACATCTCCGATCCGTACCAGCGCATGGTCGCCTCCATGCGCATGATCGCCAAGATGCCGACGCTTGCCGCCATGGCGTACAAATACCACGTCGGCCAGCCCTTCATCTACCCGAAGAACGACCTCGATTACACGTCGAACTTCCTGCGCATGTGCTTCGCGGTGCCGGCCGAGGAATACCGGGTGAACCCGGTGCTGTCCCGCGCGCTCGACCGCATCTTCATCCTGCACGCCGATCACGAGCAGAATGCGTCGACGTCCACGGTCCGTCTCGCGGGATCCTCGGGCGCGAACCCGTTCGCGTGCATCGCGGCCGGGATCGCCTGCCTGTGGGGTCCTGCGCACGGCGGCGCCAACGAGGCGGCCCTCAAGATGCTGGAGGAGATCGGCACCCCGGACCGCATCCCGGAGTACATCGCGAAGGCGAAGGACAAGAACGATCCGTTCCGCCTGATGGGCTTCGGTCACCGGGTCTACAAGAACTACGACCCGCGCGCCCGGATCATGCAGAAGACCACGCACGAGGTCCTCAACGAACTCGGCATCAAGGACGACCCGCTCCTCGACGTCGCGATCGAGCTCGAACAAATTGCCCTCAAGGACGAGTATTTCGTCGAGAAGAAGCTCTATCCGAACATCGACTTCTATTCGGGCATCACCCTCAAGGCGATGGGCTTCCCGACCTCGATGTTCACCGTGCTCTTCGCGCTCGCCCGCACGGTGGGCTGGATCGCCCAATGGAAGGAAATGATCGAGGACCCATCCCAGCGCATCGGCCGGCCGCGCCAGCTCTATATCGGCGAGCCGAAGCGGGATTACCTCACCATCGCACAGCGGGGCTGATCGACGGCGCCGGATGGACCAGACGGGACCGACAGTTCCCCTTTTCACCTGCGCGGGTTTCCCGGAGAACCTCTCGGACCTGCCGCTCAGCTTGACGGGCTCCCCGATCGCCTCTGGAGCACCTCCGCGACGACCCGCGCCGCCCGCTCGCTCGGGGTTTCGTCGCCGATGCGCATCAAGGCGTCGAGCCGGCCGAACGCATCGAGCTGGCGTCGGCGCTCGGGGGTGTCGCGGAGGAGCGGGAGCAGCGTCGAGGCGAGGCTCTCCGGCGTGCAATCCCACTGGACGCGTTCGGGAATAACGTTCTCGCCCAGAACCAGGTTGGTGAGGACGATCGAAGGCGCCTTGATGAGGTACTTCAGGACCTCCTCGGGCTTCGAGACCCGGTAGGCGACCACCATCGGGACTTGAGCGAGGCCGAGCTCGACGGTCACGGTGCCGGAGGCCGCCAGCGCCGCGTGGGCTCGACGGAAGGACGCCCACTTCGCGGCCTCGCCCTCGACCAGCTTGGGGGTCGTCGGCCACGCGCTGGACCGCTCCGCGATCTCGCCTGCGAGGTGCGATACGGCCGGGATCGTGACCGTGAGGGGACGCCTGAACCGCTCCCGCAAGACGCCGAGCGCCGCGCCGAAAGGTTCCATGAGGCGGGCGACTTCGGAGCGACGGCTGCCGGGCAGAACGAGGAGCTCGATCGGCCCGTCGCCCAGGGAACGGCGCTCGCCCGCGCCCGGGCGCAACTCGGCCAGGCGCTCGATGAGCGGGTGGCCCACGTACGTGGTCGGCGGGCCGCCAAGGCGACGATGCACATCCGGCTCGAAGGGCAGGAGCGCGAGAATGTGATCCACATAGGCGCGCATCGCCTTGGCGCGTCCGGGGCGCCAGGCCCAAACGGAGGGGCTGACGTAATCGACGATCGGAATATGCGGCGCGCGCTTGCGCACGGTCTTGGCGACGCGGTGGGTGAAATCGGGCGCGTCGATGATGATCAGGAGCGCCGGGTTCGCCTCCACGACGGCCTTGGCGGTGCGCGCGATGCGCTCGAGGATCGTCGGCAGCTGCGCGATCACCGCCGTGAAGCCCATGACCACGATGTCATGCAGCGGGAAGAGGCTGTTCAGACCCTCTCCGGCCATCGCTTGCCCACCGACCCCGCCGAACCGCAGCCGGTCTGCGCCGAGCCGCGCCTTGAGGGCCCGCATGAGCTTTGCGCCGAGCTGATCGCCGGATTCTTCACCGCATACGACCCAGATCGTAAGGGGCTCAGGCATCGCCCCTCTCCATCCAGGGCAGGTCGACGACGACGAGGAAGACCCTCAGGCGATCGGCCGCTCGCAGGCTCTCGTCCTGGTCGAGCAGGAGCGTCGATCCGGCCCCCATGGCGATCCCCGCAAGGCCGGCTCGAGCGACCTCGACGACGGTTCTGGGACCGACCGCGGGCATGTCGACGCGCAGGTCCTGACCGAGCTTTGCGGCCTTGACGAGCACCCCGCCCTCGCGGCTGGCCCGTGTCCCGAACCACGAGCCGCGCAGGCGTCGCACGCGGTTGAGCATCCGGTCCGTTCCTTCGGGTCCCTCGATCGCGAGCACGCGCCGACGGGCGACGATCGCCGCCTGGCCGATATCGAAGGTCGAAAGACCGGCAAGCAGATCGAGCCCGACGGCGATCGCGAGCCGATCGTCCTCGCTCGGCGCGCGATCGCTGCGCAGGTCACGCGCGACGAGGAGATCAGGCGCGAGCTCGTGGGCGCCGACGACCCGGTGCCCATGATCCTCGAGGAGCCCTATCGCGCCTCTCAGCACCTGATCGTCCCCCCGCGCGATGAGGTCCCTCACCTCGCCCTGGTTGCGCAGGAGAGAATAGGCGCCGAGCAAAGCCGAAGGGCCCGGCCGGCTGACCGCACCGACCAGCGTCACCGCGGACGGCTGCCAGGACTCGAGAGTGGCGAGAATGGCCTTGAGGTCGAGGAGGTCGAGGGTCGCGTGGGCGCGCCGGCGGACCTGCGGCTCGACGAAGCCGCGGAACGCCAGGATGCGGTGATCCCGCCCCTGCCGCTCCAAGCGCTCGACGAGCTGGAGCGGGAGCTTGCCAGAGCCCGCGAGGATCGCGACCGGACCTGCCATCAGCCCGCGCCGACGGGATCCCGGGGGGTGCAGAGCGCACGGTCCTTGCCTTCGCGGATGAAGTCGAGAATCTCGTGCACGAACGGGTGCGTCGCGAACTCGACGGCGACATCGTCCACGCGCTCGGACAGCGTGCCCTCGTCGGCAAACAGGAGACGGTAGGCGCGCCGGATGTCATGGATCTGGTCGCGCGTGAAGCCACGGCGGCGCAGCCCAATGATGTTGAGGCCCGCGAGGTGGGCGCGATTGCCGATCGCCATGCCGTAGGGGATCACGTCGTTCTCGATCGCCGACATGCCGCCGATGAACGCATGCTGGCCGATCCGGACGAACTGGTGCACGCCCGCGCCGCCGCCGAGGATCACGAAATCCTGGATGACGCAGTGCCCGGCAAGCATCACGTTGTTCGAGAAGACGACGCTGTCGCCGACCGTGCAGTCGTGCGCCACGTGCGCGTTGGCCAGGAACACGCAGCGATCCCCGACCACCGTCCTCATGGCACCCCCGGTGGTCCCGGGATTCATCGTGACGCCCTCGCGAATCGTGCAATCCGCGCCGATCGTCAGCGTCGAGGGCTCGCCCGCGTACTTGAGGTCCTGGGGCGCGTGGCCAATGGACGCGAAGGGGTAAATCCGGGCGCGCGGTCCGATCGTGGTCCGACCGGAGACCACCACGTGGCTCTTCAGCTCGCAGCCTTCTTCCAAGACCACATCGGGGCCGACATGGCAGAACGGGCCGATGCGGCAGCCTTCGCGGATCACGGCGCCAGGCTCGACGACGGCGCTGGGGTGGATTGCGGAGATCGTCATTGGATGAGGTTCCAAGGGCTCGCGAGGCCGCCGATCATCGTCCCGAGCGCAGCCGGCGCTTCATTCGTCGCAAGGGCCCGCGAACGGGTGGCAGGGCGTGCCGTCATTCGCTGACCAGCATGGCGGAGACTTGCGCTTCGCAGACGAGCATCCCGCCGACCCGCGCCTCGCCCTTGTACCACCACATGTTCCGGCGGTTGTTGAGCTTCGTCATATGGTATTTCACGGTATCGCCGGGCTCCACGGGCTTGCGGAACTTGCACTTGTCGACGGTCATGAAGAACACCTGCTTCGGCTTGGCGCGCTCGCCGGTTTGGGAGGCGACGCAGATGGCGCCCGCGGTCTGTGCCATGCCTTCGATGAGATAGATGCCCGGGAATATGGGCCGGCTCGGAAAGTGACCCGTAAATTGCGGCTCGTTGAAGGTGACGTTCTTGATCCCGACGCCGGAGCGGTCGCCGTCGATCTCGACGATTCGGTCGACGAGCAGGAACGGATAGCGGTGCGGCAGGAGATCGAGAATCTTGACGATGTCTGCCGATTGAAGCGTGGTGGGCGCTTCGGTCATGACGTGACTCCAGGAGAGGCCGGCTTCGCGCTAGGGCAGGCGAAGTGGAAACCGGTTGCTCACAAGGCGGCCCGCCAAGGCGAGTGCGCTCGCGGCGGACCGGAGCGCCCTTGCTGCAAAGCCATCGCACCTCTTTGGCGAGATCGCCCGGTGATGCAAGCTTTTTCAAAGCATCCTCGGTGCGGGAACCCGGGCGGGTTTGGACCGGCGAGCCGGCAACGGCTTCGAAGGTGAACCCTACTCCTCACCCGGTTCGGGCCCGCCCTTGGCGCTGTCGCTTCCCGCCGCAAGCTTCTTCAGGGCATAGATCTCGCGGAACCACTCGCGCATCGGACGGGCCGGTATGCCGCCCCAGCGGGCCCCTGCCGGCACGTCGCCGTTGACGCCGCTGGTCGCCGCAATCTGGGCGCCGGCACCGATGCGGACATGGCCCCTGACCGCGACCTGTCCGCCGATGGCGGCGAAATCCTCCACGGTGGAGGACCCCGCGATGCCCACCTGGGCGACGATCACGCAATGGCGGCCGATCACCACGTTGTGGGCAATCTGGACAAGATTGTCGATCTTCGTCCCCTCCCCGATCACGGTGTCGCGGCTCGCACCCCGGTCGACCGTCGAGTTGGCGCCGATCTCGACGTCGTCCTGGATGATCACACGCCCGACTTGAGGGACCTTGAGGTGGCCTTGGGGGCCCATGGCGAATCCGAATCCGTCCTGGCCGATGCGCACCCCGGGGTGAAGGATCACGCGATTGCCCACGAAGGCGTGAGAGACCGTCACGTTCGGCCCGATGGAGCAGTCCCGACCGATCCGCACCTGGGGACCGATGACGGATTGGGCGCCGACGAGCGTGCCCGTTCCGATTTCCGCCCCAGGTCCGATCACCGCGCCCGGATCCACCGTGACGCCGTGTTCGAGCCGTGCCGTCGGGTGGACGAAAGTGCCCGGGGAGATGCCTCTGGCGTCGAACGCCGACCCCGGCCGCATGGCGCTTGGGAAGAGAACAGCCAAGACCTGGGCGAAGGCCCGGTAAGGCTCAGAGGCGACGATCGCCACGGTCGTCTTCGGAACCTTGGCGGCGAAGCGGCGCGAAACCAGGCAGGCACCGGCGCGGGTGGTCGCGAGGGCGGCCGCATAGGCCGGGTTGTCCATATAGGCGAGATCGGACGGGCCGGCGGTCTCGAGCGGCGCGACGCCGGTGAGTTCGCGAGTCCCGTCAATGCCCTCCGGCAGGCCTGCCCGCGCGATCTCCGCGACGTGACGCAACGTCAGCGTCTGGATCTGCGTGAAGAAGGACGGTTCTGACATCGAAGGAGCGATTGCGGGCGCCGCATCCGAGCGGCGCCCGAGGCATCAGAAGCGCGTGCCGCCCGAGAAGCGGAACGCCTGGGTGCGGTCGGCTCCGACCTTCACGCCGTTGATGATGGTTCCTTCATCCTTCGTGAGTGCCCATGCGTAATCGAAGCGGATCGGCCCGAGCGGCGACGTCCAGAGAAGGCTCGCGCCGACGGACGAGCGGATGTCCTTGCTGTCGCGGACCAGGATGCACTCCTGCTGGACCGTGGTGCTGAGCGTGCAGCCCCTCTGGTCCGAGAACCCTTCGATGATGCCGTTGCCGGTTCACGTCGAAGACCGTCGCGCCCTTGTAGCCGAACAGCGTTCCCGCATCGGCGAACACGGCGCCTCTCAGGCCGAGGTCGCGCGGCAGGCCGAAGATCGGGAACTGCACCTCCAGGGTGCCGCCGAAGTAGGTCGTGCCGCCGATCGCGTTGGAGCGGCTGTCCAGGCTCGAGATGTCGCGCGGACCGATTCCCGACGACGCGAAGCCGCGGACGAGCGACGGGCCCATGAAGAAGTGGTCGACGATGCGAAGGTCGTCGCCGCCGAGACCCACGATGTGGCCGCCCTGAACGCGGGCGATTCCGACGACGTCCTCGAACAGCTCGTAGTAGTAGCGGGCGTCGCCGGTGGCGCGGAAGTAGCGCGTGTCGCCGCCGAGTCCGGCGAAATCGGTCTTCACCTCCCCGTAAAAGCCGTTCCGCGGGTCCTTGGTGCTGTCGAGGGTGTTGTAGTTGAACGTGAGGCCCGCAAGCGAGGTCAAGCTCTTGCCGGCCGATTCCTTGATCGCCAACGAGGCCTCGCCGTTGCCCTCGCACGAGAACTTGTTCGGCGTCCCGTCCGGATTGAGCCCGGTGAAGCCCGGGATCGGCACCGTACAGTCATTGTAGGGCTGCTTGAAATCGTTCGGGATGGTCAGGTCGTTCTGGTACAACGAGTAGCGCAAGGTCACGCCGAACTCTTCGGTGACGGGCAAACCGAGTCGAAGCTGCCCGCCGACCACCTGGTTCTCATAGCGCGCATACTTGGTCTGATCGCTGAATTTCGAGAACAGGTCGAAGCCGGCCGCGAGGCGGTAACCGAGGAAGTACGGTTCCGTGAACGAGAAGTCGATGCCCTGCGAGCGCTGGCCGTAGGAGCCCGCGACGCGCACGAACTGGCCGCGGCCGAGGAAGTTGGATTCCGTGACGGAAACCTCGCCGATGAACCCGTCGGACGTCGAGTACCCGCCCGAGACCGAGAAGGCGCCGGTGCTCTGATCCTCGACGTCGACGTTCACCACCACGCGGTCGGGAGCGGATCCCGGCTCGTTGGTGATGCGGACGCGCTTGAAGTAACCGAGGTTGTTCAGGCGACGCTCGGCCCGGTCGACGAGAACCTTGTTGTAGGGATCGCCTTCGCCGAGATCGAACTCGCGGCGGATCACGTAATCCCGCGTGCGGGTGTTGCCGCGCACGTTGATGCGCTCGACATAGACGCGCGGTCCTTCCTCGACCACGTAGCCGAGATGGATGGTGCGGGTCGCGGGGTCGCGCGTCCCGACCGGGCGGACCTGCGCGAAGGCGTGACCCCGGCGGGCCACCTCGGTGGTGACGTTCTGCAGCGAACGCTCGACGGCCTCGGCATTGTAGACGGCGCCCGGCGAGGTGGCCACGCGGGCTTGCAGGGTGCCTGTGTCGACCTCCGGGATGCGGGAGTCGACATTCACGCTGCCGATCCGATACTGCGCGCCTTCCGAGAGGGTGAACGTGATGATGTAGCCGCCGGCCGCCGGATCGAATACGGCGTCGGTCGACAGAAGCTGGAAGTCCGCGAAGCCGTTCTTCAGGTAGTAGCGACGGATCAGCTCCTGGTCCGCGGCGAGACGATCGGGATCGTACACGTCCGAGGTCTTCATGAAGCTCAGGAAGTTCATCTCGGTCGTCGCCATGACGCCGCGAAGGCGGCTCGCCGAGATGGCGCTGTTGCCGACGAAGCGGATCTCCCGCACGCCGGTCTTGGTGCCCTCGTCGATCGTGTACACGACGTCGACGTCGCCGTTCGGCAGCGTGACGAGGCGCGGCGTCACCTGCGCGAGCCCGCGGCCGCTGCGGCTGTAGACCTCCCTGATGCGCTGCACGTCCGCCTCGACCGAGGCGGGATCGTAGACGCTCCGGGCCCGGGTCTGGATCACGCTCTCGAGGGCCGCCCGCTCGACGCTGCGGTTCCCTTCGAACGCGACCCGGTTGATCACCGGCGCCGCGACGGCGCGGCGCGCCCGTTGAGCCACGACCTGCTGCGGGAAGGCGGTTTCGGCGACAGTGAGGCCCGCCATGAGAGCGGTCATCGCGACAGCCGCGGTCGTGGCCGAATTACGCCGGCGCTTCGTGATCGTCGATGTCATCAACTGGCCCGTCTCTTGTCTTTGTTCCAGCAGGTCGAACCACGAGGATGGGGCATTTCGTCCCCAACCTTATCGGTTCGCGTGCCTTGTACAAAGTTTCCTCGCCGTTGCAAACGGCGGTTCGTCCACCCGCGTGGCATTTTCGTGGGGCGTGGCGTCCGTGTCACGTCCCGGGGGTCAGGAAAGGCCCAATAAGCTGAAAAATGTCATTCCATGTTGAAAAAAGCATTAACATTACGACGACCGCGAGGCCGATGCGGAAGCCGATCTCCTGCGCCCGGTCGCTCAAGGGCCGCCCGCGCGCGGCCTCCACGCCGTAGAAGAGGAGATGACCGCCGTCGAGGAGCGGGATCGGAAACAGATTGATCAGGCCGATCGAGACCGAGAGGACGGCCACGAGCGTGACCAGCCCGCCGATGCCGCCCAGCGTCGCGACCTGACCGGAAACCTGGGCGATGCGAATCGGCCCGGAAAGCTGGTCCGCCGACTCCCGCCCGGTGACGAGCTTGCCGATGTAGTCGAAGGTTCTGTCGATGACGTACCACGTCTCGAAGATCCCCGATTTCAGCGCGCCCCAGGGGCTGTAGAAGACCCGCTTCACGTCGTTCGGGTTTCGCGACGCCTGCAGGCCGAGCAGCCCGATGCGCTGCTTGCCGAACGGCGTGGTCTGCTCCTTGAGGTCCGGAACGGCCTGAAGCGTCTCGGTCCGGCCGCCGCGCTCGACCATGATCGTCAGGGTCTCGCCGGCGCTCGCGCTGATGAGCCGCTGGAGGTCCGCGAAGCTGTCGATCGCCCGGCCATCGATCGAGACGATGAGGTCCTGCGGCTGGAGGCCCGCCCGTTCGGCAGCGCTGCCGGCCTGGACGAGCTCGACGCGGGGTTCGAGGACCTGCCGGCCGTTGACGTAGTTGAACGCCGAGAAGATCGCGATGGCGAGGAGGAAATTGGCGATCGGGCCGGCGGCCACGATGGCGGCCCGCTTGGCGACGCTCTTATGGGGAAAGCTGACCGCCCGCTCGTGCCGCGGCATGTGGCCGAGCGAAGCCGTATCGGGCGCGCTCGCCGCATTGGCGTCGCCGACGAACTTCACGTACCCGCCGAGCGGAATGGCCGAGATCTTCCAGCGGGTGCCGTGGCGATCGTTCCACCCGTACAGTTCCGGTCCGAACCCGATCGAAAAGGCCTTTACGCCCACCCCGCAGCGGCGGCCGACCCAGAAATGGCCGAACTCGTGGACGAAAACGACGACCGTCAACACCAGGAGAAACGAGAGCAGGGTCAGCAGCAGCGAGCCCGTCGCGCCGCTGATCGTATTCAGTAGATCCATGTCCAATTCTCCCGCGCCTCACGGCGCCGCTGTTCGGGCCGGCACGTGCGCCAGGGCAGCGTGGCGTGCCTCATCGTCAATCGCAAGGGCCTCCTCCACCGTCGCCGGTGCGGCCAGACCCCGGCCGGAGAGCTCCGAACACACTCGCTCGACGATCCTTGATATGTCGTAAAACCCCAGCTGGCCCGCCATGAAAGCCGCAACCGCGACCTCGTTGGCCGCATTGAGGACGGTGGGCATGGCCCCGCCGGAGCGCAGCGCCGCCCTCGCCAACGTCAGGCACGGAAAGCGCGCTTCGTCGGCGCGTTCGAAGCTTAAAGTGGAGATCGCGGCCAAATCGAGACGCGGCAAGGGCATCGCGAGGCGGCGGCGATGTCGCAGGGCGTTGGCGATAGGAATTTTCATGTCTGGAAGCGCGAGACCCGCCGTCAGGGCGCCGTCGCGCCATTGCACGAGCCCGTGCACGATCGCCTGCGGGTGGACCAGCACGTCGAGACGTTCCGGGCCGAGGCCGAAGAGGTGGTGCGCCTCGACGAGCTCCAGACCCTTGTTCATCAGGGTCGCGGAATCGATGTTGATCTTCGATCCCATGGACCAGACCGGATGCTTTCCGGCTTCGCCCGGAGTGGCCGCGGCGATGCGATCCCGCGACCAGGTGCGAAATGGACCACCCGTCGCGGTGATCGTGACGGCGGTGACGTCCTCGATCCGCCCCGCGGCGAGCGCCTGGGCGAGCGCGTTGTGTTCGGAATCGACCGGGACGATCTCGGCGCCGGCCCGGCGGGCATCGCTCATGAAGGCGGCCCCGGCGCAGACGAGGCTTTCCTTGTTGGCGAGGGCGATGCGCCGGCCTTGTTTTAGCGCCGCATGGGTCGGGCGCAGTCCCGCCGTACCGCTGATCGCGGCCAGCACCACGTCGGCATCGCGTTCGACGGCGTCGATGACCGCCCGATCACCCGCCCCGAAACGGATCCCGGACCCGGAAAGCTCCGCTTGAAGGGCATCCCGGCCGCGTTCGTCCGCGAGCGCCGCGAACCGGGCGCCGAGTCGACGGGCCATGTGGGCCAGAGCCTTCGCATCGCGCCCGCCGACCACCGATTCAACCCGGTACGCGCCCCGATCGGACAGCACCACGTCGGCGGTCGAATGGCCGATCGAGCCGGTCGCGCCCAGAATCGTGATCGACCGGGTCATGCGAGCCGCTCCACGAGGAGCACGATCCCGATCAGCGCCGCCACGGCCCAGAACCCGTCGAGGCGGTCCATCACGCCGCCGTGGCCCGGGATCAGGTGGCTTGAATCCTTCACGTCGAACCTCCGCTTCAGCGCCGATTCGGCGAGATCGCCGCCCTGGCTCGCGACCGAAGCCACCGCGGAGGCGAACGCCACGATGGGCCACGACGCCGGCGGGGTCCACCCGAGGCTTTCGGCGACGAAATTCACCGCAAGACCGCTGAACACCCCAGCGACGAGACCGCCGACGAAGCCCGACCAGGTCTTCTTCGGACTGACCCGCCGCCACAGCTTGGGGCCGCCGAGCCGACGCCCGGTGAAATAGGCCCCGACGTCCGTCGACCAGACCACGGCGAACATCCAGAGGAGGCCGACGAGTCCGAGTTCGGGATGATCCCGAACGAGCGGCGCCACGCCGGAGATCACCGCCGCATAGACGAACCCCGAGACCGACCACAGTCGATCCCGCGACCGCCGGCCGAGGGCCGCGCAGGCCAGCATCGCCCCGCCGGAGACCAGGACGAAGGCCGCGAGGCCGGATCCGGTCAGATACAGGAACGTCAAGAGCCCCAGGGCCGCGCCGAGAACGATCTGCATCGGCAAGCGTGGCTCGACCTCGGTCATGTTGATCCACTCGGCGAGGATCGCGGTCCCGGCGATGAGCCAGAACAGGGCGAAGAGCCAGCCGCCCGCGTAGGTCGCGATGAGAGCGCTGATCCCGAGGACCACCGCGGATGCGATGCGGGCCCCGAGTTCCGTTGCGAACCACGGTGGTCGCGCCGATTGGGGCGAGGCCCCCTCCCGGGTCCGCATCTCACCCGGTCCGGGCGTCGAGACCGCCGAATCGACGCTCGCGGCGGCCGTATTCGTCGATCGCGGCCCGGAAGATCTCATGGTCGAAGTCGGGCCAGAACTCCGGGAGGAAGACGAACTCGGAATAGGCCGTCTGCCACGTCAGGAAATTCGACACCCGCTGCTCGCCGGAGGTGCGGATGACGAGATCGGGATCCGGAATGCCGTGCGTGTCGAGGGCTTGCTCGAGGGTCTCGGCATCGATCCGCGCCGGGTCGAGGCCTTTGTCGCGCACCCGCTCGGCGAGAACCCGAACGGCGCGCAGGATCTCCTGTCGCCCGCCATAGTTGAACGCGACGACGAGGGTCAGGCCCGTGTTGGCCCGTGTCAGAGCCTCGGCCTCCTCGAGCAGCGAGCGGATGTCGGGCGAGAGCCCCTCACGCTCGCCGATGACGCGCACGCGCACGTTGGCGCGGTGCAGGTCGGCAAGATCGTGCCGCACGAAACGCTTGAGCAGGCCCATCAGGTCGGCGACTTCCTGAGCGGGTCGGCGCCAATTCTCGGAGGAGAAGCTGTAGACGGTCAGATAGCGGATTCCGAGTTCGGTCGCCGATCGCACGGCGCGCCGGATCGCCTCGACGCCCCGCCGGTGGCCCTCGGCCCGCGGAAGACCGCGGCGGGCGGCCCAGCGGCCGTTGCCGTCCATGATGATGGCGACGTGAGCCGGCACATCGGCCGCAGCGCCGTCGGCGACTTGCGGGCTCGACAGGGGATAGGCCGACACGGTGGGTTCGCGGCTCATGATCCGAAGGGGTTGGGCATGCCCGTCCTAGACGTGCATGATCTCCTTTTCCTTGGCGGCAAGCGCCTTGTCGATTTCCTCGATGGCGTGGTCGGTCGCCTTCTGGACCTGCTCGCTCTGCCGCCTCTCGTCGTCCTGGCTGATGGCATGATCCTTCTCGAGCTTCTTGAGGAGGTCGAGCCCGTCGCGGCGAACGTGACGGACGGCGATCCGCGCCTCCTCGGCGTACTTGTGCGCGACCTTCACGATCTCCTTGCGGCGCTGCTCGTTCATCTCGGGGATCCGCAGCCGGATCACCTGCCCCTCGGTCTGCGGGTTGAGCCCGAGGTCCGACGCGCGGATCGCTTTTTCGACCGCCGCCACCATGCCGCGATCCCACACCTGCACGCTCAACAGGCGCGCTTCGGGCACGCTGACGTTCGCGACCTGGTTGAGGGGCAGCATGGAGCCGTAGGCGTCGACCTGAATGGGGTCGAGGAGCGAAGGCGCCGCGCGGCCGGTTCGCAAGGTGCCGAGGTCATGTTTCAGGGCGTTGACGGCGCCCTGCATGCGGCGCTTGACGTCGTCGAGGTCGAAGGTGGTGACGGCCATTGCTCTTGTTCCTTCACGGAAACGGTTAGGACGGGCTTACGCCTGTCCCGGGAGAGCTTCAAGGGGCGGCAGCTGTGCCGCGGCGGTCCGGCGTCCTTGCGGGCCTTGGGGAGCAGGTCACGGCCGCCCGCGGCCTCGACCCGCGACCGTCATCTACGGTTCCGAGCACGGGCGGCGACCGGTTCATCCTAAGGCGCCACGATTGTCGACCGTGCGATGCCGTTCAGGATCGCACTGACGGAGCTCGGTGCGTGGACGCTTCCGACGATGATCGGCAGGCGGCTCTCGCGGGCGAGCGCGAAGGCTGCCGTATCCATCACCTTGAGATCCCGCGCGATCGCCTCGTCGTGGGTCAGCCGGTCGAACCGAACCGCGTCCGGGTCGACCTTGGGATCCGCGGAGTAGACGCCGTCCACTTGAGTGGCCTTGAGCACCGCATCGCAGCGGAGCTCGGCCGCCCGCAGCACCGCGGACGTGTCGGTGGTGAAGAAGGGGTTCCCGGTCCCGCCCGCGAGCAGGAGGACTTGGCCCTTGTCGAGGTGGTGCAGCGCCGGCTGGCGGGCATAGGTCTCGCAGATCGTCGGCATCGACACCGCGGACAGCGTGCGCGCCTGGACGCCGGCGGCGTTGAGCGCGGTCTCGAGGGCGAGCGAGTTCATGACGGTGCCGAGCATGCCCATCGAATCCGCGGTCGGGCGGTCGATCCAGCCGGCCGCGCTCATGCGCGCACCGCGGATGATGTTGCCGCCGCCGATCACGAGTGCGATCTCGAAGCCCGCCTTCGTCGCGGCCGATATGTCATGGGCGAGACCGGACAGGGTCTGGGGATCGAGCCAGTAGCCGTCCGGAGCCATGAGCGCCTCCCCGGACAACTTGACCAGCACTCGCTTGACGTTCCTCATCACGGCCGGAGTTCCTCGCCTTGCTCATAGGGAAACGGCGGCCCGAGGCCGCCGTTTCATGGGCTAGCCCTTGCGTCCGGCCTGGGCCGCGACTTCGGCCGCGAAGTCCGGACCTTCCTCTTTCTCGATCCCCTCGCCGAGGGCGAAGCGAACGAAGCCCTTGATGCTCACGGGCTTGCCGGCCTTCGCCTCGGCCTCCTTGAGCACCTGGGCCACGGTTTTGGAGGGATCGTGCACGAACGACTGCTCCAGGAGGGTGACCTCCTTGTAGTAGGTCTTGAGGCCGCTCTCCACGATCTTCTGCAACACATGGTCGGGCTTGCCGGCGTTCTTCTCGCGGAGGATCGCGCGCTCGCGCTCGATCGTCGCGGGATCGACGCCCGATGCGTCGAGCGCAACCGGGTTCGCGGCGGCCACGTGCATGGCGATCTGGCGGCCGATCGGTCCGAGCGTCGTGACGTCGCCGTCCGACTCGAGGGCGACGAGCACGCCGATCTTGCCGAGCCCTTCGATGACCGCGTTGTGCACATAGGTCGAGATCACGCCCTTCGAGATCTCGAGCTTCCGGAGCCGGCGCAGCGTCATGTTCTCGCCGATCGTGGCGATGAGCTCCTGCAGGCGATCCTTCACGGTGGTCCGGGACCCCGGAAAGTGGGCCGTTTCGAGCGATTCGAGCGTGCCGTCTCCCATCAGGGCGATCTTTGCGGCCTCACGGACGAAAGCCTGGAAGTGGTCGTTTCGTGCGACGAAGTCCGTCTCCGAATTCACCTCGAGGATGGTCGCCTGATGCCCCGACGACTCGACGGCGACAAGCCCCTCCGCGGCCACGCGGCCGGCCTTCTTGGCGGCCTTCGAGAGACCCTTCTTGCGCAGCCAGTCGACGGCCGCCTCGATCTCGCCGCTGGTCTCGTTGAGGGCGGTCTTGCAATCCATCATGCCGGCGCCGGTCGCGTCGCGCAGCTCCTTCACCATCGCAGCGGTGATGTTCGCCATGGTTCATCCTTTCACGGTGTTCAGATATGGGGAGCCCGGCGCTCGTTGGAACGCCGGGCTAAAGAGAATTTCGGCGGGGCGCCGCGGCGCGGCACCCGAGCGACACGAGCGTGCTCAGGCGGCCTCGATCATGGCCCGGGCCTGGGCGGCCCAGCCGTCGCGGCCGATCCGTCCGTTGAGCTTGAGCTCCGCGTCGAGCTGCTCGATGTCGGCCGGCTGCATGGCGGCGAGCTGCCAGTAGTGGAAGATGCCGGCCTCGTTGAGCTTCTTCTCGAGCTGCGGCCCGACGCCGTTGAGCTTGGTGAGATCGTCGGGCGCGCCGCGGGGAGCTGCGAGCCGCTCGAACGGCTCGGCGTGCTCGGCAGGCGCCCCCGGATCGTTCGCCGGAAGCTCCTCGGGCATCGGGTTCTCGGCGGCACCGACATCGACCCCGAGTGCGCCCTGACCGCGAGAGATTCCGTCGATCGCCGCCCGGGCGACGAGGTCGCAATAGAGCGTGATCGCGCGGCCGGCATCGTCGTTGGCCGGGACCGGGAACGTGATGCCGTCCGGATCGCAGTTGGTGTCGACGATCGCGGCGACCGGGATCCCGAGGCGCTTGGCCTCCTGGATCGCGAGCTGCTCCTTGTTGGTGTCGATCACGAAGATCAGATCGGGCGTGCCGCCCATGTCCTTGATGCCGCCCAGGGCGCGCTCGAGCTTCTCCTTCTCGCGCGCCAGCATGAGGCGCTCCTTCTTGGTCAGGCCCTGGCCGCCGCCGCCGAGAATTTCGTCCACCTTGCGCAGGCGGTTGATCGAGCCCGAGATGGTCTTCCAGTTCGTGAGCATGCCGCCGAGCCAGCGGGCGTTCACGAAGTACTGGGCCGAGCGCTTGGCGGCATCGGCGACCGAATCCGCCGCCTGGCGCTTCGTTCCGACGAAGAGCACGCGACCGCCGCCGGCCACCGTGTCGCTCACCGCCTGAAGCGCGCGGTGGAGCATGGGGACCGTCTGGGCGAGGTCGATGATGTGAATGTTGTTGCGCGTCCCGAAGATGTACTGCGACATCTTCGGATTCCAGCGGTGGGATTGGTGACCGAAATGAGCGCCAGCTTCCAGCAGCTGACGCATCGAGAACTCAGGAAGCGCCATAGGTTTTCTCCGGTTGTGCCTCCGCGGAGCAGTGAGCCGGCTCTCGCCGGCCACCGGGGACGCCTCATTGAAGCATGAGGACAGCTCCGCGTGTGGGATGGCGGGGCTATACGCGCAAAGACCGGACAAGGCAAGCGAATCGGCGTCGCAAGCCAAGCGTCGCGCGCCCTTTCGGCGGGTGCTCCAGCGGTGCCGACGCGCGCTGGAAATCGCCGCGCCACGACATCGGCTACGCTCGTGACCTGCGGCAGGATCCTCCACGAGGCGGCGGATCCTCGGACGAAATCGCCGGGCATGGCGACCTTGAGCCCAGGAATGGCTTCAACCTGGGGTAATCCTGGTCTAGGGAGCGCGTGTGCTCGATCTTGGCCATGCGCTCCTGCTCTCGATCCGGTTGATCGGCGGGCTTGATCCCGAACTGTTCGGGATCATCGCCCTGTCCCTGCGCGTCAGCCTTGTCGCGACGGCGATCGCTTTCGTGATCGGCGCAGCCTTCGGAACCGCGCTCGCGGTGCTGCGCTTTCCCGGCCGCACCGCCGCCATCGTTCTCGTCAACGCCCTGCTCGGCCTGCCCCCCGTCGTCGTGGGGCTCCTCGTCTACCTCATGCTGTCCCGATCGGGCCCGCTCGGCTCGTTCGGGCTGCTGTTCACGCCGAGCGCGATGGTGATCGCGCAGGCTCTGCTGGGATTGCCGATCGTCGCCGCACTGATCCATCGGGCCCTCGATGCCCTCTGGCGCGAGTATGGCGACGCGCTTCGGATGGACGGAGCCTCCCGCGGACGCGCCGGCCTCGAACTGCTGCGCATCGCGCGCGGTGCCTTGCTCACGGCCTTCCTCGCGGCGTTCGGACGGGCCATCGCGGAGGTCGGCGCGATCCTCGTGGTGGGCGGCAATATCCGCGGGTTCACCCGCACCATGACGACGACCATCGCCCTCGAGACGAGCCGGGGCGACCTCGCCCTCGCTTTGGCGCTCGGGATGATCCTGATCGGCCTGAGCGTCGCGGTCAGCGCCGGCGCCTTCGCACTCAACAGGCTCGTCGAGCGAAGCTAAGGCCCGGACGCCGGAGGAATCGTCGTCTCCGCTCCGTGCTCGAGCGGCACGTCGGCGACGTGGGCGTCACCCGGAGCTCAGGCCCGGGGCAAGCTGAATCGTCGTCTCGACCACGTGCTCGAGCGGCGCATCGTCGGACGTGAGCGTCATCCGGAGCCGCAGGGTACTCCCCCGAACCGATCCGTCGCGCACGACGCGCTCGATCTCGCGCTGCGAGGTCACGCCGACCTCCTTGAGGAACTTGCGAACGGCCATGTTGAAACGGTCTTCGTCCATGGGAACTCCTTGTCGCTCACGAGCGGGCCGGGCCGCCGGCGTTCGGAAAGAAGAGCGGCTCGCCCTCGACCCTGAAGGTCGCGATGGCGTCCTGGCCCTCGCGGGAGAGGAGCCACTCGATGAAGCGCCGTCCCTCGGCCGCCTTCACGTGGGGATGCCGCGCGGGATTCACGAGCATCACGCCGTACGGATTGAACAGGCGCCGGTCGCCCTCGACGAGGACCGTCAACGCACCGCGGTTCCGAAACGAGAGCCAGGTGCCGCGATCGGTGAGAAGATAAGCGTTCAACGCGGAGGCGACGTTCAAGGCCGGGCCCATCCCCTGCCCGATCTCCTTGTACCACTCGCTCTTGGCGGGATCGACGCCGGCCTCCCGCCAGAACCGCAACTCCGCGGCATGCGTGCCGGACCGGTCGCCGCGCGAGATCAACGGCGCTCTCGCGGCCGCGATCCTGCGCAGCGCCTCGGCGACGTCGCGGCCCGCCGCCCGGGCGGGGTCGGTTTTCGGCCCGACGACCACGAAGTCGTTGTACATGACGTCGTGGCGGCGGGTCGCGAACCCCTCCGCCACGAAGGCGTCCTCCGCGGCCCGGTCGTGCACCAAAACCACGTCCGCGTCCCCGCGCCGGCCGACGTCGAGCGCCTGTCCGGTGCCGAGCGCGACGACCCTGACCGGAATGCCGGTTCGGGCCGTGAACGCCGGCAGGATATGGCCGAACAGACCGGATTGCTCGGTCGATGTCGTCGAAGCGACCGTGATCGGGCGCTCCTGCGCCGTGGCCGCGAAGGCGGCCGAGAGGGCGAACAGGCAGCCGAGGAGGGCGCGGCGCGTCGTCATGGTTTTCCCGTTTCGCCAAGGATAGGCCATCGCGGGGACGACGCAAGCCGTTGCGGAGGTTCGGGAATATCCGGCGCGGCGGCCTCGACGCCCGGCACAGGACGTAATGCCAGCCGGCACACCGACGGCGCGCGCATCAGTTCATCTGCACGTCGACGACCCCGGGCACCGCGCGCAAGGCGCCGGCGAGTTGCGGCGAGGCCATGTAGCGGCCTGGGAGCTTCACCTCGACCTCCTGCTTCACGTCGTCGAGGATGAGGATGAGCGAGACTTCGCCCTCGCCTCTCGCCTTCAGGCGTTCCTGCACGCTGCCGATCGGGCGCTCGTCGCGCAGGAAGATGCGCATGCCCTTCTGGTGCTTGGCGACCGCGTCGTCGAGACGTTCGGCGGTTGCGATCCGCGCCCGCACCTCGTCGCCCTCGAGGCCGGCCTGAAGAACCAGCACCACGGCGCTGCCGGGCTCGAGGACGTCGCGATATTGCTGCAGCCCCTCCGAGAAGACGATGGCCTCGAAGTGTCCCGATTGGTCGGAGAGGTTGACGATTCCCATCTTGTTGCCGCTCTTCGTGCGCCGCTCGGTGCGGTCGAGCACGCTCGCCGCGACCTTGCCGACCGTGTTGCCGGCCTTCACGGATCGGCAGAACTCGTTCCAGCTCTGCACGTTGAGGCGCTTGAGGAGATCGCCGTACTCGTCGAGCGGGTGCCCCGACAGGAAGAAGCCGACGGCATCGTATTCCCTCTGCAGTCGCATCGCCGCCGGCCAGGGTTCGTGGGGCGGGATCCGCAGCTGGACATCCCCTGCCCCGACGCCCCCGAACATGTCCGCCATGCCGCCGTTCGTCGCTTCCGCGGAGTGCTGGGCAAGGCTCATGATGGCGTCGACCGCTGCGCAGGCGCGGGCGCGGTCCGGTTCCAGTTCGTCGAGCGCGCCTGCGCCGATGAGGTTCTCCAGCGTCCGCTTGTTGAAGAGCCGCGGGTTGAGGCGCTTGGCGAGGTCGGCGAGGCTCGCGAACGGGCTCTCCCCCCGGGCTTCGACGAGCGCCTCGATCGCCTGCCGGCCGACGCCCTTGACGGCCGCGAGCGCGTAACGAATGCGCCCCGTGCCCTGCGTGTCGTAGGCGACGTCGAACTCGACGCCGGAGCGGTTGATCGACGGCGGCTCGACCGGGATGCCGAGACGCTGGGCCTCGCGGCGGAATTCGGCGAGCTTGTCGGTGTTGTCGAGATCCATCGTCATCGACGCCGCCAGGAACTCCACCGGGTGGTTGGCCTTGAGGTACGCGGTCTGGAACGCGACGAGCCCGTAGGCGGCCGCGTGACTCTTGTTGAATCCGTAGTCGGCGAATTTCGCGAGGAGATCGAAGATCTCGTTCGCCTTGGCCCGGTGGAGCCCGTTCTGAACCGCGCCGGACACGAAGCGCTCGCGCTGCGCGTCCATTTCGGCCTTGATCTTCTTGCCCATGGCGCGGCGCAGAAGATCGGCGTCGCCGAGCGAGTAGCCGGAGAGGACCTTGGCGACCTCCATGACCTGCTCCTGGTAGACGATGATCCCGAAGGTTTCCTTGAGGATCGGCTCGAGCTTCGGGTGCAGGTACCACTTGTCGGACGGTTCCGGGTCCCGTCCGAGCTTGCGGGCGCAGTAGACCGGGATGTTGGCCATCGGACCCGGGCGATAGAGCGCCACCAGCGCGATGAGGTCCTCGAAACGGTCCGCCTCCATCTCGACGAGCGCCTTGCGCATGCCGGCGCTTTCCACTTGGAACACCCCGACCGTCTCGCCGCGCCGCAGCGGTTCGTAGGTCGCGGGATCGTCGAGGGGCAGCGCGGAGAGATCGATCTCGACGCCCTTGCGCTTGATCAGGTCGACGGCGCGCCGGAGCACCGTCAGGGTCTTGAGGCCGAGGAAGTCGAACTTCACGAGGCCCGCCTGCTCGACCCATTTCATATTGTACTGGGTCACCCGCATGCCGGTCTTGGGGTCGCGGTAGAGCGGAACGAGTTCATCGAGGGGCCGGTCGCCGATCACGATGCCTGCCGCATGGGTCGAGGCGTGGCGGTGCAGCCCCTCGAGCTTCTTCGCGGTCGCCATGAGACGCGCCACGACCGGCTCCTCCGCGATCGCCGCCTGGAGCTTCGGTTCGCCGTCGATCGCCTGCTTGAGGGTGACGGGGTTGGCGGGGTTCTGCGGGACGAGCTTGGTGAGTTTGTCGACCTGGCCGTAGGGCATTTCGAGCACGCGGCCGACGTCGCGCAGGACGCCGCGCGCGAGCAGGGTGCCGAAGGTGATGATCTGCCCGACCTGCTCCTCGCCGTAGCGCCGCTGCACGTAGCGGATGACGTGCTCGCGTCCGTCGACGCAGAAATCGATGTCGAAGTCCGGCATCGAGACGCGCTCCGGATTGAGGAAGCGCTCGAACAGCAGCCCGAACCGCAGGGGATCGAGATCCGTGATCATCAGGGCATAGGCCGCAAGCGAGCCGGCGCCGGAACCGCGCCCGGGGCCGACCGGGATGTGGTGGTCCTTCGCCCACTTGATGAAGTCCGACACGATCAGGAAGTAGCCCGGGTAGTTCATGCGCTGGATCACGCCGACTTCGTAGGCCAGGCGTTCGCGATAATCGTGCTCCGTCAGGCCGGGCGCGGGCCCGTGGGCGGCGAGGCGCCGCGTGAGCCCCTCCTCGGCCTGCCGTTGCAGCTCCTCCGCCTCGTCGAGGGCGGCGGCCTCGAGGCCTGTCGCCGAAGTTGGGCAGGATCGGCTTGCGGGTGCGCACCCGGTAGGCGCAGCGCATCGCGATCTCGACGCTGGCCTGAAGCGCGTCGGGCAGGTCCTTGAACAGCGCCATCATCTCCTGGCGCGTCTTGAAGTCGTGCGCGGGCGAGAGACGCCGCCGCTTCTCGTCCGAGAGAAGCGCAGCCCTCGGCGATCGCGAGGAGCGCGTCGTGGGCCTCGTAGTCGGCGGGCTCGGCGAAGAAAGGCTCGTTCGTCGCGACGAGCGGCATGCCGGCCGCATCGGCCATGGCGATGAGCTCGCCCTCGACGAGCCGCTCCTCGTCGAGGCCGTGGCGCTGGATCTCGACATAGAGCCGGTCGCCGAAGGTTTGATGCAGGAACTCGAGCCGCGCCGTCGCGAGGTCGCGCCGTCCGCCGTGCCGAAGGGCCGTGTCGAGGGGACCCGTGAATCCGCCGGTCAGCGCGATCAGCCCTTCGCGATGGTCCGCCAGGACCGGCGCCACGATCCGCGGCATGTCCCCGAGCGGCACGTCGAAATAGGCGCGGCTCGCAAGACGCATGAGGTTGCGATAGCCCTCCTCGCTCTGCGCCAGAAGCACGACGTTCGCGGAGGCAGGGGCGGCGCGCTGGGTCGGATCCGGACCCTCGAAGCACACCGAGAGCTGGATTCCGGCGATCGGCTGGATGCCCATTCCGGCGAGCTTCTCCGAGAATTCCAGCGCGCCGAAGAGGTTGTTGGTGTCGGTGAGCGCCAGCGCCGGCTGCCTGTCCGCCGCCGCGAGCTTCGCGAGGTCGCCGATCTTCAGAGCGCCCTCGAGCAGCGAGTAGGACGAGTGGACGTGCAGGTGGCAGAACCCGATCTCCTGGAGAATACGCGACATCGGCCACCTCGAGGCTCACGGACGGGGGGTCACCATCGCACGCCGCGTCGCGCGACCCGAGACGCCGCCGATCGAATCGGTGTCCTTCGATCGAACGGCCTGTGGAAAGCGGGGCTAAGTTCCGGGCGCGAGGATCAGCATCCAGATCGCGATCATCGCGCTGAACGTGGCAAGGGAGGTGATCTCCGCGACGGTGACGAGGGCGGTGCGTAGCATGGCCAGGGCTCCTTGTTCCTGTAACGTTCATCCTTGTTCGTTTTTTGTTCCGGAACAAGATGCGGACCTGGAGCGGCTGCCGGCGTGGCTAACGAATGATGAAGTGGCGTGGGTGGGTTGGCGAATGGCGAATGGGGAGTGGCGAATGGGGAGTAGGGGGTGGGGCGTGGGGTGTGGGGAGTGGGGATGGGAGTAAGGAGTGGTGAGTAATATTGGGGAGTAAGGAGCGGTCGTCCTAGCCGTCCCCTCGCCGTCATGGTCCGGGACCTGTCCCGGCCATCCACGTCTTTCCCGGTCGCAGCGGCGCAAAGACGTGGATGCCCGGCTCAAGGCCGGGCATGACGGGGAGGGTGTCCCGACGGTGCCGTCCTGTCGCCGTCATGGCCGGGCTTGTCCCGGCATCCACGTCTTGGCCCTCGAAGCGGAGCGAAGACGTGGATGCCCGGCTCGAGGCCGGGCATGACGCGGAGGAGCGAAGACGTGGATGCCCACTCCCCACTCCCCACTCGCCACTCGCCATTCGCCACCGAGTGCGTCGCCGCGAGCGCCCCGCATTAGGTCAATTGCACGACCTTGCCGTCCCTGATCGTCACGCGGCGGTCCATCTTCGCGGCGAGGTCCATGTTGTGGGTCGCGATCAGGGCTGCGAGACGCGAGGCGCGGACGATCGCGACCAGGGTCTGGAACACGTGGCCTGCGGTGTGCGGGTCGAGGTTGCCGGTCGGCTCGTCGGCGAGCAGCAGCCGCGGCGCGTTCGCGACCGCGCGCGCGATCGCGACGCGTTGCTGTTCGCCGCCGGACAGTTCGCCCGGGCGATGGCTCGAGCCGCTCGCTCGAGCCCCAGAAGCCGAGGAGCTGAGCGGCGCGCTCTGCGCGCCTCCGCCTTCGGCAGACCGCGGATGATCTGGGGCATCACGACGTTCTCGAGGGCCGAGAACTCCGGCAGGAGGTGGTGGAACTGGTAGACGAAGCCGAGTTCGTGCCGGCGCAGGGCGGTGCGGCCGGCATCGTCCATGCCGGCGGTCGGGCGACCCGCGACATAGACCTCGCCGCCATCGGGCTTCTCGAGCAGGCCGGCGACGTGGAGCAGGGTCGACTTGCCCGTGCCCGACGGCGCCACGAGGGCGACGATCTCGCCCGGCCAGATCGCGAGATCCGCCCCGCGCAGCACTTCGAGGATGCTCTCGCCTTGCGGATAGCGGCGGATGACCTTCGACAGGAACAAGGAGGGCGGCGGGCTGTCCGGACGCCATGATCTCAACCGTACCGGAGCGCCTCGACCGGATCGAGCTTCGCGGCCCGCCAGGAGGGGTAGAGGGTCGCGAGGAGCGAGAGGCCGATCGCCATGGCGAGGATGCACGCCAGCCTCGCCGGCATTCACGTCGGCGGGCAATCTGGCTGAGGAAGCGCAGGGTCGGGGCACAGAGCTGCGTGTTGGAGAGCCGCGCGACAGGGCGTCCTGGAGCGCCTGGATGTTGGCCGCGATGAGCAGGCCGAGGAGAAAGCCCGCGATCGTCCCGAGCGACGCCGATCGAGGCGCCGGTGATCAGGAACACCCGCATGATCGCGCCGCGGGTCGCGCCCATGGTGCGCAGGATCGCGATGTCGCTCGACTTGTCCTTCACGAGCATGATCAGCCCGGAGATGATGTTGAGCGCCGCCACCAGCACGATCAGCGTCAGGATCAGGAACATCACGTTGCGCTCGACCTCGAGTGCGGCGAAGAAGGTGCGGTTTCGCTGGCGCCAGTCGGTCAGCACGATCGGCCGCTCCGCCGCCTCCTCGATGGCGAGCCGGGCCTCGTCGACCCGGTCGGCATCGTCGAGGAAGACCTCGATGACGTCACGTCGCCGTCGCGGTTGAAATAGGCCTGCGCCTCCTGGAGCGGCATATACACGAAGGTGGCGTCGAACTCGGACATGCCGATCTCGAATACCGTCGACCACGGGATAGCCCTTGACCCGCGGCGCGGTGCCGAAGGGCGTGGCAGGCGCCGCGCGGCGTGATGAGGGTCATCGTGTCGCCGACCTGGAGCGCAGAGCGCCTCCGCCAGCCGGCGGCCGATCGCGACGCCGCCGGCCGTCGTCGAAGTTCTCCAGCGTTCCCTGCCGGAGATTGCCCGCGATGGCCTCGATCCGCCCCATGTCCTCGCCGCGCACGCCGCGGACGAGCACGCCCGAGCCGTTGTACTGCGACGAGCCGAAGGCCTGACCCTCGACCATCGGGATCGCCCGGCGCACGCCCGGCACCGGCGCCACCCGGGCGGCCACCTCGGCGTAAGTCCGGTGAGCGGCGAGTCGATCGGCGCGATGAAGATATGGCCGTTGATGCCGACGATCTTGTCGAGCAGCTCCTTGCGGAACCCGTTCATCACCGACAGCACGACGATGAGCGTCGCGACGCCGAGCATGATGCCGATGAACGAGAAGCCGGCGATCACCGACACGAAGCCCTCGCGCCGGCGCGTCCGCAGATAGCGCCCGGCGAGCATCCACTCGAAGGCGGCGAAGGGCCTCGTCCCCTGACGGGGCTTCTCCTGCGCATCGGTGCCGTGCTCCTCACCGCGTCCATGCGTTCCGGCGCATCGATTCGCCCCGTCGAGCCGCGCCACACGTCCCCGACCGGCAGGAGTTCGCGCCGCCGCCGGCCCGCCGCTTCAGCTCGACCTTGCCGTCGGCCAGGCCCTTCGGGCCGACCACGACCTGCCAGGGTATGCCGATGAGGTCGGCGGTCGCGAACTTGGCGCCGGGGCGCTCGTCGCGGTCGTCGTAGAGCACTTCGCGGCCCGCCGCCTCGAGCTCGCGGTAGAGACGGCCGCAGGCCTCGTCGGTGGCGGCGTCGCCGGCCTTCAGGTTCAGGAGGGCGACGTCGAAGGGCGCCACCGCATCCGGCCAGACGATGCCGTCGTCGTCGTGGCTCGCCTCGATGATCGCGGCGACGAGCCGGCTCGGGCCGATGCCGTAGGAGCCCATATGGACCTCGTGCTCCTGGCCGTCCGGCCCAGTCACCCTCGCTCCCATCGGGTCGGAGTACTTGGTGCCGAAGTAGAAGATGTGCCCGACCTCGATGCCGCGGGCGGACATCTTCTTCTCGGCCGGAACGCCCTCGAACGCCGCCGGGTCGTGCATCTCCGAGGTCGCGGCGTAGAGCGAGGTCCAGCGGTCGACGTCCCCTGCAGGCCCGCCACGTCGTCGAAGTCGGTCGTCCGCCGCCGGGAATCGCGAAGCCGAGATAGTCGGCGTGGCAGAACACCTCGCTCTCGCCCGTGGAGGCAAGAATGATGAACTCGTGCGAGAGGTCGCCGCCGATCGGCCCGGTATCGGCGCGCATCGGGATCGCCTTCAGGCCCATCCGGGCGAAGGTGCGCAGGTAGGCGACGAACATGCTGTTGTAGGAATGCCGCGCGCCGGCCTGGTCGAGGTCGAAGGAATAGGCGTCCTTCATCAGGAATTCGCGCGAGCGCATGACGCCGAACCGCGGCCGCACCTCGTCGCGGAACTTCCATTGGATATGGTAGAGGTTGAGCGGCAGGTCCTTGTAGGAGCGGACCGAGGCGCGGAAGATCTCGGTGATCATCTCCTCGTTCGTGGGCCCGAACAGCATGTCGCGCTCGTGCCGGTCGCGGATCCGCAGCATCTCCTTGCCATAGGCTTCGTAGCGGCCCGATTCGCGCCAGAGATCGGCGGACTGGATCGTCGGCATGAGGAGCTCGATGGCGCCGGAGCGGTTCTGCTCCTCGCGGATGATGGCATTGACCCGGTTGAGCACGCGCAGGCCGAGCGGCAGCCAGGCGTAGATCCCGGCGGCCTCCTGTCGGATCAGCCCGGCCCGCAGCATGAGCCGGTGCGAGACGATCTCGGCCTCTTTCGGGGTCTCGCGGAGGATGGGCAGGAAATAGCGGCTCAAACGCATGGAATGCCTTTTCGGCTAAAGAGTGTGCGACTCGTGCCCTGCACACAACACAGCCGGCCTGGAAAAGACAAGCTCCGCTCCAGGAGGGTCGCGAGCCTCGGAATGCCCGAACGGGCGTCGGATTGCAAAACCGGGCGCCGGCCGCTGCCCCGACCTGAGGACGGCGGAGGGTGGCGCCGGTCGCCCGCGGCGTCTAAGCCATGATGACGACGGCGATGATGCCCCTCGCCCGCGGCGTCTCAAACACGAACAGGACGGGCGATGACGCCCCTCGCCCGCCGTGTCTAAAACATGATGACAACGGGCGATGACGCCTATAACACACGCACTGAACGCCTCAGGCCACGCTTTTCAGAGGCGGCGGTCCGAGTTTCGGGAGGAAACCAGGTCCCCGGCCGCCTGCAAGGCGGCGGCACCATAAGCCAGGGACAGAATTGCCGAAGGGCAATTGAGCAAGGCGCGAGCCTTGCTTTTTCTTTGGAACCGTGGCTGCGCCGATGGCTGTTCGCGCGAACGGCGGAGCTCGAGCAGTGTTCGGCGAAGCGGAGCCGGTTCGCCCGCAAAAATTGCGGCTCAGGAACGAGGAGAGCCGATTCCACGTCAGGGGAAACGGCTCTAAAGCCCGGCGAGCGGCATCGCGGCCGCGGCGATCAGCAGCACGAACGCCGCGACGAGCGTCGTCCAGATCGCCTTCTCGCGCAGCGCCGGCGTCGCCGGCGCCCCCGGATCCGTGCCGGCGCCGACCGCCTCGTGCTCGATCTGCGGTCCGCACGCCGAACGGCAGCACCGCGAAGAGCGGATCCACCAGACCACGAAGTACAGCGCGATCCCGCCGCCGCGGTCAGCCCGAAGATCCGAACCGCCACGAGGATCGCCACGGTCGCACAGCACCGCCACCGTCGCGAGGGTCGTCCAAAGGCGGGCGGCCATGAAGCGGATCGGCGCCACGGCGTCAGGCCTGCTCGAGTTCGACCAATGTGCCGTTGAAGTCCTTCGGGTGGAGGAAGAGCACCGGCTTGCCATGCGCGCCGATCTTCGGCTCGCCGGAGCCCAGGACCCGCGCGCCCGTCCGCACGAGCTGGTCGCGCGCGGCCAGGATGTCCTCGACCTCGTAGCAGACGTGATGGATGCCGCCGTCCGGGTTCTTCTCGAGGAACCGGGCGATCGGGGAATCGGCGCCGAGGGGCTCCAGGAGCTCGATCTTGGTGTTCGGCAGGGTGATGAACACCACCGTGACGCCGTGCTCGGCGATCGGCTCCGGCGCCGAGACCTCGGCCCCGAGGGTCTCGCGGTAGGTGCGCGCCGCGGCCTCGATATCCCTGACCGCGATGGCGACGTGGTTGAGCCGACCGATCATGCCGTCTCCTCTCAGACCTCCACCACGAGCACGTGGCATGCGGGCTTCTTGCCCCAGACATTCCCGACCGAACTGCGGATCGCGCGCACGACGGCGTTCTCGACGGTGTCGGGATCCCGGCGCTTGGCCCGAGGGAGCCCGTCGAGAGTGTCGCCCACGACGTTCGCGATCAGATCGGTGAGGAGCTCGCCCCTGCGGGTCCTTTCCGGCAGGCCCATGGCGTCGATGATCGCGTCGCCCGCGACGGTGCCGCCCTCCTCGATCGCGATGGCGACGCTGACGATGCCCGCGAAGGCGAGCTTGCGCCGCTCGGGGATCGCGCGATCGGTCGCCTGGATGACGATGTCGCCATCGCGGTAGAGCCGGCCGGCCGGCACGTCGTCGACGATCGCGGCCTTTCCCGGCGCCAGACGCACCAGGGTGCCGTTCTTCGCCTGCACGACCTCGGGAACGCCCTGCGCGCGCGCGAAGCTGGCGTGCTCCGCGAGGTGCAGCGGCTCGCCGTGAGCGGGAATGGCGATCCGCGGCCGCGTCCAGGCATACATCTGCTCTCATTTCGTCCCGTCGCGGATGGCCCGAGACGTGGACGAGGTGGGTGCGGTCGGTGACGACCTCGATGCCCCTGTCGATGAGATTGTTGATGATCGTCCCGACGCCCTTCTCGTTGCCCGGGATCGCTCGCGAGGAGAAGATCACCCGGTCGCCCTTGGAGAGCGCGATCTCCGGATGCTCGTCCGTGGCGATGCGGGCGAGCGCCGCGCGCGGCTCGCCCTGCGAGCCGGTGAGGAGAGCCACGACCTTGTCCCGCGGCAGATAGCCGAAGGTTTCGGGCGGGCGGAAGTCCGCGATGCCGTCGAGGAACCCGCACTCCTTCGCGACTTCGACGACTCGGTCCATGGCGCGGCCGACCACGACGACCTCGCGCCCGCATTCCCGCGCCGCGTCGGCGACGGAGCGCATGCGCGCGACGTTCGACGCGAAGGTCGTGATCGCGACCCGGTGCGGCGCATCCCTGATGAGCTTGGCGAGTTCGCGCGCCACGTCGCCTTCGCTCGGGCTCACTCCATCCCGGACGACGTTGGTCGAATCGCAGATGAGGGCCAGAACACCCTCGTCGCCGAGACGGCGGAACTGCGCCTCCGAGGTCAGGCTGCCGAGATAGGGCGTCGGGTCGAGCTTCCAGTCGCCGGTATGCACGACGAGTCCGTGCGGCGTGCGGATCGCGAGCGCGTTCGATTCGGGGATCGAGTGCGCCACCGGGACGTATTCGACGTTGAAGGGCCCGACCTCGATCCGCCGCCCCGGCGCGATCTCCTTGAGGTCGATCTTGGGGGCGCCGGGCTCGGAAAGGCGCCGCGTCTCGAGGAGGCTCACCGCGAAGCGGGTGGCGTAGACGGGCGCGCGCAGGCGCGGCCACATCTCGACGAGCGCGCCGATATGATCCTCGTGCGCATGGGTGATGAAGATCCCGAGAAGATTGTCGCGCTCCTCCTCGACGAAGCGCAGGTCGGGGTAGACGAGGTCGATGCCCGGGAGGTTCTCCTCGCCGCCGAAGCCCATCCCGCAATCGACGAGGATCCATTGCCGGCGCTCGGCCGGGCCGAAACCGTAGAGCGCCGCGTTCATGCCGATCTCACCGAGACCGCCGAGAGGAACGAAGACGAGCTCGTCCTGCGCTGCCATGAGGGGTGTCACCTTGTGCCCGCCGCAGGCCCGGCGTCTGCGGGACTCCAATCGGGGAAGTAAAGGTCCCCGGCGTCGATGAGTTCCGTTCCGGCCGCGGTCTCCAACTGCAGTCGGCCGGAGCCGTCGAGGCCGCGGAAGACGCCGCGACGCTCGCCGGCGGGCAGACGCAGCGCGACCTTTGTCCCGAGTCCGGCCGCGCGTGCGAGCCACCGATCTCGGATCGGGCGGAACCGATCGGAGGCCCCGAGGTGTCGAGCCGCCCGCCAGGCCGCGAATGCGTCGCAGAAGGCGGCGGCAAGCGCCTCGAACAGCGCCTCGCGCGCCGCCGACGGGGCGACGGACCGGAGGGCGGCAGCCGGATAGGGCGTGTCTCTCGGCGCGTGGGTGACGTTGACGCCGAAGCCGATCACGATCGCGAGCGTCGCGCCGATGCGGTGGCCCTCCAGGAGCAGTCCCGACACCTTCGCTCCGTCGAGCAGGAGATCGTTCGGCCACTTGAGCGCGAGGCGCGGGGCGCCGATTCCCGTCACGGTTTCGACGGCCCCGTGCAGGGCGAGGCCCGCGACGAAGCCGAGCTGCGGCGCGAGGGACGGTTCGCACGGGTCGGTGAGCAGGAGGCTGGCGTAGAGGTTGCCGCGCGGCGAGGCCCATCTTCGACCCTGCCGTCCCCTCCCCGCGAGCTGTTCCTCGGCCACGACCCAAAGCGGGCCGCGGTCGCCCTCGCGGGCAGCGTGCAAGGCGTCGTCGTTCGTCGACTGCGTCGCCCCGAGGGCGTGGAGCCGATAACCCGCGGCCGCGGTCTGCGGCTTCAGCCTCACGTCAGAACAGCGACCGCGCGGCCGCCTCGGTGAGGCCGCGCAGCGGCGACGGCACGACGAAGAAGAGCAGCACGACGGCGCTCGACAGGCCGAGCACCAGCTTCAGGTTGAGGCCCAGGGGCGCGTACGGGGCCCGCGGCTCGTCGAAGTACATCACCTTGACGATGCGGATGTAGTAGAACGCGCCGATCACCGCGAGCACCGCGCCGATCACCGCCATCGCCACGAGCGCGAACTGCCCGGTCTGGATCGCGGCCGCGAACACGTAGAACTTGGCGAAGAAGCCCGCGAGCGGCGGGATGCCGGCGAGCGAAAACATCATCGCGGCGAGAAGAAACGCGAGCATCGGGTGCGTGCGCGCGAGGCCGGAGAGATCCTCGACCGTCTCGAACATCACGTCTCCGCGGCGCAGCCCAAGGATGATCGCGAACGTGCCGAGGGTCATCGCGAGATAGATCGCCATGTAGAGGGCGACGCCCTGGATGCCTTCCGGAGTCCCGGCGGCGAGGCCGATCAGCGCGTAGCCCACGTTGGCGATCGACGAATAGGCCATCAGGCGCTTGAGGTTGCGCTGGCCGATCGCCGCGAAGGAGCCGAGCGCCATGGAGCAGATCGCGATGAAGATGATGATCTGCTGCCACTGGAGGAGGATGCCCGGGAAGGCGTCCACGAACACCCGCACCGCCATCGCCATGCCGGCCATCTTCGGCGCCGCCGCGAAGAAGGCGGTGACCGGCGTCGGCGAGCCCTCGTAGACGTCGGGCGTCCACATGTGGAACGGCACCGCCGAGATCTTGAACGCGATGCCGGCGGCGACGAAGACGAGGCCGAAGATCACGCCGCCGGAGACCTCGCCCTGGAGTGCCGCTGCGATGGCCGGGAAGGACACCGTCCCGGTGAAGCCGTAGACCAGCGATGCGCCGTAGAGCAGCATGCCCGAGGACAGCGCGCCGAGGACGAAGTATTTCAGGCCCGCTTCCGTGGAGCGCAGGTCGTCCCGGTGGAAGGCCGCGATCACGTAGGACGAGAGGGAGAGGAGTTCGAGGCCGAGATAGAGGGCGATGAGGTCGTTCGACGAGATCACCATCAGCATGCCGACGGTGGAGAGCATGATCAGAATCGGGAACTCGAAGCGGTCGATGCCCTCGCGCTTCAGGTAGTCGGTCGACAGGACGATCCCGGCGCCGGCGCCGATCAGCGTCAGGACCTTCATGAACTTGGCGAAACCGTCCACCACGAACGAGCCCGCGAGGGCCTCCGTGCGCACCCCGGGCAGCATGAACACGGCCACGAGACGCCGCCGCGAGGAGCGCCAGCGCCGCGATGGTCACGAGTTCCGACGAGCGCTCGCCGCGGAAGGCGCCGAAGAGCACGAGGCCGAGCGCGCCGACGGCCAGAATGATCTCGGGCAGCGCCGGGCCGAAGACGGGAAGGGTGAGCGCCGGGTTCATCGCGATCTCATCTTCGGGAGCGTCACTGGACCGCCGCCGTCTTGACGGCGGAGAGCACGGACTGGACGTGGGTCAGGAGGTTGGCGGTCGGGGCATCGAACGCGTCGAGGATCGGGTTCGGCTGGACGCCGTAGTAGATCACGAGCACGACGAGCGGGGCGAGGATCGCGATTTCGCGTCGATTGAGGTCCGGGATCGCCTGCAGCGCCGGCCGGGTGAGCGTCCCGAAGACGACCCGGCGGTACAGCCACAGCGCATAGGCGGCGGAGAGGATCACGCCCGAGGTCGCGAGGAACGCCACCCAGGGGTTGGCACGGAACGCGCCGACCAGCGCGAGCAACTCGCCGACGAACCCCGACGTGCCGGGCAGGCCGACATTGGCCAGGGTGAAGACCATGAAGGCGACGGCATAGAGCGGCATCCGGTTCACGAGGCCGCCATAGGCCGCGATGTCGCGGGTGTGCATCCGGTCGTAGATCACGCCGACGCACAGGAACAGCGCGCCCGAGACGAGCCCGTGCGAGACCATCAGGAACATGCCTCCCTGAATTCCTTGCGGGTTCATGGAGAACAGGCCCATCGTCACGAAGCCCATATGCGCCACCGAGGAGTAGGCGATGAGCTTCTTCATGTCCTCCTGCATGAGCGCGACGAGCGACGTGTAGACGATCGCGATCACCGACAGCGCGAAGACCAGCGGCGCAAAGTACGCCGACGCCTCCGGGAACATCGGGAGGGAGATCCGGATGAAGCCGTAGCCGCCCATCTTGAGGAGGATGGCGGCGAGCACGACCGACCCCGCGGTCGGCGCCTCGACGTGCGCGTCGGGCAGCCAGGTGTGGACCGGCCACATCGGCATCTTGACCGCGAAGGAGGCGAAGAAGGCGAGCCACAGCCAGGTCTGCAGGTTCGGGGCGAACCGGAACTGCCGAGCAGGGTCGGGATGTCGGTGGTCCCGGCGGCCCAGTACATCGCCATGATGGCGAGGAGCATGAGGATCGAGCCGAGCAGGGTATAGAGGAAGAACTTGAAGCTCGCATAGATGCGTCGCCGGCCGCCCCAGATCCCGATGATCAGGAACATCGGGATCAGGCCCGCTTCGAAGAAGAGGTAGAACAACACGAGATCGAGCGCCGCGAAGACGCCGATCATGGTGGTCTCGAGCACCAGAAACGCGACCATGTACTCCTTCACGCGGTGCTCGATCGAGTCCCACGACGCCAGGATGCAGAACGGCATCAGGAACGTGGTGAGCAGGATGAACGGCATGGAAAAGCCGTCGACTCCGAGCTTGAAGCGGATCGTCTCCGCGAGCCAGGCATGGCTCTCGAGGAGTTGGAACGTGGCGCTCCCGGTATCGAAGCGACTCCAGGCCACGACGGAGAGCAGGAAGGTCACCACCGTCGCGGCGAGCGCGGCCCAGCGGGCGTTGGAGCGCACCGCCTCCTCGTCCCCGCGCAGCGTGAGGATGAAGGCCGCGCCCGCGAGCGGCAGGACGAGCAGGCCGGACAGGATGCCGAAGCCGAGCATCAGCGCGCTCCCAGGAACAGGTAGTAGGTGACGAGCGCGGCGACGCCGATCAGCATCGCGAAGGCATAGTGATAGAGATAGCCGGACTGCACCCGCACGACGCCGCGGGTGACGTCGAGGACGCGGGCCGAAAGGCCGTCCGGCCCGAGGCCGTCGATGATCCGCTGGTCGCCGGTGCGCCACAGGAAGCGGCCGATCGCCATGGCGGGACGCACGAAGACGGCGTCGTAGAGCTCGTCGAAATACCACTTGTTGAGAAGGAACCGGTAGAGGAACGGATGCCGCCGCGCGAGGTTCGCGGGGGCCGTCCGCTCGACGAGGTACATGTACCACGCGAGTCCGAATCCGAGCGCCATCATGATCGTCGGCAGCCACGGCACGATCGCGGGAACGTGGTGGATCTCCTCGAGGATCTTGTTGTCGGGCGCGGTGAACAGGGAGCCCTTCCAGAACGCGTCGTAGTGCTCGCCGATGAAGGCGTCGTGGAAGAGGAGGCCTGCGAGCACCGATCCGGCGGCCAGAACCGCGAGCGGCACGAGCATCACGAGCGGGCTCTCGTGGGGCGCGGATTCGCCATGGTGGCCGCCGTGCTCGTGGTCCGCCGCCGGGGCGGGTTCGAGGTCATGCGAGCGGTCGTCGTGCTCGACGCCCTCGTGGTCCCCCTGCACATGATGGCCGGCGCCGTGACCGGCCCACCGCGGCTGCTGTTCGAAGGTCATGAAGAACAGGCGCCAGGAATAGAACGAGGTCATCATGGCCGCGGTCGACGGTCGCGAGGAACGCGAAGGCCGCGCCGGGACGGTGCGACGCGAAGGCGGCCTCGATGATCGCGTCCTTCGAGTAGTAGCCGGCGGTGAACGGAAAGCCCGTGAGCGCGAGGGTGCCGATCGCCATCATGGCGGCGGTGAACGGAATCGAGCGGCGCAGGCCCCCCATGTTCCGGATGTCCTGTTCGTGGTGCATCGCGTGGATGACCGAGCCGGCTCCGAGGAACAAGAGCGCCTTGAAGAAGGCGTGCGTGAAGAGGTGAAAGATGCCGGCCGAATAGGCTCCGACGCCGAGCGCGACGAACATGTAGCCGAGCTGCGAGCAGGTCGAATAGGCGATCACCCGCTTGATGTCGTTCTGCACCAGGCCGACGGTGGCGGCGAAGAAGGCCGTCATCGCCGCCGACGACGATCACGACGGAGAGCGCCGCCGGAGCGTATTCGAAGAGCGGCGAGAGCCGCGCCACCATGAACACGCCCGCCGTGACCATGGTGGCCGCGTGGATGAGGGCGGACACGGGCGTCGGTCCCTCCATGGCATCGGGCAGCCAGGTGTGCAGGAGGAACTGAGCCGACTTTCCCATGGCGCCCATGAAGAGCAGCAGGCACGCGAGCGTGAGCGCGTGCCATTCGAAGCCGAGGAAGCGGAACGGCTCGGCTGGCGAGCTCGGCGACGCGCGGGAAGATCTGGTCGAAGGCGACGCTGTCGAACAGCACGAACACCAGGCAGATGCCGAGCGCGAACCCGAAATCGCCGACCCGGTTGACGATGAAGGCCTTGATCGCCGCCGCGTTGGCGCTCTCCTTGTGGTACCAGAATCCGATCAGGAGGTAGCTCGCGAGACCGACGCCCTCCCATCCGAAGAACATCTGAACCAGGTTGTCGGCCGTCACCAGCATGAGCATCGCGAAGGTGAAGAGCGACAGGTAGGCGAAGAACCGCGGCCGGTGCGGATCCTCGTGCATGTAGCCGACCGAGTACAGGTGGACCAGCGCCGAGACGGTGTTGACGACGACGAGCATCACGACCGTGAGCGTGTCGATCCTGAACGCCCAGTCCACGACGAGGTCGCCCGACGCCAGCCACTGCGCGATCTGGATGCGCTGAACGACCGGGCCGGAGCCGGGTTCGGCCGACGTCCCGAAGCCGAACGTGACGAAGGCGTACCAGGACAGGGCGGCGGACACGAAGAGGAGCGCCGTGGTGACGATCTCGCTCGGGCGCGGCCCGAGCACGCGGCCGAACAGACCTGCGAGGAGGAAGCCGACGAGCGGCAGGAAAACGATGGCGTGGTACATCGGGACCTCAGCCCCTCATCATGTTGACGTCCTCAACCGCGATCGATCCGCGGTTGCGGAAGAAGACGACGAGGATCGCGAGGCCGATCGCGGCCTCGGCCGCGGCCACCGTCAGGATCAGCAGGGCGAAGACCTGACCCACGATGTCGCCGAGGTGAGTCGAGAACGCGACCATGTTGATGTTGACGGCGAGCAGGATGAGCTCGATCGACATCAGGATCACGATGACGTTCTTGCGGTTCATGAAGATGCCGAACACCCCCAGCGTGAAGAGCACGGCGGCAACGGTGAGGTAATGGCCGAGGCCGATCTCCATCGGATCTGCTCCTTAGACGCCTTGGCGGAACGGGACCTTGCGCACCTCGATCGCGGTCTCGGGCGTGCGGGCGTTCTGTTTCGAGATGTCCTGGCGCTTGATGCCGACCCGCTCGCGCAGCGTCAGCACGATGGCGCCGATCATAGCCACGAGGAGGATGATGCCGGCCGCCTGGAAGAAGTAGAAGTACCGGGTGTAGAGCACCTGCCCGATCGCCTCGGTATTGGTCATCGCGGTGGCGCCCGGCGCGGCGACCGCCGGCGAGCGGATGAGGCCGGGATCGACCACGTAGCTCGCGATCACCGCGACGAGCTCGATCAGGAACACGACTCCGACGAGCCCGCCGACCGGGAGGTTCTGCAGGAACCCTTGACGCAGCTCGGCAAAGTCGACGTCGAGCATCATGACGACGAACAGGAAGAGCACCGCGACCGCCCCCACGTAGACGATCACGAGGATCATCGCCAGGAACTCGGCCCCCATCATGAGGAACAGCCCGGCCGCGTTCACGAACGCCAGGATGAGGAACATCACCGACTGGACGGGGTTGCGCGACGCGATCGACCATGAAGCCTGAGGCGATCATGACCGTCGCAAAGAGATAGAAGAAGGCGGCGTTGACCGACATGGTGCCCTGAATACCTCGCGGCCGCCGAAAGGCCCGGCGGCCCGTCTATAGTTTCCGAATGCGGGCGGGACAAGCCGCCAAGTCGCGAATGGCGAATGGCGATGGCGAGTGGGGAATAGAAGCTTCGCCATTCGCCATTCGCGGCAAAGCCTACCGATACGGCGCATCCTTCCGAATATTCCGCGCGATCTCGCTTTCCCAGCGCTCGCCGTTCTCGAGCAGCTTGTTCTTGTCGTAGAGCAGCTCCTCGCGGGTCTCGACCGAGAACTCGAGGTTCGGTCCCTCCACGATGGCATCGACGGGACAGGCTTCCTGGCACAGGCCGCAGTAGATGCACTTGACCATGTCGATGTCGTAGCGGGTCGTGCGGCGCGTGCCGTCGTTGCGCCGCGGTCCCGCTTCGATGGTGATCGCCTGCGCGGGGCACACCGCCTCGCAGAGCTTGCACGCGATACAGCGCTCCTCGCCGTTGGGGTAGCGCCGCAGGGCGTGCTCGCCGCGGAAGCGCGGGCCGCGGTGACCCATCTCGAAGGGATAGTTGATGGTCGCCTTCGGCTTGAAGAAATACCTCATGGCGAGGATGAACCCCGACACGAATTCCTTGAGCAGCAACGACTTGGCGGCTTGGTCGAGCTTCATGGGGCCGCTCCGTATCAGTTCGCGACGCCCGGCGCGAGGCCGGCGAGTTTGAGGACCGCGGCGACGAGCACGACCATGAAGATCGAGATCGGCAGGAACACCTTCCAGCCGAGGCGCATGAGCTGATCGTAGCGGTAGCGGGGCACCATCGCCTTCACGATGGCGATCAGGAAGAACATGAAGCTCGCCTTGACGACGAACCAGACGATCCCGGGCACCCAGGTGAAGGGCGGGAACGGGATCGGCGAGAGCCAGCCGCCGAGGAACAGGATCGTCATCAGCGCGCACATGGTCATGATCGCCACGTACTCGCCGAGCATGAACAGCAGGTAGGGGGTCGAGGAGTACTCGACCGCGAAGCCCGCCACGAGCTCCGATTCGGCCTCGGGCAGATCGAAGGGCGGCCGGTTCGTCTCCGCCATCGCGGAGATGAAGAAGATCACGAACATCGGAAAGAGCGGCAGCCAGTACCAGCCGAGAAGCCCGAGCGCGGAGTCCTGCGCGAGCACGATCCGCGACAGGTTGAGGGAGCCCGCGCACATCAGGACCGTGATGATCACGAAGCCGATCGAGACCTCGTAGGACACCATCTGCGCGGCCGACCGCAGCGCGCCGAGGAACGGGTACTTCGAGTTCGACGCCCAGCCGCCCATGATGATCCCGTAGACGCCCAGCGACGAGATCGCGAAGATGTAGAGAATCCCGACGTTGATGTCCGCGATGGCCCAGCCGTCCGCCAGCGGGATCACGGCCCAGGACGCCAGCGCCAGGACGGCGGTGAGCAGCGGCGCAAGGAGGAACATGCCCTTGTTGGCGGATGCCGGGATGACGGGCTCCTTGACGACGAACTTGAGGAGATCCGCGAAACTCTGCATCAGGCCCCAGGGACCGACCACGTTCGGACCGCGGCGAAGCTGCACCGCCGCCCAGATCTTGCGATCCGCATAGAGGGCATAGGCGATGTAGAGGAGCAGGAGCACGATCATCAGCAGGCTCTTGCCCACCATGAGCGCGATCGAAAGGAAAAGGTCCATTGCGGTGCTCCCCTATTCCGCCGCTTCGAGCTTCGCGCCCCGGGCAAGCGCGGAGCACTCGGCCATGACCCCGGAGGCGCGCGCGATGGGGTTCGTGAGATAGAAATCGCCGATCGGGCCGACGAACGGGTCCCGCCGCGTCTCTCCGCCGAGCGACGCAAGCGCCTGGACGGCACCCGCCACGTCCGCCGGCGCGACCTCGTCGAGCCGCGCCAGATGCGGGTGTTCGGCGTAGAGACGCTGACGCAGCGCGCCGAGCGAGTCGAAGGGCAGACGGTGTCCGAGCACGTCCGAGAGGGCGCGCAGGATCGCCCAGTCCTCGCGCGCATCGCCCGGCGCGAAGGCGGCGCGGTTGGCAAGCTGAGCCCGGCCCTCGAGGTTCACGTAGGTGCCGGACTTCTCGGTGTAGGCGGCCCCGGGCAGGACGACGTCGGCGCGGTGGGCGCCGCGGTCGCCGTGGGTTCCCTGGTAGACCACGAAGGCGCCGGGCGCGATGTCGATTTCGTCGGCGCCCAGGTTGAAGAGGACGTCGACGCCGCCCTGCGCCATCTCGCGCGCCGTGCGACCGCCCTCCCCGGGCACGAAGCCGAGATCGAGGGCGGCGACGCGGGACGCCGCGGTGTGGAGAATCGAAAAGCCGTTCCAGCCGTCCTTGAGGGCGCCGACGTCCCGCGCGAGCTGCGCCGCGAGCGAGAGCACCGCAAGCCCGTCCGGACGATTGAGGGCGCCCGGGCCGACGACGATCAGCGGGCGCTCGGCGTGCCGCAGCCTCTCCAGGAAGCCGTGACGGCCGGCCGCGAGGTCCGCGAGCGTCTCCGCACCGGCGCCGAGATGCTCATGCTCGTAGGTGAGGTTCACGCGCTCGCCGATCATGCCGATCGGCAGCGGCGCCATGCGCCAGCGCTTGCGGATGCGCACGTTGACGAGGGGCGCCTCGATGCGCGGGTTCGCGCCGACGATCAGGACGGCGTCCGCATCCTCGATGCCCGCGATCGTGGCGTTGAACAGGTACGAGCCGCGGCCGTGAGCCGGCGTCAGCGCCGAGCCGTCCTGGCGCGCGTCGAGGTTGCGCGACCCGAGGCTCTCGATCAGGAGCTTGAGGGCGAAGATCTCTTCCGCCGCCGCGAGGTCGCCCACGATGGCGCCGATGCGGTCCGGCGAGGTCGCCATCACGCGCTGCGCGATGGTCGCGAAGGCCTCGCCCCACCTCGCCTGGCGCAGGCGCCCGTCGACCCGCACGAAGGGCCGGTCGAGGCGCTGGAGCCGCAGGCCGTCGACGATGTAGCGGGTCTTGTCCGAGATCCACTCCTCGTTGATGCCCTCGTGCACCCGGGGCAGGATGCGCATGACCTCGCGCCCGCGGGAATCGACGCGGATGTTCGACCCGACCGCATCCATGACGTCCACCGACTCGACCTTGGTGAGCTCCCACGGGCGGTAGTTGAAGGCCTCCGGCTTATGGGTGAGCGCGCCGACGGGGCACAGGTCGGCCGCGTTGCCCTGCAGCTCGGAGCCGAGCGCCTTCTCGAGATAGGAGATGATCTCCATGTCCTCGCCGCGCCAGATCGCGCCGAGGTCCTCGACACCCGCAACCTCGGTCGTGAAGCGGACGCAGCGCGTGCAGTGGATGCACCGGTTCATCGAGGTTTTGATGAGCGGTCCGAGGTACTTGTCGGTGACCGCACGCTTGTTCTCCTGAAAGCGCGAGGTATCGACCCCGTAGGCCATGGCCTGATCCTGGAGGTCGCATTGGCCGCCCTGGTCGCAGATCGGGCAATCGAGGGGGTGGTTGATGAGGAGGAACTCCATCACCCCCTCCCGCGCCTTCTTCACGGCGGGCGTCTTGGTGTTGATGACCGGCGGCTCGCCGTTCGGCCCCGGACGGCAGTCGCGCACCGCCCAGGCGCACGACGCCACCGGCTTCGGCGCCCCTTTGAGCTCGACGAGGCACATGCGGCAGTTGCCCGCGATCGACAGCCGCTCGTGGAAGCAGAACCGCGGGATCTCGGCGCCCGCGAGCTCAGCGGCCTGCAGCAGCGTGTACTCCGGAGGCACGTCAACCTCGATGCCGTCGACGATGAGTTTGGTCATTCCTGTTCTTCCTTGTCGTTAGGCCCGGACCCGGTCCGGGCATCCACGACAGACTGTTGTCCTCCTCGCGTCATGCCCGGCCTTGGGCCGGGCATCCACGTCTTCGCCCCGCGCCGGCGCTGCGAGACGTGGATGGCCGGGCCAAGCCCGGCCATGACGCCGTGTCTTCACTCCGCCGCCATCGGCACAGGCTCGATATGGGGATTCGCCGCGTAGTCGTCGATCCGCTTCTCGATCTCGTGGCGGAAATGCCGGATGAGGCCCTGCACGGGCCAGGCCGCCGCGTCGCCGAGCGCGCAGATCGTGTGTCCCTCGATCTGCGTCGAGACCTCGAGCAGCATGTCGATCTCGCGCTTCTGCGCCCGGCCCTCCGCCATGCGGTTGACGACGCGCCACATCCACCCGGTTCCTTCGCGGCATGGCGTGCACTGGCCGCAGCTCTCGTGCTTGTAGAAATACGAGATGCGGGCGATCGCGCGGATGACGTCCGTCGACTTGTCCATCACGATCACCGCCGCGGTGCCGAGGCCGGACTTCAGGTTCCGGAGCGTGTCGAAATCCATCGGAGCATCGGCGATCTCGTGCGCCGGGACCAGGGGGACCGACGAACCGCCGGGGATCACCGCGAGCAGGTTGTCGAAGCCGCCGCGGATGCCGCCGCAATGGCGCTCGATCAGCTCGCGGAAGGTGAGGCCCATTTCCTCTTCGACGTTGCAGGGCTTGTTGACGTGGCCCGACACGCAGAAGAGCTTCGTGCCGGTGTTGTTCGGGCGGCCCAGAGCCGCGAACCACGCGCCGCCCCGGCGCAGGATCGTCGGAGCGACCGCGATGGACTCGACGTTGTTCACGGTCGTGGGGCAGCCGTAGAGTCCCATGTTGGCCGGGAACGGCGGCTTCAATCGCGGCATGCCCTTCTTGCCCTCGAGACTCTCGAGCAGAGCCGTTTCCTCGCCGCAGATATAGGCGCCGGCCCCGTGGTGGACGTAGAGGTCGAAGGGAAAGCCGTGGACGTTGTCCTCGCCGATGAGACCGGCTTCGTACGCCTCGTCCACGGCGCGCTGCAGCGCCAGGCGCTCCTCGATGTACTCGCCGCGAACGTAGACGTAGGCCTTGTGGGCGCCCATCGCGAAGGACGCCAGGAGACAGCCCTCGACGAGGAGATGCGGATCGTGCCGCATGATCTCCCGGTCCTTGCAGGTCCCGGGCTCGGATTCGTCCGCGTTGACGACGAGGAAGTGCGGCCGCCCGTCCGACTGCTTGGGCATGAACGACCACTTGAGGCCGGTCGGGAAGCCGGCGCCGCCGCGTCCGCGCAGTCCCGACTTCTTCATCTCGTCGACGATCCAGTCGCGGCCCTTTTCGAGCAGGAACTTCGTCCCGTCCCAGGCGCCACGCATCCGCGCGGCTTCGAGCCCCGGCGAGTGGAACCCGTACAGGTTCGTGAAGATACGGTCTTTGTCCTCGAGCATCTCGGATCACCTAGGACGACTTGTTGTCTTTTTCGACGACGACGTCCGGCTTGCTTTCGGAGCCGTCCCGGCGCGTCGCGGCCTCGGACGGCGGCGTGCCGGAGACGGGCGTCGTCGGCTGGCTCGGGACGGGTCGGCCCTCGCCGGGCTTCGAGGGGGTGCCAAGGTAGGACTTCGAACTCTGCGGCGCACCCGCGGCCTCCTCCTCGCGGGGTTTGACGACCGTCGAGCGGTCCCCGGACGACGCGTCCTTCCGTTCCGCCGAGGGAATCGGCCGCTCGCCTTTCTTGGCGCGTTCCGCCGGCGTGTCCGCGGCATCGGTCTCGATCGGGCGCCCGGCGGCCGGCTTCGCGATCTTGGCCGCCTGAGGCAGGCTCGCGGTCTGGGCCTGAGCCTCGCCGGTGTCGAGCGCCTTGATGGCCTCCTCCTCGAACCGCTTGCGCCAGGCCCCGACGACCGAGCCGTCGTAGAGCGCGGGGTCGGTGAGCGTGTTCACCGCGAGATGCGGCTCGGAGGACTGGCGGCCGATCTGCGATCCCGACTTCACGCGGCGGCCGGCCGCGAGATCGTCGAGGAGCTTCTCGAAGTTCTCCGCCGTCAGGTCCTCGTAGTAGTGCTCGTTGATCTGCACCATGGGGGCATTGCAGCACGCACCCAGGCACTCGACCTCGAGCCAGGAGAACATCCCGTCGGGCGAGATCTGGCGCTCCTCGCCGACGCGCCGCTCGAGCACCTCCTTGATCGCGCCGGCCCCGCACAGCGCGCAGGGCGTCGTGCCGCAGAACTGGATGAAGTACTTCCCGACCGGATCGAGATTGAACATCGTGTAGAAGGTCGCGACCTCCATGACGCGGATCGGCGCCATGTCGAGCTTCGCGGCCACCGCTTCCATGGCCTTCTGGGGCAGCCAGCCATGGTGCTGCTCCTGGGCCCGCCACAAGAGCGGGATCACCGCCGAGGCCTGCCGCCCGGGCGGGTACTTGGCGATTTCCCGGTCCGCCCACGCCTCGTTCTCGGGCGTGAAAGCGAAGGTGTCGGGCTGCAGCTCCGGGGGAGCGAGCTTACGAACGGCCATGGTTTGCCTCAGGTCTCGACGCCGTCGATGCGCCTGGCGGTGTCGAAGCAGGATCCGCGCAACAACGCAATGTCCATCTCATCGGTCCGCTCATCCCTTCGCTCGCCCCCGGCCGCAACCCGCCTGTCCTCACGTTCGGCGCACCAGGCAGCTTCGCGCTCGCCCTCCCGCTCGGCGCAGAAGACGCCGCGCCGGGCCCGCTCGTGAAGGGCCTCCTCGACGGGCTTGAAGACGAGAGCCTCGCGCTGGTCCCCGTGGGCCGTGCAGGTCGCCCGCCGGGTCACCGATCGACCTCGCCGAAGACGACGTCGATCGAACCCAGGACCCCCGCCACGTCGGCCAGCATGTGGCCGCGGCACATGAAGTCCATGCCCTGGAGATGGGCGAAGCCCGGCGGACGGATCCGCACGCGGTACGGCTTGTTGGTCCCGTCCGCCACGAGATAGACGCCGAACTCGCCTTTCGGCGTCTCGGTCGCGGCATAGACCTCGCCGGCCGGCACGTGGAAGCCTTCGGTGAAGAGCTTGAAGTGCTGGATCAGCGCTTCCATGGAGCGTTTCATGTCCCCGCGGGACGGCGGCACGACCTTGCCGTCCTCGGCCGAGACCGGCCCCTGCCCGTCC
>CAWDDI010000037.1:0-24728 GCA_963800985.1 uncultured Alphaproteobacteria bacterium | reverse complement strand
CGATCTGGCGAGATCGGCACAAACCGGCATAGAACTCACCCACGGATCGGGACCGCCGTAATTGCGGGCGACAGACACACCTCCTTGGGCCCGAAGCCTCCGGCAATGCGACAGCTGCAGCGCGTCTTCAAATCGCCTAGCACAATCTGCGTCTCGGCTGAGGGATATGTTTTCGCCCCAAAAGAGCCAGGCGATGTGCAGGAAGAGCGGAAGCCCTGGCGCTTTGACGCCCTCCTGATCCTGCTTGAGCGGATTCCCATAACCTACGGCACGGATGATGCCAGTGCTGTCATCGGGAGCGTCGTTGAAGTCCTCAGGGATGTAGCTGAGCCGCCTTCCGACAGAGCTTCAACCTTGCAGAGCACCTGGAAGTCACAGGTGCGCAGTTCGAGCATGGCTCCTCCAGATCCATCCATGTCAACGTGAGGTCCCATAAGTCCGGCAAACTCCGGCGGATCCCGATCGGGGGCCATTGCGGGAAACAGCTCGGTGTGCGACAGAGGAACGTCACGACTCTCCACCAGTGCAAGATCGCGTAGGTGCTCCCGTTCCCGACACGCTTAAGTTGCCTCACCCCTCGGTGTCAGTTTCTGCTCGCGTCCAAGGGGCTTATACTTTCAGAGGCGCTGCTGAGGCTGCAGCTTCGCTCACGCTGAGCTCATCGTGCTGCTACTTCTTCGACCCGGCAATTGCGCCAAGTGTGCCCTTTTGCGAGGCTGCGGCTGCGATTGTCTTTGGCTTTTCCTTCTTCGGCTTCTTGGCCTCGCGGTTGCCGCGTTGTTCGCCCTTTGCCATGGCTGGTCCTCCTGTTGCTCGCCCGAATTCTTGTACTCGCAACTCCGAGATAGAGCGCGCCGGGTGATTGTCTCCAGCGAGCTCGCACCTAGAGTGGATCAGGGCAGCTCACGATCAAAGAGTAGATCCCTTGCGGGCCTTCTCATCCCCACGAGCTGCTGCAGAAGCTGATGAGCAAGGGGTCCGTGCGGGACCTTGGGGCTCACCTCAGACGACTTCCTGCCGTAAGGAGTGGTGACCGTCAGGACTCTCCGGTCAACCGCGTAGGTCCCCGAGTAGGTTCTACCATCCTTTGATGTGGATTGCGTGGCCCGACATGTAAAAGCACTCCTGCCTGCGATGATGGGCGCACAAACATAGCACGATAGGCCACCCAAGGCGCTGGCAGGAACGGCTTGGAGCGCGACGGCCTCGTCACGCGCACGATCTTTCTGACCACTCCGCCGCGCGCTTGGACTATGAACTGACCGACCTGGGGCGCGACCTCACCATGCCGGTGATCGCACTCGGTGAGTGGGTGAAGCAGAACCAGGGCCACATCGAGGCGGCGCGCATCGCCTTCGACGCCCGCCATTCCGGCTCTGGTCCAGATATGCAGGTTCGACGAAGACCAGGAACGAAACGGCGGTCTGGTCGTAGCGCGTTGTCCACGCGCCCTATTAAACTATGGATCAACTATTGAGTTCGTCGGCCGCCGCTATGTACTTCGGACACGATTGCCCGCACGTCGTCTTCCGTCGTTCGGTGATTGACGAAGCACGCCCGCAACGCGAACTGGCCGGGATTGTCGCATTCGACAGATAGACGCGGCCGCGCGCAATCACACGTCTCAGAATCGCCTGGTTGTCCTTCGCGCGGTGGCGGAAGCAGACCGCGCTGAGCGGGACCGGTGCCAGCAGCTCCAAGTCCGGATGCGATCGGATCTCTCCGCCAGCAGCTGGGCATGGCGCAGGTCTTGCGCGATCGCTTCGCGAAAGGCCCGGCGACCATGATATTGCAGCGACATCCAGAGCTTCAAGCGCTCGGAAACGTCGCGAAAGCTCGACCGACTCCTCGAAGAAGGCAAACGCTTCCGTAGGGTCTTCGCTCATTGTCCTGACATAGTCGTCGCTGTGCGAAAAAGTCGTGCGCGCTATTTGCGGATGACGATAGAAGACAGCCGCAATCGAGCGGCTGATACAGCCATTTGTGCGCGTCAAGCGACAAGGAGTCCGCCAACGCCAATCCCGGATCTTCTCCGGCACCGCCAAGCCGCCAGCCCGCCGTACGCACCATCGACGTGCAGCCACAGTCCCTCGCTCCCGGCGATATCAGCGATTTCGTGCAGCGGATCGATCGCGCCGGAGACGATCGTGCCGACCGTGGCCACGATGGCGATGGGCATGTTTCCAGCTTCACGGTCGGCGGCAATGGCTGCCCGGAGGGCGTCCGGCCGCATCCGGAACTGGTCGTCGACCGGGATCAAGCGAAGATTCCTTCTGCCGATGCCCAGCAGCGCGACAGCCTTCGGAATAGACATATGCACTTGCTCGGAGGCATAGACGACGCAGGGACGCGCCCCTGTTTCGTTCGCCGGCAACTTCGCTTCCCGCGCCATCGCCAGCGCCATCAGGTTTGCCGCGGAGCCGCCGCCGCACAGGCTGCCGGTGAAGCCGGCGCAGCCGACTGCTTCCGCCAACCATCCGATGACGGCGTGCTCGATCGATGTCGCCGCCGGCGCTGACCGCCATGACGTGACATTCTGATTGAGCACCGCCGCGAGCAATTCTCCCAGCGCCCCGACCGGTTCGCCCGAACCGACGACGTAGCCGAAGAACCGGCCGGTGGATGGTCGCGCGTGCTCGGCGATCAGCTTGAAGTCCTGCAAGACGTCCCGGCCACGCCCTCCTCAGGCCAGGGCCGTGAGAAAAGCTCCGTCGTCTGTTTGCCGCTGGTCGACGGATAACGCCGGACGTTCCTCGAGAGAGGCCCAATAGGTCTTGGCGAGGCCTATCGCCTCGTCCGCCAATTGCGACAGTTCACGATTGGAGATTTCTAGAGCATCGGACCACTAATCGGACGCATAGCCGGCGGCCTTGAGGTAGTTCCAGCACTGCTGTGGCTCGAAAAGATCGCAGATGTCGCCGACAACTCGCCAGAGCGCATCGACGGTTCGGGCTGCAGCCTTGCGCAGGTGCGCCTTGAGCTTAGCGAAGGCCTGCTCGATCGGATTAAGATCGGGCGAATAGGCGGGCAGGAACAGGAACCAGGCTCCGCGCTGCTTGAGGCAGGCAGCGGCCTTTGCACTCTTGTGGACCGCGAGATTGTCGAGGATCACCACGTCACCCTTCGCCAGCGTCGGCGCCAGTTGCGTCTCGATGTACGTCTCGAAAGCCCTGCGGGTGATCGGGCCGTCGATCACCCAGGGCGCGCTCAGCTCATGGCAGCGCAGGCCCGCGATGAAGGTGTGCGTCTTCCAATGGCCGAAGGGCGCGGCAGTGCGCAGCGCTGGCCTTTGCGGCTGCGCCCGCGCAGGCGGCTGATCTTGGTGTTGACGTAGGTCTCATCGAGAAACACCAGCCGAGACGGCTGCTGGCGCATGCGCGGCTGGCGTCGGCCTGTCCAGACCCGGCGTTCCTCACGTATGTCGCGCGTGCGCTTTCCGCGGCCATCTGGGCTTTTTTTATAGGTGAGGCGGTGCCGGACAAGAGGCGTGAGAGCGTCGCCGGGGCGGCCACCACCCTGTGCTCCTCAAGGAGACGAACGGCCAGTTCAGGCATCGTGATGTCCGGCCTCGCCTCCACGCAGCGGATCAGAAACGCCTCGTAGGGCGCGAGCTTGCCGCGCCGGGCGGGCGACCCTGGCGGGCGGGTGCTGGCGATCCCGGCCGGGCCTGCCGGCGCAGGAGCTTGATCGCGAAGCTGTCACTTACCCCGAAATGCCGCGCCGCCGCCCGGCGGGAATGGCCGGCCTCAACAAGGCTGCGACCCGCACGCGAAGATCCAAGGAATAGCTGCGCCCCATGATCCACCTCCTCTCACCAGGAGGGAATTACACCTGCGCTTCCAGCAGAACACTCTCGAGTTCAAGTTCCAATCTCTAGGGCGTTCATGGGTGCTGCCCAACGCGACGCTTCAAGAATGAGATTATTTGGGAGAAAGCTCAACCTTTATGCGCTTAGGTGGGCCTGGACCCTGCGATCGGACGGCGTTGGAGGTGTGTTTAATCCAGATGCGGAGGGCGGCGAGTTCGACAGAAGTCAGGAACGAGGCCGCTGTCTGGACATATCGGGTCGCCCCGCGCCGGAATTGATTGCGCTTCGAGATCAGGTGCTCGACCTTGTTGTGGCTCCGATATGCGCTTTCGTCGTGCACGCTAGGCTCGCGGCGGTTCTGCCTGGCAGGGATGACGAGCAGCGCTCCATGGAGGAGCAGCCGGGATCGGAAATCATCGTCATCGTAGCTGCGATCGGCCACAACCAGAGTGCGGGCGAGCCGAACTTCGTCGAGCTACTCAGGTACGGCGGTGAGGATCGACAGTGGCAACAGGGAGAGAATACGTCGAGCGGCTCACGAGCTCTTAAGGCCTCGGGCCTCAGCGCCCCAGAGTTCCTCAAGGCGGGCGTCGCGGCCGCAACTCCAGCGGTAGAACTTATACTTCAGCTCGTTCTTCCGGTAGTAGTCTTGGTGGTAGTCCTCTGCCGGGTAGAACTCCATCGCCGACGCTATCTCGGTGACAACCGGCCGGGGTTTGAAGCGCTGCGCCATTTCGGCCTTGGAGATGTCGGCGAGCCGCTTCTGCTCGTCGTCGAGATAGAAGATGGCCGAGCGGTACTGCGAGCCCGTATCGCAGAACTGGGCATTGGCGGTGAGCGGATCGACGTTGCGCCAGAAGAAGGCGAGCAAATCCCGATACGAGACCTTCGACGGGTCATAAACGATCCGCACGACCTCGGCATGACCAGTGCCGCCCGCTGAGACCTGCTGATAAGTAGGGTTGGGCACACTGCCCCCGATGTAGCCCGACGTCGTCGAGAGAACCCCGGGCACCTTGTCGAAGTCGGCCTCAACGCACCAGAAGCACCCTCCCCCGAAGATGGCGGTGGCCTGCTTCTGCTCTGATGGCCCTTGGGCGGCTCCAGGGAGCACGGACGCCATAAGAAGGCCGAGTCCCAGGAGAAGGCCCCGGATTGGTCCGTTCATCAGCTCATCTCCTTAACGGCACCTAACCTGCGATGTGGGGTCGGTGGGGTCGGCCGCAACTGCAAAGATAGTTATCACGAGCAACCAACGCTCGAGGGCACCTCTTCGCCCAGATGAACATGAGCTGCCTCGGCTTAGAGGTAAGATCGTGTCTTGCGCCAGTGGTTTTGGTGGGTCACACCAAACCCACAGTGCCGGGAGGTCCGCTCTTGATCAGCTTCTACTACAATCTTGCCCCCAACCCAATGAAGGTCGCGCTCTTTCTGGAAGAGGCGGGCCTCGCCTATGAGCTCAAGCCCGTGGACACCCGCAAGGGCGAGCAGCACGGCCCTCTGTGACCTCATTGCCCGAGGACTTTCGCGCCGTTTAGATCGGGACGTCTAGTTTGTGATGAGAACGGCCTTGCGCGACCATGCGTGCTCAGCGATGGCGCGCATCAGGCAATCCGCGCAATCCGCGCGACTGATCCGGCCGCCGTGAACGCCCGTGAGGTCGGTCAGGACGCGGTAGCTGCCCGTTCGCGGCCCATTGGTGAGAAGAGTCGGACGAATGATGGTCCAGTCGAGGCCTGATGCCATGACGATCGCCTCCTGCCGATCCTTGTCGGCGTAGATGGCGCCGGCGATCAGCGGCAGCCCGATCCAGTCGTACAGGAAACCCCCATGGCCGCGGCTCTCGCCGGCTCCGATGCCAGTGATCACCACAAGTCGACTCACGCCGGCGGCGTTCATGGCCTCGATAGTCCGCCGGGTCCCCTCCGAGAAGACCGTCACCATGCGAAGCGCGGCGGGCCCGAGCGTTTTCACGCCGAGGCACCAAGCGACGGCTTCGGCGCCGTCCACCGCACATTCGGCTACCCCGGGGTCAATAATCGAGCCTTTGATCGGGATCAGATCGGACGCGGGTTCGGACGTCATGCTACGCGCCACGGCGACGACATGGTGACCCGCGGCCCTTGCCTGCTTGGCAAGCTCGGCGCCGATGCCGTGGCTCGCCCCGATAATGACGATCCGCATGAGCGCGCTCCCTTGAGCGATACTGGCGGACCAATCACTCCGTTACATCTAGGTTCCGCAACTGACCTGATCGATGGCTGAGGCCGGACGGCTGAATAGCCGGAGGGACAAGCTCGGTCATGTGCGGACCCGCTATCGACTTCGGATGACCGCCGATGAAATCGGGCGCGAAGGCCGTGACCGCCGCCCATTCCGCATCCAGCAGGGACCGCATCAGCGGGCGCACGTGCTTCCAGGAGGCCAGCCCCGGCAAGTCAGGCTCTGCTAGGCCTGCAGACCCACCCGGAACTGTTGGACGAAAGGATCTAACGATCACGGGTCCTAGGTTAAGCGCTCGCCAGTAACACCAATCACTTAGCTCTTCGAGTGATAGCGCGCAGTTCGCTCGCGATGATGTCAGGGGCCTTGCACAGTGGAGCTGCATGAGCTCGGTCTTGAGGTGTGGCGGCTCGAACAGCACCAGCCAGCCCTCATGGGGGCGCGTGAATGGAAGCCATCCGTGCTCCGGCGACTGTGCCGGGCATAACTGACTGAGGCGCGTGCTCCAGGCCGGGCTCGAATGGCGGACACTCTCTTGAAAAATTAGCCGCACACGTGCACGACTTTGCCTCGCGCTGATAATTCGAAGGTCAACGAAACCGTGCGTATCGAGCACTGCTATAACATCGAAGACTTTCGCTCGATGGCATGGCGGAGACTGCCGGGGCCGATCTTCCACTACATCGACGGTGCGGCGGACGATGAGGTCACGTATCGGAGAAATGCCGCAGCCTACGAGCGATGCGATCTGGTGCCCAACGTTCTCGCGGGTGTCGAAAGCATTGACATGTCGACAACCGTCATGGGGCAGAAGCTGGACATGCCCCTGTTCTGCTCACCGACGGCGCTTCAGCGGCTGTTCCATCATGACGGTGAAAGGGCAGTCGCCAAGGCTGCCGAGAAGTTCGGCACAATGTTTGGCATTTCGTCCCTGGGAACGATAAGCATCGAGGAGATCGGCTCTACGATCAGCACGCCGAAACTCTTCCAATTGTACTTCCACAAAGACCGAGGCCTGACCAACAGCATGATCGAGCGGTGCATCGCCGCCAATTTCGACGTACTGGCGCTGACCGTCGATACGATCACGGGCGGAAACCGAGAACGCGATTTGCGGACCGGCTTCACTTCGCCTCCGCGCTTGACCCTCAAGAGTCTCCTCAGCTTCGCCATGCACCCCAGGTGGGCGGCCAACTATTTTACGCACGGAAAGTTCGAGCTCCCCCAACTGAAGGACTATGTGAAAGAGGGTTCGAACATCTCGGTGTCTGTCGGCGACTATTTCAGTACGATGCTCGACCAGTCGATGAACTGGCAAGATGCCGAGACTGTTCGCCAAAAATGGGACAAGCAATTCTGTCTCAAGGGCATCATGAGCGTTGCGGACGCAAAGCGTGCCGTGGGTGTCGGCGCGAGCGGCATTATGGTGTCCAATCACGGCGGGCGTCAGCTCGACGGGTCGAGGAGCCCGTTCGACCAGCTCGCCGAAATCGTCGATGCTGTTGGCGACAGGATAGATGTGATTTGCGATGGCGGTATCAGCCGTGGCACCCACGTCTTGAAAGCCCTTTCGGTGGGCGCGAAAGCGTGTTCCGGAGGGAGATTTTATCTGTATGCTCTGGCGGCCGCGGGTCAGGCCGGTGTCGAACGGGCTCTTGGAAATCTTCGTGCCGAAATCGAACGCGACATGAAGCTGATGGGCTGCCGGACCGTCGACAAGCTGAGCCGCGACAATTTAAGATTCAGATGAGCGTCGGCAAGCCTGGGCGGATTACTGATCCACTGGCGGATCTTCAGGCCGCAGCAGTCGGGGCCAGGCGGGCATCGGCAAGATCCGGCTCGTCGAGGAGTTCCTGCGCGAAGCCGTGGCGGCCGGTTTTGCCTGCCACACCGGGCTGGTGCTCGACTTCGGTACCGGCACCGGCCGCGATGCCGTGCGCGCAATCGTGCGCAGCCTTCTTGGCCTCGAGGGGGTCGCGCAATGGTCCCAAGGATCGGGCGGGCCCCTTTTGTGTGGTGCGGGTGACTTCACGGCTGCTCCACCCGTGAACTCACCCCGTCCGGCTGGCAGGCCGGGCGGGGTTTTCTCACGTTTTCTTCAAGGCCGGCGGCGGCTCCACGAAGGCGCGGGACGTGTACACCTCCTTGACCCGGAGGTCGCTCATCGGTTGCGTACGCCCCTCTTCTTCAGCCACCCACCAGTTCAGGCGATGCTGGTGCCAGTAGGCCATGCGCAGAGCCCCGTCCTTACGCCTCTCAAGCCAGTGCCAGCCAGCGGCGCGGGTTGCGGGGGGCGTGTCATTTAGGAACACGCAGAGACTCTACAACGAGGGCATCCCCGCCCCTGAGCGGGCGCGAAGTTCCAGGATCCGCATCGGTACTTTCCACAAAGGCGTGCGGGAAGATGAAGCCGAAACTGAGGATGCAGACGATTATGCGAACGACCTGCATGGAGCGCTGCGCCCCTGCTGTCCCGTAGATGGTCCTGGGTGCCATGGTGATCTCCCTTAGTGCTCAAACGACTGAATGACTTGGCAAATCGGGGAGCGAACCGCAGACTATTTTGAGGAGCGGACCTCGACTGTCGAGTATGACTCTGTTCGATACCGTACACTCCTTTGGGTTCCTTGTCCTAATTTAATTTAGTCGGCGCGATTAATATTCTAAAGTTCTCCAGGAGCACTGAGAGATACCTTAAGTGCGCGGTCCTCGGCGCAGGAATTAAACAGTGCGGCGGGCGCGAATTATTGATTGAGGGAGCGGCACATCTCTTTGTTGAAGCGCCCTCACCAGTCCACGTGGTGTTATGACACGTGAGTAGATGATGCTGGGTCACGCGCGCGAGGCAGGTATGGCCAAAACCCCGCCGGGCCGGGGGTTTTCTTTGAGGCCGGCGGGGGCTCGACGACGGCGCGGTACGTGTACGTCTGCTTGACTTGGATGTCGCTCATCGGGCGCGCACGTGAGATCACTCCTCCTCTTCCTCTTCCGGCGTCCGTCGTAGACGTGCCGATTCCGCCAAGAGCTTGCAGGCTCGCGCGACATCGGCTGGATCGAGAGGGTCGAACTCTTTTGCGGAGCCGAACTCGCGCCTGTACGCGGCGCGGCCGACCTTCTCGTTGACACCGAGCTCTCGGCACAGATCTGCGAGGGTATAGGGCTTGCTCATGGTTTAATCTCTCGACTGATCGCACGTCGCCTGTAGCACGAATCTCACTGGCCGCGCCTCCCCGCTTCGCCCCTACTCGCTCATGACGAGCGCCATCGCGACGCCGAGCGCACCGATCACCGCAATCAGCAGAAGCGTTGGCCACAGTCGCTTTCTCTGGACGAAACTTGTCCAACATGACTGCCTCCCTGTTCATGCCACAGGCCCCGCACGAATCTCGCTAGCCGCTCCCTTCCCGCTTCGCCCCGGCTTTGCCGATAGCTCTGCCAGATTCTTGTCGTGGCTCTGTCCGATCCGCCTGACCCCTCTCCCCTCCCGGATCGAGCGGTTCGCGCGGTCGGCACGTTTAGAGAGCCACTGGAGCCATTCCCGCGAGACGACGCGCTATCCCAAAGCCACGCAAGTAGGAGCATTGAGATGGACATGCCATGCCGATGACAATCCCGACCCATTCCACCGCGCCAGGTGCGGTGCCGCATTCAGTCGCGCATGCAGGCACGGGCTTCTGAACCCGGGCGCTCGGGTCCTTCGGGGTCGTTTATGGCGACATTGGCAGGAGCGCACTCTTACGCCCTCAAGGAGCCTCTCGCCGCCGCGACCCAGCATTCGGGGCCTGGCGCACTTACCCCAGAGATGGTGTTCGGCGTCCTGTCCCTTCCGTGGGCGTTCATCGTCATCGTAACTACCGTGCCGCAAGCGAAAAGACCGGTCTTCGCCGAATGCTTAGGTGTCATGCCAGCGCATGAGTGTTGCGGCTGCGGTGTTCAGGGATTAAGCCCTTGGTGCAAGCCTCATCGTTAAGGGCTTACGACTCTAATGCGGAGTGATTGTTATAGAACTCGATGGTCGGGTGCCAAGAATTGGGAGCTTCGCGCGCGTCACTAGCTCCTACCTGAAGCATCACTGGCGGTTCTACGCCTCTGCTGCCCTCGGCATCCTTGTTTGGGTGTCGACAGGGATGCTTGCTCGGCCCCTGCACGTCGCAGTAGCGGGTGACGCCTTCTTCGGTGGCTATCTCCTGTCGGTGCTGAATACAGTGATAAGTTCAACACCTTCAGATATGCGGCGACGCGCTGCGTCAAGGGATGAAGGCGTGTTCCTGATCACCCTGCTGACCCTTGGTGCCATTAGTCTGAGCCTTGGATCAATCTTCTTCCTGGTCAATGAGCCGGCAGACTCGAATGCCGTTCAATTCCTCCTTGCTATGATCAGCGTACCCCTGGTGTGGATCTCCAGCGGGGTCGTCTTCGGCATCAGGCCGATCTCGCGAGCAAAGCGGTGGGTCTCGCGAGCAAGGTAGCAGCTGCCGTTGTCGGTCAGCCACTCGATGGTGCGCGGAAGGCGGTTGACCCGTCCGAACCGGTGCTCGACGGCGGCCACCATCAGGTCGCGCACGTCCTCGCCCGTGATGCCGCCTGTGGTCGCGACGAAGCTGATCGCCTCTCGGTCGCAGCAGTCCAGCGCAAAGACCACCCGCACCCGCTCACCGTTCTCGGCTGCGATCTCCAGCCCGTCCGAGCACCAGCGCGTGTTGCGGGTTGCAACCTCCACCTTGCCTTCATGCCGCCGTGCCTCGGCTCCGCCCGCATGGCGCTGGAGCAAGAGCCCATGCACCTTCATGACGCGATAGACACGCTTCACGTTGGGCGCAGGTCGTTCGTCCCGCTCGGCCTGGCGGCGCAAAAGCGCGTGCACGCGCCGGTAGCCATAGGTGGGCAGGTCGGCGATGAGCTCCTGGATCGCGGCCAGAAGCTCGGCGTCGGGCAGCGGCGGGCGCCCCCATCGTCGCGCCAGGGGCTGCCGAGACGAGGCGAGGTGTGGGCGCGAGACGCCCAATGCTGAAGCCACTGCGCTCACCGGCCGTCCTCCGGCCACGAGGTCACGCGCAAGGGCAGCTTTTTGGGGGTGGTGACGCGCTCGATCGCCTCACGCAAGATCTCGTTCTCCAGCGTCTTCTTGCCCAAGAGGCGCTGCAACTCACGGATCTGCTGTTGAGCCGCGCGCAGCTCCGAGGCCGGCACGACCTCCTCGCCGGCGCTGGCGGCCGTGAAGGCGCCACGGCCATCAGCCTGCGCCAGGTGAAGAGCTGGTTGGCGCTGATGCCGTAGCGGCGGGCGACGATCGAGACCGAGTTGCCGGGCAGATACGTCTCCTCAACGATCCGCACCTTCTCCTCCGTCGTCCAGCGTCGGCGGCGCTGGACGGACGAGATGACCTCGACGCGCTCCTGGACCACGCTTCATACTATTATGGGGTTTCACTACGCACACCTCTTCTACAGCAGACACTCGGCAGATGCCGCGAGCGATGCGGGTGGCCTCCAATTTCCTGGAACGGACGAGCCCGCTTTGTGGGACTTCTTGTATTACTCGTTTGTCGTTGGAATGACAGCACAGGTTTCGGACGTGCAAGTGCTAACGACCAGGATGAGACGCATCACTCTCGGCCACGGCGTGGTGTCGTTCTTCTTCAATGCGATAATCCTGGCGTTGGCTGTGAACATTGCTGTCAGACAGCCCCATTAGCGTGTGTTTGAAAACGCTTGTAGGGTCACGGCCAGCATCGGAGGAGTGTAGAGGTGGCTTCGCTGACGCGCAGACCCAGCGTCAAACGTCAGGCAGGATCAAACCGGGCCTGGGGCTTTCAAGCAAGGAGGAAACACAGATGGCAGAGAGTGTTTACAACGTCATCGAGCTGGTGGGGACAAGCGCCGATTCCTGGGAAAAAGCGACGAGCGCAGCGATAGAGCGAGCCGCCGAGACCTTGCGGGATCTTCGCGTCGCAGAGGTTGTGGAGCAAGACGTTAACATCACCGACGACGGGAAAGTAAAATCATACCGGGTCAAGTTGAAGCTGTCGTTCAAATACGAGCCCGGTGACTGAGAACTCGCTTCTGCAGAACGACATAAAGGAAAACGGGCGTCGTCTTGAGGGGCGCCCGTGTTCCGTGGGCCTCCTCGCGTCATGAGCCCTCCCCAGTCCGTACGGGCACGACGCGACACGGCCGAACGACACGAGGAGCGGTCATCTTCAACCAACCCACCTCCGTTGAGAGGGAGGGGTGTAGCGCCGCGCCCCAAGCGCGTCACTCGGTCAACCTGGGTGGCCCCGAAAACCGGCAGACGGTCCGCGACACCTGCGCAACCTGCGAGATGCCGCGATCGCCCGCTAGTCCTATGGACGTCACGAGGGTTGCGAGCGCCTCCTCGGAGTCCGCTCGTCCCTATAGGTTTTTTGCGTACGATCGGTTCTCTGGTCGGAGGCGAGGATCCGTGCCGTACGCATAGTGCTTCGACATGTCAGGGGAGAACCGGCTCGCCAGCGGGTTTCGACCAAGGGCCTCAGCCAACGCACGCACATGATGCGGACCCGCCCCGCAGCAGACACCAAGATAGCGCACACCCTTCGCATAGGAGTTCCGAGCAAACTCTGCGATCTCAAAGCGGGTTGCCTGGAACGGATCGAGCGCCACCGGGAAAGATTGACCACCTGGAATGCAATGTAGGCATTCCGGATCCTTTTCCTTGAGAGACTCGAAGGTCGGCTCCGCCTTTGTGGTCCGATACGGGACGGGCAGAGCGGCGACATGGATCGAGACGGCCGCCCGGATCTCCTCGATGAATGGCATCATGGTTCGTGGGCCGCGAATGCAATTGAGCCCGACCACGTCGGCTCCCAAGTCTTCGATCCGTTTTGCCGCCTCGCCGGGCTTCACGCCATCGCGCAACTCATCCTGCTTGTGCAGGGCGAAGGTGACAACGGCCGGAAGCCCGGTCCTCTTGATCACGTCAAGGGCGATTTCCGCTTCGCCCAGCCATGAGATCGTCTCGGCGATGATGTAATCGACGCCGGCTTCCGCCGCCCACCCGACCTGCTCCTCGTACATGGAGCGAACCTGACGGGCGGCGTCGGCATCGTTGGGTTTGAAAACGTTCGTATTGCAGATGTTGCCGGCAACAAGCGCGTCGCCCTCGGCCGCGACCTTCTTGGCGATCGCGAGCGCCTGGCGGTTCATGGGCTCGAGGTCTCCCTCGCGGCCAATCAGGCGGAGCTTTTCCCGGTGAGCGTAGTAGGTAAACGCCTCGATGACGTCGGAGCCGGCGCGCAGGAAGTCTCGATGGAGATTCTCGACCTGGTCGGGGAAATCGAGCACCACTTCGGGGACGTACGCGCCGGACTGAAGGTAACCCCGACGCTCGAGTTCAAACAGATATCCTTCAGCGCAAATGACTGGCCCCGTCTCGAGACGTTGCAGAAGACCGTTCGTCGCCATTGCTCAAGCCTCACCGTTCGCTGGCGAGCCGCTTCCTGGGCCCAATAACCTATTATCGAAAAATACCACTCGGTCGTGCACAAGAAAAAGCGACCTTACGAGCATCGTATGCGAGGCCGGGGAGCCGTTGAACCGCGCTCGCATACGGCCCGCGGAATTGCCAGGCTCGTTTACGGTGAGTGGATGGCCAGTGATGATGGTCGCCAGGGCCCACTGTTGATGGGCTGGAAAGCGCGTTCTGGCGCTGATCACTGCGGCGTCTTGGCTTTAGGGGTATTATTTTTATCTCTATTTTTTATTATTCCTTCTCGCCTTATTCGCTTCCTTTCATATAGTGCCTTCTCTAGCTCATCTAGCACTAATCCTTCTTGCGCTTTACGCTACACCCTCCATCCTACTATGCTCTTTCTTACACATCTATCACAAAACCTACTTACACTAAGCCCTACCATATCGCTACAAATTTTAAGTTACTAACTCACAATACTTTCTACCGCCTTGCCCTAACCTCCTTTTCACTCTTTCTAGCTTACACTTCACAGCCTTGTCTCTTATCGTTATCCTCACCTTCTTACCTCTTACTTCACCCTACATACCCAAAACCTTCATCAACCTCTCCACCTTACAGCGCTCCACTGCTATTCCTTCACTTACTAGCTTCCTTCATACTTTACACATTCCTTATACTCTAAATTTCTCTTCTAACATTTTTCTTATCTCTATTTTCAGTATTTTATCTTTTTTTCCGTTTTGTGACTGTTTCTTACTCGCCTTCAAGGGTGAAACCCACCTTCAGCGTGACCTGGAAGTGCAGGACTTCGCCTTGGGCGACCTGACCCCGAGTCTCTACAACCTCGAACCAGCGCACGTTTCTTAATGACTGGTCCGCGCGCTTGATCGCCGTCCGGATTGCGTCCTCGATGCTGTCCTTCGACGAACCAGCGAGCTCAACGACCTTGTAGACGTGATCTGACATCGGACACTCCAGAGGCTAAGAGTGCTGGAGTTTCGGCTCTGATCGCCACTGTCGAATATCCGGCGGAACCAAGCAACAGGCCTGGGCTCTGACTACAACGCTCCATCGGAGCCACCCTCGGGCGGTCTAATCGGCCGAATCTGGTACGACAGCGTATTCCTCGTCCGTTACGTGCTCCATCCAAGTCACGTGGGTCTCATTGAGAGCCTCCTGCATCGCGATGTGAACCATGCCCGTGGTGGGCGCGGCACCATGCCAGTGCTTTTCTCCCGGGGGGATCCAGATCGAATCGCCAGCCCTAATTTCCCGGACTGGTTCGCCCCACGTCTGGAAGCGCCCTGTGCCCGAGAGGATATAGAGCGTTTGACCAAGAGGATGCGTGTGCCAAGCCGTTCGTGCTCCGGGCTCGAAGCTCACACGAGAAGCGCGGATGCGGGCCGGCGCGGGCGCCTCGATGATCGGGTCCTGCCAGACCGTGCCCCTGAAGGCGTCCGCGGATGCTTTCCTGGTTGGGACAGTTCCAGCGGCTCTGAGCTCCATACCTTCCCCTCCTATGTCTGAGACTGAGAACCTGTATGGATTACAATCCAACATACACCGGACCGTGCACGAAAGAATGATGGCGGTACCGCGGATCGTAACTCAAGTCATCGCGCTCCACTCATCCGGAAGCAAAGGCGCTATCGGGTTCTCGGGATCGTCACTCGGGGCTGATGCACGTTCGGCAGGAAGTAGGTCAACAACCCGATCACCGGCAAGACAGCGCAGACCTGATAGACGAACGCGATACTCGTTAGGTCAGCGAGCTCGCCCAGCCCCGCCGCTCCGAGCCCACCCAAGCCAAACGATAACCCAAAGAAGAGCCCCGCAATCAGGCCAATACGTCCTGGTACAAGCTCCTGGGCAAAAACCAGGATGGCGGAGAAGGCCGAGGCGAGGATAAGCCCAATGAGCACCACCAGAACACCAGTCCAGAACAGGTTGGCGTGAGGGAGCGCCAGGGTGAAGGGCAGCACCCCAACAATGGAACCCCAGATCACGTACTTGCGCCCGATCCAATCCCCAACGGGTCCGCCAGCCAACGTCCCTACTGCTAGCGAGCCGAGGAAAACGAAGAGGTAGACCTGGGCGGTCTGGATGGACAGCTGGAACCTGTCGATCAGGTAGAAGGTGAAATAGCTGCTCAGGCTGACCGTGTAGACCTGCTTGGAGAACACCAAAGCGACCAGAATAGCGACCGACAGGATCACCTTTTTCCGCGACAGGGTCCCTCCCATGGCAGGCCGAGATGGTCTTTGCTTCGCGGCGAGGACCCGTCCCTGATACCACCTCCCCACCTGAAACAGCACGACCATGGCGAGCAGGGCGACAAGGGAGAACCAGGCAATGCTGGCCTGCCCACGTGGAACAACGATGAAAGCTGCGAGCAGCGGTCCCAAGGCCGATCCCGCATTGCCGCCGACCTGGAAGACCGACTGAGCGAGTCCGTGTCGCCCGCCAGAAGCCATGCGAGCCACCCGAGAGGACTCCGGGTGGAATACCGACGAGCCCACGCCCACCAGTGCGGCGGCAAGGAGGAGCACCGGGTAGGAGCCCGCTTGTGAGAGCAGGACCAGGCCGACCAGTGAGAAGCCCATCCCGATCACCAGCGAGAAGGGGCTGGCACGCTGGTCCGTGTAGAGACCTACCAGCGGCTGGAGCAGCGAGGCAGTGAGCTGGAATGTGAGGGTGATTAGCCCGATCTGCCCGTAGTCCAGCCGAAACGAGTCTTTCAGCAGCGGGTAGAGGGCGGGGATCAGCGACTGAATGAGGTCATTGAGAAAGTGAGAAAAGCTGATCGCGATCAGGACTGGAACGACGGTGCGGCTCGCGGCAGATGGCTGCTGGGCTGTCGTGGGTTGATCCACCTTCATGTCCATCGGGGCCTCCACGCGCATAGGGAGGGATCGAGGGCCTGATTACGAAACCGGATCATGGTTGGGCTTATACAAGCAGGAACTCGGATCAGCCCGACTGGTCCGTGCAGAGCAGGGTTGTCCGTGCCGCACCGGGCGGTCCGCAGAACGGCTGAGCGGACCGCAACTCGCGGGCCGCCGAGGCCAGCCTGAGAACGGGTCAAGTCGGCGGCATGACGTCATTGTTCTGGCTCCTCACGCACCGTTTGACGGGCACTCGACCAAGCCGCTCCCGCCGCCGCAACGATTACCATAGCGACGCCGCTGATCTGTGTTCCCGCAAGCCTCTCGTCAGGATATGGAGGCCTGAGAAGACCCCGAAGGCGGGCTCTAGGCTCATGAGGACCGCGAAGGTTCGGGCTGGCATAGCGGAAGCGAGACGGTCAGGGCCCTCTCGATGTCGATCTGATATCCCTCACGGCGCCGGAGGAGTCGGCCCGTCATGTGTCCAGAATGGCTCTCGACCGCCCGAGCAGCGGAAGCTTTGCAATTGAGCAGCGTCGGGGCTTGCATTATAGCGGCTCCAGGATGTCGCGCATGGCTGCTTCAAGGTCGGCAAAGGAGGTGAAGATCCCGGGGCGGATCCACTTCAATCTAGCCAAAGAAGTGCGTAACTCGTCAAGTCAATCGGACCTCATGTTATCCACCACTCGACATCTAAAAACCTCGTTCCGTCTCGACCTCATGTATATCCACCAGCTGGCTACGTCCGGGGCCGGGTTGGCGGGATTGGCTCACCGCACGCAAGATGTGGCCCCTGAGGTTCTTTCACTCGCGCCCCTTGCCCTTAGTCCCGGATCGAACCATCCATGTCAAATGACCCGGGATGAAGCGCTCAGCCTCTATCGTCCAATCCGTGCTGGAATCCAGCGTGTGCTCAAGGTAGCTGTGGGCGCCTGTAGTCGCGCAGATTGGATGAGAGCAGCAAAGCACCTTGGTGTCTGGTCAGAGGACCGGATCGTAGTCGACGACGAGAGTGCGATCGACATGGTTTTCGATATTGCCCTTTTTGAACCGAACCAGCGCAAACGACGTGCTTACGACCACTTCCTGAACGATCAGGCTCAGCGACTCGATCCCGCAGACGTCGACTTAGCAAGTCGGATGGCCGGTGCCTTCTTTTCGATCTTTCGGGTCGTCGGTCAGCATCCAACGGCGGGTATTTGGGTCGATGACATCCTCGATGACAACCGTCGCATTTGGGTTGTGGATGAAGGCCTCGAGAGGTCGGCATCGGCTGGCCTCGTGCTCGCGATGCGCCTCTTCGATCCGGGGCCATTCCACGCCGGATTTGGTATAGTTGTGCCAGCTGATGAGGAGAGCACGTATTTCTTTGCGGAGGCAAAGGCACGAGGCAATCCTCTCCCGGTTCGAAACTCGCTAGCAGCGACGCTCTATGGAGAGGCGATCTGGGCAAGGGCTCCGCTGAGTCATTCAGAGGAGTCGATGCTGAGTGCTCTCCTGGATCGATTGTCCGAGAACCCGCCAGCAGCTAGTAAGACTATTACTAAACTCCAACGCCATTCGAAACGCCCATCTGGCTCTAGAAGGTAAAATCCTCACCTCGACCCTTATCCGCGTGAAATACGTGCACCGAAACGACGGAATAATCCGAGCATTCAATGACGGGCCGAATCCTCCGGGTCAGGTGTCGCTGCCGCGAACATGCGCGCTGTGTCGTATAGCTCCTCGAATCCCACCGCCTTTCAGTCGCGAAAGAGCCAGACGTCGACCTTGCGTGTCTCTGCGGACTTCCCCGTTGCCTTGTTGCACCATTCAACCTCACCCAGGACAACGACTCTATCGCCTTGGGCGATGAAGTCATTGATCTCGTGGAAAACCATCTCCCAATCGCGTGTGAGCTCTTCCAGATAGCCTCGTATTTCGCTCTTTGTGGTTCGAGGCGCGGTGAATGTCATCTCGGGCGCACCTTCGGCGAGGGAGCTAAGCTTCGCGTCATCTGCGGCGATGTCCATCCAGCACTGGAAGTCAGTGCCTTTCTGGGCCACCCATTCCGCCTCAATGCCCGCCGAGAGCCACGCCGGCGGCTCAGGCAAAAAGGAGTTCCTGGTGTCTCCAGACGATTTCAGAGCCCTCTTCGGTCGGACGTGCAGCCACGAGCCGCGCTCGGAAGCGCACTCGCAACTCTCGAAACACGCGGAGCATCCTCGCGCTCGGCGACGCCCCTGCTGCGGTGTCACGCACGAGCGCTGAGGCCGCGACATAGAGATCGGCAGCAGCTGCCTCAATCCCGGGATTACGTTCCAGCAGACGCATTAGGTCGATCAGCAGCTGCTTCAGCACTGGTCGTACGTCGGCCAGTTCGCCTTCGCTGCCACCGCTTTCGAGACTCTCGAGGGCCGGTTCGATGAGCCCGAGAACTTTGTCCGTCACGTCAGCAAAAGTTCGATGGGTCATCAGCCGTCACTTATCCAGCAAGTGAGACGCTAATCGAATTACGATCAGAGGCTGGGCCTATATCGTTAAAGGTTTGTTGAAGGTGGACGCGCCAGACGCTGGCCGTGAGCGGGTCAGCGCCAGCGCAAATGGGCTCAGCTGTTCTCCTTCCCAGCGAGAATCATGCTCGCAACGCAGATCGAACGTAAACAAAAGGTAAATGCATGACCTGATTGCATAGAACCCGTGCTGCATCAGCGCTTGTCGTCCAGCCACGGTTAGCGTTGGATGACGCTAATCTGTTGAACCGCCCACCTCCTTCGAGAGCAGGGTTTTCCGAGACTTTTCATGGTCCATGCTCTCGCGCCGAAGCTCATCACCGCTCCGGCGTCATCACGGTTGGGACAAGCCGGCACTGCCGCTGCCAGACCGCAGACACCCCTGCGAGGCATCGCTCTTATAATAGCGTCGACAGTCTTTTTTTCGGGGGCCGACGTGCTCACCAAAGTGCTGTCGAGTTCGCTCCCGATCGTTGAGATCGCTTGGTTGCGCTACGTGATGTTCTCCCTCCTGGTTATTCCGATAATGTTGGCGAACGGCGGCCGCGACGCCTTACGCTCCCATAGGACTGGTCTTCAAATCGTGCGGGGCCTTGGAACTGTAGGCTCTGCGCTCCTTTTCATGACGAGCCTCATGTTCCTTCCAGTTGCTGACGCGACTGCGATCAATTTCGTTTCGCCGATCCTGATCACCGCCCTGTCTATCCCGCTGCTGGGCGAGGTCGTGGGCTGGAGACGGTGGACGGCCGCACTCGTTGGCCTCCTGGGCGTGCTGATCGTTATCCGCCCGGGAACGAGCGCATTCGAGACCGCGGCGCTCCTGCCTCTGCTCGCGGCAACAAGCTGGGCCGGGGCTGCAGTCGTAACCCGGATGATGAGCGGCACAGACCGTCCAGTCACGACACTGTCTTACTCGGCCTTTGTTGGGACCGCTCTGCTGAGCGCAGTCGTGCCCTTCGTGTGGGTCGTTCCCAGCTGGCAAGAGACTGCCATCGCAGTCGGCCTGGGCGTCCTGTCGACGGCGGGGCACTGGCTCGTTGTTCTGGCCTACCGCCATACAGCGGCATCAACGCTCGCGCCATTCTCCTATGTCCAGCTTCTTTGGGCGGGAGCGCTCGGCTACCTGACCTTTGGATCGCTGCCAGATTTTTGGACGGTGATCGGCGCAGCAGTGATTGCACTCAGCGGCCTCTACACAGTTCACCGTGAGCGTGTGCGAGCCATAGGCGCTGACCGAGTTCGTAGCCATTTAAGCTGATGGTGGATCCAAGATCAGCGCACCAGTTTTTACAAGCTGCCTCTGATCCGCTGAAGCCCATCTCGAGATACCGGATCTAGCCTCAGGATGCTGTGACCTCCGGCGGAGACCCGTTGGGAGAACACCAAGCGGACATAACCACCGCTCTGCAGCGGCAGGAAGTAGAGCCCGTCGGTCTCCCCTTTCAGGAAGCAGCGCAGGCCGATTTCGAAGCTCTCCTCGTAGCCCTTGATTGCTCGACGAATCGCGGGGTGGACAACCAGAGTGGTGCGCCTGCTCTCGCAGACCTCTTCGACATCATTGAAACTCAACACTGTTGAACTCCACCAGTCAGACGTTGGGCGTCTACTGATGTTCAACGTCCTCCAAAGGCTACGGTTCATCAAAGACTAAATGGCCTGAAGGCGAACCTTGCGGAACAGGGAAGTTACGCCCTGCAAGTACGATGACGGGAATTACGATCTGACCGTAGGCCGAGCCGTCGTGCGAATACGGAACCCGCATCGCGCTGATGGTGGGCCCCCGGACGGTCGAGCGGAACATCAATACGGGGCCCACGGCACGGTTTTCGTGGACTAGACTCATGTCGCGTCCGCCACCGCGAACGCACTCGCGTGCGCGAACAGACCAGGTGTGCCACCTGAGTGCAGAAAGACTACCCGATCGGCCGGACCGACGAGACCCGCGGCGCGGGCGGCGATAAGACCAGCTAGCCCCTTGCCAGTATAGACCGGATCAAGGATCAGTCCTTCGGTGCGCCCCGCGAGGCGCACCGCCTCGAGACTTTCCGTCGACGGGAGGCCGTAGCCCGGCCCGATTTGCGTGTCCAAAGTGTCAAAATCGTCCGGGTCAAGAACAACTTCGAGTCCAAGGTGCGCGGCAGCGTCGCGAGCAACATGGACAATCCAGGGTTTTAGCCGGGCTTCTGGCTGCTGTGCGCTAATGCCGAGAAGACGCGTGCGGCAGCCGAGATGCTTGAAGCCGAGAGCGAGGCCAGCCAGTGACAGCCCGGAGCCACATACAACCACCATTACGTCCGGATCCGCGCCTCCGAAGCCTTGCATCAACTCCGCTGCCCCCGAAATCCAGCCGGCCACGGCTACTGGAGCACTGACGCCGGTGAGCTGGACGATAAAAGGCCGCCGTCCTTCATTCTCACTGGCTTCCGCAATTGCAGCCAGCTCGTCAGTAATCGCAGGATCCCAGGGATCGGTCTTGCTCGTGAAAGAAATCTCGGCGCCGAGAATCCTATTAAGAAGCAGATTTCCAACGAGTGCAGTGCCAGTTGCAGCTCGCAGGTGAAGGCGGCAACCCAGCCCGAGCTTCGCGGCGGCACCCGCTAGGGAGCGGCAGAAATTCGATTGACTCGCGGCCGTAGCGACCAAGAGGTCCGCTCTTGCCGCTATCGCATCCGCCACAATGAAATCGAGCTGCCGCATTTTATTCCCACCCAACGCATAGCCGGACATGTCCTCGCGCTTAATCATGAGTTCCGCCAAGCCGAGCGCGGCAGCGAGCCTTGGTGCTGACTCTAGCGGAGTTGGAAGGTTGGCCAAGCGGAGGCGTTGGAGCCCGGTGATTGGATCCAGGGAAATCAGCGGTATCACGGGGAGTTTTCAACCATGCGGAAGCCGTCAAAAGCATCTTTATCAGGTCCGGCTTAGGATCGTAAATTCATTACACGCACTCGGATGTCAATGCGCCTGCAGGTATCGAGGCCGTCGTACGGCAAGGGCTCGCAGGTCGACACGCTGGGCAGCCAATTCATCGCCGATCTGCTCGCCTGCGATGAGGGCCACGGCGAGATCGGCAAGAGCCGGCGCAGCCTGAAGTCCGTGTCCCCCCTGGCCCGCCACCCATAGGAAATCCTCTGTGAGCGGGTCGAAGCCGACCACAGGAATTTCATCCGGAGTAAAAGAACGTAGACCGGCCCACGATCGCCGGACCGGACAGGCATCGATCCTTATTTCCGGACGACATACCAACTCGACACGATGGAGCACATCCTTAACATCAGGAGCATCCGGAACGACATCGGAAGGCGGGACACGGGTCTCGTCGCATGGCGACATCAGGAGTTCGACACCATCATGAGCTGCAGCTGGCCTAAAGTAGAATGTTCGCTGCGCATCGGTCGTCATCGGAGCTGATGCCGTGATCCCGCTCGGGGCGCCAACCACGGCTACTGTCCTCCTACGTGCCTCGATGACTATGGGAGGAAGACCCGCGGCGGCTGCAATTTCGTCGGCCCACGCGCCAGCAGCGTTTACAATAACTTGAGCCGAGATAGAGAAGCCAGCTCCTTCGACAAGCCAACGCCCGCCCAATCTCCTCAAAGAGCGGACGTGCGTTCGAGCATTTATGATTCCACCCCTGCGCACGAAAACCCGTCGGTAGCCTGCGGTGAGTCGATCCACTTCGATCTGCATGGCTTCCGAGTCATACAATGCGGCCGCAATCTTAGGGGCAGCGAGGATCGGCACCAATACAGCGGCCTGATCACCGCTCAGTTCCTCCCATGGTTGCCCCTCTCCATAGCCATCGCGCAGTTGTTGTTCGAGAGATGCAGACTGTTCCGGTGGTGCTATAATGAGCATTCCCCGACGGCTCAGAAGCGGCCTATCCGACCAATCAATGGGAGGGTTGTCGAAGAACGCTCTGCTGGCACGGGTCAAGGCGCGCATGACCGGATTACCAGAATGCGCAGAGTACATTGCCACGGATCGACCGCTGGAATGAAGGGCAAGGCGGGCTTCCCGTTCGAGGAGGGCGACCCTCCCGCGAAGCGCAAGGCCAGCGGCAACTGACAGTCCAGCGACACCACCACCAATCACTGCAAAGTCGAAGTGCATGTGGTAATCCTACAAACCACCGGAAACATGACAACACGGCGTCTTGCGATCAACTGATCTTTGTAGATATTCTTGATCATCGAGGGGACATTCGTTTGCCCGACGAAGTCACACGCATTCGCGCCGCGCACACGACCGGAGCAGTCCGTTGAGGGGCCAAGGACCGCTGGCCCAATGATGCCCGCGCGCTTTCCTCTCAGTGGCCTCGCAGTTAGGAATTTGAGGTGATGACCCAGGCCCATTATAAATTCGCGGAGGAGGACCGAAGTGATGTTCAAACAGTCTCGACTGGTCCAGACAAAATCAGCGGATGAACTTTCGAGCTCAGGCGTATCTGATGGTGTGCTCATTTCACGAAGGGCCATACTCGGCGGCCTTGCGGGAGGAAGTCTCGTGTTGGCTTCTGGCGTTCGAGCACAATCGCGTTCGATCACAATGCTTGCCCACCCTGTCATTCGATCCGTTGCGGTCGGAACACTCGCCGGCGATATTACAGAGCGATGGCGTGAGCGGACGGGACTCGGGGTCGATTGGGTTACTCTCGACACGACACCATTGCACGAGCGATTGTTTCGGGAGGCCAGTCTTTCGCAAACCACTATCGATATTGCCACGCTCTTGAATGCAAGAGCCGTCCCAAGAACATCGACGCTCTTCGAGCCACTCGATGAACTCATGCGGGCTCAGCCGATCGAAGATTTGACTGACATCTTCCCCGGCCTCCTTAAAGCGATGACATTTGCCGGCCGGCTCTACGCAATACCGTTCCGACATTCGACTTCGGGTATGCACTATAACGAAGAGCTCTTTGCCGAGCGTGGCATATCAAAGCCTCCTGGAAGTATCGAAGAGTTCATCGATGTTGCGAAGAGGATGACGTACAAGCGCCCCGACGGGACAGACGTACACGGCTTCGTAATCTCAGGGCAGGTCTACCCGAATGTGGTGGACCTCGCTCGTGCCTGGGATGGCGACTTTATCAGTCCAGACTTCAAGGTGGTAGCCAACCAGCCCCCCATGGTTCGAGCAGTATCGACGCTGCGCGAGTTCTACTCAGCAGGTATCCTTCCACGTAATTTTGCTCAGCTCCGGGACGAGGACATCAACAGCTGGATGACGACTGGGCGCGCGGCGATGACGTTTCAGGGGTTTTCTAGGAACCAGTTCTACAATGATCCCTCGAAGTCTAAATTCCCCGGAAAATTTAAGGCAGCCGTAGTCCCGGTCGCAGCGGAACTCCAGACAAAGTATACCTCTGCGCCCGTAAAAACGGAGTTCTGGTCGTTTGCTATCCCTAAGAACTCGGTTAACAAGGAAAATGCATGGTCGTTGATTCGGGAACTTGTTTCCAAAGAAAACACTGTGCGAGCGGCCATAAACGGAAATGGCCCGACACGTGCGTCAGCCTACAAGGATCAAAGCATACGTGAACGTGTGTCGTACGCGGAGGTAGAGGCTCTGCAACTCCAGAACGCCAGGGTCCCGCTGCCCGCGTTTGATGAGGCTGCGCGCGCGGCTGACATTTTCGTGGAAGAAATGCAGTTGGCCGTGCTCGGGCAGAAAGATCCTCAGGTCGCGATGGATAGCGTCGTCGCGAGGGTGCAACCTCTACTTCCGTGAGGCAATTCTCAATTGCTTCGGCGCTGTGCGCTCCACCCTCTAAGGAGGGGCGAAGAGCGCACTTCCCGTGGCTTACTGCAGCACTTGTGGGATGTCTCTGAGCGGCAAGACTCCGGCGATGGGCACTTTCTAGCCGTT
>CAWDDI010000036.1:0-150203 GCA_963800985.1 uncultured Alphaproteobacteria bacterium | reverse complement strand
CATTCTCAGACGCGGATTGCTTTGGGCAGCGCGCTAGCAGGCTGTTGAAGAACTCACTCTCGTTTCGGCTTTGAGGAGGGCATCGTCGCTGTTGTGGAACGAGAGTTCGATCTCGAGCGTACCGTCTTCGGGAAGTTCGGCCGACCCGGACCCACTCATCTCATCCCCCTCGTCGGAGCCCTCGAACGGTGAAGAACACGACCGTGCGGGCGTATTCGAGATCGAGGCCGGCATTCACGACGCCGAAGGCCAGTTCCCCATACCCATCCCGATCGAAGCGGATGAAGGCCGGCTCGACCAGATCGAGATATTCCCGATCCCACTCGTCGGACCCCACGATCCGCCAGCGGCCGATCACCTGGCACTCGGCCGGGTCGCTCATGGCGGGCTCGCCAGGAGCCGGGGCAGACGGACGAGGTTGTAGGCGGCTGCCGCGAACGTAAACGCCAGCCCCACCCGCTCCACCCCTCGGAACCGGGTCTTCCGCTGGCCCGCCACCGTCTTGATCCAGCCAAACGCCTCCTCGATGCGCTTGCGGCTCGCTGGCTCACGCCATAGCCCGCATGCCGGGTCGTGCGCCCGTCGATCGCCGAGCGTCGCCCGCTCGTGTTCTGGGCCACATGGGGCGTCACCCGCATGGCCCGCAGTTCGTTGACGAAGTCTCCGCATCGAAGCCTTTGTCGGCCCCCAGCGTGATCGAGCGCGGTCGATCGGCATAGGGCTCGATCAGCGCCAGGGCCGCCTCCCGCTCGGCATGCCCGTCGGCGCGCGTCAGACAGGCCCCGACCACCAGACCCGAGCGGTTCTCCATCAGGGCATGCCCCATGAAGCACAGCTTCGCTTCCTTGCCGTTGCCCTTGCGATAGAGCCGCGCGTCCGGATCGGTGGTCGAGGCGTGGGTCTCGTTTGAGCGCCGCTCACCGCGGAAGTTCGCCTCCGCATTGCGCCCGCCGGGCGGCGGATCGTCCGAGCCGTCTTTTGGCTTGAAGCTCTTCATCGACGCCCAGGCTTCGATCAGCGTGCCATCGACCGAGAAGTGATCGCTGGACAACAGCCGCTTGACCCGGGGCTGGGCGAGCACGGCCGACAGGAACTTGGCCGCGATATCCCCGTCGAGCAGCCGGTCGCGGTTCTTGGAGAAGGTCGAGTGATCCCAGGCCGGGTCATCGATCCCAAGCCCGACAAACCAGCGGAACAGGAGGTCGAAGTCGAGCCGCTCCATCAGCTGGCGCTCCGAACGGATGGAGTAGAAGGCCTGCAGGAGCATGGCCCGCAGCAGCTTCTCCGGCGCGATGGAGGGCCGACCCGACCGGGCATAAAGCGGCGCAAACTCGCCCTCCAGAGCGCAACAGAGCCTCGTTGACGATGGTCCGGATCGGCGCAGCGGATGGTCGGCCCGCACCCGCGCCTCCAGATCCACATACGAGAACAACTCGCCCGTCCGCTCGTCCAAGCCCCGCATCATCACTCCCGCTCGTCCGGGAAGTGAATCATGCCCAGCCCTCGCGCGCGAGGGCGTTTTTCAACAGCCTGCTAGATCCCCGAACTTGAGAGGCAGTCTCGAGCACCTCGATCGCGCGTCTTGGACGCGAGGTCCCTTTTGGGTCCATCTGCTGCCGTGTGCGTGGTGTGTCGAAGCTCAGCTTCAGGCCGTTACCAGTCACTCTCACCAGCGCGCTCGTCCACCCTGAGCAGGCCGACGCTGATACAGTATTTGGCTACCTATGTGCTACCTGGCACCGAAGGAGTTTGCGAAATTTGCGCTAAGACTTGATTTCGTTGGTGGGTGTGCAAGGACTCGAACCTTGGACCCGCTGATTAAGAGACAGCAGCTCTCCCTCCGCCTCCACTCTCGCCCAAAGACCGCTGCGTTTTCAGTAGCATGCACGATTCGGGAGAGTATCCCTCTCCGCCATTACTGGTGAGTTACGATTTCGGACCTCATTTTGTTGGCTGTGTGCAACAACCCACTTTCCGCGTACAGCCCGCGTAAAACGCATAGCGACAGAAGCCACTCAGGGCTTGTTTCTGAATCTGGCCGGAAGATACTACCAACTGATTTTGTCGATCCACTCCTTCAAACCTTGATCCAGAGTTCGAGGAGCGTGGTATCGGCCTGGGCGGGGTTCGTCTTCGGCTTGAGTCTGGTGTGGATGGTGAACAGGCTCTCTGCCAAGAAAAGCGGCTTCTCGGGGTCGACGAGCTCCAACATGGGCGCACCGGAGGGGCTAATCTCCGCGGGATCGAGGTCCTGAGTCAAAGACGTTTGCGGCGCGTTGGGACGTTGGGAGATGAACTGGCCGCCCGCATCAAAGATGAGGATAGTGTTTCCGGTGCAGTGAATGCGGCTACCGTCTGGCTGGGGGTAATCGCCCGGCTGCATCCGGGGTGATGACTCAACCAACATGTAACGCCGTGCCCGCTGATTGGCCCGCGCCCAGAGACGCTTCTTGTGCTCCAAAATGAGCGGCATGGCGAGTATTTCGGCCTCGATCCGGTCAGTCGTGCGCAGGCTGATCACCCGGTCTGATTCGCCTGCGATTTGCAGCCGGAGGCGCCAGATCGAGCTCCCTGGACGCTGGTGAAGGTAGTCGCGCTGCCGTCGTCCCATGAACAATTTGTCCTTTAGGGATCGTCTCAAGGAATAATCTTAGGGACGAAGTTAGTGACAGGTCAAGCTATTGCGTTATCTAGGATTTTGGCTATCAAGCGCCCTTCATATTCTCCTCCTCTTGGCCGCACCATCTCTTTAAGCTGTTGAGTCGAGAGCGCTTTTTCCGAAGGAATTTTCGGTCAACGGCGTCATTGGCGGCACGTCATATGTGACCGCCTCCTAAGGACCGGAACGATCGGCCGTCCCCGAACTCCAGGCCGATCGCGAGGCCTGGATCAGAACCGACGACGAGGACAGGCCCGTCAGGACCGCCGGTGCTTTGGCAAGACCCCGATGCAGACCGTCCTCGACGCCATCCCGCTCGCACGGGAGAAGGCGATCGCCGCCTGGCCCCGTCGGGCAAGCGGGCCCGACCGATCTTCCGGCCGCCGACTGTCCGGAGGTGGCGACGACTCCAGGAAAGCCTGATCGACTCTTGAAGGCCTGCAGGGTCTCCCAAGTCCATTCATGCGGCGCTTGGCGCAACGGGCGCGCTCCCGCGCCGATGCCCGTCGCAACAAAGGAACGGAACTTGCGTGCTTCGTCTTTCCTGAGCGCTCTCGCGGCTCTGGGCATGCTCACCTCGCCAACGGCTGCACAGACCCGGTCGGTCACCATTGGAATACCGAGCCCGGCACTGTCGGCTCTCGTGGACGCGCTCGCACCCGCCTTCCTGGAGCAGACGGGCTTTCGTGTGAAGGCCGTCACGATCGGGGCTGGCATGACCCTACCCGCGGAAACCGATGCCGCCCTCTTTCCGGACCGCGCTATTCCTCAACTCTCGCTGACGCCGGGTGCAAAGCACCGTCCGGTGTTTCGCGGCGACGCCATTCTGATCGGCTCCCGGGCCGAGCGCGCCCGAGTACGCGGTCTGCGGGATATCCAGACCGCGCTTCGCTGGATTGCCGCGGCCCGGGGGACTTACGTCGCGAGCAGTCCGCAGCTCGGATTGCGAGACTTTGAGCTCTCCCTGTGGGCCCGAGTTGGCGTCGATGTGCGAACGCGCCTGACGTGGTACGTCGAAATCGCCGGAGACGAGGCGGCCGTCTTGCGCAAGGCAGGGGACCTCGGCGGCTATGCTCTCGTGGAGCGGTCGACGTTCGCGGGAGTGCGCGACCGGCGTGGGCTCGAGGTCCTGGTTGCGGGCGATCCACTGCTTCAGACGACCTACAGCAGCGTTCTCCTGCGCCCGGATGAGGAGGCGGGACGAGCATGGCACGAGTGGCTCGGCTCGGGTCCAGCACGAGCAGCGATCGAGGGCTTTCGGCTCAACGGAACCGAGGTGTTCTGGCCGCTCGGCAGCGATACCGGAAAAGCCGATCCGCAGCCAAACCCGAGCTGAGGGCCGCGGCCCTGGCCTTTATGACGTCCTGAAAACAGGCGACGCAACGCAAGAAGAACGTTCGGTCGTCGGGCGCGATGGGGTGCTTTCCCGGACAACTGCTGACCCGAGCGTCAGTTAACTCTACCCCTCAACCTTTCTCATTAGGGTCAAAATGATCCGCCGCGCGGTATGGCTGGACCCTGCCGTATGGTCATGCCAACTATCGTTCGAACACCTGCATAGGAACGGACATGGAAGTCGGGGATCAGATGCTCGCAGTGGCGCTTCTGGCGATCGCCGCGGCGGCCGGAATCGGTACCCTCCTGCTGGCCTTGAGCCTCGTCAGAGCCCTCATACGATGGATCGTCGGAGCCGGTGGTTCGAACGACCTTGCAGGGCATGAACCGCCCGCTTCGTCGACGGTCGCTTCGCCTCCGGTCTCGGCCTCGGATCTGTTCGCCGTCCGGTCGAACCTGGACGCCGTATCGAGGCAGCTCGAAGACCTCGAGAAGAAACTCAGGAGAGCACCCCCTGCCGCGTCTCTCGCGAAAGGACCTCGGGGCAAAAGTGACAGGCTGACCGGGGAGCCGCTCGTTGACGCCACGTGGGCGGCCTCGCCTCTCGGCGGTCGCACCGGCGCCCGACCGGTCTGAGCCCTGGTTTGGGCGCGGTTGAAAGCCGGACCTCCCCGCCCCTCCACTAAATGATCTCACGAACGGTGTTCGATCCGATCGTGAGCGCAATCTTCGCGGCATTCGGCGTGCCGCTTGCGAGCGACCGTGCGAACTTGGCGGCCTGCTTCGCGTCGACCTTCGGCGGCATAGGGGGCTCGTGCGGGTCGACGACCGCGTTGATGAGGACGGGCCCCGGCGTGGCGAGCGCCTGACGCAGGACGTCGCCGCAGCTCGCCGGATCCTCGATCCGGAAGCCCGGCACCCCGAACCCCTTCGCGACCACCTCGAAGTCGATGGGCTGCAGGTCGCAGCCGTATTCCGGGTTCCCCAGAAACACCATCTGCTCCCATTTGATCTGGCCGAGCGTGTTGTTCGAGATCACCACGATCTTGACCTCGAGGTTGTACTTCACCGACGTAGCAAGTTCGCACATCAGCATGGCGAAACCGCCGTCGCCGATGAAGCAGATCACCTGGCGGCCGGGATAGGCGACGGCGGCTGCGTTGGCGTAGGGAAGGCCGCAGGCCATCGACGCGAGGTTGCCCGAGCACGAGAACATCATGCTGCCGCGGATGTCGACGTGACGGGCGATCCAGGTCGTGATCGTACCGGAGTCCGTGGCGAGGATGGCGTCGTCCGAGAGGAGCTTGTTGAGCTCGTGCGCGACGACCTGCGGCTTCATCGGCGTGTCGGTGCGGGTGCCGCGCTCGAGCATCAGCTCGCGCCAGCTCTCCATGCCTTTCTGAGCCGTCTCGAGGAACGAGCGGTCCTGGTGGTCGTCCAACTTCGGATGCAGAAGCCGGAGCACGCGTGCGGAATCGCCGACCAATGCCGCATCCACCGGGTGGCGCAGGCCGATGCGCTTCGGATCGAGCTCGATCTGGACGCATTTCGCCTGACCGGGCTTGGGGTAATACTCGATGTACGGGAAGCTCGTGCCGATCATGAGGAGCGTGTCGCAGTTCTCGAGAGCCTCTTGGGAGGGCCGGGTGCCGAGCAGGCCGCTGCCGCCGGTGGTGTACGGATGGTCGTCGGGCACGACAGCCTTGCCGAGCAGCGGCTTGACGATCGGCGCGCCGAGTCGCTCGGCGGCTGCGATCACCTCGTTGCGGGCGTTAAGAGCGCCGCGGCCGGCGAGGATCGCGACGGCCTTCCCCTCGTTGAGGATCGCTGCGGCTCTCGCGAGCTGATCCTCCGCGGGAAGCTGGGCGCTCTCCGCCATCAGGTCGGAGACGTGGTTCGGGACGTTGCGCTTCGAGCGCGTCGCCGATTTCAAGGAGTGCGACTGCAGATCGACCGGCATCGTGATGTGCGCGACGCCGCGATAGGCGAGCGCGGTGCGGCAGGCGAGTTCGACCACGTTCTCGACGTGGGTCGGGCTCATGATCCGGTTGTTGTAGACGCAAACATCCGTGAACAGCTTGTCGAGCTCGACGTCCTGCTGTGTGTGGGTGTGAATCAGGTCGTGATATTGCAGGCCCGTGATGGCGAGGACCGGCTGCCCATCGAGCTTGGCGTCGTAAAGCCCGTTGAGGAGATGGATTCCCCCCGGCCCGGATGTCGCGAGGCAGACTCCCAAGCGCCCGGTGTACTTGGCATAAGCGCAAGCCATGAAGGCCGCGGCCTCCTCGTGCCGGACCTGAATGAACCGGATTCTGTCCTTCCGAAGCCGGAGAGCTTCCATGATGCCGTTGATGCCGTCTCCAGGCATGCCGAAGATCGTGTCAACGCCCCAATCGATCAGTCCGTCCGCGAGAACGTCGGCGGCGGTCGTGGCCATGAAGTCTCCTCCCATGAAGCTCTCGCGACGGCCCGGTCGGCCTCTCGGGCGAACGGCGGCCACCCCCGGGTCGTTGCCGCGTCGCGCTGACACACCCACCGAATCGAGGTCCGTCGCGCGGGTCAACGGCCGACCGCACCCGCCGGTTCTGTTTTGGTTCGACGGCGGAGAGGATTGTACTCGACCGCCGCGCTCGGTTACCGCGACACGGCCTCGGGGCGGACTGTCCCCCCTCGTTTGGGCCTTCCTGCAGGCAGCATCGGGCCACGGATCGCGACAGATCGCGGGCGGCGTGGGGCGACGATGGAGCGGCTGTTCAGAAGCCGACCGCCTGCCCGTCCTTGCGGGGGTCGGAACCCGCGACATAGCCGCCGGGAATCCGATGGATCAGCTGCGCGCCTCCGAACGCGAAGGCGGCATCGGGCGGCTCGACGCTGATCGCGTGTCCTCGCGCGGCGAGCGCCTCGCGGACCTCGGACGGCATCTGCGCCTCGATGGCGACCGCGAGGCCCGAGAGCACGCGCCACCGGGGCGCGTCGGCGGCGGTCTGGGGGTCCTGGCCCCAGAGCTGGGTGCGCAGCGTCATCTGCAGGTGACCTTGCGCCTGCATGGGCCCGCCCATCACGCCGAAGCTCATCAGCGGCTCGGAGCCCTTCATGAGGAAGCCCGGGATGATGGTGTGGAAGGGACGCTTGCGAGGGCCCACCCGGTTGGGGTGGCCTTTGGCGGTCACGAACCCGAAGCCGCGGTTCTGGAGCGAGATCCCCGTACCCGGCACGACGACGCCGGAGCCGAACCCGAAGTAGTTCGACTGAATGTACGACACCATCATGCCGCTCTCGTCGGCGGCCGCGAGATAGACCGTGCCGCCGAACCGCGGCGCGCCGGACCCGAAGTCCTGGGCCCGGTCGGGGTCGATGAGTTTGGCGCGGGAGGCGAGATAGCCGTCGTCGAGGAGGTGCGCGGGGGTGACCTCGGTCATCGCCGAGGCGTCGCCGACATAGGCCATCACGTCGCGGAACGCGAGCTTCATGGCCTCGATTTCGAGGTGCAGCGCCTCGACGCTGTCCGGCTCGTGACCGGTGAGCCCGACGTGGCGCAGGATCCCCAGGGCCATGCAGGCCGCGATGCCCTGGCCGTTGGGCGGGATCTCGTGCAGCGCGACCTCGCCGAACGCCTTCGCGATGGTGCCGCACCAGTCGTTGCGATGGTCCGCGAGGTCGTCGACGGTCAGCGCCGCTCCGTGCTCGCGGGCGAACGCCGCGATGCGCTCCGCGAGGGCGCCGCGGTAGAAGGCTTCGCCCCTGGTTTCCGCGATGGCGCGCAGGCTCGCCGCGAGGGGCTTGTTGACGAAGAGCTCCCCCGCCGCGGGCGCGCGGCCCCCGGGCAGGAAGGCCTCGGCGAAGCCCGGCTCGCGTGCGAGCACCGTCTCGGCGCGCCGCCATATGGCGGCGACCACCGGCGATACGTGAAAGCCGCGCTCGGCGAGGGTGACCGCGGGTTCGAACAGCGCCGAGAACGGCAGTTGGCCGAAGCGGGCCGACAGGTCGACCCAGGCGCTGACGGCGCCGGGAACCGTCACGCTCTCCCAGCCGCGCTCCGGCATCGCGCCGCCCGGGAAGCGCTCCGGCGTCCAGGCCGCGGGCGAGCGCCCGGAGGCGTTGAGGCCGTGCAGCGCGCGCCCGTCCCACAGGATCGCGAAGGCGTCGCTCCCGAGGCCGTTGCCGGTCGGCTCGACGACGACGAGAGCGATCGCCGCGGCGAGCGCGGCGTCGACCGCGTTGCCACCGCGGGCCAGCATGGTGAGACCCGCCTGGGCCGCGAGCGGCTGCGAGGTCGCGACGATGTTGCGCGCAAAGACCGGGGACCGGCGTGAAGGATAAAGGGCGTCGTGTCGAAACCGCACAATCCTAGCTTCCAGAGGTCCGCTTGCGATTAGCTATAGCAGGGTCGTGACTCTGCCAGTGCGCAAGGGCGAGACGTGCCGGTAACCCGACGCTCCGCAAGGGTAAAAGCTCAACTCTCTCCCCGCGAAGTCGGAGAACACCGAGGCGATGAGCTACCGCCGCGGTCCGCCTCCGAGCGGACGCGAGCTCCAGGTCGGAGAGTGCCCCAGCAATGGAGTATCGGCGCAGCGTCTCGTCGTCCCCTCATGTCCTCTAGTCAGAGAACGACGTGGCCCGATCGGGGCCATGCGTTGCGCCGAGCCTGGCCGTAGGCCCGTCCGTGATCCCTCCGCCGATGGTCGAAGCCTCGTATTAACTTTTCATTAACCATGCTCCCGCAACGTCATCTCCGTGATTTTGCGAGGGGCGTTGCCGTGTCCGTTACTACTCCCGACACCGGTCGTCAGCAGGTTCTCGTCGCTGTCGAGGATCCGATCTCCCGCGAGCTCGTGGCTCGGATGCTGCACCTCGCCGGCTTTTCGGCGCTGTTGGCGCCGACGGGGGAACGGGCGCTCCTGCTCTTGCGCGAACACCGGGGCGCGGTCGATTGGCTCGTGACCAGCCTGAGCCTTCCCGGCCTCGTCGACGGTCCAATCCTGCGCGACGAGTTCCAAAGCGTTCACCCGGGCCGGCCCGCCTTGTTCTTCTCGGCGTCCGACATGGACCGCGACCAGCGTCCCTCCGGAAACCTAGTGCCGTTCTCGCCCGCGGAACTTGTCGCGGAACTGCAGACGCTCGCCCGCGAGAACGCCCCGGTCGAGCCGGCTCTGGAGAGCCCCGACGCGGAGGCGCTGGCGGCCTGACGGTCCGACCCACGCAAAGGGCGCCCGGCAACGCCAGCCGTCGAGACGCGCGATCAAGCGCTGCGGCTAACCGACTCCGCCGATTCGGCCGGGCAGCGTTGTCTTGAGGCTCCGCCGCGCCTAAAAGGCTCCGACCCGCACGCGAGGATCGGCCCATGCTGGACGTCGAGCCAAACACGGCGCTCCACACGCCCGCCGGCGTGCCGGGCGACCCCCCGCCCTTCCGCGACGAGGACGAGGAGATCAACCGGGACTTCGTGGCGGCCGCCTCCGAGGCCATCGCGGCAGCGGACGCGGAGCGCCTGCGCGAGCTGGTACGGGATTTCCACGAGTCGGATCTCGGCGACCTGCTCGAAGCCCTGGAGCCCGAGAACCGGCCGCGTCTCGTCGAGCTCCTCGGGCGGGACTTCGACTTCGCGGCGTTGACCGAGGTCGACGAGGCCGTCCGCGAGGAGATCCTCGAGGAGCTCGAGACCCGCACGGTCGTCGAGGGCGTGCGCGAGCTCGAGTCGGACGACGCGATCACCATCCTCGAATCCTTCGACGCGGACGACCAGGCCGAGATCCTCGAGCAGCTGCCGCCGATCGAGCGCGTCGCGCTCCAACGGTCCCTCGACTATCCCGAGGGCTCGGCCGGCCGGCGCATGCAGACCGAGTTCATCGCGGTGCCCCCGTTCTGGACGGTGGGCCAGACGATCGACTTCATGCGCGAGACCGAGGACCTCCCCGACACCTTCTACGAGATCTTCGTCATCGATCCGGGCGGCCACCTGCTCGGCGCCGTGCCCCTCGACAAGCTCCTGCGCAGCAAGCGCCCGGTCACCATCGAAGGGTTGATGGACGACGATCCAGACCGCGTCGAAGCCACCGAGCCGCAGGAGGAGGTGGCGCGCCTGTTCGAACGCTACAACCTGGTCTCCGCCGCCGTGGTCGACGCCGGCAACCGGCTCGTCGGGGTCATGATGGTGGACGACATCCTCGACGTGCTCGAGGAGGAGGCCGACGCCGATATCAAGGCGCTCGGCGGCGTCCAGCCGGACGAGGAACTCTCCGACACCGTGTGGGACATCCTCAAGAGCCGGGCGACCTGGCTCTTCGTCAACCTCTGCACGGCTCTGCTCGCCTCCGCGGTCATCCGGATGTTCGAGGGATCGATCGAGAAGATGGTTGCGCTCGCCGTGCTCATGCCGATCGTGGCCTCGATGGGGGGCAATGCCGGGACGCAGACCATGACGGTGGCCGTCCGGGCGCTCGCGACCCGCGATCTCGGCCGATCGAACGCCTGGCGCGTCGTCCGGCGCGAGATGCTCGTGGGTTTCCTCAACGGCCTCGCCTTCGCGACGCTCCTCGCCGGCGTAGCGGTGTTCTGGTTCGGGATCGCCCAGCTCGGGCCGGTCATCGGCCTCGCGATCGTGATCACCCTGGTGTCGGCCGCCCTCGGGGGCATCGTCATCCCTCTCCTCCTCGACCGCTGGGGTGTCGACCCGGCCGTCTCCTCGGGGCCGCTCGTGACGACCGTCACGGACGTCGTGGGCTTCTTCGCCTTCCTCGGGATTGCGACCCTCTGGTTCGGGCTCTGACTTGCCCGCTGCCTGATTCAGGCGTCCCCACGTCGTCTCGGGCGCCGCGCGGTCGAGCGATCCCCCTCCAAGCACCGATTTTTTCCGCCCCGAGTCCCGGGTCGTCAAACGTCTGTTAACCGCCCACAAGGCTACCCTGATCTCACCCCAAGTCGCGTAACCCAACGAGCCGATGACGACTCGCCGTCCCCGCCGTTCCAAGAAGGGCAGACCTTCGAGGACTCGCCCGTCCGTGCTCCAGCGGATCGCCCGCCTCGGCATCGTCGCCGCCGCGCTGGGCCTCGCGTCCTGCGCGGTTGCGCCGACGAGCCGCTATCCCGCGAAGGGGGACGTGAAGCCCCATCCGGGCGTCGCGGCGGCGCAGCAGCATCCCATCCACGGCATCGACATCTCGAAATGGCAGGGCCCCGTCGACTGGGCGTCGGCGCGCGCCGCCGGCACCCAGTTCGCGTTCATCAAGGCCACCGAGGGCGGCGACCACGTGGACGAGCGCTTCCACGAGAACTGGCATGCCGCCAAGCGCGCCGGCGTGCCGCGGGGCGCCTACCATTTCATCTGGTGGTGTCGACCGGCGCACGAGCAGGCCGAGTGGTTCAGGCGCAACGTGCCGCCGGACCCGGACGCCCTGCCCCCGGTGCTCGACCTCGAGTGGAACAACAGCTCCCGATGCTCCCAGCGGGTGCCCCGGGAACAGGCGCTCGCGATGACCCGGACGATGCTCGAAGCCATGGAGGCCCACACGGGCAAGCGGCCGATCATCTACACGGACATCAATTTCCACGCCGACGTGCTCGACGGCGAACTCGACGAGTACCCTTATTGGCTGCGCAGCGTGGCCGCCGAGCCGCACGAACGCTACAGCAACCGCCGCTGGACTTTCTGGCAGTTCACCACGACGGGCCGCGTCCCAGGCGTCAGCGGGCACGTGGATCGCAACGTGTTCTACGGGACCGAGAACCAGTGGAGGAGCTTCCTCGCGACCCACTGCGACCCGCGCGACGCGAAGCATCTCCAGCGCGTCGGGCTGTGCGGAAAATAGCCCGCGCGCCGGCGGCCGGTCTCGATTCGGCGAGCGGGACGGCCTGACAAGCGGCCGGACGTTGCTATAACCCTCCTCAAAAGCGCTTGAGGAGACGCCCGTGATCCCGAATGCCGCCCGCGCCTTCAACTTCGATCTCGGCGACACCGCCGACGCCATCCGCGAGACCGTGCGCGACTTCGCGCAGGACAAGATCGCGCCGCGTGCGGACGAGATCGACCGCACCAACCAGTTTCCCCGCGACCTGTGGCGGCCGATGGGCGAGCTCGGCCTGCACGGCATCACGGTCGAGGAGGAGTACGGCGGCGCGGGACTCGGCTACCTCGAGCACGTGGTCGCCATGGAGGAGGTCTCCCGCGCCTCGGCCTCGGTCGGCCTCTCCTACGGCGCGCACTCGAACCTGTGCGTCAACCAGATCCGCCGCAACGGCACCGAGGAACAGAAGCGGCGCTACCTCCCGAACCTGATCTCGGGCGATCATGTCGGCGCGCTCGCGATGTCGGAGCCGGGCTCCGGGTCCGACGTGGTCTCGATGCGCACGAGGGCCGACAAGAAGGGCGACCGCTACGTCCTCAACGGCACCAAGATGTGGATCACCAACGGTCCCGTGGCCGAGACCCTGGTGGTCTATGCCAAGACCGATCCCGAGGCGGGGCCGCGCGGCATCACGGCCTTCCTGATCGAGAAGGACTTCGAGGGCTTCTCGACGCATCAGAAGCTCGACAAGCTCGGCATGCGCGGCTCCGACACCTGCGAACTCGTCTTCGAGGACTGCGAGGTCCCGGAGGAGAACGTGCTCGGGGCCGTCGGCAAGGGCGCGAGCGTGCTCATGTCGGGCCTCGACTACGAACGCGCGGTGCTCGCCGCGGGTCCGCTCGGCATCATGCAGGCCTGCCTCGACGTGGTGATGCCCTACGTGCACGAACGCAAGCAGTTCGGCCAGCCGATCGGCACCTTCCAGCTCGTCCAGGGCAAGGTCGCCGACATGTACGTCGAGATGAACGCCGCCAAGGCCTACGTGTATGCCGTCGCCAAGGCGTGCGACCGCGGCGAGACCACGCGGGAGGACGCCGCCGGCGCCATCCTTTACGCCGCCGAGCGGGCGACGAAGTGCGCGCTCGACGCAATCCAGCTCCTCGGCGGCAACGGCTATATCAACGACTACCCGACGGGGCGCCTGCTGCGCGACGCGAAGCTCTACGAGATCGGCGCCGGCACGAGCGAGATCCGCCGCATGCTGATCGGGCGGGAGCTGTTCGAGAAGAGCGGCTAGAGCTGGTTCTTCTCCGCTCGCGCGGAGATAGAGGGATGGGGCGCTTCGCCCGGATCGTCGCATCCCGGACGGTGCGACGAGAAACACGCAGGAGCGGTGATGACCATGACGACACCCATCGTCGAGGCGAACGGCGCACGAATCCCGGCGATCGGTCTCGGCACCTGGCGCCTGAGCGGCGAGGATTGCGTCGAGGCGGTGCAGTGGGCCTTGCAGGCCGGGTACCGTCACCTCGACACGGCGGCGATGTACGGCAACGAGGAGGCCGTGGGGGCCGGGCTCAAGCGGTCTGGGCTCGCCCGCGATTCGATCTTCGTGACCACGAAGGTCTGGTACACCGACATCGCACCCGGCGACCTGGAGCGCTCCGCCGCGAGGAGCCTCGAGCGCCTCGGACTCGACCAGGTCGACCTGCTCCTGATCCACTGGCCCAATCCGGATATTCCCCTCGCGGGCAGCATGAAGGCCCTCGCGGCCGCCAAGCGCCAGGGCCTCGCGCGCCATATCGGCGTCTCGAACTTTTCCGCGAGGCTCCTCGACGAGGCGGCGGCGCTCGTCGACGAGCCCTTGGTGGCCAACCAGTGCGAATATCACCCCTATCTCAACCAGGACCGCGTCCGCGCCGCCTGCGCGCGCCACGGAATGGCGCTGACGGCGTATTGTCCCCTCGGCAAGGGCGATCTGACCCGCGACGCGGTGATCCGCGGGATCGCCGAGGGGCACGGCAAGACACCCGGGCAGGTGGTGCTGCGCTGGCACGTCCAGCAACCCGGCACGGTGGCGATCCCGAAATCCGGGCATCGGGGGCGCATCGCCGAGAATATCGCCGTGTTCGACTTCGCGCTGTCGGACGACGAGATGCGCCGCATCTCGGGCCTCGCCCGCCCCGACGGGCGGAAGGTCTCGCCCGGCTGGGCCGTCGCATGGGACGAGGTCGCATAGCAGGGGGAGTGGGGGGTGGGGCGTGGGCGTGCTCGGTCCCTACTTCCCACTTCCCACTCGCCCAATCCCCAATCCCCATTCCCGTCGCGGGGGATGGCACCGCGCCGGCAAGTGTGCTGAGGAAAGCGCGAGCCTCCTGGAGCCCCCCATGACCCTCGACCCGACCACCGCGGAGACCCTGCGCGCGATCTCGACCGCGACCCTGACGACGGTGCTGTTGAAGAAAGGCATCCGCCGCTGCTGGATGCGCGGCCCGATGCCGGCGTTCAACGCTCACGGAAAGCGCATCGTCGGCCCGGCCTTCACGCTTCGCTTCGTCCCGGCCCGCGAGGACCTCGCGACGCCGGAATCCTGGTCCTCGCCGCGCTCGACGCGCGCCGCCATCGAGGACATGCCGGACGGCTGCATCGCGGTCGTCGATGCCATGGGCGTCAAGGACGCCGGCATTTTCGGCGACATCCTGATCGCGCGGATGACGAAGCGCGGCGTCGCGGCCCTCGTGACCGACGGCGCGTGCGCGACGGGGCGGGCGTGTCCCTCACCGGGCTGCCGGTCTGGTGCAGCGGCGTCGCCGCCCCCGCCTCCGTGGCGGGCCTCACCTTCGTGGGCTGGCAGGAGCCGATCGGATGCGGCGGCGTGGCGGTCTTCCCGGACGACGTGATCGTCGCCGACGGCGACGGCGCCGTGGTGATCCCGGCGGCCCTCGTCGACGCCGTCGCCGACGCTGCCGCCGAGCAGGAACGGCTCGAGTCCTGGATCATGAAGGAGGTCGAGCGCGGCGTGGCGCTCCCGGGCCTCTATCCTCCGAACGCCGAGACGAAGGCTCGCTACGAGGCCGAGCACAAGGCCTGAGGCACCCGGTGTTCTACTACCTCTCCAAGATCGGGTGGTTCTTCGCGACGCCGTCGAACCTCGCCACGAGCCTGATCCTCGCCGGGCTCGCGCTGTCGCTCCGCCAAGGCCGCAAGCGGCTCGGCCTCGCGCTCGCCACGACCGCCACGATCGTCCTTTTCATCGCCGGCCTGTCGCCGATCGCGAGCCTGCTGCTGCTTCCGCTCGAGGAGCGGTTTCCCGCCTTCCGCGGACGACGGCCGGCCGGTGCACGGCGTCGTGCTGCTCGGCGGCGCCGCCGACGCGGACGATTCCGCGGCGCTCGGCCAGATCTCCGTGAACGAATCGGCCGACAGGCTCCTCGCCACGGCCGCCCTCGCGGCCCGCCACCCGGAGGCCCGCATCGTGGTCTCCGGGGGCGGCGGCGCGGTGTGGGGAGCCGGAATCCCGGAGGCGCCCGTGACGGCGCGCTACTTCGAGGAGGTCGGGATCGACCCGGCCCGGATCACCCTCGAGGACCGCTCCCGCACGACCGCGGAAAACGGCGCCTACACCCGCGCGCTCATCGAGCCGCGGCCCGACGAGCGCTGGCTCCTCGTGACCTCGGCGTGGCACATGCCCCGCGCCGTCGGGGTCTTCCGGCAGGCGGGCTTCCCCGTGACGGCCTACCCGGTCGACTTCCGCACCGGAGGGCGCACGAACGTGCTGCGCCCCTTCGCGACCCTCTCCGAGGGCCTCAGGCGCCTCGACGTCGCCGCGAAGGAGTGGGCGGGCCTCGTGGGATACCGTCTCACGGGACGCACCGGGGAGCTGTTTCCAGAACCGTGATTCAGGTCTGCGGGGTGCTGTCCCCGTCTGGCAGCCTAATCCGGTACACGCCCCGGAAGTCGTCCGGGTCCACCGGCCGCCCTTTCCGGACGATCACGAGGCGGCCCTGCTTCATCAGCCGAACCGCGGCGCGGCGCACCGGCTGCATCAGGGGTCCCCAGCCCTCGGGACGGTCGCCGCCGAGGGCCCGCGCGACGTCCATGGGGTCGAGCGTTTTATCCGGACCGCGGGCTTCGAGGAGCGCCAGGAGGGTCGATTCGAGTTCGTCGGCGGTCCGCATCACCCGTCGCCTCGGCGGCGGCGCGCACACGCGCGCCGGCCCGGCGCGGTTCCCTGCACCCGTTCGCGCACGTTCATAACGTGCCGAGCACTTCGAATCGACCCGAGCCCGGCCGCGGGATCGTCCGGACGTCGCTCTCGCCGGTCTCGATGCCCTCGACCCGGGCGCCGGAGGGGCCTTGGCGACAGGCGCGCAGCATGGCCTCCACGGTGTCCTCGCTCCCGGCGAAGACTGCCTCGACGGTGCCGTCGCGGCGATTGCGCACCCAGCCTTCGAGGCCCCTGCGCTCGGCCTCGTGCTGCGTCCAGGCGCGGAAACCGACGCCGTGGACGCGGCCGCGAATGAGCACGTGAACGACCCGGTTCGACTCCATGGGCTCTCCGCAGGACCCTGCCCCGATCCGACCTCGTGGGCTTAGCCAACGAGCGCAGACTCCGTCTAGTTCCGGGCCGTCCGGCGCACCCCTGTCGGGGCCGACCACAACGGGCGCACGCTCGGGGCGTCGGCGGGTTCGGCCGCCGGGCGCGCGCCCGGCACGAAAGACATGATCTCCCGCCGGTAAGCCTGCGGCAGCCCCGCCGCCGCAGCGGCCGCGACGACGCCCTCCATGTAATCCGCCTTCGGGGTTCCCGGCGCCGCCGAGCGCGCGACATACAGCATCGCGCGGCGCGGACCCCGAGCGGTGAGCACGGGCAGCACGGTCTTGAGGTAGAGCCCGGTCGCGATGCTCTCATAGCGGTCCAGCGCCGGAACGTCCGCGAGCGCGAGGTCCCACAGGACGCCCCAGACCGCCCGGTGCGGATCGCGCGCCACGGAGGCGTAACCATCCGCGCAGACGAAGAAGCGATGCCGCATCAGCCGGGCCGGGCCGAGCGGCTTCGAGTGCGGGCAGCGCCGCAGCATGGCGGCGCCATCCATGTTGGATCCGTAGGCGAAGTAGAGGGGCATGGGGCGAGTGGCGAATGGGGATTGGGGATTGGGAGGAGGGAGTGGGGTTCGGCGGTCGGATCACACCCCTCCCTACTCCCCACTCCCTACTTCCCCACTCCCCACTCCTTACTCACGCGAACTCCATGATGACCGCGTCGACCGCGAGGCTGTCGCCCTCCTGGGCGTGGATCTTGGCCACCACCGCGTCGCGCTCGGCCCGCAGCACGTTTTCCATCTTCATGGCCTCCACGATGCAGAGCGGCTCGCCCGCCTTGACCTCCTGGCCGGACTTCACGCTGATCGCCTTCACGAGACCCGGCATCGGGCAGAGCAGCTGCTTGCCCGCATCGGCGTCGGCCTTCTCGGGCATCAGCGCGGCGAGTTCGGCCTCGAGGCGAGTATAGACGCGCACCTGCGCGGAAGCGCCTGCATGGGACAGCAGCACGCCGTTGAGCAGCGGCCTGACCTGCACCGCAATCGGCTCGCCGCCCACGGTTCCGATCCAGACCGGCTCGCCGGGCCGCCACGCGGAGACGACGGCCCACCTTTCGCCTCCGATCGCGATCGCGATGCCGCGAGCGATGTCCCGGAAGGTCTCCTCGACGGTTTCGTCCCCGTTCGCGATCGCTCCGCCGGGGTCGACGTCCTCGACCACGACCTCGTGCCGCTCCTGGCCCAGCATCACGACCCGCTCGCGGTCGAACCGCACCGCGGCGGCGGGGCGCATCTGCCCCGAGATCCGGCGCTTGCGCTCGTTGAGCAGATGATCGATCGCGGCTCCGACGGCCGCCAGGCGGAGGGCGGTGTCGCCGGCCGGCGCCGGCGCCTTGAACCCGTCCGGGAACTCCTCGGCGATGAAGCCCGTGGAGAGCCGACCCTCGCGCCAGCGCGGGAGCTGCATGAGCGCCGAGAGGAACGGGATGTTGTGGCGGATCCCCTCGATCGCGAAGGCGTCGAGCGCCCGCGCCTGGGCCTCGATGGCCTGCGTGCGCGTCGGCGCGTGGGTCACGAGCTTCGCGATCATCGGGTCGTAGTAGATGGAGATCTCGCCGCCCTCGGCGACGCCGGTGTCGTTGCGCACGCTGACGCCGTCCACCGTCCCCTCCGGGGGGGCGCGGTAGGTCACGAGACGGCCCGTCGAGGGCAGGAAGTTGCGGGTCGGGTCCTCGGCATAGATGCGGCTCTCGACGGACCAGCCCTCGAGTTTCACGTCGCGTTGGCCGATCCGGAGCCTTTCGCCGGCCGCGACCCGGATCATTTCCTCGACGAGGTCGATCCCCGTCACCATTTCGGTCACGGGATGCTCGACCTGGAGGCGCGTGTTCATCTCGAGGAAGTAGAACGAGCGGTCCTGGCCGGCCACGAACTCGACGGTGCCGGCCGAGTCGTAGCCCACCGCCCTCGCGAGGGCGACCGCCTGCTCGCCCATCGTGCGGCGCGTCGCCTCGTCGAGGAGGGGCGACGGCGCCTCCTCGATCACCTTCTGGTTTCGACGCTGGATCGAGCATTCGCGCTCGCCGAGGTGGATCACGTTGCCGTGCTTGTCGCCGAGCACCTGGATCTCGATGTGACGCGGATCGGTGATGAACTTCTCGACGAACACCCGGTCGTCGCCGAAGGAGCTCGCGGCCTCCGACTTCGCGCGGGCGAAGCCCTCCGCGACCTCGTCCGCGGAAAACGCGATCCGCATGCCCTTGCCGCCGCCGCCGGCCGACGCCTTGATCATCACGGGGTAGCCGATCTCGTCCGCGATCCGCACCGCGTGCTCCGGCGACTCGATCACGCCGAGGAAGCCCGGCACGGTCGAAACCCGCGCGGCGGCGGCCGCCTTCTTGGACTCGATCTTGTCACCCATCGCCGCGATCGCGCGCGGGTTCGGGCCGATGAATGTGACGCCTGCGGCGGCGAGCGCCTTGGGAAAGGCTTCGCGCTCGGAGAGGAAGCCGTAGCCGGGGTGGACGGCCTGCGCGCCGGTGCGCCGGCACGCGTCGACGATCTTCTCGATGTCGAGATAGGACTGCGCCGCGGGCGCCGGCCCGAGGTGCACCGCCTCGTCGGCCATCTCGACGTGCAGCGCATCGCGGTCGGCGTCGGAAAACACCGCGACGGTTCTGATCCCCATGCGACGCGCGGTCTTGATGACGCGGCAGGCGATCTCGCCGCGGTTGGCGATCAGAATCGTGTGGAACATGCGATCGAGGGGCCCGCGCTGGAACCGAGACAAGCCGCCTTCTAACGAGCCGGATGCCTCGGCGTCTATGGCGACTTTCGCGCCGGCGCACAACTGGGTCGGACTGCATCCGGCACCGAACGGCGCGCAAATCGGGCACCCGACAGAACCATTCCGTGAGCGGCCGAACCGATCGGCCTCGGGCTTGATGCCGCTCAGGCAAACGTTATAGGGTTTCTCCCAATGGCGTGAAATTTCATCAGGGGGATTCGGATGACACGAGTCGCAGCCTGGATCGTCGCGATGGCCGTTGCGTCCCCGGCTGCGCTCGCCCAAGGACCGACGCCGCCGCTCGCCGACGCCCTCGTCGGCACCTGGCGCAGCCCGGGATGCGAAGCGAGCCAACCCGACGCCCCGGTGTCGCTCAAGCGCGTGTTCGAGGCCGACCATTCGACATGGCGGGTGAAGGTCACCTTCTATTCCGGGAGCAAGTGCGCGACCGCCCTCTTCGGGGTGGCCGTCGACGGGACCTATTCGCTCGGCGCGGCGTCTTCGACCGTCGAGGGGGCCATGGAGGGCACTTTTCACTACAGCCGCAAGACCGCCTGGGCGTTGAGCGAGGAAGGCGCCTCCCGACTGGCGGCCGCAAAGTGCGGATCGGGCCCGTGGAGGCCCGGGCTCGAGCAGGACGTCTCCGCGACCGGGTGCCTCGCCTTCCCTCCGATCGCCGAGAGCTGCCTGCAGGAGTTCGACCTCGTTTCGATCGCCAACGGCTCTCTTCGCTTCGGATCGCGCAGTCCTGCGATGTGCCGGCCGGCCGGCCGGCCCACGACCCTCTCCGCCAATCCCCTCGTTCGATCCCCCGAGAGATAGGACTCCGACATGTGCTCCTGCGCGATCTGCAATGCCGCCTTGTCCTCCCTCTCCCGCCGCGACCTGTTCGCGTTGGGGACGGCAGGGTTGGCGGCCGGCACGCTTCTGGCGAGCGGTGAAACGCGGGCGCAGACGCCGCCGTCAAAGCGGCTTGTCGGGTCGACCATCCCGGCAGCCAACATCGCCGACCTCACGCACGTGCTGAGCGGAGACTTTCCCTACATACCGATTCCCGGCCTGACCTTCCCCTTCAAGCTCACGGAAATCGCTTCCATCGCCAAGCACGGAGTCTATGCGAACAAATGGGAGCTCATCGAACACAACGGCACCCACATCGATTCGCCGTCCCACTTCATTGCGGGCCAGATCGACATGGACGCCGTTCCGGCGGAGCGACTGATCGTGCCGATCGCGGTGATCGATGTCACCGAGAAGGCTCGCCGCAATCACGACGCGACGCTTGACCCCGACGACATTCTGGCCTGGGAGCGACGCCATGGTCGCCTTCCCGTCGGGGCGGCCGTCTTCATGCGCTCGGGCTGGGACAGGAAAGCCGGCAGCAGCGCCGAGTTCATCGCGATGGATTCCTCGCAGACCATGCACTTTCCCGGCTTCACCGAAAAAACCTGCGAGTTTCTCGTCCGGGAGCGCGATATCTCCGGAGTTGGGGTCGATACCATCAGCTTCGATGTCGGAGTCGACAAGGAATACAGAGGTCACAAGGCGCTGTTCAGGGGCGGGAAGTGGGGCATCGAGTGCCTCGCCAATCTCTCGGCGTTGCCCGAGACCGGAGCTGTGGCCGTGATCGGAGCACCGACCGTCAAGGGCGCCTCGGGCGGGCCGTGCCGGGTCTTCGCCTTCTGGGGATGATCGCCGGCTCGGTCGATCGGCCTCGTCGCGACGTTCGCCGTCGGACCCGACGGTCGGCCCTCGCGCGGCGGCTCAGGCCGCCCGGGTCTGAGGCGCCTTCTGGCGTCCGCGCAGGATGAAGGCAAGGAGCGCTTCGTCGATCTGCTCGGCCTCTTCGACGACCGCATAGGCGATCCGCAGGGCGGTGTCGGTCGGGGTGCCGACATCGAGGGCCGCGGAGAGCCAGCTGGCGTCGTCGGCCGTGACCTTGCCGGTCGGGCGGGAGCCCCAGACGAGGAAGTCCACCATCAGCGCGAGGACCGCGTCGCTCCAGCTCGCGTGCGCCGGAAGCGAACGATCGAGGGCGAGGAGCGCCTCTGCTTCGGACCGCGACGTCAAGCCGTCGCGAAGCACGTTACGCTGAAGGTCTTTGACGTCTTCGGCGCAAATCTCCTTCGCGTCGATCACGCGCTCCATGTAATCGCGGAGCTGAGACTTGATCATCTGTTCAACCCTCCCCGGCTTTTGTTGACGCCGGTGTCTGTCCCTGTGTGATGACGACTTTCACATGAGGGTGAAGGGCAAAAGGTTAACGCGGAAAACTGAATCCGCGTTCAGGTTAAGCAAGACTGAGATGGCGTGGTTTCGAAAATGTTGCTTCGTTACGCCCGCGCACTCCTTGCCGGAACGCAAAGGCGGATTGCCGCTCTTCGCCCTCGGTCGTCGCGGCCTTATCTCCCGCACCTCCAGCCGGCGCCCCGGCCCATCCCGAAAGCCCAGACCATGAGCCACGGACTCCACCACGTGACCGCCATCGCGGGCCAGGCCCGTCGGAATCTCGCGTTCTACACGGGGACGCTCGGCCTTCGCCTGGTGAAGAAGACCGTCAATTTCGATGATCCCACGACGTATCATTTCTACTACGGCGACGAGGCCGGCCGCCCGGGCTCGATCCTGACGTTCTTTCCGTGGGAGCACGCGGCGCCGGGCCGGATCGGGATCGGCCAGACGTCCGAGACGGCCTTTCGCGTCCCCGAGGGTTCGATCGGCTACTGGACGCATCGGCTTCTCGAGAAAGGCGTGGCGCACGAGGCGCCCGAGAAGCGGTTCGGCGAGAGCGCGCTGTCGTTCCAGGACCCGGACGGCATGCGCCTCGCCCTCGTGGGCCTGCGCGGCATCGAGTCCGAACCCGCCTGGAGCGGCGGCGGCGTGCCCGCGGAACACGCCGTCCGCGGACTGCACGGCGTGACGCTCCTGCTCGAGGACGCAAGCCGCACCGGGGCGATCCTCACCGACGTTCTCGGATTTCGCGCAACCGACCGGGAGGGCACGGTCGAGCGTCACGTTTCGGATGCCTCGCCGGGCGCGATCGTCGACCTGCGGACGGCCGGCGGTTTCCTGCCCGGCCGCACCGGCCGCGGCACGGTTCACCACGTGGCCTTCCGCGCCGCCGACGACGCGGCCCAGGCCGCCATGGTGGCGCGGCTGGCGGCGAGCCACGGCATCCGAGCGACCGAGCAGAAGGACCGCAACTACTTCCGCTCGGTCTATTTCCGCGAACCGGGCGGCATCCTGTTCGAGATCGCCACCGACGAGCCGGGCTTCGCGCTCGACGAGGCTCCGGGCGCCCTCGGAGAGGCGCTGAAGCTCCCACCCTTCCTCGAGGGCCGCCGACGCGAGATCGAGGCGGTGGTTCCGGCGTTGGACTGAGACGCGACGACCGGAATGGGAGTCGCAACGGCACGGAGGCGCGGGCCCGGCTCGAGCCGGGCACGGCGGAGGCGATGTCGGGCAACCCGGTCCTGACACTCACTTCGTCATGGCCGGGCCTGTCCCGGCCATCCACGTCCTCCATCGCCGTCGTGAAAAGACGTGGATGCCCGGCACAAAGCCGGGCATGACGAAAGGAACGCCAAAAGGTTCCCGCCATGTCCCTCTCCTTCACGCATCGCCACATTCCCGCGACCGTCCCCGGCCGTCCGCCGCTGCTGCTTCTTCATGGCACCGGGGGCGACGAGAACGATCTCTTGCCTCTCGGGCAGGCGATCGCTCCCGGCGCCGCCCTGCTCTCCCCCCGCGGCAAGGTCCTCGAAAACGGGATGCCCCGCTTCTTCCGGCGCCTCGCCGAGGGCGTGTTCGACGAGGCGGACGTGCGGGCGCGCGCGAACGAACTCGCCGACTTCGTCGCCGAGGCGCGGGAGGTATACGGCCTCGCGGAACCGGTCGCGGTCGGCTTCTCCAACGGCGCGAACATCGCGGCGGCCATGCTCATGCTGCGCCCGGAAGCCCTGTCGGGCGCCGCCCTCCTTCGGGCGATGGTTCCGTTGAGGGACGCGCCCGCCGGCGATCTCGCGGGGAAACGGATTCTCGTGGTGTCCGGATCAGCCGACCCGATCATCCCGGTCGAGAACGCCTCGCGGCTCGTCGCCATGCTGCGCACGGCCGCGGCGAGCGTGCAGCACGAGGTGCTGCCGGTCGGACACGGGCTCAGCCAGGCCGACGTGCGGCTGACGGCTGCCTGGCTCGCATGAGCTTGGAGCGTCCCCCGACGTCGGTCACAACGGAATGTTGTCGTGCTTCTTCCACGGCCGTTCGGTCTCCTTCGACCGGAGCATGGCGAGCGCCCGCGCGATCCGCCGGCGGGTCGAATGCGGCATGATCACCTCGTCGATATAGCCGCGTTCCGCGGCCACGAAGGGCGACATGAAGCGGTCCTCGTACTCCTTGGTGCGGGCGGCGATCTTGTCGGGATCGGTCATGTCCTGCCGGAAGATGATCTCCACCGCGCCCTTGGCGCCCATCACGGCGATCTGGGCGGTCGGCCAGGCATAGTTCACGTCGCCGCCGATATGCTTCGACGCCATGACGTCGTAGGCGCCCCCGAAGGCCTTGCGCGTGATCACCGTGACGAGGGGCACGGTGGCCTCGGAGAAGGCGAACAGGAGCTTGGCGCCGTGCTTGATCAGCCCGCCGTATTCCTGCGCGGTGCCCGGCAGGAAGCCCGGGACGTCGACGAAGGTGACGATCGGGATGCAGAAGGCGTCGCAGAAGCGCACGAACCGCGCCGCCTTGCGCGAGGCGTCCGAGTCGAGCACGCCCGCGAGGACCATCGGCTGGTTCGCCACGATGCCGATCGAGCGTCCCTCGATGCGTCCGAAGCCCGTGACGATGTTCTTCGCGAACGCCTCCTGGATCTCGAAGAAATCGCCCTCGTCCACGACCTTCAGGATCAGCTCCTTCATGTCGTAGGGCTTGTTGGGATTGTCGGGGATGATCGTGTCGAGCGAGGCGTCGACCCGGTTCGGGTCGTCGAAGCTCGGCCACTCCGGCACGCCCTCGAGGTTGTTCGAGGGCAGGAAGTCCATCAGCCGCCTGATTTGGAGCAGCGCCTCGACGTCGTTGTCGTAGGCGCCGTCGGCGATCGAGGACTTGGTGGTGTGGACCCGGGCGCCGCCGAGTTCCTCCGCGGTCACGACCTCGTTCGTGACCGTCTTCACGACGTCGGGGCCGGTGACGAACATGTACGAGCGGTCGCGCACCATGAAGATGAAGTCCGTCATGGCGGGCGAGTACACGTCGCCGCCCGCGCAGGGCCCCATGATGACCGAGATCTGCGGGATCACCCCGGAAGCGACCACGTTGCGCTTGAACACCTCGCCGTAGCCCCCGAGCGCCGCTACCCCTTCCTGGATGCGCGCGCCGCCGGCGTCGAACAGGCCGATCACCGGCGCGCGGGCCTTGAGGGCCATGTCCTGGATCTTGATGATCTTCTGGGCATGCGCCTCCGAGAGCGAGCCGCCGAACACCGTGAAGTCCTTGGCGAACACGAAGGCGGTGCGGCCGTTGACGGTGCCCCAACCCGTGACGACGCCGTCGCCCGGGATCTTCACGTCGGCCATGCCGAAATCCGTCGAGCGGTGCTCGACGAACATGTCGAGCTCCTCGAACGAGCCCTTGTCGAGGAGGAGTTCCAGCCGCTCGCGCGCGGTGAGCTTGCCTCGTGCGTGCTGCGCCTCGATGCGCTTGACGCCGCCGCCGAGCCGCGCCTGCGCGCGCCTGTCTTCGAGCCGATCGAGCATGTCTTTCATGGGCTGGGGCCGTCGTTAGGGGTCGGGAGGGCCGGAGGTCACCGGGCGAAAGCGTAGCCCTTAACACGCGCCATCCGCCGGGAGAAAGCACCCGATGCGGCGCTCGAGCCTAAGCGGCGGACAGGGCGAAGATGTCGGACGCCGCTCTGAAATCCGCCTCGCGGTTCCGGCGCCGCAGCATCGCCTCGTGATCCTCGCCCCAGATGCTCTCCTGGTGGTGCTCGTCCACATGCGCCGCGGCCCACGCCTCGTCGGCATCGAGCCGGCCCTGGGCGTGGGCGAGGGCGATCAGGACGGAACCCGTCAGCGTCGTCATCACATGAAGGGCCGCGAGCTGGAACGGCGATCGGATCGAATCGAGCGCAGCCCGGATCGCATCGGTCGCGGCGGCCGGCTGGGCGACGTGCATGACGCCCTCCGAGAGGGCGAAGCGGGCGCCGTGCGTGTCCCGCGACCAGTCGAGAACCGGATTCCACGCCTCGTTCTGCGCGCGCGACGAGGCGGTCGGGCTCCGCCGCCCGGTAGCAGATCAGGTCGGAGCCCGCGTACTTGACGAGGTCGTCCACGACCTCCTGACGGCGTGCGCTCACCCCGTCGATCGCCGAGTTCACGATCCGGGTGATCGGCATGGCGGCGGGATCGATCTCCTCCCCCTGCCCGGCCCACTCCTTTGCCAGGCGTTCGCCGAGCGCACGCGTCGGCACCGCGAGCGGGTTGCGGGCGGGGGTCTGCGCCGTGCGGCCGTCGAGGACGAGGTGGAAGGCGCCGTCGCGCTCCTCGACGCCGGCCTCCTTGTAGAAGCGCTTCGGCAAAGCCGGCCTCATGCCCGCCTGGGCCGACCGCATCGGATCCGGCCCGTCGGGCGAGGGGAACCAGTCCCGCGAAAAGCTGTCGCTCATGGCCCTGAGATAGGGGCCCGGACGACCGGCGGCGAGGCTCCGTCCAGGAAGCGATCGAGGACCGGCTGCAACGCCGCGTAGGAGTGAACGATCGTCTCCGCCCCCGACTCCCGCAGCGCCGCCACGGGCTGGAACCCCCAGGCGACGCCGATCGGCAGGACGCCCGCGGCCCGCGCCATCGCGACGTCGTAGGACGAATCGCCCACCATCGCGGTCTCTGCCGCAGTTGCTCCGACCTCGGCCATGGCCTGCCGAATCATCGCGGGATGGGGCTTCGAGGGCGCATCGTCCGCGGTCTGGATCGTGGCGAAGAGCCGGTCCCATGCGTACCGCTCGATGAGATGCGCGACGCCCCGGCGCGACTTTCCGGTCGCGATGCCGAGAACCACGTCGTCCCGAAGCGAGAGGCGCTCGAGACACTCCGCGGCACCCGGATAGAGCGGTTCGGCATAGGCCGGGTCCCGTCGCAGCTCGGCGAAGGCCTGCCTGTAGGCGTCGGCCAGACCTTCGATCGGCGCCTTCGGGCCGGCCAGCGCCGCGAAGGCCTGGACGAGCGTCAGGCCGACGATCGACAGGGATCGCTCCCGGCTCGGCGGCTCCAGGCCGTGCGCCGAAAAGGCGATGCGCTGGGCCGCGACGATGATGTTCTGACTGTCGACGAGGGTGCCGTCGACGTCGAAGAGGATGAGCTTCACGGGTCCCGCATAGAGCGGATCGGGGCACGGAGCCAGGGGGCAGGTTCTCGGGGCGGGACACACGCCGGGACGCTCGGCCGGAAGATGTCTTCCGGCCGAAGCCCCGGCCCGGATGACCGGTCCGTTATCCGATCAGCGCCAGAAGCGCCGGCAGGCCGACGAGCAGGCCGCCGAGCACCCAGGCTCCCGAGACGACCCGCGCCCGTCCGATCGTCGCATCGTGGAGGCGGCGCGCGAAGGCGCTCGAATCCATGGTGCGGCCGCCGAGGCACGAGCAGAACGCGTGATGCGCCTCGCTCTCGGAGAGCTCGAAGAACGCCATCGCGTCGCCGAGCCGGTCGCTCTCGAGTCCTTCGCGCCGGAACACGGGATCGTTGAAGGCAACGGTCAGGGGCGAATCGTCGGCTCGGGCGAGCGGACGGTCCGACGGCAGCATGTATTCGATCTCGTCCAAAGCATTGAGGCGCCGCAGGGGCTCCTTGTTGAGGAGTGCGATCCAGCGCTTGATGCGTTCGGGCCGGTTCATGCGCCCGGCGGGCTGGTACGTCTGAATGTCGGCGACGCTACGGAGCTGATCGAGCTGCTTATGTTCCATGGAGCTGCTCCTCTGGAGGTCCCGGGAGGCCCCGTGCCCCACCGGGACGACCGACATTAACGGGCCGGAGCGGCGAAAGTGCGACGCTCGCGCAGAAATTTAGACAGTTAGACGGCGACTCCGAGCCGTCCCGCGCCCTCAATCCTCCGGAGCGTCGACGATCGGGTCGTAGCGGTCGGTCTCGAATCCGAGGAGATTGAAGCTCTGCTGCATGTGCGGCGGCAGGGGCGCCGTCACGTCGATGGGCTTTCCGGTCCGGGGATGCGGGATCACGATTCGGCGAGCGAGGAGATGGAGCCGCTGCTGCAGGCCGCCGGGCAGCTCCCAGTTCTCGATATCGAAGTACTTCGGGTCGCCCACGATGGGGTGCCCGATGTGGGCCGCATGGGCTCGCAGCTGGTGGGTGCGGCCCGTCACGGGCTTGAGCGACAGCCAGGCGAGCTTCTGGGCCGCCGTGTCGACGACCGCGTAATACGTCAGCGCGTGGCTCGCGCCCTCGTCGCCATGCCTGGCGACCCTCATGCGGGAATCGCCCTCGCCGCCCTCGTCCTTGGAGAGGTAGGTGGAGATCCGCCCCTGGCGCAGCCGCGGCACGCCCGCGACGAGCGCCCAGTAGATCTTGCGGGTCGAGCGCGACCGGAACGACTTCGCCATCGTCGAGGCCGCGAAGCGCGTCTTGGCGACCACGAGGCAGCCCGCCGTGTCCTTGTCGAGCCGGTGGACGAGGCGCGGCTTCTGCCCCTCGTCGTCGCGCATGGACTCGAGGAGCCCGTCGACGTGACGCCGGGTGCCGGAGCCGCCCTGGACCGCCAATCCGAGCGGCTTGTTGAGGACGAGCACGTCCTTGTCCTCGTAGAGCGTGATCGAGCGCAGGAAATCGCGGTCGTCCTGATCCTTGGCGGCCGAGCGCGCGACGGGTCTCGGCTGATCGAGCTTCAGGGGCGGCACGCGGACCTTCTGGCCGGCCGCCAGCCGCTCGTTCGGCTTGGCGCGCCGTCCGTCGATGCGCAGCTCGCCCTTGCGCACGATGCGCTGGACGTGCGTGAAGGCGAGCTGGGGGAAGCGCGCGGTCAGGAATCGGTCGACCCGCATGTCGGCCTCGTCGGGGCCGACCACGAGGGTCTGCACGCCGGTCGCGAGCGTCTCGGTCGCTTCCGCCCTAGCCTGCGCCCGCGTCTGGGGCGGCGCCTCGGCCGGACGGGACGGTCCCGAAGCCCGGCCGAGCCGGGCGTCGTCGCGTTGCCGCGATCCCACCCGCGGCCGCAGCGCCTTGCCCCCCGGGACTCCCCTCCGATCGCCCGAGCGCCCGCCCCTCGCGTCTCTCCCCGCGCCGCCTTTGGCGCCGCCTCGTCCGGAACCACCATGTCTCATGACGGCCGTGGGTAACATCGCCTGCCGGGAGCGGCAATTCAGGTGAGCGCGCGGACGAGCCCCAGCCCGGCGACGAGACCCGCGACCGAGAGGCCGACCGACGCTCCGACATAGGCTGCCGCGAGCGTGACATCCCCGCGCTCCCAGAGAAGCGACCGCGTCGAGCGAGAAGGCGGAAAACGTCGTGAAGCCGCCGAGGATGCCGGTGGTCAGGAAGAGCCGGACCGGTTGGCTCCAGCCCTCGCCGGCCCGGAACGCCAGCCAGCCGGCGATCGCTCCCATGGCAAAACAGCCGAGAATGTTCACCACGAGCGTGCCCCATGGGAACACCGTTCCGCAGGCGCGGGCGCAGGCGAGATTCACGCCATGGCGCAGGGCGCCTCCGAGGCCGGCGCCGAGGAACACGACGAGGAAATGGCTCATGCGCCGCCGACGCGCCGCTCGGCCCGGAGCTTCGCCCACCACTCCAGCCGTTTTCGGATCTCGCGCTCGAAGCCCCGGTCGACGGGCTCGTAGAAGCTTTGCGCCCCGAGCTTCTCTGGCCAGTAGTTCTGGCCCGAGAAGGCGTCCGGCTCGGCGTGGTCGTAGGCATAGCTCTCGCCATAGCCGATGCTCTTCATGAGCTTCGTGGGCGCGTTCAGGATGGTCTTCGGCGGCATCAGCGAGCCGTGCTCCTTGGCGGCGCCGGTCGCGGCCTTGAAGGCGGTGTAGACGGCGTTCGATTTCGGCGCGGTGGCGAGATAGATCGTCGCCTCGGCGAGCGCGAGCTCCCCTTCGGGCGAGCCCAGGAAGTCGTAAGCCTCCTTCGCGGCATTGGCGATCAACAGGGCCTGCGGGTCGGCGAGGCCGATGTCCTCGACGGCCGCCCGCACCAGGCGGCGGGCGATGAAGAGGCGATCCTCGCCGGCATCGAGCATGCGGGCGAGGTAATAGAGGGCGGCATCCGGATCCGAGCCGCGGATCGTCTTGTGCAGGGCGGATATGAGGTTGTAGTGCCCCTCCTGGCCCTTGTCGTAGATCGGCGCGCGACGCTGGACGATGTCCTGGAGGCGCTCGGCGTCGAATGCCTCGCCGGGCTTCGCCGAGCGCCAGATCTCCTCCGCGAGGGTCAGAGCCGCCCGCCCGTCGCCGTCGGCCATGCGAACGAGCGACGCCCGCGCCTCGGCGTCGATCGGAAGGGGCCTGCCGGCGATCGCCTCGGCCCGGCCGAGGATGCTCTCGAGCGCCGCCTCGTCGAGCGCCTTGAAGATCAGGACCCGGGCGCGGGAAAGCAGCGCCGCGTTGAGCTCGAAGGACGGGTTCTCCGTGGTGGCGCCGACGAGGGTGATCGTGCCGTCCTCCATGACGGGCAGAAAGGCATCGAGCTGGGCGCGGTTGAAGCGGTGGATCTCGTCGACGAAAAGCAGCGTGCCCTGTCCCGTGGAGCGGCGGAGCCGTGCCGCCTCGAAGACCTTCTTGAGGTCCGCGACCCCGGAGAAGATCGCCGAGATCTGCTCGAAATGAAGGTCCGTCTCGTGCGCGAGAAGCCGCGCCACCGTGGTCTTGCCGGTCCCGGGCGGTCCCCAGAAGATCAGCGAGCCGAGCGACCGCGAGGCGATGAGCCGGGTCAGGATGCCGTCCGGCCCGACGAGGTGATCCTGGCCGACGACCTCGGACAGCCTGGTCGGCCGCAGCCGGTCCGCCAGCGGGCGGGGCGCGTCCTGATCCAGCCCGGCCGAGGCGAAGAGATCGCTCATGGAGGCGGACCCGAGACCGGCGCGACGTCCGGAACGGGATCGCGGCTCAAGGCGCAGGAACCCGATCCGGGCGTCACCCGCCCAGGACCGTCGTGAACACCCGTCCGCCTCGATTGATCGTGATTTCCCAATAGGATCCCCCGAGGCGCATGGCGCGGTCGACATCCCGGGTCGCGGTCAGACGCTGCCCGTTGATGGCGACGATCTGATCGCCTTTCTGGAAGCCGACCCGCGCCGCGGTCGCGTTCTCCTCCAACTCTGCCACGACCACGCCGTCCTGCGAAACGTCGATTTGCAGCTCGTCCGCGACCGCCGGGGACATGTTGACGAGGGTCGCTCCCGCGAGAGGCGATCGGTTGCGGACCCGGAGGGGCTCGCGGGGCCGGGTTTCGGGCGGTGTCGTCAGCTTCACGGGGACCGGGAGGCGCTGGGCGCCGCGCAGGACCGTGAGGGACGTCTGACCCTCGATCCCTTTCAGGGTGAAGCGGTACCCGAAGGCCTCCGGGTTGTCGACGGGCTGCCCGTCCACCGCGAGGATGACGTCGCCGCGCCTCAGGCCGGCGTCGACGGCGGGTCCCTTGTCGTAGACCTCCGTGACGAGCACGCCCGTCGGGCGCTCGAGTCCCAGGCTCGTCGCGATTTCGCCGTCGACGGCCTGCAGCCGCGCGCCGAGCCAGGGCCGCCGCACGGTCCGCGATCCCCCGCGGGCCGAGTCGATGACGGCCCTAACCATGGTCGAAGGGATCGCGAACCCGATGCCGTGGCTGCCGCCGGAGCGCGAGAAGATCGCCGTGTTGATGCCGACGAGCCTGCCCGTCATGTCGACGAGGGCGCCGCCGGAATTGCCGGGGTTGATGGCCGCGTCGGTCTGGATGAAGAACTGATAGTCCGTCACGCCGACCTGCGTGCGGGCGAGCGCGGAGACGATCCCCTGCGTCACGGTCTGGCCGACCCCGAACGGGTTGCCGATCGCGAGCACGATGTCGCCGACCTGGACCTGCTCGGAATCGCCGAGTTCAAGCACCTGAAGGTTGACTGCGTTCTTGAGCTTCAGGACCGCAAGGTCGGTGCGCTGGTCGCGCAGCACGATCTGCGCCTCGAACTCCCGCCGGTCGGCGAGCGCCACCTTCACCTCCGTCATGTTCTCGATGACGTGATTGTTGGTGATCACGAGGCCGCTCGGATCGACGATGACGCCGGAGCCGAGCGAGCTTTGCGAGCGCCCGGGCGGCATCCCGGGCCCGCCTTCGCCGAAGTAGCGGCGGAAGAACTCCTCCATCGCGTCGTTGCGCCCGCGGCGCTCCGTCCGCGAGCCGTACACGTTGACCACGGCGGGTGCGGTCTGGCGCACGATCGGCGCGAAGGAGAGCTGCATCTGCGCCCGGCTCTCCGGCGCGACCCGCGTCTGCGCCTCGACGGCGAGGCTCGACCCGAGGAGGAGCGCGGCGACAAGCGATGCACGAAGGGCGGCGAACATGGCGACTCTCATCCGGTTCGACACAAGCTGGAATAGGACGGCCCGGCTCGATCGCAAAGTGGCCTCAGCAAATCGACGGCTGGAACCTCAACGCGTGAGACCCTCCTCCGACGCCGCCCGCTCGCTTCCCCTCAGTCCGCAAAACGGGGTGAGACACCGACCTGATTCACCCTCGACCCCTTTCCCGGACAAGTAGAGCGAAGCGGAACGCAGATCCGGGAACCAGGAGAAACGATTCCGCGCAGCGGCTCATGCTTTTTTTGAACGAGATCGCGCGGCTTCGCCGCTTGTTTACTTGCGCTGGATCCCGGATCTTAAGATCCACTGCGCTTCGCTCCGTTCCTCTCCGTCCGGGAAAAGGTGGAGGGTACCGCGAGGTCGGCGTGACGCCCTCCACGCCCTTCCCGGCCCGTTGGAGCGAGCAGAACTCTCAAGCTTAGGCCCTGCGCCCGGAACTGTCGCGGACGCGCCTCCCGCCCTACGCGGCGGCGCTCTCCACGACCTCGTCCTTCTGGGTCGGTCCGGAATCCTGACCGCGCGCGTCGACGTCGCGGTCGACGAACTCGATCACGGCCATCGGGGCATTGTCGCCGTAGCGGAAGCCGGCCTTGAGCACGCGGGTGTAGCCGCCCGGGCGCTCGCCGTAGCGCGGACCGAGGACATCGAAGAGCTTCTTCACCATGGCGGCGTCGCGCAGCTGCGACATGGCGAGGCGGCGCGAGTTGAGGTCGCCGCGCTTCGCGAGGGTGACGAGCTTCTCGACCACCGGACGCAGGTCCTTGGCCTTCGGCAGCGTGGTGATGATCTGCTCGTGCTTGATGAGCGCGGCGGACATGTTGGCGAACATCGCCCGGCGATGCTCGGAGGTGCGGTTGAAACGCCGCCCGCGGAAACCGTGACGCATTGGCTCTCTCCTGGGTCTTGCGGCCGCCGTGCCAAGGGTCGGCCGACTTTCTTGCGGCGAATGGTGAGTGGCGAATGGCGAATGGAGGATGCGAACGGCGGTGCTTTCCACTCGCCATTCGCCATTCGCCATTAGCCGATCAATAATGCTCCTCGAAGCGCTTCGCGAGATCCTCGATGTTCTCCGGCGGCCAGCCCGGCACTTCCATGCCGAGGTGGAGGCCCATGGAGGCCAGCACTTCCTTGATCTCGTTCAGGGACTTGCGGCCGAAGTTCGGGGTCCGCAGCATCTCGGCTTCCGACTTCTGGATCAGGTCGCCGATATAGACGATGTTGTCGTTCTTCAGGCAGTTGGCCGAACGCACGGACAGTTCGAGCTCGTCGACCTTCTTGAGGAGCGCCGGGTTGAACGGCAGCTGCGGCGCCGTGGCGGCCGCCTCTTCCTTGCGCGGCTCCTCGAAGTTGACGAACACCTGGAGCTGGTCCTGCAGGATGCGGGCAGCATAGGCGACCGAATCCTCCGGCGACACGGCGCCGTTGGTCTCCACCGTCATCGTGAGCTTGTCGTAGTCGAGGATCTGGCCCTCGCGGGTATTCTCGATGCGGTAGGAGACCTTCTTCACCGGGCTGTAGAGGCTGTCGACCGGGATCAGGCCGATCGGCGCGTCCTCGGCGCGGTTGCGCTCCGCGGGCACATAGCCCTTGCCGGTCGCGACCGTGAACTCCATGCGGATCTCCGCGCCCTCGTCCAGGGTGCAGAGCACGAGCTCGGGGTTCAGGATCTGAACGTCGCCCACCGTGTTGATGTCGCCCGCCGTGACGGTGCCGGGGCCGGTCTTGCGCAGGGTCATGCGCTTGGGACCGTCGCCCTGCATCCGGATCGCGATCGTCTTGACGTTGAGGATGATGTCCGTGACGTCCTCGCGGACACCCGGGATCGACGAGAACTCGTGCAGGACGCCGTCGATGTGAACCGACGTCACCGCCGCGCCCTGGAGCGAGGACAGGAGGATGCGACGCAGCGCGTTGCCGAGCGTCGTTCCGAAACCCCGCTCGAGGGGCTCGGCGACCACCGTCGCGACCCGCTTCGGATCGTCGCCCGGAGCCACGTCGAGCTTGTTCGGCTTGATGAGCTCTTGCCAGTTCTTCTGGATCACGTTCGGTACCTTTCTAAGGAAAGGGCGAATGGCGAGTGGCGAGTGGCGAATGGATGGAAGCTACTCCCCATTCGCCACTCACCATTCGCCATTCGCGACTGATTTCAGACGCGGCGGCGCTTGCGCGGCCGGCAGCCGTTGTGCGGGATCGGCGTCACGTCGCGGATCGAGGTGACGGTAAATCCGGCCGCCTGAAGGGCGCGAAGAGCCGACTCGCGGCCGGAGCCGGGACCGGACACCTCGACCTCGAGGGTGCGCATGCCGTGCTCGGCGGCCTTGCGGGCGGCGTCCTCCGCCGCGATCTGCGCGGCGTAGGGCGTCGACTTGCGCGAACCCTTGAACCCCATCGAGCCGGACGAGGACCACGAGATCGTGTTGCCCTGCGCATCGGTGATGGTGATCATGGTGTTGTTGAACGAGGCGTTCACATGCGCGACGCCGGAGACGATGTTCTTGCGTTCGCGGCGGCGGACGCGGGTCGCTTCTTTAGCCATTCTCTTGTCCTTCAGGCGCGCCCGTCATTCCAGGCGCTCGGGATTACCACTTGCTTCGGCGGGCCGGGCTCGACCCGTTTCAATCGGAAAGGGGCACGGCTGCCCTGGATCCCGGGTCACCCGGGTTGCCCTGCGGGCGGCGAGCCGCCCTCCGGGTCACTTCTTCTTGCCGGCGATCGGCCTCGCCTTGCCCTTGCGGGTGCGGGCGTTGGTGTGCGTGCGCTGGCCGCGGACCGGAAGGCTGCGCCGGTGGCGCAGGCCGCGGTAGGCGCCGAGGTCCATCAGCCGCTTGATGTTCATGGACACTTCGCGGCGAAGGTCGCCCTCGACCATGTAGTCCCGGTCGATGGTCTCGCGAATCGACAGCACCTCCGCGTCCGTGAGTTGGTTGACGCGGCGCTCGGCGGGAATCCCGACCTTGTCGGTGATCTCCTGGGCCTTCTTGGGTCCGATGCCGTGGATGTACTGCAGCGCGATAATGACGCGCTTGTTGGTCGGTATGTTGACGCCGGCGATGCGGGCCATAGTGGTCTCCATGTATCGAAGCGAGGCTTCGCGTGTACGATGGCGCGCGTCCGGTGGAGGCCGGCCCCTGCGCGGTCGGACCTGCAAACGACAAAACCCCGAGAGCCTTCTCGCGAAGCCCTCCGGGTCGAGCGGTTCTATAGCAGGAGGGCAGGCCCTAGCGCACCGCAGGCAGGGCGTCAACCCCTCGGGACGAGCGAGAGGGCGGAGCGCCACCGTGCCGCATACCGCGTTTGTGAACCTGGCCGGAGGGCGCATGGGGCTTGCGCCGGACGTCCGACGATTCATCCTAAGGGCCGGCCGCTCGCCCAAAGCGGCCAAGCTTGAGGCGACAAGGAAGAAACGATGTTCGATGTCGGCGCCTCGACCCGGCGCAACCTCCTGATTGCCCTGGCGTCGCTCGCGAGCGCGACCGCCGGTGCCGACGACCTCGTGACCGATCCGGTGGTGCACCTCCGCGCGCTCGGCGAGATCGCCGCGGCGAACGGCGGCAATCGTGCCGCCGGAACGCCCGGATACGAGCGCTCGGTGGAATATGTGTCCGAACAGCTCCGGCAAGCCGGGTACCAGGTTCGGGTCGAGGAGTTCACGTACCCGTTCAGCGAGGAGCGCTCCCCTCCCCGACTCGTCTCCGGCACGGCCCCGGCGCCCGACGGCGAGGTGCGCAGCTTCCTGTATTCCGGCGCAGCCGATGTCACCGCGCCGATCCGCCCGGTCGATCTGGCGCTGGCCGCGGACGGACCGGTGCAGCCGTCCACGAGCGCCTGCGAACCCGCCGATTTCGCGGGCTTCGAGCGAGGCTCCATCGCCCTGGTGCGCCGCGGGTCGTGCGCGTTCTTCGTCAAGGTCCAGAACGCCGTCGCGGCCGGCGCCGTCGGGGTGATCGCGATGAACGAGGGCACGCCGGGGCAGGCCGCGAGCTTCTCGGCCACGCTGGGACGCCCGAGCGCGATCCCGGTCGTGGCTGTCGGCTATGCCTACGGCCGCACCCTCGCCGAGCGGGCCGGCAGGCCCGACGAGGCGACGGCGCGCCTCGTCGTCGACGTCGTGGCGAGCACGCGCTCATCGAAGAACGTCATCGCCGAGATGCCGGCCGGTGGGAGCGATCGCTCGCCCGTCGTGGTCGTCGGCGGGCATCTCGACAGCGTGCGCGATGGGCCGGGCTTGAACGACAACGGCAGCGGCGTCACGGCGATCCTGCTCGCGGCCACGAGATTGGCGCCCGAGGCGCGGAACGGCCCGCTGCGGGTGCGGTTCGCCTTTTGGGGCGCTGAGGAAATCGGGCTCATCGGCTCGCGCGAGCACGTCAGCCGGCTCTCGGACGAGGAGCGCAAGCGCATCGCGCTCTACATCAACCTCGACATGGTCGGGTCCCTGAACTTCGCCCGCTTCGTCCTGGCCGATCCCGATGCCGACGGAGCGGCCGGGCTCGCCGCCCGCGCGGTGCTCGACCATTTCGCCCGCCGCTCGCTTCCCGCCGAGCGTCGCGGTGCGGGACGGCTCGGCACCTTCAGCACCGATATCGCGTCCTTCACGGCGCGCGGCATCCCGTCGATCGGGCTCTACACCGGATCGGCGGAGCTGAAGCGCGACGAGCAGGCCGCGGTGTTCGGCGGGACGGCCGGTCAGCCCTACGACTCGTGCTATCACCGGGCCTGCGATGCCGTCGCCAACGTGAACCCGTCGGTGGTCGGTGAAATGTCCGAGGCCCTGAGCGACGCCATTCGCGCGGTCGCTGGGCCTCAATAGACCCGTTGCGGTCGGATGGAGTTTGGGCTTGCCGGCGGCGCACAGCCCGCCGCGACTCGTCGCCATGGCGGCACGCCCACTGACGCCCAAGCGGGGTGTTCTGCTATCATCGAGCGACACGGATACGGCGGCACGCGGGAGACGGGACCATGCGCGGCAAGTTCATCATGAGCGACGACGCGGATGCCCATGTCATGGAGTGGGGACGGCTGGGATGGTTGAGCAATCCTGCGGTGACCGGCGCCAAGCAGATGACGGTGATCGCTGGAACCTTCTCCCCCGGCTACGGACACACCTTCCATTACCACCCGGCTCAGGAAGAGGTGATCTATGTGCTCGCCGGCTGCCTCGAGCATTGGAACGAGCACGAGAAGCGCATTCTCGGCCCTGGCGATTGCGTCTTCATTCCTGTCGGGCTTGTGCACGCCTCGTTCAACGCCGGCACGGACGACGCCAGGGTCCTGGCGATCCTTGGACCGTGCGTCGGGGACATCGGAGTCGAGCAGGTCGACGTTTCCGGCGAGGCCCCCTGGAACGCGCTGAGAGCTGAAAGACCGGACTGATCCGGCACTCGCTCGGCCGGTCTTTCGGCCGACCTTTCGTTTGCGGAGCGAAAATGGCGCCGCCACCGCTCGTCGGGCACCGGAAAAGGACTTCCTGTTAAGCGGCGGAGATCTCGCAGGGGCTCTCCGCCAGGGCAGCTTGCATGACCTCTTCGAAGCGGCTTCGCTCGAACGGCTTATGCAGGGTCGGAGTGCCTCGGAAGCGCTCGGGCAGCGCAGACGATCCATAGCCGGTTGCGAAGATCACAGGAACGCCGCGCTGGCGCAGGAGATCTGCGACCTCGTACGTGGACTGTCCACCGACATTGATGTCGAGGACGGCAGCCTCCATGTCGGCCTCTCGGGCAAGCGCGAGGGCCTGGTCGACCCTCGATGCAGGCCCGACGACCTCCACCCCGAGATCGATCAGCATGTCCTCGATCATCATGGCGACGAGAGGCTCGTCTTCGACGAAGAGAACCCGACAGATTGTGTTGCCGCGCATGTCTGCCCCCGACCGGTGCTTGCTTAAGCGGGGGCATGCGCGCGAACTGTGACGAGATCGTGGAAGCTTGGCGGCTTCGCGAGGGCGTGGGCCAACCCCTTTTCGCCTATGCTCATGCGGGCGGTGGCGACCGACGTCGGCGGCAGCTGCGTGGAGATCTATCCTTTAAGCGGGTGGTCAGCTTGGGCCAGTCGGCTTTCGGCCCGGCGGTGAGTGCCCGTCAGCTGCTCAGCGCCGTCCGCGCCGCCGTGAGGATATCCTCCCCGGACGGAAATTTCCCGACCCCGGCCAATCCCTCGGCCGCGCACTCGATGTTGGCCCAGCGAACGATGCCGTCCCGGTCGATCAAGAACTGCCCTTTGAGCTGGGGAAACTGTCGCTGCATGTCGGAGTGATCGACTTCGTTCTCCTTATATCCGTCGAGTTTTGCCGCCGCCGCAAAGGCCTCCATGATTGGCAAGGGTTCCGGCAAGAGCCCATCGGGATTGATTCGGATCGTTTCGGCGACCTTCATGAGCTCGGGAGTCGGGTCCGGTCTTCGGCAGGCCGAACGCGCGATGCGTGGCGAGCTCGGGGTCGGCGGCCAAGCGAAGGCGGGTCGGCCGAAACTTGAAGTAGAGCCGGGCGTTCTCCGGCGGCGTGGCCACGACCCCGAGCGTCTCGACGCCCGATGCCTTGAGCGCCGGTTCGGTCGCTCCGACCTGGGCGATGGCCCGCCGGCAAAACGGGCACCAAAGCCCGACAAACAACGACAGGAACAATGGAGTCCGTCCGCGATAGTCGGCCAGCGACACGGTCCCGGACCCGTCGACGGCGGGGAGCTCGAAGTCGGGCGCCGGCTCGCCCGGGGAAACGGGAGGGCGCGCTTCGGAGATCGTCATGGGACACTCCCTGGTCTGCATCTTTGCTAGGACAGAAACGGTAGCATCAGCAGGGCGTCGGGCTCGAGGCCTGCCCGCACGCACACGTCCTGCGACTTCGCCAGGTAAACCTCGGCCATCGCTGTGTTCCCGGCGTCGAGGTTGAGGGTGGCGAGTCCCTCATAACACGGAAAGAGGAGCTGCGGATCTCCGACCTGCTCGGCCAAGCTCAAGGCCTCCTCGTAGGCCGCGAAGGCCGAGGCGTGATCTCCGTGGCATTGGTGGATCTGGCCCAGGACGATCAACGGCACGGCGAGGTGTTCGAGAAGCCCCAGCCGGCGGTCGAGGTCGACAGCCAGTTGCGCCGCCTCGATTCCCTCCGCCTCGCAGCGGTCCGTCAGCGCACAGTAGGCAACGGCGAGGTTCGCGTAGAGGCGCGACTGGAAGCCGAGGTCGCCCACTTTCTTCGCGGTCTCGAGCCCCCGGAGGCAGGTCTCGATGCTGCGCCGCGGATCGAGCGAGCTGTAGAGTACGCCGAGGTTGGCGTAACCTCTGCTGGCGGCCTGCAACAGGTCATGCGCCTCGGCGAGGCGGATGCTCTGCTCGATCTTGTCGACGGCCTCGGCGAGCCGGCCCGTATGGGCAAGCGCCACGCCGAGCGTGTTGTAGGCCTGCGCCCGCATGGCCGCCGTCTCACGCGCGCGCTCAGGGTCGGCCGAGGTCTCTTCCTCCCGTGCCGCCTCGGCGAGCGCACGCTCGGCCCAGGCGATGGCGCCCGCATTGTCGCCGACCCGGAACGCAAGTCGGCCGACCTCCTGGAAGAGCTGCGCGCGCTCGACGGGGCTGCCGTCCTCGCCGAGCCGCTCGAGGCCGGACGCGAAGCAGGCCTTGGCGAGCTCTCGAGCGCCGGCTTCCCAGTGCAGGCTTCCGATCTTGCGATGCAGGCGAGCGGCGCCGGTACGATCCGCCGCCGTCTCGAAGCCCTGGCGCACCGCCTCATAGTGCGCGAGGGCCTCGGCCCGCTCTCCGGTCAGCGCCAACAGGTCCGCGAGCCGCTCGCGAGCCGCCTGTCCCTCGCCCTCGCACCCCTGACATCCGGCCAGGGTGCGCCAAGCGCGCCGGTAGTGGCGGATCGCATCGTCGTTGGCATAGACCGCGCGCGCCCGATCGCCGGCAGCCATGAGGTAATGCGCGCCCCTGGACTTGTCCGGAGCGAGGCTCCAGTGATGGCCGAGCGCCTCGAGATCGCTCAATCGGGATGGGTGAGGACCGACGGCTTGCTCGAGCGCGCGGCCCGCGCGCTCGTGCAGCTCGCTGCGCCGGGACAGGAGCAGGTTCTCGTAGACGACTTCGCGCACAAGCGCATGCGTGAACCGGTACCGCTTGCCGAGCGGGTCCTGCCCGAGTTCCTCGATCACCTCGGAGGCAACGAGGCCGTCGAGGGCGGTCCCGGCAGCTCGCCCTCGTCCGTCGCGACCGCATCGAGCAGCGATTCGTCGAAGACAATCCCCAGGACAGCCGCCTCCTGCAGCAGTCGCCGGGCCGCGGCAGGAAGCCGGTCGACGCGGGAGAGGAGCAGCCCGTGCAGCGTGGGCGGAATGTTCACCGCCTCGCAGGCCCGCGTACACGTCCACCGATCGCCTTCGCGGACGACCACGCCGGTGCTCACGAGGGTGCGGACGATCTCCTCGACGAAGAACGGATTACCCCCGGCCCGCATCGCGACGAAATTCCGGACGCGAGCGAGAGCCGCCTCGTCCATGCGGCCGAACAGGCCGGTCACGAGGGCTTCCATCTCCTCCGGGGAGAGCGGCGAGAGCCGGACGATGCTCCGGGAAGCCCGCGCGATCAGGCGGCGCAGGCGCGTCGGGGCGATGCGAGACCAGCAACATCAGGGGCCGCTCCGCGAAGTGGTCGACGATGTCCCGCAGCAGGCCGACCGAAGCTGCGTCGGCCCAATGGAGATCCTCCACGACCATGACAACCGGCCGCTGCTCGAGACGCCGCTCGACCAGCGTGCGTGCGGCGAGCGCGATCTGGCGCTTGAGCTGCTCGGGATCCAGGTCGCGGCTGCGCCCCTCCTCGACCCCGAGCAGGTAGCTCAGCACCGGGACGATGGCCTCGGTGACCTCGGCCGGGGCTCCGAGCCAGCGGAGGCCTGCCGCCAGCTTCCGGCGTGCGACATCGAGCGAGTCGCCCGGGTCGACCCGGTAGGCCTCGCGGAAGAGCGCCGCGAAGGCACCGTAGGGTGGCTCGCCCAGGGACGAGCAGTCCGCCCGGCGGACCGCCGTGCGGGCCAACCGGCCCTCATCCTCGAGCCGCCTCAGGAACTCCGCAATCAGCCGCGACTTTCCCGTGCCGGCCTCGCCCATGAGACAAACGACCTGTGCCCGGCCCTGCTGCATCCGCTCGAAGGCCGCAAGAAGGTGCTCCAGCTCCTCGGTCCGCCCGACCATCGGCGATGAAAGCCCGTGTGCGGCAAGCCCGCGGGCCGATTGAGGTTCGGCGAGCAGGCCGAGCAAGCGGTGGACCACGATCTGTCCGGCCTTGCCGCGCAGGGCCAGCTGGCCGGCCGGCTCGAAAGCGAAGCGATGCCGGGTCAGGGCATGGGTGGCCTCCGAAACCAGGATAGTCCCCGGCTCCGCCGCCCCGACGAGGCGCGAGGCCGTGTTCACGGCGTCGCCCGTCACGTCGTAGGCCGCGCCCGCCGCGCCGCCGAGGCTGCCGGCCACGACCGCGCCCGGTGTGAACCGCGATGTGCAGGCTCACCGGCTGTCCGAGACGGGCTGCCCACTGCTCGCTCAGCACAGTGCCGCGGCCCATCATGTCGAGCGCGGCGTGGAGGGCCCGCGCGGGATCGTCCTCATGCGCCACCGGCGCCCCGAAGAACGCAAGGACGGCATCGCCGAGGAACTTCGCGACGAAACCGTCATAGCGGGTGATGGCTTGGCCGAGCGACTCGAAGAGCGCATTCTGAAACGCGCGCACCTCCTCGGGATCGAGACGCTCGGACATCGCGGTGAAGCCGGAGAGGTCCGCGAAGAGAACGGTGACCTGCCGGCGATCGACGTCGCGGTGCGGCGCATCCGGTCTCGTTGCCGGAAGGGTTTCGATCGGCTCGAGCGGCGTCGGCGCAACGCCGACCGGCGCCGCTCCGGCTCGGTCGGGTGCCGCCCGGGTCGAGTGAGATCTCCCGGCCGCCCCGCACGAGGGACAGAACGCGAAATCAGGGTCGCACGAAAACCCGCACGCCGCACACGGAGTCGGCTGTCGGCGGCCGCACCGCGGGCAATAGGCGAAGCCCGGTGTGAGCTCGAAACCGCAGCCGACGCAGGGCATCAAGATGACTCATCAACTTGCGAAACCATGGGAATCCGATGTCTCCTGCAGCTCGATCCTAGCATGCGGACCGGTCCACACCATTCTGTCGCCCCGGGGTGCGCCGCCCGCCACCTCGCCGCGCCGCGCGGGGAGAGATCGGGCGCACCGGCCGTCTCGCCTATCCGCACGCGCGCCAGGCGGGGGGCCAACACCCTCACCGTGACGCGGCGAGGCGCTCGGCCTCGCGCAACGCGGCGACGAGGCGGTTTTGACCCCGCACGAGCTGGGTTCGCGCGAAGCCCAGCTGTTTCGCTCGCCATGCCGTTCAAGTCCGCCGCCAGCGCGACGGTCGGCAGCGGCGGGATCGGCGTTGCCGGGTCGTGCCGGAACCGGGCCACGCGCGTGTAGTTGATCGGCACCAGAATGCGCGCCAGCCGCTGGATCACCGCGTTGGCGCGGCCGGCCTCGAGCCGCCCGGCCTCCGACTTCGGCGTAGAAGGCATCGAGCGCGCGGGCGAGCGACGCGCAGGCCTCCTTCGCCGGCGCCGAGATCGAAGAGCCCGCCCGCGGCGGCGTGGTAGCGCGTCGAGCGTCTCCGACGAACTCGGCCACCTGCGTCGCGCCAGTCGAAGGGAAGGACGTCCGCATCGGCGATGCCCGCCGTCGACCGCGAGATAGACCTTGATGTCGCGGAGCATGATGTCCCGGTCGGCGATATCCATCGACGTCGTTCTCGGTATGCCAGGCGATGTTCCCGCCGCAGCCGCCGACCGTGTAGTAGCCCTTCTCCTCGCGCAGTTCGTCCGGCATGGTCGAGGACAGCATCAACAGGCTCGAGATGCCGATGTTGTTGAAGGAGTAGTCGCCGGCCCGGTGCGGGCGCTCGCCCTGCGCGTCGAGCCCGGTCACGGCCTTGATGGTCCGCTGCGCGTAGGCTTCGGTTTCCTTCGTCCAGGATACGTCCTTGAAGACGGTCGCCCAGCGGCAGCCGGGCGAGTCGCAGTTGATCTGCGCGACGCAGTTCTCGTCGAGGTCGATCGCGAAGGCGTCGGCGAACCAGGTCGAGCCGGCGTAGCGGCCCGGTCGAGTGCCCCGGCCACCAGGCGATGCGCACCGAGCGGCTGAAGCCGCTTCGCGCTGCTGCGCCAGAACGCGCGCGATCTCGAGCAGGGTCGCGTCGCCCGTGGCGTTGTCGCCGACGCCGACGTCCCAGGAATCGTAATGGCCGTGCAGGAGCACGAACTTTTCCGGCTCGTCGGTGCCCCGGATCTCGACGACCGGGCAGCTTCTGACGATACCAGCCCTCCTCGAGGCGCGTCGTGAGCGTGACCTTCTCGCCCGTGCCGGCGAGCTTGATCAGCTCCCGGCCGTCGGGGTTGTTCACGGCCGCGACGGGGATCTTGGGCTTTCGCGGCAGGTCGTCGAGGTCGGGCGTGCCCCAGATCGAGGTGCAGATGCCCCAGTGGATGTCGACGCCCGGATTGACGGCGATCACGCCGACCGCGCCCATCTCCTCGAACTCGCGGATCTTCTGCGGGAAGGCAAAGCCCTCCGAGACGACGATCCTGCCGCGCGAGCGTCTCCGGCGCGACGCGTCCTGGGCGTTCTTGTCGAACAGGGTGCCGATCGACTTGGAATACTGGGCCGGCACATAGGCGATCTCGGCCGTGATGCCGTCCGGCGCCGAGACCGAATAGGCCGGCGGCTTGGCCCGCATGGTCCGCCCGCCGGCCTTCACGGCAGCCTCGAACGGGATCGACAGGTAGATTTCGGGCTCGTGCACCGTGACCGGCACGCCGAGCGCCTTGAGGCGCTCCACGATCATGTCGGCGCCCCTGTTGACGTCCTGCGGGCCGCCAGCGGGGTTGGCGCGAGAAGGCCTCGGTGAGCTCCCAGGGCGCGTCGAGGCTGACCTGTCGAGAAGGGCGGTGCGCGGCGAGATCCATGGCTGTTCTCCTGGCGGTTCTGAGGGCGTCACGCGAAGTGACAGGCGGCAGCGCTTCTGGCCGGGTGCGACCTCGCGCAAGGCGGGATCCTGCTCGGCGCAGATCGGCGCCGCGAGGGGGCAGCGGTCGCGGAAGCGGCAGCCGGACGGCGGCTCGCGAGCGTCCGGCACGTTGCCGCTGATCGGCAGCGGCTCGCGGCGACTGATCGACCCGCGGCACCGGCACGGCCTTGACGAGCGCGCGGGTGTAGGGGTGCCGCGGCTCCTTCAGCAGCGCCTCGGTCGGTCCTTCCTCGACGATGCGGCCGAGATACATCACGAGCGTGCGCGAGCAGACGTAGCGCACCAGCGCGAGGTCGTGGGAGATGTACAGCGCGGTCAAGCCCAGCTGCTCGCGCACGTCGCGCATGACGTTGAGGACGCCGGCGCGGACGCTGACGTCGAGCATCGAGACGGGCTCGTCGGCGACCAGGAACGCAGGCTCGAGCACGAGCGCGCGCGCGAGCACGATGCGCTGCAGCTGCCCGCCCGAGAGCTGGTGCGGGTAACAGCCCGCGGAAGCGCGCCAGCGGCGGCAGCCGCACGCGGCGGAGCGCCGTCTCGATCCGCGTCGTGATGCTCGTCGCCGGGACGCCGGTGTTGACGAGCGGCTCGGCGAGCGCGCGCTCGATCGTGAAGCGCGGATTGATCGCGTCGAACGGATTCTGGAACACGAGCTGCGCGCGCTTGCGGAAAGGCGCGCAGGTCCGCGCGCCCGATGAGCCCGGCGAGCGGCTCGCCCTTCGAAGCGGATCTCGCCGGCGCTCGGCTCGACGAGCTTCAGCAGCAGGCGGCCGGTCGTCGTCTTGCCGCAGCCGGATTCGCCGAGGAGGCCGACGCTCTCGCCCTGCGCGAGCGAGAGGCTCGACGCCGTCGACCGCGCGGACGCACCGGGCCGCTTGCCGGCGAGCGACCTCCGCGACGCTGCGCGGCGCCGGGTAGTGCTTGGCGAGGTCGCGCGCCTCTACGAGCAGCGAGCCACGTGCGTCGGTCTCCTTCGGCGCGCTCGCGCGCAGGTCGCGCGCCTCGCCCGCGGCGGTGGCAGGCGGCGCGGTGGTCGCCTTCCGCCGCGAGAACCGGCTCGACCTCGCGTGCACACCGGCAGGGCGAACGGGCAGCGCGGCGCGAAGCGGCAGCCCTTCGGCGGGTCGAGCAGGTCGGGCGGGCTGCCCTCGATCGGCACGAGGGCGGCGCCGGCCCGCTCGAGGTCCGGGAAGGCGTTGGTGAGGCCCATCGTGTAGGGGTGGCGCGGCGCGCTCCAGCACCTCGGCGGTCGAGCCGTCCTCGACCACCTTGCCGGCGTACATCACGACGACCCGGTCGCAGACATAGGCGACGACGCTGATGTCGTGAGTGACCAGGATCATCGACAGCTGCAAGCGCGCCTGCAGGCTCGCGGATGACGTCGAGCACCTGGCGCTGCACGATGACGTCGAGCGCGGTGACGGGCTCGTCGGCGATGACGAGGCTGGGCTCGAGCGCCAGCGCCAGCGCGATGGCGACGCGCTGGCGCATGCCGCCGGAGAACTGGTGCGGGTACTCGTCGAGCCGCCGCGGGCTCAGGCCGACGAGCCGGAACAGCTCCGCCGCGCGCTCGCTTCGCGGCCATGCGCGGCGTGGCCCGCCGCGACGGACCAGCACCTCCTCGAGCTGGCGCCCGACCGTGTAGACCGGATCGAGCGAGTTCATGGCGCTCTGCGGCACGAAGGAGATGTCGCGCCAGCGCACCCGCTTGCGCTCGGCCTCGGCCGGCCGCCGCGAGATCCCGGCCCTTGAACACGAGGCGCCCGCCCGCGATGCGGGCGTTCGAGGGCATCACGCCGGTGATGGCGCGGGCCACGGTGGTCTTGCCGCAGCCCGACTCGCCGACGAGGCCGACGACCGCCCCCTCCGGCACCGTCGAAGCTCGCGCCGTCGACGGCGCGCACGCTGCCGCGCGAGGTCCGGTACTCGACGGCGAGGGCATCGACCTGGAGGATCGCCACTCGTCAGCTCCTGCAGCTTCGGGAACAGCACCTCCTCGGCGCCGCGCGAGATGAAGAAGCCGGCGACGACCACGAGCACGATGCAGATGCCGGGCGGCAGGAACCAGTGCCAGCGACCCGCGCGAAAGGGCCTGCGACACGAACGCGTCCTGCAGCATGAAGCCCCAGGAGATGCGCGACGGATCGCCGAAGCCGACGAAGCTCACCGCCGCCTCGGTCAGGATCGCCCAGCCGATCGCGACCGAGCCGTACAGGAAGGACAGCGGCAGGATGTTCGGCGCCACATGCACGAACAGGATGCGCGCCTCGGACGCCCCCGTGACCCGCGCCGCCTCGACATAGGCGCGCTCGCGCACGGTCAGCACCTGCGACGCGGATCACCCGGGCGGTGTTCGGCCACAGCAGGAGCGCGACGGCGATCACGACGTTCCAGGTGCTCGGGCGCAGGAAAGCCGCGAGCACGATCACGAAGGGCAGGAACGGGATCGCGAGCGCGACGTCGGCGAGGCGCATGATGGCCGAGTCGATCCAGCCGCCGAAATAGCCGGAGAGCGAGCCCGGCGAGCGTGCCGATCGCGACGACGAAGACGGCCGCCGTCAGCCCGACGAGCAGCGCGCTGCGGCTGCCGTAGACGAGCTGCGAGTAGATGTCGCGGCCGAGATTGGTCGTGCCGAGGATGAACCCTTCGCCGAGCGGGCGGTTCGCGGCGACGCGGCCGTTCGCGCGGAACAGGATCTCGGTCGGATCATGGGTCGCGAGCGCATCGGCGAAGAGCGCGACCAGCGACGAAGACGACATAGATCGCAAGACCCGCCACCGTGTACGGGTCCCTGAGCATGCGGCGCGCGACGTCGTGCGCGACCGCACGGCGAGCCGGCGGCGCAGCCGACGGCGCGCCGTGCCCGACGGCGGCGCGTGCTCAACTCGAGCGGCCATGCGACACCCTCGGATCGAGCAAGCCGTAGAGCAGGTCGGCGACGAGATTCATGACGATCACGACGAGCGCGATGAGGAAGAACGCGCCCTGGGCGAGCGGGTAGTCGCTCGACGACACCGCCTGGACGAGCAGCCGGCCGAGGCCGGGCCAGCTGAAGACGGTCTCGACCACGACGTTGGCGCTGATGTTCGGCCCGATCGCCAGCGCGAAGGCGGTCAGCACCGGGAGCAGCGAGTTCCGCGCCGCGTGGTGGATGACGATGCGCCATTCCGAGAGGCCCTTCATGCGCGCCATCGTGATGAACTCCTCGTGCATCACCTCGATCATCGTCGAGCGCATGAGGAGAAGCGGCAGGCCCTGCAGGTAGAGCGCGATCGTCAGCGCCGGCAGCGTCAGGTGCAGGAGGAAGTCGCGCGAGAAGATGCGGTCGAGCTCGCTGGCGTACATCGCGCCGGCGCTGTTCGCGCCGCCCGACGGAAACCAGCCGAGCCAGAACGCGAACACGGCGAGAAGGATCATGCCGAGCCAGAACTCGGGCGCCGCGCGCGTCGCGAGCGCGATCGGCACGACGACGCCCTCGATCCAGGTGCCGCGCTTCCAGGCGAGATAGGCGCCGGCGAGGATGCCGAACGCGTAGGCGATCAAGAAGCCGCAGAAGGTCAGGATGATCGTGTTCGGCAGGACCGAGAGGACGATGCCCAGCACCGGCTCGCGGCGATGGAACGAGGTGCCGAGCTCGCCCTGCACGAGATTGCCGAGATAGATGACGTACTGTTCCCAGAGCGGCCGATCGAGGCCGAACTGCTGCATGATGAGAGCTCTGCTGCTCGGCGGTCAGCGGTCTCGCTGATATAGGCCGCGAGCGGGTTGCCCGGCATCAGCCGGAACATCAGGAACAGGATCGTCGACGACCGCCCACAGCACGAAGATGCTGTGCAGCAGGCGCCGCCCGACGAAGCCCATCGCGACGTCCTCGCGCACCGTCCGGCGCGCCTCAATCGCCGGGCTTGAGGGTCTCCTTCACGCCGGCGGGATAGTGCAGCCGGTCCGCCGACGAGCGTGAAGCCCGCCTTCTGCAGCATCTCGCGTCGCCGGCGGCGACGCCGCTCGCCGGCATCTTCACGTCCTCGGCGTACCAGAACGGCAGCGCCGGCGAGACATGGGAGGTCGAGGGCACGGCGAAGCCGTTCCATGCCGCCTGGACGAGAACGTTGCGGTCGATCGCCGCCGAAAGCGCGGCGCGGAACGCCGGGTCGCTGAACGGCGGGCGGCGATTGTTGAAGCCGAGGAACTCCATGCCGATGTCGGTCTCCTGCGTGACCTTGATGGCCGGCACCTCCTTGGCGAGCGCCTCGAGCACCTCCGGATCGCCGCCGTACTCGGAGAGAAGGTTGAGCTCGCCCGAGCGCATCATGCCGATCACGGCTTCCGCGTTCGGGATGATGCGCATCACGAGCCGGTCCATCTTCGGCGCCGACCAATGCTTGTCGAAGCGCTCGAGGACGACCTCCTCGTTGAGGCGGGCGCGCACCTGCTTGAAGGGGCCGGAGCCGACATTCGCGCGTCGCGGATCGACTCGATGTTCTCCGGCTTGCCTTCGACGCTCTTGAGGTGCGGCTCCCACACGTGCTTCGGCGCGATGAAGACGCGCCCGAGCGCCGTGGTCGCGAAGGCGGAGTTGACCCGCTTGAGATGGAAGCGCAGGCCGCGCTCGCCGGTGCGCTCGATCTGCTCGATGTCGCCGACGAACGGCTTGAACATCGGCACCTTGTCGGTGCGCATCGGCGCCTCGAACGAGAAGATCACGTCGTCGACCGTGACCGGACGCCCGTCGTGGAAGGTCATGCCGGCGCGGATCGTCACGTCGACGGTGCGGTCGTTGACGAAGTTGAAGCTCTCCGCCGCCCACGGGCGGGGCAGCCCGTCCGGCCCGATGCGCACGAGGCGGTCCCAGACGAGCTCGTTGATCCAGCTGTCCGGCGCGCCCGCGATGTAGAGCGGATGGATCGCCTGAAGCTGCGTGCCGGAGTTGATGATCATCGTCTTCTGCGCGCCTTTCGGCGTCGCGCCGATGAAGGTCCAGAAATTTCGGATGCCGACGCCCTTTTGGATGACGATCGAGTTCGCATCCCAGAGCTCCTGGTTGAAGGCCTGCAACGTCTTCGGATGGATGAGAAAGGCGTAAGGCGCGTCGCGGCTCACGATCGCCTGCGCCTCCCGGATGAGCTTCTTGCGCGCTTCGAGGTCGACGGCCTGGCGCTGCTGCTCCGCGATCCGATCGTATTCCGGGCTCTTGTAGCCGACGAAATTGAAGCCGCGCGGCGCGGTCGACGAGTGGAACAGGTTGTAGACGAGCTCGTCCGGGTCGCTGCGCTCCGGGCGGCCGACCATGCGCCACATGGTGGCGTCCCAGCGCTCGCGCTCGTACCAGACGATCTGGCTGAGCTGCTGGCGGGCCGTCGGGCGCACCTCCACGTCGAGCCCGAGCTGGCGCCAGGTCTGGGCGATGAGCTGCGCCGCCTGGAAGGATTGCGGCACCGCGCCTTGCGTGTCGGAATAGAGGATGATCTTGCGCACCGGATCGCCGGCCGCCTGCGCGAAAGCCGTGTCGACCCAGATGCCGGGAACGGTGAACGCGGCCGCGCCGCCAGAAGCGTGTCCCGTCTCGTGACCTTGATCATGACGATTCTCCCGGCTCGGTGCCTCTTCCCGGTCGCATGTTCCGTCTGGACATGATAGAACGCAATGGAAGTGCGTGGAAGCCTTGTTTTCTGGCCGCTGGCCAAGTGTTCGTGGAACGCGGACCAAGCGCGAGAAGTCACTGACAGCATTCGCTGCATCCGCATTGCGGCGCAACCGCAAAAACCGCTACGGTAGGCGCAGGGGACGTCCTTTGAGGCACGTAGATGGCAATCTCGGCGGCGGAACGGCGATTCCTCGACACCGTCTCGCTCGATGCGCCCTGGGCGCTCGTCGAGGCTTTCTCGGTCATGCCGCGCTGGCTGCCGGAGGATGTGAACGCCGGCGCCGACCGTATCGCGCCGAGCCTGAACGGCTCGGCGTCCCGGTGACGGTCCATGAGCCCGAGATCTACCTTTCGATCCCGCTGCGGGCCGAGGTACGCGTCGGCGGCAAGTCCTACCGCGCGAAGCCGCCGTCGATGTCGATCAGCGCGCCGCAGGGCATCGAAGGCCGCTCGTCTATCTCGAGGCCGACCCGGAGAAGTTCCGGTCCTACACCCGCGACCCCGCGGAGATCTTCCGGGACGGCGGCGAGCGGCCCGCGCGCGTCAGGGGCAAGGTCGTCGTCATGGACGGCTTCGCCAATCCGGGCTCCTGCTCGCTCCTGGAGGAGTGGGGGGCGAAGGCGGTGATCGCGGTCAATCCCGGCGTCGACATCCACTGGGGCACCTGCACGACGGTCTGGGGTTCGCCCGATCTCGACGACCTGCCGCGCAAGCCCACGATCGCCGTCGTCGCCGTCAACAATCCGGACGGGCAGGAGATCATCGCGGCGGCTCGAGCCGGCGGGAGCGCGAGCGTCGTCACCGAGATGATGGAAGGCTGGTATCCGCCAGAAGATCCCGGTCGTCGATATTCCCGGCGCGCCGAGCCCGGCCGCTTCGTCTTCGTGCACGGCCATTACGATTCCTGGGACGTCGGCGTCGGCGACAACGCCACCGGCGACGCGACGCTGCTCGAGCTCGCCCGCGTCCTCTGGGCAACCGGGGCGGACTGCGGCGCTCGGTGCGCATCGCCTGGTGGCCCGGCCACTCCACCGGGCGCTATGCCGGCTCGACCTGGTTCGCCGACGCCTTCGCGATCGATCTCGACGAGAACTGCGTCGCGCAGATCAATTGCGATTCGCCCGGCTGCCGCTGGGCGACGAGCTACCACCAGACCACCTGCATGGCGGAAGCGCGGCCCCACGTGGCGCGGGCGATCGAGGACGTCACCGGCCAGACGCCGAAGTTCAAGCGGCCCGAACCAGGCCGGCGACTACTCGTTCAACAACATCGGCTTCTCGAGCTACTACATGCTCTCCTCGACGATGCCCGACGACCTCAGGGCCGAGAAGAACTACTATGCGGTGTCGGGCTGCGGCGGGAACATCGCCTGGCACACCGAGAACGACACGATCGAGATCGCCGACCGGGCGATCCTCGACACCGACATCCGCATCTACCTGCTCTCGGTCCTGCGCCATGCCAACGCCGAGATCCTGCCGGTCGATTGGCGCGCCGCGGTCGGCGGAGTTCGCGGCGACGCTCGCCTCCTATCGAGCAGGCCGCCGCCGACCATGCCGATCTCACGCCGTCGCGCACCGCGCTCGAGGGGCTCACGGAGCGGCTTGAGGCGCTCTACGCGGCGATCGACGCGGGACGGGTCGAGGCCGGACGCCGCCAACGAGGCGCTGATGCGCCTCGCCCGCGTGCTCGTGCCGATCAACTTCACCCGCGAGCCGCGCTTCCGGCACGACCCGGCCTACACGGTTCCGCCGCTGCCGACGCTCGCGGTCGCGACCGAGCTGTCCCGCCTCGACGGCCCCCGCCTCGGCTTCGCCAAGACCCAGCTCCTGCGCGGGCAGAACCGCTTCGTCGGCGCCATGAACGAGGCCGGGCGCATCATCGACCGGGCGCTCCAGGGTTGAGCGCGCGACGCGTTCCGTCGCGCATGCGCGCCGCCTGGTACGAGCGCTGCGGGCCGCCGCACGAGGTGCTGCGGGTCGGGCGATCGCGAGACGCCCTCGCCCGGGATCGGCGAGGTTCTCGTGCGGGTGGCCGTCTCCGGCGTCAACCCGCACGACACCAAGAAGCGCGCCGGCTGGCTCAGCCGCGCCCTGCCGGCGGCCGGTCATCCCGCATTCGGACGGCGCCGGCACCATCGTCGCAGTCGGGCCTGGCGTCCCGAGCGCCCGATCGGGGAGCGCGTCTGGTTCTTCCGCGCCGATGCGCCCGACCCGGAGCCGGCGCCGCCGCTGATTACGCCGTCGTCGCCGCGGATCACGCCGTGCCCCTGCCGGACCATCTCGGATTCGAGGCGGGCGCCTGCCTCGGCGTCCCGGCGCTGACCGCGCACCGGGCCGTGTTCGCCGACGGCCCGGTGACCGGGCAGACGATCCTCGTCACGGGCGGCGCCGGCGCGGTCGCCTCCTACGCGATCCAGCTCGCGGTCTGGAACGGCGCCCGCGTGATCGCGACGGTCTCGAGCACGGAGAAAGCGGCGCGCGCGTAAGCGCTCGGCGCGGAGAGCGACGATCGACTACCGGACCGGCGACGTCGTCGGGCCGTCATGGACCTCACCGGCGGCCGGGCGTCGACCGGATCGTCGAGGTGGATTTCGGCGCGAACCTCGCGGCGTCGAAGGCCGTCGTCAAGCCGAACGGCGTCATCGCCGCCTATTCGTCGACCCGCGTGCGCGAGCCGGTGCTGCCCTATTACGACTTCGCCATGAAGGGGATGACCCTGCATTTCGTGCAGGGCTGCTGCTGACCCCGGCGATGCGCGAGGCCGGCCTGCGCGACCTTTCGGTCCTGCTGCGGCAGGACCGGCTCGTGCATCCGATCGGCCGGGTGTTCGCCCTCGAGCGCATCGCCGACGCCCATGCCGCGCTCGAAGGAGGGCGGTCATCGGCAAGGTGCTGGTCCGGAGTTGAGGCGACGACGCCGCTCGCCTCGGCCAGCGTAAAGCGCACCGATGGGTTCGTTTTGCCGAAACGGAGCACCCGATGCCGATCCATTCGAGATAAGATTACAGACCAGCAACGCCGATTCCACAGTGCACGAACTTGCCGCCCGCAGAAGGCCGACGAATCTCAACTGCGGTATTCTATGTGAAATGTTATATCAAACGGGCCCCAAGCTGCGCCTCGGCGTTTTGCGCTCGATTCAGGCGTCTGAGTCGCCAGCGAGATTTTCTTTGCCATAGCGCGATCAGGCTTGTTCATGAGGGTACGGGGCAGGTGCTCAACATAGCGAATGTCGCTCGGAAGTTTGTACGAGGCGAGCCGGGGGGCGAGAGCGGCCCTCAAATCCCCCAGATCCATGGGCTCATTGGACGTAACGAGGAGCGCGCCAACCCGTTCGCCGAGCTCGGCGTCTGGCAATCCCACGACCAATACCTCGGCTATTCCTGGCAGACCAATCAACGCCGCCTCGACCTCCGCGGGGTAGATATTAATGCCGCCACGAATAATCACGTCCTTGGTTCGGCCGGCCAGGATGAGGTGGCCGGTCGGCAACATCTTCGCGAGGTCGCCGGGTTCGAACCAGCCGTCCCGGTCGGCTAAGTCTATGCTCTCCCCGCGCGCGTCAATCATAACGCGTGAGAACTCCGGGTCCCTTGTAGCGCAGACGGCCGACCACCCCCGGGGGCACGCTATCGCCATGCTCGTCGACAAGGGCGATTTCCACCCGAAATGTCGGACAGCCCACCGCTTGCGGAAATTGCAATTGCTCGCGCGGCTGGAGAACGGCGATGCCGCCGCCTTCGCTCGACGCGTAGTAGTCCAGACAGTTGGCGCATACGCGGCGGACGATCTCCGCCCTTTCCTGCGCGTGAATGGCGGAGCCGCTCGTCACCACCAGTCGGACATCTGGGAAGGCCGGCCCAATTCCATCCCAGTCGGCGAGGATCCGCCGGATTTGAGTCGGAACCAAAAAGACAACGCTCGCGCGGTAATCCCGTGCAGCTCCGATCAACCGGACCGGCTCTAGCGGAGGCGGTGCGAACGCCACCGTGGCGCCCGCCGCCAGGAAACTCATCGCGAACGAGCGGCCACCGCCGAAATAGAGAGGGGTCGCCAGCAGGTAGCGGTCGAGAGCGTTGAATGTCATCGTGACCCACTGGGCGACGAAACGCTCGTAAAGCTGTGCGTGCGTGACGATCGCGCCGGTCGGGCTCCCGGTGGTCCCGGAGGACAGAGAGGACTAGCGGGCGCTCACCACCCTCGGCCGCGACTGGGAGCGGAGCGCTGCCTGCCTCCGGCCATCCGCCGGGCGCGGCCATGACGCGGATTCCGTCGAGCTCGCCATCGGTTTCACCAAGGACCGCCTTCACCTTCATGGCGCGCGCAATCCTGGCTGCTTCAACCTGCGTCCAGCGATGATCAAGGGGCACAATTGTCGCCCCGAGCCAAGCGAGAGCATAATGCAGCAAGAGGTGAAGCGGGGTGTCCGGCAGCATGAGCCCGATCCGGTCGTCCGCCGTGACGCCGCGCGCGGCAAGCCATGCCGCCAGCGTCTTGACCCACTCGGCTGCAGTTCCATGATTGATGGTCTCGCCGGCCGCGATAATGGCTGAGTGGTCCGGCCGCGCGTGCGCGTTGGTGATGAAGACCGTGGCGAGATTCACGGCGCGGCTCTCCAGGCGTGTCGTACCGAGCTATCGGGGGTAATCCGAATTCCGCCGGAGGTGCTAGCTTGTCCTCGTCGCCACCCGTTCTTGCTATCGACGCCGTTGTGAATATCTGGACGCCCGAGGCGCTCTCCTACCGCCCGGGTTGGACGGACGAATTCTTTGCCGGAAAGATGAAGGCCGGATCCACGCCCATGGGCGGCCTCGAGCTGGAGGAGATGATCGGTCGGATGGACGCGGCGGGAATCGAGCGGGCGTTCCTGATCGCGCCAAAATCCGGCCGCCTCGGCCTGCCGGGCTGCTACCACCTGCCCTACTCGATCGTGGCCAAAGCCGTGGAGCGCTTCCCCGCTCGGTTCTGCGGGCTCGCGGGGGTCGATCCAACCGAGGGCATGATCGGGGTGCGCGCATTCGAAACAGCAATTCGCCAGGACGGCTTCATCGGCGCGCACTGCTACCCCCATTGGTTCGAACTCCCCCCCGATCACGCTGATACTACCCGTACTACGCGAAGTGCGTCGAACTGGGAGTTCCGTTCCAGGTCCAGGTGGGTCAGTCGATGATCTATGCCCCGGAGCACCGCACCCGCTCTGTCGGTCGCCCGATCACCCTCGACGGTGTGGCCTGCGATTTCCCCGACCTCAAGCTGGTCGGCATCCATGTTGGCATCCCCTGGCACGAAGAAATGATCGCAATGGCGTGGAAGCACGAGAACGTCTTCATTGGGAGCGATGCTCACAGTCCCAAGTACTGGCCGGCGTCCTTCGTGCATTATCTGCGCTCCTACGGCCGCGACAAGGTGATCTTCGGGACCGACTTCCCGGTCCTCGACTTCAGTCGAACGATGGCCGAAATCGCAGCGCTCGACCTATCCGAGGATGTCCGACGCAAGTTCCTGCACGACAACGCGGTTCGCATCTACAATCTCGCGCCCTGAGCGCGGCTTCAGGAGGCCGCCACGTTCAGGCCGAGGATGCGGATCGCGTTTTCCCCGAGAAGCTTTGGCTTTGTCTCCTCCGGGATGTCGAGCTGCCGCACCTGTTCGATGGAGGGTCCAAGCTTTTGTACCGGCCAATCGGTGCCCCACATGACCTTCTCGCCGCCGTCGTAGTTGCCCCAGTCTCGTTGCGCGATGAAGTCGACGAAGTGCTGCGACCAGGATGCCGGGGGCCAGGCATCGGCGATGACGTAAACGTTCTCGTGCGAGCGAACTGCGGTCGTGGTTTCGTTCTCGAACGGGAAGCCGACGTGCAGCCCAATTAGCTTGAGCTCGGGAAAGTCGAACGCGATCTCCTCAAGAAGGGCGGGACGCGCCACCAGCTTGCCTCCTGAACGTGGCGACTGGCGGCCGACCTGCATCGTGATCGGCACGCCGAGCTCGCAGCATTTGGCGTAGATCGGCCAGTAGATCCGGTGATCGATCGGGATGCCGAACCAATGGGGGTACACATGAACGCCGATGAACCCGAGTTCGCGCACCGCCCGCTCGATGTATCGAAGCGTCTCCATGCCCCCGAGCGGATCAATGCCGCACCACCCGAAGAAGCGGTCCGGATATCTCTGAAGAACCGGGTAAACCTCGTCGACATGAGTTGCCAGAAGTTCGCCGCGCACGCCGTTCTGGACGACATTAGCGATAAGTCCTGCCATGGCGACACCATGTCGGTCCATCTCGGCGATGTAGGACTCCGGCTCCAAAGGTTGGCGTGCCTCCTCGGAGATCCTCAGGACCTCGTATAGCTTGAGCTGTGTGTGCGGCTTGAAATTAACGGTGACGTCGATGATGCGGCCCAAGGTGGCTCCTCCCTGTTCCTTATCGAAGACTGGGCTTGAAATATCAGTCGTCCACTCGCGAAAACAGGACGGCTTCGTGCCAGGGCGTCACGAAGCGCCGCAAAAGCACGACCGCGAAGTAGAGCAAGAACCCCAACAGGGTGAGGAGGACGATAACCGCGAACATCGTTCGCGTATCGAACGCGTTCAGGCTCGCGACCGCGAGGTGTCCGAGTCCCGTCGAGCCGCCAAGGTACTCGCCGACAATGGCTCCGATGATGGCCAGCACGATCCCGACCTCCATTCCCGTCAGGATGTAGGGCAGAGCGGCCGGCAGCTCCATGTCCCGAAGCGTCTGCCAGCGCGTGGCGTTCAGGCTCGTCATCACATCCCGGTGTCCTGAATCCACAGATTTGATGCCGAGCACCGTGTTGGTCATGATCGGGAAGAAGGCCAGCACAGCGGCCATCACAATCTTCGAGGTGGGTCCGAAGCCGAACCAGATGATGAACAGCGGCACGAGCGCAATTTTAGGCATGACCTGGAGGGCGACGATGAAGGGGTTGAGCGTACGTTCGAGCCAGCGCACCTTCCCAAGCAGCGCTCCGAGGCCGACGCCGATCAGGATCGCGATCGCGAAGCCGGCCAGGGTCTCGTAAAGCGTCGCCCATACGTGAGGCAGGGTGCGCGGGTCGCTCACGAGCTCGATGAGCGCGGCTCCGACCTGCGCGGGGCTTGGCAGAACCAGCGGCGACACGTCGAAGCCCCGCACATAGAGATCCCAAACGACGATCAGCGCCGCAAGCAAGAGCGGTGTCGCGATCCAACTGGCTCTGCGCCGAAGGGCGTTCACGACAGGTCTCCTTCAATGCATGGCGTCGAGACGGCGGCGAAGGTCGCTCGCCAGCGCCTGGAACGCCGGTGTGCTCTGGACATAGAGGTCCCGTGGACGGGGAAACGGGACTTGGAGCAAGGTGTCCATGCGTCCAGGGCGCGGCGACAGAAGAAGGATGCGGTCCGCCAGGAACGCGGCCTCGCTGATCGAGTGCGTAACGAGCACGATCGTGCAGCCCTGAGCCATCCAGATTTGCTGGAGCTCGAGATTCATGTGGTCTCGGGTCATGGCGTCGAGCGCGCCGAAGGGCTCGTCCATGAGAAGGATGTGCGGATCGAGACTGAGTGCCCGGGCGATCGCGGCCCGCTGCCGCATGCCGCCAGAGAGTTCGCGCGGCCAGCGCTTCTCGAACCCGCCGATACCAATCAGGTCAGCGAGTTCGCGCGCTTTGGCGCGTCTATGCTCGACCGCAACACCTCGCAGCTTCATCGGCAGGCCTATGTTGTCCTCGACGGTGAGCCAGGGAAACAAGTTGGCTTCTTGAAAGACAACGCCGAGCTCCTTGACGGCATCATCGTCGCGCCCGTTCGGCCTCCACAACGGACGCCCCGCGATCCGGACCTCGCCGCGCGTAGGCTTGATCAGCCCGGCGATGATCCGCAGCAGCGTGGTCTTGCCGCAGCCGGACGGACCGAGCAGGACGACGAGCTCGCCGCGCCCGATCGACAGGTCAATTCCGGTGAGCGCGAGAACATCCTGTTGTCGGGTCGCGTAGCGGTGCTCGAGCCCGATAATCGCGATCTCCGGCCGCCCGCCCAGAGTGGCGGGATCGATGGCTTCACGCTTCATGCAACCCGCTCCTGTCGGGCCTCCGCGCGTTGCAGGATGCCGAGGGCGTCCTCCAGTCCCACCAGCTCAGCAAACCCAAACGCCATCGCCTCAAGCGAGGCCGCGTGACGACCCTCGTCGAAGTCGCCGCAGGCGTTGCGCACGACGATCGTTTCATAGTCCCGCTGGGCCAGATCTCTTACGGTCGACTCGACGCACATCGACGTCGTCACCCCTGCCACGACGAGGCGCTCGGTCCCGAGCGCGCGCAACTGTGCCTCAAGCGGCGTTGCGTAAAGAGCCGAGTAGCGGCATTTGTCGATCAGGATATCGCCTGTGCTCCAGCCCGCGATCGCAGAGATCTCAACGTCGGGCGAGCCGAGCTTGAGAGCGCCCACGGCGCGGAGGTTGGGACGCAGGTCCCAAAGGAGGCGTCCACCGTCGAGGTAATCCGGCCGGTAGGCGATGCGGGTCCAGATCACCGGTACGCGTGCGACGCGAGCCGCGACGGCGAGTTTTGCGGACGCTGCAGCGGCCGCACGCATGGGCTCGATCGGCCGGCCCTGCCCGGCCATCGACCCGTCGGCGTCGCAGAATGCCTTCTGCAGGTCAACCAGCAGAAGTGCCGTCGCGGCCCTCGGAGCCATCAGCCGAACGCCCTTTGCCAGGCTCTCAGCTCGTAGTAGCCCTTGTCGGGGAGCGGATCGATGATGCCGGCCTTGACCATCAGCTCATGTGCGGCTTCGAAGGATGCCGGCTCGATCTTCATCTTGTCCGCGTGAGCCACCCTGTAATTCTCGAGCGCGTTCTGAAGCACGCTCACGCCCTTGTCGGGCCGCTTCGCCTCGACGATGTCGTACTTCGCGGACATCGAGGCGATGATGCCCGGCAGGTCGCTGCTGGAAACAAGCGCCCCAAGCGAGTCCTGGGTGGCGCGCAGGAAGCGCGCGATGGCATCCTGGTTGGTCTCGAGGCTCTTCTTCGATGTGATGTAGACCTGGCCGGGCGACGGAGCCACGTCGTCGACGCTCCAGGCGAGGATCGGCTGATTGTCCCCTCTGAGCTGAAAGACGGTGTCATTGGTAGCGATGTAGCCCGCCAGCCGGCCCGCCTTGACGAGTTCAAAGGCCGTCGGCGCATTGCCCGCGGTCTCGCGCCTGACCTGATCTTTTGCGATCCCTGCCCGTGCGAGCATCATGTCGAGAAGGTTCTCGGTGGCGCCCCCGACCGAGACCACGCCGATGGTCTTCCCTGCCAGATCCTCGGGCTTGGCAATGGGCTTATCTCTGTGGCTGATCACGAAAAAGAGGTCCCTGGGGAAGATCTCCGCGATCGCCACGAGGGAGTTGTCGCGGGCATAGGCTTTGATCAGATCGGTCCCGCCGGTACGTGACAGCAAAACGTTGCCTGCCGAGACCTGCTGAACGGACATCGCGGACCCTTTGCCGCCCTCGATTGTCACGTCGAGCCCGTGCTTCTTGAAGAAGCCTCCGGTGTCCGCGTACATCGCCTCAGCGAAGCCCATGAGATACCCGAATGGCGTCAGATAGGTGATCTTCGGTGTGGACTGTCCGAAAGCCGCTCCGGGCAGGAGCATCGCGGCAGCGCTCGCCGTTACGAAGGTTCTCCGGTCGGTGGTGGCTCGGGTCATGGGCCTTTCTCCATCATGTGAAGTGATCGGGCTGGTCCTCCGGACGATAGTCGTGCAGCAGCCGTGCGGTGCGGCTCGTCGTCCACCCGCGTTGGTAGAGGTAGCCGCCCGTGACCTCGACGGGTCCGAGATCCGCCAGTTCTTCGTCCGGCGCCTCCCCGAAGGCGACGGCCCCCTCGCCGACCCACACCGGTGACATGGAGAGGTTGCTGAACGGCAGCTCGAAGAGCTGCTCGATATCCGGCACGTCAGGGCTCGGGCTTGGAAGATACCGGTACAGAAATGTCGCGGCGGCATGGCCCGGCAGCCCCTCGACGGTACGGGCCGCTTCAGGCAGCGACACCCGCACGCTCAGAACCTGGCTGCCCTGCCGAACCACCGTGCCACCCACTCGGCAGCCGGCGCCGAGGGCGGCGATTCCCGGGTTCGTCTCCTGGAGCCGGGTGCGGTCCACCTGCGCCAACCGCTTGGACCAGCCGAAGATCGATCCCATGGCCATTGACCAATCCCGGTCCACCCAGACGAAGGCGCTGTAGCGACCAACGCGTTCTCCAAAGCGACAGGAGAAGCCGACTACCCCTTCATTGTAAGAGGAACGCCCCGGCTGCTCCCAGGCCTGCTCAGGTGCGGCCGAGGAAACCTTGGCCATTTCGGCGACCATCGCCCAGCCGTCGCCGGTCGGCAGCGGCTCGAGGCCGGGCGGTAGAAATGCGGCGACCCGCGAGGGATCCGCCCGGAAGGATACGTGGACTGCGTCGCAGCTGATGTGGTGCGGCAGGGGTTCCACCAGGGAACATCGACCAGTAGCCGAGCGGGGGGAGGTCAATCCCTTCCAGGATCTGTTACTCATCCTGCCTCTCCTGCCGGAGTTAAAGGGCAAGCGCCCCACCCAGCGCTCGGGTAACCGGACGAGATTACTAGCTTCGGCGGGAATGGTCCAACAGAAGGGCTGCGATAATAGTAATGCCTTCGGCATAACCTCTCAGCCCGGCACTAGGCGTGGCGAAACTCGACTGAATCATGATCCCGAAGCCACTCTTTACTCGCCGTACGCGGCGTGTCTTGGCGCTTCGGCTCGGCGACAAGCGGCCTCGGGCTTCGTCCACTGGCCGGCCGCCCTCTCGAAAACGCAGCGACTCGCATCGGGGAGCAGCACCGCCGTCACTGACCGGAGATCTCCCGGCCTGCGCCCATAAGTCCGCCGGGACCCGGTCGTTTCGTGCCGATAGCCTTGGATGCATGCAGCCGCCTGACCTTCATTGAACCACTCACCTATCGCCGAGGCGCGTGATGTCACTTCGAATTCCCCAAAGCTTGGCTACCGGTCATCGTTCCGAGACCGGATGGAACGTGCTCGATTTCGAGATTGCACAGCAGAAGGCTCAAACACTCGGCTTCTTGGGCACCCAGGTCGAGCATGCCCTGGCGAGCTTGCGCGCGCTTGACGCCGGAGCGCACGGACCGAAGCGGGAGGCGGATCGATCGGCCTTGCTGGACGAAGCCGCCGAACGGGTCTGGGCCTTCATGATCCAGCGGGAACTGTGCGGACTTGGCTCTTGGGAGACTGTCGTAAAGGAGTACGGGATCCCGCGCGAGGTGCTGAACCGCCTCGGACGAGCCAGACGCTAGTGTCCACTCCACCGCTTCCGAGCAGCAACGATCCATCGCGTCCAGCGCATCACTCTCCTCACGGCCAGCCCTGAGACTTCTGCGCGTCGGCTGAACCTATCGGGTATCGGTCTCGTGCGGGGAAGGCCGGCGCCGCTTAAGCCCGGTGTTGGGGCGAGATTACGTCCTGCGGCGCGCCCATGGGCGGTTCAAAGACCAAGCGATCCGGCATATCCCGTGAGCTCCAGGTAGCCGCGTCCGCCGGGTGTCGAGACCAAACCCTCCCAATAGCTCGGCATTCCGGTGGCGCGCCCGTCCAGTTCCTGCGCATCGAACAGCGGCGTGAGGCGGACATGGCGCGTGCCTTCGGGTAGGCGGATCTCAAATTCGGCCTCGACGGGATAAGCCGCGCCGGTTTGCGGCGAGCGCCAGCGCCGTCGGGGCACGAAGCGCACGTCCTCGGGTGCCAGCACAAACTGCATTCCGTCCGATCGGCGCAGCGTGCCGCCGGCATAAATCGCGCGTCCGTCGCGCCCGCGCATCTGAAAGGCCATGAGCGCGGCGCCATCGTCGAAGTTAATCCCGGTCCAGTCCCACCCGACCGCATCCGGCGGGAGATAGCTCGACGACCATTCGCGGTCGAGCCAGGCGCGGCCCTTGAGCATCGCGGGCTTGCCATCGCGGACGACTGTGCCGGTGACCGTCAGTTGTGGCATTGAATAGTAATAGCTCGCCTGCTCGGGGTGCGGGCCCTTGCGGCTATATCCCCTCTCGCCATTGAGCATCGCGGGCTGGGTCGGGGTGAACACGAGATCGAGCGCAAACTCCTGCGCGCGCGTCGTCGCGTGAAAGGCGCCGTCAGCGCCCCGGTCCAGCTGCCAATCGAGCAACGTGATACGGGCATCACCCTCGTGCGCTTCGGCGATGCCGAAGCCCTGCCGTGCGATGCGCTGGTCGTGGATCAGCCGACCCCTGGCCGGGTCGGAAAGCGCCGCATGCGCAAACACAATCTGCCGGGGCGCGAAGGCGCTGGGGTTGGCGGGGTCGGTGGATGGGCGCGAGCGGAAGAAGGTGATTTGGAATCCGATCGGCCGGCCATCGGGCGCATCAAGCCAGCCCGTGAAGTACCACCACTCGGTACGATAGGCAGGATGCGCGCCATGGTCGCGCGGGAAGCGGAACTCTGCGCCCGGCGTGACCACCGGATTCGGCGGGTTGCGGGTTCGCCGCGGGCGCAGCCCATCCGGCCGCCACCGTCAACAGGGCGAGGGCAAGCCGCGTCCTCATCACCAGTCCTCGCTGACGGCACGCACCGCGTCGCGCGAGACGGCGCGACGGCCGGCGATCATCGCGGTGGCGGACGCGGTCACGACCAGCGCAACCGCGACGCCGAGGATCAAATCCCAGGGGATCCGCGTCGTCATCGTCCAATTGAACGATTGCGGGTTGATCACATGAATGAGGATTTGGCTGAGCGCAACCCCGACCACGATGCCAGCGACCATGCCGATCAGCCCCAACAGCGCGCCTTCGGTGGCAAGCATCGCGACAATCTCGCCGCGGCGCATCCCGACATGGCGCATCATTCCAAATTCCTTCATCCGGGCAATCGTCTGCGCCGAGATCGTCGCTGCGACTCCCGCAAGCCCGATCAAGATCGCGATCGCCTCAAGCGCATAGGTGATCGCGAAGCTGCGATCGAACAGCTGGAGCGCGCGCTGGCGAAGCGCGGCGGGTTCAGCAAAATCCGCCCGCTCGGCAACATCTGACGGCAGTCGCGCACGGAGCGCCGCTCGTACGGCCGCCGCCGAGACGCCCGGCGCGAGCTCGATCGCCGCCTCGCTGCGTACGTCATCGCCGGTAATCGCGGTATAGTCGCGCGTGTCGATCACGATCGCGCCCTGCTGCCGGGCATAATCGCGCCAGATTCCCGCGACATAACCTGTCACCATTGTACCGCCCGCGCCGATCGGCAGGGTGAAGGGATCGCCCGGCCGCGCGCCGAAGAGCCGTGCAGCGGGCTCGGAAAACCAGAGCGCGATGCCATCGCTTGGCCGGGACGCTTGCTCGATCAGGGGCAGCGAATAGCCCGGGCCGGACACGGGACGCACGATGAGCAGCGTCGGCGGAAGCTCGGGATTGAGCGTGACGGGAAGGCTCTTGCTGAAGGCGATGCCGGCGACGCCGGGGGTCGCAGCGAGGCGACGTTGCGTCTCCCCATCGAATAACGGCTCATTCGACGCTGGGGCGATGTAGAGATCCGCGCTTAAAAAACTCTTCAACCAGTCGTCCACCGAGCCGCGGAAGCTGGTGACCATCACGGCCATTGCGATCATCAGCCCGGTGCTCGCGACGATACCGCCAAGCGCGATCGACGCTTGCCCGGGTACGCCGAGCAGCCGGTGGAGCGCCATCTCGAAGGCGGGCGCGCGAAGCTCCACTCTGGCAAGGGGCCGTAACAGAACGCGTGCAAGCCAGGGCATCGCCGCGACGCCGCCGGCGAGCACAAAGCCGACCGCCAGATAGCCGAAGACGGGGAGTCGATTTATCGCCGGGAGAACAGCACATATCAGTCCAGCTGCGATCACTGCCGCGGCAGGACCGACACGCGGTGGCACGCGCGGATCGACCAGATCGCCCGCGTCCTTGAGCGCCAACGCGGGCGCAAGCCGCGCCGCGCGTCGGGCGGGGACATAGCTTGCAGCGACCGCGGTCACGACACCGAAGCCGACGAAGAACAGCGCCGCTTCAGGCGCAAAGTCGAGCCGGGTCGTTCCGACGCCAAAATAGCCAGCGCCGAGATCACCGCCGACAAGAATGAGCGCGGCCCCCGCCATCGCATAGCCGCCCGCCAGCCCGATGAGCGCCCCCGCAATGCCCAGCGCGACGCCTTCGCCGAGCAACTGCGCGGCGAGCGCACGTTCCTGCATGCCGAGTGTTCGCAGCAGCGCGAATTGGCGCCGCCGCCGGGTCACCGAAAGCGACTGCGCCGAGTAAACGAGGAACCCACCGGTCAGCAGCGCGACCAGCGCGAGCATGTCGAGATTGACGCGGTAGGCGCGTGAGAGCGTGTCGCCCCGTCGGCTTTCGGTTTCGGCATCGCTCAGCCGCGCATTGGCGGGAAGGATCGCCTTCACCTGTTCCCTCGCGTCGCCGGTCCCCCTGCCCCGCTCGAACTTCAGATCGACCCGATCAAGTGTGCCGAGACGTCCGAAGCGCCACTGGGCCTCCGCGATGTCGATGACCGCCAGCGCTTGGCCGGCAGCGACGCCGGGCAGGTCCCCTGACACGCGGAACCGGTGCGCGCGTCCGGCCGCGCGCACCTCGACCGAATCGCCAAAGTCCAGAGAAGCCTGCATCATCGCGTCGCGCGAAAGATAGAGCGCGGAGCCGAGCAGCGCGTCGAGGTCGGCTGATCTCGCGCCGGCCGCCGTGCGCGTCGCAGCCCGGGGCCTGATCATGAGACTGGGCGACACGCTCATCGTGCGGAACACATCGAGCCCGAGAAGCGTGACCGGACGCGTGCCAGCGCCGAGTGTCGCGCGGAACTGCACGACCGGGCTCGCATCGGCGACGGTGTCGAGCGCCATCAGCCGGGGATAGAGCGCCTCGTCAAAGCCGAGCGCGCTGGCGCCGTGGACCTGGAGGTCAGCGCCGCCCAAGGCGCTGCGCACGGCCTGGCCGAAGGACTCGGCGGCCGACCGGTTGACCATGTGAACCGCGAAGGCGAGCGCGACCCCGATCGCGATGGCGAGCGTCGCCAGCGCCAAGCGCATCGGAAAGGCGCGAAGCTCACCCGCGATCAGCCAGCGCCAGGCGACGAGTCCGATCTCACCCATCAGCCGGGACCAGCCCACGCGGCGTGAGCAGAAGCTGCCGGTCGGCCGCCGCCGCGGCGAGGGGCGAATGGGTGACGAGCAGCATCGCCGCGCCGCGCTCCGTCACGGTCCGGCCGAGCAGGGCGATGATCTGCGCCGCGGTCTCGGGGTCGAGATTGCCCGTGGGTTCGTCGGCAAGAATGAGACGTGGCGAATGCACCAGCGCCCGCGCGATCGCGACGCGCTGAAGCTCGCCGCCCGACAGCTCCTTCGGGTAGCTGTGCCGTCGTCCGCCGAGCCCGACCGCGGCGAGCATCTCTCCGGCGCGCGCCAGGGCGAGGTCGCGCGGCTGCTTCTGCAGAATGAGGGGAAAGGCGACATTTTGCGCGAGATTGAGATGCGGCAGAATATGGAAGGCCTGGAAGACGAAGCCGATCGCGTCGCGGCGGAGTGTGGTGCGCGCCGCTTCGTCGAGACGCGTCAGATCGGTTCCGGCGACCGCGACCTCGCCCGAATCGGCGGTGTCAAGGCCAGCGACGATGTTGAGCAGGGTCGACTTGCCTGCACCCGATTCGCCGCGGATCGCGACATGTTCACCCTCTCCGAGCGTGAGCGCAAGTCCGTCAAAGAGCTGGCGGCCGCCGGGGAGCGCCTTGGCGAGGGAGGTCAGACGGAGAACCGGAGCACGCATCGCGTCTGGAATAGTGCTTTTCGTCTGCGCGATGAAGGGCGCTGGGCCGGCCATCGTCATGCCCCCTCGGTCTGCCGGCCACCCCCCAATGCCGCCAGCGGCGCGCGGTTGCGCAAGCCTGCCCCCGAGGATAAGGCCGAGGATGGGATCGAAGCGAATCCCCCTCGGCAAGACGCAGCTGTCGGGGGAGGGAGCCGACCTGGTGTACAGGCGAGAGGGCGCGCCCCTTCCGATCGTCAAGATCCTGGGGGCCCACAGGTCGGTGGCCACGATCGAGAGGCTCCCCGAGCTAGACGGTGCATGCGCCAGGGACCGGCCGGTCTCGGCAGCGGTCGATCCGGGAGTTTCGGCAAGCTCCATCATCCAGGCCGAACCGATCTCGCCATCGGTTTTCGACGTCCCAGTTAGCACGCATGTGCCGTCCGAGAAAACCAGGATGGAGTCGCCATGAATGCCATGACTCTTTCGTATGCGCAGCGGCTTGAGGATTATCATCTTTCTTCTGCCTTCGGTAATCAGGCATCCGGCTTCTATGTCGACCTCGGAGCTGGCCATCCGGTCGCCGACAACGTGTCCTACTGGTTTTACCTGCAGGGCTGGCGCGGCGTCGTCGTGGAACCGCAGGCACACCTCTTGGATCTCTACCGGCACCTGAGGCCGCGTGATGTGGCGGTCTGCAGCCTCATTGGCCAGACGGTCGGCGAGGCGGACTTCCACATCGTCGAGGGTCTGCACGGGCTCTCGACAATGCTCGAGCTCAATGCCCGCAAGGCCGCGGCGCACGGAGCCAGCTACACCACCGTCCGCCGACCCGTCACAACCCTGGCGCAGCTACTTGAGGTTCACCGCGTCGGATCGATCGACTTTTTAAAGGTGGATGTCGAGGGCGCAGAGCCCGAGGTCTTCGCGGGCGCGGATTGGAGTCGTTGGCGACCGCGCATGATCGTCGCCGAAGCGATCGCCCCCAATACACCGCGCGACGCTTCACAGGACTGGGAGGCGATCCTCCTCGATCAGGGGTACGTCGTCGCGCTGTTCGATGGCCTCAACCGGTTTTATGTCGCCGAGGAGGAGGCGGCGCTGAGAGCACGGCTGCCCTCCGAACCCGCGCGGTGGGACGCGGTGCGACATCTTTATGAATTCGGGCGCGCCCCGGAAAACCCGGATCACCCGGACCACACCCTCGCCCACCACCTCGTGTCCGTTTTGCTCGCCGATCTGCCCAGCTGGGATGAGGATGACCTCGTCATGCTCCTTCTTCGGGACTTCAACAGCTTGAACGACCGGAGCGGTTTCGATCGTTTCCACGTCACCCCATCCGAACCAGAAGTTTCGCGACAAGAGCTTTGCCGGGCCCTTGTCCGCAGCGACGTGTTCCGGGCGGCCCTCGGCCGAATCGCGGCGCCATATGACGGAGGCCTGACGCTGGACGATCCGCAGACCCCGGTGCGATAGCCCTGGGTAAAGCTCTCGGCTGCGAAGCGGAAGCGACGGCTGGCGGGCAGGGCCGAGTGCCAAGAAGGCACAAAGGACGAGTTCTCCCCTATTCACGGGTGATATTGCGGCGGAGCGAAGTCTTGATAAGGTTGCCGTATGAGCATCCAAACTGCCACTGCACCAGCCTAGGGCAGCGGTTCCCTTTCGACTCTGTCGAGGAGCGAAACGATCGCCTGAGCGTTTTCGGGCCCACTCTGAGGCTGCGCTGTCCTTTCCATGAGCACCGCGTCAATGCCGACCCACCCCACGGTCCCGCGCTCGGGGGCCCACATCATGCGTGACTTCGCAGGCCTGTCCGGAGGCTGGTGGCGAGGGCCGAGCGCTCGCCGGGCCTGGGCGCTCACGGGCGCACTCGGCACCCTGCTCGTGCTCAACATCGGGGCAAACCTGGCCGTCAATCGCTGGAATCGGGTGTTCTTCGATGCGCTCGAGCAGCGTGATCGCAGCACCCTCGTCCTCGCGGTGGCCGCCTTTGTGGCGCTGGTGACGTTCGTGGCAGCGGTCGGGGTCGGCGTGGTGATCGCCCGCGAGACTTTGCAGGTGCGCTGGCGTGAGTGGCTCGTCGGCAGGTTGATCGACGTGTGGACAACTCGCAAGCGATTCTACCGTCTGGCGCTCGCCGGCATCGAACCCGCTAACCCGGAATATCGGATCGCGGATGACAGCCGCATGGCGACCGAGCCGGTCGTGGATTTCGCGATCGGGCTCTTTCACGCCCTTCTGACGGCCTTTGCATTTATCGGAATCCTGTGGTCGGTGGGAGGCTCACTCACCCTTGATCTGGCGGGCACAAGCCTCACGATCCCAGCTTACATGATGCTGGCGGCTCTGCTCTATGGCGTGGCTGCATCCGTGCTGACGGTCCATGTCGGCCGACCGCTCATTCCGGGCGTCACCCGCAAGTACGAATCGGAGGCGAAGCTGCGCTTCGAACTCACGCGGCTGCGCGAGAACGCAGAGAGCGTGGCTCTCGTTGGCGGCGAGCGCGACGAGCGGGTGCTGCTCGATGCCACCTACGCTTGCCTCGTGCGGCGCTGGCTGCACGTCGTGGGGCTGCATGCTCGCCTCACGTGGATCACCAATGCGAGCGGCGCCCTCGTACCCGTTCTGCCGCTGCTCCTTGCAACTCCGAAATATCTCTCGGGTGAGCTGTCCCTTGGGGCTGTAACGCAGCTCGCCGCGGCCTTTGCGCAGGTCCAGATGGCGATCGCCTGGCTCGTGGACAACTACAAAAGCGTGGCGCAATGGCGTGCCTCCGCGGCGCGCGTCATGAAGCTCGTGGAGGCAGCCGACGAATTAGAGGCCGGCCTGCCCGCGGAACGAGAGGGCATTCAAGTCGAGCGGCCCGTGGACGGCGGAGTGGCGGTCGCCGCGCTCACCGTCACGGACCGCAGCGGACGGGTGCTGATCGACCGGGCGGATCTCAACCTCGCCAGGGGCGAAAAGGTGCTGATCACCGGCGAATGCGGCATCGGCAAGAGCACGCTCGTCCGCGCCATCGGTGGCCTGTGGCCGTGGGGGCACGGCTCTGTGGCACTGCCACGCACCGCGGCCTTTGTGCCCCAGCAGCTCTATCTCCCGCTTGGCACTCTGCGTGAGGTGCTCCTCTATCCGGCAACGGACCTCGCGGTCTCCAACGAGACTATTGCAGAGATGCTGGACCAATGCGGGCTGCCGCGCCTCTGCGGCCGCCTTGATGCCGTGGAGCGGTGGGATCAGATCCTTTCGCCGGGGGAGCGTCAGCGCCTCGCCTTCGTGCGTCTCATTCTGCAAAAGCCCAGCGTCATCATCATGGACGAGGCGACCTCCGCGCTCGATGAGGTCAGCGAAGCGCGCCTGATGCTGCTGCTGCGCACGCTCCTGCCAGAGACGACCCTGATCTCCATCGGCCACCGGCCGGGGCTCGAAGCGCTTCACGACCGGCACTTTGCCATGGAGCGTGGAGAACGAGGGGCACGGCTTCAGGAGCTCGCTCCGGCGAGGACAATCAAAGCGAAGGCCAAGAGACCCTCTAGCCACCGTGCGCTACGTGTTCGATCTAGCGCATCATCAGAGTAGATCACGCGATGTCGGACCCGAGTCAGAGTCGCCCTACCTGCCGCCGCCCCGTCCGGGCCTGCCCTCCACTTCTGGGACGCCTACTGGGACCTGCGCGAGTCGGAGTGTCCGTGCGACGTCCATTTCGTCGAGTGGCTCGACCTGAACGGGGTCACGGACTCGACGATCTTTCATTTTGGGACGGGTGGGCACCATTTTGTTGGGGTCGAATGTGCCAACCCGAAACGTCGCAACGCGGTGCTCGGCATCACAGCCGCGCCGCAGGAATACGAGACATACATCAAGCTCGCGATCGCGCGTCCGGACGTCCTGCGCCACTACAACGTGGTGTTCGGCGATATCTACCTCGTCAATCAGAAGCTTCTGCCCGATCTCGACGTGGTCACTCTCTTCCACCTTTGCGAGTTCCGGGGCGAGAAGAATGATGCGTACGGTGCCCTGACAGACCTTGAGGTCACTAACCTCCTGACGGACAAGATCCGGCCCGGGGGCCACATCCTCTTCTTTCCCGGCTCTTTCGCTTACGACCGAGCCGACCATAGTGCAAAGGAGGTCGTGGCAGCGTGGGAGCACCAACGGGACGTGCTGCGGGTCGGGGCGTTCAAATCGCTCCTGGTGTACCGAAAACGAGGGTAGTCGCAGCTGAGCTGCGCGCGAAAGCTCGGCGCCGATGTGTTCGGATCGATTACCACCTGCAGCGCCAACTCGCCCAATCAGGCAAGCCTATCTGCAACATCCTCGGCTAACGACAAGGCGGCAGTCAGCCCCGGGCTCTCAATTCCGAACAGGTGAACCAGACCCGAAAGCCCATGCTCGCCTGGACCTTCGATCATGAAGTCCGCAGGAGGCTCTCCGGGTCCGGTCAGCTTCGGACGAATGCCGGCATAGTCGGGCACCAGAGCGCCATCCGGAAGACCCGGCCAGTAGCGGCGGATCGAAGCATAGAACCGCTCGGCGCGACGTTGATCCACGTCGTAGCTCTCGCGGTCCGTCCATTCCACGTCCGGCCCGAAACGCATGCGCCCGGCGAGATCGAGCGTGACGTGCGTGCCGAGCCCGCCCTCGACCGGCGCCGGATAGATGAGCCGCGCAAACGCCGGCCGACCCAGGCAACCGAAATAGTTGCCCTTCGCGAGGACGAGCCGGGGTACGCGCTCGCGCGGGTAGCCGTCCGTGGCCCGCGCGAGCGCCTGGGCGCCGAGGCCCGCCGCATTGACGACGGCGTCGACTGTCAGCGCGGTGGGATGTCGACCGCCGACCCGTGCCTCCCATCGGGAGCCCACTTGGTCGAGGTGCTCGACCGGGGCGTGGAACGCGATCGCACCGCCGTCGGCCTCGACCTCGCCCTGGAGCGCGAGCATCAGAGCATGGCTGTCGACAATACCTGTCTCGGCTGACAGCACCGCGGCCGTGCAGGCGAGGTTCGGCTCGAGCGAACAGGCTTCGCTGCCGGTCAGGAGCGAAAGACCTTCCACGCCATTCGCGATGCCCTGGGCGTAGATGCCTCCGATTTTTTCTTCGTCGAGCACGTCGGTCGCCACGATGAGCTTGCCGCATCGGCGGTGCGGCACGCCTCGGCTCTCGCAGTAGCCATAGAGCATCCGGCGACCCGCGATGCAGTGACGGGCGCGCAGGGAGGCTGCGGGATAGTACATCCCGGCGTGGATGACCTCGCTGTTGCGGGATGAGGTCCCGGTGCCAATCGCGCCGGCCGCGTCGACCAAAATAACAGCGTGGCCGCGCTGCGCGAGCGCCCGCGCCACAGCGAGCCCAACCACCCCGGCTCCGACGACTAGCACATCCATCGATAAGTCGACCTTTCTGACCGCTATGGCGGAGTTCCAGCGTGCACCGTCCACTCCGGCGGCCTGCGGCGCCGCCAGCGCAATCTGGATCATAGGGCCGCGTTCAAGGAACCCGCGCGGCCCGGGCGATCACGGCCTCCGGCTCTGCTATCAGTGTTCCGCCCCGGACGAGGATTTGACCATCCACGAGAACGTCGCGGACCGACCGTACGCTTGCAGAATAAAGCACGTTGGACGCGAGGTTATGGGACGGAGCCATCTCCACACGGTTGAGGTCAAGGATTGTCAGGTCGGCTCGTTTCCCGACCTCTATACTGCCGACGAGATGATCGATGCCAAGGACGCAAGCCCCGTCGATCGTCAGCATCCTGATCATCTGCGTGACCGGCAGGACCGTGGGATTTCCTGCGATCATCTTGCCGACGAGAGCTGCAATACGGGCCTCCACCAAGAGGTCATTGCTGTTGTTCGTCGCCGTCCAATCCGTACCGAGGCCGACGGGCACGTGGCCGATCAGCCGGTAAATCGGGGCCGTTCGGGCCTCGATTTTCAGGTTGCTTGCCGGGCAGTGGGCGATCGCGGTCCCGTCCAGGATCCAGCTGTCGTATTCCTCGTCCGTGAGGTAGATGACGTGCGCGGCCACCACGTGCGGTCCGACGAGTCCAGCCTTCCGCAGGCAGGCGAGCGCTCCGTCGTGTCCACGCCGTTGGACTGTGTCGACCTCCAGGGCGCTTTGGGCTACGTGGATAAACACCCGGCAGCCCAGGTCCTCAGCCCGTGATGCGCATCGGGCGAGAAGCTCGTCCGAGCACGTGTCGAGGGCATGGGGCGCGAGGCCGGCGAAGACCCGTCTCGATGGCTCGACCCCGTAGCGCTCGATCAGCCTCTCGGAGGCGTACCATGCCGCGGGGGCCCTCGCGTCGGTGAGGGTTTCACCGACGACGGCCCGCAGTCCGCTCTCCTCGATGATAGGAGCGAGGTTGTCCATTTCGGCGAGGCGGTCCGCGATGCAGGTGATTCCGTTCAGGAGATACTCGGCGCACGCAGCGCGAAGCGCGTGCGCGTATTGGGCCGCGGTGAACCGCTCCTGCCCGGGAATTCGATAGGACCCTGCCCAGAACTCCCGCGGCAGGTCGTCCGCGAGCCCGCGAAACAACGCGGTGGCCGCGTGGGTGTGGACGTTGACGAGGCCCGGCATCACAAGCGCATCAGAACAGTCGAGCATCTCGTCCCCAGGATGGGTCAAGGTTCCCGCAGGCCCGATTCCTGCGATGGAGTTCCCCGCGATGCGCACGTCGCAGTTGGACAGGATCCGGTTCGTCGCATCGACCGTCAGGACGGCAGCGTTCGTCAATATGAGTGCCATCGGGGCTGCCCTTTTTGGAAGATCGGTTCGATCGCGACCGTGTCAGGGATAGACGCGATTGTCGTCACCCGATCTCTCCATCGCAAATCCCGGTGTGCTAAAAAAGGCAGCGCTCAGCCCGAAATTTAATTCTAGCGAGAGCACCCCTTCTGTGTTCAGATACTACGGCCTGGCGGCGATCGTCGGGAGACCTTCGCCGCTGTCGAGGCTCTCACAGCGGGGACCATCGCATGACCATCGACCGTCGCTCCCTCTTGAAGTCCGGCGCGGCCCTAGCCGGCGCCTCTGCCCTTGGCTCGCTGGTGAGCGTCGACACCGCCGCCCAAGGCAAGCCCGTTGTTAACCTGCAGCTCGGCTGGCTGCTCTCGGGCAATCAGCTCGGCGAGGTCTGCGCCAAGCATCTCGGCTATTTTGATGCGGAGGGCATCGATCTGAAATTCCAGCCGGGCGGCCCGAACATCGACGGTGTCGCGATCGTGGCATCCGGCCGCTACGAGGTCGGGCAGGTGTCCTCGAGTCCTTCGCTCATGCTCGCGGCCTCCCAGGACCTCCCGATCCGCTGCTTCGCGGTTGGCGCCCAGGAACATCCATATACGTTCTTCTCGCTTAAGAAGAACCCAGCGCAGCAGGCCAAAGATCTGGTGGGCAAGAAAGTCGGAATCCAGGCGACCGGCGTCATTCTGCTGCGCGCACTCCTCGCCAAGAACAACATCCCCGAAAAAGACGTTCAGATCGTCACCATCGGGGCTGATATGTCGCCCCTGTTGACCGGCCAAGTCGATGTCGTCACCGGATGGCTCACGAACACCACAGCCCTGAAGGTCCTCGGCGACCAGCGGGTTGACCTCCGGCTGTGGGACACAGGCGTACGACTCTATCCGCTCCCCTACTATGCTACCAACGATACGCTGTCCAAGAAGGCCGATGCGCTCGCACGATTCCTACGCGCTACAGGAAAGGGCTGGGCCTTCGCCCACGCGAACCGTGACCAGGCCGTCGAGTTCCTGGTGAAGGAGTTCCCGAACCTCAACGCCCAGGATGAGCGGGAGGCGGCGGACATGATGCTGAAGTTCGCATTTTCGAACCGCACGGCGCTGGAAGGCTGGGGGACCATGGAGCCGGCCATCTGGCAGGAGCAAATCGACCTCTATGCGCAGCTGAACCAGTTCTCGAAGCGGGTGCCGAAGCTCGAGGAGGTCATGACTCTGGACATCCTGAAGGCCACTGCCGAAACGCGGCCGCGAATCGGTTAGCTGGGATCTCAGGTGCTCACGGCACACGAGCTACCGGCATCTCCCGCGATTGCCGTGGTCAACCCGGTGAGCGACTGGGCGGTGGAGTGTCGGAACGTCACCGTCCGGTTTGTGACGGAGCGCCGAACAGTGACAGCTCTCGAAAACGTCTCTTTCTCGGTCGAGAAGGGCGGATTCTTGAGCCTGCTCGGACCCTCCGGGTGTGGGAAATCCACATTGCTGCGCGTCGTCGCGGATCTGATCACGCCCTCTGGCGGGGTGGCATCGGTGTTTGGTGTTTCGCCGGAGCAGGCCCGGCGCGAGCGAGCGCTCGGCTTCGTCTTTCAGGACGCGGCCCTGCTACCCTGGAGGACAGCGCTGCAGAACGTGGAGCTACCCCTGCAAGTCGGGGGCCGCCGCAACCTCCCCGCCGGCGCACCCACGCCCCGCGAGCTTCTCAATCTCGTGGGTCTTGAGGGCTGGGAGAACAACTACCCCCATGAACTCTCAGGCGGAATGCGCCAGCGGGTCGCGATCGCACGGGCGCTGCTCGGTGGTCCGCGTCTTCTCCTGATGGATGAGCCGTTCGGGGCTCTCGACGAGATCACCCGCGACCGGTTGAACGAGGAGCTGCGGCGGATCTGGCAAGAGACCCAGACCACAATTCTTTTCGTGACCCACTCGGTTTACGAAGCAATTTTCCTCGGCCAGCAGGTCCTCGTGCTCGCGGCGAATCCGGGCCGGGTCAGCAGCCTCGTGCCCATAGACCTGCCGGAGGGCCGTGACCTAGCAATCCGTGAAACCCCAGCCTTTGCGGCTGTTGCCGTGCGGCTCAGGGAAGCACTGGGAAGACGCCTATGACCAGCATCGCGCAACCGGTAGACCTTAGCGTCGAAGCCGCGCAAGCCGCTTTCTTGCGCGAGCAGGAACGCATCCGATGGCGCCGGCGCCTGCTCCCGTTGCTCGGTATCGCGACGACCCTGCTCGTATGGGCTGCTCTCGTGTATGTCCTGAAGGTGCCGCCCTTCGTGGCACCGTCACCGCAGCTCGTCGCCTTCACGCTCTACAACAAGTTCGGGCTGCTGATGGCGAATCTCTGGCCGACGGCAGTGCAGGCGATCCTCGGTTTTCTGCTCGGCAATTTCGCGGCAATCGTGATCGCAACCGTATTCGTTCACAAGAAAACGGCCGAGGAAGCTTTCTTTCCAATTGTCGTACTGATCAACACGATACCCGTGGTCGCGAAGGCACCGATTCTGGTGCTGCTCCTCGGTAACGGCATGGAGCCAAAAATCGCAATTGCCGCTCTAATCTGTTTCTTCCCGACGCTGGTCAACATGGTTCGCGGCCTCGAGGCGGTAAACCCACAGGCCATGGAGCTCATGCGGGTGCTCTCGGCCACAAAACGAGAGGTATTCTTCAAGTTGCGTCTGCAAAACTCGATCCCCTACCTGTTCTCCGCCCTCAAGATTGCAGCCTCGACGGCGGTGATCGGATCGATTGTGGGCGAGTGGATCGGTTCGACCGTGGGCATCGGGGCCCTGATCATCCAGGCCACCTACAATTTCGATTCGGCGCTCCTCTACGCGACAGTCATTGTGGGTTCCACGTTTTCCGTCCTCTTCTTCCTCACCATCACCATGATCGAGCGGCTGGTCGTTCGCTGGAACCCGCCCATCGTGGCGTGAGCTGCGCGTAAGCTTTACCTCGGAGAACTCTATGGCAAAGCGCATACAGGAAGATCCCGGTTCCGCCACCGTCGTGGCGCGGGCGGACGTGGTCGTGGTCGGCGGCGGACCGTCCGGCTTCTCCGCTGCGGTGGCTGCCCGACGCGAGGGTGCCTCGGTCATCCTCGTCGAGCGCTACCCCTATCTGGGCGGCCTGGCCTCGGGCGGCATGGTCCTCGTTCTGGACGACATGCACAACGGCAGCGAGGTCACGGTCTCTGGCATCTGCATGGAGATGATCGAACGCATGACTCGGATCGAGGCGTGCGTGTACCCGCCGCCCGAGGACCGCGTCGCGAGCTGGGACGCTTACTGGAAGTGGGCACGCTGGGGGGTGTTCGATTTTCGGGCCCAAACAAAGCCGGCTCCGATCGTCATGGCGGCCGCCTTCGATCCGGATGGGTGGAAGCGCGTCTCGAACGAGATGATCGCCGAGGCCGGCGTCGACGTCCGGCTGCACTCCTGGTTCGCTGACGCCATCGTGCAGGGTGGCTGCATCCGTGGGATCATTTGCGAGACCAAGGCGGGCCGGCAGGCCATCATGGGTGAGGTCATTATCGACGCCACCGGCGATTTAGATGTGGCAGCTGCTTCCGGCGCTCCGTTCATCGAAGGGGCCTATATGCTTACAACAGTCTTTCGCCTCGGCGGCGTGGATACGGAGACCGCGGAGCGCTTCCGCCGCGAGGAGCCGGAGACATTCGCGAAGGTGGATCGTCAGGCAAAGCGCGTGATGGCCGGATCGTGGGACCTATGGTGGTTGAAGACACCGCTTCCAGGCGTCGTCTGGTGCAATTGCCCGCACATGACAGGCCTTGATGGTTTGAAAGTCGAGGATATCACCCGGGCCGATTTCGACGGCCGCAAGCGCATCTATGCGCTTGTCGATTACGTGCGCGCAAACATGCCGGGCTTTGAGCGCTGCTTCGTCGTCGATGTGGCGCCCCAGCTCGGCGTTCGGCAGACGCGACTGCTCGACGGCGAATACGTGGTTACAAAGGAGGACGTCCAGGACCGCGTCCACTTCGCCGATACTGTGGCGCGCGGGCGAGATTACTACACTCCCTATCGCTCGATGCTGCCCCGGGACATCGACGGACTGCTTGTCGCCGGACGTCATTACTCTGCGACCACCTCAGCCCAGAAAATGTCACGGGAGATCCCTCCCGTGCATGTCCATGGGCCAATCCGCCGGTGTGGCGGCGGTGATCGCTGTGTCGCGTAACGTCGCGCCGCGGCGGGTCGATGCTCGGTCGATCTGCGAGCGGGTCCGAGAACAGGGTGGCGACCCCGGCGATATGCCCTCCCCCAATGCCAAGATCATGGAGAAGGCCGCGTGAGCCCCGCACCAAGCAACGAACTGCCGCTGGCCGGCATCCGCGTCGTCGATTTCACCCAGGTCATGATGGGGCCGGTGGCGACGCAGGTCCTCGCCGACTATGGCGCCGACGTGATCAAGATCGAACGGCCGGGTGCCGGCGACCTCTCGCGCACCTCCTTCCCGAACGATCCTGCCGGTCTCGTCGGGCCGGTCTACTGCTCGCTCAACCGCAATAAGCGCTCCGTCGTGCTCGACCTACGTCGCGAGGAGTCCCGCGACATCGTGCGTCGGCTTGTTGCCGTGTCCGACGTGGTGGTGAACAACTTCCGGGCCGGCGTCATGGAGCGAATGGGCTTCGGCTACGACGATCTGAAAGCCGTCAACCCCCGGATCCTCTACGCCGTTGGAACCGGGTTCGGCCTCACAGGCCCGTATGCGCACAAAGGAGGACAAGACGTTCTCGCCCAGGCGATGAGCGGCGTAATGGCGCGGCGCTCAAACGCCGACGAGCCCCTTTCGATCTATTCGACCACGTTCGCGGATTACTCCGCCGGAATGCATCTCGTGCAGGGCGTGCTTTTGGCGCTCCTGCAGCGGCAGAAGACCGGACGAGGCCAAATGATCAGTGTGTCGCTCCTCGACTCCATGTTGGCCGCTCAGTCGCAGGAAGCAGCGGCCCATTTGATGCGCGGTCGGGAGGTGAACTGGGGCGCCATGCCGCTGACGGGTGTTTTCGAGACCAGCGACGGTGCACTTGTCATGGTCGGAGCCTTCAAAGCCAACCCGCTCCAGGATATCGGCATCGCTCTGAACATTCCGGATCTGCACCTCGACCCGCGCTTCGCAAGCTTCGCGCTGCAGGTGGAGAACAAGGCCTCCCTGCAGGCGATCTTTCGCGAGCAATTCGCGACGAACACCACCGCTTATTGGCTTAAGCGGCTCGAGGAGCAGGATCTCCTCTGTGCTCCCGTTCGCACCCTCGCTGAGGCGCTCGCCGACGAGCAGACCGCCGTCAACGGCATGATCATGGAGGCAGACGGTGTCGTCGAACCGATTCGCGTCGTCGGATCACCCATTCACCTCCAGGACGCGCCCGTGACGCTGCGGGTCCCGCCGGCGCATCTCGGGCAACATACGGAGGAGGTGCTCGGGGAACTCGGCATCCGCGGGAAGGAGAACGCGGCCTGATGCCCATCCTCTTCGAGGTCAGCCACTCTGTCGCGCGGGTCACAATCGACCGGCCGGACGTCCTGAATGCGGTGGACGCAGCGACAGAGGCCGAGCTCCAGCGCATCTGGGCTGCAATCGAAGCGGACCGGGACGTCCGACTCGTCATCCTCACCGGAGCGGGCGAGCGGGCCTTCTGCGCCGGAGCGGACATGAAGGGCGGCAGCGGTGCGTCGGGGGTCGATTACTGGGCCACGGAGCGTCCCGGTGGGTTTGGGGGGATCGCTCTAAGGGAAACCCTGGACGTGCCTGTGATCGCCCGCGTCAACGGCCATGCCATGGGCGGAGGCTTCGAAATGGTGCTCGGCTGCGATATTGTAATCGCCGCCAAGGAGGCGAGTTTCGCTTTGCCCGAGGCGCGGGTCGGGCGGATGCCCCTGGACGGCGGGATGACGCTTCTTCAGCGCCAGATTCCTTTTCGCCAAGCCATGGGAATCCTGCTCACCGGCCGCCGCGTGCCCGCCGCGGAGGCGCTCGCCATGGGTCTCGTCAACGAGGTGGTGCCGCGCGCCGATCTCGATGCCGCTGTCGACCGCTGGGCTGCGGACGTCCTCGCCTGCGCGCCGCTGTCGCTGCGGGCCATCAAGCAGGTGGTCCGCCGGACCGCCCATATGACGGCGCAGGAAGCGCAAGCGGCACGCCTGCCTGGCCTTGTTGAGGCGCTGCGCTCTGCGGATTCCGAGGAAGGAGTCCGCGCCTTCCTGGAGAAGCGCACGCCCGTCTGGCATGGGAGATGAGGGGTGCCCTATGTCATCGCGGACGCCTGTATCGACGTGAAGGACAAGAGCTGCCTCGCGGCTTGTCCGGTCGATTGCATCTACGAGGGCGGCCGTACCCTCTATATCCAGCCGGATGAGTGCATCGACTGCGGCTTGTGCGAGACTGTCTGCCCGGTTGCGGCGATACACGCGGACGACCGGCTGCCCGAGGAGCTTCGCCCGTTCCTTTCCGTCAACCGGGAATTCTTCGGCGTGGCGGTGACGAGCTGGGGCTCGCCAGGCGGGGCTGACCAGCGCTATACGACGGACCTGGACCACCCTCTTGTCGCAGCTTGGCCGCCCCGGTCCGCGGCCGCCGGGTGAGCCTTGCACGCCGCCGCCTTGGTCTATTTCCGCGAGGTCGTGAGAACGGGATCGGTTCGGAAGGCCGCTGTCGTCCTCAACGTGGCCTCGAGCGCCGTAAACCGGCAAGTGCTGAAGCTCGAGAGCGCGCTCGGAGCGCGACTCTTCGACCGGCAGCCGTCAGGCATGCGGCTGACCGTGGCCGGCGAATTGCTGCTGCGCCACATCACAGCCACGCTGCACGATTTCGACCGCGTTCGTGCCGAGATCGACGACCTGAAATCGGCTCGCTCCGGCCATGTGTCGATCTCGGCCATGGACTCGCTCCTCGTCGACTTCCTGCCTCGTGCGATCGATCGATTTCGCGCCGAGTTCCCGGCGGTGAGTTACACGGTCGTGAGCACGCAACCGACCGACGTGCCGCAGCACGTTGCGGACGGCTCGGCTGATCTCGGCTTCACGTTTGTCAGTCAAGTCCCTCCATCGGTCCGATTCGAGGCGGAAATCCCGGCGCCCATCGGGGTGGTGATGCCCGCCGAGCACCCTTTGGCCCTGGGTTCCTCCGTCGACTTCGAGGCGGTCCGTCGCTTTCCCCTGCTCGCTCAATCGGATCCTCTGCCCCGGTCAGCCGACATCGATCCGGACTTCGCCAGGTTCAGGGCGGAACTCCAACCGAAGCTCGTCTCGAACTCGATCCAGATGCTCAAAGTGGCCCTGCGCCTCAACCAGGGTATTGCCTTCTTCACGCAGTTGGGATTCCTGCAGGAGATCGCCGCCGGGGAGCTTGCCTGGCGACCCTTCCGGTCGCGCGCGATCAATGAGCTGAAGCTCGGACTTCTCGTGCCTTCGAATCGCTCCCTCAATCCCCCGACCCAGCAGCTTGCTCGCAGGCTTGTGGAAGAGCTGCGTCGGTTCGTGAGGGTGTGACACGAGGCGCGAAAGCTCGAAAATCGATCGCCCCTTGGTGTCCTCTCCCCTTCTCGAGAAACCCGTTCACAGCTCCTGAGCGACATGCGGAGGCTTCTCGGCTGCCGGACGGCAGTCTAAACCCTGTGCGGCTGTCCTCAGGGCGGTGAACGAGCCTGATCGAGGAACTGCAGGAGCAATCGGCTGACCTCCTGGGGCTGCTCCTGCTGCACCCAGTGCCCCGCGCCTTCAACGAGGTGGCATCCCACCATGTGCGTACAGGCGCTGGTCTGCATTTGCTGGAGCGCACCCGGCATCTGGTGGTTGCCCCAGTCACTTGCGCCGGAGATGAAGCACGAGGGCACATCGATGGTTCGGCCCGAGAACAGTGTCAGTTCAGAGATGTACCGTGCGCCGGTCGCGCAGCGGTACCACTGGAGACCACCTTGAAAGCCGGTCCGATCGTATTCCGTGCTGTAGACCTTCAGCTCCTCCTCTGGGAGCCATTGACACGCAGCAATGTGCGCGGCGGTGGGCATCTCGGAAGCGACCGTCTCTGCCATTCCCTTCTCGAGGCGCATGACGTAGTAGGGCGGCAGCTTTGCCAGCTCACTTGCCGTCCAGGAGGCAAGCGGAAACGGCTTGTTGCCCGCCCAGTCCGCGCTCTTGTGGTGGTAGTAGGCGCGAAGAAAGGCATGCACGCCTTGAGGGCAGCGGTGCATGTTCTCGTTCGCTTCGCGGGTTGAGTAGTACCACTGATAGTGTTTGCGGGGTGGGTCGAGCGCGGCAAGCTGATCATGGATGCTGCTGGCGGGGCGGGCCGCACCGTTGTCCTGGTGCTGACCGACTGTGTTGAATGCGAGCGCGGGCGGTCCGGCAAAGGGTGCGCTCATCAGAACCACGGACCTGAACACATCCGGCCGGACCAGCCCACAGTAAGCTGCGACCAGCGAGCCAAAGTCGTGGCCGACCACAGCTGCCACTGACCGATGGCCGAGGGCGAACACCAGGGCCAGGGCATCCCTGACGATGTTGAGGAGGCTGAAAGAGCCAACATCCCCGTCGTAGCGCGCATCCCAACCGGTGGTGCGCCCGTAGCCCCTCTGGTCAGGCGCAATGACGTGAAAGCCCGCGTCAGCGAGGGGCAGCATCACCTTGCGCCAGCTGTAGGCGAGTTCCGGAAAGCCATGGAGCAGCAGAAGGCAGGGGCGGTCCTGCTCTTCGAATCCGGCCTCAAGAATGTGCATGCGCAGGCCGTTCACGCCGTCAACGAAGCCGGAGCGGATCCCGGGAGGGAGACTGGCTTTTTGTAGAGGTTTCGTGGCAATCATTTCGCCCCGTGGAAGTGTGATAGCACCTGCGTTGAACATGGCGGCAAGACGATGTGAACCCCCTTGCACGGGGACAGGGCCGCCGTATTCGGGGTCGGGGTTTGAACGATGGGTGGGAGCGGCGCCAGGCCATACCTTTACAGAAATTATCAGCGTGAAACCCGAGGGTATGTCAACAAGAGATGGCCTGCCGTCATGGCTCCAAAGGTGAAGGTTGTCCCGGGGGCGAGGGTTTCCGAGAGCGCAGAGGGTGCGGCACGCGGCATGATGATCGCGTCGAACGCACTAGCTTGCCCAGAATTCGATGCCGTGATCACGAGCCGCAGGTCGAAAGGCCGGCGAAACGGTTGCTGCATTGGTCGAAATGAGAGGTCAAGATGCGCTGGGCAGCACTTGGGGAACGCACGAAGGTTTTCAGCACAGCATGCGTGCTCACCCTCGTTCAGGGGATGCCGAGTTCGGCTGCTCCGAGCTTCTTGGCGCGGGACGCTCTCTGGACTGTCGTGCGCACTTGCGAAAGCGCCAAAGCCAGTGTGGGCCTGAGCCTCCCATGCCTCGATGTTCGGGATTCGCCAGACGGTTATCGGGTGGCTCTGCTTCGGCCGCCGTTCCCCAGAACCCATCTGCTTGTGGTGCCTTTGGCCAGGATGCCGGGAATTGAAAGTCCCGAATTGCGCGGGCGTGCGGGTGGAGCTTATCTCGCGATGGCTTGGGACGCGCGCAACATCGCACGGGGCGATCTCGGGCCAATCCCCTGGGCCAGTGCGGGGATGGCGATTAACTCTGCGGGGAACCGCAGCCAGGATCAGCTGCATGTTCATGTCGATTGCCTGACGCAACAGGCCAAATCGAACCTCACAAGAGCGGGTGGCTCCGTGGGGAAGGAGTGGAAGGTTTTGTGGCGAGGGGTCTGGGCGCGGCTTGTTCGCGGTGAAGATCTGAGGGCGGCTGACCCGCTCGGGCCCATGATCGAGCGGTTGCCCCTTGGGCCAATCGGTCGTTCGGGTCTGAACTTTGGGGTGGCCGGGGTCGAGTGGTCGAGAGGGCAGAAAGGCTATATCCTTCTCGCCAGCAAGACGATGTCGTTTGAGCGTCTGCTGGATTCGGGCTGCGCCCTTCTGCAGCCGGGACGCAGGAGCTGACTTCGACGACCTGCTCATCCTGACCCCTGCTCAGCGTCTTCCGACCCCGGCCGACAAAGTCTACGGCGAGATCCGAGTCGATTTGGAACGCGGTGACAGGATGATCGGCAACAACGATTTGTGGATTGCGGCTCATGCCCGTAGCGCCGGGCTCACGCTGGTGACGAACAACGCGCGTGAGTTTGGGCGTGTGCCCGGACTTGCCGTCGAGCACACGTTGACTTAGGAGCGCATCGATGAAGAAGCAGGAACAGACAGACGACAAGAGCGGGTTACCAAATTCGCATGCACCCTTGAAGCGAAAGGATTACGAGCGCGAACTCGAGCGGCTCCAAATTGAACTCGTCAGGCTTCAGGAATGGACGAAGGACGTCGGTGCAAAGATCTGCATCGTGTTCGAAGGACGCGACGGCGCCGGGAAGGGAGGAACAATCAAAGCCATCACCGAGAGGGTGAGTCCCCGCGTGTTCCGCGTGGTAGCGCTGCCGTCTCCGAGCGAGCGCGAGAAGTCGCAGATGTACGTCCAGCGCTACATTCCTCACCTCCCGGCGGCCGGGGAGATCGTGATCTTCGACCGAAGCTGGTACAATCGTGCCGGGATCGAGCGCGTTATGGGCTTCTGCACCGAAGAACAGGTTCGTTGGTTCTTGAAGGCCGTCCCGGCCGTTGAAAAAGCGATTGTCGATTCCGGAGTGATCCTTCTGAAGTATTGGCTGGACGTGAGCCCGGATGAGCAAACGAGGCGTCTCGAAGCGCGCATCGATGACGGTCGTAAGATCTGGAAGCTGTCGCCAATGGATTTGAAATCCTACAGTCGCTGGTATGACTATTCGCGGGCCCGGGACGAGATGTTTGAGGCCACCGATACCGCCTGGGCTCCCTGGTTCGTGGCACACTCTGATGACAAAAGGCGCGCTCGCCTCAACATTATCACGCATCTCCTGAGCCGGATTCCTTATGAGGAGGTCTCGCGTCCGAAAGCAAAATTGCCGGAGAGACAGAAACGGGGCGGCTATAAGGAACCGGACTATCCGTACAAAATGGTCCCAGCGAAATATTGATGCATCACCGTGCGGGCGTGGGTGGAGCTCTCAGCGACGGACATGGAGTGAAGCGTGCTGTCTCACATGTGAGCGAGCGGCCACAGATACGGCGAAGCAGGTCATGGCGCTTAAGTGTCTGTTATTGGTGGGTGTGGCGTTCGCGAGCGCGAAGCCGCGCCGCATCTCCCCAATCGGTTGCTCCTAATCGGCGCGATGGTTCGGCAGTGAATGAACACCCTGTGCTTCTGCGAGCCCCCCGACGCCGCGAGCGGTGGGCAGATAAGGACCGACGCTTGTACCAGCGTCACCGCTGGCGCCCGAGGGCAATCATGGTGAGGCGAAGACTTGGCGCGGTCTTGCGCGCGCCGTCAGGCGCCTCGCCAAAATCAGGGTCTATCTGACCGCCGCTGCGGTCAACCCGAAGCGGCTTGCGGCCACTTTCTTTGAGTGGTGGCTCCTGACCCGCTGTCACACGGGTGTCTTTGAGCTCATGGCCGTCGGGCTGCGGGCTTCGCAGTTCGGGCTATCAGGCTGAATCCAGCGACAGGAGCGCTCTCCCGGACCTCGGGTTGTTCAGCAGCCCCTCTTTGCAAAGGTTTCCAGCAGTTGCAGACCCAGGCGAGATAAACGCCCGCCGGAGCGAATAACTTGCTGAGATAGCGCAAAGCATCGTTTCGCAGCAGGGTGACAGCTCCGAGGTGGGGCGGAGCGGACAAAGTCGATGGAGCATCTGGTCTCAGGCAGCGTTTCATTCCATCCTTGACGCCTCCACGGACTGAACCATCGCGGGGTTCCCCGGCCAAACAGCAGCGAGCGAGCGTCCCATGGACCGGAGTAACCCTGATCGTGAACCCGTCGCCTTCCCAAAGCAGAGGGCTGTTGCGCGACGCCGCATCCGAGGACCGACTCCTATTCGGATCTCCCGGGCCACCTGGAAGCTTCTTCTGCTAGGGTTGGTTACCCTGCTGCTGCTGATCCTCTGGGCGGTGCCCGTCCTTCCAGCTGTCGCGCTTGCAGGCTTCGCAGTGGCACTCGTCCTGTCGTTTCCTGTGCAGCTGTTTGCTCGATTTATACCGCGCGGTCTGTCGATCGCACTCTCATTCCTCATCTTGCTCGCCGTACTTCTGCTGGTGGCCTACATCCTCCTGCCCCTGATCGTTTCCCAGACCGCTGCCCTCGTCACCGCCCTGCCCGACCTGGTGCAGAACTTGGAGCAATACCTGGTCCGGGCCTTGAACGCGCTCGACCGGCGAAACCTTCTGCCCGATAGCCCAGAAGCGGTCGCTGCCCGCCTGATCGAGGACGTCAAGAACAGTCTGGGTGTCATTGCCAACAACATGCTCGGGCGAACAGTAGGAGTTCTTTTCGGCACGTTCAGCTGGGCACTCACGCTCTTCGCGGTCGTATTCGTAGCAGTCTCGCTGCTGGCCAACGTGCGCTGGTTCAAGGCCACCTACCTGATGAGCGTACCTGGCCACTACCGGCGTGACGCCCTCGAATTCTGGGACGCGCTCGGCCACGCCCTCTCGCGATATCTCGGCGGGCTCGGACTTGTGCTCGCAATTCAAGGTGGCCTCTCGGCCATGGCGCTCGTGCTGATCGGCGTACCCTACCCGCTCGCCCTCGGAGCCTGGGTGTCGATCACCGCAGTCGTTCCTTATCTCGGGGCCTGGATCGGGGCCATTCCGGCGTTTCTCGTAGCATTCTCGATTTCACCAAGTACCGCGGCCCTGACCGCCCTCCTCTTCCTGGGGATTCAGCAGCTTGAGGGTTATGTTCTGACGCCTCGCATCCAGGCGCAGACCATCAAAGTGCCTTCGGTCCTCGTCTTCCTGGGTGTCCTCGCTGGCGGGTCGCTCGCCGGAATCACGGGCGTGCTCCTGGCCATCCCGACGCTCGCCACCATACGCGTGATTTTCGATTTCTTTCGGGTGAGGCTCCGAACCGATTAGATGGGCGCGTCGTGCACTCGCACCGATCGAGCCCGTCTAGCAAAATTCGAAAGGAGACGCCAAAGCCCACCCCCTTAAGGATTCCCAAAATGGCGAAAATTGTGCAATGCGAAGCAGCGGCCGCTGAACGCGGCCCTTGACGGGTGTTTCCCCGAACCGCACCTCGCCTGCACGGCCGCGATGGTCCGGCGGCCCGCCAGGCAGTGACGGGCTCGCAGGGAGGCTGCACGATAATACTTCCGGCGTGGATGACCTCGCTGTTGCGGGTCCTTCGCCCTCCTGTCCGACCTTGCTGAGGCTATCGCACCCGAGCGTCATGACGGCCGCCGCAAGAGCGCGACGCGGTGGGATGGTACCGCGCCACCTGTTCGACGCGAACATCTTCATTTACATTCGACGAAGGCGACCGGCCGAGATCCTCAAGCGCTTCCGGGCCCTTCAGCCAGGCGACACGGTGATTCCGGTGATCACCTATCGCGAGTTGCTATGGCGCCGAGAAGAGCCAGGAGCGAGCGCGAGCGGGCGCTCGCCCTCTCGACGACCTCATCACTCTCTTCCCAATCGCAGCCGCTTCCAGCCGCCGCCGGCGCGATCCGACTCGATCTGGAACGCGGTGGCATGATGATCGTGAACAACGACCTATGGATCGCGGCCCATGCCCGAAGCGCCGGGCTCACGTTCGTGACAAACACCGCGCGTGAGTTCCGCGTGCCCGGCCTTGCACTCGAGAACTGGGCCGAGCGGCCTGGGTGAGCTTTGGTGTCCGTGCCGGCCTACGGCTTCGCTCGTCGTCTTAGCCGCACAAACATGGTGCATGGCCGTCTGTCGATAACGCCGTGGCGGTCATCGCACTCACGAAGGTGAATGCTGCGCGGATCGGCTCAAGCGGGCATTTTAAACTTGCCTCACGGCAGTGTCGGGGTGGTGTACAGCGTTTTGCCCGATACGTTGATGTCCACCTCCACGAGATACTTCTGGATGCCTCCAGGCGAAATGTCGATCCCAAGTCCGGGAGAGTCCGGAGCCGCGATCTCGCCGTCACGGTTTCGCTCGAGATGGTTCGCCGTAAATGCGAGGGCGAGCGGCTTCGGGGCAAACGGGAACTCACAGATGCGATGATCGGCTAGCCCGGCATAGGGCTGCAGCGAGGCGCTGAGCGCCAGATGAGACGTAAAAGTGTGGTTGACGTATGTCACGCCCCGCGACACGGCGTAATCCGCGATTTCTCTTTGCAGGTCCAATGCCGCCGATACGTCCGCAGTCGATCTGGATGAAGCCGACCCCTCCGAAGTCGATGAGGTGGCGTGCCATGGCGGTGTTGTGAGCGCCCTCGCCACCGGCGAGCTTCACTCTCGCTGAGCGGCGCGCGAGCGCGCCATAAGCTTCGAGCGCACTCGCTTGAAAGGGTTCCTCGAGCCAGACCGCCCCGGCTTTCTCCAAGGCGGGCAGTCGAGCCGCGGCAGCATCCACATTCTCAAGAAAGATCTGCCCCACATCAACGAGGAGGATCCCGTCAGGACCGAGGCCCTCGCGAGCGGCGACGAAATGTTCGGCGTCGGCATCGACCGTCGCCCGCCCAATCGGGCCCCAGCCGAACTTGGCGGCGCGGAAACCTTTGGAGCGCGAGGACTTCGCCCTCTCCAACGTCGCCTGTGCAGTGTCGCCGAAAAGGACCGACGCATAGGGGACTTTAGGATGCGACGCCTCGTAGCCGAGCAGGCGCCAGACCGGCTCCCCGCGAGCGCGGCCCAGGAAATCCCAGAGCGCCATCTCGACTCCCGAAAAGGTGTGAGCCGCTTGGAGAAGATCCATGCTGTTGTATTCGACCTCGGCGGCGATCCGCGCGATGTCGTCCGGACCGTCAATGGTACGGCCGAGCACCGAAGCTCCGACCGGCCGGCACACGCCGTGGGATATCGGACAGACGAAGGCCGCGATCGAGACGAGGGGCGAGGCCTCGCATTCGCCCCACCCGACCGTTCCCCCGCCGGCGACACGGACCAGGAGCGCATCCTGGCTCCCGTCCGCCTCGGTGGTGATCTCGGGCATCGCTAGATAGAAGAAGTCGACCGTCTCGATCTTCATTCTGCTGTCTCCCGGCTCGACGACAGGGCTGCCGCTCGATCGTAGATCGCGGGTCGCGGCTCAAACGTCACGCCCTCGTCGAGGGGATACATGGGCCGTGCGCAGATCGTGTGACCGAGGCTCCTGAGGTTGGCGGAAGTCGCGCCGGGTGCATCGACGTTGAAGTTTTTCTCCACCCAGAGGTCGTACATGTGATGCTCGGTGTGAGGCGACTTGACGACGATCAGGTTGAAGTCCACTGGATCGAGTCCGTTCGCGTAGTACATCGCCCGATCGAACAGGCTGATCGTTCTGCTCAGCACCACGACGGTGAAGTTGTCGAAGGTGAGGACCGCCGTCGGCCCGGCGTCAAGCCCGATCTTCATGGTCTCGAGTCGCGCGAGTCCTCTCGACAGGAGCTGAACTTCCGCTCGAACTTGCATGGGCGTGAAGCGCTGCTCGTCGAGACAGCCGCCGAGGTTGACCTCGATGGTGGCGCCGACCCCAGCAGCGTGCGCGGCCTCCGCGGCCCGTGGATCGACGATCTGAGCGAGGACCCGCTTCGGATAGCCGGCCTCGCGGAGCGCCTTGAGGATCGCGTTCGAGTCGCCGGTCGCGCCGGAGGAGGTCGCATCCGCGGCATCGGTGAAAACCACCGGTCCGTCGATCGTGCGGGCCTGCGCGATCGCACGCTCCATCGCGATAAGCTTACCCTGCATGCGGAAGCGCTGAGGCCAGAACTCCTCCGCCAGGCGTACGGCCTCGCGCTGCGCGAGAGCTCGATCGCCATCGGTCACAACCAGAACTTGGCTGCAGAGTTCGGGTACGTCGGTGAACGGGTTTCCAATCATGATCCCGGCAGCCAGGGCCGCACCCTCCCGCTCCAGGCGCTGGCATTCGCGGATCAGATCGCCGTAGCACCCCGTTTTCGTGACGAGCTCGTCGCCGCGGACCAACGCGGGGATCACGATCCGGGCAATCACCGGCCGAACGTCTTCGTCCAGGAGCTTGAGCAGGAGGCGAGCAGCCCTCTCACCGGTGTCGGCAAAATCGACGTGCGGATAGGTGTGGTAGAGCGTCAGCCCGTCCACCTGCCGGAGCATGCGGTCGGTCAGGATCCCGTGCAGGTCGAGCGAGATCACGATGGGGATCGTCCGGTCCCGCCATGCGGCGGATCTCGCTGAGAAGGTAGCCTTCCGGATCGAGTTCGCCTTCGGCGCCCATGGCGCCATGGAGCGAGACGTAGATGCCGTCGATCTCGCGCAGGTTCGCCTCGACGGCCGCCAGCAGCTCTTTCGAGAGTTGCGCCCACCCTGGCGCGGACAGAATCCCTGCACTGCCGGCGCGGGCGGCGTAGGCTGGCACGACCGTGATCGACCCTCCGCTCAAAGACGCGGAGCGCGCCTCCGACGGAGGTGTTGAGGCCGCGTTGAGCGTAGAGTTCCTCGCCCCGCTCGACGTGAAAATTTTCGTAGGTCGAGGAAATCGGGTTGAAGGATGAGATCTCCTGCATGCATTCGGCGATCAAAATCTTGCGCACGGTCCGTCTCCTCCGGATCGTCAAAGGTTGGGAAGGGTCCCGTCGGCAACCCGATGACAGGCGACGAGGCGCCCGTCCGCGGTGGCTCCGAGCGCCGGATCGTCCATTTGGCAGCGTTCGACCGCGTATGGGCAGCGGCTTGTGAAGCGGCATCCGCGGGGGATCGATCGGCGCTCGGCAAATCCCCGGTCAGGCGATGCCGGAGGCGTCGCTCGTCAGGATGGGACGGTGGAATCGCAGACAAGAGCGCCTGCGTGTATGGGTGAGCGGGCGCGGTGAACAACTCGTCAGAGTTCGCCACCTCTACGATGCGGCCCAGATACATCACAGCGATGCGGCTCGAAATGTGCCGCACGACCGCAAGATTGTGCGAGATAAACAGGTAGGTGAGGCCGAGTTCATTTCTGGAGATCCTGGAGCAGGTTTACGATCTGAGCCTGCACGGAGACGTCGAGAGCGGAAACGGCTTCGTCGCACACGAGAAAGCTTGGGCGGAGTGCGAGCGCCCGCGCGATTCCTATCCGCTGGCGCTGCCCGCCGGAGAATTCGTGGGGGTAGCGGCTTGCGACCGAGCGCGGGAGGCGCACGAGGTCGAGCAGTTCCTCAACGCGCAGCACCCGGTCTTCGCGTTTGCCGATTCGGTGGATCGCGAAGGGCTCAGCGAGGGTTTGCCCGACCGTCATGCGAGGATTGAGGGAGCCAAACGGATCCTGGAAGATGATCTGGAAATTCCGGCGTCGTGCGCGTAGGGCTGACCGTCCGAGGGGCACGATGTCCTGGCCCGATAAAGGATGCGACCGGCAGTGGGTTCAATCAGGCGCAGGAGTAGGCGACCCGTTGTCGACTTTCCGCAGCCCGACTCGCCCACAAGCCCGAGCGTTTCGCCGTCCTGGATCGACAGATCAACTCCGTCGACCGCACGCACGCCGCCTCCGCGGCGCCGAGAGAAAAGCGGCTGCGGGATGCGAAGATCTTGGTGAGACCCTTCGCCTCCACAGAGGAGTGCGAGCGGCTATGGCGTTCATGTCACTGTCCCGCGGAGCGGCGCCTTGAAACCGGCCGGCTCGAGGCACGCGACCCAATGATCCTCTGATATCCGATGGATCGGCGGCGTTCCGGCCGTGCAGACGTCGTGTCGCAAAGGGCAGCGATCGGCAAAGCGGCATCCGGGCCGCAGGTCGGCCACACCTGGCACCACACCCCCGATGGAAGCGAGGCGGCCGCGCGGCCCGCTCGTTTTGGGGATCGCGGCCAGAAGGGCGCGCGTGTAGGGATGTGCCGGTGCGTCGAAGAGCTGGCGCACCGGTGCGATCTCCGCCACCCGGCCCGCGTAGAGCACGAGCACCTGGTCGGCGCTCTCAGCGATCACGCCGAGGTCATGGGTGATGAGCAGCATCGAGAGCCCACTCTCACGCTGAAGATCGTGCAGGAGGTCCAAAATCTGCGCCTGGATGGTGACGTCGAGCGCCGTGGTGGGCTCGTCCGCGATCAGAAGTCTAGGTTCAGCGGCCAGAGCCATGGCGATCACCACTCGCTGACGCATACCTCCCGAGAGCTCATGCGGATACGAGTCGAGACGCTGTTCCGCGGCGGGAATCTCGACCCTCTCAAACAGCCGCATGGCCTCTCGCCGCGCCTCCCTTCTCAGTAATCCGCGGCGGCGCGTGAGTACCTCCTCGACCTGCGCGCCAACAGACATTACGGGGTTCAGCGCGGTAAGGGGTTCCTGGAAAATCATCGCAATGTTGCGACCGCGTTTCGACCGCCACGCTTGCGGGGTCAGCGCGGCAAGGTCCTCCCCCTCGAGACGGATGCGTCCTGCCGTTCGTTCAAACGCTCGAGGCAGGAGGCCCATGATGGTGAGCGCCAGCAAGCTTTTGCCCGAACCGGACTCGCCGACAATGCCGAGCACCTCGCTTGGCGCGAGCGAAAACGAGATGTCGTCGAGGATTGTGGTCCCGCTCCCTACCAGCGCGGTGGTCAGTCCATCGACCTGCAGGAGCGCTTCGCTCCGACGCTCATACCTTCATCCTCGGATCAAGACGTCGCGCAAACCGTCGCCGAGCAGATTGAGGCCGAGCACCGAGACGATGATGGCGAGACCCGGATAGAGCGTGATCCAGGGCGCCTCCGCCATGAAGTCTCTACCTTGCGCGATGATGCTCGCCGAAGGAGGGCGCCGGCGGCGGCGGGCCGACCCCGATGAAGGACAAAGCCGCCTCCGCGAGGATCGCGACCGCGAACACGTATGTGAGCCGCACGATGAGCGGGCCCGAGAGCATTGATCGAGCACGTGGCGGAACAGAACGCGCGCCTCGCTGGCGCCGAGCGCCCGGGCTGCCTCGACGAACTCGAGCTCGCGCACCACCAGCACCGAAGCCCGAACGATGCGCGCTGTGTGGGCGTGGTGGCAACCGAGAGCGCAATGATGACGTTCGGCACAGATGCGCCGAGCACCGCGCTCACCGTGATCGCCAGAAGGATCGCCGGGAACGCCATCAGAGCATCCATCAGGCGCATGATTGGATTGTCGAGGGCGCGGAAATAGCCGGCCATTGCGCCGATCAGGGTCCCAAAGATCCCCGTGACGACGACGGTCCAGGCCCCGATCGTGAGTGAGATCCGCGCTCCATAGATGATGCGGGACAGGATGTCGCGGCCGAAATGGTCGGTGCCGAACCAGTAGACGCCGTCCGGAGGCGAGCAGCCGTGCGCGGACGTTGCTTCGCAACGGATCGAAGGGTGCGATTAGGTCGGCGAAGACCGCGACTAGGACGATGAAAAGCACGAGAGTGGCGCCAATGACGAATGAGCGGTGGCGCAGGAGGCGCAAGAACGCTTCCGCCGTAGGGCTGCGGGCGCGGGAACGGGGCGGCTGACTTCCTCGGTCGTGCTCATTGCAGTCTCACGCGGGGATCGACCACAGCGTATAGCAGATCGACGATGAGGTTCACTGCGAGATAGATCACCGCCAGGAACAGGAGCCCGCCCTGAATGACGGGAAAGTCGCGCGACAGAATGGCCCCGATCACGAGTCGCCCGATTCCGGGGAGCGAAAAGACCTGCTCGATGATCACGGTGCCGCCGAGGAGCGCGCCGGCGACGATGCCCGAAACGGTCAGGATCGGTACGAGGGCGTTCGGGAGCCCGTGGCGGATCACGATGTCGGCGCGCGAGAGGCCCTTTGCGTCCGCAGTGCGGATAAAATCCTGGCTCAGGACCTCGAGCATCGAAGCTCGCGCCATGCGGGCGATAAACCCGACCTGCACCAGAGCAAGTGCAAGCGCCGGCAGGGTGATGGAACGCGCCCAGCCGACCATGCTCTCCTCAACGGCACGAAGCCGCCCGTGGGGACCAGGCCGAACCGAACGGCAAACAGGAACACCATCATCAGTCCGAGCCAGAAATCTGGGACCGAGAGGCCGAGGAGCGCGGCCGCCATAATGAGCTGGTCAGGCCAACGGTTATGGTTCATTGCCGCAACGATCCCCGCCGCGACGCCGATTACGACGGCCAGCACCAGGGCGATGCCAGCTAGCGTCAACGTCACGGGCAGCCGCTCGAGGATCGCCGCCATGACGCTGCGGTTCAGCAGGATCGACTGGCCGAGATCGCCGCGCAGGATTCGGCCATACCATTCGACGATCTGCAGCGGCAGCGGCCTGTCGAGGCCTAGTTGAGCCCGCAAGCGCTCGACCTGCTCGGGCGTCGCACTCGCGTCGAGCAGGACCGCAGTCGGATCGCCGGGCACGAGCCAAATGATCCCGAACGAGAGAGCCGAAACGAGGACAAGGACCAGCAGAGCGCTTGCCAGTCGCCGCGCGAGGAAGTTCAGCATCTCGGGTCTGCGGCCCCGGCGTGTATGCGGGCGGGGACGACAGTCCGCCCCCGCTCCGCCTTGGTGTCACGGCTCGAGGGTCACGCCCCACATGCGCGGGATCCGGTAGGGCGTGAAGTTCTTCAGCTTCGCGGTTGCGATCTGGAAGATGCCGTAGTTGCCGGCCTTCATGGCGACGGCATTTTCGTACATGTGGGTCTGGAACTCGACGAAGAGCTCCTTGCGCTTGCCCTCGTCCATCTCGGCGTTGAGCGCAGCCGCGATCTTGTCGATGATTTCGTCCTTCTTGCGTTGCGAAGTCCCGTTGACCCACGGCGCGATCACGGAGGCCGGTCCCTCATAGGGTTCGATGCCATAGCCGTGGGTCCAGAAATGCCAGCCCTGATCGCGTGAACCCGACCTTAGAGACCGTCGGCCAATCCGCAACGGAGATGTCGACATTGATGCCGATCTCCTTCAGACGCTGCTGCACCACCGTCGCGGTATCGACGTTCGGGCGGATGTTGTCGACGATGAAGGTGAGCTTCTCGCCCTTGTAGCTCGACTTCGCGAGCTGGCGCCTTGGCGGCGGCGAGATCGGCCTTGTTGAACTTGCTCGGTACCGGCGTCGCTATGGAAGGCGGCCTTCGGATAGAGCCAGGCGCGGGTCCATCTGGTACACGTCCGGATAGGAGATCGCCATGATCTCCTCCATGTCGAGGGCGGCCTGCACGGCAAGGCGGAAGTTCACGTCCGTCGGTGGGCGCCTGGGCATGGTTGAACTTGATGACCTGGAACGCGAAGGGTAGCACTTTGTAGATGCTGAAGTTCTTGTTGGTCTCGAGCCGCTTGGCAGTTGGCCCGTCGACCTGCTCGTTGAGGTGGACCTCGCCGGCCTCGAGCGCCGCGTTGCGGGCGCCGGCCTCCGGCATGAAGCGGAAGGTGACGCTGTCGACTAACACCTCCTTCTTGCCCGCGAAACCGTCGCGCCCGGTGCCCTTGCGGGTTCGGCACGTAGCCGTCGAACCGGCGACCTTCACGTGGCTGTCGGGCTTGTACTCGACGAAACGGAAGGGACCGGTGCCGATGAAGTTGATCTGATTCGGGGCCTTTGCAGCCTCCTCGGCCGGATAGATCGCGATCGGGGCGCGTGGCGAGGACAAATTGTCGAGGAAGGTTGACTGCACCTCTTTCAGCGTGATCGTCACCTCGTTCGGACCCGTTGCCTTCACCTGGTCGATGGCGCGCAAGCAACGACGCGGATGCGCCGACCTTGCGGTAGCGCTCCAGCGACGCGACGACGTCCTTGGCATCGAGCTCCTTCCCGTTGTGGAACTTCACACCCTTGCGGATCGGGAAGACGTAGCTCTTGCCGTCCTCGCTGATCTTAACCCCTTCGGCGAGCTCGGGGACCGGCTTTGCATTCTCATCACGCGCGTAGAGCGTCTCATAGATGTGAAGCGTGACGTTGCGCGCCGCCTGCGCCGAAGTGACGTGCGCATCGAGCGAGGGCGGCGCCTGAACTATCGCAATGACAACGTCGCCACCCCTCTTCTGCGCGAACGCGCCCTCTGCCGCCGAGGGTGCCCGCGCCCACGGCCAGTGCGGCGAGCAGTTTGCAGCGTATCATTTGGACCTCCTCGGAGTGGATCCGCTCGGAGAGCGGATCTGCACGTGCGCCGGACATGCGGCGCGGGGCAGCAGGCTTGGGCGCATCGGGCTATGTGCAACGAACTTCACTCAGCCCGCCACCTTGGATCCTCGTAGTCGTTCATCAGGACGGCGACGACATCGCCGCGCCGCACGCGTCCCGGTCCGGCCGCCATCCAGAGCACGCCGGCACGGCCGTAGCGAACCTCTATTGCAGGCCGGTCGATATCCTCAACGAAGTGAAGGAACCCGGCCAGCTCACCCTCCTCGACCGACGTCGCCGACCATGTGGCGGGGTTCGAAGATGCCCTCCGCGGGCGCAAATGCGTAGCAGGTCTGATCGCGCACCATCATGTGCCGAGTGCCGGGGGACCCGTCGCGCTGGACTGTGTCGGGCGTTCCCTCCATCACTGCGAAGTGCTTGAGGACGTTGACGAGACCTCGCTCGCCGATGCGCACGCCCTCGATGTTGACCCGCCCCCAACCGCCGAGTTCAGTACCGAGTGACAGGATTCCCCGCCGTTCGACCGAAGAGGTCAGGGTGGCGCCCTCGTCGACGCCCCAGAACACGACGTTGTAGGGCGCCCCGAAGGCGGCAGCTGCCGCCATGGTCTTCCGGCGCATTTCAGGGTCCGGCAGATAATGCATGTTTGTCGACAGAGCCGCATCCATCGAATGGCCAGCCGTATGCACGTCGACCGAGATGTCGACGAGCGGCAGGACATGCTGTCGATGAAATGCGCCAGCATCTCCGAGAAGGTGCCGCGCGGATTGCCCGGGGAAGCAACGGTTGAGGTCGCGATCGTCCACCGGCGACAGGCGGGTGGCGTTCATAACGGCCGGAACATTGACGGCCGGCATCATGATGACCCGACCCTGAATCGTCGCCGGATCGAGCGTTTGCGCCAGGCGTGAAATCGCGATGGGCCCCTCGTATTCGTCGCCGTGAATACCGCCCGTGAATAAAACGGTCGGGCCTTTGCCGTTGTTCACAACGATAATGGGGATTTCAACGGTGCCCCAGCCCGACGTGTTCCTGGAGAGTGGCGCGCGCAAATAGCTGGTCTGGCGGCCCTGCCTGTCAAGGTCGAGGTCGCAACGGATCCGGCTGTTGGTCGCAATTTCCACTCGGTCCTCCGGCTTTTCTCTTGTTTTTTCGATGATCCGATACGATTTTCAGCGATGTCAAGCCGGGGCAGGTGGAATTATTGGCGAGCCGATTCAGTATCGTCGTAGGGTTTTGGCGCAGCGCTACGCCACCGCTTTCAGCGTAGCATTTCTGGAAGCCGCTCCAACCGCGCAGGCTGCTCAACATGGTGACCACACGCTCCTCGGCGTTTCGCACCAGAGACGTGGCAGCACGGATGAACACGTCAGCGTCGCAACCCATGCCGTCAACGACGCAAGCACATTGCCCGACGCTGGGCTGAGCTCGCACAGACAGTCTCGCCCGTCGCTTTATCCACAACGCAAGTGAGGGCACGCCATGATCATGCACCCCTCGGAAACTTCAGCTGCCGTCCGCGCCCCGGTTCCTGACGTACGGATTACCTCGATCCATGCGGCGCCCCTGTTTGGTGAGAGCCCGAAGGGCGGCTGGTCTGCAGAGATCAAGCCGGAGGACTCGATTCACGCGATCATTGCGGTCCATACCGACGCCGGCGTCACCGGCTACGGGAGCGTCTTCACCGACGGGCGGCTCGTCCAAGCGGGGCTCAAGGTTCTGGAGCCGTTGTTTTCCGGCGAGAATGCGCTTGAGCCGGAGCGGGTCTCGGAGAAGCTACATCAGAACACGTTCTGGATGGGTCGGGGCGGGACGCTTACCCACACGATTAGCGGCATCGACATCGCCCTTTGGGACATTCTCGGCAAAGTCACAGGCATGCCGGTCGGCCGCCTGCTGGGCGGCACCTACCGCAATCGGGTCCAGCCCTACTGCTCGCTCCTGATGGATCAGCCCGCGCCGATGCACGATCTCATCGCCGAGTACCGCGACCGCGGCTTTCGAGCCTTCAAAATCGGATGGGGGCCGTTCGGTCGCGCCCAAGACACTCGCCTTGACGAGGCGATCGTCCGCGCCGCTCGAGAAGCGGCGGGCGATCAGGCGAGACTCTTCGTTGATGCCGGTGCCAGCGATGCGCACTGGCCGCACGGGCTCAAATGGGCCATGCGGACCGCGGAGATGCTGAAGGCCTACGATGTAGGCTGGTTCGAGGAGCCCCTACGGCCCGATGCTCTCGACGATTTCTGCCATCTCCGTCGGGTCAGCCCGGTCCCGATCGCCGGAGGAGAAGTACTGACGCGACGCCAAACGTTCCTGCCGTGGCTCGCTCGCGGCGCTTTCGATATCGTGCAGCCCGACGTCACGAAGGTCGGCGGCTTGAGCGAGCAGCGCCGGATCGCCTGGATGGCGGACGATTTCGGCATGAAGTATGTGGGACACGGCTGGAATACCGCGCTCGGGGTCGCGACCGACCTGCAACTCGCCTCGGCCTTTCCGAGTACGGATCTGGTCGAATTCATCGGCGGCAGTCCCTATGTCGACGGGATCCTGGCTGAACCGTTCGAGCTCGATGACGAGGGCTTTCTTCCGATTCCAAGTCGACCGGGGCTCGGCATCGAAATCGATCGAGACAAGCTCAGCCGATACACCCCTGATCCGTCCGCCCTGTTTCGATAAGTAGTGCGCTTCTCTTCAATCGATACTGGTCGAGGACCGCTGTCTGGCTGTGACGGTGACCCGCTTCTTGGCCGTCCTGGGGTAGGCGCAGCGTCGGGTGGGGGCCGACGGGTGTGCCGGCCCGTCCTCGACCCGTCCCACACCACCGGGGAGTGGCATCAGGGCCCAGGACGGTAGACGGCACACGCCGAGGTTTTTACGGGTTTCTGCGTTCGTGAGGGTGGCGGCAAGGCGGGTTTCTATCGAGCCGCTCTTCGGTCCGGAGCATTGGGAATCCAGATCGCGGCGTCCTCATCGCCATAGGGTCCAGCCTCGCCCAGGAGCACACAGGCGCCGACCCACGCACAAACGACCGCGTCGAGGCGATCCTCGAATGCCTTCAGGGCGACGGCCGGCACATCCCTGTCCGGCAGGACGAGCGTCGTGGCGACGTCTAAGATTTGCCGCTCCAATGCTGCGATGATCGATCGCCATTGGTCGAGAACTCTGAGGCGCCGCTCCATCGGACCCACGTCCGGCCAATAGGCACGGGCACGAGCGATCTTGTACGGCAGGCGGTAGCGCGCCGCTGTCAACCGCACCAGGGCTGGATGAGGATACACCTCGATCAGCGCCGGCGCGGTCGCTGTTCGTGTGGCAAGTGGGTACCCGGCGGCGGCGAAGCCGTCCCTGATCCGGGCGGCCAGCGGGCCGGGTCGAGACAGGGTCGGCGTGTGCGTTCCGCAGGCCATCGCGCCGAAGGCACGTGACACGGCATCGTCTGCGGCACGGCGGCGCGTGATGGGGGTTCGCGCGAGAGGCATGTCCACGGAAACGAGCGAAACCGGTCGCCCCGCGAGGGCGGCCGCTCGCTCAAGCAGTGCAGGCGGTTCGGGCTCCGAACCTCTCGATATGCCCGGCCCGGTGCAGAACTCCGTATAAGAGGAGGCGACCGACATTAGGCGCAGTCCCGCGGTCTCGCCCGCGATCAGCGCGACCCCGCTCGGCTGAGTCACCGACCAGGCGGCGTCGATCCCGAGGATCACCGGCATCGTCCCAAGCCTCCCCTGCCCTACTCCCGAAACACCGTCGTGACCTCATTGACGAAGCGGTTGATCACCTTCGGGCGATCTTGCCGGTTGCGGGCGTCCGGACCGGGCGCTAGCCGCCCTTCTTCACTCGAGCGAAACCGGATACCGCTCCGTCAGCTGAACATCCCGCTCGGACGCTGCTCGTGGAACGCCGGTTCGGAGACGCTTCGCGTAGCTAACCAGGCTTCTTGCGCACGGGAGCCGTTGGCGCGACGGTTGGCATCACCACGGCTCCTCAAGGAGCACATCAATTCGCATGAATTCACGTTCGGCAACTGGTCCGTCAGGAACCCTAAGGCGGCGCGTCGAATGCAAGTTCCGAAAATGCAGTTTGTGCCAGGGTAGCCTCGAGCGTTCGAACCTCCATTTCTCCCAGAGACGTGAGAGGCGGCATGACGCGGGTCAAGGACGGGTCACGGTGAAGCCGCGAGAGGGCCCACTTCACGCTAGCGATAAGCTTCGAGCTGCTCAGAGCATTCCGAAGCGTGACAGCCTTAGATAGACCTTCGCGGCCCTCCTGCAGGTGGGGCTTCATCCACGCCGCGCGAGCGAACGGGGCGGTAATGTTGGCCGTCGCAGATATGCAACCCGCGTAGCCGTGTTCGCGGGCGTGTGCAATGGCGCCCTCTGCGCTCGGAAACACATCAAAGTCTTTGATTTCGTTTGCCACCTGCGACGCGAAGGCGAGATCACCCGAGGAGTCTTTCATCCCCATCAGACAGTCGGGATATCGCTGCTTTAGGCGCCTTGTAACCTCGATTGTATAAGGGACGCCGCTGTTCTGGGGAAAATGATACAGATATAGCCTAGGCCCGTGACCTACCCGCTCGACTACGGTCGACACATAGTCGATGAGCCCTTCGTCACTGATTGCCTTATAGTAGAACGGTGGGAGGAGAAGCGCTCCGGCAAAACCGAGGTCTCGGGCAGCTGCTGTGAGCCGGACAGCGTCGTCTAGTGCAGCGGCCCCGGTCCCGACCATGAACCGGGAGATCGGCAGGTCGGACCGCGCCACCGCGTGCATCGCGGCAAGTCTCGCTTCAGTCGTGAAGGAGGTCGCCTCGCCCGTCGTACCGAGGAGATTTATTCCATCGCAACCGGACTGGAGCAGCCAACCGCAAAGCTGCACGAGCTTGTCGTATTCAATTGTCAGATCCTCTCGCACCGGAGTAGCGGCAGCCGCGATCACACCTCTCAAGCGTTCCACGTCGAGTCTCCCTTGATCAAGCTGCAGTATCCACGCGATATCGCCCAGCCTCTGACCGACTGTAAACATCACTGGTCCCAGCCCGCGAAACCGAGCCGGTCAACACTCCCGTCAAAAACCGCGTTTGGAGACACACGGGCTTTGGAAAATGGAACGTACATTGCACGTCCTGGATTCCCATGGATTCGATGCCACGAGTTGAGCAAGCCGAAATCGAACTCTTGCAAGACATCGCGATCTAGACGTCTTCACAAGCGACCCAGTGGTCCGCCGCAACCTTTTCCAGCCGATGAATTTCTGGTTCGCTCCCGACGGGCTCTCACTGGGCTCGGAATTTCGCCCTCCACGCGCATCCGCGCGCGCTTGCGATCCGGGTCGGCGACTGGAACGGCCGAGAGCAGTTTGCGAGTGTAAGAGTGGAGAGGATTCTCGAACACCGCTTGACGCGATCCGAGTTCGACGATCTGTCCAAGGTACATAACGGCGACGCGGTGACTGATCTTTTCTACCACGGCAATGTCGTGGGTAATGAACAAATACGAGAGACGCCGCTTACTCTGAAGTTCCATCAGCAAGCTGATGATTTGTGCCTGGATCGAGACGTCAAGTGACGAGACCGACTCGTCTGCTATGATCAACTTGGGGTTGCTCGCTAGCGCCCGGGCGATACAGATGCGCTGTCGCTGCCCACCCGAAAACTCGTGCGGATAACGCTTCGCGTGCTGCGGCCTAAGTCCGACCTGCTCGAGAAGATCCTTGACCCGGCTCTCGACCCCTCTGCGAGTTTTGATGAGGCGGTGGACGATGATGGGTTCCGCGATGCTGTAGCCAACCGTCTGCCGGGGATCAAGGGAGGCGAACGGATCCTGGAAAATGTACTGGATCTCCTGGCGAAGCCGGCGCCGTTCTGCCGCCCCCATCGCTGCCATGTCGCGGCCTTGGAAACGGACGCTGCCGGCCGTTGGCTCGGTGAGCTGCTGCAAAGTGCGTCCGATGGTGGATTTGCCGCTGCCCGACTCGCCCACCAGGGCGAGCGTTTCCCCGGGATATATCACGAAGCTCACTTCTTCGACCGCATGGACCCGATGAGTGACGCGGCCGAACCAGCTTTTACCCACGTCGAAGCGGGCGGTCAGCTTTTCGACTTCGAGAATGGGAACTGCGTAGTCGGCCGTGTCCTGGACGCTGTCTTCGCCGAGGAATTTCGGCTCGCCGCCTTCGATCACCAGGAATCGCGTACGTTGAGGGAGGGGCTTGCCCTTCATGCTGCCCAGCCTCGGGACGGCCGAGAGCAAGGCTTTCGTATAAGGGTGTTGCGGGGCGGCGAAGATGTTTCCCACGGTGCCCTGCTCGACCTTCTCGCCCTGCCACATCACGACCACATCGTCGGCCATCTCGGCCACAACGCCCATGTCGTGTGTGATGAAGATGACAGCGGTTCCCGTTTCCTGCTGAAGGTCGCGGATGATGTCGAGGATCTGGGCCTGGATCGTGACGTCAAGGGCCGTCGTCGGCTCGTCCGCAAGGAGAAGCTTCGGGTTGCAGGCGAGCGCCATGGCGATCATGACTCGCTGGCGCATGCCGCCTGACAGCTGATGCGGGTAGCGGTCGAGAAGCCTGTCAGCGTCCGGCAAGCGCACCTTGCGCAGGAGCTCCTTCGCTTTGAGGAGAGCACCGCGTCCGCTCAGATTTTCGTGAAGGATCAGGGTCTCGGCGATCTGATCGCCGATCGTGAAGACCGGGTTCAGCGAGGTCATGGGCTCCTGGAAGATCATCGCGATGTCTTTGCCGCGGATCCGCCGCAACTGTTCCTCGCGCGCCCCGAGCAAATCGATCTCTGTTCCAGCCGAGGGTCGGAAAAGAACCTGACCCGAAACGATCTGCCCTCCTGTGTAGTCGGTCAGTCTCATGATCGCCAGCGCCGTGACCGACTTCCCTGAGCCCGATTCACCGACGACTGCGAGCGTGCGGCCGGATCTGACATCAAAGCTTAATTCGCTCACGGCACGCCCTGATTCGCCGAAGCTCACGCTCAAGCCGCGCACCGAGAGAAGCGGCGAGGGTTCCGGACTGGAAGCCGCGATCCCCGCATCCTCAGACATCACATTCCTTTCCGGCGCAAAGCATGTCGCGTGGTTCCGTAATTGCGGCGAGTGTATTCCGCTTCCGTTCAGCTCCGACCGCTAGGCCTCCAGAGGACCGAGTCTCACCGCCGTCGAGCCGGAGACTTGCACCGCTGTGAACCGTCGGATGAAATCCTCCAACGGTCGGTTCGGAGGCCCGCTGCGCCGCCTCCTGGAGCGCGCGATTAGTGACTTGACAGAGTGGTCCGCGCGACCTGTATTGTATAATAATCATACAGGCAGGCGCCGGCGCAAGACCTCGGTTGCGTGCCGGTCGATTCCGAAAAAGCGGCGAAGGGCGGACCCGTCGGATGGAACCGCATCGCGGTTCGCAAAAGCTTCGATTTCGGAGCTGGATCATCTTACATGGGCGCCTTTGTCCTCCCGATTGCCTTTGACCTGTCTTTCCTTCGACCCTCCTGGTCGCGATCGACATGCCGACCGTTGCGGAGCCTTTGGTGGCGTCTGTTGCATGCAGATCGTCCATCGCATCTACCCCGCGGATCGAAGGCCTCTGAGCCATGAGAGTTGGCATCATCGGCGCAAGCTTCGCCAAGGCTGCCTATTTGCCTGCCCTAAGGCATACGCCGGGCGCGGACGTCGTCGCGCTCGCCAGCGCGCGGATGAGCAGCGCAAAAGCTGCCGCCGAGGCGTTCGGCATCGCGCACGCCTACGACGACTGGGAGCTCATGCTTCGCGAGCACCGCCTCGATCTCGCCTGCATCGCGACGCCGACCGTCACGCATGCTCCGATGACCTTGGCCGCTCTCGAAGCTGGCGCCCACGTTCTTTGCGAGAAGCCGACCGCTATGGACTCGCATGAGGCGAAGGCGATGCTCGACCGGGCCGTCGCACTTGGCCGGATTCACATGATCGACCACGAGCTTCGGTTCAATCCGAACCGAAAAAAGATCAAGCGCCTGATCGAAAGCGGTTTTATCGGCGAGGTACGCCACGCTCACGTCACCAATATCGGCCCGGGTTGGGCGACGCCGAATACGCGGCCGAAGGGTGACTGGTGGTCGATGAAGGACCAGGGCGGCGGGACGGCTCGGGGCCAACGGCTCGCACCAGATCGACCTCATCCGATGGTGGCTCGGCGAACCGGCCGCCGTCGTCGGGCAGGCCCTGACCATGGTCCCGAAGCGCGTCGACAAGGCAACCGGAGAGCCGTGGATCGCCACCGCCGACGACACCACGCATTTCACGCTCGAGATGCGCTCCGGCGCGGTCGTCACGGCGTTCATCAGCGGCGTCGCGCGCCACGCCATGGACAACGTCACCCAGATCTACGGCAGCGAGGGATCGATCCTGCTCAACAACAGCGATGAAAAGCTGATGGTCGCGAAGGCCGGGGAACCGTTTCAGGACGTGAGCGAAGCCGATCCAAATGCATCCCTTCCCGGCGTGAACAAAGGTATCTGGAACGTCTCGGTGGTCGGCGTCATGCGCGAGCTCGCAGGCGCCATCACCGAGCGACGGCAGCCCAAGGAAGGCGCGACGTTCTACGACGGCTGGCGCAATCAGATCGTGCTCGACTCCGTGCTTCAGTCTGGAGTGGAGCGCCGCTGGGTCAGCCTTCCGCAGTGAACAGGCACCCGTCCCGGCAGAGAGCCGCGAGCGCGGAAGCGGGACGAGTTCGGTGCGGGCAAGGGCTTGCACCACAGTCCAGAAACGGACTGCGGCGAGACGTGGCTTTTACGTTTTCGGAGGGATTCATCTGCACAGGACGCCTGTAGCGGCGATCGTTTCTGCCGATAGGCGGCTGCCGCGAAGGCGCCTCGACTCCTTCGCAGGACAGGCCTGCCGCCGCTGTGCATCCGACAGGACCGATCAGATCGACGGCGGAAAAGAGGGAGGTCAACGGTGGTCATGAATAATCCTGCCTCGTTCGACAGAGGAGCCTTCCCGCAGCCCAAGCGGCTGCTCCTGACGGATTCCATCGCGAATTCCATCGCCGAAGCCATCTCTACGCGGCATCTCGTGCCGGGCGAGCGCGTCGTCGAGACAACGCTTGCCGAGCGCCTTGGAGTCAGCCGGGTGCCGATCCGCGAAGCGCTGAAGGTGCTCCACGCGCAGGGCATCCTGACCGGCGGCAGCCACAAGGGATACCGCGTCGCGGATTTCGGCCCCAAGACCACCCAGCAGGTCCTCGAAGTCCGTTTGGCGCTCGAGACGTTCCTGCTGCGCGACGCCATTGCGAACTGGCGCTCGGGCGTCGAGAACATCGGCGCGCTGCAGGTTCCCATCGAAATGATGAATCGTGCCGCGAAAATCGGCGACGTGAGAGCATCTCTCGTCGCCGACCTCGAATTCCACCGCGCGATCTCCCGCGCTTCGCGGAATTCTCTGACCTCGGCGCTGTGGGAAGCTATCGCCCGACACGTTCTCATCATCTTCAATTTCGAGCGCTATCGCGACAAGAACCTGGCCGCCGTGGCGAGTCAGCACAAGGACTTGCTTGCCTTCATCGAGGGCCAGGTCACCAAGCCCGGATCATTCGAAGTGCTTCACGATGCCCTCGAAGACCATATGCTCCTGATCGAGCGCAGTCGGCGTCGACAGACCGCCTCCTGAGGTTTTGCGAGCCTTCTCGCCGGTATGCCGTAACGCAGGCAGGTCACACGGCAGCCGGGACAAGAGGGAGCTCTTGGAATTTTATGATTGTTAGACAATCTTCAGTCAGCTATACAGACCCTCATACGTTCCGGCAGACCGAGCGCTACTCCCTCCCGGAAATCCGATGCTCGACCGCAAACCCGAACCCGATGTAGGCGACGCACGCACGCCGAAAGACGTGGGCTCTCCCAGTGGCGGCCGCACCATCCGGGTCTCGATCGACTGGGCTCCGTTCGCGCGGTATGGGCTCGTGATCAAACATCCCGGGACGAGCGCTTCCCGATACGATTTCTCGCGCGTGTTCGAAACTACTGTTGCCGACCTCGCACCGCGGCTTCACGTTAACCGGGTCGAGCCCAGCTCGTCACCCCTCCAAATCAGATCGCTCGAACGGCATCCCGAGAGCTGGCAAACCTTTCTGCCGCTCGACGTGTCTCGCTATCTCGTCTGCGTCGCCGGTAGCCTGCCCGATGGCCGACCCGACCTGAATGAGCTGCAGGCATGGATCGTGGACGGCGACACCGGCGTCGCCTTCGCGCCCGGAGTTTGGCACGCGGGAGCGACCGTGCTCGATGGTCTTGGACATTTCGCAGTGATCTGGCCACGCCGGGATCGCGACAGCGACACGGAAATCTACCGCCTGCCGGAGGCCGTTTCGATCGGCGAATGATTCGAGCACGGGAAGGTCGCCGTGCCGGAAGGAAGGACGTTTCGAACCCTCCGACAACAATTCACTAGGCGGTTCGCGACGCACCTGAGACTGCTGCCGGCCGACCGCTCCCACCACCCGGAGCCGGACCCATGACCATGACGATTTCCGATCGGGCCGCGAGGCTCCTCGCGCTCGATCCACCGCCATCGCTATCGCCGTCAAGGGATTCCACCATGGCTCTCGCGGCCGTGGATGCCGTTCAGGATGCGCTCTCCAGGGGCGAGACGCATTACACCGATCGGCCAGGCATCCTTCCTCTGCGCGAGAAGGTCGCCGGGCTCCTGAACAGGCGGTTCGGGCTGTCGTACGAAGCTGGACAGATAACCTTGACGTGCGGTGTCACCGAGGCTCGGTTCGTAACCATCCAGCAGCTCCTCGAAAGCGGCGGCCTTGTCGCCGCGCCCCTTGATCGGGATCGAATTGCCGGCGCCGTCGTCGTCCGCGATGGGCGGTTGACGCATTCATTGGAAGAGGCGGATCTGTTATTCGCCGCCGCCGGCGCGACGCCGCTCACAGTTCGAGAGTGGCTCGCGCGCGCCTCGTCTCGGTGCATCGTGGTCTACGAGGTCGATAGGAGGGCGGAAAGTTTTCATCCCGCGCGAATCGCGGAATTCGAGAGCCGCGTCGTTACCATCGGTTCCCTCGACCGCGATCATGGTCTGACGGGCGCTCGACTAGGGTATCTTGCGGCGCCTGCCGGGCAGGCGGCAGGGCTTCGCGATTTCAAGCAGGCGCTGACGATCTGCAGCACGAATCTTTCTCAGTGGGCGGCATTGGCCGTCGTGGAGGACTTATGAGCACCTTCACGGAAATCCAGGCGCTCGACGGGGCTAAGCTTCGGTACGCCTTCATGGATCTCGCGAAGGAGATCCCCGATGCGATCGCCTTGGGACGCGGCGACCCCGACCTTCCAACGCCGGATTTCATCGTCCAGAGAGCGCGAAGGGCCACCTCTTCCCCTCTCCCGCTCGCGCCGGTCGCGGGCTTGCCCGAGCTGCGGCGAGCGATCGCCGAAAACGCCCTGCGCGATCACGGGATCGCGGCGTCCGCCGCTAACGTACTTGTCACGACCGGCGGTCAGGAAGGGCTGTTCCTCGTCATGAGCGCCCTCCTCAACCCGGGAGACGAGGTCCTGGTGCCGGATCCGCGCTATTCCTCGTACGATCAGGCCATCGCCCACACCGGGGCCGTCGCGGTGAGCGTTCCGACCTTTGCGGAAGACGGTTTCGACGTACGTCCCGCGGAGGTCGAGCATCGCATCTCGCCGCGCACCAAGGCTCTCCTTCTCGTAACTCCGTCGAACCCGACCGGTGGAGTCGTGCGACCCGACACCGCCGCCGCGCTCGCGGAGCTCGCCAAGCGGCACAACGTCACGATCATCTCCGACGAGATCTACGGCAAGTTCGTGTGGGAGCCCTACTTCCACGTGAGCATGGCATCTCTCGAGCAAATGCGAGACCGCGTGATCACGCTGTCCGGTTTCTCGAAGGCTTACGCCATGACGGGCTGGCGTGTGGGATACGTTGTCGCGCCAGAGCACATGATCGAAGCCATGACCGCTATCAAGAACCACACCACGGGCCCTGTCGCCACGCTGAGCCAGATCGCAGCACTCGCTGCGGCCGAGGCCGACGATTCCTGCGTGAAGGACTTCCGGCGCATCTACGCGGAACGCCGGGGTATCCTGGGCGGTGCGCTTAACGAGATGGGCTTGAACTTCGGCGAGCCCCGAGGTGGATTTTTCTTCTGGGCCGATGCGTCGAGCACCGGGATGCGTGCGCTCGAGCTCTGCTATCTGCTTTTGAAGGAGGCCCACGTTCTCATCTTCCCGGGCACCGCCTTCGGACAGAACTGGAGCAACCATCTGCGCATCACCACGCTTCAGCCCACGGAAACGCTCACGCAGGCCGCCGAACGGATGGCCACCGCGTTCGACCGGCTGCGCCGAGCAGGGGCGGCATAAGTGGGATCGGGAACGATGAATTGCGATTACGACCTGCTCCTTGCCGGCGGGCACGTTCTTCTTGAAAACGGGCTGGACCGTAAGGACATCGCGATCCGCGGCGGCAGGATCACCGGCATTCTCGAGCCCGGCGTTATCGTGACGGCAAATCGCCGGATCGACATCACGGGCAAGTATCTGCTGCCCGGCGTGATCGACGTGCACTTTCACGTCCGTGCCCCGTCCTACCCCGAGCGGGGCACGGTTCTCACGGAAACGCGGGCGGCCGCTGCCGGAGGCGTCACCACGATCTTCGAGATGCCGATCAGTAAACCGTGCTGCAACAGCGCCGCGGTGCTCGAGTCCCGGCGCCGGCATTTCGCCACGGAGGCAGTGGTGGACTTCGCGCTCTACGGCGCGCCCGGCGCCTCCGATTCGGCCGACGTTCGCGCAATGGTGGATGCAGGCGCGGTTGCGTTCAAGATCTTTACGACCGCACCGCCGCCCAACCGCGACGACGAGTTCGCCGGCCTCTCCCTTCCGGACGAGATGCCGCAATACGAAACCCTGCGCCGGGTCGCCGAAACCGGCCGCCTCCTTGTCGTTCACGCAGAGAGCGAGCCCCTCATGGCGCAGTTCATGGCTCGGGCACGCGCGACCGGACGCCGCGACGCGGATGCACACCTCATGTCTCGGCCCGACATCGTCGAGGCGGTTGCGATCGCGAAAATCCTCACCATGGCCCGGCAGACTGGCACAAGGATGCACATCGCACACGTGACTTGCCGCGCGGCCGTGGACGTTATTCGAGCCTTCCAGGCGATCGGCACCGACGTGAGCGCCGAGACCTGCCCGCACTACCTGCTCTTCACCAACGACGACGTCGCGCGCGTCGGTTCCGACGCCAAGATCAACCCTCCGATCCGGACCGCCGACGATAGGGACGCGCTCTGGGGCGGCATCGCCGACGGTACGATCACGATCGTGACCACCGACCATGCTCCATTCTCGAAGCGCGAGAAGGACGCGGCCGGCGATGACATGCTGGCGGCGCCCCCTGGCTCGCCCGGCGTCGAGTTCCTGCTCCCTTTCATGCTGGACGCCGTGGCGTCGGGCCGCCTCCCGTTGAAGAATGCCGTCGACCTCGTGACGGTGAACGGGGCCCGCCGCTTCGACGTGCATCCGCGTAAAGGAACCATTCGAGAAGGAAGCGACGCGGACCTTGTCGTGGTGGACCTCGAACGAGCCACGATCGTCGAGCCTGCCAAACTCTTCACCGCTGCGCGCCAAGTAGCGGGTCTCTACGCCGGACGACGCTTCCAGGGTGCGATTGAGATGACGATCGTCGGAGGGCGCGCCGGTCTTCGAGAACGGAGAGATCACAGTTCCGCCGGGAACCGGGCGTTTCCTGGCCGGCGGCAAGGCAGGCGCGCGCTAACGGCAGACCCGGGCGAGCTTCCGACGGCCATCCCCCCGCCGCGCCCCATAGCGGTGAGCCTGGGCGCCAGCTCAGGCGTGTCTGAACCGGGGCAGCAGTTCGTCGATCTCGGCGCTTCGCCAGCATGCAGCCATTGACGTCGCCGCTTGGGCTTGGCGTCAGAGGCGGCTCCTCGCGCCCACAGCGGTCGATTGCGATCGGGCATCGCGTCACGAAGCGGCATCCTTTGGGCGGATCGAGAGGGCTCGGCATTTCCCCTTGGAGGACGATGCGACGCCTGGCGCCGCTCGACCTTCGGGTCGGGGATCGGTACGGCACTCAGCAGCGATCGCGTGTAGGGATGGCGCGGATTGCCGTAGACGGCGCGCCGGTCTCCGATCTCCGCGATGCGGCCCGAGATACATCACTGCGACGCGGTCCGAGATGTGCTGGATCACGCTCAGGCCGTGGGCGATGAAGAGATAGGTCAGCCCTAGCTGCTCGCTGCAGATCCTGAAGCAGGTTGACGACCTGCGCCTGAATCGAAACGTCGAGCGCGGAGACCGGCTCGTCGCAGACGATCAGTTCCGGCTCGCAGGCGAGCGCGCGGGCGATCCCGATCCGCTGCCGCTGCCCTCCGGAAAACTCGTGCGGATAGCGCGACGCATAGTGACGGCGCGAGCCCGACAAGCGAGAGCAGTTCGCGGACCCGCTCCTGAACGGCCGGCTCGCCCCGGCGCAGGCCGTGGAGGCGGATCGGCTCGGCAATCGCGCGGCCGACGCTCATGCGCGGATTGAGGCTGGCATAGGGATCCTGGAAGATGAGCTGAATCGCGGCGGCGCAGCCCACGTATCTCCTCGGCGGAGCGTGCCGCGAGATCTCTGGCCGTCGAAGACGATCGTGCCCTCGGTGATCCGGTTGAGCTGCAGGATCGCGCGTCCGATGGTCGTCTTGCCGCAGCCGCTTTCTCCCACGAGGCCCAGCGTCTCGCCGCGGCGAATGTCGAAGCTCACGCCATCGACGGCCTTCACGACGCCGGCGAGACTTGCCGAAGAGAAAGCGGCTGCGCACGGGAAAGTGGATCTTCAAGTCCCTGATCGAGGCAAGCGGAGCGATCGCGGGCTTGCAGCATCAAGACTTCAGCCCCGCGATGGACCCGCAGCGAGGCCGGGCACATCCTCGGCGAAATGGCAGGCTGCGCGCTGCCCGGCAGACCCGACCGGCCGCAGGGGCGGCACCTCGCGCCGTGCAGATCGGTTGCGCGAGATCGCAGCGCGGCGCGAACCGGCAGAACGTGGCCTCGCCGACTGGTTCCGCCGGCGCTCCCCGGATCGGCCGCAGGCGCGGCTCGTCGGGTCGATCGAGACGAGGCGTCGAGCGCAGGAGCCCAACCGTGTAGGGCATGTGCGGATCCTCGAACACGGGATCGATCGGCCCCTCCTCCACGATGCGTCCGCCATACATCACGGCGATCCGATCCGCCATCCCCGCCACGACGCCGAGATCGTGCGTGATGAGGATGAGCGCCATCCCGAATTCCTGCTGCAGGTTCTTCAGTATTTCGAGGATCTGCGCCTGGATCGTCACGTCGAGTGCCGTCGTCGGTTCGTCCGCGATGAGAAGCTTCGGACGGCAGGCCACCGCGATGGCGATCATCACCCGCTGGCGCATGCCGCCCGAAAAATGATGGGGATAGTCGCCAAGCCGCCGCTCGGGCGACGGAATGCCGACCAGCGCGAGGAGCTCGACTGCCCGCACGCGCGCCTGCGGTCGGCGTCATTCCAGCCTGGATCTTCGAGGATCTCGGTGATCTGCCGCCCGATCGTGAGGACCGGGTTGAGCGAGGTCATCGGGTCCTGGAAGATCATCGAGATCTCGCGGCCGCGCACGTCGTCGGATCTGCTTCTCGCTCATGCGCAAGGAGTCCAGTCCGTCGAACAGGATGGAGCCGCCGACAACCCGCCCCGGCCTTGAGATCGAGGCGCATCAGAGCCAGCCCGGTGACGGACTTTCCCGACCCCGACTCGCCGACGATCCCCAGGGTCTCTCCGCGCTCGAGCGTGAAGGACACGTCGTCCACGGCCCGCACGCCATCCTCGCTCGCTGCCGAAAAGCACATTGAGGTTCGACACCTCGAGGATCGGGCTCATGGGCTGACCTTCGACCTGTTCGATCAGGCGTAGCAATGCCCTCCTCGATGGAGCGCGGACGAAAACCGGTCGCCGCGACGATGCGCGCGATGGACAAAACCGGCCGCGCATCCTCCGGCCCCACCACGATGTCGGCGCAGGCGGCGTCCTCGGCGAAGGCAATGGGCCAACCCGGCACCCTGAAAGACTTCGACGATCCGTCCGCCAGCCCACCGGCTCGCCTCCGCCGACATGGAAAAGTCCGCAGTCGCGAGCGCTCGTCGCGTCAGGAGCGACGCGCGACCGCGGTCGCTACGTCGTCGGCATGCACCCAATCCCGCGACGATGTCCTCGCCTCGAGACGGTGATCGGTCCATTCGAGCATCGCGAGGCGATGGATGAGGCTCGTGCGGTGGCGCGTGTCGGTCGCGCCGCTCCATGGCTCCATACACCGAGGCGAGCCGGACCGTCAGGACCGAGACGCCGCGCAGCTCGCCGAGCCGCGAGGCGATCCCCTCGGCGGCCAGCTTGGTGATGCCGTAGAGCATGTCGGGAACCGGCGGCGACGTCCTCGTCGAGGGGACCGCCGCAGGCCCTGGTCCCGGCCGTAATACCGCGCCGCTCGAGACCAGGATCGACGCGTCGGAGCCCGGGCGTTCGGGTCGCGGCATCGAGCACCGCCATCGTGCCTCCGACATTGACGTCGACGATCGCATCCGGGCAGTCGTCCTCCTCCTCGGGCGTCGGCGTCAGCGCCGCCGCGTGGACGACATGCGTGGCGGCTCGTCGCCCTCATACACGCGTGCGACCGCGGCTCGATCTGTAACGTCGAGAGCGACGCGCCTCGATCCGGTTGGCGAACGGTGCCCAATATGCGGCGCCGACGAGCGCTCGGCGCCGTCGCGGTCGGCCGCCACGACCGCGCGTTCGGGACCGCTTCGAGCAGCCCGCGGACGAGATGCGTGCCGACGAACCCGCATGCGCCGGTCACGAGGATCCTCATGCACGCGCTCCCTCAGCCCGTGCCGCTCGGTCGAAATCGTCGAGCTCGACACGGCGTCCGGTCTCGTTCGACTTCGATGGCCGCGAAGCAGAGGGCGAGCGACTTGCAGGTGGTCCCGCGCCCGTGCAGGGCACACTCGCCATCGCCTCGCAGAGCTGCCGCGAAATGCGTCGAGCAGCGCCCGCGTGTCGTCGAGGAAGGGCACGCAATCCGGCAAGCGGCACCGGGGTCAGCGCCTTGTCCTCCGTGCGCGCCGTCGCGAGGTCGGAGAACAGCTCCCGCTGGACGATCACGCCGCGCTTCGCAATCCGTGCGCCACTCGAACTTCAGCTCGTTCCAACCGCCCGTCCAGGTCCCGAAGTAATTGACCTCCAGCCCGCCTTCGAGCGTCAGCAGGCAGGAGACGTTGGCGTCGTGGGCATAGACGCTCCAGGGCGGATTCCAGGTTCGGCACGCGACGGCCTCGACCTCCCGCCCGTAGCAGTAGCGGATGAGATCGAGGTGATGGATGCTCTGCTCGAGCATCATCGGGTGGCGCATGGTCAGCGGATATTTGTTCATCCCGGGGCGCCACCAGTCCCGGTTGCGATGATACGTGAACGTGCCGTAGCCGGGCGCGCCCGAGCGTTCCCTCCGCGACGAGGCGCCGGATCGTCTCGGCTCACGGGCAGATAGCGGAAATTGAGGCCGACGCGTCAGCGGACAGCCCGCGGCTTCGGCGAGCGCAACGATCGCGCGGGCTTCGCCGAGGTCGAGCGCGAGCGGCTTCTCGGCGAGCAGCGGGAGGCCCGCGGCGAAGACGAGCCTCGGCCTGATCGAGATGCCCTTCGGGCGGGGTCACGAGGAGTACCGCATCGGCCTCGACCGAACGAAGAGCGGTGTCGAGGTCGGCGAACGCCGGCACGGCGCCGAACGCAGCCGTAAACGCGTCGATTCGAGCCGGATCCGGATCGACCATCCGCGCGCAGGTGACCTCGGAGGGGTGTCGCGCGATGATGCGGCCCCACATGCGTCCCGCGATTGCCGAGACCGACCTGGAGGATGCGCAGCGCTCATGCTCAGGCCCTGAACAGGCGGCCGCGCGCCTCCTTGATGCGCCCGAGCGCTTCCTGAATGCGCTCCTTGGGCTGCAGCAGGCTCATGCGCACATAGCGGTCATCAGGATCCGCGAACAGGATGCCCGGCTGAGACGAGGACGCGCGCTTCGCGCGAGCAGCTCGCCGCAGAATTCGGTCGCCGGCAGGCCGCTCGCCTCGATGTTCGATGTAGACGTAGAAGGCCCCCGCCGGCTCGCCATAGGTGAAGCCGATCTCGTCGAGACCGTCCAGGAGCACCGCGCGACGCGAGGCATAGATCTCGAGCATGTCCTTGACGACGCTCTGCGGACCCGGTCGCGGCCGCGAGGGCCGCCCATTGCGATGGGCGTCGACGCGTTGATGCTGAGCGTGTGGCGCGGCTCGACCATGCGCTGGATGAAGGCTTGCGGAGCGGCGAGTAGCCGATGCGCCAGCCGGTCATCGCGTGGGACTTCGAGAAGCCGTTCATGCGTGATGGTGCGCTCGCGCATGCCCGGCAGCGTGCCGATCGAGAGGTGCTCGGCGCCGTCGAACAGGAGCTTGGCATAGATCTCGTCCGAAATCGACGATGATGTCGTGGCGCTTGGCAATCTCCGCGATCTCGCGGATCGCGGCGGGCGGCGTGACGGCGCCGGTCGGATTGTTGGGGCGTGATCAGCACCAGCACCTTGGTGCGAGGCGTGATGCGCGCCTCGATCTCGGCCGGCATCAGCGCGAACTTGTCCTTCTGGTAGGTCGGCACGGACACGACCGTCCCGCCGCAGAGTTCGACGGCCGTGTCGTAGGAGGTGAAGCGCGGCGACGGGAGCAAGCACCTCGTCGCCCGGGTTCGACGAGCGCGAGCATGAGGAGCATGACGGCTTCCTGCGTGCCCGCCGTGACCATGGTCTCGTCGGCGCTGTAGTCGAGGCCGTATTCGCTGCCGCAGGAGATCCGCGATGGCCTCGCGCAGCTTCGGCATCCCGGCGGGATGCGTGTAGTGCGTTTCGCCGCGGGCGATGGCGTCGCTGCGCCGCCTCGACGATATGGGGCGGCGTCGGAAGATCCGGGTCGCCGAGGCCCATGGCGATGACGTCGTGGAGCTTCGCAGCCTGCTCGATCAGCTTGGTGCGGTAGAGCGTGTCCTTCGTCGGGCACGCGCTCGGCGAGCGATCGCATCAGTCTTGGGAGCTGTGGCATCCATGCTCACACCATTCTCTTTCCTTCGAGGAAGGTCATTCGGACGGACTCGATCGCGTCGATTTCCTCCAGCGGATTGCCGGCGACGACGATCACGTCGGCGAGCTTGCCGGCCTCCAGCGTGCCGATCTCTTTGTCGAGCTTGTTCACCTGCGCGGCGACGACGGTCGCGCTGCGGATGGCATCGTAGGCATCCCTCTTGACGCCGACCTTCACCATGAAGGCGAGCTCGGGCGCGATCACGTTGTGGGCCACCGCCGGGCTGCCGCAATCGGTCCCGAATGCGATGATCGACGCCGGCCTTGGCGGCATCGACCAGGCCCTGGTAGCGGCGCTTGTCGGACGACCTGCCGCTTGCGTTCCTCGATCTTCCATTCGGGGATGTTGTACTTGCGCGCGATCTCGGGCTGGCTCTGCACCACGACCGGCGCGAAGGTCGTGACGATCGGGACCTTGCGTCTCGACCAGCAGCGCGATCGTCTCCGGGCTCATGCTGCCGCCATGCTCGATCACGTCGATCGCCGAACCGGACGCACCGGCGGATGCAGGCGTCGAAGGTGGCGTGGGCGGTGATGGTCAGGCCGTTGCGATGGGTCTCGTCGACGACGGCCGCGAGCTCCTCGTCGGTGAATTCCAGCGTGTCGTGGCAGGCCATGATCTTGATGAGGTCGGCGCCGCCGCGCACCTGCTCGCGGACGGCGCGGCGCATCTCGTCCGGCGCCGCTCGCCTCGCGGCAGCACCAGTAGGTGTGGCCGCCGGTCTGGATGATCGCCTCGCCGCAGACGAGGAGCCGGGGTCCGGGAAAGATGCCCTGCGCGACGGCCTGCTTGGCGAAAAGATTGGTCTTGTTCATGCCGAGGTCGCGGAAGGTCGTGACGCCCGCGCGCAGGTTGATCAGCATGTTGCCGGCGCACTTGTAGGCGCTGATCTCGGGCGGGTCGTTCATCGACTGCGCGGCGAGATCGTGAATGCCGTCCCAGGCGAGGTGGCCGTGGCTTTGGATCAGGCCGGGCAGGATCGTTCCGCCGGTGTCGATCGCGTCCGCGGCGCGCGCTGCCGAACTCGATGGCAGGTCCGACCGCCTTGATGGTCGAGCCCTCGATCTCGACGATGCCGTCCTCGATCACCTCGTCGCCGACGCAGGTGAGCACGCGGCCGCGCAGGAGGTGGTGGCCCGGTTCGTACTCGAACATCGGCCGGATGATCTTCTGGAAGCGCCAGGGAGCCTGCTCGGGCATGGAGCTCGCTCGTCGACGGTTGTTGAGAACGGGATCACTGGGCGGCGACCGCCGGACCGCGGCGCCTTGAGGCCGAGTTCCTCCAGCGCCCGGGCGCCGCCGTCGAGGTTCGAGAGGTTCATGCCGGCGTAGTTCGGCGAGTAGACGATCCCCTCGCCGCCCGCCCGATAGGTGGCGAGGACGCTGCGATAGACGATGTCCGGCGTGCAGACCGCCTGGTCGCCCGCGCACGCGCGGCGCATCGACGCCGATGCCCATGTAGACCGCGGCCTTGCCCTTGCAGCCGCGCACCGCATCCGCGCATTGGCCATAGACGTAGGTGTCGGGGTCCATCCCCGTCTGGATGACCTCGTCGATCGGCGCCTCGTTCGAGGCCGAGCATGCTTGTACATCGCGGGCACGAACTCCTGCTTGGTGTAGTCGCGCAGGATCGATCTCGCCGAAGAAGCCCATCTCCTTGTCGAAGACCTCGCCGGCCTGGTGCTGGTAGGTGATCGGCTTGACCCAGTCCGCGTAGTCGGTCTGCTCCTCCCACGACCACTGCGCCTTGCGGATCGGGTTGAAGTGGTTGCGGTTCCAGACGTTCAGGCCGAAGGACAGCGCCGGATTGCACCACTTGACGATGCCGTAGAGCTCCCTGTCGAGATCCTTGTAGCGCTCGAGCCACATGCGCTCCCAGAGCAGCACCTCCGGGTTGCGCAGGAGAACGCGCAGGAACTCGATGAAGGCGCCGTCGACGAAGGTCTCGCCGCGCCTTGGCGCGCTTGAAGAAGTCCCAGACCTCCGTGAAAGCGATGCGTCACGCGCTCGACGTCGATGCCGCGCTCCGGCGCCTCGCGGCGGCAATGCGGACAGAAGCAGCCGGGCGCCTGACCCTGCATCATGCGGTCGAGCGGGCGAGTTGCGCTCGTTGCACCACATGATGCCGTCGATGTCGTAGTTGCGAACATGCTCCTCGATGATGCCGTGCCACCAGCGCCGGTAATCCGGGTTGGATGTGCACGGCTCGCCCGCATAGCGGCCGAGGACGATCGATCTCCAGGCATTGCGGCATGTTCGGGATCTTGACGGCCGCCGCGGAGCCGTGGCCGGCATACTTGAACAAGCGGCTCCATGAACTCGGGGATGACCTTCATGCCCGCGCGCCTTCGCCTTCGGGATCACGAGCTCCAAGATGTCGCGCCCGCCCATCTCGGGATCGCGCGGAGGCGAAATCCCGGATGAAGGTGTTGCGAGTAGTATTCCGGGCCGCACCTTGATGTAGGAGCCGCCCTCCATCGAGTAGGGAGCCGGCACGCCGTGGTCCGGCCACCCCTCGAGCGCATGGCTGATCCGGCGTCCGACCTTCAGGCCGAGCCAGGAGATCGTGCCGATGAGCAGCGCGTTGATGCCGACGCGCTCCTGCAAGCGTGTCGAGCACCTCGTCGACGCCCTCATCGATGAAGCTGATCGGGCTGATCTGGATGCCGACGAAAGGGTCCTTTGCTTCGCTCGTGTCACGGCTTCACTTCTCCATCCGCATGCGCGGGTCGAGCGCGGACCGCAGTCCGTCGCCGACGAGGTTGCAGGCCACCACCACGCTCAGGATCGCGAGGCCCGGGAAGGTCGAGATCCACCATGCGCGGTTGAGCACGTCGCGGCCCTCCGCCGACATCAGGCCCCATTCGGGCGTCGGCGGCTGCGCGCCGAGGCCGAGGAAGCTCAGGCCGGAGCCGATCAGGATGGCGTTGCCGACCTGGAGCGTGCTGAGCACCAGCACGGGCGCATAGGCATTGACGAGCACATGGAAGATCATGATCCGCCAAGTCGGATTGCCGACGACGCGCGCCGCCTCGACATAGGGCAGTTCCTTGATCGGTCAGCACGCGAGCTGCGCACGAGCCGCGCATAGAGCGGCATCGTCGCGATCCCGACGGAGATCATCACGTTGCGGATGCTCGGACCGAGCGCCGCGATGACCACGAGCGCGAGCAGAATGCTCGGAAGCGCCAGCAGCGCATCGATGAAGCGCGAGAGCAGCGGTATCGATCCGCCCGCCCGCATAGCCGGCGACGAGGCCGATCGACGATGCCCGGGCACGCCGCCGAGAACGACGCTGATCAGGCCGAGCTGCAGCGAGATCTGCGCCCCGACGAGAATGCGGCTGAAGACGTCGCGGCCGAGCAGATCGGTGCCGAGCCAGAAATCCGCCGACGGCGGGCGACGCGGGCGGGACAGCATTTCGACCGGATCGTAGGGCGCGATGCGCGGCCCAAGGATCGCGACGACGATCCAGAACAGCAGGAGAAACGCGCCGAGCGACCGCTCCCTTGTTGCGCAGGAAGATCCGCAGCCACTGGAACCGCACGGGCGCCCGGACCGGCTGCTCGTCGGCCAGACTCAGTCCGCGGGCGGCAGGCGAGACGTGTTCCCATCGCATGCTCAACCTCCGTACCGGATGCGCGGATCGAGCCAGGCGTAGGCGATATCCACCAGCAGGTTGACGAGGAGATAGACCGTCGCGAGAAAGACGATGCAGCCCTGGACGAGCGGATAGTCCTTCTGCAGGATCGCCGCGACGACGAGGCGGCCGATGCCTGGGCGGCTGAACACCGTCTCGATCACGACCGCGCCGGCGAGCATCGCGCCGAACTGCAGGCCGAGCATTGTGACGACCGGAATGAGCGCGTTCTTCAGCCCGTGACGCCACAGGATGAGACGCTGACTGAGTCCCTTCGCGCGCGCCGCGCGGATGTAGTCCTCGGACAGCACCTCGACCATGCTCGAGCGGATCAGGCGGCTGATCACACCGGCGGAGACGAGACCGAGGGTCAAGGCCGGCAGGACGAGCGACCGCCAGCCGTCGGCGCCGGCCGGCGGGAACCAGCCGAGCTCGAAGGAGAAGACAAGGATGAGCACGAGGCCGACCCAGTAGACCGGCATCGACGCGCCGACATAGGCGAAACCCATCGCGAACGGTGTCGATCCAGGAATTCTGACGTACGGCCGCGAGCATCCCGAGCGGCAGGCCGATGGCGAGCGACGAGCGCAGCCCCGCCACCGCAAGCAGCGATCGTCGAGCCGAAGCGGTCGAGGATCAGTTCGGTGACCGGCGCGCGAAAGCGGATCGACTCGCCGAGGTCGCCGGTGACGCGCGCCGCCGAGGAAGCGCAGGTACTGGACCGCCAGCGGATCGTTGAGGCCCATCTGCTCCTTGAGCTCGGCCAGGCGCTCGGGCGTGATCGCGCCGCCCTCCGCGCCGGCCAGCATCAGCTCCGCCGGGTCGCCGGGCAGAACGTGCATGATGGCGAACACGACGAGCGAGATAATGAGCAGCACCGGCACGAGCTGCATCACGCGGCTGACGAAGATATCGGCCCATGTTCACGCTCATGATGCGGGGCCGGAGCGCATCCGGCCCCGTTCCGAGTGATCACTTCGCAACGGTCGTGTTGTTGACGAAGAACCAATTGCCTTCCGAGCCCATCTGGAAGTCCTTCACCTTGTCCGTCCGATAGGCGACGAAGACCGGATCGCTCAGGGTCGGAAGCATCAGCGCGTTTTCCATGATGATCTTCTGCGCCTCCTTCGCCGCCTCGCAGCGGGCGCCGACATCGGGCACCGATCGCAGCTTGCCGACGGTCTCGTCGAGCTTGGCGTCCTTGAAGCCCGGTCCAGGCCCAGCCGCCGGGCTGATCCCACTTGGAATTCCAGACCTGATCGAGGATCGCCGGATCGGGCGAGCGCTGACGCTCGTACATCAGCTCGAAGTCGCGGTTGCGGACGCGTTCGATCTGGACCGGACCGGGAACGACCTCCACCGCAAGATCGATCCCGGCCTTGCGCATCTGCTGCTGCAGGACCTCGCCGATCTCCTTGTGGTGGAGCACGTTGTAGCGAAGCCGCAGCGGCGTTCCGTCCGCCACGCCGGCGACCCCGGACGCTTCGCGGATCGTCTTGCCCGGCGGGCAGCTTCCAGCCGGCCGCATCGAGAAGCTCGCGCGGCCTTCTTGAGGTCCGTCTTGTACATCTCGCTCGCCCCACTCCAGAAGCAGGGATGGTTGTTGTTGAGCGGCCCTTCGGACTTGGCGTAGTAGCCGTCGTAGAGGATGTCGTTGATCGCGTCCTGGTCCGCGGCATAGAGGATGGCCTGGCGCACTCTGATGTCGCTGAGCGGCGGCTTGCGGGTGTTCATCACCATCGACAGGCCCGTGCCGGACTGATCCTTGGACAGTGAAAGTGTAGGCCTTGTCGTCCTTGTAGTCGTCGATCACGCGTCGCCGGCAGCTGGAAACGCGACATCCGCATCGCCCGTCTTGACGATGTTGCCGAGCACCGAGGCCTCGCCGATGAAGCGGATCGTCAAGGTGTCGAGGGCGACCGGACCCTTCTTGGTCTGAATCGGATTCCAGCCGCCATATCCGTCCCAGCGCGTGAAGACGAGCCGGTCGTTCTGCTTCCACTCGGTAAGCTTGAACGGGCCCGTGCCGACGAGGTTGCGCTGGAATTCCGCGATGCTGAACTTCTGCGCCGCAGTCGGCGACCAGAGCGGCGTGCGGCGGATGGCGTCGAGGAGCGTCACCCAGGGCGTGTCGTAGGTGATCCGGACCGTGAGCGGATCGAGCACCTCGACCTTCGTGAACGGGCCGATGTCGTTCTTGAGCTGGGCGGATGCGGTCTTCGGATCGGCGATGCGCTCGAGATTGAACTTCACCGCCTCGGCGTCGAACTTGGTTCCGTCCTGGAACGTCACGCCGTCGCGCAGCTTGAAGGTCCAGATCTTTCCGTCCGGCGATGCCTCCCAGCTCGTGGCGAGGGCGGGCACGTACTTGTCCGGTGGGATCGAGGACCACGAGCGGGTCCGTGATGAACGAATTGAAAAGCCATGTCGATTGGTAGGGATCGACCTGGCCATCGAGCGAGGCCGGCTCCTGGTTGGCCGGAATCGCAATGCGCAGATTGCCGCCCTGCGCAAGGGCAGCGCCCGCGAAGCGTGCTCGACGCAGCGAGGAGCGCTAGAAGCTGCAGGTCTTGAGTGTACCTCGCCAGTTTCGCATGGCCGATTCCCCGTTTCTGATCATCTGTTGGACGGTGGCCTGCACAACATGCCCGAGCGGCTCGCTCCCAGTGAGTCGATCTCGAGCCGACTGTCATGATTGTCTAACAACATACATTTGCGGCGACCGGCTGTCAACGTCGTGCCGCCCAAGCATGGAGGAGCGTTCGCGACCGCGGCAGCGCGTCAGAGATCTTGTCTCAGCGCGACGCCGGTGACGCTGCCCTAAGCTTCGGGGGAAGTGTCTCGCCCAATGACGCGCGATGTCGGCCCGGCGGCAGACCCATGCGTCCTCCGCCTCCTGGACGTAGTCCATGAATCGCGAGAGCCCTCCGATCCGCGCAGGATGCCCGAGAAGGCGCGGATGAATGCCGACCGACATCATCTTCGGATGGGTGCGCCCCTCGGCGCGCAGGACGTCGAAAGCGTCTCGCAGAATCGTGAAAAAATCGGCGCTCGTCAGCGTTCCCGGACAGGATCTTCACGTCGTTGGTGACGAGCGAATACGGCACGACGAGATGCGCGTGCCCGTCGACGTTCACCCAGAACGGCAGATCGTCAGCATAGGAATCGCTGTCGTAGAGAAACCCGCCCTCCTCAACGAGGATCCGGCGGGTGCGCTCGCTCGGCGCGTAGCGGCAGTACCAGCCGAGCGGCCGCTCGCCAATCGTCCGGACGAGCGAGGCCACGGCTTCGGAGACCATGCGCCGCTCGGTCTGCTTCGTCGAGCAGATAATGCTCGATCCAGCGCAGACCGTGGCAGCAGACGTCCCAGCTGTTGTCGCGCACCAGCTGCGCGACGAAGGGATTGCGCTCGAACGCAAGGGCGCACGCCGAAGGCGGTGGCCGGCAAGTCCCGCTCGGTGAACTGTCGCGCGACGCGCCAGATCCCCGCCCTGCTGCCATACTCGTACATGCTCTCGGCGGAGAGGTCGCGATCCCCGACCGGAACGCGCGCTGCCGCCACCTCGGTCAGCGCTCCCTCGGAACGCCCGTCGCCGTCGCCGATCGAGTACTCCGAACCCTCCTCGTAGTTGATCACGAAATTCACGGCGACGCGGGCGTCCTTCGGGCCATGCGGCATCGGGTGGCGTCGGACCGTAGCCGACGAAGTCGCGCTGCAAGTTCTTCATCATTGACTTCCCCCGGGATGAACGGCGGCGCGCGCTGGCGCGCCGCCTCCAATACTCAGACGCGCGGCCCCTCGACCTTGTTGAAGAAGCAGCACCAGTCGCCCGTCGTCACGTTCGGCAGGCTCGCAGTCCGAAGATCATGCCGTCCGCCGGCGCGCTTAAGACCGCAAGCTCGTCCCCGAACAGGTTGACGATCGTCGCGATCCTGTCGCCCTTCTTCATGGGAGCGAGAAACCTGATGCCCGGCTCGGGCAGGAAAAGGCCGGAGGCCGGCGCAAGCAGCGCCTCCTGCGCGCCCTTCGTGCGGTTCGCGTCGTATTTGCGCCTCGCCCGGAAGCATCCTATAGTGGCGCAGCACGTTGAGGATCGCATCCGCCAGCACGCGGCCCACCTTGGCGAAGAGCTCCGGGGAGGTATGCGAACGCCCGCCGTACTCGACCGTGATGCCGACCTTTGCCGGCCTCGGCCATCGCGGCCATCGGACTGCCCTTGGGATTGAACGACGACATCATGCAGCCCCAGCCGGGCCCCATGGCCGTTCCGAGCTCCACCGATTCCGGCCGCTCGTCCGTGAACATGGCAGGCGCGAGGAACGAATGCGCGCCGCCGGAGTGAATGGAGATCTCCATGTCGGCGACCTTGGTCATCCACTCGAAATGCGCATAAGCGACGCGCTCCGACAGATAGCCGTTCGCGCCGTCCCGGATAGATCCGGTTCATGTCGTGGCTGAACGTGTCGAGCGGGTTGCCGCGCGAGGCGGCCTCGAAAGCCGCAACGTTGATCACCGGCACCAGGACGAGCGTCCCGGACAGCATCCTCCGGCTTCACCTCCCGCATGAGGATCTGGCAACAGAGCGGCCCTTCCGGCTCGTCGCCGTGAATCGCGCCGTCGACCCAGAGCACCGGTCCGGGCTTCGTGCCATTGATGACCACGACGGGAATCTCGACGGCGCCGCCCCCGGCGAGCGTCGGTCACCGGGATGGCGCCGCGGACCATCTCCCCCGCGGCGCGCCCTCGCGCTTCCCACCTCGACGGTCTTCGGCGAATTGCGTGTCGCTCATTTCAGATCCCCTTCACGGCGTTGTACTTGGCGAGTTCTTCGGGCGTGTAGACCTGCATGAACTCGATCTCGATCCCGCCGGCATCGTTGTCGAGGAAGGCGACATAGCCCTCCGGGATGCGGGTGGCTGCCGAACACCTTGCAGGCTTTGCATTCGCGCAGGCTCGCGCCGTTCTTCTGGGCGTGTCGCAGCGCCTTCTCGATGTCGTCGACCGCGTAGCAGATGTGGTGCAGGCCCTCGCCGCCACGCTCCTTGATCCAGCTCGCGAACCGGCCTCGGCATCCATCGACTGGCAGAGCTGGTACTCCACGCCGCCGAGGTTGAAGAGCGCAACGCGGTTGCGCGACTTCGGTAGTCGATGATCGGCGCATCGCCGGGCACGCACAGGAACTTCGAATAGGCTTCGAGCGCCTGCCTTCGCGTCGTTGACCGCGAAGGCCATGTGCTTCAGGCCGAGCACGTTGGGATTGTCGGACTTCGTGGGTGCGTTCACGAGGTCCTCCTGTTGTGATGGAGCCTGTAGGGGCGATCACCTGTTGCGCGCCCGCGGGTCGAGCAGGTGGCTGAGACGGTCGCCGATGAGGTTGACGGACATCACGGCGAGGAACAGCGCGAGCCCGGGGAAGAACATCATCCACGGTGCGTAGCGCATGTAGTCGCGCCCGCCGTTGAGCATCGCGCCCCATTCAGGCGTCGGCGGCTGCGCGCCGAGACCGAGAAAGCTCAACGTGGCGGTGGACAGGATCGCGTCGCCGAGATTGAGCGTGCCGAGCACGATGAGGGTGGGCATGACGTTCGGCAGGAGGTGGCGCACCATGATCCGCAGACCGTTGGCCCCGATCGCGCGGGCCGCGTCGACGTAGAGCTGCTCCTTGGTGACGAGCACCGCCCCGCGCACGACCCGGGCGAAGCGCGGCACCTGAGCGATCGCGACGGCGATCACCACGTTGACCAGCCCGACGCCCGAGGACCGCGACGACGAGGATCGCCATGACGACGGACGGAAAGCCGAGCAGGACGTCGATGGCCCGGGACCCGATGCGCGTCGATCCGTCCGCCGATATAGCCCAGGAAAATCCCGATCGTGCTGCCGACGACCAGGGCCAGCAGCACCGTCGCCATGCCGACCGCGAGCGAATAGCGCCCGCCCCACACGATACGCGAGAAGATATCGCGACCGTGCAGGTCGACGCCGAACCAGTGCATCGCGTCGGGAGCCGCGAGCCGGGGGCCGACATCGGTCTCCGTCGGATCGAACGGCGCGATCGCGGGGCAAAGATCGCGCACGCAGCGAGGAGCAAGCAAGATCACAACGCCGACGGCAGGCGCCGGGTGGCGGGCGAAGCGTCGCGCGAACCGCCACGCGCGCTGCGACCGCGTCAGGTCGCTAGCGACGAGCGGCGGCGCGTTGATCGGGAAGGGCAGCGACATCACGCCCTCCCCGCCTGGACGCGCGGATCGATCAGCCCGTAGAGCAGATCGATGACGAGATTGACGATGACGTAAGCGGCCGTCGTGTAGACGACGAGCGCCTGGACGAGCGGCAGATCCTTGTTGAGGACGGCTTCGACGAGCATCGTCCCGAGACCCGGCCGCGCGAAGACATTCTCGGTGACGACGGCTCCGCCGATCAGCACCGCAATCTGGATGCCGAGGAGCGTCACGGCGGGATCATGGCGTTGCGCAGCGCGTGCTTGAAGGCGACCTTCGCCCAGCCCAGCCCTTTGGCGCGGGCCGTGCGGATGTAGTCCTGCCCCATGGCGTCGATGATCGACGATCGCACCAGGCGCGCGAATCCGCCCGGCGATGAACAGGCCAACCGTGATCGAGGGCAGGATCAGGGCGGAGAAGCCGCTGCCGACGATTGGCACCCAGGCGAGCGTCATGCCGAAGACGTAGATGAGCATCATGCCGATCCAGAAGCTCGGCAAGCGACACGCCGGCCAGCGCGATGAGCATGCACGCGTATCGATCCACGTGTTCGGCCTTAAATCCGGCCAGCATGCCGAGAAGGAGCCCGAGGACGAGGCCGACGACGAGGCCGCCGGCGGCGAGCTGAAGCGTCGAGCCGGCCTGCTCGGCGATCATGCCGGGCGACCGGCTGGCGCGAGCGGTAGGATTCGCCGAGATCGCCGCGCACAGCGCGCCCGAGAAACGTCACGTAACGCTCGAGCAATCGGCCGATCGAGACCGAGCCGGCGACGCTCGTTGTCCCGCACCTCCTGCGAGGCCGGAACGCCCGCGAGCATCAGATTGACCGGGTCTCCAGGGATGAGCTGGATCACGCCGAACACGATGGTCCAGGTAAAGAACAGGACCGGAATGATGCCGAGGATCCGGCGGATGACGTACTGCATGCGAGCGGAAGTCGACCGTTGCGCCCAGGATGGCATCGCCGGCACGGCGCGGGATGCCGGTCGCGCCCATTGTCGGCCAGATCAGTTCGCCGGGCGGACGTCGTAGAGACGGACCTGCCAGTTGCCCGGCGCGAAGCGGGCGCCCGTCAGCTTGTTCGTCGATGCGATCGTCTGGATCTGATCATGGATCGGCATGAAGACAGCCGCGTCCATGATCATCTTCTGCGCATCCGCGTAGAGCTTGAGGCGCTCCTCCGGCGAGGAGGCGGCACCGGCAGCGATCAGCGTCTTGTCGAGCTCCGGGTTCTTCCAGCGCATCCAGTTGAACTTGAACTTGCCGGGCTCCGGAATGTTGCCCGAGTCGAAGGGGATGCGCAGGACGGCGGGATCGTTGTAGACCCAGCGGATTCCGCCGACATCGTATTGGTTGGCGATGACGAGCTCGTCCTGCTTGGCCTTGGTGACGTTCTCGACCTTGAGGTCGATGCCGACCCGCTTGAGATCCGCCTGCAGGGCGACGGAGGTCTCGGGCTCGAGGAGAGTCGGGTAGTAGATCTGCAGCGGCTGGCCGTCCTTCTCGCGAATCCCTGCCGGCGCCCATCTTCCAGCCCGGCCTCGTCGAGGAGCTTCGCGGCCGTGTCGCGATTGAACTTGTAGTACTCCTCGACGCCCTTCCAATAGGCGGGCGTCGAAGGCGCAAGCGGACCCCAGGCGGCCTTGGCGAAGCCGAAGAACAGGTTCTGCGACAGGCGCGGCCGGTCGACCGCGTAGATGAAGGCCTGCCGCACCTTGATGTCCTGTAGCGGGCCACGGGAGACGTTGAACATCACCGAGAGCGGCACGCCCGCGGCCACGCCGGTCATGGTGGTGTACTTCCCGGAATCGGCCAGCCGGCGCATGTCGAGTGGCGGCGTCAGGTCGGTAAACTGCACCTCTCCCGATTCGAGCGCGGCGACACGTGTCCCCGCATTCGGGATGTAGCGATGGACGATCCTGGAAACCTTGCTCGGGCCTTGGGTCGAATAGAACGGCGCACCCCACTTGTAGTCCGGGTTGCGTTCCAGAACGACCTGCTTGTTCTTCTCCCAGCTGACGAACTTGAACGGCCCGGTGCCGACCGGCGCCTGCGCGAAGCCGGTTCCGCCAAGCTTCTTGACCGCGGTCGGGCTCACGATCGACAACTCGTTCTCGCCGAAGGTATCGATGGCGGCCGGAAACGCCCGCTTGTACCGGATCCGGATCTCGTAGGGACCGAGAACATCGGCACCCTCATAGGGGCCGATGATGTCGACGGCGCCCTGCGACCCCGTCGCGGGGTCGACGATCGTAGTCGAAGGTGAACTTCACGGCTTCCGCATCGAACTTCGTTCCGTCATGGAACGTCACGTCGTCCCGCAGCTGCAGGACGACGGACTTGTTGTCCGGCGCCATCGTCCACGACTTCGCGAGACCCGGATACTTCTTGTTGTCCGTATCGATCGTGACGAGCTGGTCGAAGATCTGGACGATCACCTGCTCCTCGTGACGAGACTGCGTCACGCGGGGATCGAAGGTGACGTCGGAGGTGCTGTCGTCGGACCAGACGACCGTGAGATCGCCCTCCTGAGCCTGGGCCAGGCTGGACGCGAGGCTCAAGGCCAGCGCGGTGGTCCATATCAGCTTGCGCATGCTGTTCCCCTGTCTTCTCGGTGATGGTTCGGCTTTCGGCCGCCCGTGTTCATACGCCGAGACGTATCCGTCAGGCGGCCGGTGCGCGCACCTCCCGCCCTCCTTTGAAAACCCGCAGATTCTCCGTCTTCCGCAGGATCGTGATGTCAGCGAGCGGATCGCCGTCGACAAGAACGAGTCGGCGAGCTTGCCCTCGACACAGGCGGCCCGCATCGATCTCGAGAATGTCGGCCCCGGTCGCGGTTGCGGCGCACAGATCGCCTCGAGCGGCGAGTAGCCCCCTTCGACGAGCAGCTCGATCTCGCCGGAGTTCGTACGCGCCATGCTCGAGCATGAAGCCCGCATCCGAGCCAGACGCGACCTTGACGCCGGCGCGGCGAGCCCGGTCGAGGCGCTCCCACATCGCCTCCTCGGACAGCTCGGCCCATCGCTTCGACCCGCGCGGCGTCTGCGGGATCCGCCGCGGCCGCGGCGGACGACGTCTTGTTCACGAGCAAGGTCGGCACGAGATATGTGCCGCGCTTCACCATCAGCTCCAAGCGTGTCGTCGTCGATCCAGTGAGCGTGCTCGACGGTGTCGCAGCCCGCCTCGATGGCGGCGCGCAGGGGCGGCCCGCCGGAGGTATGCGCGCCGACATGAACGCCCTGCTCGTGCGCCTCGTCGCAAGCCGCCCTGATCTCGTCGACGTGTCATCTCGAACCGATAGGGCTTCGTGTCCGGATCCTTGCGGAACGAGACGCACGGATTGAGCTTGATGAAGTCGGCGCCGCGCTTGAGCTGCGCGCGCACGCCGGCACGGAACCCAATCGGCCCGTCGCAAGGATAGGTCATGTCGCGGAACGACGCGTGGTCGCCCCAGCCCGGCTGGTCCATATGGCCGCCCGTGACGGTCAGTCCCATGCCGCACGCCTTGATGCGCGGGCCTTCCACGTAGCCGCGGTTAACGGCGTCACGCAGGTCGATGATGGTGCCGCCCGGCGCATGCATGTCCCGCACGGAGGTGAAGCCGTGCAGGAGCGTGTTGTCGGGCGTACTCCGCGGCGCGCAGGGCGATCAGCGGATAGGACATCTCGGCGTGCTCCGCGCGGAACGCGCGCTTGTCCGGGCTGCCGCTGTACGACGAGATGGACGTGGACGTCGACGAGGCCCGGGATGGCCGTCGCCGTGCGGAGCTTCAATGACCCGCGCGCCCTCCGGAGTCGCCGACATCCGCCGCGCGGCCCGCCGCGACGGATGCGTTCGCCCTCGATGAGGATGGCGGCATCGCGCAGCGGCTTGGCCCCGGTGCCGTCGACGAGCTGTGCCGACCTTGATCAGGATCCTCATGCCGCAAGCCCTTTCTCGCGCAAGCTCGACCACGAGGTCCCAGGCGCTGACATGTCTGTCGTTCAGCCCGCTCGCGTCCTGCAGCGCGAGATGCACGAAGGCCGGCGCGAGCTCGATGGGATCCTTCCAGATCTTGCGCTTGCTCCGCGTCGTAGGTGACTTCGCTCATGGACGTGTGGACCGGATGCCCGGGCGTTATCGTGTTGACGGACACGTTGTAGGGTGCGAACTCGATGGCGAGCGCGCGCGAGAAACCCTCGATGCCGAACTTCGAGGCGCAATAGGCGCTTTCGTCCTTGCCGCCGCGCATCCCGGCATTGCTCGAGACGTTGATGATCGCGCCTGAGCGGCGCTGCCTTCATGCCCCGGGCGACGGCGCGGGTGCACAGAAAGGGACCGCGCAAGTTCACGGCCTGGAGGGCATCCCACTCGTCGACCGCCGGTCTCCTCGATCGGCTTGAAGAAGATGATGCCGGCATTGTTGACGAGCACGTCGACGCGGCCGGCCTCGCGCTCGATCACGTGCGAAGGTGTGGCCGACCTCTTCAGCGTCCGTAACGTCCATGCGCGATCGCCACGACCCCGGGCAGCGTCGCGACCTCCTCGCCGAGCCGATCGAGGGCGAAAACCTGGGCGCCCTGCTGGGAGAACGCTGTCGCGACCGCGCGTCCGATGCCGCGCGCCGCGCCGGTGACCACGGCTACCTTGCCTGCAAGTCGAGCGGTCACGTTGCGACCCTCCCGCCATCGACCAGAAGCCCGACCCCTGTGATGAAGGAGGATTGGGACGACGCGAGGAACAGAACCGCTTCCGCGATCTCGTCGCCTGTTCCCATTCGGCCCAGCGGCGTGATGGCTCGCCAGCGCTGCTCGATCTCCTGCGGGATCCGCCGCGCGGTCCCGATTGCGGCGATTCATGTCAGTATCGATGACGCCGGGATTGATCGCATTCACCCGGATGTTGCTGGCGTGAATATTCGATCGCAAGCACGCGGGTCATCGACATGATCGCGCCCTTCGATGCCGCGTAGGAGATGTTGCCGCCCACATTCGCGAAGGCACTCACCGAGGAGTTGTTCACGATCGTGCCCCCGCCCGCCCTGCAGCAGGGCCGGAATCGCGTGCTTGCAGCCGAAGAACACGCCCTTGAGGTTGATGGCGATCACGCGGTCGAACAGCTCCTCGGTGACCTCGGTCGAGGGCGTCACGGGCTGCTCGATCCCCGCGTTGTTGAAAATGGTGTCGAGACGACCGATACGCTCCTCGGCCGAGGCAATCAAGGCGATCGACGTCTGCTTCCCGGGACACGTCGCAATGCTGGTAGATGATCCGCCCAGCGAGTCCATCACCCTCGCGAACCAAGCGTTCCCCGGCCGCATCGGCGACGTCTCCGACGACGACGCAGGCCCCCTCCCGCGCGAAGGCGAGCGCCGTCGACGCGCCCCATCCCGTTCGCTCCGCCGGTAACGATCAGCCGACCTTGTTTCGAACCTCACCGCATCCCTCGAGACGAACTGTCGGAACTGTAGCTATGTCTACTTGTATTACAAGATGGGATTTGTAGGATGGTCGCGGCCAAAGGTTGCCGCGATAGCCGCGCAGCGAGTCTCAGGATGTCCGGAATGAGCTTCACGGACGACGCGTTGCGACGATGTGGTCTGCCGTCCGCAGCGCCAGCGCCTGTGCGGTTCCCGGTCGGATTGATGGACGGCGGAAGAGACGAAAACGCTCGCGTCCGCGACGAAAAGATTCGGCACGGCGTGGCAGCGCCCGAACGGGTCAACGACCGACCGGCGCGGATCCTCGCCCATGCGGGCGGTCCCCATGAGGTGAAAACCGGCCTCCGAGCGCAGCGGCGTGCGAAAGATCTCGATTGCTCCCGCTTCGATCAGCACCTGCTCGGCCCTCTCCATGCCGAAATCCAGGATGCGCCGGGAATTCTCACCGAGCCGTATAGACCATTTTGGGGGCCGGCAGTCCGTCGCGATCCTTGACGGTCTCCGACAGCGCAGATGCGGTTCCGCTCCTCGGCGAGGTCTTCCGCGCAGACCGTCAAGCCGCACAGGCGGTCGAACGCCTCCTCGAAGGCATCGATGATGGCTTTCGCCCCAGGGCAGAACGCGCCCGGTTGTTGCGCCTCGAGCGAGCGCAACCGGCGGCGGGCCGCCGGTGAGTTGCAGCTTCAAGCCTCGCACGAAGCCGTGCTCGCGCTCGTGTCGCGTAGAACTCGAAGGACACGATGCCGGCCTTCTCGCCCGGGGGCCCAGGCGCCGGTCGGCTCTCGGAACATCCCGTCCACGCGGGCATAGGGATGGAGCATCAGGTTGCGACCGACCAGCCCCGAAGCTGTTGCCGAGACCGTCGGGAAATCGCTCGGACCGGGACAGCAGGAGAAGATGCGGCGTGCCCATGCCGTTGGCGGCAAGGACGAAGACGCTGCCCCTCCACGCTGAACCGGCCCACCGTCCGACATGCAGAGCGCCCGTGTGACCGGCCCGCCGGCGCCATGCTCCAGGCGCATCACGCGGGTTCGCGTCAGCAGGCCGGACCCCTGCCTCAACGGCGTCGCACATGTAGGCCCGGTCGGCGCCGGAGCGGATGCGGCTCGGGCAGCCGAGATCGCAGGGACCGATATGCGTGCAATGCACGGTGTCGGGGTTGTCGGCGTCGCGCCCGACGACGAGATCGACAGGCCACCAATGCCAGCCGAGCCGGTCGAACGCAGCCGCGAAGCGCCTTCCATGTGCGCCGATGGTCGGCAGGGTGCGGTTGTGGTCCCACGAGGCGGCGCCGACGGATCGCCCGGCACGAAAGCCGTGCCGAGGCGGCGCTCGTTCTCCGCGTAGAACGGCGCAAGTTCGTCATAGCTGATCGGCCAGTCGTCGCCGACCCCGTCGATCGTCGCGACTCGAAAGTCCTCCGGGCGGAAGCGCGGGACGTGAGCCGACCAGAAGATCGAGCCCCCACCCACCGCGTTGCCGATCATCGGCTTGATGGGCGTCTCCGCATCGTCCACGGGCGTGTCGAAGGGGCCGCGGCGGATGTTCGGGTTGGAGTGGAGCACGCTCGCACGCCGCAACTCCCAATCGGGGTCGTCGCGCCTGATCTCGTCGTACGGAAACCAGTCCCCGCGTTCGATGCACACCACGTCGAGCCCGGCCCGCGCGAGCCGCCAAGCGGCAGCGCCGCCCGTCGGTCCGGCACCGATGACGACCACCTGCGCCGACGATATGGCTCATATTCGCTCCGTCCGCGACTGATTATGGATGGCGAACCTTGGATGCAAGCTAAAAAATCGCTGCCCTCGAACCGAAACACTGTCTTTCAGTTGCTCGATGACCTTTTGCCGGGCGATCATAACTGGCCATCGGCCTCCGATGTCATTGTCGATACTTCTGCTTTTTTCAGTCAATTGTCGGACGTTGATCGTGAATGGGTCACGATCTGCGCCGCAGAGAATGGCGATCGGACCCGGGAGGAGCGCTTGGCCCGGCTGAGTGCGCTCGAGAGCTCGGACGGGCCCACTTTCATGCGCGTGCTGCAGGCTCTCTACGGCGCCTACTACACCACTCCAGCCGTCATGGCTCGCGTGAAGACGCTCGCGTCGGCGGGCCCGACCGAACCCTCGCGCACATTCGACGACACGCTGTTGTCCCGCGTGATTCGAGACCCAAGCCGGAAAAAGGAGGTTCTAGATGCCGGAATGGACGTCTATCCGCCTGTCGAGCCCGCCCGATGTGGCGCGCGCCACGACCTACGAGCACGCGGCGCGCGCCGGCGACTTCATCTTCGTGGCGGGGCAAGTCGCGCGCGACGAGAACAACGAGTGGGTCGGCCTCGGCGACGCCGGGACGCAGGCCGCCCAGGTATACCGGAACATCGGCCGAATTCTCGCGCATGTGGGTGCGGAGCCCTCCGATGTCGTGAAGATCAACACGATCCTGGTCGACCGGAACGATCGCGACGCCGTCACGGCCGAACGCCTCAAGTTCTTCGGCGATCATCGCCCACCGCATACGGGGATCATCGTCTCCGGTCTCGGCTCGCCGGAGGTGAAGGTCGAGGTCGAGGTCATCGCCTATGTGCCGACCGAGCGGGATTGACCATGGCCGTTCCCTTCTATGATCACGCCAAGCTCTACCGTGCAGCGGAAGGCCGAAATCGATGCTGCCATCCACCGGGTCCTGGACAGCGGCCGCCTCGACTGGGGCGACGAGGTGCCGGCTTTCGAGGAGGAATTCGCCGCATTGGAACGGCGCCACGCATGCGGTCACGGTCGGATCCGGCACGGCCGCCCTCAAGATCGCCCTTCTGGCGCTCGGCATCGGACCCGGCGACGAGGTCGTGACGGTTCCCAATACCGACATCGCGAGCTCCTCGGCGATCCGCCTCGCCGGCGCCGACGTCGTCTGGGTCGATGTCGAGCCCGTGAGCCGAACCATGGACGTCGCGGCATTCGAGGCGGCGATCACGCCGCGCACGCGCGCGGTCCTCCCGGTCGACCTCTTGGGCACCCGGCCAACCTCAAGGACATCGTGGCGGTCGCGCGAAAGCACGACCTTGCCGTGGTCGAGGACGCGTGTATCGCTCTCGGCGCCACCCTCGACGGCACGAAGGTCGGCACCTATGCCGACGTGACGTGCTTCAGCTTCGCGCCGACGAAGCATCTTGGCGCCTTCGGGAGCGGCGGCGCCTGCCTTACCGAAAACGCCGCACTCGCCGAGCGTCTTCGCCTCATTTCAGGGTACGGGCAGGCGCGGTCACGACACCGCGCCATCAACGGCGATGGGATCTCGGCAGGGCTTCACCACGAGACGGACGGGACCAACGAGCGGCTCGACGAGCTGCAAGCCGCCGTCCTGCGCGTGAAACTGAAGCGACCTCGACGAGTCGCTTGCCATCCGGCGCGCTCAAGCCGAGCGCTACGCCGATCGCTTGGCGGGAACAGCGGTCGAGACACCGGGGACGGTCGGCAACGTCGGCCATGCCTGGCGCAACTACGTCGTCGAGGTCGATGACCGCGATGCCGTCCGCAGCCGGCTCACCGCGGCGGGCATCGCGACCAACCTGTCCTATTCTCCGCCCATGCACCTGCAGCCGGTTTACGCGCAGCCTTGGCCGGGGCGTAGGCTCGTTTCCGGTCGCCGAGCGCTCCAGCGCCCGCCTTATTGGACTTCCGATTGGGCCACAGCACGACGAGCGGGCGATCGACGAAGTCGCCTCAAGCTTGGTCGAAGCCGTCCGACGCTAAAGCTGACCTCGTGCAGGGCGGCGCGCTCGGCCGCCTGGGGTGCCCTGTTCGGCGTCAGTCGTTCACCAATCGGAGTGCTTCCTCGACGGCCTCGACGCCGTAGTCACGCCGGGCGGCCGCGAGGCTGACCTTCCCTTCCGGAGATCGCGAGCGATGCTCGCGCGATGGCGTTCCTGCGGCGGTCCGTAGCCGCCCCCGCCCAAGGTCTCGATGCGGATCGTCTCGCCCGCCATCAAGACGAGTCCCGAGGCTTTGGAATGCAGGACCTCCTCGCGCGGTGTCCCGGGATTGCGCAGGATCCGCGTCAGCCCGGACGCAAGCCCGCCCTGGACACCGGGTGCGGCGATGACATGGGCATCCGAGCGAGCTGAGAAAACCGTGTTGTCCTCTCGGATGCGGATCTGCCGCGCCATCCCGAGGCCGCCTCGATGCCGACCGGCCCCTCCCGAGTCGGGAACGAGACAGTATTCGTCAAGGAGAAGCGGGTACTCGAGTTCGAGCGCCTCGGCGGGTAGGTTCGTCGAATTCACGGTATGAACATGCACGGCGTCCATGCCGTCCCGGTCCGCGAAGGCGCCGGCCCCTCCGCCCATGCTCTCCGGGTAGACATAGGTTGTCTGCCGCTTCGGGTGCCAGCCCGAGACCGAGATCGCCGAGGTGGAATCGTTGCACGAGGCCATACGCGGACTCAGGCGGGCAGGGCCTGATAGAGCGCGCCGAATACCGCGCCGCACAGGCGGTTCGAGGTCACGGCGCGGGCCGCCACGGCGCATGGCGGACGCGGGTTGACGATCGAGCCCTCAGGAACGGTGATCTCGATCGGGTCGATGCTGCCCTGGTTCGGCATCAGTCCCGGATCCAGCACGGCACGAACGCAATAGTAGACGGACGCCTTGAGCGCGCTGTCGGGAAGGTTGATCGCCCCGCGCGCCTCGGGTCCCGAGCCCGTGAAATCAAATTCGAGAGCCTTTCCCCCGCGATGCGGGCCGTGCAGACGATCGGGACTGGCTCGCCGGGAAAGCCGTCGTCGTCCATCGCGCGCTCGAAGCGATACTCCCCGTCCGGCAGGATTGCGATCCGGTTTCGCAGCCGGCGGCGTGTATAGGTGAGGATGTCGTCGGTCGCCTGGGCGACCGCAGTCCACCCCATGCGGTCGACGAGCTGCTGCAGCATGGCGCCGCCGCGTCGGTTGGTGCCGATCTGCGTGCGCAGGTCGAGGAGCCGCTCCTCGGGATCGCGCGTGTTGCAGGCGATCAGCTCGAGAAGGTCCTCGTCGATCTCGCCCTCGCGAGCGATCTTGATGACCGGGATGCGAATGCCCTCCTCGAAGATCGACCGCGAGGCGCCCGAGGTCGAGCCCGGGGTGCGTCCGCCGACATCGGCGTGATGAGCAATGTTTCCGCAGAAGAATCGGACCACGCCGTCGTGATGGACCGGGCTGATGATCGAGATGTCCGGCAGGTGGCTGCCGCCGGCGAGATAAGGATCGTTCGCGATGAAGGCGTCGCCGGGCCGCATGGTCGAGCAAGTAGTGTCGGCGCAGGATCGTTTCGACCGCGCCCATCATGGCGCCGAGATGGATCGGGATATGGTCCGCCTGCGCGATCAGCCGTCCCGCCGCATCGAACAGCGCGGTCGAGCAGTCGCGTCGCTCCTTGATGTTCGACGAGAACGACGACCGGATCAGGATCGAGCCCATGTCCTCCGCGATCGCGAGGAGACGGTTCGAGAACACGTCCATCTGCACCGGGTCGGCGATGCGCTCCGAGCTCATCCAGGGATCCTCACGATCAGGTTGCCCCATGGATCCACGATCCGGTCTGGTCCGGCAGGATGACGGTCGTGGAACTCATCTCAGTTGACGACCGCTGGACCGGCGAATGGATACGCCGACCGGGAGATCCTCGCGGCGATAGACCGTCGCGCGGCGCCACCCGCGCTCGCGGTCGACATAGAAGCGGCGCTCGCCGATGGCAGCGTTGCCGAGACTCGTGCCTCCGGTGACACGGGTCTGCGGCGCCTTATCGACCGCGCCGACCGCTTTGACGCGCGCAGAGACGAACTCCACCGGGCGGTGATAGATCGCGTATCCGTATTCCTTGACATGGGCCTCGTGGAACCGGTCGACCACCCGATCGAGCTCGTGTGACGCCAGCCCGTCGCAATCGACCTTCACCTCGAAGTTCTGGCCGCGATAACGGGCGTCAAGCACCCGCCTGAAGCTGCGTCGCGCAGGCGGGATCGCCTCGCGATCGAGCGCGACGCCGCCCTCCTCCTCCATCGTCTCGAACAAGGTCAAGATCGCCGCCCAGTTGTCGTGCGTCGCGTCCGAGAAGTGGCTTCGCACGAAGTCGAAGGAGAGGTCCGTCAGGAGCATGCCGCGCGCGCATAGGGTTCCCGGTTCACGCGGCACGAACACCTGCGGGATGCCGCACTCGATCGCCACCTCAGCTGCGTGGAGCGGCCCGGCGCCACCGAACGCGCAGAGCGCGAAGGATCCGACGTCGTAGCCTTTCTCGACGGAGACCGACCGGATCGCGCGGCTCATATTGGCGATTGCGATCTGGAGAATGCCGTGGGCAGCCTCCTCGAGCGAAAGGCCGAGCGGCGTCGCGATCCTGTCGCTCACGGCGCGGCGCGCCGCCTCGAGATCGATTTGCATCCGGCCTCCGAGCAGCGCGCTCGGATCCAGGCGGCCGAGGCACAGATTGGCATCGGTGATCGTCGGCTCGGTCCCGCCGCGCCCATAGGCCACGGGACCGGGCGATGCCCCCGCGGAGCGCGGCCCAACCGTCAAAGCGCCAGCATCATCGATGGATGCGATTGAGCCCCCGCCGGCGCCGATGACGTGGATATCCAGCATCGGCGTCTTCACGGGATAGCCGGCGACGAGTCGCGCGCTCGTGAACACGGGCGTGCCGTTCGCGATCAGCGACACGTCCGTGGAGGTACCGCCCACGTCGAACGTGATGAGGTTGTGAAACCCTGCCACGCGTCCAATCTCGGAAGCGCCCACCACGCCGGCCGCGGGACCCGAGAGGCAGGTCCGCACCGGGTTCGCTCTCGCGGTTTCGACGGACATCAGACCGCCGTTCGAATGGATCGTGTAGGGCGCGATCCGGAGTCCCGAGCTTGCGGACCCTGGTGCTGAAACGTTCGAGGTAGCGTCCCATGTGGGGCCCCACGAATGCGTTCACAGCCGTGGTAGACATGCGCTCGAATTCACGGAACTCCGGCAGAATGTCCGAAGAGGCCGTGACATAGGCGTCGGGCATCGCTTCGAGCACAATGGCCTTCGCGCGCTGTTCGTGCGCGGGCCGGCGATAGCTGTGCAGGAAGCAGATCGCGACACTCTCGACCTTGCTCTGCAGGAGCGACCGGACGGCCGCATGAACCGAAGCCTCGTCAAGCTCGCAGAGGACCTCACCATCCGGCCCGATGCGTTCGGTTACTTCCAGTCTGAGATCCCGCGTGATGAGGGGCGGCGGTTTTTCGACACGGTAGTCGTAGATGGACGGTCGCGCCTGTCGGCCGAGTTCGAGAACGTCACGAAATCCCCGCGTCGTCAGCAGGCCCGTCCGGGCACCCCGGCGCTCGATCACGATATTTGTGGCAACCGTCGTGCCATGCCCGAGATAGGTCACGCCGGCGGGGTCGATCGCGTGATCCGCGAGCAGGTTCTGCAGCCCCTCCTCAATGGCGTGGGAAGGTTCGTTCGGCGTCGAGGGAACTTTGAAGAAGTGGATGGCGCCGTTCGACTCGTCGAGCATTGTGAAGTCGGTGAAAGTGCCCCCGACGTCCACTCCGATCCGATAAGTGTCAGCCATCTCGCTCGCTAACTTTTGCTGGTGGTACGACGGTATACAGACTCGTTCGGGCGGTGATCAAGGGTCAGCGGCGAGCGGCTCGCGGCATGACTCCAGACTGGAGAAGCCAATTGATCAGTGAATGCGCTCGACGATGCGCTCGCCTTCAGTGGAGCCCAGGCCTTTATACAATATCCTTCACGTGGGTACCGGGTCCTTCTGGCACTCTGGACGTTGTGCCGTCGACCTCGCGCAGGACCCCCACTCCCAGTTCACGGCCCCACTCGTTGAGCATGTCGAAAGTCGCGCTTGCCACGGGAATGCCCTCGATCTGACGCCGGCACAGCTCCGCCTGCGAGCGCTCGCCCGGGAAGAGGATCTGACCGCCCGCCCGCGGCCGGGATGCTTTGACGGTATCGATCATCCGCTCCATGGTCGCCTCAAACTCGGCGAGGGGCTGGAACGCCGCGATGTCGATGGCGAGAAGGCTAAACGACGTGTTCATCGGCTCGTCGTAGGGAGCAAAGCCTTTGGAGTCCCCGGCAAAGAGGGCGCCACCCGCGATCACGCTGGTGATCATCTCGTGCACCATCGCCAAGCCGAACGCCTTGTATCCCCCGAACGGAAGCAAGGCGAGCGACTCAAGGGCCTTGGCAGGGTCATTGGTTTCATTGCCGTCGATATCGAGTGCCCATCCTGCGGGGATCGTTTCGCCCTGTTCCTTTGCACGCACGATGCGCTCAACGGCGGCGGCCGTGCAGGCCATGTCGAGAACGAAGCTGCCGTAACGGCCAGCTGGCGCCCCGTATGCCACCGGGTTGTTCCCCAACACGGGCGTAATGCCGCCGGGCGGCGGCATCAGCTTGCGGCTGGTGTTGGTGAAGGCGAAGCCGATCATGCCGGCCTTAGCCGCGATGAGCGGATAGTATTTGGCGGACGTGAAGGAATTGCCATTCCGGACGGCGACGTATCCGATCCCGTGATCGTGGGCCTTCTCGATCGCCCGCAACATGGCACGGGCTGCCGTCACCTGGCCGAGGCTCCGCCGGGCATCCCAGAGCGCGACGGCGCCGCGATCCGTCACCACCTCGATCTCGGTGGCGGTCCTGTCGCCGCCCGCTCGCAAGCGGCTGAGCACCTGCAGGAAGAGGCGAAGGCCGTGCGACTGCTCACCCATCAGCTCGGCTTGCAGAAACACATCGACTGTTTGCTGCGCGTCAGCCGCAGAGACGCCAAGCGCCCGCATGAGAGCTTCGCAATGGCATTGCAGCGCGGCCGGCCATTGCAGAACGACTTTTCGCGGATCCGCAACACCGCTCATTTGCGTCGCACTCCGTGAGAGCCAGCTTCCCACCGTTCCGGCAGGTTCGACAAGGCGGTGAACAGCACCTCGAGCGCTCGGTCGAAATCGGCCATGTCCATGTGCTCATCAGGATTATGGCTGCCGTTCTCGTTTCGAATGAACAGCATGGTGGTCGGGATCCCGACTTGGGCGAAGGTTGCCGCGTCGTGGCCTGCACCGCTCGGCATCCGTATCGCCTCAATTCCACGCATCCGCGCTGCGTCAGCGAGGATCGCGTTCAACGACTCGGACATGTGGGCCGGCTCGCTGCCGGTCAGGGGCCCAAGGTCGAACGACACGTGACGTTCCTCCGAGATCGCACGAACCAACCGTTCGACTTCGCCGAGTATGCGTTCAAGGGTCTGACGATTCTGGCTGCGCAGGTCGAGGCAGACGTGCGTCTCACCGGCGACCTTGGAGAACGAGTGGGAGCCGGGATCTGTCCCGAACTCTCCGAAGGTGACGGTCAGATCTTCACCCCTGTTCCGCCATGCCGCCCAAAGGGCATCAAGCTCCAACACCAGTTGCGCGCTGGCTACGACCGCATCTCGACGCAAGTGCCGCGGCATAGCGCCAGAATGGGCATATTCGCCGAAACAGCGTATGGCGCGGTATCGCCGCGCGCCACGAATCCCTGTGACGATCCCGAGGGGTATCCCTTGCGAGAGAAGCAGAGGAGCTTGTTCGATGTGGGGTTCAATAAACGCCAGAATGCTGGATGGATCGAGCCATCGTGCGCCGCGGCGCACGGCGTCCGGGTCAAAGCCTTCTTCCTGCATGTGATCGGCGAGGGAGCGCCCGGTGTCGCTGCGCCGGACTTCGTCCAGCACGCGCGGGTCAAGACAGCCAAGCGCACTCTTGCTCCCGATATAGCTATGGGGAAACCAACAGCTCTCCTCCGCTCGCAGGCAGGCGACCGTCAAGTCGAACGACGGGATCGCCTTCCTCTCAACGAAGGCCGCTTGGACCGCGAGCCCGAGGAAAACGCCAGCCGCGCCGTCAAAATTGCCGCCGTGCGGCACGGAATCCAGGTGAGAGCCGATCACGATGCGAGCCGACCGGTCTCGGCCGGGCAGCGTCAGGAACTGATTTCCTGCGGGATCGACATTGGTGCTCGCGCCGATACCTGCGGCCGCGGCCGCGGCCAGCGCGAAAGCCTTCCGCTCGCCCTCGCCGTAAGCGACACGCGTGACACCCGGCGCATCCTGCGTTTGCGATCCGAGCTCCTGGAAGAGGCTGCGGCCCAATCGGGCGGCGCGATCAAGGGCAGAATCCATCATGGCCCGCACCGATTAGGCGCGTCCGCCGATTTGCATCAGCTGCGGCACCGCGGCTCGGGCGGCATTCAGCACCATGGCGGCATCGTTCTGATAAGGGACCCAGGTGGCGCCCTTCTCGATCCATCGCTGCGCCATCTCCGGGGTTTGGGCGCTGAGGCCGTAGGGCACGCGGGCATCCTGGCATCGTCGAAAGATCTCTTCGAAAGCGTCCAAGAGGACGGGCGCCTGCATTTCGCCGGGAACGCCGAGATCCTGAGAGAGGTCGTCCGGCCCGATCATAACGCAGTCGAGCCCGGGCACCTCCAGGATCTCCCTGAGATTGTCGATCGCTCGACGCGATTCCACCATTGCCACGGTCATCGTCTCGGCATTGAGGTGATCGATGATCTCGCGGGGGGACCCGTTGAAGTAGTCGGTGTGCGGCCCGCGCAAGTTCATCGGCCGGCTGCCAAGCGGGTGATACTTGGTCGACTTCACGATGTCGGCAAGCTGTTCCGCCGTCTCGACGGCAGGCAGAAGCAGCCCCTGCGCGCCAGCATCCAGAGGACGGGTCAGGTCGTGCGGCTTGAGCGCTCCCGGTGGGCGGACGATTGGGGTGAGGCCGGTCTCGCGCGCGAGCATGCAGAGCACGCCAACGGTCTCGAACGAGAAGTCGGTGTGCTCCATCTCGACGATCACGAAATCAAACCCCGCGGCCGCAAGGATCTTTACGACGCGCGGATGCGGACAGAGGGTGATCCAGGTCCCGAAAGCGGGCCTGCCGGCTTTCTGCAACGCCTTGACTGCATTGGATTTGATCATGACTCCAACCGCTCTTCCTCCTCATGGGCCATATCGGCGGGCACGGACTGATGTCCGTCTCGCCTCCTGTCCCATGCCTCCGGATTGACGAGGTGCTCGGGCCGGCGCCCCTGCAGCACGTCAACAACCTGCTGTGCCGTCTGGGCGGCGGTGCGCTCCATCGCTTCCTCGGTCGCGCCGCCGATATGCGGTGACAGCAGGATCCCGGGGGTGGCGATGAACGGATGCCCTGCCGGCAGGGGCTCCTTCTCGAAAACGTCGATCGCGGCGCCGCGCAAGTGCCCCGTGGAGACCGCCTCGACGAGAGCGTCGGCATCGACGAGGGCCCCGCGGGCGGTGTTCACGAGCACAGCCCCCCTCTTCATGGCAGAGAGCGTGGCCCGATTGAACAGGGCACGGGTTGTGTCGGTCAGCACCTGGTGCAGGGACACGTAGTCCGCCTCCGCGAGCACCCTGTCGAGGTCTCGGCCGCACTCGAACCCAGCCATTATGATGTCACTCTCCGGGACCCGCGGGCTGAAGACGATGACGCGCATGCCGAAGGCGGCGCGTGCGATCTCGGCCGTCCGCTTACCGATACGGCCGAACCCGATGATGGCGAGCGTCCTGCCGGAGAGCTCCTGAAAATCCCGGCTGTAGCGGTAATCGAAATGGTCGGTACGGACCGCCGTGTCCGCCTCGCGCACGCGCTTTGCGATCGCGAGCATGTGGGCGATCGCGAGTTCTGCAACCGATTGAACGTTGGCGTAGGGGGTGAACACCACCGGCAGCCCAATCTCCGTCGCATACGCAACATCGACCGGGTCGACTCCGATCCCGTGGTTGCCGAGGACGCGAAGGCGAGGTGCAGCTTGCATTGCAGCGCGGTTCAGTCCCGCGTTGCGGGTGATCGCCGCGCACGCCGGCCCGATCTCGCGGGCGACCACATCCATGCTCGCGGCCGACGCCTGACGGACCTCGAGACCCGCCTCGCTCAGGATGGCGATCCCGCTCGGATGGATCGGCTGGACCAGGAGGCAGATCACGCGACGAGCTCCGACGACAGGCGTCCATGAATCGCGCGCGCCTCGCTTGTTGTCACGAACTGGCCGCGGCGCCGGGGGACCATCTCCAAGAAGCGACGATATCGCTCCAGCCACTTCGGCTCGCCGACGGAAGCCGTGTGGAAGAGGCAGTGGACCACCTGCGGTCTCCCCTCTGCCTCGGCGCGGGCGACAATGGCGTCCCAGACGCGGGTGAGATTGTCGAGTTCGGACTGCTCGACATGCAAGATGTTCTTGTAGGCCGATCCCAGCCCATCCGAGCCAATGGGAATCTCCAGCACGTTCGAGCGGCGTTGGCCCGCCCACGGGATCCGCGGATTCTCAGGAAGATAGGCTGCGCTCATCGCGGCCTCGGTCCAAACCGCCTCGCGCTCGGGATGGTTCATGCCTGGACAGGCGGAGTAGTCGGCGTAGATCTCATTCGCTTCGAGCAGGCCGTTCATGAACGGGTGGTACGCATAATGGCCGCCGCGATAGGCGACCGGGTGGATCCCGACAACTGTGAGCCGCGCCTTGCAGTCGTGGAACATGGCGCTCACGTGGTCCCACTCGGCATACCGCGTGCCGACGCCCTTAATCTCCTCGTGCAGGTGGACGGCTACCTCCGCACCACCCGCGATCGCCTCGCCATAGACGTCGAGGATCTCGCCCTCGTAATAGGCGGTCCGACAGTAGGTACCGGAATGCGGAGTCAGGATGAACTTGCCGTCGGTCAGGTCGCGCAGCTCCGCGTTGAGCCGACGTGTGTCCTTGATGCTCTGCTCCACGTTCGGCGGATCAACCCGGAAGTCCCGGGCCGGATCGAACGGAGCGTAGACGAGCCAGTTCACGTCCACGACGGGGACCACAAAAATAAGGCTTTCGTCCAGACCCAGGGTCATCCGCTCCCGAACCTCCCGATTGCGCCGCCACGGATGCCGCGAGCGGAGGTTTCAGCGACGAGGGCCAGAGCCTAGGGCTCCAGCCATTCGAGACAACTTAATCTATTGGTCCATGAACGTGAAGAATGTGAGCTTAGCTGCGTGCGTTCGTGATCATTGCCGAGACGGTGAGCTTCGTCAGCGCTTTTGATGGGCTGGGGCTGTTGTCGCTGTCGCTGGCAACGTCAGATCACCTGCGGCTGCCCGTCGCCGACGCCCACCCTTCAGCGAGGAAAGCCGTATCAGACACGTAGCAAGCGTAGCCGATGAGGAGTCCAGGGTCTTCGGGCTTAACTGAGTCGGTCGGCGTGAACCCTGCGCTGGTTGCGACGCCGAACAGGCGCGATGCCATCTGCTATCCAGGGCGGGCCAGCGTTCGTAGAAGGTGCTCGCGCACGTAGGGCGGCACGCTGTCCGGATCAACGGGTGGGGCCGTGCCGGCCGGTATGTAGGGACCCGGCCGTCCACCCTCCTGGACGCGACGCTCGAATTCGACCAACGCCCGCTGCAACGTCTCGCGATCTGTCATGAGGTCGAGCGCGCTGAAGGCCATCGCGCGCGCCGCCGTGAGCACCGTGGTGTGCGCGGCATCCATCCGGCAGAACGCAGCGCGCGCCCAGTTCGGGAGGGCCGTGGTCCTCAGGCCATGCGCCACATAGATGCGGGCGGTCGGCGCATGCCAGCAGAACTCGTTGACGTCGTCAGCGCCTCCTGCGAAATCCCGCGTAATGCCCGTGCGCGGATCGGTCAGCGCCTCGTCAAAGGGCTCCGGGTCCGGTTCGCGCCCCAAATTGTGCAGCACCTCCGCAGCGAAAGCCTTCGCGTCCTCCGAGAAGCGGGGCGGGCCGGTGCGCTCGAGGTTACGATAACACAGTTCGGCGATCGCATGGTTCGGCAGCCACGGTCGTGTCGCGGAGATGATGCGACGCCGAAGGTCGTGCCGATCGCAACGCAGGCGGCTTCCGCCGCGCGGGCAAGGACTTCGGACGTGCGCTCGATGCCGGCGCGCGTCGTGGCGCGATGAATGAACCAGATCTGCGCATGGCCGGGGATCGACGTTAAATGCTCGCCGCCGCGGGATACCATCTCGGTGATGGTCGCGCGATCGTCGCGCGGGAGGTGTTCCCGCATGAATTGCATGATGACGTTCATGAGCGTGAGGGCGTCGAGAGCATTGATTCCGGTCCATGGCCGGGCCGAATAGGCGCTCTTGCCGTAAAAATCGAAGATCTCACCCTGCTGCATTCCCGGACCCAAGTCCCACTCGACAGTGGTGTAGGGCCGGGGGTGCCAGGCGATGACGGCGTCGAGGCCATCGAAAAGACCGTCGCGGGCCATGAACGGCTTACCGACACAGAGCTTTTCCGCCGGCGTGCCGAAGGCCACAATGGAGCCTGGAAGGTGGTGCATCTCTAAGGCCTTGGCCACGGCGATCGCCGCAGCCGCGCTGGCTACGCCGATCCCGTTGTGTAAGTCGGTGAAGCCGGACGTGCGGTTCGGATCCGGGTTCGGATACGGTAAGGGACCTTGCCGCTCCCCGGGCGTGGCGTCGTATTCGCACATCAGTGCGACGCGCGGCCGATCCGTCCCCCACGTTGCGACGAAGGCCGTCGGCATTTGCGCGACGCCGGTCTCAACTGAAAAGCCGGCCCGTCGCAGCAGGTCGCAGAGCGCCTCTGCGGAGCGCGTCTCGCAAAAGCCCGGCTCGCCGTAGTCCCAGATGAGGTCCGTGAGCTGGGCTATCGCTTGGGCGTTGTCGTCGATCCAATCACGCGCCGTGTCGAACATCCGGTCCTTGCTCATGGGGGTCCTATCTTCCGCGGGCGTCGAACGTATAGCGGACGCGTGCCTTGCGAATGGGACAATCGCGCATAAAAAGCGCGATGAAGCGCTCGTGCGCGGGATGCACTCGATAGCGTCGGTAGGCTTCCTCGTCGGCGAAATCGAGGACGAGGGCGTAATCCCAGCTGTCCGCGCCGCTCGAGTCGTCCCTGCCCCAGGAGGCGCTGAGGACCTCCGGGATGGCCGCCGCCATGTCGGACAAGCCGGTTGACATGCGCGCGATGAAGTCCTCGTCAATGCCCTCGGGAAAGGACATGAGCACGATGTGACGAACGGTCATGCCGGCAAGTCCCCAAAGAGTTCCGATTGGAGGAAGTCAGCAGCTTCCGCGACGGCCGCCGTCGCCTTCGAGAGCACGCCGGGCATGGCGAAGAAGCCGTGCAATGTCCCCGGGTAGCGCGAGAGCCGGGCCGGCACGCCGGCGTCGCGGAGGCGAGCCACGTACGCTTCGCCATCGTCGCGAACAGGATCGCACTCGGCTGTGATGACGAGAGTCGAGGGCTGACCCGAGAGGTCCGCTGCGATAAGCGGACAGGCGTAAGGCTCGCGGGCCTTCTCCGGTCGCGGGCAGATACTGGCTCCAGTACCAGCGCATCTCCTCGGTCGAGATGATGTAGCCATCCGCGAAGGTTTCATAGGACGGCAGTGCGCACGCCGCGTCGAGCACCGGATAGACGAGAAGCTGAGCGCGGATCGCCGGGCCGCCGCGATCGCGGCTCATCAGAGCGGCCGCGGCGGCAAGATTGCCGCCGGCGCTAGACCCGGCAACGGCGAGCCGGTCGCGATCGGCTCCGAGCCGGCCGGCGTTCTCGCACACAAAGCGGAGCGCGGCATAGCTGTCCTCGGCGGCGATCGGGTACGTGTGCTCGGGAGCGAGCCGATAATCGACGTTCGCGACGAGGGCGCCGGCTCGCCACACAGAGCGCACGGCAAAGCGCGTCGCTGTGTTCGAGGTTGCCGAGGACCCATCCCCCGCCGTGGAAATAAACGACCACGGGAAGTTTGGACCGCCGGGCTTGGCCGATAAAGACGCATCGTGATCGAACCGGCCGCAACGGACACCACATGGTCGGTCACATGAAAGACCGAAACCGCAGGAATGGGCGAGCGCTTGCGCCAGGCCTCGCGGCTCGCGCGCAGGTCTGCGACCGAGAGCGCAGTGGTTGGAGGAAGGCCGGCCTGCCGGCGCTCCTCCAAGAGTGCTTCGGACTCGGCGATCAACCGGCATGACCTCGCATCCCCGGTATCACGTGCGCCACCCGACCAGGAGGCGGCTCGCTCGATCCGTCAACCAGCTCGCAGCGAACGATATGCACACGATCATGATGACCACGGCGAACAGACGGTCAGACGTAAATGCGCGCCCGAACTGGGTGACGAGCCCGCCGATGCCGACCGCCGCAATCAGGACCTCGCCGGTGATGTTTCCCTCCACACCCCGCGCCATGCTCATCCGCAGTCCCGTCCTGATGTGCTCCAGCGACATCGGCAGGCGTACCTTCCAAAACACCTGACGCCGGGTCGCGCCGAAGGATTGCGCCATCTCGAGAAGATCATGACGCGCCGCCATCATGCCCGCCTGCGTGTTCACGACGATTGGAAAGAACGCGAACAGCATCACGACGATGACGCGGGTCTCAATTCCAAGTCCGAAGAGCAGGATGAAAAGCGGCACGAACGCGGTCATCGGCGCCGACATCACCGCGTCGATATAGGGGCCGAGCGCGAATCGCGCGGTCGGCGAAAGGCCTGTGGCGGTGCCGATGCCGATGCCGAGCACGATTGCGAGCGCTTAGCCCGATGAGAAGAGCGTAGAGCGTGGCGGCGAGAGCGCGGCCGAGAGTCGCCATCGAGAGTCAGAGACCAGAACGCGGCGAGGATCTTGGAGACCGGCGGCAGGTACGGATAGTCAGCGACCCAGCCAACCGACCTCCCAAGTGACAAGAAGGACTCCAGCGCTGAGGAGACTGATCCAGTTGCGGACGAGCCATGGCCCGACTTTCGCGGCAGCGGCCGTGCGGAAGAAAGCGAAACGCCGGTCCGTCCGAACCTGCGCGATCGTGACGTTCACCTGACGTCCTCCGGTTCGCGTACGATCATGCCGCGCAGAGCTTCCCAGATGTAGCTGGTGAGCTCCACGAAACGCGGATGTCTTCGAATCTCGTCACCGCGCGGCCGCGACAGGTCGATGTCTACGATTTCGTGCACCCGCCCGGGGCGTGGGCTCAGGATCACCACCCTGTCGGACAGAAAGACGGCTTCGTCCATGGCATGGGTGACGAAGATCACCGTCTTGTGGTCGGCCTCCCAGATGCGTTCGAGATCGGCCTGCAGCAGGTTCCGGGTCTGGGCATCCAGCGCCCCGAACGGCTCGTCCATGAGAAGGATGCGCGGGTCGACCGCGAGCGCACGGGCGAGGCCGACGCGCTGCTGCATGCCGCCGGACAGCTGATTTGGATAGCGGTTCTCGAAGCCTTTCAGGCCCACCATGCTGACGAATTTGTCGATCGTTGGCTGGGCGTCCGCTTTCTTGACCCCGCGCAGCTCGAGTCCAAACGCGATGTTGTCCTCCACGGTCCGCCACGGCAGAAGCGCGAACGACTGAAACACGACGGCGCGCTCTTTGCCCGGCCCCGTTACGGGCTTGCCGTCGACCAGCACCTCGCCCGCCCTCGTAGGGGATGAGGCCGTCCACGATCTTGAGCAGGGTCGTCTTGCCGCAGCCGGACGGGCCGATCAGGCTGACGAACTCGCCCGGCCGAATCGGCAAGGCTGATGCGCTCGAGCGCCGTCACCTCGGCGTTGTCCTGAGGGTCGCGGTAGACCTTGACGAGATCGCGCAGCTCGATCGCGGGCGCCTCGCTCCCCCTGTGGGCCACCATGGGATCACCACCTGCGCAAGACGCCCGCCTCGAGCCTGCGGGCGAGCGCGATCACGATCACGCCCTCGAGCACCATGGTGAGCGCGATGGCGAGCACCGCGCCCGCGTCGAAACGGGCCATGTAGAACGCGAGGAGGCTGCCGAGACCGGACGAGACCAGAAAAAGCTCCGCGATCACCATGCCGACCACCCCGCGGCCGATGCCGAGGCGGGCGCCGGCCATGATGGCCGGGAACGCATGCGGAAGCACGACCTTGCGCACGAGCTGCCCGCGCGAGGCGCCGAAGCTGCGCGCCATCTCGGTGAGATCCTCCGGGACGGAGCGGACGCCGACGACCGTGTTCATCGTGACGTAGACGAAGGCGAAGATGAACACGACGACGACGCGGGCCGCGAGCCCGAGGCCGAAGATCGCCTGTAGTATCGGCAAGATCGCGATGAGCGGGGTCGACAGAAGGATGATGAGGTAGGGCTGTACGACCTTTCTCACCGTCCCGACCAGGCCCATCGAAATGCCCAGCGGGATCGCCACGAGCAGCGCGAGAAAGTAGCCCCAGACGAGAGCCACGTTGCTCTGGATGAGCGCGTTCGGAAGCTCGCCGCTTACGGTCAGCTCCCAGAACGTGGCAGCCGTCCGCGTAAAGGTCGGCATGCGGATCTGCGCGCTGTCGTCGCCGATGCTCTGCCAGCTGACGAGGATGAGCGCGAGAATGCCGAAGCGCAAGACGAGCCGCCAGCAGTCGCGTCTGCGCCTTCCATCTCGGGACGGAAACTGCGGGCGCGCCGACCACGTCGGAAGCCTCGGCTCACCGATCCTTGAGGCCCTCGACAAAGGCGTTCGTCGAGACGTCGGAGGCCGTCTTGATCCGCCGGTACGGGCGAGCCGTGGAATAGAACTTGATCGCTCCGTCGACGGCTTGCGGATCAACGCCCCAGACGGGCACGAGAATGCCGCGCGAGATCCAGCTGTCCACGACGGCTTCGACGATCTTGGGATCGGTATTGGCGAGCAGCTCCTTGGTGCGGGCGAGGAACGGCTGCGGTCGCTGTAGGCCTCATGCACGACGTCGACGTAGGTTTTCGCAAGGACCTTCATCATCTCCCTGTTCTGGTCGAGCCAGGCGGTCGGCGAAACGTAAACCGAGGCGAGCAGCTTGTCCTCCTGGCCGAAGCTCTTGATGGTGTCGAACTGACCCGGCCGCAATGCCATGAGCTGGGCCGTGTTCTGGCTGTCGATCGGAGAGGCGTCGAGCTGACCTGCGATCAGGCCGGCGACACGGTTCTCGGATCCAGGCACGATCAGGATGTTCGGTCGCGCCCGCGGGCATTCCTTCTCGAACCAGCGGGCGGCCAGAACGCCCGTCGTCCCCTCGCGCGACTGGACCGCGACGCGCTTGCCGTCGAGCGATTCGCAGGAGGCGAGGCCCTGACGGGCGACCATCAGAAAGTCCGCGCTCGCCATGCCGAGGAAGGCCTTGCCGTCGAACCCGGCATCGATCGCCGAAAACGCCGTTCCGACGCTCGTCCCGATGATGTCCACCTCGCGGTTCTGAAGAGCCAGGGTCATGGTCTCCGGACTCTGGAAGTTGACCCGCGTTACCTCGTAACCCATCGTCTTGAGCCGATCGACCGTCATGAACATCGGCACGTTGACGATCGACGCCGGGATTTCCACGCCGAGCCGGATTGTACCCTTGGCTTGCGCCCAGGCCTGAGGCGAAGACAGGGCCAAGATGGCAATGAGCGCCGCGCGAATGTGGTCTTCATCGAGATTTCCCCTCTGCATGGGACGTTCTTCATCAGAGAGCGTCTGCAAGACCCAACCATCAAAATACCGGAAAAATGGATCCAGGGAAGCGATGGCTTGCGCTGGTTGGAAGGGGGATCGACGCCGTGGACTCTTCGTTGGGGTCGTTTGTAGCCTTGGCTAGTCGTTTCGGCATGACGACAGCTCAAACGAATTATATTGTATGTACGTCGGGCGGGAAATGTGACATGGCAACAGCCAAGGTATTCAAGTCTGGCAACAGCCAAGCGGTCCGTGTCCCGAAGGAGTTCCGCATCCACTCGGACGAAGTCGAGATCTTCAGGCGGGGTGACGAAATTGTTCTGCGGGAGAAAACGCGGGATCTCGGACGAGCTTTCGCGCTCCTGTCTGACCTTGCTGGGGCCATCGCAACCGAGCGTCAGGACGCGCCGCCGCAAGATCGCGAGGGGCTGTAATTGCACCGCGCTACCTGTTCGACACGAACATCTTCATCTCCATCCGACAAAGGCGACCGGCCGAGATCCTTAAGCGCTTCCAGGCTGAAGCTAGGCGACGCAGTGATCTCGGTGATCACCTATGGCGAGTTGCGCTATGGGGCCGAGAAGAGCCAGGAGCGAGCGCGAGCGGGCACTCGCCCTCCTCGACGACCTCATCACCCTAATCCCATCCCAGCCGCTTCCAGCCGCCGCCGGTGAATCGGTCCGACTCAATCTGGAACGCGGTGGCATGATGATCGGGAACATCCATTTGTGGGTCGCGGCCCAAGCTCGAACGCCGGGCTCACGCTGGTGACGAACAACCCGCGTGAGTTTCGGCGCGTGCCCGGCCTTGCGCTCGAGAATTACGCCGAGCAGCCATTCGAAGCTTCAGGCATCCAATCGTCCGAGTCACACCGAGGATACCTACTGGCGATGTTGTTAAAGCAACCCGCGCCTCGCGGGGATCCAAGAAAATATTGGATCTCAGACTGGCTCACGTGCAAACGAGACCGGCTCCCTCCCCCCGGGAGCTCCGAAGTACACGCACGGTGCGCCAAATTCCCCGCCCTGTGGGGGAAAGGAGCACGGTGGTCATTTTCGCTCTGTTACTCCGCCAATTCATTCGTAAGAGAGAGGAGAACACAGATGGACACCTCTAAAAACCTCCCGAACGGCAGTCGTGGGAGGTGCTAAGTCCTTGAAATGATTAAACCCGAGTTCGGACGGAATGGGGTTTTTAGAAGTGTCCAGCTGACGATCAATTCTCAGGCTAAGACGTCCTTGGTTAATGGTGGGGAGGCAGGGCTCGCGTTTCGCTCTCGCCTTCCCTCCGCGTTAAAAGACGCGTTCCGGCCCCCAATCCTGAAGACGGAAGATGAGTGTGCTTTTTGGGATCTCTGCGAAGAGATCTGCGGCTGCTTTTCTAAGGACGTAGTCGCCCTAACCCTGTCGTTTGACGTCGCGGCTTTAACCTGGGACCTACTGCAACTGAAGCGCGCGAAGGCGGCCTGGCTCGCGCACAGCAGGTTTATTGCCTTCGCACGGCGGTCGCACGCGCGATGGAGGCGCGAGGCAGCTGCTCTTCCCACGCTAATCGCCGCGCCGAAAGGCTCGTAGAGCGCTGGCAGCGGCGAGAGGGCGCGGCCCGACAGCAGGTGGCTGTTTTGCTCGCCGAGATTGGCTTTGACTTCGATTTCCTCGTGGCACAGGCGATCTTCGAGGATCTCGCCGACCTGGAACGCCTCGAGACAATGATCCATCGCGTTGAGGTCCGGCGAACCGCCGCGCTGCGAGAGCTATCACAGTGGGATGCTCGCGTCGGTGCTACCGTCCGGCGCCGGGCCGGCCTTGTCATCGATATGAATGCGCCGCTCGCTTAAGGGAACTTCAGGTGACCTCACAGGCTCGTGTAACCGCCAATCGCGCAAATGCGACCCGGAGCACCGGACCAAAAACCCGCGAGGGCAAACAGCGCTCAAGCGCGAACGCCCTGAGCCACGGCTTGACCCGGCCGGTCGAAGCCATCCCGCACCTGTCCCTCGCGAAACAACAGCTCGTGGAGGAGTTCGTTCGCCATTACGATTTGCCGAACGAGGCGTTAGCCGTGGCGGAGCAAGTCGCCGAGGCGACAATTGACCTGCGTCGAATACGGGATTGCATAGCGTCCTGCATCGACCTAGAACTTGAGTGTATTGCAAACGAAAGTGTGGGCTCGAGACTCGAGACGGCACAGACGACAGAGGTACACCTTGCGCGGGCGCTCTGTGCAATGGCGCCGGATCTGCGGCGGCTGCAGCGATACGAATGCCGGGCCCTATCTCGGCGAAGATCTGCAATTCGGGCGCTCGCGTCCAAACTTACAGGTGCTATCCGCGATGGAGACGCGGTGACCTAGGCCTCTAGCAAGATAACTAA
>CAWDDI010000035.1:0-128746 GCA_963800985.1 uncultured Alphaproteobacteria bacterium | reverse complement strand
CGCCAACCGCCCAGCGACGCCGCAACCGCGGGCGTCATCATCCGGCCGCCGCTGCTCTATCTTGGCTGCCTCCTCCTGGGGCTGGCCTTGGATCGGGTGCTGCCTTTGCCGCTCACCTGGCCGGAGGCCGCCCTGATCCGTTGGACGGCGGGCGGCGGACTGATCATGGTCGGCTTCGCGATCCTGGCCGCCGGAATTCGCAACTTCGCGCGCGCGGCCACGCCGGTGCCCTCCAACCAGCCGGTCCGCGTGCTGGTCACAACCGGCATCCACGGCTGGAGCCGCAATCCGATCTACGTCGGCATGTGTCTCCTCTATGCCGGCCTCGGCCTGGCGGCGCGCAGCCCGTGGGTCCTCATCCTCGCGCTGCCGCTCCTCATCCTCCTGCGCTACGGCGTGGTCGCGCGCGAGGAGGCCTATCTCGAGCGGCGCTTCGGCGCCGCCTACACCGACTACAAAGCGCGTGGACGCCGCTGGCTGTAGCCGGCGAGCAAGAGCACCGGCCCTATTGGCCGGTCCTGGAACCCCGGAGGCCAAAGTGAGATCGGGCCTCGTCATCGTCGGCCTTGTGGGTTTGACGCTGGCCTCCTGCGCCCCGATCCCCACGCCTCAGGAGGCCAACGATGCCGTCCTCCTGCTCCGCCAATACGACGCCTGGGCCTGGGCGGTGGGGCTCGCGCTCATCTGGGCCGATCTGGTGTTGCCGGTTCCCCAGACCGTTGTGATCGCGGCCCTCGGCCTCCTCTACGGCACGTCCTCGGGGGTCTCCTGGGCAGCGTCGGCCTGATCACCGGTGGCCTTTTCGGCTATGTCCTCATGCTCACCGCCGCCCGGCGCATGGTGAAGCGCTTCGTCGGCCCCCAGTCCTTGAAGAGGATGGAGAGCTTGTTCGAACGGGGCGGTGCCTGGGCGATCGTCCTCACCCGCAGCCTCCCCTACAGCCTTCCGGAAGCTATGGTCTGTCTGGCCGGGCTGGCGGACATGCCGATGGGCAACTTCACCGCGGCATTGGTCGTCGGCAGCGTGCCCACCGCGTTTGCGTTTGCGGCGATCGGCGCCGCCTGGGCCGACCAGCCGATCCTGGCTCTCGTGGTGAGCTACGGGCTTCCCATCCTGCTCCTGCCCATCGCACTTTTGCTCATGCGTCGGCCATCGTAGGACATGTCAACACCACTCGTCATGGCTCCGCGCGGATCTTGGCGAGCCTCTGCTGACCCTGGCGAGTCGGAGACGAGGAAGGGGATCCGCGCCCGAACCGGCCGCTTTCGAGAGACCTTCATGAGCGACACGAACCCTCTTTTTGCTGCTCTCCGCCAGGCGGCCGACCCGCGGGTGGTGGACCGCATCCGCGACGTCGTCGAGCACGGGTCAGACCGCGAGCTGAACCGCATCAACGCGCTGGCCTTCGCCGCCGCACACGGCTTCGACGAGGAGATCACGATTGCGGCCTTCCTGCATGCGGCTCCGATCGGCGTGTTCGAGATGGCCTGGAACGTCCTCTGCCCCGGCTGCGGCAGCGTGCTCGACACGAGCGCCACGCTCAAGACGGTCCATCGCGACGAGTACCATTGTTCGCTGTGCGCGGCCGGCTACGAGCCGACCCTCGACGAGATGGTCGAGGTGACGTTCACGGTGAGCCCGCGGGTCCGCCGCATCGCGGCCCATGATCCCGACCGGCTGCCGCCGTTCGAGTATTATCGCCAGGTCTTCTTCAGCTCGGGCGTAGACCTTCCCGAGGATCTGGAAGAACGTTTCTCCAGGGCCATTCTGGAGATGATCGAGCTTGGTCCGGGCGAGAAGGCGTTCCTCTCCCTCCAGCTCCCGGCCGAGTTCGTGCTCATCTTCGACGCGGTGACGCACTCGACGCAGTTCATCGACGTGAAAGGCGAACCGACCCACGAGCGCCAGAACCTTTCGATGGTGATCAGCCGGGGGCACAGCCCGAACGAGACACTGACCTTGCGTCCGGGACCCCTGCGGCTTGCCCTGGAAAACCACACCGATGTTCGGGTGATGCCCAACGTATGCGTCGTCGGGGACGACCTCCACGAGGTCATGAGCCACCGGCGGCCGTTCCTCACGGCGAAGCGCCTGCTCACCAACCAGACCTTCCGGGACATCTACCGCACCAACACGATGGACATCGACCAGCGCCTGAAGATCACCAGCCTGACCTTCCTGTTCACCGATCTGCGAGGGTCGACACACCTCTACGAGCGCGTCGGCGACCTTGCCGCGTTCGACCTCGTGCGGGCGCACTTCCGGGTCCTCAACGAGATCGTCGCCGCCGAAGCGGGCGCCGTCGTCAAGACCATCGGCGATGCCGTGATGGCGACCTTCCCGACGCCGGACCGGGCCGTCGCCGCCGCACTGAGGATGCGCGAGGAGATGCACCGTCTCAATGTCGAGCGCGGGCGCGAGGACCTCCTCCTGAAGATCGGCATCCATGAGGGGCCGTGTCTCGCCGTGACCCTGAACGATCGGCAGGATTACTTCGGGCAGACCGTCAACATCGCATCGCGGGTGCAGGACTTGGCCGACGCAAAGGCCATCCTGGCCACGGGGGCGGTCGTCGACGACCCGCAGGCGTCGTCCGTGCTCGCCAGGCGCGGCGTCGCGCCCGTGGCCCGCCCCGCGGTCCTGCGGGGCATCGAGCAGGACGTTCGGGTGTTTGCCTTGCCGTGACGGTGCAGTTCCGGGCGACAGAGATCAGGTGCCGCGGCGAGCCGTGCTTTGAGCGGGTATGCCGCTTAGAGCATCCCGGGCCTTGTAGGTCGCGGCCAGTTCGGGGCGGGCGACGGCCGAGAGCCGAGCTTGACGAGCGGCGGTGAGATAGATAGCGGCGGCCATCATCACGCGGGGAACACGATGCGGCGCCGCTTCTTGCCGCACGACGATCAGGGTGGAAGTTCGTGTTGCCTCATTTTGGAATGCTCCCGAGGCGAGGGGCCATTGCCTCACGCCGATGTTCCCCATCATCCATGTGCGGCGTCATGATGTGATCGATCGGACAGGTCAGCCGTGCTGCTCTGAATTTGCCCGCAGCACCCTCGTTCCGACATGCCTGCCTGCGGCTTGGGCCGGACGGGCGGTCAAGCCCCGAAGCCGCGCAGCGGTGCGCCGTAAGGCGCAGGGCTTGACGGCGCGGACGCGCCCCAAGCCATTCTTGCTGGTCGGAACGCAACTGCCATGACGCTGCCCATTCGAGTTCATGATCGACCATTATGACCTCGCGGCCGCTGCCAGCTGGCTCTCTGCGGGGGCGGATTGCATCGCGCCGAAGACCATCGCGTGCGCTATTTCATTCCGCCAGATCGTCACGCGGCGCTGTAGCGTCCGCAAAAGCCGGTCGGAATAGGCTCCCGGATATTCCGCTTGCAGCCGCTCAAGCAGTTCGCGGCTCGTCCGCCAGGGTTCCGCGGCGAACCATCCATGCAATAGCGCCGTGACCTGCGCGAACGGGTCTGGCCGCCGACGGCCCCGCTTTTGCTTTGCCTTCGGTCGTGCCGTGGGTCTCACTTCGCCCTCTCTCCAGGCCGTGCGCAGCCCGGACAGGAACTCATCGATTGTCGGCTCCGAGACCGCAGCAGCCGTATCGAGGGGGAGGTCGGCAACAGTGACGAGGTGCTGCTGCGCCATCCTCATCTCGAACAGCAGGCGGACCGGATCCAGGGTGGCGCATAGGGCCTCGACGCGGCGGCGAACGGCCTCCGACGTACGCGCATCCGCCAGCAGCCGTTGGCAAGGCGTTGCCGGAAGATGATAGCGCTTGCGCACCCGCGCGCCCTCACGCTGCTTTTCAGCCAGCTTGAACGACGGCTGGAAGAAGTTCACGAACAGCCTTACTGTCGCGTAGAGCCGTGCCAATGCTGCTGCGGCCGCCAGCCCCTCGAGGCGCCGATAGCCGGGCCAGCTCGCCGGCCGTCAACGCCTGTCCGCCCATCAATGCCGACAGCATGTTGGCGCGCGCCGCATCCCCGATGAGGTTTGCGACTTCCGCGATCGTGTTGCCTGAAGCGACGTTCGCCATGCCGCAAGATTAGCAGGCACAACGACACCGGTCAGCGGGTGATCGTTCGGCCGGCGCCGAAACATCGGATCGCGGCGTCAGGCTAGGAAAGGAGGCGACAACCAAGGTCCGAAGACAGGAAGCCCGATGCCGGACAAACCGAACATGCCGCAGGAACTCATCCTGCTGCTGGTGCTGTCCACCTTGTGGGGGGCTTCCTACACCTTCATCAAGGTTGGCGTCGAATCCATCCCGCCCGTCACGCTGATCGCCGCGCGCACGCTCCTCGCCGGCGCGATCCTCACCGCCATCATTCGCTGGCGCGGCCTGAGCTTGCCCAGAGGTTCGGCGACATGGCGGCGGTTTCTGTTCCAGGCCGCTCTCAACAGCGTCGTTCCCTTCACGCTGATCGCCTGGGCCGAGCAGAGCACCGATGCCGGCTTGGCAACGATCCTGAATTCGACCTCTCCGGTTTTCGCATTCCTGCTGACCGCGCTTGTCACGCGCCACGAGGTCGTGACGGGTCGCAAGTTGTTCGGCGTCGGAGCCGGGCTTCTGGGGACCTGCCTCATCGTCGGCGTTCAGGCGCTCGGTGGCCTGGGGCACGAACTCTGGGCGCAGCTTGCCATCGTCGCCGCCACGATCTGCTATGCCGCGGCGGCGATCTTCGGCAAGAATTTCAGGGGCCTCGATCCGATGATGCCGGCCGCCGGCTCGCTGCTCTGCGGAGCGGGAATTCTCATCCCGGTCAGCCTCGTGGTCGATCGCCCATGGACGCTCACTCCATCCATGGAGTCGGTACTGGCCGTCCTTGCGCTCTCGGTCTTTTCGACTGCCCTCGCCTTCGTGATCTATTTTCGCCTCGTGCAGACGCTCGGATCGGTTGGCACCACGGCGCAAGCCTACCTGCGCGTGCCGATCGGAGTTGCAATCAGCATCCTCTTCCTGGGCGAAAGCCTGTCTTCGACCGGGTGGCTCGGCTTGGCCTGTGTCATTGCCGGCGTCGCCGCGATGACCTTTCCGGCGCGCCAGCAGGCAGCCGCGGTTTGAAACGAAAGCGCCGCTGCGGCCTGCAGCAGCGCTACATCGAGGCGCCGTCGCCGTGGACCACCGGGATGGCGGCGAGCACGTCGGAGGCCATCATCCGCGCGTTGACTCCCATGCGCAGGTGCGCCCTGTCCACGGCCAACCAGTGAGTGACGCAGCCGCAGGCGCGGCAGCGGTGGAACTCCAGTTTCCGGGCGCCCCAGAGGTAGATGTCGGTCGGCCCGTTCTCGGCCACGAACCGCACCTGCCGCGGGTGATAGTATGCCCAGAGCGCCCCGTAGCGACGGCAGATCGAGCAGTTGCAGTCGTTCACCTCGTCAGGCGCGGTCTCGACCGCAAATTGGACAGCGCCACAATGACAGGAGGCTTCGATCATTGGGATCTCCCAAGAGCCGTGACACGCATTTCGGACCCGCTGCGACACTCGTCCTAGCAGGATCGATCGCAGCGTGAAAAGCGCCGTCAAGTGCGTTGAGCGCGCGCATCGTCCGTTCGGAGAAACGATCGGCGCCCGTCGGCTGCATGCCACTGCCGCATGGCTCCGCCCTCGCTTGGCACGGTGCTCGTCTTGGCACCGTCACCTCCGCTTCGGCGCCGACCGGCCGAATGTGATCTGCATCACGCCGGCTCGTGTCGACGCGGCGCACGATGGTCATCGCCTCGTGGTCCTCCTCGCCCCTGAAGACCGATACGCTCCACGAGGCGCGGCCCTGCAGCAATCCCCATCCGATAAAGCGCGCAGGGCCTCTTTTTGCGGGGCCCCGGCTTCGCCGAAAACCCTCGTCAGCCGCTCAGAGCGGCATACGGTTCTAAGCCGCACGATCCAAGGGGCGGAGGTCCGGCTCTCAGAGCCCAAGCAGCTCTGACACAGTCGGCGTCAAGCTGCTTCCGCCGGTGTTAGCGACGCGGCCCGGCACGCCCGCTTCACACTGGCCGGCGAGCTGTCTAGGTTTGCTCGTTGGGCACGAGCAGTTTGAAGATCGTCTGTGCATCTGGAATACCCTTTAGAGCAAAGATACCAAGCCGGCTTGTAATTTCTGCCGGGAGGGATGCAGCGAATTCTTGTGAGCAGACGGCCGCGCAATTTACGCTCTTTGCTGTGGTTTCCAACCGACTGAGAAAGTTGACCGTCGGACCAACTACCGTGAAATCCAGGCGATCCGGACTGCCGATATTGCCGTAGGTTACGGGACCCACATGCAAACAGCCGACAAAATGCATGCCGCCGATCTGAGCTGCTCTCGTCAAGGCTTTCTCCAAGGCACGGCGAGCTCGATTGCTGGCCTCCTCTCGTCCATCCCCTTCGACGGGAAAGATCGATAACACGCCATCGCCGATGAACTTCAACACGTCACCGCGCTCCGTCTGGACGGCCTCGACGACGACCTCCAGATACTCGCCAAGGCGTTCCAAGAGCTCAGTGGGGCGCAGTTGCTCCGAGAGAACTGTGTAGCCCCGCAGGTCGGTGAGCAGCACTGCTGCTTCGATTTCGACTTGGTCGCCCCGTCGGATTGCACCTGCCACTATGCGCTTGGCAGGGCCATCTCCCAGATAGGTTTTGAGAAGGCTCTCGGCCGAACGACGCATCGCTGCGGGTTCCAGCGCCGCCGCCAGAAAAGGGCTGAGTTCTTCAATGCGCGTTACGTCATCCCGACTGAAGCCTCTGATGTCATCGGTTGTAAAGGCGGCCCCTTGAACCGAGCCATCTCCGTACACGATCGGAACTGCTAAGTAGTCTGTGCTGCCAGCAGCGGCCAACTCGAAGAGCACCGGATGGTCGCGTGTCGGATCGAGCTGTCGCAGCGAGCGGTGAAAGCTGGTCCGCGTCTCAATGACGTGTTGGAATGGGCTACCGGCGAACGAACTCGTTGCCAGCACGCTGCGGGGTACGCTGTACTGCTCGGCACCGGAGCCGCGCGCCCAGATGACCCCCCAGGCTCCGATCAAGGGATTGGCAAGTCGCTGCCCAACCCGAACCCGCCAGAGCGGGATGCCTGCGGCCAGGAGTCTCTCGCAACTCTCTGCTACAATTTCGACAGGAGCGAGGGCAACGCGAGCCGGGCCGACGAGCCAAGTGGCAAAGTCGAGGGTGCTAAAGGGTGGAATGGGCCTGTGGGTCAAGTTTGACCTCTCTTTCGCGCCAGAGTGCCGCGCAGCTTGTAATGCCGGAACTGCCGCTCGCGGCGACGCTCTAGTTCATGCGACTGTTGGACGAGGCGCGTCGTTTTCACGAACTGCCCTCGGCGCCATTGCGCTTGGTTCATGCTTCCCCGGACTTCCGATGGCGCGGCCAGTCCGACCTTTGGTTAGGTTGCCAGCTATCCGACTTCCTCTTTGCGATCTTTGCGATCGTTGCCCGAATGCACCCCGTGGCGCTCTGTATCTGCAACTAGGACATGCCTACCTTGAGCATCGAGGCGATACCTGCATTGCGCGTTACATCCTCAGGGCGTCCCATATATCGGCCTTAAGCTCATACGGTAAGGCAGCGACCGAGCCGTGACCATCGAGCTTCGAGATTTACGAACGCCAGAGTCCGCTCAGAATGTGCCAGGTCGCTCGTATCACGCGAACGACCGCTGATGTGAAGGTTTTCGGGTGCCGGTCGCTCGCGAACCGTGCCGCACACTCCGGCGGCCGACGTCGGAAAACCTCCAAGAGCGGAAACCGTGGGGGATGAGGGTGTGGCGGTGCCGGTCGCTCAACCTATGGGGATGTGAGCGCCGCGCCGGTTGGGTCGCGGTGGGTGGGGTGACGGTGATCCGCCGAGACGGTCGACAGGCTTGAACCGCGTGGTCGAGCCTTTTCGGGCTCTGTCGGCGACATGGAGGGGCGGCGATAGCGCGGCTTGCTGGTCGCTAAGGTCAATGTCGTGCGCAGCAGCGCCGTTGCGGGTCGAGGACCCGCGATCGGCGTGACCGGCCATGGGGTGTGGTGGCGGCGCGAGCGGCCTCATGAGGTGTCGATCCTGAGCAACGATGGGCTCGGTCGGGCGATGGTAAGCTGCCGCGCGCGAAGATCTCGATGATGATCATGCGTCCGCCGCAGCACGGGCACGGATGTGCGAGGATCCACGACGGCTCGTCACCGAATTGCGAGCCGTGGGTCTGCCGGTGATTTGCCTGGAGTGTCGACATCTGAAGGCGAGCCTCCGTGCGGTGCACATCAAGAGTGATCAGGCGCAGGAGGCTCGTATGATCCTCGTCCATCGCTCGACATCGCTGACGAAGCTCATGGATATCGAGAATGCGATCCGCGGCACTGGTATTCGGCCTCAGGCTCGGGCACTAAGCTCACCTATGAGACCCGCGCTCTCGAGCTCCTGGCCCATCAACTGCGGCTGGCGGCGATCGCCCAGCCGCTGCTGCGCGTGCGCCAGGTCCTGCGGACCGAACTCGCACGCCTACACCGCACGGTGCTCCAGCTCGTCCAAATCGGTCCGGCCTTGGTAGAGGCCTTGCGTCCAGTTCCACGGCAGCAGCTTGGCGATGCGGTTGATCGGATGCGCGTCGATGCGGTCGAACAGTTCAGCCAGAAAGGTATAGACGTCGGGGCCACTCAGATTCGCGGTCTCGATGATGGTGTAGATCATCGCCGCACGCTCGCCGCCGGTGTCGGAGCCGGCGAACAGCTCATTCTTTCGCCCAAGCGCCTGCGGCCGGATGGCCGCTCGGCACCATTGGTGGTCATCTCACGGCCGTTGGTGGTGAAGCGTTTGAGCCCGGCCACAGCGCGGAGCGGGTCGGCCTACGAGCGACGCGCCTGCGAGCCCGCATTCGCCATGAAAGGTCTAGAGGCTCCAGTGCGGCGATCTCGAGAGCGGAAGGCAGTTACTCTCAGCCAGTGCGGCCATGCCAGGGGTCCGGGCCCGGGTCGCGCCCGGCTGCAACCTCGGCCAGCCGGCCGAGGTAATGAGCCCAGCCTTCCGCATGGCCGGCGCATTGCTCGGCACTGGGCAGGCCGGTGTGGGTCAGCCGTAGCAGCGTTCCGTCCGACTGCTCGAGCAGGTCGATCTCGACCAGGCTCGACCCCGGCGGCACCACCTCGCTGCCGTCCCAGCCGAAGCTGTAGGCCAGGCGGTGCACCGGCACCACCTCGCGGAAGGAGCCGCGGGCGCAGCGAGCGCCGGTGACATTGACAAGATAGAGCCCGCCGGGCTGTGGCTCGAGCTCCGCCTCCGTCCCCATCCAGCGCAGGATCTTCTCCGGATCGGTCAGGAGCGCGAACACCGCGGCGGGCGGTGCCGGGATGTGCGTCTCGCGGCGGACGACGAGGGCCTCTTGCATCAGTCTCTCCATGACTTGCGCGTGGGGTCGACGGGGGTCTCCGAGCCGCGGCCCGCCGCGGAGCCGCGCGGCCGGCGGACGGCTCTCACCCTCCCGCTCCTTCCGCCTCCGCAGAAGAATCGATCGCCGCTATCGGACTCGAACCCCGACACACCCACTCCGGGCGGCATCTCGCGCCTCTCCAGGGCCTCCCGTTCGAGGATCGACCCGCCCCTCACATCTCTCTCGTCCCCTTCCCAGGTGCCGTGCCAGAGCTCGCCGTCGACCCAGGTGATCGTGGTGACGAAGCGGTCGCTGGCCTGAACACCAAGCGCCGGACCGCAAAGCAGCCTAACAGGGTGGGTGATCGGCCGCCCCGGCTTCGTGCTCCCTTGATCAAAGGATAACAGGTGCGCCGCACCAATCGGGCCGATGATCGCCAGCGTGTGGTTGAGATCGGCCACCGCGAGTGTGAGCGCTTTGATGCGTCGCTTCATCTCTGTCCCGCGTTTTTGTGGAGAGTGATCCGCGAAACCGTCCGCGCGCCTAATCCGTTACTGGACCCTTGATGCCCCACGTATGTCCGAAAGGGTCTCTCACCTTTCCGGAGCGACCGTAGAACTCGTTGTTCAAGGGCCGGATGACCTCTGCACCAGCAGCGAGCGCTCGTTCGAACCAGACATCCGCGTCATCCACCACGAGCGAAACGGTGCAGGTCGTTCCGCCAAGAGATTTCGGGCTTCGTACTCCGGTCAAATCTTCGGGGAATTCGTCGGAGAGCATCACCTCCCCACCGTTGATGGTCAGGGTAGCGTGTCCGAGTTTTCCCTCATGGGGGTAGGTTTCGATGACCTCGGCACCGAATGCGCGCCGGTAGAAGTTCAAGGCTTCGGCCCCGTTGTCGACCATCAGGTAGGGGCTGGCAGGGGCGTACTTGTGCGGCGTCTCAGTCATCGATCACTCCTGATGGTGGCCAGGAATGTTCGCATTTTGTTCCCGAGCGCCTATCGAGTCAAGGCGTGGTAGAGCGCAACAAGGGTCTGCAGACCACTCTGCAGACCACCTCGCGGTGCGGTTCGTTGAATGCCGTTGCCGTCGCGACCACGAACGGAGGAGTAGAAAATGTCAGCGCACAGCCAAATCCAACAGGGTGGATGTCGTTGTGGACAGGTGCGCTTCAAGGTCGAGGGCAAACCGCTGATCACGATGGCGTGTCACTGCACGGGCTGCCAGCGCATGACGGCCAGCGCTTTCTCTCTCAGTGCGCTCTACCCGGCCAGTCGCTTTGACATCACGGCTGGAGACCCCGTGATCGGTGGCCTACACGGGCCAACGCGCCACTTCTTCTGCCCGCATTGTATGAGTTGGCTGTTCACCCGACCGGAAGGCATGGACGAGTTCGTTAACGTGCGCGCGACGATGTTGGACGATGACCGTTCGTCCCGCCCGTTCATCGAGACCTACACGGGCGAGGCGCTCCCTTGGGCGAGAACCCCCGCCGTGCATAGTTTCGAGAAGCTCCCGCCTGCGGAGCAGTATTCGGCCTTGCTTGAAGAGTTCGCGCAGCAGTCTGAACGAGGCGAGTTTCCAAGCTGAATGAGCAACCGCGCTGAGCGCGTCCTACTCAACCCATTTAATCGGTTAGGCTAGGAATGAGGATGACGAACTTAGAGGAAGGACGCAGGAAGACGGTGCCGATAACGGGCGGTTGAGGGCATGCTCAAGAGCTCGGGACCGTGCGCGAACTCACGCGCCGCGGACGATACCGGACCTGGGGCATTCTGGAGGTGGGCCCGCACGGCCACGATCTCGTACTGGTGCACAAAGACTGCTCGCAACTTGGACCTTCCTAAAGATGGATAAGATAGACTTGAACGGCGCTTGACGTGAAAGCCACTGCTAGACAAGGCTGGACACATGATCGCGCCATCCGGCGAGCGGAAACTGACCACGATTCTGGCTGCTGATGCCGTTGCCTACAGCCGGCATATGGGTCGGGATGAGGCGGCCACCCTCGCGACACTGAAGTCGTACCGTGCGGCGATGATGGCCCACATCACGGATCACGGCGGCCGCGTGTTCAACATGGCAGGCGATGGCCTGCTCGCTGAGTTCCCGAGCGTCGTGAAGGCCGTCGACAGTGCCATCCGCATCCAGCGCGACCTTGCCGAACGCAATGCCGCCGTGCCGGGGGAGCGCCAGCTTCGGTTTCGGATCGGGCTCAATCTCGGCGATGTCATGGTCGAGGAGGAGGATCTCTATGGGGAGGGCGTCAACATCGCGGCACGACTCCAGGCGCTTGCAGAGCCAGACGGCATTCTGATCTCAGGAACCGTTTTTGAGCATGTGCGCGGCAAGCTCGACCTCTCCTTTGCATTCCTGGGTGAGCAGGCCATGAAGAACATCGATCGGGCCGTGCCAGTGTACCGAGTTATGACCGGTGCCGAGGCGGTGCCAAGCGTGGCAGCGCCGGCCCCCTCGGCCGTGCCCCGCCCACTGGACTGGAAGCGCGACCTCGCGCTCAGTACCGGCCAGGCCGTGTTGTTGATCGCGTTCTTCTTCGTGCTCAACATGTTCACGAGCCGCTCGCTCTGGTTCCAGTGGCCAGCGCTGGTCATCGCCCTTGGTTTCGGCCTTCGGGTCCTACGCCTGTTGCGGCGCTGAGGCCTGTGGTGGCCCTCAGGGGAGCGGACCGCGACCGCCCGCAAGAGGACTTGGTCACCGGCTGGCGAGCTCTCATTGACGAGAGATACTTAACCTTGCGGAACGCGGAAGAGAGGCCACACCCCTTGTCGGAGGCGCGAGGCGCGTCTCTCTCGGGAAACTTTATGCGCGCCTCTAGGCTGGCCCTCGCGCCTCACTGACACGAGGGCTTTCATGGTTCTCACCCGCACCACCTCTGCAGGCGTTTAATCGCCGCCGCGGCGCCGTCAGGTCGAGAGCAGCGCTGCGACCGCCGAGGCCACGCTGAGGGCGCCGAGGATCCCCACGCCAAGCAGAGCCGCCCGGAGACGTCGTGGTCGTTCCAGCCGCAGCAGGTACACCTCGCAGCGTGGCATCGTCTAACGTCCGCGGCGCGGGTGGGTCGGACTGCTGGCCCTAAAGATGACGCGCGGCTGAGCCTGCTGCTCGGCCTGCTTCATAGCTTCGAAAGCCCGCTTATTGGCCTGACCCTCGGCCATCAGCTTCTGCCAGCGGCCGTCGCGCTGCATGGCTTCGACTTCCCGCTGTACTTTGGGTAGGTCCGTGCCACTGCCTGGGCCTTCAGCGAGGGCAAGATTCGGGAGGAGAATGAGAGGTAGAGCAAACAGAACTGACTTCGTCATCACACACTCCATGACGCCGGTTCAAGGTCGGCGCTGAGCGACGCGCTCCTGTGTGATGGTGGCACACTGTTACTATGTTGATGTGCGCTGGCGCACACAGGACCATTACACCACGATGCAGGGGTCTGCTCGCCCTCAGCGGACAGAACAGGCCGCGAGATGTCGGGATTCTACGCGTGGTCGCGTGCAGACGATGCGGGCCGGCCCACGCGGCCGCACCGACGCACTCGTCGACGCGGATGGTGCCAGGCAGGCAACATTTTCGGAATGCGCTACCATGTCGTGCCCTGAAGCGGCGCTTTTGGGCCGATAGGATGAACGTCGACGCCTTCGCAACCTCTCTCGCCGACCCGGAGCCGCCCGAAGGGTTGGGCCTGGCGCTCCAGGCCCTGTGGTGGGACGCGCGGGGCGACTGGAAGCGGGCGCACGCCCTGGCTCAGGCCGATGACGCAGATCCGCGCTGCGCCTGGGTCCATGCCTATCTGCACCGCAGGGAGGGCGATCTTTTCAGCGCGGCCTACTGGTACCGCCGGGCCGGCCGCCCGACCGCCAGCGGCTCGCTCACGGACGAATGGAGGACGCTCGCCTCGGCTCTCCTGACGGAGGCCCGCGACGGCTAGCGGTGCTCGCCGCGATCGAAGGCGGCTCGATCCCGGCCCGCTCGAGCCTAGCGCTCCCCGAAGGGAGCGCCAGAACTGCTAACCCGTGGGGGGCTGATGGAAACGAGATGCGATGGTACCAATGCTGACTAGCGATACGCAAGTGATGGGCGAGCGACAATCACCATGACAGAGGAAGAGCGGCTCGAAGGAAGGAAAAGCAGGAGACTCTCCCTCTCAGCTGATCGATGCGAGAATCAACGAGCTGTGTGATTGGCGGGGCGAGACGCTCGCTCGGGTCCGAGTTCTCATCAAGCAGGCCGACCCCGAAGTGGTCGAGGAGTGGAAGTGGAGAGGGGTTCCGGTGTGGTCGCACGCGGGAATGATCTGCACCGGTGAGACGTACAAGAATGTCGTGAAGTTGACCTTCGCCAAGGGCGCCTCGTTGGAGGACCCTTCCGGCCTCTTCAACTCCAGCCTCGAAGGCAACACCAGGCGTGCCATCGATTTCCATGAGGGCGACAAGATTGATGAAACGGCGTTGAAGGGGCTCATTCGCGCCGCCGTGGCACTGAACACGTCGGTGCGAGCTACCGCTCGCCCCGTCCGCTCTCAGAAGAGACCAAAGAGCCGTGAAACCGACTAAATGACCTGCTCGAGGCCTTGATTTGAGGGGGTCTCAAGTGGCTCCATTAACCCGATCATCTCTGGCCCCCAGGGGCTGGTTTCTCGGGGTGGCCTCCTTCAAGGCCGACCTCAATCCGGCGACCTCAGGCGTTCGGCCGGGTTGACGTGCTCGAAATGAAAAATGTCGCCCGCTTCGGCAGCGGGGCCTTTGCGCAACCCGGCAAGACTTGGCGCGCACAGGAGTTGGGGCGAGGGCGGTTACCTCTGTCCTGGCGGTCGGCGCCCCATTCGACAGCGACGGGCAACGGCGTGCGGATCTCGCACCCTACCGCGCCGCGCCTACCGGGACGGCAAGGTGGACGATCTTGGCCCCAAAGGCCGGCCCGGGATCCGCGACGGCGTCCGCCGTCACGTCGATGATCTTCGGTCCAGACGAGACCCGCACCGGCCCCTTATCGATGTTCCGGCTCTCGCCCTCGTTGAGAACGTAAACGGCCGGCTGTTCTGGCTTGGCCTCCCGGATGCCGAGTTGAACCGGCAGGTCGAGCACGGAGGGCGTCTGAAACTGGTATCTCGGGGGCGGAGGCGCCATGAAGACCTGCTGCAGAACCACGGTTACGCCGTTATCGTCGTCCTCATCGAGAAGGGTCGGCGTCCCAAATCCCAGGTTCCGGCCAAACCCATGGAACCTCCCAAACCCATGGAGCTTCGGGAAGCCCGCCCGGTTCACGGCGGAGAACCCGGACCGGAACCCGCCTTTGGAGAACCGGGAGTGGAACCCGCCTTTGGAGAACCCGGACCGGAAGCCTCCTCTGTCAAGGGCCTGAGCAGGCAAGACACATCCCAGTGCGACGCTTCCGATAAGCAACGCGGCTGTTACACGGCACATGGCAGATCTCCCAGAGGTCTCGCCCGCCAGAATGGTTGATAAATCGTAAACAGCCAAGCCGCCCAGGCGGTCGCCTTAGACGGAAGCTGAAAGACGTAGCACGAACTGCAACACTGTTGTGGATCTCTCTCATTTTCCTATGGCTGGGAAGCCATACGGTGGCCTGCGTCAACTTCGAGGTGCGTGTGCGTAGCACCCGTGAAGAAGCCGAGCAGATGAGAACGCAACCGGAAACTGTTCTGCGGCCGCGCTGTTGATGCCAAAAAGGACCATTGACCAGTCGTGAGGGAGGCGGCAGATGGCAAACAGGTTTCTCTTGGCGGGTGCCGTTGGTGCGCTCCTAGTCCCCTCGATCAGCTACGCTCAGTCGAGTGAGCGGTGCGGCTGCTGGAGCGGCGACGGGCGCCGTCGGTGGGGCTGTCATTGGGGGGCCAGTGGGTGCGGTCCTTGGCGGTGCCGCAGGCGCTATCGTGGGTGGTCTCGCCGGCCCGAAGGAGCAGGAGCCTCGGCCGTGCTTCGAGGGTGCGCAGATAGGAGCTGTGCTTGTGAGCTATCGTCACGCTCCAGCGCACCACGGTGTCAGGAAATCTCGCCGCACCGCGGTCAACGGTATTCCCGTTCTCGTCGACCCGAAGACCTGCAGGATCGTGCAAGTCATTCGCTGATGGATAGCCCTGTGGGGCGTTTCATTGCTGCTGGAGGCTGTGTCGGTTTCGACGAGCTCGACGCTGCTCCATGGAGCCGAGCGCAAGGCCGCGCGAACGGCGCTGGTTGCGGGTGTGAAGCCCAGAGAGGTGGCCAAGTCGTGGTGGTGGAGAATCGGATGGAGGCGGGGATCGCCGTCGGGGCATGCGGCTAAGGTGGAGTTTGTGGACTGCAACCCTACGATAAAATAAAGGCGGATCGGCCCGACTTCCAAGAGGCACATGCCTTGGGTGGCTCCATGGTCCCAAGATGAAGCCTCACGGTGCAGAATGTGTTCGACGCTCGTCTGCCGGTGGCAGCGGCCTTCGATCCATCTCCCACGCCACGCCGGAAGCCCTGAAGCAGGTGAGCCGATTGGGAAAAGTCACCAGGATCGTCCAGGATCCGCCCGGCGAGACCAGCACCTCGAGCAGATTGCCATCGTCCAGCAAACCTAGCGCGACCGGACGTTCGCCATAGTCGGACAGAAATCGAGCAAGGACATCCTGTCGTGGAGCGCAGGGCGGCCCCGTCTGTTGGGCCAGTGCCGTGCTCGACACCGCGTACTGAGCCAGGAGCGCCAGGACGAGCGAGATGATTCCATTGGCGCGTCTCATGACAGCCTCCTCTGGAGGCCCGCGAGCCATCCATTCGGAGGAGGTGTGACGGCCAACCGGGCCTACCTCGCTTAAACATGGTGATGAATGGTTACGGTTACAACGTGTCCGGCTACGGTCGGCGCTTCGAACGCGCCTGATCTCGGGATCCGACTGGGCCGATTGACGGTTCGCCGCGGCAGGGGGTCCGCGCCTGCAATGCGAGCCAACCTGGATCGTCACCGCTCGGCCTAAGAGCGCCATGAGCCGACCGAGTTGCTGGCTTGCCTGCGATTCGTCGTGACCTCGCTCCTGTCTCCGTTTGGGAGGCATCGATGACCAAGAACGATCTCGTGGAGCATCTTGCCGAGGACGAGCGGCGAAAGCTTTCGCCCGTGAACTCGTCGACAGCGTCTTGACGTGATCACGGCCGCTGCCTCCTCGGCGGGCAAATTTGCGGCGGGTTCCATCAGCTCACAAACCGCCAGCGAGTGAAGCGACGGTTGAAGATCCGGCGTTCGCTCACTCTCCCCGGACTTGAGCCGTGATTGGAGTTTGCTCCCGTGAACCTCTGCGGTTCAGCTGACAAGATCTTCGAGATTTCTTCGAAACTGATCCAGAACGAAACCGAGGGCAAACACGCGACCGACCGCACCGTCGGAAGGTCTTTCGTCAGACCCTCTCGCCTGACCTCATCGACCGCAGCTTCATAGCCGGCAATGGCTTTGGTCAGCTCGTCGACGCCCTTGGGCGCCGTGCGGGCGGGCAGGGCCTGCGCGGGAGCGCGCAGGATCTCAGCGGCAGCCTGCACGACCTGAGACCATGGTCCGGAAGTGCCCGTGCACCTCTTCCGGCAACGGCTTCCGCACGATACGCCCGAGCGTGCTGACGTCCACGTGCAGGCGCGCCAGGGTGGTCACAGGCGCCAATCCGGTTCGTTGGACAGGCGGCTTATTCGCTCCGCGATGCCTCGCTGGCCAGTCTCTCGAGTGTCGCCGAGAAATGCGAATTTGGGTTCGGGAGAGCATCGATCTCGACCTCTGCTCGCTTCCGATCCCAAACCACCGCGAGCAGCTCGATCTGGTCGGCGACCAGTGACGCAGTTTGCCCAGCGGTCTTTAACACCGCGTTATAGGCACGTGCAGGCACGATTAGGAACGAGACCGCTAATCCGACAGCGCAACCGATGCCGACCTCGAGGACACGCTCAATCGCAAAGCTGACCGGTCCGAGGCTGACACCAATGGTGCTGAGAAGGACGATGATCGCGGTGATCGGTGCAATCCGGAAGCCAGGGGAGATCGTTGGCAGAATGGTGAGCGGCGCCACGGCGAGGACCAGCGCCAAGCCCAGCAGCACGAGGGCTCTGATGCGGGATGACAAGAGCGATCACCGCCCCATAAATTGCGCCGCAGATCGAGCCGATGAATTGCTCAAGGGCAGCCTTAAGCGATCCCCCGATGCTGCTCTGGGTGACGATGAGCGCGGCGATGACGGCCCAGAAAGTCTGAGACATTCCGAGCATGGAGCCGAGTGCGAACGTCACCGCCGTCGACGCGGTCATCCGCAGAGCCTCCCACATGCGCGGCTGATGCGGTCGGAGCCACGAAAGGCCCGCGTCGACCTTTTTGACGAATCGGAAGGGCATGCGGGCGCTGCACGCTCAAGGAGGGCTCAGATCGTGTAAGGCTGCGACCGCTACGGAGGGCTGTGCGGCCGCCCAGCTTAGGATAGCACCGGCTGCCATGGAGGTCAGATCCATTTGTGCTCCCCTTCCCGGTCTATCCTGTCCGGCCCCGCATGCCGCGATGTTTCGCCCGAAGGTTCGTCGGCGGCATCCAAGTGGGCAGGCCTTAATGTCCGGCGGCTCGGGTCGCCGGATTGCGGAGCCGAGGTTGCGCGTTGGGGGCACCATCGCGATGATCGGCGTGGTGGCCGGTGCTGCGGCTTCCGCGATCCCACTCCCTCTCGTTGTCATGCGCGAGGTGAGGATGCAGGGAGTCACCCTTGGGTCACGTGCCGATTTTGAGGCGATGCTGAGGGCCTGCACGGAAGCACACTCCATCCTGTACTCGACGAGTGCCGCTTCACTTTCGAAGAGGTTCCGGCTGCGTTTGCACGCATGAAAGCGGGAGAGCACTTCGGGAAGATCGCGGTCGAGTTCTGAAGTGCTTGGGACGGTTCGCCACTTGGTGGCGAGGCAGTCCTCGACTGGGATCACATCTGGCCTTCCATTCTGTTCCACTTTCGTTCTATATTGGTCCGCGTCAAGGCGAAGCCGCCCAGATGAGCGACACAGAGCATGGGCTGATCCTTCATCCCTCGCATGCTCATCGCGTCTGGCGGCTCATGAACCGCCTGATCGAGGCCCATCCGGAATGGGCCGATCCCGACGCCTTCGAGCAGGCTAGCCGCGGCCAGCACTGGCTGTTGCAATGCGCTTGCGCACCTGCCACCCGGCTGACGAAAGTCAGTTGGGAGGCCAAAAATGCACATAATCGCATGCCCCGGCATCCTCCCAGTCGGCGTCGTGCTTGGAGCAGACGCTCAGGGCCCGTGCCGCCTGCTTCAGAGAGCTCATTCCAGTGTCGTTGAGGGAAGCCTGCCCGAACGCTCCGACAGCCTTGGATCGATCGGGAGAGGGAAGGGCGGGTTCTGGAAGGATCGCGGCTACGAGTGGTATGCAGGCATTTTGAAAGCGGAGGTTGCCATACTGAAACGGAAACTAATCGGATCCCACGGGAGCAGTGGTCGTGCGCGGTGGTCGCCGGTCGCGTGTGCTGCTTCGCTCGCTCCTCTTCTGGCCTTTGCTGCTGGTGGTGGATCATCGACGGCCTCGGACGAGGCCGTGGTGCTTCCACGACCTTCATTGGACGCGCCCGTAACGAGCGGACCTGCAGACGGCTGTGTTCGCGGGTGGCTGTTTCTGGGGCGTACAGGGCGTGTTCCAGCACGTCAGGGGTGCTCGAGCGCCGTGTCCGGTTATGCCGGCGGCACGGCGGCACGGCGAACTACCAGAGGTCATCGGCGCCACCGGTCACGCCGAAGCGGTCGAAGTCACCTTCGAACCGACAGTGATCAGCTACGGCGAGCTGCTGCAGATCTACTTCTCGGTCGCGCACGACCCCACGCAGCTGAACCGGCAGGGACCCGGACATGGGCCCGAACTACCGCTCACGGTGTTCTACGGTGAATGCGGAGCAGAGCGAGTGGCGGAGGCCTACATCGCGCAACTCGAGCAGGCGCGCGCTCTTCCGCAAAGTCTATCGTGACCAGGTCGAGCCGTTCGAAGGTGTTCTACCCGGCCGAGGCGTACCATCAGGACTACCTCGTGCGGCACCCCCATCAGCGTACATTGTCATCTTTGACCTGCCGAAATCGAGCGCCTCAGGAGCGCTTTTTCCGAACGTCTACCGGCCGCAGCCCGTCCTGGTGGCGCCGGGACGGAGCTGACCAGCCGAATGCTAGCGTAGGATATCCGCTCAGGAGAAGCGCGTGCTGCACCGCTCATTCGCCACGCCTGAGAGGTTCCGATACGGCCCGTCTTTCTTGACCGGGTGTCCAGCAGATTAAACCCCGGTTTGGGGCTTTGGAGGTCACAGAAGCCATGCGCCCGCGTGGCTCGAGCCGCAATAAGACGGGTCTGCTAAGATCTTTACACACGCGTGTGCCCTGAACCTGCAATCTCCGAGCGGGAGGAGCGCGATGTTACGTTCGTCAATAGCAAGGGCTGCATTACATGGACTACGCCGTAAATGGGACGTCCAGGAGTGGCGGCTGGGACTTCAGATCGCGATGGCTCGCTGACGGCAAGACGCTTGCGAGCATCAACACCACCGCCCTAGTGCCCGTCGATCTCAACAGCCTGCTATTCCATTTCGAGACGATCCTCGCCAAGGCCTACACGGCATCCCACAAGCCGGAAAAGGCCGCCGAACTCAGTGCACGTGCCGCGCTGCGCAAAGCCGCTATTCGGCGTTCTCTCTGGGACCCTGGCAAAGGCATCTTCACCGATTACCTCTGGCGCGAGGGCAAGCCGACCGGAAGGGTGACCGCTGCAAGCCTCTACCCGCTGTTCTTCAGTCTTGCCACCCCGGCTCAGGCCGACCATGTGGCTAAGGTGGTGCGAGCCCGCCTTTTAAAGCACGGCGGCCTTGTGACCACGACGATTGAGTCGGGTCAGCAATGGGATGCACCGAACGGCTGGGCGCCAATGCAGTGGATCGCGATCGAGGGTCTGAGTGACTACGGCAAGAGAGCCCTCGCCCAAACGATCGCGCGGCGCTGGATCAGCAGGGTCTTCACGGCATACCGGAGCACTGGCAAGCTCGTGGAAAAATACAACGTGGTCAATCCTTTGTTCGTGGCCGGTGGCGGGGAATATCCGAGCCAGGATGGCTTCGGCTGGACGAATGGCGTGCTACGTAAATTGCTTGCGATCGATGATGGCGCAGCGCCTGGTGTGCGCTGCGCGAGCCCGGCCGCAAATGACAATCGGCCTCCGGGCCAGCCGCGATCCGGCACGAGCCCGAATGCCGCCCGCTAGCGCTGTCCAGCAACACGGAATCGGCTGTCGACAGCGGCGGGCGCAAAGGTCCAGAGGGCCTGGCTCGACGGGAAGACCGGCTCAAGATGCGTAGCCGGCGCCTCAAGCTGCCGGCTTGATGTTCTGGTTAACGCGGAAGAGATTCGCCGGGTCATATTTCTTCTTGATTGCCGCAAGTCGCGTGTAGTTGTCGCCATAGCTAGCCTTCACCCGCGCCTCGCCCTCATCATCCATCATGAAGTTGACATAGGCGCCGCCGGGATTGAACTTGTGGACCGCCTCCCAATAGGCCCGCCCCCAACGCTTCAAAGCTCCGGCTTGCTGTGGGTTGGAGTCGATCCCCGCAATCACCATAGACCAGGTTACGTCCCTGGCGCCCCACGGCGTCTCGTCCTTGCGCACCCGGCGAACGGCGCCATCGATCGGGTAGAGATGCATCAGCGAGAGTTCGCTGGGCGCCTTTGCCGACTCAGCGACGTAGGTGTCGATCGCCTCGTCAGACAGCTCTTTGACGAAGTCGCCCTTCCAATACCACTGCAGTCCCTTTGGGAAGAACGCGTCGAACAGCCCCTGAATGGACGGGAATGGCATGACGCTCATCCAGTTAAAGAAGGGCGGGGGGAGCTTGTCGAGGAGCGGTGATAGCGCCTTCTTGCCGTCCTCTTCCGAGCCGTTGAAGCTGGAGATGAGCGCACAGGCGCGCTTCCCCCATGCTTCACGCGGGAAGGGGTCCATTGACGGGACTGTCTTCAGGCCGACGAAGGCGCCAAGCTCTTCCGGCGCCGTGGGCAGGAAGTCGCGGTAGGCGCGCATGATCTCCTTGCCGTATTTGGCATCCCAGAAGATCGGACCGGCATAGACGATCTTCACCCGGTGCGCCTGGAAAAGGAAGCTCGTCACCACGCCGAAATTGCCGCCGCCGCCGCGGAGCGCCCAGAACAGATCAGGGTTTTCATTCTTGCCCGCGGTGACGAAGCTGCCGTCGGCGAGTACCACGTCAGCTTCGAGAAGATTGTCGATAGTTAGACCGTATTTGCGCGTTAGGTACCCTGACCCCCCACCTAGCGTGAGGCCAGCGACCCCGGTTGTTGAGACAATGCCAAATGGGACGGCGAGACCGAAGGCGTGGGTGGCGTGGTCCACATCCCCCGACGTGCAGCCTGGCCCAACGCGAACAGTGCTGGCCGCTGGGTCGACGCGTACGCCTTTCATCATCGAGAGGTCGATGACCAGTCCGTCATCGACGCTCCCGAGACCGGGGCCGTTATGGCCGCCGCCGCGGATGGCGATGAGGAGGCCATTGTCGCGGCCGAAATTGACCGCCGCGATCACATCGGCAACGTCGACGCACTGCGCGATCAGCAACGGCCGCTTGTCAATCATGCCGTTATAGAGCGCACGCGCCTCGTCATAGTCTGAGTCGCTTCGCGTGATCAGCCGGCCGCGTAGGTTCTGTCCGAATTGGCCGATATCTTCATTGCGCATGACGTCCTCCCTAATGACATGCCAACCGTGAACAGAGATCTCCGCTAAGTTAAGTCCTGAGCCGTGCGGCTGGCAATGTTTCGTCTGGGTCTTGAGAGCACTCGAGGATTTCCCGGACCATGTTGGAAAAGATCAAAACCACGGGGGACAGCTATATGGTCGTCAGTGGCGTTCCGACCCGGATCAAGGCAAGGGCGCCGGTCTGGTCCTGCCCCGCTGCACGAGCGAAGCCATGACCTTGCACCTCGCCGAGGTCTCGCACGCCGTGGCGCCCGGCGCCCCATGCCGTGGTTCTGCTCGACAAAGCGGGCTTGCAACTCTCGAGGAGGCTGGTGATCCCGGCCAACATCACCCTCATGCCGCTCCGGGATCGACACCGAAGCAGATATCTGCCTCTTTAGCCATGGCCTAAACAGCGCAACCGCCGCGACGCCAATTTTGCGAGATGTGGACCAGCAACTCTGAACGCGCGAGAAGCACCGTGATAGGTAAATATTGCTAGCAAGCCATACTGCTAAGCTGCGTATCGCATATAGGTATTTATTGACAATAGCGGCATTTCGTGCCATGCTGTTCAAGCTGACGCCAAGCTGTTGCGCGGCCGCACGGCCCACAGCAGCACGAGCGATCAGCGACGCCACTGCGCATCAGCGCGGCGAGCGTTCACCCCCACCTCGCGACGGGCCCCTCGGGGCCCTTCGTCGTTTCAGGAGGCCCTCTGATGAGCACTACTGACCCTTGTTCACAACACCCCGAGCGCAGAACCAACCCTCGTGTTGTTTGGCCGGGATGGAGCCGGCAAGCCGCGCGCGTCGTGGTTTGATGCCGTCTCGGCGGACCTCGCGACCAAAGCCGCCGCCCTGATGAAAATGCGCGTCCTCAGTATCGAGACTGAGGAGCAAAAGGCCGTCGCCCGCCAGCTGGCACCGGGACGCGTGTTTCCCAGCGGTCGTGCGTTCACACCATTTGCCCGTGCTACGGTGTTCGCCAAGCTTGTCGAGCTCGCACGTGGTGCGACCGGTCATGCCATCGAGGGACCGAATGCCGATGCCACTACGGGCGCGGCGAACGGCGATGCATCAGCCTCAACCAAGCCGCAGGAATCGTCCAGCCAAGCAGCTGGACCTGGACCGGGCTACGCGGCTTCCTCGGCAACGTCGCCACGGCCACAGGACTGGGACGAGATCGGATTGAGTAGCTTGGTGCTCGCTCTCGACCCTTCGATAGACGCCTGGTTTGAAGCTCTCGTGATCGCCGTCAATGGCGACATGCTCACGCTAAGGTGGCGTGACTACCCGCATGAGGCGACCATCGTGCGCCGTCGCACCCAGCTCGCCTGCTCCCGCCCGAGGAGCGTTGATCTACCTCCACCCGGGCTGGGGAGACCCAGCCCGGGTGCACCGCCCATCCCCCCACTCTGTTGTCCGAGCTTGATCATGAACGATATCCTCAACGCTACCGCCATTCGCGACTTGAACGACCAGCTGCGCCAATCCCTTGCCGGCGGTGTGTTGGTCATGACTGCCGGCGTTATCGCCCTTGGCCAAGCCCACCAGCTGAAGATCTTGGAGGCCGTCGCACAGTTCGAAAGCTTCGACGAGGGCAACGACCCCTACGGCGAGCACGACTTCGGGGCGCTCGAGGTCGAGGGCATCCGCCTCATGTTCAAAATCGACTACTTCGACCGAAACCTCACGGCGCACTCACCCGACCCGGCTGACCCGTCCGTCACCACGCGGGTGCTGACGATCATGTTGGCTGAAGAATACTGAGCGAGGGACGGCACGCAGAAGGCACGCTCGAACGTCAACGGGATGATCGAGGATCTCGCCCGCGGCACTTCATTCAGCGGACAACGGATGAGCGCCGGCCTTCTCCGCTTCTGCCGCGCCGGTGTCCGTGGAGTGAAACAGATAGAAACCATTCGCCTGCACGGAGGCCTCCGCTGCCGTTGCGTCGAAGCCCGACAAGACCTCGAGCTCGAGCGACTTCGCGAATTCCCAAGTCTCTTGGGTCACGAAGGATGGAACGGCGATATCCTCGGGAACGGCGCAATAGAGGTCCGCTTCGTCCTTGCGCCGAAACAGGTTGTAAGCGCGCATGATCCCTCCTCGCACTTCGTTCTTGGCCGGCGTTGATAGTGGCGTAGTGGGGCAGGAGTGTGGATCAAGGAACCATCGTAGCGGAGGGAGCGATAGACGGTAGCGGGGTGGCTTCAAGGACGTTGCTGGAAGCACGGGTGTCAGTCGCGGTGCACAGGAGTGCGGAGATGACAAGTGGAGGATTTCCATCGCCGACCTGCGCTCCTCCCGTTTCAAGTCCTGTTTGTGCTCAGGTCGGGCATTGCTGCCTCGTCACAGGAGGCAACGCACCGTTCCGGCCTTTTACCTCATGGGCGTTCATCAAGCTCGCGCGCAAAGCTCATACTCGAGCCGGTTAAGCCGGAACCTTGGGGTCATTCCGGGCCGTCTGGGTGCAGCCGGCAGGACAGGAGCATTCCTTGCGGAGCCGGCGCCGATCAGGCACGCTCGGACGTATGCCTCGCCGTATCGCCGATTTATACACCTCAGTGCGCCGGAAGCGGCATGCCTCGAAGCGGTCCGCTCGGGAGCCAGACACAAAGACCCGCGTTGCTTTGGGCGCGCGGCTCGATCTCAAGCAGACCGACGTGACGCTCCGCGGTCTCGCCACTGCTGGCCTCATAAAAAAGCGTGACCGTAAATGGTTTCTCGCGCCGCGCGGAGAAGCGGCTGCGGTTTCTGTCGTGCCAGACACCGGAGGTCGGCGCGGTCGCAACCGCTACAGCAAGGTTCGGCCTGGCACTTCGTCCGATCGCCTTCTCGCTCTCCTCGCACGGCCACGGCGTGGAGCCGAACTCGCTGCCGAGCTGGGCGTCTCCCTTCAGCGTGTTCATCAGTTGGTGGTGCGGCTGGCGGCTCTTGGTCTCGTCCGAATAGGAGACCCCGATCGACCTTTGCACATCGTGGCGCGGAGCGCCGACCGTTCTGTCTTGCTCGGAGTGTTAGAGGAGACGGTGCTTTCAGCGTTTCCGGAGACAGCGGGCACGACCGTTGCCAAAATCGCCAAGGCGTCCCGCCGAACGTCTGGAGAGGCGGCGTCGGCAATCGACTTGCTGATCGAGCATGGTCTTGCTGAAGCGGCAGGTCCCACCAGTCACGGTGACTTGTATCGGTTAACACTAGCCGGTCGAGGGCATTGGCAACTCGCCCGGCGCGGACAGCTGCCTGCCACCGTTGCCAGTGAAATCAGATCGAGTACGCCTGGTGCTTGCGCATCTTGCTGAGCACGGGCCGACCAGGACGCATATTATAGGAGAGGCACTTGATATTCCGCGCGCCTCGATCAATGCACTGATGCAGTACCTGAAGCGCAAGGGGCTCGTTCGTAAGTCGGGCACGGATCTCCACGCTCCCCATGAACTTACGGCCGAGGGAGAAGAAACGCTCCGAGGAATGTGATCCACAAGCACCCCCGACTGAGAGCGTCAGCGCGACCGCTCCAGAGCCTTGCGCGAACTGTTCGTCGCTCGTGGGGCCGGCCATCTCATCTCATCGGAGATTGGCCCGCATAAACCAATAACCCTGCTTGCACGCTCCGGCAGGTTGCGTTCCGGTTAGACGCGAGCCTCCTCGGAACCTATCCTGCGGCGCAGACCAGCGAGGAAGAATGCGATGAAGGCAGTCTGGTACGAACGCACTGGCTCGGCGCGTGAGGTGCTCCAATATGGCGAGTTGCCGGATCCAGAGCCCGGCCCAGGAGACGTTCGGGTGCGGGTGCAAGCCTCGGGCGTGAACCCCTCCGACTGGAAGACGCGCTCGGGCGCCCGATGGTGGCCCCGCGGGTTATCCCGCATAGCGACGGGGCAGGCGTTATCGACCGCGTCGGACCCGGCGTCGATCCTGCGCGCTTGGGCGAGCGGGTCTGGATCTGGAACGGACAGTGGAGGCGTGCCTTTGGGACGGCTGCAACCCTCATCGCGCTCCCCTCCGAGCACGCCGTCAGACTGCCCGATGGGACGTCTTTTGAAGCCGGTGCATGTCTCGGGATCCCGGCCCTGACAGCTCATCGTGCCGTCACAATCGACGGCTTACCGGAGGGTCAGGCTATCCTCGTCGCGGGAGGCGCTGGTGCGGTTGCGGCACTACGCAATCCAATTCGCGAAGCTGCTTGGGGCTGCACAGGTCATCGCTACGGTGAGTTCGGACGAGAAGGCAGCGCACGCAAAGGCAGCCGGAGCCGACGAGATCATCAACTACAAAACTGAAGCAGTGCCGGACCGCGTACGGGAGATCACCGGAGGGCGCGGGGTTGACCGGGTCGTGGAGGTGGACATCGCCGGGAATGCCCGCCTGCTCCCGGAGATCATCGGGCAAGATGGACTTTGCGTCGCTTACGGCTCTAACGCTCCGCAGGTTAGTTTCGAGTTCGGCCCTATGATCATGAGCGGGGCGGCCGTCCGGTTCTTCATTGTGTACGAACTTCCAGCAGCGGCCCGGGAACGGGGGATCGCGGATCTGACGCGCTGGCTTGAGGACGGGTTGATACAGCACGCCATTGGGGCAACACTGCCCTTGGACCGCACCGTCGAGGCACACGAGCTGGTCGAGCAGGGCAAGATCATCGGCAACGTGATCGTGCAGCCCTGAGCCATTTGAAAGGCGGCGAAGTAGCTTCGGCACGCACAACGGGCACTAGCCTCAGGATCACCATGGAAGAGAACACCGCTTCTCCCTCCACTCTCGCGCCGCTGCACGCATTCCTTGCGGGTGCGGGAGTGGATAGCCAGGGCCGTTCTATCGAGATGGTCCTCGCGCTGTCAGACGACGAACTTGAAAGCATCCACGACTACATCCAATGGCTCTTTCCGCTTCAGACCCGTAGCAGTGCCCAGCCTCTCGCGCCTGTGCTCACCCACGACGAGTCGAGGCGATCAGGACGGACACCGCGGCACTTTCCAATCTGAAGCGGGCGGCGGACCGGATGTTGCGGTTCTATCGCGACACGAGCTGGTGGCTGAGACCGTACGACCACAACCATCTCAGGATCACGCGGATCCTGCGCAGTCTTAAGCTCCTCGCAGGACCGGACACTTCTGGCGCGTTCTACAAAGCCATCCTGGACCTGCATGAGAAGGGCGGAGCGCCGGTCAACGGCAATAGTCTTCGCTTCTGGGCCGAAGCCGCATGACGCTGCATGGTGGGTGGGGCAAGCTAGACGTACGCTCCCTTCTGAGATGACGTCCAACCCCCTTTGACGTACCAGCGAACGCTCACCCTGCCATTCTCGACTTGCAACAGGTAGAATGCTCCCAGGATGATCGTTGCGTGGCTGGCAGGAGCGTAGCAGGGCCCGGGGACGGGCAAAGCCCTGCCCCCTGGACGAAGCACCCGTGAGCCAGCAACATCATCGTCCGCGATCCCGACTGATAGAGCATGAGCCCCACCCCAGGTTCTAAGGTTCAGCAGGCGTCTCGCGGCCATCTTCGCGGCCGACGTGGAGGGCTATTCACGGCTAATGGGGCTGGATGAGGTTGGGACGCTGCGGACCCTCACGGCCCATCGGGAGATCATGGACAGGTACATTGGCGAGCATGGGGGCCGGATCGCCAACACGGCAGGCGACAGTGTCTTGGCGGAATTCCCGAGCGTGGTCGAGGCCGTGCAGGCCGCGGTAGAGGTCCAGGAGGCGCTCCGGAGTGCCAATGAGACGCTGCCCGAAGATCGTCAGGTTCGCTTCCGTATTGGGGTGCATCTCGGCGACGTGATGGTGAAGGGAGGAGACCTCTTCGGAGACGGGGTGAACATCGCGGCTCGTCTCCAGGCCCTCGCTGAACCCGGAGGTGTCTGCCTCTCAGGAGACGCCCATCGGCACGTCCGGAAAGCCGTGCCTCTCGGCTTACGGACCTCGGTCCCCAACCGGCCAAGAACATCGCCGAGCCGGTGTCCGCGCTTTCAGTCGATCCCGGTCTGTTGGGTCAGAGGGGAAAGAGCCACAACCGCTCTCGAAGTCGCTCCCGCTTCCCGACAAGCCCTCCATTGCGGTCCTGCCCTTCATTAACATGAGCGGCGACCCGGAACAGGAGTACTTCGCTGACGGCGTGACCGAGGACATTATCACGGCGCTGTCCCGCGTCCGGTGGCTCTTCGTCATCGCCCGGAACTCCAGCTTCGTGTTCAAGGGCGAGCGGTGGATGTGAAGGAGATCGGTCGCGAACTTGGCGTCCGCTACGTGCTTGAAGGCACTATCCGCAGAGCGGCTAAACGAGTCCGGATCACAGGCCAGTTGATCGAGGCGACGACTGGCGTCCACGTCTGGGCCGAGCGCTACGACCGGGATCTCACGGACATCTTTGCGCTCCAGGACGAGATCACCGAACAGGTTGTTGGAGCTATCGAACCCAGTCTGCGCTCGGCCGAGATCGAGCGGGCGAAGAGGAAGCCACCTGATAGTCTGGATGCCTACGATCTGTATCTCCGGGCCCTTCCACACTACCATTCCATGAGGCGGGAGGAACATGAAAAGGCTCTGACGCTTCTTCGCCGGGCGCGTGAGCAGGAACCGGAGTACCAAGCGGCACTCACTCTGACGGCACTCTGCTACCTTCACAGGATTGGCCAGGGATGGTCGGAAGCGCCGATCGCTGATAGGACAAAAGTGCATAGCAGTATGCGGAAGCGGCTCTGAAGCTTGATCCAAATGACCCTGAAGCCATGGCCGCCGCTGCACAATGTTTTGCCTACTCGGGCAGGCGTTGGGAGGATGCCCTAAACTTTGCAAATCGGGCTGTCGTATTGGACCCTAACTCCGCCTATTGCTGGACCCGCAGCGGTTGGGTTCGGAATTACATGGCGTATTCAGAGACGGCAGTGGAGCATTTTGAAAGAGCCACGAGACTTAGCCCCTTGGATCCGACCGCATACGATAGGCTTACGGGTAAAGCCGGCGCCTTGCTACAGCTCCGACGATTTGATCAAGCCGCTGCCGCGGCATCCGAAGCTCTCCGCCTGAACCCGGCATACACGTCCCCTTTCCGTCCACTCGCCGCCGCTCTCGCCCACATGGGGCGGCTGGAAGAGGCTCGGGCCGTGGCACAGCGTCTGTTGCAGATCGAGCCGAACTTCACGATCTCGGCGTGGAGCGAAGGACGGGGGCGACCGACGAGGCCAAGGCTGAGTTGATAGAGGGGATGCGCAAAGCTGGGCTCCCCGAATGACCACCCGCCGTCTCGCAGCCATCCTCGCGGCTGACGTGGTCGGCTTCTCCAGCCTCATGGGCCAGGACGAGGAGGGCACGCTCGCTCGGATCAAGAGCCTTCGTCGTGAGGTGATCGAGCCGAAGGTCAAAGAGCATCATGGGCGGGTGTTCAAGACGACCGGCGATGGCTTCTTGGTCGAGTTTCCGAGCCCGGTCGAGGCCGTGCGGTGCGCCGTGGCTGTCCAGGAGGCCCTCGCGTCCCAGAGCCTCTCAGGAGCCCTCGCAGGCCCTCCAGCTCCGCATCGGCATCAACCTCGGCGACATCATCATCGAGGAGGATGGCGATATGTACGGGGACGGGGTCAACGTCGCGGCCCGCCTGGAGCAACTCGCCGATCCAGGCGGTATCGCGATCTCCGGCAAGGTCTACGAGGAGGTCCGGGACAAGCTCCCATACGCCTTCGAGGACCGGGGCGAGCAGCAGGTCAAGAACATCGCCAGGCCGGTGAGGGTATATGCCCTTCGCGGGCTCAAGCCGGCCGTCACCCCAAGGAGCCGAAGGAACTCCCGCTCCCCGACAGACCGTCCATCGCCGTCCTGCCGTTCACGAACATGAGCGGTGACCCTGAGCAGGAGTATTTCGCCGAAGGGATCGCCGAGGAAATGACGACGGCGCTGGCCCGGCTCCGCGGCTTCTTTGTGATCGCCCGCAACTCGGCCTTCACCTACAAGGGAAAGCCAGTGCACGTTCAACAGGTCGGGCGCGACCTCGGCGTGCGGTATGTTCTGGAGGGCAGCGTCCGAAGGGCCGGCGACCGCGTTCGCATCGGGGTCCAACTCGCTGACGCGGGCACTGGTCGCGAGGTCTGGTCAGAGCGTTACGAGCGGGCGCTGGTCGATGTCTTTGCTCTTCAGGACGAGATCGCGGCCAGTGTCGTCGTCGCAGTGGAGCCAAAACTCTACGCCGCCGAGCGTGATCGCATCCAACAGAAGCAACCGGACCACCTTGATGCCTGGGATTGTGTAATTCGCGCCCTGCCGCACATGTGGCAGCTCACTCGCGGTGGCCACGAAACAGCCCTCAATCTCTTGTCCGATGCGCTGCGGCTCGACCCCTCCTACGCGCGTGCATTAGGGTTGCACGCGTGGCTGAGTCTCTGGCACGCCCATAGCGTGGGCGGCGTCGCAGCTGTGCTGCCCGGGGCCATCGAGCGGGCGCGTGCCGCAGTGGGAATAGACGGTGATGATGCCTGGGCCCGGCTCGCGCTCGGCTTCTGCCCAGATGCTCCGACGTGAGCACGAGGAGGCTCGTCGAAGAATTGCGCACCGCGCTCGAGTTGAACCCTAACTTCGCACTCGCCCACGCCTGCCTTGGCCTGACGCTGGCATATGGCGGGAAGGGAGTTGAAGGCCGTCGCCCAGGTGGAGAGTGCGATGCGCCTCAGCCCACGCGATCCATTCATCTCGATGTTTGCCGGAGCCCGGTCGTTTGCGTCCTTTATGGCGGGGGATTACGCGGCGGGTTTGGAATGGGGACGCCGCGCGGTGCGGCAAATCCCGGACCTTCCCGCCCCTTGGCGCGCAGTCGCGCTCTCCGCCGCGATGATGGGTCTGGTTGAGGAGGCGAGGGATGCTGTGGCCACAACGGTGCGCTTGCAGCCGGACTTCTCAGTCGCGTGGGTGGAACGCGCCTCGCCGCTCGTACACGCCTCGGATCGGGCACGCTACTGCGATATTCTGCGACCTGTAGGACTGCCCGAAGCATGACCACCCGCCGTCTCGCAGCGATCCTCGCGGCTGACGTGGTCGGCTTCTCCAGCCTCATGGGCCAGGACGAGGAGGGCACGCTCGCTCGCATCAAGAGCCTGCGGCGGGAGGTGATCGAGCCGAAGGTCAAGGAGCATCACGGACGGGTCTTCAAGACGACCGGCGATGGCCTCCTGGTCGAGTTTCCGAGCCCTGTGGAGGCCGTTCGGTGCGCTGTGGCGGTCCAGGAGGCCCTCGCTGTCACAAGCCGCTCAGGAGCCCTCCCAGGCCCTCCAGCTCCGCATCGGCATCAACCTCGGTGACATCATGATCGAGGAGGATGGCGATGTGTACGGGGATGGCGTGAATATCGCGGCCCGGCTGGAGCAACTGGCGGAGCCCGGGGGGATCTCGATCTCGGGGAAGGTCTATGAGGAGGTCAGGGACAAGCTCCCGTACTCCTTCGAGGACCGGGGTGAGCAGCAGGTCAAGAACATCGCGAGGCCCGTGAGGGTCTATAGCCTTCAAGCAGCTCCTACGGGCACTGGTGCCTCCAGTACGCGGTCGGCTCTGCCCCTTCCTGACAGACCATCCTTGGCCGTTTTGCCCTTCACCAACATGAGTGGCGACCCGGAGCAGGAGTACTTCGCTGACGGGATGGTCGAAGACATCATCACCGCCCTGTCCCGCGTGCGCTGGTTCTTCGTCATCGCCCGGAACTCGTCGTTCACCTACAAGGGCAGGTCCGTGGACATCCGGCAGGTCGGTCGGGAACTCGGCGTCCGCTATGTTCTGGAGGGCTCGATCCGCAAGGCTGGGAACCGGGTGCGGATCACAGGGCAGCTGATCGAAGCAGCAAGTGGGCGGCATTCTGGGCAGACAGGTTCGACAGTGAACTCGCGGACATCTTCGATTTGCAGGACCGCATCACCGAGAGTGTCGTCGGAGCCATCGAGCCGAGCCTCAGGCGAGCGGAAATCGAGCGAGCATCCGCGAAGCGGACCGACGATCTTGACGCCTACGACCTCTATTTGCAGGCCCTGGCAAATCACTTTGCACTCACCAAGCCTGCGAGCGATGAGGCCCTCCGGCTGCTCGGTCGCGCTCTGGAGCTGGATCGGAACTACTCCGCGGCTAAGGCCCTCGCGGCCATCATCCATAACGTTCGAGTAGCACAGAGCTGGGCGGACCCGACGGAGATCGAAAGAGGCATCCAGTTGGCCCGAGAGGCGTTGGCCGACCATCGCGACGATCCGACGACCTTGAGATGGGCGGCCAGCGCGCTGGCGTATCTGGCGCGTGACTTCGAGCCGGCGCTCGCCGCGATTGATCGTGCGCTAACGCTGAACCCGAACTCAGCGCCGGCTTACGAGAACAGCGGCTGGATACGCTTCTACGTGAGTGACTGGCGCACGTCGGTCGATCACTTTCAGAAGGCGATGCGCTTGAGCCCCCTCGATCCAAGGATGGGTCAGTTCGCCTCGGGATTAAGCGCGGCGCTGCTGGTCGCCGGTCGCGCTGAGGAAGCGTTGCCATGGGCTCGTAAGGCTGCCCAGGAGATGCCGACATGGATGGGAAGTTTGCGAGTCTCTCATAATGGCCCTGGTGGAGCTTGGCCGCTTAGAGGAGGCGCGAGCCGTCGGGCAGAGGCTGCTCGCCCTTGACCCGAAGTATACGGTCGCTGTCGCGGCCCGCCAGAGCCCGCAGCAAGACCCGCAGTACCGCGAGCGGTTTTTCGCGGCTTTGAGGGCTGCAGGTATCCCAGAATAGCCCCTGAGGCGCTTTCTCGAGAACCGGCATATAAGGTGGATGGATGCAGTACGCCTGGACCTGTTCATGTTGCGGAAAGCAGTACAGCACGCTCCCTCTCGATTTCGCGGCGGAAGCACCAGATTACTGGTTCGGAATAGCGCCAGAGGAGCGGGAAGCGAGAGCCGTCCTTACCCCGGACCTTTGCACCATCGACGGTGAGCATCACTTCATCCGGTGCTGCCTCGAACTGCCCATTATCGGTACGGACGAGAACTTCGTCTTTGGCGTGTGGGTCTCACTTTCAGAAGCGAGCATGCAGCGGGCCGCTGAGCTGTGGGATGCCGAGGTTAGCGATGACGAGCCTCCACGGTTCGGCTGGCTCAGCACTAACATTCGCGTCTATCCCCGTACGCTTGAACTTAAAGCGGCGGTGCACTTCCGCAGCGGTGGGCTCCGCCCTCTGGTTCACGTCGAGCCCACTAATCACCCGCTCGCTATTGAGCAGAAAAGCGGTCACGGGGAGGTGGCAGGGCCTCCGCCTTCGGCATCCGGCAAGGCCCGTCCTCTTCGAGCGGGACTAACATTCTGGTATTGTGTTTCTGGGGCTGAAATCAGGCCCGCATCTCCTTTGAGCCCCTTCGAACTTCACCCTGTTCGGCGCGCAAAGCTGGGCGGGTTTCTTGTGGCAAGGCAACCGACGGACGAGTTGGACGACCTTCTGGCGGTTATAAATCCCACTCGGGTGACAGCCGTGAGCGCGCTTTTGGGCATAAGCCGAGGGTGACCGAGCGCCACTACAATCAGGCGAATGGGATCAGTGCAGGACGCAAGCTTGCCCATGCTTTAAAGCGGTTCGCCCTTCACCGGGAACGCGCCACTGCCCGTAACAATAGAGCCGTTATGCCGAAAAGCACAAGCAGTTGTCGGCGGCGACACGCAACCAGAGCGCATCATCCCCGCCCAATAGGCACTCCAATCGCCTGCGGCGCTCGTGGAGCGGCATCTTGCGGAGATCCTCGCCATTGGTCACGTCAGGTTAGGTGCGGCGAGATGCCTACGGCTACGCTTTAAGCGGCCGTTGTAAATCGTCGGGGGTCTCGAATGTGAATTAGGATTCGCCCCATGAAAAGAATTGCTCTGCTCGCCGCCGCTGCGATTGCCTTCAGCCTCGCCGCCGTCGCACCCTCGTTAGCACAACCGCAAATCTATTTCGGGCTTGGTGCAGACGGTCGGCCGCAGGTCGGCGTTCGCGATCCTGAGCAGGAGCGCTATCAGAGACGTGAACATTGGCGTCAGCGCCGGGAGGCAGAAAGCGCTCGGGCCTATGAGCAAGGTCGGCGAGATGCTTGGCGTCAGCAGCAGGCCTACCGTGCCTACGGAGGGCGATGCCGCAACGTCATCATTCGGGAAGAGGATGACTGGGGTAACGCGGTGACGCGGCGGATTCGCCGCTGCGGTTAACCCGCCTGCCAGCGGCAGCGGAAGGGCTTACGAGGGCGGCGACCCAGGCAGGAGGAGCTTCGAGACTGCCTGGAGGAGGGCCGCTCGCCCAGGCGCGGGCGTGGGACAAGGCCCACCCGACGCCGCTGACCTGGGAGAAGCGCCAGGAGCTGGAGGCGGAGTTCGCCCAGCGCTACGTCCCGACTGACCGGAGCTGACCGTGAACGTCTACGATCTCGAACCCGACGATTACGGCGAGGTGACGGAGGAATCCCTCTTCAACCTGGAGGTCGGCGAACTCCTGCACCTGTCCAACCGCGCCTTTGTCTACGCTCAGACCGATAAGAACCTGTCGACCGTCCTGGCCTGGAAGCGCGTCCAAGAAGCGATCCAAGCCGAGTTCGAGCGCCGCATCAATGAAGGTTACGTTCAATGAGAGGGCCGGCAAAGCTCCGGCCTGATGGGCCGTCTATGTCCGGCAATCGGCTTTCATGCGCTCGTCTGCGCCAGATCTTGGGCGCGCATCAGGAGAAGCCGCCGCTTGACATGGTTGAGATCGATCCTGTGGGCGAGGTCGTGGATGGCGTCCTCATCGCCCGCATCACCGGCTTTCGCGGCTCGCGTGAGGAGCGCCTTTCCATCTTGTGAGAGCCTCACTGACTGCGAATGGAACGTCATCAAGCCGTCAATCCCGGACACGCCGCGCGGGCGTGCCACGTGTGGATGACGGCGTGTCCCTGCGAGTAATCAACTACGTCTGCTCGCCCGCCCTTAATTCACGGGGCGAGTTTGGCCAAGTGCCGGAAGGGCAGTGCACATTCAAATCCGTACGCGATAGCATTAACCATCCCTTAACCCTTCGATAGCTGACCGCGCGGGCCTCTCCTATCCTTCGCCTCGGCTCTCCTGCCCTGGAGAAGGGTCGTGGCTCCCATCGTGCTCTCTAACCAGCCGCCTGTTCACCATCTCACCGTCAGATCGGTGTGCTGGTGCGTGATCCTGGTCTCAATCTTCGGATGGCTCACAGTCTCGGCAGGCAGTCCCCGATGAGGGCCGCAGCGCTCATCTGGCTCGCCTGTCTGGCTCGCCTGTCTAGCGATCCATCACGGCGACGAGGAGTGCAGCACGTGATGCGCCTGATCACGGTCGGCGGGATCCTCATGCTTGCTGCCTGCAACTACACAGGCGCTCGTGTCTCCCTTTGGGAAGTCTTCACGGGAAGCTTGCAGCGAGATCCACCTCCGGGTCCGCTGGTCGGAGTGGGCGGAGTCTCCCCGAGATGCTTTCGGCCTGCCGAGAGAGCATAGCGGCTCGGACGCAGCCGCTTGGCGCAACTTGGATCGACGTCGCAAGCGCTGGAAATCCCGTTCACCTCCTCGACGGTGGCACAGGGGCTCCTATCGAGACGAGGATAACCTACGAGCACGACAACAAAGTCCAAGTCCGTCAGGCGCGTGTTACGTGCCGGCTTGACGACGAAGGTCGTGTCGTGGAGCTCCTGTAGTCGCGGGACGGACGGAGAAACCCCGCCCAGGTGCATCGCTTATCGAAGCTCCACGACTTGTCCATCTGTGTTTGACGCGGCATCCCACGCGGGCCTGGCGCCCCTGTCTCAGGCCCCTTCCACGCGTACGCGAGACGCACGGAGGCTCAAAGAAGCTTATCTCGGCATAGCTCTTGGGGCCTTCGACCTTCCGCCCGGTCTCACGCCGCTTGCGGTCCCGCGCGGCTTTCAGCTTCGAGACCAAGCACCCGCAGATTTGAGTTGCCGTCCACCCGGAGCCGCGCGCGGTCGGGATGTGGCGGCCGTGAGGGCAGCCGCATCTGGCGCCGGTCGCCTGATCTCGTGAATGACCGGGGCGAGGTCAGCCGCACGAGAGAGGCCCCTTGCGACCGCTGCAACACCCCGTGATGGGGTTCGACGCGGGGTGGCCTCTCAGAGGCCTTCCGGGGGCTCCTGGCGGCGGTTGCGGGCCGGGGCCGACGGCCAGGCCGGGTCGCTCTCTCGACGCTGTCGCCGCGCGCGGCGGCTTTCCTTCGCTTGCCCAGTTCTTCGCCTCGTGGCGCTCCAGCGTCGCTTGGGCCTCCGCGAGGGCGGTCGGATCATCGCTCAGGTCGCGCACCTCAGTCGCCGGGCCGACGATGGTGGACATGCGATCGATAACGGTGGCGCGCTTCTTCATGATCGGTCCGCACGCAAACAAAAGCCCGGCGCGAGGCCGGGCAGGGAGAAAGGCCGGAGTTCGAAATTGCCTGTCAGGGGGACAATGCGCGGGAGGCGGGGCGGCTCCCTACTCTGGCCCCGCCGGGTGACGATCAACATCCGACCAGAACGAAAAACCCAGGGCTTACGCCCCGGGCCAGTCTTTCAGGGAGCGAGAGGCACGGGCTGCAGCCTCTCACAAAGCAAGTCTAGGCGACGCCACCTCGCGCGCAATGAGAAGGTGAACAAGTGGTTAATCCGATCAGCGAGCGATCTGGATTGCTGAGCATCATCAACCGCTACGACCCTTCCCATAGCTCCGCGCCCACGAGCCCTGCCTCCAGTCCGGTTGCGTCTTCACCTTGCGCGAACCACACGCCGAGCACCGCAGCCGCAGCGACACGTCCGGGACAGGGAAATATCGGTGTTGCATCATGGTGCCGAGATCGTCGAACGCGACGGCGCGAACGTCGGCGACGGGTCAGCGTTCCCATTCACTGCGCGGCTAGCTTAGCCATTTTCGTGATCCCTTCAAGGTGCTTGATAGCGGTTGGCATGGTAAACGCACCGCGAGCCCGAGTTTCCGGTTTACGAGCAGCGCGTGCTTCACGTCCCGCGCTTGCGGAAACCGAGATTGCGCCCCGGCGTCAATGACGGCTTTCAATTCCGGACCATCAATGGTCAGGGTGCGCACCGACTCGGGTTGAAGTTTTCCGAAGTCTGCCTGATTGCCGGAGCCGACAAGGCGCGCCAGACGGTGCGCGACATTCTCATGAACCGACCGAAGGGGACTGATATGGCCGACGAGGAAGATCACACTGACTGACATCGCGGCGCTCGTCGCGGAAGGCTACCGGACAGAGTAAGGAGGACTTGTCACCACGAGATCGACTGTTCCAGGGGCCAGAACCCGTCCGACGTATTGTACTTCAACAGAGTGGTCGGCGGAAAAGGAGCGGGGAGGGAGAGACGATGCACCCATGCGAGACCCCTGTCGCCATGCTGGAGCGCATAGTCCGTGCGTGTTCCAATCCGGTGACGTGGTGCTCGACTGTTTCGGAGGATCAGGCAGCAGCGCCGTCGCCGCTCTTCAGAGTGGGCGCGGCTTCATCAGGCACGCCGCGCCTAGAGAATCAGCCCGTTGGACGACCAGCGGGGCTACTTTCGTTAACAATTTTTAGATCAGTTGCGCCGTTCCTCACGGCGCTCGTGCGTCCGTCGCGTGCTTCACGCCGCTCGCCACGCCCGGCACGCCGCTGCTGACGCCGACTTCCCCTCTGAGGCGGGGCCACCGCGTCTGTAGTCGGGGCCACCGAGCCTGTAGTTGGGGCACGCGCCTGAAGTCTGGGCCTCCGCGCCTGTAGTTGTCAGGAACGAAGCAGGCACAACAAGCGCCCCAGCCCGAGCAGAAGAAGGACATGCCAACGCGAGATCAGTTCCGGATTGGTTATTCGCGCATATCAGAACTCCCTTGACGGGCGAGCCTAACCGATTTCCTGACGCTGCGGAACCCGTGAATTCTCGTCTACGAAGAAAAGGGCACCCGAAGGTGCCCAATTCGTGTTCGCGGGGATAGTGCAACTAAAGCCAGTAAGGCTCACATTTATTTATCGGCCATGGTGCGCTCGACTACGTTTTCGGTGAAAAACGTCGCCAAACCATAACGCCAGCAATCGGTCCCTTCTGAATAACCTGAGCGTGAGCTTGACAACGCGATCCCGATCCTCGTGATCAGCATCGTCTGCGGTCTCGTGGAATTCTATTGAGCCATCAACCATCACGTCGGTGCTCGGGCTCTCTGACAATTCTCCAGCGATTTCGACAGAGCGTCCACGAGGTGACTTCTCGTGGTCTCAAGCTGCCGCTCACGAACACGGTTGATCAGGTCTGCAACAAACTCCGACAGGTCGAGCGCACTCTGCCGCCGGTCATTGTCCCGCGCGGCAATAAGGAACTGCAACATGAAGGCGACGCTATAGTGGAGGTGGCCCTTCTCCGTATGCGTCACGTGACGGCTTCGCGCAGCGACCTGCTCGAACTTTGCGATGTAGGCGTCCTGCACGGTTCTCGGCTCCCCGTGGAACTTGCCAGGGCTTCCGAACACTTCGACGAAGCAGTGCCACAGCACCGCCAGCTTCTCGGCGGCGTCATCTTGCCGGGATTGATCAAGGGCAATGAACTCGTCCAACAGAACTCGATTCTCGTCTACGTCATGTGGGACTTCATCGGGTCTTAATCGTTTTAGGAAGGAGGAGAGCACGATTACAACTCCCTTACGTTGGAACGAAGATGTTGAAGGATCACGAGAGGCGAGCCCGCCTCAACCGGAAGAGTAACCTGCTCGGCATTCATCAAATGCGCGCTCGCTGGTCGCGCTTAGAACACCCTGCTTTCGGCACACGCTATGAGTGACGACGTTCCTCTCTGACCGTCGAAGCCAGTGTTTTGGCATACAGGCCGGTCAGCTTGCTCATCTCAGCATTGTAATCACGAAGGGTCTCTTCCATCCATCGGGCTTGAATATCGCGGGCGACTGTCCAGTCACGGCAACTCAAGGTCTGCCGGATCGCCTCGGCGTCCTTCTCCAGCCGACCTGTAAGGAACCGTCCCACCTCCTGCTGGCACTCCGCCATCGTGGACCACCACGTCGTCGCTCCAGCCATCAGAGCCCCGCTCAAAAACTCTGGCCGCATGTTCGCGACGCGCTCGTCCCAACCAGTATTCTTGTCCTTCATGATCCTCTCCGTAAGCGGGTACTCAAGGGCGTGGCTCATTCACGAGGACGAGACAGCCCACGACCGGAGCAGCGAGAGAAAACCAGGGTAACGGCCCCAGCCCACGCCGCTCCAGCGCTCCAACTCAGTTGCTCGCGAGTTTCAGGTCTGAGAGCGAGCCTGCATAGAAGCTCACATTGTGGAAGGCGTTCTTGGCGATCTCCTCCGCCGCTGCCCTGGCCTGCGCCGCATCCTTCCCGAAGACCACGATGCGCGTGTTGTGATCCTCCATCGGAAGCCGCCCATCGTCCTTCGCTTTGACCACCTCGTCTTTCGGCAGATGACGTGCGCCGCTGATGGTTCCCGTTTTGAATTCATCTGCCGAGCGAACATCAAAGAACACGGCTGTCTTGTCGCTCTCACGCACATAGCGAATGCCGTCGGGCTCGATCTGCATCACGCCCACAAGCGCGCGCCAGACCGGTGCACCAAGCTGATACCGGCGCACATTGGTATAGCCTGCTCCGGTGAGTTCCTCTGCGAGGCGCTTGCTCTTTCCGCAGAACGGGCCATTGCAGTAGAGGACAATGGCTGCCTCCTTTTTGTCACCGAGGACGCGCCCGATCTCGGCCGTGTCAGACACATAGAGCGACATCGGGACGCCCGCCTTCGGGGCGACGTTGAGGGCACCGGGGATGTGACTGATCGCGAACTCCAGATGCGGACGGGCGTCAAAGACAGTCGCGCTCCCCTCGGCCAGCATTCGGCGCAACTCGTCAGTCGAGACTTCGGCGGTTTTCTCGTTGGGTTGAGCGAGCGTCGCCTTCATGATGTCTGAGGAGGTCTGGCCCTGAACAGTCCCGGCCAGAAAAGCCGTGGCGACGAGGGCGAGAGAACCCACGAGCAGGGGGCGAGTGAGAAGGAGAAAGTGGGTCACAGGCAGCCTCCGGTGTGTTGGAGCAAACCCCTGCTACAGATCGTCGGCTGAGGACGGTGCCATGCTCGATCCGACACGCAAGGCGTGATGGCCCTAAAAGGCGGGTCGAGAGGCTGCCGTACCGAATGATGGGCCATTAAGGCTCGGGGAGACGCGCGGCAGCAAGAACACAGCTTTTGCAGGAGATCATAGACCTCAGCGTCTCCGGACATAAGCCCTAAACGCTACATTGGACAAAGAACGACAGCGTTAGGGCGTGCGAGCGAGGTCTCCTCCAGGTGGGTTGGTGAGGTGGGAGCGCCGCTCTAGCGTCGTCTGATCACGACCTGAGGACGCCTTGACGTGCGGTCCGCTTGTCCCGGCTGCTCCTCCGGCTCGTACAACTGAAGCGGCTGGAGCGGCGCAATGGTCGATATCGCGTGCTTGTAGACAAGCTGGGCGTCCGCTCCCCGCGCCAGCAGGAGGGAGAAGTTGTCGAACCCCGTTATTACGCCTTGAAGCTTCACGCCGTTCACGAGAAACACGGTGAGTGGCACCTTGGTGTCCCGAGCGCGGCTGAGGAACGTGTCTTGTAGGCCGGGAGCGCGAGACGGCGGCTTGTCCATCTCGCCGGTCCGAGGCTGGCGGGTGGAGCCATTCTCGTCTGTCAGTGCCATTCGCCCTCCCCGATCACCCGTCCTGCTAAGTCGTACTTGCGCCAGCCGCTCCGACAAACCCGGCTGTCACCGCTTTCGCGAGCGGGCCGGGAGGCTGGAGCCGCACCAGACTGCGGACGGGTTGAACGGCTCGCGGTTCGGCGCGAAAATGAGAGTTCCGCGATCCGGCCAGTCGCCTCGGCATTTGCGGTTTCAGCCCTATCGATCTCTCCGCTCGCGTCGCCCCAGCCGGTCCAAAAGCTCCGTCAGTCTGACGGGAAGCGGCTCATCCACCACGTCGTAGCTCGCGCGCAATCTCTCACCGAGCTTCTTGAGGCAATGAGAGCCCAGTGATGGGTCCGTCACGCTCTCGGTCGGAATGGAGACGCGAATGGGTTCGACTTCGCTCGGCAGCAGGGTTCGCATCGGGATACTCACGCTGGCAGCACGCATGTGCTGCTGTAGACCCCCGCTAGCGATGCCAGCGTTCAGGGTCGTCCGGAGCTAAACAGCGGGAGTTTGCGGCATTTGTGCGGATGAGTAAGGCTACGAACGGCACGACTTGCTGCATGTGCCCTTGCAGCAACAGAGCGATTGTTGCTCACGTGTTCCACGGCGTACATCGACGGCGTCAAGGCGGCTTGTAGCGGCGCTCCAAACCCAAAGCGCCATCGGCCGTGCTGCGTGAACCGCCGATGCTGCGTTCGGATGAGGAGTGCTGGCAGAAAAGTCACTCCGACCCACTACCTCAATCTTACTAACCGCGAAATCCCTTGAACGAATCGACAATCCGCACTGCTCCGGGCGATGATTTTTGCAACGAATCAGCGAGTGAACCGCTGACTCCTTCAGGCCAAATGGGGGATGGCTTGAGCGCGAATTGGCACGTCCGACCAGAAGATCGAGCCCGGCTGCGCGCCGAACTGGCAGCGCTGGACGCACGTCTGCACGAACTCGATCAGAGGAGAAGGAAAGCGATCAATCGCCAGCGCTACAGCCGCAGTCCTGAGGACGTTACGGCAGCGGCTGACGATCTCAAGAACCTCGTCACCGAAATGGATCGAGTGATGACCCGCAGCCGGGCGGTGGAGGGCAAGCTCCTCCTCTTGCAGAAGCTGGCCCCGAAGTCTGTTGATCCGGGTCGAGACCCTGGTGCGTCATCCGGCGATGTGTCCGATCATGTCGTTGTCGAGGTCTACAGAGACCCGCCGGGCACTAAGATGAATTGGTGATCTCGCGGCCGGAGCGGGAAAACAGAACCGGGTGGACCTTGTGCCGCTCGGCGCTCTCCAACCAATCCCGATTCGTCCAGCGCGGTTTGAACTACCCTCCTCGGACTGCGATCACGAGCGCCTTCCTCTGGCCGATGAGGACGAAGAGACGCTACCCTCGGGTCAGGCCAACCGAAAGCGCTTCGACGAGGGTTGATCGTACATCACCGGTCTGAAGTTCAACTGCGCGAGGATGAATCGTCACAGGCATGGCTCGCTCCAGTCGGGTGAGGAATGATCGCGGAGAGGCGCTTCCGTCCCGCATCTGGTGGCCGACGATGTTGCAATGCAGCACGCGTGAAGCTCAGGTGAGCCACATGCGGCGGAGACATGGAACCGAGCGAAAATGCCTGCTAATGGCGCATTGTGCTGCGAAGTTGCCCATAGTTTGCGCCGATTAAAGGTCGTTTTTCGCCAGAAACAGAAATGGGCCGACGAGCGTTAGCCATGTCGCATTGTCATGGCATGGTGCGTTGCACAAATGGATCAAATGACCATCTCATCCGATTCCCCCGTTTCGTCCCTTGAAGTCATAACGAGTTCCGTTCACCACATCGCACTCCGGTCTCCGGTCCGAAGAGGGAGGGCAAAGCCCAAAAAGCGACGGCTCTCTCTTGCGCTCCAGGGCGGGGGCTCCTTCGGAGCATTTACCTGGGGTGTTCTCGACCGCTTGCTCGGTGAGAAACACATCGTTCTGGACGCGATAAGCGGCGCGAGTGCGGGTGCAGTGAATGCCGTGCTCCTGGCTTCCGGGCTTGCAGCGGGCGGGCGGCTGGAGGCACAGCAACGACTGGAGCGGTTCTGGAAACAGGCGAGTGAGGCTGCTCCAAGAGCCAAAGTCGGAGTGGCAGTCGATGTGGCGACCAGAGTCGTGTCGCCCTACCAGTTCAACCCTTTCAATCTGAACCCGCTGCGCACGATTTTGTCTGAGATCGACTTCGATGCTCTGCGCCAGAACCCGAGCGTGCGGCTCCTGATCGCCACCACCCGCGTGCGGGATGGAAAGCTGCGCATCTTTCGCGAGAAGTCGCTCACGCTCGACGCAGTCCTGGCCTCGACCTGCCTGCCCTTACTGCATCATGCGGTCTCTATCGACGGGGAGGCATACTGGGACGGTGGCTATGCTGCTAATCCGCCGCTGATCCCGCTGGTAACCGCCTCCAAAGCGTTGGAGGCTCTTGTGGTGCAGATCATGCCAACCGTTGGCGCGGAGATGCCCACAAGCTCGCCGGAGATCGTCAAGCGGCTGGAGCAGATCACCTTCAACAGTTCGCTCCTTCGCGACATGGATGCCCTTGCAGAGATGACGAAGCTCTCCGGACCCGAGGGTGAAGGGACACCGCTGTCGCGCAAGCTCCAGCGCCTTCGTCTCCACCACATTGCTGCGGAGACCGAAGTTCCGACCTTGAATCAGTCGAGCGGCCTCAACCTCGAATGGGAGTTCCTCCGGGAGCTACATGAAGCGGGATGCAGAGCGGCGGATCGATGGTTGGCAGGCTGACCCGCCGTGAAGCGCGGGACGATGAGGCCGACGCCTCTTCACCAGAGCAGATACGTAACCCCGCGTTTCTCTGGCCGATGAGAGGACAACGAGGCGCTTGCCACGGCACAAAGCCGTGTAGTTGGTCGCGGTCATCCACGTTATCTACGAGCCTGCGGAGGGCGTTCTCCTCATCGGTCATGTTCTTGTTGGTGAGAACCCGATGCGGAAGGTTTACCTGCTGACTGAGGAGTGGGAGGCCACTACCCTGGTCGGTCGCACTCAGAGATAGATGTACGTTCTTGGCAGAAGGCGTCCGAAGGTACGCCGGATGGTGCGGTAGCACTCGCAGGTGGTCTCTTCCAGCCCGGCCCGGTCGGTCACGGTGATCACCCCTCGGCTTTGGGAGATCAGGCCCGCCGTTTGCAGCGTGCGCGTGACAATCGCGCTTGACGCCATCTCCGGCTGGGCGGAGAATCATTTTGCCGCCTCCGAGCAGCACCTGCATCGGAATGGCGGCCCCTCTCAGGACGGAGGTTCGCATGGAACCACCTCCGCAGTCTGCCGCGATGACCGCTGCGGCACCCGGACGGGCCTCAGCGTAGCGGCTCACCCACGGACGGCATGCCGGGAGCGGCCTCTGGAGCCGCATCAGTGAGGCAAGGCACCGTCTTGGCCCCTCCCGGCGCTGCCACGTGTCAATGGCGGCTTGCGAGGACCACCGTGACGCTTTTCGACGAACGGGAGCGCGCCTTCGAAAATCTCTTCGCCCACGAAGAGGAGTTGCGGTTTATCGCACTCGCGCGGCGCAACCAGCTATTTGCCCGCTGGGCGGCCGACCAAATGCGTTTAGGCACAGCCGAGTACAACGCCTATGTCCGCTCCTTCACTGACGAAGCGGTTCGACCAGAAGCCGCCGGAACACTGATCGACCGAGTTCGTGACGACTTCAGGGCCAAGAGCCTTGAGATAGCGGACGAGCACATCGATGCGGCATTCGCGAAGGCGGCTGCGGAAGCGGCACGGCAGGTAAGGACGGAGGTCGGTCGGTAGTTCAAGTTCGGAGTGTGACCTGCCGACTTCGGGCACCAAGCCCGAACAGGAGGACGAAATGCTCGGACGACTAGCATTCCAGTTGTCACAAGGACCACAGGCAATCCTCATTCCTGCGCTTGCTGTCCTCTTCTGTGGAGCGCTGCTCCTGGGGCTCGTCTGAACGAGCCCAGGGGCAGTCGGCCGGGCGATCACCCTCGATCTCCTGGTCCGCGCCGACGTTCCTGATCGTCGCGTCCGCACCTTATGCCTAGCGCGAACACCTGACGCGTGCCAGTTCTCCAGCAACAGAAATGACCACCACCCCCGAAGTTTTGACCTCTTTCCCTACGGTAAGTACCGCCGGTCCAGCCAGAAAGGTCTCGAACCGGCAACTCGGGTGAGGTCAGCAATTCACGCTGTCAGGTTCGACGGACACTCAAGCGCACTGGTCGGCATTAACCCAACCGGTCTGGCCCTTAATAAAAGAGGCTACCGCCTCCGAACCAAACGTCAGCGCGTCGGGGTTCCAAGCGAGCCATTCAATCACAATGCGGGACCGTTCAATTCGGATGACGTTGCAAGAATTCACTTCGCCTCGCCGCCGTGTCGAGGTCGCGGTTCCGGCCTGCACAAGCAATACCCGATGACCTTCGATTTCGTAGCGCTCGGCGCTGCTCGCCGTGTGAGTCACATGATGGTGCCCGGACAGAATTAGGTCCACGCCGCAGCCGATCAGCGCTCGTACAGCCATGTCGGCGCGCCCGACGACCGCACGGGACGAGGCGGAAGCGGGCAGGTCAAAGGGGTGGTGGGTTACCAGGATTCGCACCGCCGTGTCGGGCGCGACGTTCAGGCATTCGCAAGCACGCTTGATCTGCCGCTTGTTGATCCTGCCGTTCTTGATTGTCAATGACCGCGCAGTGTTGATACCGACGACGGCAATCTCATCGTCGAGGAACGAAGGTTGCAGGTCGTCGCTGATGAAGCGCCGGTATCGGTCAAGCGGCCGGAGCCATCGGGCAGTCAGGTTATAGAGCGGCACATCATGGTTGCCAGGAACGACGATGACCGGTGGCGGCAACGTGCGCAGGAACTCGCGTGCCATTTCGAACTCGTGTATGCGCGCGCGCTGCGTGAGATCGCCCGAAATCGCGATCACGTTTGGGCGTGCAGTCTCGATGACCCCCGCGAGCCCCGTAACGACATGGCTGTCGTGGTGTCCGAAATGCAGGTCCGATAGATGCACGATGGTTCTCATGCGTGTGCTGCCGTCGTGTGTCAGGCCGTAGGAACGATGACGCGCAGGGCTTTCGGAAGCGAGCGATACCGAAGCGGGCTGTCAAGCACAGTCACCTCCCCGTCCATGGCGACCTCCAGCCGTCTTTGCCGCGTTCTCACCTCAAGGTCTGCCGCCTCCAGAACCTCCAAATGTCGCTCCTTGACGCGGCCTATCACGGCCAATATCGCAAGCACCAGGAGCTTCAGTCGCCCGGCTTCCGGTGCCAAGGCTATCCAAAGTCGCCCCGCATCGAGCCGGGGACGGGAGCCGATCCCCAGCCCTGACGTTTCGTATTTGTTGTTCCCGATGAAGAGGAACGGGGTGGCTCGCACGACCTGCTCCCCGGAACCGGTCTCTTATCGCCACGTGCATGAGATTGTAATTTTTCAGCTTCGTCGTCGCGGCCCAAGCCAAAGCGAACCACTTCGCATGTCCCCGCTTCTCAGACGCTTCGCGGTCCACAACAATGCGGGGATATAGCCCAATGCCCGAATTGTTCAGGAAAACATGTCCGTTCACCTCCCCGACATCAACATCGCGCGTTTCCCCCGTGAAGACATTGGTGATTGCCTCTTCCAGGGAGAGAGGGACCTTCAGGGTCTTGGCGAAGTGATTAAGCGTGCCCAGCGGAAGAATCCCCAGCGGCACATCGGACCCCACCAGTTCCGAAGCTACGGCGCTTATTGTTCCGTCGCCGCCGCCCCCCACGACGATTTGCGCGCCTTCGGTGAGCGCAGTTCTCACAAGATGTGCAATGTCCCTGCCTTCCGGCACGAGGTGTATCTGCGCGTCGGCACCGTGGTCAGCCGCGATCCGTTCAATCGCTTCCGACACTGTAACGGGATCGCAGGAGCCAGATTTCCCGTTCAGGATGAAACACAGGCGCAGGGAAGTGTTGGACATAGACCCGTTGCCCCGCATTAGCTGATGATCCGAGAAGATGAGCGGGGCTGGTTCGTTTCGCAAGCAAGAGACCGTGCCGATGGCTGGCCGCCTCACGTGCTCAGGGTTCTGAGAGGTCGCCCAGTTCGACCTCGACCCTACGCCCGCTAATGAAGTTCGAGATCGTCGGGGTTGGCCTTGCCCAGGAAAACCGGTCCAGAACTGCCGCCGCCTCAACCCGGAGTCATAGGAGCGGGGTCGAGCGCCTCGCTTAGAGCATCAATGTCCCGCGCCTGATCCTCGGTGACCTGTCGCGCTTTTCCGAAAGCAAGAGCAGGCCCCCATGCGTCGCCTGGAACGGTTTCGATGCCTGCCAAGGCCGCTGCATCGTGTAAGACGGCGGAGGCGACGAACCACTCTCCACATACGCCCGCGAACGAGACGCCACACTTCGCAGGGTCAATCTCACCGCTGCGGATTGCACGCCAAGAGCGCTGAATGCCCTAATCGCCACTCGTGCAGATCTCGAAACATGTGCTTGAGGATGCGCTCACCCCTGCCTCCAGAGAGTACCAGCTGGTCGAGTGTGATTTCCTTCATCACGCCATAGAGCCGAACCGAGTTCACGCCGTTCAGTTTGCGCTTATACTGCCGATAGCTTTTGGTGTTAGCGCCCGCTTCCAAATTTGATATTGGTGACGGGGCATTTTGGTGGTGTACGAAATCACCTTCGATAATGTGCCCGGTGTAATCTGGTCATAGTGCACCGGGGTAGCGTAGGGCAGCAACGCCTTGATCTCCTTGCGGGTGGTTTTGCAGATTGCGTCCAGTTCGTTCTGCTCCACGCCCCAGACGAGAGCATGCACGTGGTACAGGATGAATTGGGATACGTTGTGGGTCCGCAGCGTCGAGACGTAGAGCGCCGGATCGAGCATCCCGAGGTGATTAAGGCCCAAGAGGAGATGCGCGTAGGATTTGCGAATTTCGGGGCAAAGTCGGCTGGAAACCCGTCCTCTTCGTCGTGATCCGGATAAACGATCTGTCGCCGGTCAGTGATGGTGAGAAAGTAGACAGGATTGAGGGGAATAAAGTGCGGTGGCTTTGCACCTGATTCGCGCAGAGATTTCCAGCTAGGGCTCTAAACCAAGCGGTCCGGGCAAATCCGTTGTGGGCGTTGAGAAGGCCTTGAGACTGACCACGGAGCGGAGGAAGTCCATCAATAGCACGCCAAAACGTTCTCTGGCGCGTTCTAAAAAGATGCTTTCTAAGATGCCGCCCCTGCCTCCATTCAATTCGAGAATACCGGTTCGCATATTTCGGCCTTAACAGCAAATTCGATCTCCTTTTCTCTGTTTATTCGCTCCAATCATGTCACTTAAGTAACACATTCCATAGCATGCAGTATGTGGTTATCTAAGTGCAATACGTAAAATACAATACCAATCTTACCTTTTTTGTTTGATTACGGCTAACTAATAAAAGCTCCTATTTTGCATTTCCTTCAGCTTTCAGTTGCGTATTAAATGTTTACAGACTGAATATAATTAGTGTATTTTTGCTTCCTGTGATATTAATCCCCGTAGCGCGCGATCTAATTTCAAAACTTTTTTCGTAGTCGGCTATATATTCGCTCTATATTGCTCTATGTAAATTAACTCATATTCTTTAATCTATTATGTTTGGAATTTACTATATAACTTATTTAACATCAAAATATCAGTTCACGTATGAGTGTGTTTGATATTCTGATAATTGATGACTTATTCCCATGACATTGGTGTAAGTGTCGTACTTTACCATATCATCATAGCTACATTCCATTATGTAATTGTGCACTGTGTTATTTGCTCTATTTCTCTATATACTCACAATCACATGACTGACTGTATCATATCGTATGTACAAGCGATGCGCTGGACCTGTGTCGCCGCAATCTTCACTCCCTTTCTGAGGCGACATTTTCCCGATGTCAGGTGAGGCGACTACTTTGCGGATTTTGTGCTGCGACATTCCAGGTGAGGCGACATTTCAGGTGAGGCGCATTTCAGGTGAGGCGACATACTTTGCGGCGACACTCTTCAGGCGACACTCTTTTAGTGTCATTCTTGTTCAGGCGACATTCTCCCCGGCGACAGTTGAGGCGACAACGGCAGGCGACATTAGGGGGCTGGGCGACATTTCCGAGGCGACATGTTGCACCCCAGATCGAGGCGACATGTTGCACCCCAGATCGAGGCGACAGCGGCTCAGGCGTCATCGTGCGGCGACACGCCGGAGCTCCTGCCGCTGCCTGCTGCCGGCGCTCATGAAGCCGGGGCGACATGGCCGGGTTAGGGCCATGCGGGCGGTCCTCACCGGCATGGGAGACCCTTGCGGCGACGGCGACGCAGGCGCTCCACACAGGCGTTGATCCGCCTTGCCCTCAATGAAGCCGACGACTTCGGAGGAATTGACCTTGTGCACGCTCGCGTAAGTCAGTGCCGCCACGTACTTGGAGCGCAGGCGCCGGTCGTCCTCGGAGGTGAGGCGGATGACGCGGTAGATGAACCAAACGCGGTCATGCTCGTCTGGGTCGTCGCCCCCTGCCAGGATGCGGGCGATCCTCGCAACGTATGCATGATCGGCGAACTGGCCGGAGAGCCGATACACCCTCCTAAGATAATCGTAGCGATCCGCGACCTGACCCGAACTACGCGCCGTCTCATTCGCAGCTTTCAAGCGTTTGAGGACTGTCTGCACCTTCGATTCGTAGTTCAGACTTGACCTTCTTGCTGCTCGATGAACTCGGTCGCTTGGCTGCGGCGGGGCCGTGATCATTGCGGCGAGAGCTATGGATTGGCATGTTCACCTCACGTGAAAGCGGTACTGACGGTGTCTGGGAGTGAGTGTTGGGGAACGCCAGGACCTTGATCGAGCCGACCGCGCCTCCTCTGCTCTTTTTCATGTCCCCGATGAAAGCGCCGGCGTAATTACGGGTTGAAGATCGAGCGCGGCAGTGTCTCGGATCACCCTCTGTTTGATCGCCGCGCCCGCCTCGCTTCTTCGCTCGCGATCTTGTCGGCCTGATCGTTGAGCGCGTGCCCGTTGTGGCCCGGACCCACGTCCAGCGAACGTCGGCATGCGCTCGACCGCCGCCTCAAGCGCCTGCCAGAGTTCCGCGTTCAGCACGGGCTTGCGTTGGGCCGTTCGCCAGCCCCGCGCTTTCCAGCCGGGCAGCCACTCGGTTATCCCCTTTAAGACGTATTGCGAGTCCCCGATCATCGTCACCGAGGCTCCTGGGCGGACGGCATTCAGGGCTTCGATGGCGGCGGTGAGTTCCATGCGGTTGTTGGTGGTTGCGGGATCGCCCCCCCGCACGATCTTCTCCTCCCCGGTTTTCTCATCGACGCAGATGCCCGCGTACCCACCCGGACCGGGGTTGCCGTGGCAGGCTCCGTCAAAGGCAATGGTGTGCTTGCGCCGGGCATTGGCCGAGCGCGGCTTCTTGGTCGTCATGATGGGTGATCCTTTCAGCCCCTCGTGGGCCGCTTCGGTTTTCAATGGGGAGATCGGAGAGGGCGCGCGGGGAACGGCTATCACTTCCACGGCATCGCTTTTCTTGGTCTCCTTCGCGGGCCTGATAAGGGCGGCGGGGCAGATGAAGGATGGCACCATGGGGTGCCTCCCTAGCTGAGCCCTGTATTGGCTTTCCAATAAAATCATCCGAAAATGGGTCTAGTCGGAAAGCGGTTATCGTGCGCCCGTCGCGCCTGCGGAGGCAGCAGGTGGTCTGGTCAAGATGAACCGTTGAGCGCAGCCGATAGTGCGGATCAGGCGGGCGAATCTCCAGAAGATCGGCCTCCTCAAAAGCGAGAAGCGCGATGGCATCGAAATCCGACTTCGGGATTTCAGGTACGGCTTGTTGGAACATCCCGTAAAGGCGTTCAACGAGGTCCTCGACCTCGGGCGCAACCAGCTTCGTCTGTAGGGACTGCAAGAAATCCATGACACTCACTCCGACTGATTGATTGCTCGGCGTGGCGGGATCGCTCACTCGTGACTGGCCCTGTGACGCCCGAATGCCCGCTCTCCGAGGATTACTCTGTCTTGTCGCCCTTCTGCGGCCGCCGCGACCGGGCGTGCGCGTTCGCGAGGTTATCGAGGCCATACTTGCGGCCTCAACCTCCCGAAACCCGCGCTGGCAGACACAGAGCGCCGCACCAGCACATGGACGGGGTTATCGGTTGGCGGCGAATGGACGATGGCAGGTAGCGGGAATTTCGCGGCCCCCGAAAATGTGGTGTCGTCCATTGGTACCTCCTTTTAGATCTGATATTGGGGACGGCCACAGCTTCAAATCGGGATGCGAGATCGCGCTGTGCGCCTCGATCACGGGCGCATTGCGCGTGACCCGCGAACTATTCGCAAGTGTCAGACGATGTCGCAAAATAAGAAAATCAATGAAAAGGAGATATTTTGGAGTGACTGAGATAGATCGACCCTTATCACTTCGCATGGTAGCCAATCTCTTGGTTCAACACAAGCTCGTAGAAAAGAGCGACAAAAATGGATTTGATCGACTACTAGGGTTGCTGAAGACTGGTGAAATCCGTTCAGTCGCCGCCTTTCCTGACGTCCTTAGCGACCCGCTCGTTATTTCCCAAAACTATTGGAAGAAGCGCGGTCGTGACGCTATACAGCTCGCTTCTTTTCAAGCCTGACAAGGAAGGCACGGTACTATAGGGTTAAGCTCGCGATGTCGCAGCTGAGGCTTATCAGAAGGCCGCCCGGGAGAACCAGGGAACTAAGCCCAGAGCAGTTTGCAGTGTCGCTTATTCAGCAAGCAGGCACAAAGGCCAGTGTAGACGTCCTTGATAGTGAGTGGCGGAGATATCTGAAGGGAGTTGAACTCTCGGGGTCCGATGATGACTGACGAAACCAGTGGTCCAGGACGTCGGAAGAAGAATTGGGAAGCCGTTTACGGTGAACTTGCTGCGGTTCTCTGGACATTTGTTGATGATAGCAATGTCGAGCTTCCGAAGCACGAGAATTGCTAGTATGGTGGGGAGAACCTGAAGAAAGTGGGCGAAACGAACCTGCCCAAAGCGTCTACTATTAAGGATAAATTAGCGGACGTCCGCTTGCGGGTAAGCACCTTCGAACGCATGCTGAAAAAAGCCGATAGAATGATTTTGCGGAACGTCCTCCAACCCTGCACCACTGCGGCCAATGCTTTGGCTTGGTAAGGCTGAGTTTGAGCCCGGTGGATGCCCCATTTACCCCGCGGACTCTCCCGTGCAGATGCCGCTAGCTTATTGTGGGCTGACGCCTGAGGGATTCGACGAGTGGGTGACGGTGCCGTATCGCTCCCGGCCCGATCGCCGGACCCGAGCGATGGGACCGCAAGGCCATCGACGTGCGCTTGACCGGGCCAGTGGTCTGGAGTCGGATCAGGTGCAGGGATCGGCTGCCTATGACCAGTGGAGGGTGCGCCGTGAGGGTCAGGATGCGTGGAGTAAACACCGTTCGTAAGCGACTCGCGGACGGATCTGTTGCTATTATATTTCTACCACAGAGCGTCGGGCCGTCGTCTTGAAGGACAGCCAAACACGCCCGAGTTCCTCGTGAGCTTTGCGGAAGCCGAGCGGTCCCTCGGTCAGCGCGACCAGGGAACGCTCGCCGGGCTCATTCGTGAATTCGATGCGTCAGCCGAGTTGGCACGGAAAGCCGAGAGCACCCGCGAAGAATACCGTCGGATGTTCCGAGCTATCGAGGACGCCTTTGGAGATGCACCACTTGCGGCGCTAGAAGACCCACGCTTCGCGGGTGATGTTTTCAACTGGCACGACCAGGTGGCCGCTCGGACACCGCGTGAAGCCGATAACCGGCTAGCCGTACTCAGCGTAATTCTTGGTTGGGCTAGGCGACGACATAAGATCAAGGCCAATCCCCTCGCGGATGGCTTCGAGCGCGCTCACCGGAGTGACCGGTCTGAGATTGTCTGGGAGGAGAGAGACATCGAGGCTTTCATCAGTGTGGCCTCCGCGGAACTCATAATGGCGTTGATGATCGCGCTCTATACCGGGCTCCGACAGGGTGACATATTGCGTCTTCCGTGGTCGGGCTATGACGGCCAGTTCATCACTACGACAGTTTCAAAAACTAGCCGAACAGGTTCGGTCCCACGGCGTGTGGAGATCCCAGTCCACAGCGATTTGAAGGCGATGCTGGACGCGCTTCCTCGCCGGTCTACCATGATCCTGACCAACACGCGCGGCCAGCCATGGACTCAACGGTTCCAAACGTCCGAGGGCAAGGCGCGGCGGTTGGCTGGCCTCCGCAAGCTTCACTTCCATGATGTTCGGGGAACCGCAATCACCCGGTTGAGCGAAGCGGGAGCGACACCTCAGGAGGTTGCGACGATCACCGGCCACTCCCTCAGGACAGTGCACGAAATTTTAGACTCCCGTCGTCGCCCCTTGGCCGAGGCCGCGATCCTCAAGCTAGAGAACGCGACACGAACAACTTTTGCAAACCGGCTGCAAACCGGTCGCCTCTCCGCAGTGTCGAAGCCCAGCTAAGTGCTTGAAATCAATGGCGCGCCCGAAAGGATTCGAACCTCTGACCCCCAGATTCGTAGTCTGGTGCTCTATCCAGCTGAGCTACGGGCGCTGATCGGCGGGTGCTTCTTGGGAAGCGGATTGGCCGGAGGCCGGTGACTTATAGTGTTCGCGAGGGGTTTGCAACCCTCCCCGCGCCGGATCGCGCGCGATGCGGAGCGCCTTCGAACCCGCTCCCTCGCACGGGAAATTCGGCGCACCGCCGATCGTCGGTCGATCGTCGTGCAGCGCTTCCGCGGCTCTCGAAACCTCCACCAGATCCCTAGAGCATGGTCGTCTTATGTTGAAGCGTAACCTGCATTTTGGAAGTAGCGTGCGCATTCGTCTGGGCTGAACCGGTCGAGGAGATCACCGAGGCGCCGCCAGGTCGCCTCCAGCGTGCGCTCGGCGGCCTGGCGCATGAGGTGCTTGATCTTGGCGAAGACCTGCTCGATGGGATTGAGGTCGGGTGAGTAGGGCGGCAGGAACAGGAGCTTCGCCCCGCGCGCCCGGATCGCCCGGCGGACCGTCCGGCCCTTGTGGCTGCCGAGGTTGTCCATGATGACGACGTCGCCGGGCCTGAGCGTTGGGGCGAGGAAGCGCTCGACATAGGTCGTGAACCGGTCCCCGTTGATGGGGCCGTCGATCACGCAGGGCGCCTCGATGCGATCGACCCGCAGCGCCGCCAGGAAGGTCATGGTCCGCCAATGGCCGTGCGGGGCTTTCTCGATGAGCCGCCGGCCCCGCGGGCTCCAGCCACGCCGGCGCGCCATGTTGGTCTTGACCCAGGTCTCGTCGAGGAAGACGAGGCGCCCCGGGTCAAGCCTTCCTTGGTGCGCCCGCCAGCGGGCGCGCCGCCGCGCGATATCGGCCCGGTCCTGCTCGGCGGCGTGCAGGACCACCCGCTTGAAAGCTCAAGCCTTCGCGGTGCACGAACAGCCACAGCGCGCCATAGCTGGTGCGGACCCCGCGCGCCGCCAACGCGGCGAGAAGTCCGCGCAGGGTCACGCCCTTCTGCCCGATCCGCTCCACGATCCACGCGCGCTGCGCGGTCAGCCGCAGCGGCCGCGGCCCGCCCATCGGCTTTGCGGCAGCGCTGCCGGTCTGACGAAAGCGTTGCGACCACTTCACCACCGAAGCCACGCTCACCCCAAACAAGGACGCCGTGTCCCGGCACGAGCGGCCCGACACCACCGACGCCACCACCCGCTCTCGCAGGTCCGTCGAATAAGCCCGTGGCATCAAAAAAGCCTCCTCCGAAGCGCTCAGGGAATCACGTCAGACCTCCAAAGGAAACCACCGCCCGATTCAATCCGGCGTGATCTTGGTCTAGCGGATCCGGTTCGCCGTCAAAGATCGCGGCACAGGAAAGAAGGGGCCGATTCCACGTCGGTGGAGGCGGGTCTAGGTCCCGATGGTCTCGCGATCGGGGATGACGACGCCGAAGCGGGCGCCCATGGGCGTTTCCTCGAGGGCGATCGTACCGCCATGAAGGCGAACGAGCTCGGCCGTGATCGCGAGGCCGAGGCCCGTGCCGCCGCTGCGGGCCGAGCCCTGGAACGCGGCGAAGAGATTCGTCTTCGCGCGCTCGGGAACGCCGGGACCGTTATCCTCGACCGTGATGGTGACCGCCTCCCGGTCGCGCGAGGCGGCGACGACGATTTGGGGCGGCCCTCCGGTGGCGCCCGCCTGGCTCAGCGCCTGGACGGCGTTCCGCACGAGGTTGACGAGAATGCGCGAAAGCTGGTCCGGATCGGCATCCACCATGAGGTCCTCGGGCACGCGCGTCTCCACCGCGATGCCGGCTCCGGGGGCGAGACCCGGCAAATCCGCGAGTTCCTCCATGACGGGGCGCAGCGGGATCAGGCGGCGCTGCGGCAGCCGCTCGGCCGCTCGACCGTAGGCGAGCGTCGCCTCGCAAAACGCGATCGCGCGGTCGAGGGTTGCGACGAGCCTCGGGGCGACGCGCTGCACGGCCTCGTCCTTGACGCGTTCGAGCCGGTCCGTCAGGAGCTGGGCGGTCGTGAGCATGTTGCGCAACTCGTGATTGATCTTGCTGACCGCCAAGCCGAGCTCCGCGAGGCGGCGCTTCTGGCGCAGCTCGTCGGCCAGCGCCGCCTCCATCTGCGCGAGGGCCTGCTCGGCGAGGCCGATCTCGTCCGACCGGTCGGTCGGCCGGATCACGCGAGACGCATCCTCGGGATTGCGCGAGAAGGCGGCAATGTTGCCTGAGAGGCGACGCACGGGGCGAACGATCACCCACTGCAGGGCGAAGTAGACGAGGCTCGCCGTGATCCCCGAGATCAGGAGCGAGAGAACCAGGATATTGCGCGAGAAATCGAGCATCGCGGCGCGCAGCGGCCGCTGGTCGAGCACGATCTCGACGAATTCGACGCCCATGCCGTGACCGATCACGCGAAGCGGACCCTGACTGGGGCGCAAAAGTTCGTCGAAGGCGTCTTCGATCAGCGTGAGCCAGGTGTCTTCGCGCAGATCGACGGTCTTGCGCACCTCCGGGGGCATGTCCCCGACGGCCAGGAGCCGCCGCCGGCCGCCGCCCCGCACGGCGATCGCCTGAGCGCCGACGCCCGAGAGGAGCCGGCCCGCCAACTCCTCGGACAGGCTCTCGTCGGGTGCCGCATCGAGGACCAGCGCCGCGACCTGGGCGGCCGCGAGCCGGTCGTTGAGCCAGTTGCGCCGGAAGTTGGCCACGGACGGCACGTAGATCAGCACTTCGGCGAGCATCACGAACAGGATCGTGAGCACGAGAAGCCGCCCGGAGAGCCCGAACCGGCGCGACAGGCGTCTCGTCAGCGATGGCGGCTTCTCCGGCGTCACGGCGTTCATCCCAGGCGACGCAGCACGCCGATGGCGCGGCGCAGCCATGGATTGCGGGCGGAGGGGCGGAGAAATTCGACCGCGGTCCGCTTCGTGACTTCGGACAAGGTCGGGTAGGGGAAGACCGCGCCCGCGAGGTCCTGGATCTTCAAGCCGTTCGTCATCGCCAGGACCCAGGGTACGATGAGCTCGCCGGCATGACGACCCGCGATGGCACAGCCCAGGATCCTCCCCCTCGGGGTCACGATCGCTTTCACATGGCCCGCGGTCTCCCGTTCGGCGCGGGCACGGTCGTTCTCCGAGAACGGCCAGCGCAGGATGCGGACCGTCCGGGACCGCGCCCGCGCTTCCTCCTCCGAGGCGCCGACCACCGCGAGTTCCGGGTCCGTGTAGATGACGCGCGGGATCGCACCGGTGTCGACCGCGACCGGCACGCGAAACAAGGCGCTCCGGATCACGAGGCCGGCATGGTAGTTCGACGCGTGGGTGAAGCGGAAGCCCTCGGCGGCGCCCCCGGCGCAATCCCCGATCGCATAGACTCGCCGGTTGGTGGTGCGCAGCCCGCGGTCGACCGAAATGCCCGTCTCGCCCGTCGCGATGCCGGCCGCCTCGAGGCCAAGCCCCTCGGTCGCGGCGCGGCGGCCCGCGGCGACGAGGAGATGGCTGCCGACGAGGACTTCGGCGCCGTCGCCGTCCTTGATCGTCACCCCGAGACCCTCCGCCCGCGGCTCGACCCGTTCGATGGAGACGCCGAGACGCAAGGTGACATGGTCCCTGATGAGGGCGCGCTCGATCACCGCCGCCATCTCGGGATCCTCGCGCGCGAGGAGGCGCGGCGCCGCGTCGAGAAGCGTCACGGGAGCCTCGAGCCGCCGATAGGCCTGGGCGAGTTCCACCCCGATCGCTCCGCCGCCGATGACGATGAGGTGCCGCGGCCGGTCGGCCAGGCCGAACACCGTCTCGTTCGTCAGGAAGGGCACCCGGTCGAGCCCGGGAATGCGGGGCACGATTGGTTCGGACCCGGTGGCGATCACGAAGCGGCGCGCCTGGATCCGCGTGTCGCCGACGATGACGGTGCGCGGGTCCGCGAACCGGGCGTGGCCCTCGATGACCCTGACCCCCATGGCCCGGAAGCGCGCCGCCGAATCGTTTGGCGCGATGTCCGAGATCACGCCGTGCACGTGCGCCTGCACGCGCCCGAAATCGATCGGGTCCCCGGGTCCTGCCGGAAGACCGAAGCGATCGGCCCGCGCGAGGGCGGCGCGCCGCTCCGCGGCGGCGATCAGGGCCTTCGAGGGCACGCAGCCGACGTTGAGGCACTCGCCTCCCATGAGGCCCCGTTCGATCAGGACCACCGGAGCCCCGAAGGAGGCCGCGACGGCGGCGACCGAAAGGCCCGCCGAACCGGCACCGATCACGCAGAGATCGGGTGTCAGGATCTCTCCCATCGGCTCCCCTTATCGACCGGCTCCGGCCCCGTCCCGCTCGCCCCCGAACCGCTTCAGTGTACGGCGATAGCAGCGCTTTACCACGATCGCACGCGAGGCGCGCCCGGCGCCGGCACGCGCGCGTTCGCCCGCTGCAGGTCCGGTGAACCGGCACCAGGCGGGCGAGGCGCGTCCGGCACCTTCCCGCTCGCCCTCGAACCGCTTCAGTGTACGGCGATAGAAGCGCTTTACCAGGATCGGGGCGAGGCGCGTCCGGCACCGTCCCGCTCGCCCTCGAACCGCTTCAGTCTACGGCGATAGAAGCGCTTTACCAGGATCGGGGCGAGGGCCAAGACACCGAGAGCCCCGAAGGCGGCGATGATCTGGGGCGTCAAAAGGCTCCCGAGACTGAGGTCGAAGCCGCAATCGGTCGTTTGTGCCGCGAGGCAGGCCTCCCGCGCGGCCTGCTGGGCCGCGATGATGCTGTCCAAGCCCGATCCTGCGACCGCGAAAGCCAAGGTGGCCGGAATGACGCCGATCATCGTGCAGAGGAAGAACGTCCTCAGGGGAACGCCGAACACCGCCGAGGCGAGATTGGTCATCCAGAACGGCACGATGGGCATGAAGCGAAGGAAGAGGAGGTACGAAAAGGCGTCGGCTCGAAACCCCGCCGCGAGCGCCTGAACCGGGCCGCCGCCCCGCCTCAGAAGCGCATCTCCGATCGAGGTGCGGGCGATGAGGAACACCCCGGTGGCGCCAAGGGTCGCGGCAATCGCCGCCGCGGCTCCGCCGACGAGCCAGCCGAACAGAAACCCTCCGGTGATCGTCAGAAACGCGGCACCCGGGACGGAAAGCGTCACCGTCGCGATGTAAATCGCGATGTAGAGGAGCATCGCCTTCGATTCATGCGCGTCGACGAACGCCTGAAGCCGCTGGCGATGCTCGATCAGCGCCTCCAGGCTCAGGTAGCGGTGCGCGCCCGACGCGAAGACGATGCCGGTGCCGAGGACCAGGATGCCGAGCGGCAGGAACCTCCAGAGGCTCGCCTTTCGCCGACCTTCGGGCCCGTCGTTCTGCGGCGGCACACTTGACTCCCCTTCCCGAGCGGCTCGATCGCCTCCTTGCGACGACGGCACTGTAGCCCCGGGTCGGTGCATTTCCTACCGCACGTCGCCGTCTCGTGACCGCCGCCCCATGGCCTCCCGACGCACGCCCGAGGGGCCCCCGCGCGGGTGAACATCGTTGACTTCGCGGCTCCCTTCCGTCATAAGCGCCGCGACTGACAGCGCTCCGCCCGCGGGCGCTGATCGTTTTTTCGTGACAGTGTTCGCGGGGTGTTCCCCGTCCGATGCAAGCGCGCCGCGACGCGCCCGTGATGCTCACCGGAGAAGAGCCGTGAAGAGGACCTATCAACCCAGCAAGCTCGTGCGCAAGCGCCGCCACGGCTTTCGGGCGCGAATGGCGACGAAGAATGGCCGCAAGATCATCGCGGCCCGCAGAGCTCACGGGCGCCAGCGCCTGTCCGCCTGAGCCGCCCTGTGCCCGATGCGCGGCGTTCGCGCGGGCATGATCGGACGGCTGAAGAAACGAAGGGATTTCCTTGCGGCGGCTTCGGGCCGCCGCTTTCATACCGAACGGATGACAGTGCAGGGCCGCCTGCGCGGTGACGGCGCTCACGGCGACAATCCGGGTCTTCGCTACGGGCTGACAGTGACGAAGAAGGTCGGCAACGCTCCCGAGCGTAGCCGGATCAAGCGCCGCCTCCGGGCGGCTGTGCAGGAAGCGGCCGCGGAGCACGCGGCAACGAACGTGGACGTGGTGGTGATCGGGCGGCGCGACATTCTGGCGGCTGACTATGACACCCTCATCGCGGATCTTCGCCGCGCGTTCGCCGCGGTGACGAAACCGAGGAGCGCCCGGCCTGTGAAAGAGCCCGGCTCGTCCCCATCTCCTTCGGTCGGCCATACTCGCGGGACTTCCCATGCGTGACGCCCAAGCTCCATCCGCGCCGCGGCGGAGCCTCGCAGGCATCCTCCGGGAAAGGCCCCTCTCCCCCATCGCCGGCGCAGGTCGCGGAACCTCTCATGCGTGAAGAAAACAAGAACCTCCTCCTCGCCATCGCGCTCTCCGTCGCGGTCCTGCTCGGCTGGCAGTACTTCTTCGCTGTCCCGCAAGTCGAACGGCAGCGGCAGGCGACGCCGCAGACCCAGCAGGCGGGGCCCGGCCAGGCCGTCAATCCGAACGCGCCCAACCCTCCGGCTTCGCCGAGCCAGGCCGGCGGCCCTGCGGGTCCGGTCCCGGGGACGGCGCCGGCCCCGTCGACCCAGACGGTCGAACCGCGCGAGCAGGCCCTGCGGCGCGCGCCGCGCGTCAGGATCGACACGCCCGCGATGTTCGGCTCGATCAATCTGCGCGGTGCCCGCATCGACGACGTGGCGCTCAAGAACTACCGGGAGACCGTGGACCCGAGGAGCGCCAACATCGTGCTCTTCTCTCCCTCGGGCAGCCAGAATCCCTATTATGCCGAGTTCGGCTGGGTCGGCGGCGCCGCCGGGGCCCTGCCCGGCCAGGACACGCTCTGGACGGCGGACAACACGACCCTGACGCCGGCCCAGCCCGTCAATCTCACCTGGGACAACGGCCAGGGCCTCGTCTTCCGCCGCACCATCGAGGTCGACGCCAGGTCGATGTTCACGGTCAGGGACTCGGTGGAGAACCGCACCTCGGCGCCGGTGACGCTCTATCCCTTCGGTCTCGTTTCGCGCCACGGCCGGCCGAGCACGCTCGGCTACTTCGTGCTCCATGAGGGGATGATCGGCGTCCTCGGCGAACAGGGCCTGCAGGAGTACACCTACGACAATATCGACAAGGAGGGGCCGGTCCCGGGCCAGAATACGCGCGGGAAGGTGTGGGACGCCGCCACGGGCGGCTTTCTCGGCATCACCGACAAGTACTGGGCCGCCGCCGTGGTGCCGGACCAGAGCCAGCCCTTCCAGGGCTCCTTCACCTCGAGGCAGGATGCGGCCGCCAAGGTCTACCAGGCCAATATGCTGGGCGAAGCGCGCGCCGTGCAGCCCGGCGCCACCACGGAGGTCACGAACCGGCTTTTCGCCGGCGCCAAGGAGGTCAACGTCGTCGACCGGTACCAGAGCGCGCTCGGAATCAAGAACTTCGACCGGCTGATCGATTGGGGCTGGTTCTACTTCATCACCAAGCCGCTGTTCAGCGTCCTCGACTTCTTCTACCGCCTGTTCGGCAACTTCGGCGTGTCGATCCTCATCGTCACGGTGCTCCTGAAGATCCTGTTCTTCCCGCTCGCCAACAAGTCCTATGCCTCCATGGCAAAGATGAAGGCCGTGCAGCCCGAGATGGTGGCCATCCGCGAGCGCTACGCGGACGACAAGATGAAGCAGCAGCAAGCCCTGATGGAGCTCTACAAGAAGGAGAAGATCAATCCGGTCGCCGGCTGCTGGCCGGTGCTGATCCAGATCCCGGTCTTCTTCGCTCTCTACAAGGTGCTCTTCGTCACGATCGAGATGCGGCACGCGCCGTTCTTCGGCTGGATCCGCGACCTCGCCGCGCCGGACCCCACGTCCGTCTTCAACCTCTTCGGTCTGCTGCCCTACAACCCCGGCGCGGTGCCGGTCCTCGGGCCGTTCCTGTTGCTGGGCGTTTGGCCGCTCATCATGGGCATCACGATGTGGCTGCAGATGAAGATGAATCCGGAACCTGCCGATCCCGTGCAGAAGCAGGTGTTCGGCTGGATGCCGATCATCTTCACCTTCATGCTGGCCTCCTTCCCGGCCGGCCTGGTGATCTACTGGGCCTGGAACAACTTCCTCTCCATCAGCCAGCAGTATTTCATCATGAAGAAGAACGGCGTGAAGGTGGAATTGTGGGACAACCTGCGCGGGACCTTTGCAAAAAAGGCGACCGCCAAAGGCTGAGCGCGCTCGTCTTCCTCACCGCCGGCCTTTATTCTGGCCGCTCGATGAAGGCGGCTTTGTATGGGATCGAAGAAATCGCTGGAGGACGACTCCCTGCTTGCGGACGTTCCTCGCGAGATCGAGTTGAAGCTCGCCATCGATCCGGAGGCGATCGAGACCCTCCCGCGGCATCCGCTCCTCACGCGGGCGCGAAGGGCACCCGAACAGGGCGGTTCCCTCTACGCGGTCTACTTCGACACGGAAGCGCAGGATCTGCGCCGGGCGGGCTTGTCGCTTCGCCTGCGCCGGCAGGGTAACGGCTGGGTCCAAACCATAAAGGCCGACAGCGGCGCTCGAGGTGCCGTGATGGAACGGGACGAGTGGGAGGCAGCCGTCGAAGGCGAGGCGCTGGACTGGCGCGCGGTCCAGGGGACCGCCCTGGGCCTGCTTCTCGAGACAAAGGACGTGAAGGACCGCATTCGGCCGGCCTTCACGGTCACGACCGACCGGCAAGCCTACCTCCTCGATCGGAACCGGACCCGGATCGAGCTGGTTCTGGACCGCGCCGAAATAGCGGCAGGCGGGCGGAGCCAGCGCTTCGGGGAGATCGAGCTCGAGGTGAAGCGCGGCAAGGCGAATGCCGTCTTCGGCGTCGCGCTCGACCTCGTCGAGGCGGCTCCCGTGCGGCTCTCCCGGTCGACGAAATCCGGCAGGGGTTACGCTCTCCTCGACGGTCTGGCGCCGAAACCCGTCAAGGCCGATCGGGTCGCCCTCGATCCCGGATGCCCGAGCGCGCAAGCGTTCCAGGCGATCGCGCGCTCGTGCCTGGCCCAGGCGGTCGAGAACGAGGCGATCGTACGGGAGCACCGGGAGGCCGACGCCGTTCATCAGTTCAGGGTCGGACTTCGGCGCTTGCGCGCGGCCGCCTCCCTGTTCGGGGACCTCATCTCCGACGCGGAGAGCCGAAAGGTGCGCGACGAGCTGCGATGGATGAATCACTCCCTCGGCCCGATCCGGGACCTCGACGTGCTGATCGCACGATTGCGGGCGGCGCCGGACCACGAACAGTCGCTGGCCGCCGCGCAGCGCCGACGCGACGAGGCCTGCGGCCAGCTCCTCGCCAGACTGGACGAACCCCGTTTCCGTCGCGCCATGCTGCTCGCCGCGGCGTGGATCGAAGCCGGCCGGTGGTTGACCCTCGGGGATCCGGCCTTGCGCGAACGCCGAGACGAGCCGGTCGAGAGCAGGGCGGCGCGGGAACTGCGGAAGCGCCGGAAGCGCGTCCTGAAGCGCGCGAGGCGTCTCGAGGAACTCGATCCCGAGGCGCGCCATCAAGTCAGGATCGAGATCAAGAAGCTGCGCTACGGAGTCGAGTTCTTCGGCCGGCTGTTTTCCGGCGCGAAGGCGAAGAGCCGCCGCAAGCGGATCCTCGCCGCCACGGAGCAGCTCCAGGAGATCCTGGGCGAGCTCAACGACCTCGCTGTCGGCGGCCGGCTTCTTGCTCCCGCTGCCGCCGGAAGCGACGGATCCTCGGCCGAGCCTGAGGGGCTCGCGGACGCCCTGCTCGCCCGCGCCCGGCGCATCTACGACGACCTTGCCGGCACCAAGCCCTTCTGGAATTAAAGGTCCGCAGCCCGACGCCTGCGAGCCTGCCGCTTGCGTGTCGCTCGGCAGCCGGGTCCCAAATCCCTGCGTCCCGGATCCCATCCGCCCATATGGAGGCCCACCCGAGTCGCGTATCGAGGGGACCTCGCGGCCTTGAAGAACGCCGCCTGAGCGGCGATAACCGCCCCATGTCCGAGACGGCCGCCGCCACCGATCCGTTCCTCGAGCCCGGCCGCAAGCTGTTCGCGGGCGAGGCTCAGTTCATCTGGGCTGCCGACGCCTTGAAGAGCCTGCCCCCGATGTCGAAGATGGAGATCGCGTTCGCGGGGCGCTCCAACGTCGGCAAGTCGAGTCTCGTCAACGCGCTCACGGGGCGCAACACCCTGGCGCGGACGTCGCATACCCCCGGCCGGACGCAGCAGCTCAACTTCTTCGACATCGGAGGTCGGTTCAACCTCGTCGATATGCCGGGCTACGGCTACGCGGCAGCGGGGAAAGACAAGGTGCAAGCCTGGACCAACCTCATCCACGACTACCTGCGCGGGCGACAGAGTCTCGCTCGGGTTTACCTGCTCATCGACGCAAGGCACGGGATCAAGCCCGTCGACCAAGGCGTCCTCGAAACCCTCGACAAGGCCGCCGTGTCCTACCAGGTGGTGCTCACGAAGGTCGACGAGATCAGGGGGAGCGAAATCGAAAGCCGGGTCGCCGACGTCTCGCAGGCGATCGCCAGGCGTGCGGCGGCCTTCCCGGTCGTCCATCCGACTTCCAGCCGGACGGGCCTCGGCATACCGGAGCTGCGGGCCGGGATTGCGCGCCTTTTGGCCGAGCGCGGAGAAAACGATTGAGGGGCCCGCCCGTGTTCGAGCGGACCCCTCGGGACTCAGCAGCGGGTGGTCACGGGGCGACCGGCCCGGTCCACCGCGATGTTGCCGGCCGAATCGGTCACATAGCAGCGCCCCGGCGAGCCCACGACCATCATGGCGCCCGTCCGAGCGCCCGTCGTGGCGCCGGCCGTCGCCCCGGCAACGGCCCCGACACCGGCGCCGACCACGGCGCCCACCGGGCCGCCTACGACCGCGCCCGTCGTGGCGCCGGCCACGGTGCCGGTCGCGGTGGGGGTGCAGGCAGCAGCGCCAAGGCAGGCGAGCGCGACGAGAGCGATCTTACGCATGGATGTTCTCCTCAAGGCCTCCAGTGGGCGGGCGGAGGCGGGCCCGGACCGCAACCGGTTCGAGGTGCTTAAGCCTAACGCCAAGCCTCGCCGGTGGGTTCAGTCGCGTACGTAGAATCCGGAGATCGGGAAACCTTTCACCGCAAACAGGAGGAAAATCCCCCACGGCCTCTGGACGGCGTCGTAAGGGAGGCGGCGCTCGACCGCATTGCCGCGATCGAGAACCGCAGGCGAGATTTACGGTCCCCGGCGAGCCGAACTCGGCGTCGACGAGTGCTCGACGTCATCGCCGAGCACGCGCGTCCAAGGGTGCATTCGGTGCTCATAGACGGAGAAACGAGGCGGCGGGAAAGTCGGATCCGCGAAGGCGCCGATCGGCACGGCCGTGACCCCGGGCCATCCTTCCACCTGGTAAATGACCGTGGAACCACAATCGGGGCAAAAGCGGTAAGTCGCTCGATGGCCGCTGTCGGCCACACGGACCCAGGTCTTGGCTGTCCCGCTCAGCGTGACCTGCGCCTCCGGCCAGCGCGCTTGGGCGGCGAATGCGCTGCCACTGCGGCGCTGACAATCGAGGCAATGGCAGACCGAAACCCGGACCGGCTCGCCCACGCAGACCGCCTGCAGTTGGCCGCAGCGGCACTTTGCAACGCGCTCTACCATGGTCCTTGCTCCCCTTCTTCATCGTAAGTCGAGGTTCTAGAGTATCCGTGATGGTCAAGCGAGCTGTGGGGACCATTTTCGGTCGTCGCGCAGCAGCGATAAGGCGGGAGATCTGCCGGAGCGCCCATACAGCACCCTGAGAGACGCCGTCAGACGGCGGAAGGCGCAAGGGGGCGAAGGCAGCAAACCACGAAGCGCGTTTTTCGAGATGGTGTTTCTCCGACACCATCTGTTGTCCTTCCACCCTACGAAACCTGACAAAACCTGATGACCCGAAGGCGGATCATGTCGGCGTCGAGGCGGCTGAAAGCGTTGAGGTTGACCCCTCACGGCGCGCATGAAAGAGCCGATGGGGATTCTGTCAGGTGAGCCGCTTTCTCGGGTCGAGTGAGCGCCGAACCTGTCCTAGAGGCTTTCGGCCAGGGCGCTTACGGTCAGCGCGCAGCAAGCTATACCGATCAGGAAGGTACGCCCTGAAAACCGCCCGTTGATTACCGCCGTCCTGGAAGTCACTGGACGGGGTTGGAGACGGCCTCACTCAGGAACCTGTGAATGGTCGCGACGACTTGAGCCCCCTCCCCGACCGCCGCCGCCACGCGCTTCACCGAGCCCGAGCGGACGTCGCCGATCGCGAACACGCCCCGGAGGCTTGTCTCCAATGGTCGTGGGTCGTTTGCGACATCTCCGCCCGTCAGCACAAATCCTTTCGCATCGAGCGCGACCCCAGATCCCGACAGCCAATCGGTATTGGGTGTTGCCCCAATGAAAAGGAACAGGTGGCGGATAGGACGACGCGTCTCCTCACCGGAGCTGGCCGCCTTCCAGCGAATGGCTTCCAGCATTCCGTCCCGACCTTCCAGGCCGACGACCTCGGCATGTGTCACGACCTGTACGTTCGGAAGGGTTTCGATCCGATCGACCAGATAGCGCGACATGCTCGCCGCCAGGTCTCGCCCGCGCACCAGTAGCCACACCTTGGCGACGTGGCTCGCGAGGTAGACGGCAGCTTGGCCCGCCGAATTGCCTGCCCCGACCAGCGCCACCTCCTGCCCCGTACACAGCTTTGCCTCCAGCGGAGAGGCCCAATAGTGCACGTTTGAACCTTCGAACCGGTCCAGGTCCGCGACGTCGAGCCGTCGATAGCGAGCCCCAGTCGCGATCACCACGGAGCGAGCCCGGACACGCTCGTCGTTGAACAGGCGCAGCACGTAGCCATTCGTGCTCGGGCCGCGGTCCGCCTCCAGACCAGTCACCTCATCCGGGATCGCCATTTCCACCCCAAACTTCTGGGCCTGAGTGTAAGCTCGGCCCATAAGCGCCATGCCGCTGATCCCGGTTGGAAAGCCGAGGTAGTTCTCGATCCGAGCTGATGCACCCGCCTGACCGCCAAAAGAACGGCAGTCAAGCGCGAGAGTTGAGAGACCTTCCGAGCCCGCATAAACGGCAGTGGCGAGACCGGCAGGCCCGGCGCCAACGACGGCGATGTCGTAGATCCGGTCCGGATCGATCGGCCCGACCAGGCCGATGCACCGGGCAAGCTCGGTTTCCGTGGGATTACGCAGAAGCTGGCCGCTCGGACAGAGCACGATCGGCAATTGTCCGGGATCGACATGGAAACGCTCGATCAGGGCCCGCGCCTCTGGATCCGTCTCCGGATCGAACCTTTGATGCGGATGACCATTGCGGGACAGGAAGGCGGCGAGCCGAAGCACGTCGCCGTTGCCTGACCCGCCGACAATCACCGGCCCGCCGGCCCCCCGCTCGATGAGGCCCACGCGGCGCAGGATCAGGGCGCGCATGATGCGCTCTCCAACCTCCGCCTCAGCAATCAGGATCGCCCTGAGCCGATCCGGAGGGATGATGAGCGCCTCGACCGGCTCTTGGGCGTGAGCGTCAATCAGCGAGGGACGGCCTGACAGTTGGGCGAGTTCGCCCATGAATGCGCCGGGACCATGCGTCGTGATCGGGATGCCCGGTCCCGCGTCCTGGTGCTCCGTAATATCCACGTTGCCGGCCAGAATAATCGTGAGGCCGTGGCCCGCATCGCCGACTCTGACAAGGGCCGCGCCTGCAGGGTAAGACCGGACCTCGCCGAAACGACGGAGTCGCTCGATCACGGCCGGTTCCAAGACCGGGAACATCTGATCCCGTCTCGTGTCTATGATCGACATGCTCGCCTCCACGACCTCGAGCCGGCAAGTGGGTCGGCTCTTCTGCCCGAAAACGGCGGATCCCGTCTTCGATGTCGGTGTGCGGGACAGCAGTGTCTTAATTGTTTCGCGCCGGCAATGGTCTCATGATCACTCCGGCATCGAGCCAAGTGATTGCTTTCGGTATCGAGCTCGACCTGGCCAATCAGAACAGCAGTCCGGCAAGCCACGCTGTTGCGCGGACGTGGAACGACATTCCGTGAAGACAAGAGAGCGGCATGGGCTGAGGATGTCAGCTTGGGAGCGCCCGTATGGGGAGCACGGGCGACCGGATCTGCGGGCGCGCGGGAGCGGCTGTGGGCGAGCGGCATGTACGATGGCCCTGCGAATACGAGCCAGAGCCTAGCCAGCCTCTATGGAGGAGTGGTTGCCAGACCCTGTACGTGCTCAGGATGTTTGGGCGTACGGGCGCCGTGACTCTGGTCCAGCTCGCCATGATGGCCGCGCTGCCACTGTGACACGCAGACGCCTAACGGCTATCGCGCGCGGTACTCCCGACGGAGCTCACCGGAAGCACTCGTTCGGAAGCAACCCGCCGATATAGCTTCAGCGGCCTCCTGAGCTCTTGCTCCAGAGATACGAGCGCGGAGTTTCCGTTGCTCGGGTTTCACGTGTGGTGATGCTCCGCCTGACTTCTGAGCACGCGCCTGACTTTCAATGACGCCTGCATCCTCGACTGCGCTGCCCGCAGTGGCAGCGCAGGAGGTGGAGTTAAGGCGAGGCCCTCCTGCACGTATCTGTGCTGAAAGCGGCCGGTTACGTCTCCGTTCCGGGGGGACCGACGATGCGGGTGAGAGTCGAGCATGTGCAAGGACGGCAACGGATCGTCGAGGTCCTGACGGTTGACACCAGCACCGCGCGCCCCGGTCGACCAGGTGGATGAATGGGTTTCCTTGTGTCCCTGGCTGATGAGGTCCACCAGCCTCGCCACGAGGCGACGGGAGACCAGTTCGGACAGATCTCACGCGCGTCCTATGTCCGAGATCAGGTCCGCTCCCGCATCAAAATTTCCGAGTGATAAGCAGCCGGAAATTCGGTCGCTGCGACAACTCCCCCAATGAACTCACGCCGTCTCACTCGATCACATCGTCGGCGCGAACAACCAGCGATGACGCGATAGTGAGGCCGATCTCCTTTGCGGTCTTCAGGTTAATGGCCAGCGCAAGTTTCGTGGGCTGATGAATCGGGTGATTGGCTGGACTGGCTCCGCCCAGTATTTCGACGATCTGGCGTCCCAGTTGCCGCATGACGTCGTCGAGACGCGGTCCATATCCCAGCAATCCACCCTCGTGCGCAGTCTCCGGCCACTGGTAAATGTCGGGGATGTGCAGTGCGGCGGTCTTCCGGATGATGACGTGGCGGTAGGCGTGCAGCAGCGGAGAGGCGAGGACGTTGAGCGCGGCAGCTGCCTCGGCTTTCGCCATGTCGATCGCGGGTCCGATCTCTTCGCCCTTTTCGACGCGGTGGACCAGAAGGATGACGCCCCGGCTTCGCGCGGCTTCGGCGAGGGCTTGAAGCCGTTGAGGACCCGTGGTCCGTGTATCGGCCAGCACCGAGATTCGAGGCGCGCCTGACGTGAATTCGATCAGCAGCTCCTGACGTTTGCCGTCGAGGTCCGATGCGAGCAGGCTGATGCCCGTCGTATTGCCTCCCGGTTGCGCCAGGGAGCGGGCCAGGCCTTCACCGACCATGTCGTCGGTGATGGCAACAATCGGGACGCTCGTCGTCGCTGCTTGGGCTGCACGGGTTGCCTCGGGACCGGCGGTAACGATGGCGTCGGGGCTGGTTCGGACCAGCTCCAGGGCGGCGGCCGCAAGCTGCTGGTATCCGGCATTCCGATCACGCCGATCGATGGTGAGATTTCGACCTTCGACGAACCCGTGCCGGCGCAGTTCGTCGAACACCGGATTGACTGGCGCAAGCTGGCCGGGGGAGAGGAAACCGATCCGATAAGTGCGAGATGCCGCCTGTCCAGCCGCGCGCCATGGAGCGGCCAAAGCCAGCGCGCCACTGGCAAACCCAATGAATTCCCGCCTTCTCATGAGCTTTCCTTGCGCCTCGCGCAGCATATCTGCTCCGCTTCACCACCGAAAGCGCCGCTCACGTCGCATTCTGACATAATTGGCGGTTTCGTGCCTCAATGCCACACCGGCCGGTCAGTGGCAGTGCTAGCGAGACCTATAATTGCTCTAGGGGCTTGATTTCTCCGCACACGCACTCGCAGAACCAGCGAGGGTCGGTGCGCTGACGGTGATACGGGGGCCTACCTCTGGGAGGTTCCGGGTTACGTCGCGAGCGAGCGTTACCCGCGTTGCCGGGACGAGAAGCGCGAGCGGGCAAAGCCAGATGATGCGGTCGACGACGCTCACCGCCTTCGCCCAAGGAATCACGCTTCACGAGCGAGGGGAATCGCCCAGAGAGTCAGAGGACAGCGCCCCTGGTATGACACTCTTGTGACTAGCTTGCGACGAAGCCCCGGCGCATACCCGCAAGATGAAAACCCACCGGGGTCCGTCGAACGAACGTCCCGTGAGCCAACGGCCGCCGCTGCGCTGGTTTTGGTGGGCGCTCATCTCAATTGCAGCAGCGACTGGCTGGCTTACGATCGAGGTCTTCAAGTGAGGGAGGCTGGCGATCCACGCCGAAAGCCGCGATCTCAGCTGATCAACGAGACGGTCCCCTGCGCAAGGTTTCCAGGTCTCTGCGGATATCTTCCATCACAGTTCGGACCCCGCCGATGTCCCGGCGCAAGGCCTCGACGGAGCGCGAGAGCTCGCGGAAGTCGTTCCGGGTGATCGTTGCGTCAGCGGTATCCCGCTGAAGACTCGCACAATCCGGTGTGCCGTCACGGCGATAGCGAAGACTCAGGGTATCTCCAACCTTAAGGTAGATACACTGCGTACCGGGGTCGCGCCAGGTAGGCGGCGGGGTCTCTTGCGCCATTGCTGGCGTTGCGAGGGCGAACATACCGGCCGAAATTGCGCTCTTGATCATGAGTCCTCCCATGGAGGAGGTGGGGTGGTGTGCCGGGAAATCCAACCGTTCCAGCAGACCTCACGTCCTAGCGAGCGTGATTGAAAAATCACCCGGCTAGGTCGTCAAGACGACGATGGCGATCAACAGCAGGGCCAGAAGCGCAGCCAGCCTGATCAAAGCGGACGTGAGAGCATGCTCCATCAAGGAGAACGGGGCACCGGTCGTATCGCGCCTACCAGCAGACCATAGCTCCGGTGTCTCAGCGTCTCCACTTCCGCTCGTACCGGAACTCTGGGGCGGCTTTCAGGTCATCGATTTGCGCGTTCAAGGTCGCTTTCCACGTATTCTCGCTTTCGGTGTACTTGATCGAAATCGATGATGGATCCACGGCAATGTAACGATGGCCGCCTGAAATATCCCGAACCGACACGACCACACCGACGAGCTGACCGCCCGCCAGCGCCATATCTTCGATTTTCCCGATGTCCTCACCACTGGCGTTTCGCACGTCGAGGCCGATGAGCCTTGAACTCAGGAGCGCATCATCGTCGATCCGAACGAATCGAGCGGAACTTGTTGCCGGCGGCGTGCTCTGAGCGAGCGCAAGCCCGGGCACCACGAGCAGGGCAAGAAAGACGACATGGGCCGAGCGCATGAGGCCGGTTGGCGGTCGGCAGACTGGAGGAGCGCCGGTCGAGACATCACCCACTTAAACCTCCTGCCTCACGTCTCCTCGAACCTGCATAGGTCGCAATGCGTCTTCTGGGACGCTCTTCATCGTCCCTCGGGCGGCTTGATGCCGCCGTCCCCGTACCCTCGCCTTCCATGGAGGTGCGGTCGTTGCGGCCGCGAGGGTGCAGGGGCGAGCGTCAAAGCCTCCCATGCCTTGCGAACAATGGCCTTCGCTAAACTGACGATGCCCTGGGCCATGTCTCGCTCTCTTCCTTTCGACGTAGCGAATACCGACTTCGCCGTTGTTGCCTGTCGTGTCCGTGTCAGTTGGACCCTGGCTGCCGAGCAGGGCTTGGAAGGCGGATCAAAGAGGAAAGCCGCTCCTCACCTTGAGCTCCGCGATTGTGCCGCCGTGCGGGTCGGACACCACAACCTGGATGCACCGCCCGCTATCCAAAACGATGGTGGCGTCCTCGGCGCGAAACGCCTCGTTCAGAACGCGCGCCTCGGCTTCGATTTGCCCATTCGCCGACTTGATCCCGTGATCGAGGTAGCCATCAATCTCATAAGTGACGTGACCAAGCTGCCGCCCTTCTTCAACGAGAAGGGTTCCCTTCCCATGCAGCGCACCCAAATGGGTGATCGACTTTCTTCCAAACGAGGTCATTGGGAGCCTCCATTGAGCGGCGTGTAAACTCTCAGCAACACTCCGTCTGGCCGAATTGGTCAAAATTCTTTCCCGCGCACCCACTCCGCAACGGAGTTCTTCGCCTCTGTTTCGGAGAGGCTGTAGCGGTCTCTCACAATCGACCTGAGCTGAACCTCGTTCTTGATCGTGGACAGGTCGAAGTTGGTGAGGCAACCCCATCGCTGCTGGGCGTCCTTCATGTAGACCTTCTTCCTGGCGACCGTTTCGGCGCTCTCGCCGCCCCTAAATCCAAACATCGGGCATTCCTCCACTCTAAAAAGCTGACCGTCTTTGACTGCGGACTGCGGACCGACTCAGGGCCGGGTCCGATCACTAGTGTGCCGGCCGGGCACCGTTGCCGCCGCGGACCGCATGGCCGCCGCCGCTACGGTACGGGCTGCGCTATCGCCGCCGGCACGGTCCAGTCGAGCAGCGTGCGGCCGCGATCGTCCATCACGCGCAGAGCGTCGGTTTGACCAGGCCAGTGCCGCGTCCCGACGAGGCTCTTGGCGTACGCCAAAGCCGCGGCGCCGTCGCTCGCGGTGACGGGAAGCGTTCGGATCACCTCGGGAACGCCGCGACGAAACCGCTTGAACTGGACCAGGAACGTCACGGCATCCTCCTCACCTGGGTATCGATTGAAGCGCCCGCGGGGCGCAGCTCGGACCACCCGGCTGACCCTCAAAGGTGGCGAGCTGCTCTTTCGAGCGACATTACAATACGCCCTGCAAGAACATGGGGACGCTCACGGCAAATAGTCAGAGGGATCTTGAAAAATAAAACTAAGATAATTCTAGGCTTTGTGTTATGTTCGTGGCTCCGATTACAAATGTTTTTCTATTTGTGATCCTGAGGAGACCGTCATGCAAACCCCAGAATGGCTGAAGCCTGGACTATACGGCGCCGCCTGCGGCGCCATCGCACTCGCCATCGTGGGGTTTTCCTGGGGCGGCTGGGTGACCGGCGGCACGGCCCGCACCATGGCGGCCGACCAGTCGAAAGCTGATGTCGTTGCGGCGCTGTCCCTGATCTGCGTCGATCAATCGAAGCGCGATCCGCAGCTCGCCGAGCGCGTGGAGGCGATCAAGGCTGCCTCGTCCTGGAACCGGGGCGACCTCGTGATGAAGAACGGGTGGGCCACGATGCCGGGCACCACGGAAGGTAACAGCCAGGTCGCCCGGGACTGTGCCGCCAAGCTCAGCGCATAGGCTGACCCGATGCGCACGACACGCGAGAGCGTCACCTTCGACCACCCGTTCTCATTGGCGGCCGTGGGCGAGGTGCAGCCTGCCGGCACTTACATCGTGGAGATCGACGAGGAACTGATCGACGGGCTGTCGTTCCTCGCCTACCGGCGGGTCGCGACCACGATCTACCTGCCGCTCCACCATCGAGGGCCCGGCTCGATCCAGGCCGTCCGGGTCGAGCCTCGCGAGCTTGCCGCAGCTCACGACCGGAGGCGACCGCCGCTCTAGGAAAGCTCCCCGGGGCGGCCCGATATGCCGGCAAGGAAGCGACGGCTATGAGCGAGCACATCGATCGCCTCGGCGGCGAACTCCGCATGGAACCTGGCGGGGCAGAGCTTCGCATCAAAGGACGTTTGTCATGGTCGGACGCTTTAAGCTTTTGATCAGCCAGCAAGGCCAGGCGGTAGCAGTTGCCCTGCTGGCTTTCCTGCTGTGCGGTGCGTTGCTGCTTGGTTTGCTCTGAGCGTCAAGAGGCTCTCTGGTACGTCGATCGGCCGAGCACCAAACCGCATCTCAGCGCTTCGCGAATGAGGACATCTTTCTCGCCCCAGAGCGAAGCGCCGGGCTTGAGGCACGCTGCTCTTCGCCGATGTTTGTCCGCCTCCGATCCTGTCGGTAAGTTCGAAGTCGCCAGACCGGTTCAAGAACGCCCTACTCCCTTCAAAGCGTTCTCTCGCGGCCATATAGCCGCGGTCACGCGCGCGCTTGATCCTCATGGCTAGAGAGCTCCCACGTCCGACCTCAAGCGTTGGACTCCTTTTTGCGGCAGCGTCGTTTCGGATACGGACATCGCCTGCGCAGACGAACGATAAGAAGGAGAATTCGCGACTAGAGCCGCTTCCACTGACGTGGAATCGGCTCTCTTCTTTCCTGTGCCGCGATTTTGACGGCGAACCGGATCCACTTCGCCGAAAATGGCTTGTCTTATGCTTTTGGCGCGTTTGGAGGGATGATGCGGTGCCACCGGCGGGCGGGCACCCGCCGGTGGTGGGAGGGGACGGATCGGGAAATGGCTGGCCGGGACGGGCCGAGCTAGAGTGGGATCGCCCCTTTCTTTTCCTGGAGCCCTGAACGGATACCCGGGGTCAGGCCCCGGATGACAAGCCAAGGGGAGGAAAAGATGAGCGACAGCCTAGCACAGATCGCGGGCATCGACATCGCGAAAGACCACCTCGACGTCCACCTCCATCCGAGCGGCGCGACGCGACGGGTGAGCAACGACAAGGCCGGCTCCAAGGCGCTGCTGCACTGGTTTGCTCGCCAGCCCGTCGAGCGGATCGTGTTCGAGGCCACCGGCCCCTACCACCGGCGCTTGGAGCGCGCGCTTGGTGCCGCAGGGCTGCCCTTCGCCAAGATCAATCCGCGCCAGGCTCGCCGCTTTGCCGAGGCGACCGGCCGACTGGCCAAGACAGACCGGGTCGATGCCGCCCTGCTCGCCCGTCTGGGCGCGCTGCTGCAGCCCGAACCCCGGGAGCCCAAGAGCCAGGGGCTCGATGAGCTGACCGAGCTCGTCGCCGCCCGGCGGGCGCTCGTGAAGGACCGCACCGCCTGCCGCAATCGCGCCAAGATCGTGACCATCTCGCTTCTGAAGAGCCAGGCCGCACAGGTTATCGCCCCGCGGCATCAAGGCCTCGCCAGTGGGTGACGAGGTAAGCCGGGACCAGATCCGCAAAGCCCTTTAGGCGCAGGTCACCGAGATGACGGCCCTCCACGGTTGAACGAACGGAGCGATACGCTGTCTCGCTGACGAGCACCTGCCCGGCTTGAGCCTCCGAGCACAGGCGCGAAGCAAGGTTTGGGATGCGCCCGATCGCTGCGTAATCGAGCCGGGAATCGAAGCCGATCCGCCCCAGTGTGGCCTCGCCCTGCGCAATGCCAATGCCGAAGCCGAGCTGGTGCCCGGATTTGCGCCAGCTCTCCGTTAGCTCGCCCACCCGCGCCTGCATATCGAGGGCCATCCGAACGGCCCGCTGGGGGTGGTCCGGACAGGGCATCGGATCGTTGAAGAGCACCACGAGCCCGTCACCCAGAAAGCGCTCGAGCGTGCCCTCATACGCGAGGACGAGTTCACCGAGCGTTGCATGATACGCCGCGAGAACGGACATCACCTCCTCGGGCTGCACCCGTTCGGCGAAGGCCGTGAAGCCGCGCAGATCGCAGAAGACGACCGTTATCTCCTGCCGATGACTGTCGAGCAGACTGCTCGTGGTCAGCGGAGGCGACGACGAGATCCGCGACCTGGGGCGGCAACAGGCGGCGCAGCCGGCCGATGCGCTCGATCCGGTCGACTTGGTCCGCGACGCGCTCTTCGAGCGTCGTGTTCCACGCCGCGAGTTGACGCGCTTGATCCTGGACGGTGTCATAAAGGTTCTTCTGACGGAGCATGCTGCGCACGCGCGCGAGGAGCGCCGCATGATCGAACGGTTTGATGAGATAGTCGTCGCCACCCGCCTCGAGGCCCTGTACGATGTCGCGGCTGTCCGATTTCGCCGTGATGAGGATCACGGGGATGCTGCACAGAAACGGGTCCTGCTTGATCGTGCGGACGACCGAAATACCGTCAAGTTTCGGCATCATGATGTCGAGAAGGATGAGGTCAGGCGTGAGCTCTCGGATACGCCTCAAGCCCTCCTCGCCGTCAGCTGCGGTTTCGACCATATAGCCGTTCGCTTCCAGGCGCACCGAAAGAATTTCCAGGTTCTCAGGCGTGTCGTCGACGGCAAGAATGAGAGGTGGGTCGCGCAAGGTCTCCGACCTCAGGGAGCCAGGAAGTCATTGATGATGGCGAGGAGCTGGCGCGGGCTGAACGGCTTCGCGACGTAGCCGTCACAGCCTGCTTCGCGCGTCTTCGCCTCGTCACCCGAGAGGGCGTAGGATGTCACCGCGATGATGGGGATGTGCTTTAGAGCCGGGTCGGCCTTGATCCGCCGCGTTGTTTCGTAGCCGTCGAGCACTGGAAGCTGAATGTCCATGAGGATGAGATCCGGCTTGTGCTCGCTCGCCATCGCAACACCGGCCGCACCGTCATGGGCCTCCAGGAGCTCGTAACCGACGCTCGTGACCAGATCCCGGACGATCTGCCGGTTATCCTCGGTATCCTCGACCATCAGGATGCGCTTCGTCATGCCGCCTCCATGCGTTCTTCGACCCGTATGGGTATGAGGACCCGGAAGGTGGAGCCCTCGCCGAGAGCCGATTCGACGGTCAGCGTGCCGCCGTGCATCTCGATGAGCCGCTTCGAGATCGCGAGTCCAAGCCCTGTACCGCCCTTTCGACGTGTCGAGCTGCTGTCGACCTGTTGGAACTCCTCGAAGATCCGCGCCTGATCGTCCAACGAGATGCCAGGGCCGGTGTCGTGCACAGCCACGTCGAAAAGGCCATCCGCAGCGCGCGACCACGATTTGGACGGAACCATGATCCGTGAACTTGATCGAGTTACCCACAAGATTGAGCAGAACTTGGGTGAGGCGCCTATCGTCACCGTGACCGCGCGGAAGTCCCTCCTGGACGTTCGCCGTCAGGGTGATGCCTTTCGCTCGTGCAAGCGATTCCGTTCCCGAGACGACGGTCTGCACGACCTGAACGAGCGTGTAGTCTTGCACTCTCAGGGTGAGCTGGCCGGCCTCAATTTTGGCGAGGTCGAGCACGTCGTTGATGAGACCGAGAAGGTGCTTCCCGTTGGCTTGCACGCGCTCCAGCGTGCTTAGCGCCTTATCGGGGAGCTGACCGTAGAGCCCGTCCGCCATCATTTCGGTGAAGCCGAGCACGGCATTCATAGGAGTGCGGAGCTCGTGGCTCATGTTGGCCAGAAACTGGCTCTTCGCCCGGGTTGCCTCCATGGCTTGATCTCGGGTGAGCTCGAGCTGCGCAGCATGGCGCTTGAGCTCGGTGATGTCGGTGTAAACTGCGACAGTGAAAGCGCCGGCAATTCTCCTCTCGCTCACCTGAATCCAGCGATCGCCGCCGCGATGCTGAATCTCCGGGCCGATCGGGTTGCGGTGCCGTTCCATCCGCTCCCTGACCCAGGCATCGGTCCGCCCTCTGGCCTCTTGAATGAGGTCGAGTTCCGCGGCGCGGCGGATCACAGTCTCAAACCGCGAGCCGGGTACCATCGCCACGTCGGTCTCCGGATACAGGAGCTCCGCGTATCGGCTATTGCACAGAACGAGGCAGTCGTCCTGATCATACAGAGCAAACCCTTCAGAGATGCTTTCGATAGCGTCGATGAGATGCTGCCGAGTGCTGGCGATCTCGCGCAGGTTCTTCTCCTCGATCTCGATTGCAGTGTCTCGGAACACGGAGAGTGCCTTTGCCATACGGCCGATCTCGTCGGCGCTGTGGGGCGGCAAAGGCGCGCGCAGGTTGCCACCAGCAATGGCAAGCATGCTGCTACTCAGAGCCTGAAGCCGCGCCACGATATTGCGATCGACGTACAACCAAACAATGAGCAACGAGCTGATCAGGCTCATAACAACCACCCCGAGGAGAACACCGCGGCCCATGCGCTGAGTGGCCAGTGCGTCTTCGCCAGCCTCGCGGATGTCTCGTCCGGCTGCCGCGACCAGGCTATCGACGGCGGTGGTCAGCTGCGATGACAACCCGCCGTTCTCGACCTGGAGACGTTCTGCCTGTTCGACGAGCCCGAGTTCAGCCCGACGTGCTTGAAGGATGCTGTCCGGCCCGTCCGTGAGATTCGCTAACTCGGTGAGGCGTTGGTCCAAGCGAGAGCGCAGACGCGGGTCCGCTTGTTCGGCCGCGATCTCCCGTAATGTGGAAAGGGAACGGTTCAGTGGGAAGGCAAGCACGGTCAGGTCAGCCGGATTCTCGGCCGCGGCGGCCTTTAGCAGGCCATCGTTGATCGCCGCGAATTCAAGCTGCGCCTTCTGCATTGGAAGGTTGGAGGCGATCTCCTGAGCGAACTCTCTCGGCGGCTGCGCTGTCGGGTCGCCGGAAGTGGCCCGGCGCAGGGCCGCGATCTTGGAATCCATGACCACGATGGCCGGGGCCACCAGCCGCTGCGCCGCCACCGTCGTATTGGAGAGACGTCGAAGGAGTGCATTCTTGCCGTCGGAGAGCTCAAGGCGCCGCTCGACGATAGTCGCGAGAGCCGCCAGGTTGCGGTGCAGTCCCTCGACGGCCGGCTCCATAGCAGCGAGGGCGCCCGGGTCGACGGCACCTCGTTTGATTTGCGCAAGCAGTGACTGGAGGCGGTCCACCTCCGTCGTGATCGCTGTCGAGACTTCTCGGTACTGCGCCTGGGAGCGCGCGCTCAGCAGGGTCGGAGCAGCCGCAACGATGCGTGCCGCTTGTCGCGACAGATCGAGGGCGGCAAGCGCCGAGGGGACACGCTGTTCGGTGATCCGTTCGAGGACAAAAGCAGTTTGTCGGAAGGCGTACGTTCCCACTGCAGCGGCGAGAACGGCGAAGGCGCTGATCCCCAGAAAGGCGAGGCGGAGACGCCAGCGGACACTGAGCAGAATGCGCATGATGACACCGGGTAGAAAACCCCTTACTCCAGAGGCACGTAGCTGCCGGCCTGCCAGACGTACCAATCGAAGCCCGTCTGCCTCACATCTCCTCTAGCGTCGAAGCTGATCCGTCCGAGCACCGTGTCGAAATCATGAGCCCTCAGAGCCCGGATGACTGCGCTCGTCTCAGTCGTACCGGCCTTTGAGACGGCCTGGGCCCAAGCCTGCACACTTGCGTAGCTGTATAGGGTATAGCCTTCAGGTTCGAAGCCGTGCTTTCGGAATCGGTCGATGATGGCCTCGTGCGGCAGAGTTCCGGCGCGGGTCTCGGAAGAACGTGAACAGGGTTCCGTCGCCGGCGCCGCCAGCGATCTGCCCGAATGCGTCGGTTGCGAGCGCGTCTCCCGATACGAACTGCAGGTCGTAGCCCTCCTCGCGTGCGCCAAGGACTACCAACGCCGCCTCGCGATAGTAGCCTCCGAAATAGGCGGTCCGCACTCCCGCCGCTTTGAGTTTCGCAACGACCGTGGAATAGTCCCTGAGACCTGGAGTTAAAGTCTCGTAAAGCACTTCAGAGACGCCGCGCGCGTTGAGATGTCGCTTCGTCTCATCCGCCAGGCCCTTCCCGTAAACCGAGCCGTCATTCAAGATCGCGATCTTCGCATCCCGCCAGCGCTGCGCCAAATAAGCGCCGGCAATAGCGCCTTGCTGATCATCCCGGCCGCAAACACGGAAAACGTTGGCCCGCCCCTCTTCCGTCAGCCGAGGGTTGGTCGAGGCTGGCGAAATCTGAATAACACCGGCTGCCTCGTAGACCTTGGCAGCCGGGATTGACGCGCCCGAACAGAGATGTCCCGTGACGAACGGCACCTTAGCGGCAACAAGCCGCTGCGCCGCGGCAACGCCTTGGCCACTGTCACAGGCATCGTCAAGCGCCATGAGCGTCAATGTCTGCCCAAGAACACCGCCCGCGTCGTTGAGGTCCGCGATCGCCCGTTCGGCGCCCTGCTGCATTTGCTCGCCCTGATAGGCGTTGGGACCCGTGAGGGGCCCTACGCCGCCGATGAGGATCTCCGCCCGCAGAGGAGCTGCACACAACGGCACGAGTGCGAGAGCAGTAAAGGCAATCCGGCGAACTTGCTTCATCACAGTCCTCCTGCCGCACAGGTGAGACCAGCGCCGCCGGGTACTCGGCTGCGCATGACGGCTACTTGACCGAGTTCTCATGTACAAACCTGCCGCGAGTCCAAACGTACCAAGTGAACGGCTCGATGCCGATCACGTCCCCGTTCGCATCAAACCCGATGTCGCCGATAACGGTACTGAACTGCTGCGCGCGTAACACCTGCGCGACGCGACCTGCGCCCGTCGTGCGCGCGACCTCAACCGCCTGAGCCCACGCCTGAACGGCCGCGTAAGCGTAGAGTTCCGCGCCGGCTGGGTCAGTTCCACGGGACCGTAGTTCAGCGACCACGTTGGCGGCAGCTGGATGTCGCATGGCGTCCATGACTTGTGTCATTCTTGTGCCTTCTGCAGCGTCGCCAGCGACCAGCCAGAAATCTTCGCGAGCGACACCGTCCGGCACGACAAAAGCAAGTTGAGGAATCCGAGCCTTTGTTTCTCGCACGATGAGCCCAGCCTCGGACGAGTAGCCACCGTAGAAGACGACGTCGATGCCGCGGGTTTCGAGCGAAGACACGAGCTGCGCGAAGTCCACCTGTCCTGGTCTCACCTGCTCGACGAGAGCGAGGCCAATCCCAAGCTCCTCGAGCCGCCGCTTGACTTCGTTCGCGATGCCTTCGCCATACGTCTGACCGTCATGTACAATAGCGATGTCGTCGCCAGACCATTCCTCGGCAATATGATCTCCGACCATCTTGCCCTGCAGGTCGTCGCGGCCGCAGGTCCGGAACGTGTACTTGAGCCCCCGATCAGTGAGGCGAGGGTTTGTCGCCTTCGAAGAGATAAAGATGATGTTGGCCTCTTCATATATCTCCGAAGCGGGAATGGCGGCACCGGAGCACTGATGACCGACGACGAACCGCACGCCATTGGCCACAAGCTTTTTTGCTGCTGCCGCCGCCTGCTCCGCGTCGCAGAAGTCGTCGACGAGTACCGGGACCAGCGCTTCCCCTAAGATACCGCCGCGGCTGTTCAAATCTCGGACAGCTGCCTCCGCGCCGGCTCTCGTTTCTTCGCCAGCCCAAGCGCGAGGCCCGGTAAGCGGGGCGGCAAGGCCGATCCGCATTTCGGCGACTGCAGACGGGATGATGGCCAGGCTCATAACGAGAGCAGCAATACAGCCGCCAAGCAAACCGGGAATTCTACTTCTCTTCGGCGAGGTTCCGGAGCCATAACCGGCACGTCGAGAATGTGATCGGTAAGAACTGCAGCCCCGGCTAACTTCGTGGAGGTTCATGCGGCTCCTCCCTGTGACAGCTAAAGAGCGCCTTGGGCGCAGCTCCTATCCTCTGCTCCGAACACGAGCCGTGGACTTCGGTCGGCCGACAATCGCCCGTCGGCCGATTTACAGGGTCCCAAGTTCTAACGACTATAGATCCGATCAGTCCTGCAGCCTAACGGTTTCGCCGATCCTTTCGGCGCAGCCAAAGAATACTCACGAGCGATCTCTGCCGGATCCGTTTGTGCGCCTCAGTGCCCGTCCGGAATGTCGTGGATCAGGTTCTCCTCACTGATGCAGCTCGTCGAGCAGCGTCTTAGCCTCCTTCAGGTCCAGCGTGTCGAAGCCCTCGGTGAACCACGCCCAAATCGGCGTCAGAAGAGCGCTGGCCTCGCCGTGCCGCCCCTGGTTGCGCCAGAGCCGGGCGAGGCTGGTGGCGGCACGCAGTTCGAGTGATTTCGCCTGCTGGTTCCGGGCTATGTCGATCGCCTGGTGCAACCACGACGTCGCTTCCGCGTAGTTACCTAGTTCCGTCAGAGCCACCCCTCTCAGCCGGGACAGCTCCGCCTCATAGTGACACTCGCCGGTTGTCGCCGCTGCGTCCGTCGCACGGTCCAACGCGCTGAGCGCGCGTTCGAGCTGACCGGCCTGAATGTAGGCCCCTGCAAGAAGGCCAAGCCACTGGGTATTGAACAGGCGGCAACCGGTTCCATTCCAGCCAGCCAGGCCCGTGCAAAGCTGTGCGATCCCCTCCGCCTGCTGACCAAGGCCGACAAGGGCAGCGCCCCGGCATATGGTCGCCTCTACGAGCCACTGCGGCAGAGGATGTTCACTGGCAAGATCAATGGTGACCTCGGCTCGCTGTCGCGCGGCATCAAACTCGCGTCGGAAGTTATGCAGAACCGCGGCGAAATTCATCGCGAAGGCGAGGCTGTTGGTATGTGAAAGGTTTTGCGCGAGCGTGAGGCCGACCTCCATCCTCCGCAAGGCCCGGTCGGGAAAACCGAGGAACCAAAGAGCCCACGCCAAATAAAGCCGACACACAATCCCTGCCCGCTCCGTGTAGAGCAGAAGGGGAGCAGGATCTTCCCAGGCCGCGACTGCATCATCGCTCGTGATGCCCTCGCTCAGCTCTCTCGCTGCATCGGCAAACCGGCCGAGCGCAAACAGCGTGGTGCCCAGAGCACGTCGAGCCAGAGCGCGACGGAGGTGTTCTCCTTGCTCTTCTGCGAGCCCGACCAGCCGCTCGGCCAGATCATGGGCCAGCCGGAGTTCACCCCGTAGCAACCGGTAATTCCAGAGTCCACGCAGCACTGGAAACAGCTCGCCCGATCGGCCGAGTTGTTCGCATAGCGCCCAGCTCCGGCTATAGGTTTCTTCAACCTCCGGAGCTGGGTAGCCCTTGACCGCAATCAGCGGACCACCGATTGCCAGCCGCAGAGCGAGTTCCTCCTCGGCGCGATCCGGCGCGTCGGGCAGTGTTGCGACCAGCTCAAGCCCTTTCGTCAGATGAGCGACCGCTTCCAGATTGGCCGAGCGTCTCGCCGCTAGCTCGCCGGCCCGGCACCAATAGGGGATCGCCCGTGCTGCCAAGCCAGCATCTGTCAAGTGTCTCGCCAGCACCTCCGGCCCGATCTCGCCGGTGTCCGTCACTCGCTCTTCGAGCACTTGGGCAATCCGGGCATGTAACTGCTGCCGCTTCGACCTGAGAAGCGACTGGTACGCCGCATCATGAACCAGGGCATGCTTGAAGGTGTAGATAGCCTCGGGCCCTGTACCGCGGCGGAAGACCAGCTCGGACTTGACCCATTGCTCGAGGGCGTTGTCCAACTCCTCCCTGAGCATGGGCGCCACTGCTGCGAGCAGCTCGTAGGAGAACTCCCGGCCAATAACGGCTCCGATCTGCGCTACCTCCTTGACCGGTGCGAGACGGTCGAGGCGGGCCATGAGAGAGTCATGAAGCGTCATTGGGATTGCAAGCGGCGGCAGCGGGCCGTGCAACTCGTAGTGATCGCCAGCATCCGCAAGAAAGCCCGATTCCACCACCGCCTTGGTCAGCTCCTCGACAAAGAGCGGCACGCCGTCGGTGCGTGCCACGATCTGCTCGACGATCTCCGCCGGCAGCAACTTGTCGCCCGTGACCCGTGCCACCAGATCGGCCCCTTGGCGCCGGCCCAAGCGGCTCATCGTCAGCATTGTGACGTGCGCCTGGCCGGTCCAGAGCGGCTGGAACTCCGGCCGAAAGCTGATTAGCACCAGAACTGGCAGTTTCCGGATACTCTCCACCAAAAGGCCGAGGAGCTCGAGCGTCGATGGGTCAACCCAATGCACGTCCTCGTAGACAGCCAGCACTGGCTGCTGGGCCGCGAGGGCCGCGGTTTGGTCCACCAGCGCCTGCAATGTCCGCCGCTTTTGCACCTCAGGAGTGGGGGTCGGCGCCGGATAACGTTCGCCAGTCGGGATCCCCAGGAGGGCGGCGAGCAAGGGCACGACCTCGGCCAGCCGATCACTGGGACGGCCGAGTACCGCCTCAAGCTTAGTCACCTGCTCCTCCGGGGGGTCATCCCGATTAAGTCGCATTGCCCGCTGTAGCAGCCCGATCACGGGGTAGAGCGCACTGTTGGTGTGGTATGGCGAGCAGTAATGGCTGAGCAGCGTATGCGGCTCGGCTTCGAGGCTCTCGCGTAGCGCGCGGATAACACGCGACTTGCCGATCCCCGGCTCGCCTGGCAGGAGCACGACCTGGCCATCGCCATCCTTGGCCCAGGCCCAGCGCTCCAGCAGAATGCCGAGCTCGTGCTCACGGCCGACCAGCGGAATGAGCCGCTCGCCGTGCAGCGCTTCGAACCGACTTTCAGCACGGCTCTCATTTTCGACTTGCCAAACAGCGATGGGCTCAGTGAAACCCTTGAGACGGTGCAAGCCAAGTTCGATCAGCTCGAACAGCCCACCCACGAGGCGGCGGGTTGCCTGGCTGATGACGACACCGCCCGGCGCCGCGAGCGCCTGCAATCGTGCGGCGAGGTTCGGTGTTTCGCCGAGGACCGTCCGCTCCGGGGCCATGCCCGCGTCGATCAGCTCGCCTACCATGACCAGACCGGTCGCAATGCCGATCCGGACTGCGAGCGGCTCCTTGGTGGGGGTCTCCAGCTCCGCCAGCGCATCGACAATCGCCAGCCCGGCCCGGACCGCCCGCTCGGCTTCGTCCTCATGTGCCAGCGGCCAGCCGAAGTAAACGAGGACGCCGTCGCCCATGTACTTGGCAACGAAGCCGTCGAAGCGCGCGACCGTTGCGGCAACGCAATGGTGGTAGGCGCTGACCACTTCACCCAGGTCCTCTAGATCAAGCCGCGACGCGAGCGCCGTCGAGCCGACGAGATCGCAGAACATCACCGTGAGCTGGCGGCGTTCGGCCGCCGATCTGGACGATGGGGGCGGCGTGGGAGCTGCCTTCGGTGGCATCGACGGTGTGGTGGATGGCGCCACCGCGAGCTTACTGCCGCATGTCGAGCAGAACTTCGCTTCGGGACGGTTGGACGCACCACAAGATGGGCACCCGACCGGCAGTGGCATGCCGCATTCGTCACAGAACTGGCTGCTCTCGAGTATGTCGGCCGCGCAGCTCGGGCATTTCATGCCGCACCTGAATGGTCACCGATAATCAGTCTATCACGGAACTACTCGGTGTTGCTCCCGTTCGGACTGGATGTGTTCGAGGGTCACAGGCAAAGACCGGAGGAGGCCGCGCGGCAAGCCGCGGAGCGGTTGGCGTCGGTGGCCATGTTGATATCGCGCGGAGATCGCGGGACGAGAAGAGAGGCGCCAACGGGAGCGACGAACGTGGCTCCACTGATCGTGCAAACGCCCATCGTCCACGCTCCACTGCATCATTCGGCTCCTGCCGGAGACCGGCGCGACGCTTGTAGCGGGCGATATCGGCAGTGTGCGCCTTCACACAGTGCGCAGCCGCCAGGGGCGTACAGTCACAACCGCACCCAGCAGAACTCGATTCGGGTGTGGTGAGGTGACGTGCCATGGCTACCAGACCGATGCTCACGATTGCCATCCTAGCCGTCGCCCTCGCCGCATCGACCGGCGCGCGAGCGGCCGATGGGCCAGAGCAGCGCCTCGCCTGTCAGGAGGAGTCCCGGCGGCAGATTACGGGCCCGCGGCGGGTCGACCCTGAACTCTACAGGCGCGTGGTCGATCGGCGGCGGCTCTATGTGCAGGAGTGCATGGTTGCTGGACCACGAGACATCGAGCAAACCGGGTCCATCTCCGTGCCGCTCCCGCCGAAGCGGCCGATCGCTTGAAAACCGCTCCTCGGAACAAGCCCGGGTGGATCGGCGCCATGCCTGGTGCAGTCCGTCCTTGCGGCTCTCGCTGCCCGTGCCGCAATTCGCGAGGGCGGCGATCCCTTCGCGGGCCGCGAGCAGGTGCGCAAATCCCTCCACCCTGAGGCGAACCCGAGCGTTGAACGCGACCCTCGAGCTTCGCAGGAGAGCCGGCGTGGCGATCAACGATGTCATCCCCAGCAAACTTGGTGTCAGCGAATGACGGCGCTGACGTGCAGTCCTGCACGGGCATGTGACACAAACGATCGCAATCGCTGATCAGTGCACGCTCATTCAGCCGGACCCGCGCTCGAACGAAGGTCCTGCGACACCGGAATGGTTAGACCAACCTGGAGCCCGTCAGCGGTCATTCGCTTTCGGGGCGCGTTCCTGTGGTGCTGGTTCAGGTGTTATCACCATGAAGCGCTTCACAAACCGCGTCCGTCACCTGCCTCGTGGTCGCCTCTCCGCCGAGATCGGGCGTGTGCAGCTTCGGATCGCCTGTCACGCGTTCGACCGCCCGCATCAGTCTGTCGGCTGCGGCGCTCTCACCCAGGTGCTCGAGCATCATTGCTCCGGTCCAGAAGGTCGCCACGGGGTTGGCGATGCCCTTGCCTGTGATGTCGAAGGCCGAGCCGTGGATCGGCTCGAACATGGAGGGCGTCTTGCGCTCGGGATTCAGGTTTGCGGTCGGCGCAATGCCGAGAGAGCCCGCCAAGGCCGCGGCGAGATCGGACAGGATGTCGGCATGGAGATTCGTGGCAACGATGGTGTCGAGCGTCTGAGGCTTGCTGACCATGCGCATGGTCATCGCGTCGACCAGCATCTTGTCCCAGGTCACGTCGGGGAAACCCTGGGCGACCTCGGCGGCGATCTCGTCCCACATCACCATTCCATGCCGCTGTGCATTCGATTTGGTGACGACGGTCAGGAGCTTGCGTGGCCGCGAGCGCGCGACTTCAAACGCGAACCGGATGATGCGCGTCACCCCGGCGCGCGTAAACATCGCGACGTCCGTGGCGGCTTCTTCCGGTAAACCCTTGTGAACGCGCCCGCCGACCCCAGCGTATTCACCCTCGGAGTTCTCTCGGACAATGACCCAATCGAGCTCGGGCCCGGAGACGTGCCGGAGCGGGCTCGTGATGCCGGGAAGGATGCGGGTGGGACGCACGTTGGCGTATTGATCGAGAGGTTGGCAGATCGCCAGCCTCAAGCCCCACAGCGTGACGTGGTCGGGGATATCGGGCGCGCCGACGGCACCGAAGTAGATTGCATCGAACTTGCGTAACTGATCGACGCCGTCGTCCGGCATCATGATGCCGTGCTTCTTGTAGTAGTCCGATCCCCAGTCGAAATGCTCGACCTCGAACTTGAAGCCGCCGTCGCGTTCGGCACACGTTTCGAGAGCCTCGAGACCCGCAGCGATGACCTCTGGCCCGATACCATCTCCGCCGATGGCCGCGATGCGATGAGTGCGCATGATCATTCCTTCGGTTGGTGAGTTGGAGCGATGAGCGTGACCGTCGTGGCAGGCGAGAGCCGCAGACCTGCCGTCACGCCGGCAGAGCACGAGGGTCGCGGGGGCCGAGGCTGCTCCCCGCGCCGCGAAGTCGGTAGAGACAGAGGGTCACTGCGGGGTAGCGCCAGCGAGGAGCTTGCTCCACCGCGCGAGTTCGGACTTGAAGCGCTCGTCGAGGGCGGCAGGCGTTGCCATTGCGGCGGGAACGGGCGCGGTGCCGAGGGCGGCGAAGCGATCGATCACGGTCCGGTCGGTCAGCGCCTTCTGAAGCGCGGCCGCGAGCTTCTGGCGGATCGGCTCAGGCGTGCCCTTGGGAGCCCAGATGGCGTGCCAGGCCGAGAGGTCGAAGCCCTTGACGCCGCTTTCGGCGAGCGTCGGCACCTCGGGCAAGATCGCGATCCGCTCGCGCGTGGTGACAGCGTAGGGCTTGATCTGACCTTCCTTGATTTGATTGGCCGTGTTGGTGGTCTGGTCACACATGATGTCCATCCGGCCGCCGACGAGGTCGTTCATAGCCGGTCCGGTGCCCCTATAGGGAACCACTGTCAGCTTGATGCCCGTGGCATCGGCCAGAAGGCGACCACAGAGGTCGGACACCGCGCCGACGCCGGCCGTGCCGAAGGTCGCACCGGAGCCTGCGCCCTTCAGCCAGTCGAAGCAGCGCCGCCACGTCGGCCGGCGGAAGGTCCTTGCGGCCGACAAGGGTGAGCGGGACTTCGGTCACCAGGCCGACGGGATCGAAAGCTTCGCCGGGCTTGTACGGCAGGTTCGGATAGAGCGCGCCAAAGGTCGCAACGCCGATGTGATAGAGGAGAAGCGTGTAACCGTCCGGCTCCGCCTTGGCGACCCGACCGGCCCCGAGCGAGCCGCCGGCGCCGCCGACGTTCTCGATCACGAGCTGCTGGCCAAGGTCGGCCCTCATCGCCTCGGCGACGAGCCGCGCGACGGTATCGCTGGGGCCGCCGGCAGCGGCCGGGACCAAGAGGGTGATCGGTCTGTTGGGATAGGCGGTCTGGGCGGCAGACGGACCGGCGAGCATGGTCGCTGTCGCGACGAGACCGACCGCGGTAGCAAGCGTGACGAGAACTCGTTTCATGGCTTCTCCTCCGTGGGTTCGCCTCCGTGAGCAGCTGCCGCGCCGCACAGCGCTCGCCTGCTACTCGGTCACTTGCATGCAAGTTTGCATGCGCTCCGTGGCATAGGCGACCGGGAGAAGTCAATCATCCATTCTTGCTTGCATGGAAGCCCCGGGTCGCGCGACAATGCGCGCGGAGGGCGAAATGATGCAAAAGCTGCAAGCACGAACCACGCAAGGCTCCCGCAAGAGGCCTTCGCTGGTCGAGGATGCGTACAAGGCTCTGAAGCAGGCGATCCGCGACAACGTGTTTCCGCCCGGATATCAAGGTTCAGAGCAGGAGATGGCGATCAGGCTCGGCATGAGCCGGACGCCAGTCCACGAAGCCATCATCCGGCTCCAGGAAGACGGCCTGGTCCGCGTGCTGTCCAAGCGGGGGGTCATGGTGTGTCCGCTCGCGCCGGGGGACGTGCGCGAAATCTACGAGGTCATCATCGCCATCGAGGCCATGGCAGCAGAGCTCTTAGCGGCGTTCCCTCAAGGGGAGCGACGGCTCGTCGCGAATGAGCTTGAAGACGCTACCGCACGAATGGAGGCGGCTCTCCGAAAAGATGATCTCCTCGCCTGGGCTGCCGCTGACGACGAGTTCCATCGAACTCTGGTCGAGCGCTGCGGCAACGGCCGCATCCGAAGGATCGCTCAGACCGTCACCGATCAAGCTCACCGGGCGCGCATGCTGACGCTCAAGCTTCGCTCGAAGCCGACCGGATCGATTGCGTCGCACCGACGGATTATCGGAGCCATTCGGAAGGGGAATGTTGCCGAGGCTCATCGCGTAGCGCGAGACCATCGCGTCCATGCCCGAGATGAACTTGTTCCGCTGATCGTGAGCTTCGGCATTAAGCACCTATAGGACTCACCCGAATTTCGCTCCGAGGCGGGGTCTACAGCAGGGATTGCTGACGTCTGCCTTGGGTCAGGTGCGGAGATCCCCTGCCCTGCTCTGAATGTTGTTAAGACCTGGAGCGGACATACGCGCAACTTCCGCTTTGTGCCATAAGCAGTCGTTCCTGCAATGGGCAGTAAGCTGTAAACGGTGATAGAGTTCAAACCGTTCAAGCTGCCCGATCGACTTTTGTCATGATTGGATCAATTCTGGAGCTCCGGAGCAAGACGGGAGCCCCGACATGAACTCACAGAGAGGGTTGAGAACGTCGTTTCGCCTGACGACGGCGCGGACGCTGAAACTGAAGTTGTGTCCGTCGTTGGTGATGGCGGCACTCTCGATCGGACCCTGCCAGCCGAGTCTGGCGCAGGGGGCGCCGGACCCGACCTCTGTTGTCTCAACTCTCTTTCAGAGCGTTCGGATCTTCGATGGCAGCAGCGCCACGCTGTCGGCTGCCTCCGACGTGCTGATTCGTGGCAACACCATCGAGCGCATTTCTGTGACCCCGATCACCGTCGACGCGAATGCAAACGTTCAGGTCATCGCCGGGAATGGGCGCGTCCTGATGCCGGGCCTGATCGACAATCATTGGCACGCGATGTTGGTGCGGGTGACCCCGGCACAATCATTCGGTGACATCGGCTACACCAATCTAGCGGCTGGCGCCGAGGCGACTGACACTCTGATGCGCGGCTTCACCACCGTTCGCGATGTGGGCGGGCCGGTGTTCGGCCTCAAGCGCGCCATCGACGAGGGCATCGTCCCGGGCCCGCGCATCTATCCGTCCGGCGCCATTATCACGGTCACGAGCGGGCATGGGGATTTCCGTCAGCTGACCGATCTGCCACGGACGATCGGCGGCATGCTCACCCGCATGGAGCAGGTCGGTGGCGCCATGGTCGCCGACAGCCCTGACGAGGTGCGCGTGCGCGTGCGCGAACAGCTCATGCAGGGGGCCTCCCAAGTCAAGTTGACGGCGGGCGGCGGGGTGTCGTCACCCTTCAGTCCGGTCGACGTGACCACCTTCACGCAAGCCGAACTGCGCGCCGCGGTTGAAGCGGCCGAGAATTGGGGCACGTATGTCGCCGCGCATGCCTTTACTCCGGCTGCGATCCAGACAGCCATCGCGGCTGGTGTGAAGTGTATCGAACACGGCATGCTGATGGACGAGGCAACCGCCAAGCTGCTTGCCGAGAAGGACATTTGGTTGAGCTTGCAGCCCCTCCCCGAGGACTTGAGGCTGGGCTTTCCGGCGGGTTCGGTCCAGCGAGCCAAGGCGGATGAGGTCTGGCCCGGCATAGCGAGGTCCTACGAGTTTGCAAAGAAGTACAAGATCAAGACCGCGTGGGGTACCGACGTCCTGTTCTCTCGCGCGCTGGCGCAGCAACAGGGGGCAATTCTGGCCTCGCTCACTCGCTGGTATACCCCCGCCGAAGCGCTGGTCATGGCGACATCGACAAACGCCGAACTGCTGGCGCTGTCCGGCAAGCGCAATCCCTATCCCGGCAAGCTCGGCGCGGTGGAAGAGGGTGCGCTCGCCGACCTGCTGCTCGTCGACGGCAATCCGTTGGAAAACATCGGGCTCATCGCAGATCCCGACAAGAATTTTCTCGTCATCATGAAGGATGGCAGGATCTACAAGAATACTCTGCCCAGGTGAGGGCCTGTTCACGTCGGCGGGGCCTAGAGGCGGTTGCGTGAAACGCCGATGGCCTAAGCTGACCGCGCGTGCCAGGGATCATATCGGTGAATCGCTGCTGGAGCGACGTAAACAGCCATTGCGCCTCGGCATCGGTGTCCGCTGCGATCACGTTGACCCCCACCATGGCGTGCGGGCGTTCGAGTTGCGGGGACGGCTTGAACGTTGCGCGGTCGATCTCCAGCGCGTTCATCAACGCGTCTGGCGCAAAGTGCGAGGCGAATGCGAACGGCAGTCCCAGCATCCCGGCAAGCTGCGCCCCGAACAGACTGGATCCCAGGATCCAGAGCGGCACGTTCAGACCGGTCCCTGGGACCGCCTGAACCGTCTGTCCCGGCCGCAGAGGCCCAAGAAAGGCTTGGAGCTCAAGGACATCCTCCGGGAACGTGTCGGCGCTGGATGGATCCCGACGTAAGGCGCGGAGCGTGAGCTGATCGGTGCCAGGCGCGCGACCGAGGCCGAGGTCGATCCGCCCGGGGTACAGCGACTCCAGCGTGCCGAATTGCTCAGCAATGATCAGAGGCGCGTGGTTCGGCAGCATGATCCCGCCGGCGCCGACCCGGATTGTGCGCGTGCCTCCGGCGACATACCCGATCACCACCGCTGTCGCGGCACTCGCGATGCCTACCATGGTGTGGTGCTCGGCGAGCCAGACGAGCTTGTAGCCCCAGGTTTCCACGTGCTGCGCAAGCTCTAGGCTATGACGAAGCGCGTCAGCAGGCGTTTCGCCCTGGGAAAGCGGGGCGAGGTCAAGAACGGATAAAGGGACCTCAGAATTCGCCTGGATCGCGCTGCGGAGGGGGTGTTTGGATCTGTGCTATCGCCTCAGAGTTTGGCTCACACCTCGAGCCCGGACCGAGGGTGAACAGGTCTCGCGGGAGGTGGTGGCCGACTGCACGCGAGCAAGGACTCGGCTGGAAACAGAGAACCCGAGTGAGCGAGCTGGCCGCCCACGTGGGGCCGGCAGCCGTTTCAGCTCAGGCGGCCGACCAACCTATCGTCCGTCCCGGCCCCCAAAGACCAGGCGCTCAAGCTCGGATTGGCCCTTTTCTCGGGCTTGCCCCTCGGATGGGTGCGATCGATCGGACCTTTGGATCAGTTTACCGCGCTTTCGAATCGCCCACTGAAAGTGTCCTGCCGGCCTCTCGCAGGGGGCGATCTCAAGTGAGTACGGGTAGGTTCGTTCGGTGCTCATCGGAGGGATATGGCACGCCCGTGCTCCGTCGACCAGCGTCGCCGCGGGGATTGCCTATCGGGCTGCAGCGACCGGTGCTTCGCGCGCGCGGGTGCGACGGTCTTCGCGGAGGTCATAGGATCTTTCGGAGCGGGCTGTTTTCCCGTTCGGTGCCGGTGGACGTTGGCGCTACCATTGAAACGCCTGACCTGACTCGGACTGATCCCGAGCCGCTTGAACTCTGCAACCCCGCCAACCGACTCCAGATTCTCGAACACCTCGTGGAGGTCGTACCGATTATCGGCATGCGCCAACTCCTCGAGTGCGGCGCGGAGCCTCTCCGATCCAACATCGGACCACCTCTGCGCTTCCATTCCCTAGGTTTCGGAGGCGCAGGGACGCGGTTCCCCTCCACAAGGGCTTCCGCCCACAATTGATCCGCCGCCAATTGCAAGCGCATCCCCCTGCGGCTGCGGGCCGCATACTCGTCGCACGATCCGAATGATGTCGCGAGATCCTGCTCCGTGATCGGCCCTCGCGTTGTCTTTTCCCACTTCGTGTCCGGTAGACGAAGAATGCGCCATACTCCGGGCGGTCGAGAGGCCGCCCTTTTTATGAGCTTGGTGCCCCCGGCGTGCCCCTGCGCTCGAGAAACCACGAAGCCGCCCGAAATCGGCATCTCTCAATCACTTACAATGTAAGGCTTTGAATGGTCGGAGCGGCGAGATTTGAACTCGCGACCCCTAGTCCCCCAGAACTGCCCGGCTTGTTTCAAACTAGTGCATAACGTTCCCGGGTGCTTGCTTCGGAATGCCTTTTCCTGACAACCTGTCACATTTGGGTTCAGATGGTTTCGGGCAGTTCCAACAAATTGAACCCATTTGAACCCACGACGGCACATGGACGGGAAGTGCATGGCAACCGAAGCGCTTACTGACGCGCGACTAAGGGGTGTCAAGCCACCCTCCGCAGGGATCCTGGAGCTATGGGACTCAAAGTGCTCCGGGCTCATTTTTCCGGGTGATGGCCTCCGGGGTCCGGTCCTGGAGCTTCCGATATCGGCCGCGGGCCGGCGGGGCCTTCCGCCGGATCACGTTTGGCAAGTATCCGACCGTCGGACTCGCGCAGGCCCGCGAGCGAGCTGATCGGCTAAGGCAATCTGTCCGTCAGGCGGCGATCCTCAGCATGACGAGCGGACAGCCATCGCAAGCCGACGCGAGGACGAGCAGCGCCAAGCGCTCACGTTCGGCGAGCTCGCCGACCTATATCTTCAAGCGGTACGCGAAAAAGCACAAGGTCTCTTGGCAGAACGACGACGGGTATCTTCCGCCGGCACGCCGGCCGGCCTGGAGCGGCCAAGTAGCCCATTCGATCACCAAGCAGGACGCAGCCCGGTTGCTCAGCGACGTAAAGGACCGGACGCCTATCGGAGCCAACCGCACGCGATCCGTCTTGGCGAAGCTATTCTCCTGGGCGGTCGACGAAGGCCTTCTCGACACCCGAGGACGGTCCTGAAATTCGCAGCTTCGAACTTTGGGTGCAGATCTTCATCGCGAAAGCGTAGTTACACAGTTCGATTTCGAGTTCATCGCGAACGAGGGATGCCGGCCCGATCCGGTCTGCCTCGTGGCGATCGAGCTGCGGAGCGGACGGACCATCCGACAATGGCGGGGCGAGTTCTCCTCCTCGCCGCCCTACGACATCGGCCCGAACAGCCTTTTCGTCTCGTATTCGCGTCGGCGGAGCTGGGGTGCCACCTGGCGCTTGGGTGGCCAATGCCGGCGGATTCTCGATCTCTACGTGGAGTTCCGGAACGCCTTCAACGGCCTCCATCCGCCCTCCGGGTGGGGCCTGCTTGGGCGCCCTGGCGGTGTTCGGCCAGGACACCATGCCGGCCACCAAGAAGGACGCTATGCGCGACCTGATCGTGGCCGGCGGCCCGTGGGACCACGATCAGCGCCAAGCGATCCTCGACTACTGCCAGCAGGACGTTGACGCTCTCGGCCGGCTCCTGCCGCTGATGCGGGCCCGGATCGATCTCCCTCGGGCGCTCCTGCGCGGGCGCTACATGGCCGCCGTCGCAAGGATGGAGTGGACCGGCGTGCCGATCGACGTGTCACTCTGGAGCGTCCTGCGCGAGCGGTGGGACGACATCAAAGAGGCGCTCGTTGCGGAGATCGATCGGGACTTACGGCGTCTTCGACGGGGTGACGTTCAAGCGTGAACGCTTCGAGGCTACCTGATCCGCAACGGGATCCCCTGGCCGCGGCTCGAGAGCGGCGAACTCGATCTCTCGGACGACACCTTCCGGGAGCAGGCCCGCGCCGACGTGCGGATCGCGCCCCTGCGCGAGCTGCGGGCGGCCCTGGCGCAGCTCCGGCTCTCCGATCTGCAGGTCGGGCCGGACGGCCGGAACCGCGCCCTGCTCTCCCCCTTCCGCGCGCGCTCCGGCCGCAATCAACCATGCAATGCCAAATTCATCTTCGGCCCGGCCGTCTGGCTCCGGAGCCTGATCCAGCCCGCGCCCGGCATGGCGCTCGCCTATATCGACTGGCAGGCGCAGGAGCACGGGATCGCGGCGGCCTCTCGGGCGATCCGAACCTGATCGAGGCCTATCTCTCCGGCGATCCTTACCTCGCCTTTGCGAAGCAGGTCGGCGCCGTGCCGCCGACGGCACGAAGGCGACCCATGCTCGCGAGCGCAACCTCTACAAGACCGTCGTGCTCGGCGTCGGCTACGGCATGGAGGCCATGTCGCTGGCCGCACGCGTTGGGATCTCCGGCCTTGAGGCCCGGGAGCTGCTCCTGAAGCATCGCGAGACCTATCCGCGGTTCTGGCGGTGGTCCGAGGACATGGTCGACCAGGCGATGCTTCTCGGCAGCATCTCGACGGTGTTCGGCTGGCGGGTGCATGCCGGCCGGGATGCGAACCCGCGCTCGCTGCGGAATTTCCCCATGCAGGCCAATGGCGCCGAGATGCTGCGGATCGCCTGCTGTCTCGCCACCGAGCGCGGGATCCGGATCTGCGCCCCTGTCCATGATGCGGTCCTGATCGAGGCGCCGGCCGATCGGATCGAGGAGGAGGTGACGCTATGCGGGCGGTGATGGCGGAGGCGTCCCGCGTCGTCCTGGCCGGCTTCGAGCTGCGGACCGATGCGGAGATCGTGCGTTACCCGGAGCGCTACAGCGATCCCCGCGGAAAGCGATGTGGGATCGCACTATGAGGCTAGTCCAACAGGAGGAGACAGAACGTGTCTACCATCATTCGTCCTGACTTTCTGAAGCAGCCTAATGACAACGACCTGCTGGAAAGCTTGCGGATCCCGGTGGAGGTGCTGGCTCACGGATCTGCACCGCCGGAACGGGAAACCGCGCCGAAGCGTCAAAGCGAGTCGAGGGGCGCTTCGTTATCGCGCCCTTGGAAGGTCTCATTGCGGCGGCGGCAGCTCTAGAAGCTCGACCCATGCTTCTGTGGTTGTTCCTCATTTATGAGGCCCGGCTCCGGAACGTGACTAGCGTGAAGGTGACCAACAAGGCTATGGTCGATTGGGGAATAGATCGTCGCACGAAGTACCGCGCGCTTAAGCGATTGGAGGCTGTCGGCCTGATCAGGGTGGAGCGGTGCGGCAAAAGCAGTCCGGTAGTGACTCTGCTACAGGCCTGATCAACGAGCAACTTTGCATTGTCTCGCGAACGGTACATCTCCTGTCCCACGAACGGTACATGGGGTCCAATACTTATATCCTTAAATATTCTATAAGATCTATGTCTCTATAACAGAAGGGATCTGTCCGGTTTCTGCGGGCTGCCGAGATGCACGGAAAATGCCCGGCGGACCCTGGGTCCTGAAACAGAGAGGCGGCCGTGGCAGCCGAGATACGAGGAACCGTACACCTTCAGGGCACCCTTGAAGAGAGACGCAGGTCGCCGAAAAACGCCAACGTCGGAATTCGATGACGAGCTTCTCAGTAAGCTCGATTTAGGGCGCAGCCCGATGGCCGATGCAGCATATAGGCGGCCTGCTGCAACTCTTGTAGAGATTGGGCCCGGGGGCGTCCAATCTCGCCGGGTCCTGGGGCGCGTACCGGCAGGGCTCTCATCGAGAGAAATTATCCTCCGTTTAATTTCTTAATCAAAGCGAACCCTTGAAGCACGAGCAAATCCTTGTGGTGCAAGGCTTTCAGCGCAGTCGCGTACCGACGGAAAATCAAACCGAAATCAAAGGAAATCCAAGTCGAAATCAAACCGTCGTCAGACATGGAGACCGAACCCCTTGTGCAGCAATGGTTTTCTCCCGCAACGGACGGAGCCGGAAATCAAACGTGCGCTGCGGGCTTGCCACGCCTCCGCCCATCGCGATCAGCTCGGTCTATGCCCGTCCCCCGTCGGTTGCCGGACATCACGTGGCCGGCAGAGGTCGCCACTCAGCCTCAGACAACTCGGACCATGATGACGACACGCTGCCTGCACGACCTTTCTCACCATCCCGACCAAATCATCGCCGACCTCTTAGAACCGAAGTCACGCAAGACGACCTGATGCAGGCCTTGCACCACCACTGCGCGGACTGGACCGAGGCGGATCGGGAAAGCGTGACCACTCTCGCTCAAGGCATAGCGTACCGGATCAGCGACATCGCGTTCGAGTCTTGCGCGGAGGAGTTCCCGAAACGTATGGCCTATGCGGTGCACTATATATTTGTCAGTGAGCAGTTACGGGTGCTTCGTGGGCAGATGCAGCCGCACTCGCCGGAGGATCGGCGGGAGTCAATGATAGACCGGCATCTCCTCTATCCACTCAGATTTTACATGCCGCGGCCTATGAACTCCGAAGGCGACTGACGGAGAAGCGACGTTGCTGTGCATTCGGGACCTGACGCTTTCGCGCGGCAGCCTGAAGGAAAATGTCCACTTTGAGCACCCAGAGAACCGCGTTACTTCGATCCGAGAAAGCCCGGTTCGAGCGGTAGACCAAGCAGGAGGCTGCGATGGCAACGTATGAGGCGAAGATTGTCTGGCAGCGCGGCTCGGACGAGCCTTTCACGGACGGCCGCTACAGCCGGGCCCACGATTGGCTCTTCGATGGCGGGGCTCGCGTGCGGGCTTCCGCCGCGCCGCACTCGGTCCGCCCGCCGCTCTCCGACCCGTCGGCGGTGGACCCGGAGGAAGCCTTCGTGGCCGCACTGTGCAGTTGCCACATGCTTTTCTTTTTGTGGTTGGCCGCGCAGCGTGGGTTCGCGGTCGCCTCATATGAAGATTCAGCCGTCGGCACTATGAGCAAGGGTAAGGACGGGCGCGAGTGGGTCTCTCAGGTGACGCTCCGCCCCAATGTCGTGTTTGATGGACCTCAGCGGCCGAGCCCGGCTGAAGTGGAGACCCTCCACCATGACTCTCATGAGCGGTGCTACATCGCGAACTCGGTCAAAACAGACGTGCGTGTCGAGGGCCGTGCCTCTGGCACATCAGAAAGGTGACAGAGGAGGCGTGGTGCGCAGGTCTCACGCAACTCGCCAGGTCAGCAGATGGCGAATAATCAGCGCGCTGACCATCGAAAGGGACGAGCAGAGTCCAGGGAGGGAAGCTCAGAAGGCTGTTAGTGAACTGACTCGCCGGGCGCGAAAAACTTTCTCAAGGTCATCAATGCTCAAGCAGTTCAATACGCGGTCCGGAGGGATCCCTCCCTTGCGGGCCGCCAGCACGCCCCAGGAGGTCAGATCGAGCTCCTCGACCGTGTGCGCATCGGGGTTGATGCTGAACATGCATCCGAGCTCGAGCCCGCGCTGATGCCACCGCCAATCCAGATCGAGGCGGTGAGGATTGGCATTGATCTCGACGGCGACTCCGTGGTCCGCACAGGCCCTGAGGATCCGCTCGATGTCGATCTGGTAGCCCTCCCTTCGCCGAAGCAGCCGGCCCGTCATGTGTCCCAGGATGGTCGTGAACGGGTTCGACACCGCACGAACGATCCGCTGCGTCTGAGTCTCGGGATCAAGCCCGAACCGGCTATGGACACTCGCCACGATGAAGTCGAAGCTCGCGAGGACCTCTTCCGGGTAGTCCAAGGAGCCGTCTTCGAGGATATCGGACTCGATGCCCTTCAGGATCCGGAAGTTGCCTCGGTACTCGGCGTTGAGTGCGTCCACGAGTTCGTGCTGTTGACGAACACGCTCGACGGAGAGCCCGCCCGCGTAGCGAGCGGTCCTCGAATGGTCGGCCACACCAAAGTACTCGTAGCCCCTGGCGCGGGTGGCCTCGGCCATCTCCTCCAAGGTATTGGCGCCATCCGAGAAGTCAGTGTGGCAATGGAGAAGGCCGCGAATGTCGTGGCCCGTCACGAGCGCCGGGAGGCTGTCCCGCTTCGGCAAGGGCGATCTCTCCCCTGCCCTCCCGTAGCTCTGGCTCGATGAAGGGGAGACCGAGGCCGGCGTAAACGTCGCGCTCCTCCGGGCATGGAAGCAATCGCTTGCCACGATACAGCCCCCGGTCGTCGAGGCGGAGTCCCCGGATCTGCGCACGAGCTTTGAGCTCCTCGACATGCTCGGACGAGCCGGTTGCCAGGACCAGCGCCACTCCATAGCGACGGCGGTCTGCGATCCATATGCGGGCGCCGGAGCCATCAACGACCTGAATGCCGGATCCATCCGACGCCTCAGCAACAAGGGCAAGAGACGAGATCAGCTCGGAGCCACGTCGGAGGTCTCCTGCCGGGACGATGCGCGACAGCTCCGGATGCAAGTGCCTCAGGTGAGTCTCCAAAGCCCCGAGCCGCTCAGCGGCATGGTGGATGAGCCGCTGCCCACCCGAACGCCGCAGGAGTTCGATCCCGGCCAGGACCTTAGTTTGGAAGGCCGGCCCGAAGCCCTTGGCGCTGAGCGAGCTTGTTCTGCCGGCCAGCTGCCTCCAGGTCATCCAGGCTCGCGAGTCCAAGCTTCCTAAAGACGTCGAGCACCCGGGGCGGGCGCAGTCCCGGAATAGCCAGCATTTCCAAAAGCCCGGCCGGCACCTCGGCCCGCATGGCGTCAAGATGAGGCGTGGTGCCGTCCTTGTGGAGGCGAAGGATCGTCTCCTCCAGGGCGACGCCCACGCCTGGAATTTCCCGAAGGCGTCCGTCGGCAATCACGTCCTCCAGCGGCTCGTTCAAGAGCAGAAGGCTTTCAGCCGCGCGGGCGTAGGCACGAGCTTTGTAGGGGTTCTCCCCGGCCAAGGTGAGGCGCTGCCCGATTTCGATGAGTATCGCTGCCACCGAGGGCGCGTCGAGATGGCTGTCGATCTCTGCCGCTCTCGGAGGCGAGTGTCGCGTCGTCCTTTCGTTCATCCGTGTTCTCGATCGCCCAGATGCCCCACAACTAACGTTTGGGACGGCTATTTGGGCCGACGGAGGTTTCCGGCAGGCCGAAATCCATCTGGAGTACGGGGGCGCAACAGGCGATGTGGCAACCGGGTTCGCGAACGCCAACTCTGTGCGCGCGAGCTCGGTAAGTGGACACGTTCCGAGGTCCGCGGTCTTGTCGAAAACGGCAGGTGGTGTGCACGCCAGCCTTCTTGTACGGACCGGCTGCCCCCGGTTGCATCCAGAAGGCTCGAGTGCTCGCCCAAGGGTTTACTCAGTCGTTGGCTTCGGGCGGTAGAAACTCGACATCGTGCTCCGCTGAGAGTTGCAGCACGCGCGGAATGTCATCCAGGTTGTGCAAACGGTCGAAGAGAGCCTCGAGCCTACCGGCAGGAGAGACCCAGAACAGCGCGCGGGCTGGCGCGTCGGATTTATTGAAATAGCCATGCGGAACGCCGCGTGGCATGCGCACGAGATCGCCGGCCGTTGCTTTGGACCAGATGCCATCGAGCTTCAGGTCGAGCTCGCCGTCGAGCACCAGGATGAACTCGTCTTGATTGGGATGGATATGCACGGGCACGTACTGACCGGGATCACTGTTCGTCTCGAACGCGAAGGTCGTGTCACAGGACGCTTTCGGGAAGTAGCGCTGACCGAGGATGTTCCAGGACCTGCCCTGGTGGCCTTCGCCCGCCCGCGTGATGCCCTTCTCGAGGTCACTCATTCGTCATCCTCCGCGCTTTGGACCCGCTCAATTGAGACCAGCATAGGGGCTGGGCACAGCAACCGCCACAACCAGCGCCAATTACCCCCGATTCGCGGGGCACCTCTAAATGCTGCCCGTCCGGCCGAGCGAGGCTGCCACGAGGTACCTCAACTCAGCCGCCGGGCCTGATGATCGGCGACACGTCGGCTGATGACATGCCTCCTGAATTCTCAGTTTGCATTGCTGTGGCCGTCGCATGATAGGAAGTACCTGCATCAGATCATCTCGAGAGGGCTCTTGCGGGCAGGGGGCGGAAACCAGGCCCTTACCAGCGCCAACGATCAGGGCCCGTCGATAAGCGGGTATCATACTCTGCCTCCCTCAAGGCCGGCTGCCCATCAATTAGCAGTGACCCTTTAAGACCACCAGCGTCATCCATGCCGTCCCGAACAGATGCCGCCATCCTTTACGGCGGATGAGCACGAGTTCGCCACTCTCGAACAGGCTTGTGGGTGGCTTGGCATTTCGGAGGAGCCGGGGCTGTAACACTGCACCCGGGAGGCGTCATCCGCAGACTCAACACCCCTCCTATTGGCGCTGATGGCGAGCGATCCCAGCCGTCTTCCGCGGCGGTCCATCGGTGGCACAAGCCTCAGTGCGGCGTCGTGCTCACGCGTACGCCGCCCAGCGCTTCCGGAATGTCGAGGGCGAGGAGCGACAGGCGCGTGCCGACCCCTAACGAGGTATTTCAATGGGCAAGCAACCGGCTGAACGGTATAAGGAAGCCATGCGACTCTACGTTCTTGCCTACGCCGTCCTTGTGCCATTCTCGGCGGTTGCCCAGGTCACCGTCGACCAAATGACATGTGCGCAGGCGCAGAGGTTCGTCCAACAGAATGGGCGTATTTACGCCAAGTCACCAGCCGGGCCGCTTCCCGTATATCCAATCTCGTCAATATGGACCACGCCGTCCTGCGCGGGGCGGCAGCTGATCTGGCCTCAGACGTACGCGACCGAGATGGAGTTCAATGCACAGTGGGTTACACGTGCGCTGCGTCTGGCGGCGGGTCGCGCTAGCGGGCATGGCACGCCGCTTCCCCAACTCTCGACACGTGAGCCCTCGGCGCCGGAGCCTGTACGCGCGCCGCGCCGTTCGAGCAACGTGTCGCCGGCGACGGCGGTGATCTCTTTACAGCCCGAGAGCAGGTGTTCAGCGTGCGACACCCTGAGATCACCAAACGGTGAATGAGACCCTGGAGCTCCTCCGAAGGCCGGCGTGAGGATTGACGATGTCATCCTCAGCAAACTTGGTGTGAACGAATGACGACCGCTGAGTTCCTGCAGAGGTATCGGACATAAGCGATCGCATCGCTGATCAGTGCAAGCTCATTCAGCCGGACTCCTGCTCGAACGAAGCTTCTGCCCTACCGGAATGTTAGCTGGGATGTTGGGCGGACCTGGAACCGAACAGCGGATGCCGGTTGTCCTGAGCAGGTGGACTGAGGTGCTCGTGGCGGGCAACAGCGGCTGGGAATGGGGCTGAGAGGCTATGTGCTCGGGTCAGGAGCTTAATCTCAGACCGACTACTAGACATGCGGGCTCCTGGTGCCGGGATCCCTCGATCGGGCCTGATGACCAGTTTTCATCTGATGCCACCGGACTGGCAAAGCGAAGGTGGGATGGTGGTCGGTCACTGCATCGAATGGTATCGCTAGGCGAATGCCCGATACGACCAGCTCCCGCCTTGGCGACCGATTTCACACTGCACTAATCACTCGATCTGCCCGCTTGAGCAGGTCCGGTGGGATCGTCACACTAATTGCCCCCGCCGTTTTCAGATGGAAACTCAGTTCGCGCCGGGTGGTTACCTCGATGGGCAGGTCACCCGGTTTGGCGCCGTTCAGGCATCAAATGAGGCTCAATCCTGCGTTGAGCAGGATCAGACCAGGATTTGAGCAGGAATATCCGCCCTGATGGGTGCCGGGCGGCCTCGGAAGCGGCCCCGAATGAGCCGGCGTGTTCTCAACCTAATGCGGAACCCGACCTTCAAAGGATAAGGTGCGGTTCCGGTCGGCTGAACGCGAATCGGCGCCGCTCGAGGCTGCGGCGGTGGAAGGCGCGCCGCCTTGCGGCGTCGATCGCGGATCGTCCTGAGCCGGTGGTCGTAGATTATCGTGACGCTGGGCGCCAAGACGAGGTCGCTGCCGTCGTGGCGATGAGCGCCCTGTGTCGCCGCCCTAATCTCACCGACGGCAGCCTACGAGTTTCCACGCATTGCAGGGGAGCAGATCGCCAAAACCCTCGCGCTCCCGAAAACCCTCTGAGTAGTAGAGGCCCCGGGCAAGGTCAGGGAGTACAATAAAAGGGGCATGGCCGGCGCCAGGGTGGTCGCGGAAGTCGGCACTGAGATCGCCGAGTGTGCTGCTCGCTACCTGCTTCGACGCTCGCTTCGGGAGCTTAATCTCAGGCTTGCGAGTCAGACATCGCGGTTTCAGACGCCCGGAGCCCCGGTAAGGCCGAATAACCAGGTTTTCATCTGAGGCCACCGGACTCGAAAAACGGGGGTGACTCGGTGGCCGGTGGCGGTATCGGATGGCTCGATTTCCGGGCCCGAGCAGCCAGCGACCAACATTCGGGCGCGTTTGAACCGCCGAAACCAGAGATCGAGGCGCCTTGCATGTCCAAAAGTGGACGCGTTTGTTGACTCGAATGCCCGACCGGGTCTCCGCCGCCTCAAACCTCTGACTTCGAGGTATCGGGAGCAGGACTGTATTCTCCGCGTGAAGGTTGGGTCGGCTCGCCGCCGGTGCACGAGCGGTGCACGAGGCCCTCGAGTTTCTCAGGAAAGCCGGCTTGAGGATCAACGTGGTCCTCAGCAAGCGCAGATGCCGAGCGGCGTAGCGACGCGCACCGGAAAAACTGCGCGCCGCCGTCGCCTCATCGCTACTTGGCCAGCGGATCAGGGCGGAGCTGGAAGTGCACGGCTGTCGGCTTGCTGCCCTTGCCGCCCTCGCGGAGCCACGGCGTCCGGTCACCGCTGGTCGTCCACAGACCGCGCCCTTTCCAGCCGGCAGTCGGATCGTCGATCCGTCCGTCGAAGCCTTTGGCGTAGAACCCCAACGGGTACGGCACCCGCAAGGAAATCATCTTGCCGTCCTTGAACGCGACCAGGCCATCCATCAGGTTGGCGGTCGACATGGGCACGTCCTCGCCCAGCCCGAACGTGTTGTGCTGGTCGACCCAGGTGTAGTAGCTCGACTCGGCGCTGTTCTCGCCGATGCCTTGGAAGCCCGGACCGGGATACGCGTGGAACGACCAGCCCTCCGGGCAGTGATCTCCGGTCGCCGTCGGTCCGTTGAGCGGCCCCTTGCACTTGCGCCGGTCGAAGCTCGCCAGATGACCGCTCGAAAGCGACGCCCAAACGACGCCTTTGCGGTCGATATCGGCACCTCGGATCCCAAACCCCGGCAATGGCACATGGTAGATTTCGGCGAGCGCCGTGTGGGGTGGATTGGGCCCGGGATCGAGCCGAACCACCGCGGGCGTGCCGCTAAAGACCCCGACGGAGCCCCAGATCGAGCCGTCGACCGGGCTCGGGCTCACGGCATAGAAGCCTCCCGCAATGCGCTTGTCCTTGGCGGGATCAAGCGGCTGACCGGGTTCGACGTAGTCGTCACGCCGGCCGTTGCCGTTCGTGTCGAGCACGAACGCCGTCCACCCCTGTGCCTTCGCGGCATCGCCGGTCTGTTCCAGCACCCTGGTGTTGATCCACCCGACCACCGGACCACCGCCGCTGGTCCACAAGGTGTCGTCGGCATCGTAGCCGAACTGCAGATGATGCGTCCCAAAGCAGGTGTCCACGAAGGTGTACGTCATGGTCTTGGGATCGAGGACCGTGATGGACCGCGATGTCCGCTCCAAGGGGAACAGCTTCGCGGAGGGGTGGTCGGAGCCCCTCTTGCAGAACGCCGGGTTGTTGGGGCCGCGCACCGTCGCCGCAAACCACACGCGACCGTGCCGGTCGAACATGCCGTTGTGGTTGTTGGCCTTCGTGTCCCAGATCTTCTCCTCCCCCCAGTACGGCGAAGGCGCCAGCACCTTGTCGCTGGCGGCATGTCCGGGTCCGAGCGCCTCCGGCGTGTCGGGATCGCGCACCGGCGCCACGAATTGCGTGACGGTGTGCGACTTCGGATCGAGAATGGGAATGACATCCGTCGAGTACTCCGCCGAGCCGAACAGCGGGCCGTAGGCATTGACGGTCGGATTGCGCCGGTCGGAGGCGATCAGGTCATGCAGGTACTTCTTCTCGTTCAGCCACTCCCAACTGGTGACGACGATGTTGCGCTCGACTCCCGCGGGCCGCTGGGGCTTCGCATGCGGCAGTTCGCCTTGCGCGATGCGGTCGGTCCATTCCGCATAGTACTTGAAGGGCACACCGCCGAAGCGACCGGCGAGCTGGTTCACCATGGTCTCGCCCGACTGTCCTGAGGATACGCGGCGCATCCACGCTTCTTCCGATGAGCTGAACTCGCCGAGCTCCTTCGGGATCGTGCGGGTGGAAAGCTGCCCCAGCTGATGGCAGCCGATGCATCCGATGTTCTTCACCTGTTTGAGCCAGTCGATTTGCGTGATTGTGCCGGGGATGTCGCTCCTGCCGCCGAACTGGCTCGCCTCCGGGATCCTGAGCATCGAATACCAGTAGATGGCAGGATAGTACTGGGCTGCCGCCTTTTCGTCGGGTGCGGACACCGCGCGCAACGCGAGATGCCTGCCCGGCACGCCGTCGACCTTCGCGGAGTCGATCAGGCCATAGCCGCGCACCCACACCTTGTAGGTCGCAGGAGGCAGATCGGGCACGACATAGCGGCCTTGATCGTCAGTGACGACAGCCCTGATGAACCGTGTCGGCAAGTCGGTGGTCTCGGCAATCACCCACACGCCGGCCTCCGGCCCGTTCGGTCCGGTAACGACACCGCCGATGTCATCGGCGTCGATCTCGACAGCGCTCTGGGCCCGCAGCTCGGCCGAGGCATCGGCCAGGAATCCGAGCGCGCCGGCCGCCGCAAGGATTGGCCACCAGTTCCGTATACCTGCCATCACATCTCTCCGCGTACGTTATCGTTTGCATGCTCTCGTGGCGCTGGTCCGGGGACGCTCAAGAGAGCGTGAACGCCTCGTTGATCGCGCTCTTCACTCCGCCGCCCATCTGCGGCCCGCCGCCCGCGACAAAAATCGCGTCTCCGACGACCACGGCTCCCATCCCATGACGGGGGGTCAGCATGGGGGCGTGAGCCTCCCAGCGATCTTGGGCCGGGTCATAAGCTTCGTTCTGGCCGAAGACGCGGTTGGTCCCCTCGCCGCCCATGACGAAGATCCGGTCCCGATACCACACGGCGCCGTGACCGGAGCGGGCCGTCGGAATCGGCGCTCTGAACGTCCACTGATCCGTGTTCGGATCGTAGCTGTGATGCAGGTTCGAGTTCGTGTGGAACGAGTCGACACGCCCGGCGATCAGGTGGATGAGGCCGTTCACCGCGACCACGCCCGTATGATCGCGGGCGACCGGCATCGGCTGACGCCGCGTATACCGGTCCGCCGCAGGATCGTAGACGAGGTGCCAATCGATGGAACGGCGGTTGTCCGACCCGATGGCGCCGCCGATCAGATGGACGAGGTTCCCGACCGCGACGCACGCAATCGCGCCGCAAGCCTCCGGCAGGCGGCGCAACGTGTGCCACCGTTCGCCGTCGAACGCGAAGGCGCCGTCATGGGGTGTCCGATTCTGTTCGACGAAGCCCCCGAAGGCATACAATCTCTCGCCAAGGGTCGCGACGCCGACATGATTGGCGCCGCGGGGGAGCTCGGGCAAAGTCGCCCAGCGATCGGCGGCGGGATCGTAGGCATGATGGTAGGGCCGATCGACCCGCTGCTCGGCATAGCCGCCCACGAGGTGCACGCGTCCGCGGTACTCGGCCGCCCAAGCCATTTCGGTGCGCGGCAAAGGCAGAGGGGCCCGGGCCACCCAGTGCCCCGGCGAGGTGGCTGGCGGTGCAGGGCTGTCGCGGACGGCCTGCTGGTGGTGCAGGTCGGGCAGGTCGATGCGACCCGATGCATTCAGCCGCTCGAACTGACCCGTATGGTGTTGGTGCTGCGCCAACGCAGAGTTCGCCAGCACCGTGAGACCTCCAGTCAGGACCGATCGCCGACTGACCGACATGGCTCCTCTCCCGTGAATCCGCAGCGGGAATTCGGTTCGTCGTTACGATACGGCGATTGCAGATCGCGTGCGTTCAAAGTCTGGTGAACATGGTGCATGGCCGCGCAAGTCAAGGGCTCGACCGGCTTGGCGGTCCGCCTTCACTTCAGCCCCAGCGCGCTTTACGAAGCCAAAGGCGTCAAATCCAACTTCCTGAACCGCTATAGGATCGGGGCCGACCTTACCGCGCTCGCGGCGCAGATCAGGAGCCCGGATGTGCGGTTCGTGGTCAACGAACTCATCCCTGGGGAGCGGGCGACCCCGGACGAGGTCGATCGGGGAGCTGACGGAGGGTATGCGTCTCAAGCTCAGGAAACCTACGCGGATGCCTTTGCCCAGCTCGGCTCGCCGCCATCGTATGCCCGGCGACGCCGCTGCCGGCCCAAGCGATCGAGGGTTCGGACCGGGAGGTAATGCTGAACGGCCGCAAGTTTCCGACGTTCCAGACGTTCATCCGCAACACCGATCCCGGCTCGAACGCCGGCCCCGAAATCGTCAGGCCGCCTTGGTGCGCTTTGTGATGTGCGCCCGATAGGCCGCCGCTGACTTCATCGTGATCGTGCCAGCTTCGGTCAGCTTCACGATCTCGGATTTAGCCCGCCGCGCCGCTTGCGGGTTGTAGGCGGGCTTCAAGGAAACACGAACCCGGCTCGCGATATGCCTGCGATGGGCACCCGCCTGTCGCGGGGTTAGCGTCCCCTGGGCTACCAGATGATCCAGTTGGTCATAGGCCCGCTTGGCTTCAGCCGGCGTGTAGCTCTCTTTCTTCTCAAACATGGCACGTCCTCTCGGTTGGAAAAGCGCCCGATATAGGTCCGGTCGCAGAACATTTCCAGAGTGAGCCTGTTTGCACCGAACCGACATACCGCAGGGCGACGCGCAACGCCGAGCCTTCTGGTACTTCGAGACCGAATATGGTGTTCGAACCGGGGAGTTGATCAACCATCCTCTGCACGCCGGTCACGAGTGTCACGCCTTCCTCATTCAAGAAGCGAGCAGGTGAGCGCCAACCTAGCTCCGCAAACTCGCCACTGAGGGAGAAGTCTTCTCTTGCGGCCCACGCGCGAGACGCAAGGGTGCTCACGTTCGGCACCAGTGCTCACCGACCGGACTGACGCTACAAGAATGTTGGCCGGATTGTTGGGCCGACCTACGGGCGAGCCGGGCGCGCCGTGAGTTGAATATCGGCGATCGACGGCCTGATGGCGCGGTCGGCAGGACCGGGCGGGCTGCCGGAAGCCTACGACAACCGAAGCTAGGAACGCGAACTCAGACAGGCGGTCACGGCGTTGGGACGCGAGCGGCCATGAGCAAGTCAGGCGGGCAAAAGCAGGCTTTCATTCGATACCACGGACTCGAATAAATGGGGGTGACTCGGTGCATCGAACGGGTCGACGGAGCTGCTCGGCGTCGGCATTCAGGATCCACCTCGATGGTCTGTTGCGCTGGACGAGTTGCGATGCGGTTGAGAGACCACAAGGTCCCGATCGTGCAACACTTGCTTTCGATATAGCCGCCGTTCGCCAGTTTCGCTCGCTCACCCGTCACGCAGCAAGCCTCACGAGGAGCTTCTCAATATCGGTGATGGTACTCTCATCCCCTTGCATACGGCTCATCGCGCGCAGGCGGTGTGCAACAATCTCGGCGACGTCCTCCTCGACGGTGTCCTCCCCTAACATCCAGTACACCTGAGAGAACCGTCCGTCCCGGTGCGTGCGTCCCTCGATCTGCTTCATCTGGATGGCCGACCAGCGCAGGTCATGGATGAGGTTTGCGCGTTTGGCAAAGCCATACTCGCCCTCATGCAGCGAGATGCCCTCCTCCACGGTATAGACGCAAACAGGCGCCCTGCCCTGCTGAAATGCGAGGCGCTGGCGCTCCTTCTCTGGCCCGCTCATCTCCCCATGGATCTCAGCGACCGCGTACCCGTCCTTCATAAAAGCTTCTCGTAGGATCACCAGTGTCTCCTTGAATGCCACCGAGACGGCCACTTGCAGCCCCTGCTCCAGGAGTTCCTCGGCATGATCAACCGTGGCAGCGGTTCTCAGCAACGACGCCTTCTGGCGAAATCGCAGGCGGGCCGCTAAGCCGCTCTGGCCAGTCCCCTTGCGGCGGGCCTCAAGTCCAAGCTCGCTGCGGAACTCGTCCCAGATCTTGCCGTAGAGCAGTCGGTCCTCCAAGCCGAGCGCCACGGGCAAGAGGATGCGGTTGATCTCAGGCCAACCGACAATGTCCGTGGGTGAACGTCGGATCCCGGCGGGTACCCGGCCAGCAAACAGGATGGACCGGATCTTCTTCAGATCCTCCTCAGCTTCAGCCCGTTGCTGCGGATCCCGGGTGTCGCCCCGCCAGAGCCACTTGCCGTAGGCGCCGCGCATGACCCCAATGCCTTGAGCCTCACACCAGCGCTCATAGTCCTTGAGGTCGCTCGCTCTGGCACCCGTGCTTTCGGCCAGGAGCGGTGCGAGGTAGGCAAGCTCCAGCGGATTCTGCCCTGCCGTGGCGGACAGCCAGATCACGAACTCGGCTTCAGCACTGAGCCGCAGCGCCATCTTGGACCGGGCAGAGCTGACATTGCGCAGCTTATGGCTTTCATCCCACACGATCAGATCAAAGCTGTAGGCTTCGCCATAGCGCGCAATCCCCTTGGCGGTGCGAACCTTTCTGGTCTTGCGCTTGCGCCTTGCGGCCGATCGGGCCGCGATCGCGGCTGGAACGTCGAAGAGCTTCTTCAACCGGTCGTAGTTGATCACCACAACTCGTTTGCCCTGATCGCCCATCCACTGGATTGTGCGCCGCCAGTGCGCCACCACGGCCAGCGGGCACACGATCAGGACTGTATCGGCCTCATTCATCGCCAGGATGCCGGCCCAGGTCTCGATCGTCTTGCCAAGACCAACGTCGTCCGCGTTGAGGAAGCCGGTGCGCCCCGCCTGGCGGGCGGCGTGGAGCGCCCGAACGGCCGCTGTCTGATGTTCTCTTAGCCCCACCTCCCGCTGCGGTGGAGATGCGACAGGTTCCACACCGTTAAGCTCATCTTCCTTCAGGCGCTCCCAGGAGTAAGGCTCGGAGCGGAAGGACTGAAGATCGTCAGGGAGGCTGTCGCCGGTGAACAGGAAGGCCTTTGCACCAGCGTCCCAGCTCGCGCCGGCTCGTTGGGCCAGGGCTCGCATTTCGAAAGGCACGTCGAGAATGAAGGTCCGCGCATCGGCTGAGGATGTCAGCTTGGGAGCGCCCGTATGGGGAGCACGGGCGACCGGATCTGCGGGCGCGCGGGAGCGGCTGGTGGCGAGCGGCATGTACGATGGCCCTGCGAATACGAGCCAGAGCCTAGCCAGCCTCTATGGAGGAGTGGTTACCAGACCCTGTACGTGCTCAGGACCTTTGGGCGTACGGACACCGTGAATCTGGTCCAGATCGCCATGATGGCCGCGGTGCCACTGTGACACGCAGACGCCTAACGGCTATCGCGCGCGGTACTCCCGACGGAGCTCACCGGAAGCACTCGTTCGGAAGCAACCCGCTGAAATAGCTTCAGCGGCCCTCCAGAGTTCTTGCTCCAGAAATACGAGCGCGGAGTTTCCGTTGCTCGGGTTTCGCGTGTGGTGATGCTCCGCCTGACCACCAGCCCTGGAAAGCATATGGGGGCCGAATGTGTTTAGCTCACGTGCGACGGGCCCGGACCGCTGGGCTCACCGACGTAGATCAAAAGCTCAAGCGACTGCTCGTGCCTCAAGCGGCGTGCGTAAGACGTAGCCGCGGCCCCACACGGTCTCAATGTAGTTCTTGCCCTGGCTGGCGTTGGCGAGCTTCTTTCGCAGCTTACAGATGAACACGTCGATGATCTTCAGCTCCGGCTCGTCCATGCCGCCATAGAGATGATTGAGGAACATTTCCTTTGTGAGGGTACTGCCCAACCTGAGTGCAAGCAGTTCCAGCATCTGGTACTCCTTGCCCGTGAGGTTCACGCGGGCGCCGCCCACCTCGACCTGCTTCCTGTCGATGTAGACGACGAGGTCCCCGCACTGGACGTGAGCCTCTGCGTGGCCCTTCGAGCGACGCACGATGGCGTGGATGCGCGCCACCAACTCGTCTTTGTGGAACGGCTTCGGGAGGTAGTCGTCAGCTCCCGAGCCGAGGCCCTTCACCTTGTCCTCGATGCCCGCGAGACCCGACAGGATCAGGATCGGCGTCTTCACCTTCGCGATCCGGAGGGTGCGCAGGACGTCGTAGCCCGACATGTCCGGCAGGTTCAGATCGAGCAGGATGATGTCGTAGTCGTAGAGCTTGCCGAGGTCGATGCCTTCTTCACCCAGGTCCGTCGTATAGACGTTGAAGTTCTCGGATTTCAGCATCAGCTCGATGCTGCCTGCCATCGCAGCATCATCCTCGATCAACAGGACCCGCATCGAACCACCCTCCCCACCCAGCCAGAGTCCGGCCTCACGGGTAAACGAAAATTTAAGATTGGCTCTGGTCGGGCGGGCAATTGGAATGCATTGGGTTGTGAAGCGCCGTCGCAACACCGACAAAGGTCTCCTCGAGTCCCAGCTCGATGCCGAAACCCGAATGAACCGTACTCGTGAGCTGCCGTGCCAGCTCGCTGTTTTCTTTCCGAAGTGACCACTCCACCGCGCCACAGCGCGAGAGTGACGAGATGGGCTCTGCCCGTCCCGGGACGTAGCCTGCGCACATGATTTTCCTCCAGCCTAGGGACGGCCCGGATCTGTGGGGCGTGTCGATCCGCTTCGAGTCGATTCGTTCGAGCCCCATCGCGCCGGCACGGAACAGAGCCGCGCCTGTTGCGCCCCGGACGTTGCCTGGAGAACAAGAGCATGTTGTTGCCGCCCAATAGAGCCGCCATGCACCCCGGGCGCGCGTGGCGGCTTCTTGCGGAGATCCTCGCCGTCCAGAAGGTCGTAGGCGATTAGTTTCTCGTCCCGGCAGGCGTCCTGCGAGCGCGGGGCGTGAGCCGAGGCAGTCTGATGCGAGTGCCAGAGCGACAGCCCGTCCTCAGCGCCGGTGGCCCTGCGGTCTCCAGTCCGCGTCTCCTGGCCGAGGCCCATGCCCTGCCTGCTGCGTTCGTCCTGCTTCCCGCGGGCTTGGTCGATCTCTGAGAAAGGCCATCGCGCGCCGAACGGAGTCAGAGACGGGCTGAGCAGACCCGGTGAGAGGCGACTTGAGCATGGGAGACCTCGCTGCTGCATTGAAGCGGGGCTGACGACTGCGCCAGCCCGGAGTTCAAGGGAGGACTAAAAGTTCTGCAAATGCCCCTCGCATGCGTCAGTAGTAATGATCAACTGTACGCTATAGTACAATGGACTAGACGCTTCGGGCACTCAGACGAATCGTAGATTAGCCCCCATAAGTCGGGCGTTCAATGTGATTTTCTTTGAAACTATTGCGAATATTCTTGGTGCGTAGCGGGATAGCCGTGGCTGCAGTGCTGGTGGGGGTTAGTCCATGCGGACACCGCGGGTTACCCGGAGCCGGTATCGGGCTTCCCATGTGCTCTGTAGCAGAGGGCCGAGGGCCCCAGAGTACCTGATCTATGTCAGGTGCTCGCCCGTATCACCGCAACCTCTTGCATCGTCCGTTCGTACCGCATGACCCCGCGTCCGGACGTGCTAGCATCAACACCGACTTCCGCGATTGATTGGTACGTGAGCCTTTCGGCGCGCAGCGTTCGGGTCGCGCGCGGTCTGCCTAACCCGCTAGGCGCTTGCGGCGGTCGCTGAGCGGTATCCGGCGCAGTTCGTCACGTTGGACCTGGCAGGTCGAATGCGATCAGATAGGCGTCTAACTGTCCTCTCTCCCGCCTGGGCTTGCGGTCGTCAAGATTGGGTCGCGATCCATAAAACGTGTCGCGCCCCGCTTCGCACTCCATGGGCGCGCACCCGGACCTCAGCTACATGAAACCCCACTGAGCGAAGGCGCTGGGTGAAAGCTCTGCTCGGTCCTGAAGACCATACGGCCAGGACTCCACCGGGGCACAGTGCCGTTCGGGCGTTGCTCAGGCCGTTCAATGTGTAGAGACCGTCATTGGCCTTCCGGGTCAGTGCCTCTGGGCCGTTATCAACGTCGAGCAAAATCGCATCATAGGTCGACTGGTTCGACCGTATCAGGTCAGCGACGTCGGCGTCGCGGATGCTGACTCGCGGATCGGAAAGGCTTTCCCTGAAGACCTCGAGCATCGGCCCATGGGCCCATCGAACGACAGCGGGTACTAGTTCCGCGACGATGATCCGAGCATCAGAACCGAGCGCGGCGAGCGCAGCGCGCAGCGTAAAGCCCATCCCGAGTCCGCCGATCAGTATGTTTGGCCGTCGGCGGTCTGCGATTCGCTCGCAAGACCTGGTGGCGAGGGCCTCCTCAGAACCGCACCGCCGGCTGTTCATCAGTTCGATGTTGCCCAACATGATCGAGAATTCAGCACCACGCCGCTTCAGGCGGAGTTCGCCACCGCCTGGCATTTCCGCCGTGTCGAGCAGCGTCCAAGGAATCACCCCTTACTCCTAGCCAGTTTGGATCGGCGTCTCGCGAAACTATAATGAACGAGGTGATCCGCGGCCAATTGATATCAGGTCACAAGAGGACGCGGCTGGATCAGCAGCGACAAGGTGGCGTCACGCCTGGAGTTGATGCCGCCGGGCCTCGACCAGTTAGATCTAAGTACCGTGTCACAGGTTCAGGATCGGCAGGACTTTTGCAGTTCCATGCGCCTGCAGATCGAGGGCATGCTCCCGCGCCTCATCGTCGGTAAGTTCGCGCAGCGTCTCAGCCGGTCGAGGCGTAGGATCCGCTTGGAGATGAGTCGCTCCAGCCGCGGAGGATCGAGCCAGCTTGCGGGCCCCGCGGTTATCTCCGCCCGTGACGGCGCGGGCGCTGTGGAAGATCGCCCGCGAGGGCGGCGATCTCTTCGCAGCCGCGAGCAGGTGTGCAGGGCACACCCTGAGGTGGCCCAAGTTGTGAGTGAGACCCTCAAGCTTTTCAGGAAAGCCGGCGTGGTACCAGGTCTCTGCCGCGTCAAGTCAAACCGGAGCGGTTCTCCATTGACCTGCAGCACGCATGTTGCGGCGTCGTCGGTAAACTCCCACATCTCCCGAGCGAGTACCAGAAACACGGCGGAGAGCCCGACGTGCTCGCAATGGTGCCGTAACATTGTCGTGCTAAGAAAATCTAAGTTCCCGCACCCGAAGCCGCTCCGCACAGTCACACCCGATGCAACGTTTACCGCGCGTCTACTGCGGTACCTCACCTGGGTTGGGCTGGTAGCGGGTACATCGATGCTTGTTGCAATCTTCTGCTTTGCGCTCACCCTTTGGGCAGGCCATTAGTATGGCTCATCCCCCTTGAAGGCCAAAATTTCCAGGCAAGCTCGATAGGGCTTTCGTTTCGTGTCGGTCCGGCGCGCGCGGACTAGGTCGCGGGGGAGGGGGGGGCGGTGGGCGGGCCCCTTTGAGCGGCCCGCGGCCGCGATTACCGCGTGAGGCAGGCGAGGCCAGCGGCCCGCGGTGCGCGTGGAAACGAGGCTGCGCATTTCCTCCCCTGTTCAGCCGACACGCTGTGAGTTGTAGACTTATGCGCTTCGGCCGCGCATGAATTTGAATTGCTAGACCTTATGGGACAAAATCACGGGCGTCTGGAGCCCGGATACTTTCTTTGCGCACATAGGACATGCCGGGAAGGTCAGATGTCCCTCTCAACGCTCGCCAGGTGCGTCGTCTGTCTGCTGATGATCCTCGCAGCGCATCCCTGCGCTCGCCCAGTCGCTTTCATCGGGGCGAACTTCACCGAGCAGGAACTCGTCGCGGAGATCACGAGCCAGTTCCTCAGGGCGAAGGGCTTTACAACGAGAGTTCGGACCGGCTTCTCGACGCCCGGCATCCGCAAGGAGCAGGAGGTCGGCCTGCTCGACCTCTATTGGGAGTACACCGGGACAGCCCTCGCGACCTTCAACAACATCACAGAGAAGCTCGGGCCTAACGAGGCCTATGACCGGGTGAAGGAGCTGGACGCCCCGAAAGGATTGATCTGGTTATCGCCGTCGAGGGTCAACAACACCTATGCTCCCGCGATGCGGCGGGCGGATGCCGCCGCGAAGGGCATGACCTCGATTTCCGATCTGGCCGCCCGCGTTCGAGACGGCGAGCAGTTCCGGCTGGCTTGCACCATCGAGTTCTATCTCCGGCCCGATGGTCTCATGCCGATGCAGAGAGCCTATAGGTTTGGTTTCGGCGAGCAGAATGTCGTCAGAATGGAGGCAACCACCATCTACGGCGCCTTGCGCGAGGACGTTGCCATCGACGTCGGGCTGGTCTTCTCGACCGATGGCCGCATCGATGCGTTCGATTTCCTCGTGCTGGAGGATGACCAGAGGTTCTTTCCGAGCTACCTGCTCACGCCCGTGATTTCGAAAGAGAGCACTCGACCAGCACCCGGCGCTTGCCGGCCACCTGAACGCACTCTCGGCCAAACTCGACAACGCCACGATGACGGCCTTGAACGGGATGGTCGATCTGCAGAAGCGAGAGGTCGAGGGTGTTGCGCTCTCCTTTTTGAACGCCAGTGGGCTGTTTGAGCATCGGACTGGAAAATGGCCTCCTGAGCTGTCGGGCTGCAGCGAGCTGTGATTATGGAATGGCCCGCCCCCATTGGCGCTAACTAAGTGCTGGATGCCAGGGACCGACGTGTGATTCATGGCGGAGATGCAGTACGCATCTTCTCTGACCAGCATTGGCCGGCGCTGCTTGCGGCCCTTCCGGCAACCTTTGATCTGAATGCGACTGCCCGCGCCAGTGGTGCGCTGGTACGGAGGCGCGCGGTCGGCGACGCTGCCGCGCTCTTACGTCTGGCCCTCGGCTATGGCCCCGGTGGGCTGTCGTTGTCCATCTCATCCGTGCTGGCGATCTGCGGCCAGTGCTCGCGGGGAAAGGCCATGTAGGCGAGCACGTCCTCGCAGGCGGCGTCCATGAGCTCGCCGCGCTTCGGGTGCGCTCGTGCAGCGCGTCAGCGACGGCAGCCCACTGCGTGCGCGGCCTCGGCGCGCTTCTGGGCGAAGATGGTCCGGAGCATGGCGACGACGGCCGTGGTTGACCGGACGGAGCCCCGATGGGCTCATCCACGACAACAAGGATCGTGGTCTGATCGTCCGTGTTCTGGCCACGCGCTCTCGAACCCAAGGGCGTAACTGCTGCTGCCCAGAGTTGGCGATTTCTCGTGAACCTGGAGCGGAGCCGCGACCTTTAAGGGGCTAGGACGGTCCCGGTCGACTGAACCAGATCGGCGGCCGTCCGGGGGGCACGGTGGTAGGGGACCTGCCGCCGCCTTCCCGGAGCTTTTCATCAGCTCACTCCTGATAGCCATTGAGCCAGTCGAAGATTGTTGCGAGACACCGTTGGAATTTTGGGGCCAGCTGCTGGCGCATTAAGATCTGAACAAATTGTTACGAATTGCAGCGTCGATCCAAATCGTTTCGGAGTAGATCGCCAGTACGCTGCTGACCTGCACGCCCGTGGAGGTCGAGTTGCACTTCAAAGGCTTCGAAAAAGACGAAAGCGGCGCCATCGCGGTGATCTTCGCTTTTGCGCTCATCCCGGTCCTGGGCTTTGCAGGTGCAGCCGTTGACTACGTCCGGGCAACGCAGTCCAGGGGCAAGGTGCAGGCGGCTGTCGACGGCGCGGCTCTGGCCGCCGTGCTCGCGCAGGTGCCCACGGTTGCGGAGCGCCAGGCCACGGCTCAAAAGGTTTTCGGCGCGATCCGCTCCGAAGGGCTGACCGCGACCCCAGCCTTCAGCATCACCAACACCAGCGCGACGGTAACGGCTTCAGGCCAGGTCGAAACCTCGCTCCTGAAGGTTCTCCAAATCCCGCAGATCGCAGTCGCCTCTCGTGCGAAGGCTGTGAAGGCTTTCGGCGGGCCTCCGCCTTGCATCCTGGCCCTGAACCGATCGGTCGACAAAGCGCTGCTTCTCACTGGTGGAGCGCAATACGTCGCGGAGGGCTGCGTGATGCACAGCAACTCCGGCAGTTCGGTGTCGCTGCTGGTCGACAACAACGCCACCGTTAAGGCCGGCGGCTACTGCGCTGCCGGCAAGGCGTCGGTGCCGAGCCACGTCACGCCGCCAGCCCGCTCCTACTGCGAGCCGCTGCTCGATCCGTTCCGTAACCTCGCGGCTCCTGCGGCCGGAAGTTGCATCGCAACCAACCTGGAGGTCGCGCCGAAACAGATCCTCACGCTTAACCCGGGCACCTACTGCGGCGGGCTGACCATCAAGGGCTCGGCGACGCTGACCCTGGCGTGTATGTGGTGTCCGGAGCGCTGACCGTCACGAGCCAAGCTTCGATCACGGGCACTGGCGTGACGTTCTACCTGACGGGGGCGAGCGCGGGCTTCACGATCCAGGGCGGCGCCGGGATCGATCTGAGTGCCCCGACCTCCGGCGATTACGGTGGCATCCTGTTCTTTCAGGATCGGTTCGCCAACCCGGGCTTCACAAACACGTTCGCGGGCAACTCGGATACGAAGGTTTTCGGCTCGATCTATACGGCGACCCAGAAGGTGCGAGTGGCCGGGACTTCGGGTGTAAGCCAGGATGTTCCCTTCCTGCCCATCATTGCGGACCAAATCGAGATCACAGGCAATATCAAGGCCAAAGCAGTCGCAGCTTCAGTCCAGCTGCCGTTCCCTCTCCCAAAGACTGAGAGTGGCGCACAGCTGGTGGAGTAGAGGACAGGACAGCACGCAGCGTCGGCTTCAGCGCCGGCAGCGCAAGGTGCCGATCGTGCCATTACGGTGCCGGCCTCTCTCAAAGGGCGCGCGCGAGGGTGTCCACGACGACGATCTAGCCCTTCGAGGGTTGGCCCTGAGAACGCCGGTTATCAGAAGTATGGTCGGAGGGTTATCAGGACCGGCACGAGGGCGTGAGGTTTGCGCTAGGCCGACCACGCGGGCGACTGCCCTCCCGCGCGTTCGGGTACCATCATTGGCACAGAACCGGGTCACAATGGTTGGAGGCGCTCGAGAGGAGAACGGACAGGAAGTCGTGGAACTGGGCAGTGGAAGCTTGGTTGTCCTTTCGCTCGGGTTTCTGGAGCATTGCCGACTCGGCTGGCTCTCATGGCCGCCACTGCCGACCCGCACGTCCACGGGCTAGGGGGTAGGACCGCCTCCTGGGCTGCCGTTCTCGGCGCCCTCGGCGTCGTCTTCGGCGACATCGGCACCAGCCCGCTCTACGCCTTGAAGGAAGCCTCGCACGCGGCGAGCCGTGGCGGGCTCGCCCCGGACACGGTGCTGGGGGTGTTGTCCCTGATCTTGTGGTCGCTGATCGTCGTCATCTCGATCAAGTACTGCATTTTCATCCTGCGGGCCGACAACCGCGGCGAGGGCGGCATCATCGCCCTGCTCGCGCTTCTCGGGGTGCGCCGCATCCAGCCCGGATCACCGCGCGGTATACCTCGCGGCGCTGGGCCTCGTCGGGACGGCGCTGCTCTATGCCGACGGCACGATCACGCCGGCGATTTCGGTCCTGAGTGCCGTCGAAGGGCTCACCCTCGATGCCCCGCAGTTTGGGCCGTATGTCGTCCCAATCACGCTCGTCATCCTGACCGTCCTGTTTTCGGCCCAGCGGATGGGTACCGGTTGGATCGGCGGGATCTTCGGGCCGTTCATGCTGTTCTGGTTCACGGTGCTGGGCGTGCTCGGCATTCGCGGCATACTGGCCGCCCCCGAGGTCCTGGCCGCGATCAGTCCCACCTACGCCCTCGGCTATGTCTTGAGCGCGGACGTCTCCACGACGCTGGCGGTCCTCGCGGCCGTGTTCCTGGCTGTGACAGGCGGTGAGGCTCTCTATGCCGACATGGGCCATTTCGGCCGCTTCCCGATCCAGGCCGCCTGGTTCCTGATCGTGATGCCGGGCCTGATGCTGAACTACTTCGGGCAAGGCGCCTTGCTGCTGACGGATCCGACCGCGCCGGAAAATCCGTTCTACCACCTGGCTCCCGATTGGGCGCATTACCCGCTGGTCGCATTTGCCACCCTGGCAACCGTGATCGCGTCTCAGGCCGTGATCACCGGCTCGTTTTCCCTGACCCAGCAGGCCATCCAGCTCGGCTTCCTGCCGCGCATGCGGGTCGTCCATACCTCGCACCACGAGCGTGGGCAGATCTACGTGCCATTCGTGAACTGGGCGCTCGCTGCGCTGACCCTTGGCGCCGTTCTTGGCTTTGGCTCGTCCAGCAAGCTTGCCGGAGCCTATGGCCTCGCCGTTTCGTTCGACATGGTGATCACCACCATCCTGGCGACCTTCGTGGCCCTGCATTGGGGTCACCGGCCCGTCCTGGTCTATCTGCTGAACGGAGCCCTGCTCCTCGTGGACCTGGTGTTCTTCGCCGCGAACACAACCAAGCTGTTCGAGGGTGGCTGGTTCCCGCTCCTGATCGCCGTGACCGTGGCTTCGCTGATGTTGACTTGGCGCAAGGGTCAGCAGCTCGTGCAGCAGGCGCGGGCGCATCTGCGGATGTCCACCAAGGACTTTCTGAAACGGCTGGAGATCGATCCGCCGATCCGCATTCCGGGCACGGCCGTGGTGCTATCCGCGACGCCGACTGGCATCCCTAGCACCCTGCTCCATCACCTCAGGCACAACCGGGTGCTGCACGAGCGGGTGTTCCTGGTGTCGGTGCAGGTCAGCGAGGCCCCGACCGTGCCAGACGAGGACCGCTCGCGGCTGGACCCGGTCGGCGCGGGCATCCAGCGGCTGATCCTGCGCATCGGGTTCACGGAGGAGCCGAACGTCCCGGCGGAGCTCCGCGCAGCAGCGATCCAATATCAGCATCCCCGACCTCGATCCCGAGACCGTGACTTACTACGTCGGCCGCCAAACCGTGGTCGCCACCCGGGCTCGACCCGGCATGGCGTTCTGGCGGGAGATCGTGTTTTCCATGCTGAACCGGAATTGCGAGCTGACCGCGGATTACTTCTGCATCCCGGCGTCCCAGGTCGTCGAGATCGGCAGCTCGGTCGAGATCTGAACTGATCATCTCCGTTACCTGGTGCCTGCGTTCCGGAATGTCGGTCTAGGGTCACGAGAGCGGGGCCTATTGACGCTCGTGCTACGTCGATGACGTGAGCGCGGCCGCCATCCTGCCCCCACGTCGTTCGGTTTGCGCCGGTCGCGGGCACGAATGGACGCCGCGGAGCCACGCCCGCTTACCCCTTGAGGAGTTGGTTAGCGGCCTCAGCGAAGATCTCGAGTACCGGGAGCATCTCCCGCGCGTGCGCACATACCGGGAAGAGAATTCGGCTCTGTGGCACTTGACCGAAAGGTGACAACATCATCTCCTTCCGTCGCGGGCATCACATAGCTGTTCGAGCCGTTGAATGTTTGCTCGGTAGAAAAGGCGGCGCCGGGCGCACCCTTGCGGATGTATAGCGGTCCCCTGAACGGCAACCATCGCCCGTCCCATACCTGGACCTTGTACCTGCCAAACCTCAGCCCTGCTAGAGATCCCGCGCGCAGACACAATTGACGTGCTATTGGATGTTCCGAGTAGACGACAGAGCAATGGAGGAACCCGCTATGCTGACGGTCTTCGCTCGACCTTACCTGCTCGTGGGTCTTGGGCTGTTCGCGTTCTCCGGAGCGCGTGCCGCTGACCCGATTGTGGTTGACCAGGCGGCCCACAGCATCGCCAATGTTCGTGATGCGCGCTATTGCGAGATTATCCCGGTCGTTCGCGACGGTTTTCGTTTCATTGCCACGGTGTACAACACGCTCGGGCTTAACGACTGCCCAGCCGAAATTTGGGAGGCGATCACTGAGGCGGACATGAGAAAGCACTTTGATGCTGTCACAGTCCTGCTCAATGGCCCACGTCATTTCTTGATGGATGCGATCAGCGGCGATGGCGCCACCGCGGCAGGCAAGACAATTCAGGCGGGAGGCCTTGACATGACCGAGCGGGCATCATTGGATCTCGGCATCTTCGACCTTCCGCGAGCCGCTTATCGGGAGCGGAAGGTCGATCGCCAAACCCAGTACCTTTTCAGAGCCGGAAGCCCTGTGTTCGTGCTCGATGCACCTGACGGCAGTCGCTATGTCATGCAGGCCTATGCGCAAATCGTCGACAAGGACTTGACATATGCAGCCCTCCCTAAGCTTGGCGCACGCCTAAAACTGCCTTCGGGATGGCACTTTTCAACCCTGACCCCCGATGAGGATCTAGTCGTTGGCTCGCGTGGACAGGCAACTATCGTGCAGGATGAACTGCAGAACACGTACCAGAAATTGGATTAGATCGTGAGGGCAGCCCGCGAGCGGGATGCCCAACAGCGCCGCAGTCTCGGAAGGCTGAATGGACCGGGCCCGCCCTCAATCCATGAACGTGATGCGCCCGCTGGCAACGTCATGGATCGCCGAGACGATCTTGAGTTCATTCTGGACCACCAGATCACGAAGGACCTGGCTGTCGTCCTGGAGCCTTGCGGCTCCCAACCAGGCGTTCGTGATCGCTTAGCGCTGGAACACGTTTTCTCAGGGAGGAAGGTCGATAGTGCGCGACGGGTCGCTCAATCTTCCTGTGCTGTGGATGGCCGCGGCTATCTTTTCGGTCACTTATCTCATCACCGGTGGCATTTATCTGCTTGTGACGAAGCTCGCAGTGAACGAACGAGCAAAGGCCTTCAAGGCGGTCTCGCCTGGAATGCTTCCGCCATTGGGTATTCTTTTCGCGCTGTTGGTTGGCTTCATCGCCGTCGAGGTCTGGAGCAATTTCGATAAAGCAAAGGCTGCCGTTGCGACTGAGGCCAGCGCCCTTCGTGCTGTCGTTCTACTCGCCGGAATTTTCCCCGACTAACAGAGGACGCATATCTATGCTCTGATCAACCGTCACATAGAAAACTCCGTGAACAAAGAATGGCCGGAGATGGCACAACAGCGTGCGACCCTCTCGAGTTTGCCCACGGCTCTGATCGAGGAACTGCATGACACGCTCGCCCTAAAGCTTGTGGATGATAGCCAGCGAGCTGCGCAGCCTGAGCTGGTGAAAGCACTCAATACAGCGCTGGATGCGAGGCGCCAGCGCATTGTTATCAGTGAATTTGCCTTAGGCACCGTAAAATGGATTGGGATTCTGCTACAGGGACTCTGCACCTTGATCGCCATTGCCATGGTTCACAGCGACAACCGCCTCACCTGCGCCATAACATTGGCCCTCTTTGCAACAGGCATTGCGTTGTCCGTGCTAATGATCGCCGCATACAGTCGCCCGTTTACCTCTGTCGGACCCGAATTGCTAAAGCAAGTCATCGCAAGCGAACCCACGGTGGGCACAACCCGTTAGTGCACAAGAGGAGGAAGACCAGCCGTTTCCCCTACGGAGGAGGCAACACTCGCCGTTCGTCTCGATAGAACGGGTCGGCTGCGGCCGAGCGACGACGCGAAGCTTGCGCTGAGGAAGAGCATCGGTGGCTCGTCATCGCGCTATCGGCCCGCTCGCCTTCGAGTTTCCCATTGCCCTTGGCTGCCCGCCGCCCGTCAGCGGAAGAGATCTCGGTCGACCCCCGCAGCTTGAAAAAGATAGTCGCGGCTGGCCTCCAACTCGGAGCGAAGCTTCGGAAGGTCGACTCGAGCAATCGATCGTCGGGGAACTGCACCACCGCGCCCTCCTCGTGCAGTTCCATGGCATACTCCAGAACGCGTGTGGCTAGACCGATTTACCCCACACGTCCGAGAAGCAATGAAGCGATTGCGGGCACCAGCCGTCGCGTGGGCAGGCCCTGCTCACCTGGCAAGTCCGAGGCGATCAGAGCTGGTCCCGAGGCTATCGAACGTCAGGACATCACTGCTAGGGTGGCAGTGATGGCAGCCATGACAAAGGCGGCGAGTGCTATCCACTGCGAAGCTGTCGAGATTTCCAGGTCTTTCATCGAGGAGCGCCGCATGGAAGCCTCCCACCCAGGTCAACGACACATGAGATTACACCTGTTCTCAGCCCAGGCTATGTGAGTTTCCGCACAAGGAGTTCGAAAGCCAGCGCCCAATGGCCGTTTGGGCGGCCCGAGGCTACCCGCGTCAGGGCATCGCAAGGAAAGGAACACGTACCGCTTCCGCGGCGAGGTGGCCGATACCAAACATCACGTATGCCGCCACAGCGAAGGCAATCAGCATCAAGCTGATCCCACACGCAGACTTAATCAGCGATACATCAGTTTCGAGCTTGCTGGTGGTGCGCACTGGAATTCTCCCTTCAGGAGCTCTTGGGTGGCGTTCAGAAAGATACGCCGGCCAACGCTATGGGGGCGTGTTCTGACGCACACGTTCCGACGCCGGCTCATTCTTATCTCCGATCGCGACAGTTCGGGCGTTTTGGCTGCTGCAGGCTAGGCGATGATGCCGAGATGGCTGAAGAGACGCATCCCGCCTGATCGGGCGCTTAGTCACCGCTCAAAAAAAGCCGCAAATCGCCTTCGGCGCTCGTGCAGCGACATCCGTCGCAGGTCCGCACCGTTCCACGCCAAGGAGGACGGACGCGATTTGGCGCGCGTCCCGGCAGGCCTGGACGCGAGCATAAGGTGTGGAGGCCGGTCCGTCGTCTTCGAGCACGCACAACGCCTCTTCGTCAATCAAGACCCTTCAATCTTGAGGCCACCGAGGGCATCCGGGCGACCCGACGTCGTGATCGTCAAATAGGCTGCGCGTGCGCGTGCCATCCGGGAAACGGGGGAGGATCAGGTAATCTTAGTCCGACTCCCGACCGCGGTGAACGCCATGAACTTCGATAAGGACGATCTCCGGGGTATGCCCGTACGAAGCGGTACCAGGCTCGCGTTCAGGACCACATTGAGGCGGCACCACGTTCCGTTATGCGACCTTTGCCGTACCGAAGCTGGTTATAAAATCGGTCAGGCGCTCGCCCTGGATCAGAATGTGCTCCCGCAGGCGCTGTTCCGCCTTCTGCATAGAGTCCCCGACGAGAATTGCCTCAACGATCTTCTGGTGCTCGCTAAGCGAGTAGGAGACGCGCTGCCGCGCGCGCAGCTGTAGCCGGCGATAGGGCTTCAGGCGAGTGTGAAGCTGCCGGGCTTGTTCCGCCAGATGGGCGTTGTGGCAGGCCTCATATATAGTGCGATGGAAACGCTCATTGGCATAATAGTAGGTATCCGAGCAGCCCTTCTTAGCTGCCTCAGCGCAGGCCTCGTGAGCCTCGGCAATCTCGTACGCTGCCGTCCGTGATCCTGCGAGCGGCCAGCGCGCCGCACATGCCTTCCAAGGCCGCCATCGTCTCGAAGCGCTCTAGAACCTCCCTGAGGCTCAGGCTTGCCACGAACGCTCCTCGGCGTGGTTGCAACTCCACCATGCCGGTCGAGGCAAGTTGCATCAGGGCCTCTCGGATCGGCGTCCGCGAGACCCCGAACCGCGTGGCGAGGCTCTGCTCATCCAGACGTTCACCCGGCTTAAAGTGTCCCGTAACGATGTCCTGCTCGAGCTGTTCCCTCAGAGCTTCGGCACGACGCATCGTACTCTCTCCTACCCAGCGCTTTGCATTATAAACGGCGTCGCTTAATGTTTCAACAGGCATTTCGTATACAATCGAATTGACCTTGCGTACGATCTCCGCTAAGCGGAGTACAAGAACATGAGGGAAGATCAGGCCAAACGTCATCCCCGCCGAGGCTGCACCTCGGTTTGAGACGCGGCAATCGGGCGGAGGAACAGATATGACGCCTCAACTGATTTCGATTTATGCGCTCTGCGCGATGTTCGTGGTCGCCACCATCTGGCCGGTGAACATGGGCGTGCCGCCTTCGTGGGCGCGTTCCTGGTCGGCACCCTCGTCGGCGGGAATGCCAACCAGAGACATCATTGCCGGCTTCCCTGGGGGTTTGTTTCTTCACTCTCGTCGGCATCACCTATCTGTTCGCTATCGCACAGAACAATGGCACAATCGACTGGTTGGTTCGGCTTCGCCGTCAGGGCGGTCCGCGGCCGGATCGCAGCTATCCCATGGATCATGTTCGGCATCACCGGCGCGCTAACCGCCGTCGGCGCCGTCAGCCCGGCCGCAGTCGCGATCGTCGCGCCAATCGCCCTTCGGCTTCGCGTGCCAAATACGGCATCAATCAGCTGTTGATGGGCCTGCTTGTCATCCACGGCGCGCAAGGTGGTGGCTTTTCGCCCATCAGCATCTACGGCGGCATCACAAACACCATCGTCGCGCGCGCCGGGCTCCCCCTGAACGAGCTGTTCACATTCTTCGCAAGCCTCGGCGTAAACTTCGCGGTCTCACTACTGCTGTTCTTCCTGATGGGCGGACGCAAGCTGCTGGCTGCGAGAGCCGGGGTGGTCGATGCGGTGACTGTCCCGCATGTCGAAGTGGCTGTCGCACAGCGCGGCCCGCAGGCTTTCGGGGATGCGGAGTCCGAGGCGTTTACCGAGGAGATGATGGTCGAGGGAGGACGCGGCGATCCTCTCATCGAAGATCGTCCCGAAAAGGAGAAGAGTGGTGGATCCCGAGCCTATCAGATGCTTACACTGGCCGGGCTCATCGCGCTGGCGATCCTGGTGCTGGCCTTCAATCTGGACATCGGCTTCGTCGCGATCACCATCGGCCTCGCTCTGTCGCTCATCGCGCCAAACCTGCAGAAGCGCGCCATCGGCCAGGTGAGCTGGCCCGAGATCATGCTGATCACAGGGGTCAGCACCTACGTGGTCGTCCTGGAAAAGATGGGCACGATTTCTTTCGTCGGAGACAGCGTGGCCGGTCTCGCCTCCCCCCTGCTGGCGGCCCTGCTCCTCTGCTTCATTGGGGCGGTGGTCTCGGCATTTGCTTCCTCCACCGCGGTGTTGGGTTCGCTGATCCCTCTCGCCGTGCCGTTCCTGCAAGCGGGCACCGGGGTTAATCCAATCGGATTTATCGGCGCGATGGCGGTCTCTTCGACCATCGTCGACGTGAGTCCCTTCTCGACCAATGGCGCGATCGTGTTGGCTACCGCGACGAATGTCGACCGTGACGCGTTCTTCCGCAAGCTCATGGGCTACGGCGCGCTGGTTACGGTGGTGGCACCGATCGTCGTCTGGCTCTTGTTTATTGTTGCCGGCTAGCCGGACCCGCGCCTCCAGGGCGGCTCCTAGAGCCGTCCTGGCCGCAGCCGTCGCCCCGAGCGGCGTGCACCACAAGCAGCCTTGAGGTTCGCAAATGAGCACGAGCTTTTTCCAGGACATGCTGGGCAGCATTGCCGAACGCGGCCGCCATCTCCTCGACCGCCAGCCGCTCGGGCCCGCGACCAGAAGAACAGGGCCGCAAGGGTTCCACCAGGGCCGCTGAGACGATCGAGGATCTGGCGCGCGCGCTGCTGTCGGGACGTGGCGAGGCATCCGGCGTTGCGCTTGGCTCGGCAGTTGCTCGATCTCTACAGCCGGTCTGCCGATCGCCGAGCGCATCGACGTTCTTCCGACTGCTCGCACGCGACTTCGGTCCCGACCAGGAACGCCTGCGCTCCGCCTGGGCCGCCTACGACAAGGCGCAAACGCCGCAGAACCTGCAGGCGCTTCTCCAAGCCGTCGAGCCGCCGCGTCAGGAACTGTTCCGCCGGCTGAACCTCGCGCCCGGCGGCACCAGTGCGCTCGTGGTGTCAATGCGCCAGGACCTCCATCGAGCATGGCGGGAAGGATGCCGAGCTCGCCAGCGTCGAGGACGATCTGGTCCACCTGCTCTACTCGTGGTTCAACCGCGGCTTCCTGCATGATGCAGCGCATCACCTGGTCGTCGCCGGCCGACATCCTCGAGCGGATCATCCGCTACGAAGCCGTCCACATGATCCAGGGCTGGGACGATCTGCGCCGCGGCTCCAGCCTTCGGACCGGCGATGCTACGCCTTTTTTCATCCTTCGCTGGCCGACGAACCTCTGATCTTCGTCGAGGTGGCGCTGACGAAGGACATCCCAGCCTCCATCCAGGCGGTCCTGGCGGACGACCGCACGGTATTGCCGGCGGAACAGGCGACCACCGCCGTCTTCTACTCGATCAGCAACTGTCAACCCGGCCTTCGCGGCATCTCCTTCGGCAATTTCCTGATCAAGCAGGTCGTGGCGGATCTTTCCCGCGATTTGCCTGCGCTCAAGACGTTCGTCACGCTTTCGCCCGCGCCCGGCTTCGGACGCTGGCTTAAACGTGCCGCCGACGATCCACGGAGTTCGGCCTTGAGTGGCGACCACGCATCGCTGGCGCGCCTCGAGAACCCCGACTGGCACCTGGATCCGCAGTTGCCGAACAACTCCGCCCGCTCCTGTTGGGTCTTGCTGCGACCTACTACCTCCAGGCGAAGGCCCAGAACGGCCAGCCGCTCGATCCGGTCGCCCGGTTCCACCTCGGCAACGGCGCCCGCCTGGAGCGCCTCAATTGGCTTGGCGACACGTCGGGCAAAGGTATGCGCGAAGCCGCCGGACTGATGGTCAACTACCTCTACGACCTGAACACCATCGAGGCCAATCACGAGGCCTTCGCCAACCAGGGCGTGGTCGCAGCCTCACCCGCTGTTCAGCGTCTACTCCGCAATTTCACCTCACCGCCGGCACCGAGGCCCGCAATGTCTGACAATCTCTTCACGCTCTTTCGAAGCCGCTTTCCCGCCGATCTCTCCAAGGTGTTCCTAGCGCGACCTGACGGCATCGATGCTCGACCTACGCCGAACTCGTCGATCTCTCGGGCCAGTTGGCGCAATGCGCTCACGGCGCCTCGGCGTCAAGCCGGGCGATCGCGTCGCCGCACAGGTAGAGAAAAGCGCCGAGGCGCTGTTGCTCTACCTGGCCACGCTGCGGGCCGGCGCGATCTTTCTTGCCGCTCAACTCTGCCTACACCCCGGGCGAGATTCGCTACTTCCTGGGCGATGCCGAGCCGGCCCTGTTCGTTTGCCGACCCGCGGTCTCGGCCGAAATGACAGCGCGCTTGCCACCGAGGTCGGGGTGCCGCGGGTCGAGACCCTGGGCCGAGGCGGACGGCAGCTTGATGGACAAGGCCCGGGCGGTAACGCCCGAGTTCGAGGATGTCGCTCGAACGCGCGACGATCTCGCCGCCATTCTCTACACCTCAGGTACGACAGGCCGCTCGAAAGGCGCCATGCTGAGCCACGGCAATCTGGCATCGAACGCCGAGGTCCTTCGGGACAGTCTGGCGCTTCACACCCGAGGATCGGCTTCTGCACGCGCTCCCGATCTTCCACACGCACGGCCTCTTCGTCGCGACCAATGTCACGCTGATGGCCGGCAGCTCGCTGATCTTCCTTCCGAGCTTCAACGCAAATGAAATCATCCGGCTCCTGCCGCGGGCAACCGTGATGATGGGCGTGCCGACCTTCTACACGCGCCTTCTCGCGCGGGAGGATTTCACGCGCGACCTCGTGCCCACATGCGCCTTTTCGTTTCAGGTTCGGCGCCGCTCTCCGCCGAGACCCACAAGGAGTTCGAGGAGCGCACCGGACACGCCGATCCTCGAGCGCTATGGCATGACCGAGACCAACATGAACACCTCGAACCCGTATGACGCGGAGCGGATCCCGGCAGCGTTGGGTTTCCGCTGCCGGGTGTTGAAATCCGCATCGCCGACCCCCAGACCGGCCGGGTCCTGCCGCAGGGCGAAGTCGGCGTCATCGAGATCCGCGGACCGAACGTGTTCAAGGGCTACTGGCGGATGCCGGAAAAACCAGGGAGGAATTCCGGGAGGACGGCTTTTTCGTGTCGGGGGATCTCGGCCGCATCGACGAGCGCGGCTACATCGACATCGTCGGACGAGCGAAGGATCTGATCATCTCCGGCGGATTCAATGTCTATCCGGCCGAGGTCGAGCCGCGATCGAAGCCCTGCCGGGGGTTGCCGAATGCGCCGTGATTGGCGTTCCCCACGCGGATTTCGGAGAAGGCGTTGTGGCCGTCGTCACACCCAAGGCGGACGCGAAACTGGAAGAGAAGACAATCCAGGCGGCGCTTGCCGACGAGCTCGCCAAGTTCAAGCAGCCCAAGCGCGTTTTCATCACAGATGATCTGCCACGAAATGCCATGGGTAAAGTTCAGAAGAAGGATCTACGACAGCAGTACGCGAAAACCTTCATGACTTGAGGATGAGCCGCGCGAGACAACCCGCGCATCTCTGGGGACGATCAGACCGACTATGGCAACTCGGCGCCGGGCGGGGAGCGCTCAACGTACTGGAACCCCGAAGCGCCAGGACAGCCGGTGCTCGACCTCCGTGCCCATCTGCGTGCCGGATCGTCTATGACGGCAATCTCAACCTCATCGTCTGACGGGTGAGCCCTTGCGAGCGCGGCGAGGATCCGGCGGAAGCGGCGGGTTTGGCCGCGTGAGTTCCGTATTCTCGCCGTACGTCGACGTCGTTTCGAGGGGTAGCGCGGGATAGGAGTTCGGGAAGCCATGGTTCACCTCCAGAGCTGTGGCTCAGTGATGCAGGCGTTCCCTCGGGTCTGATTATAGTTCTTATATAGATCCTTATTGCTGGACCGCAAGATCGGACAGTCGATTTGTGCCCAGGTAACGTTCCGAGGTTCGTGATACGCTCAGGAAATCTTGTGAGGACTTTGGAATGTCCCTACCCGACTCTCGCTGTACGATCGCTTTCGTTAACCTCGCGCACGCCCTCGATCACTTTGTATTGCTAATCTATCCAACGGCTGTGATCGCCATCGCGGCGGATCGAGGTCGACCCATGCGACCCTAATCGGCCTCTCGACGGGAGCATTCGTGGCATTCGGCCTGTTCTCGCTGCCGGTGGGTTGGTTCGCTGATCGCCTTGGACGACGCAACCTGCTGGCCACCTTCTTCGTCGGCTGCGGATCGCCGGTCCTCGGGTTATTGACGGCGAGTTCTTCGACCGGTTTCGCGATCTGGCTCTTAGTGCTGGGCGTGCTCTCCGCGATCTATCACCCCATCGGCACTGCGATGCTCGTGACGCATGCACGCCACACCGGACGGGGAGCTTGGGGTCAACGGGGTGTGGGGGAAACCTCGGTGCAGCAATCGCATCGGGAGTGACCGCCCTATTGGCCGCGAGCCTCGGATGGCGTGCCGCGTTTGTCGTGCCGGGTCTGGTTTGCATAGCTGCTGGAACCGGTTTCCTCCTGCTCGTGCGTAGCGATGGCGATCGTGAGAGCAAGTCCGTTGGTGCA
>CAWDDI010000034.1:0-163644 GCA_963800985.1 uncultured Alphaproteobacteria bacterium | reverse complement strand
GTACAGCACAACAGCGGGAGCGAGAGCTCGGCGTCAACAAAGTGGGGACTCCGCCTCGCACCGCTCGACACAGCAGACCGGGCATACTTCTCAAGGTCAGGCGTCCATCGCGCGCCACCGGCTCGAACCGCCCTTAATCACGTGGAGCCGCGGAGCCACCTCCCAACGGGAGGAAGCGCCGCCGCGCCGCCGAGGGCTCGTCAGCCGTTGTGCGCTTCGTGCAATGTGCGCCCGATAGGCCGCCGCGCGAACGTGGCCGCCCATCTCACGGGAGGCTTTCACCGCGCTCCGTTCTGGTCCCACCGAGGGCGGGCTGAGTCTCTGATTCGGCATTTAACCACACAACCAGGCACAGCGGTACAACTGCAAGCCGCTGAACGCGAGCCGTGTCGGGGACGAGACCATTCCAGCAGGGATGCGTTGACGCATTTAATGGTCCACACAGCCTCGTCAGGCTTGGAAAGCTGGGCATCCTGTTGCGTCAGAGCGATGGCCCGTACCTGGAGCTGCGATGCGAGAAGTTCCGGTGGCGTTTCCTGTGCCGAGCGCCGAGCTATTTCGCCCAATAGGAGGATTGCAGGCGTCTGAGAGGTGTAGTGACGTGCCATGCCATAAAGCGACCTCCCTGCCCTCTTCCGCCTTCGTCTGGCTCTACCGCAAAGTGTCTCACGAAAATGCACTGAATAAGGCTACATCTCCGACCATGCCTCGCGGTGAGCATCTGGCGGTGCTGTGAGACCTTATTCACTCTCACCTCCCTGAAAAGGGTGAGTTCGGCAGCCAAATGTGGTGTCCTAGGATCGCCTGTCTGTCGTTCAGGGCGTGCGAGAACGACAGAGCGGCCGCGACAGCGCAAGTCCCGAGCACGACCGGCGCGAAAGTCAGCGCGACCGCGTCTGAGTTGGGCGGGAATTCCCAGCGGGAATCGCAATTGCCTCCGCGGCACTGCCCAACGTGCGGCCACCGACAGTCCCGGAAAACCGCTCGAATGCGTACCCTTTCGCAACACCCCGCGAACGGCGTGCCTCACCCTATGTCAGACGCTGAATTTCCACCCTGTCGAGCACACGAACTTCGGACTCTCGCGGCGCTTTTAAAGAGTCGTCCGGCCTGAAGTGGTCAACTTTGCCCGCCGCAAAATCAGGGTCTGCCCCGGCCAGTTTCCGGGTAAACCCCATAGCGGCCCGATCGGAATCCATCCCACACTTGCCGTCCTGCCAGACGACCTGGAGCAATCTCTCATGGCGCAGGTGACTGCCGAGATCACGGTCCGAAGACCGCGCCAGGCTCCGGCGGGCTCACAGATGCTTTGGATCCCGGGCGGCACGTTCCGGATGGGCTCGGATCGGCACTACCCGGAAGAGGCGCCGGTCCACCGCGTCACCGTCGATGGGTTCTGGATGGACCGGACGCCGGTCACCAACCGTCAGTTCCGCGACTTCGTTCGGGCGACCGGCCACGTCACGCTCGCAGAAAGTTGCCCGGATCCGAAAGACTACCCTGGCGCCCTGCCGCACATGCTCTATGCCGGCTCGCTCGTCTTCACGCCGCCGGATCATCCCGCTGACTTGCGCTTCTGGGGCGAGTGGTGGACCCTTTTGAAGGGTGCGGACTGGAGGCACCCCTACGGCCCGAAGAGCAGCGTCAGCGGCCTCGACAACCACCCTGTCGTGCACGTCGCCTATTCCGATGCGCTCGCCTATGCCCGTTGGGCCGGCAAGGACCTTCCGACCGAAGCCGAGTGGGAGTTCGCGGCCCGCGGCGGCCTCGACGGCGCAGAGTTCGCCTGGGGAGACGCGTTCACGCCCGGCGGCCGACACATGGCGAACACCTGGCAGGGCAACTTCCCGCGCGAGAACCTTGCGCAGGATGGCTTCGAGCGCACGTCCCCGGTCACCGCCTTCCCGCCCAACGGCTACGGCCTTTACGACATGATCGGCAATGTCTGGGAATGGACGACGGACTTCTACGCGGCGAAGCACCCCGCGGATGCCGCGAAGGCCTGCTGCATCCCGGAAAACCCGCGCGGCGGGCGCGAGGATCAGAGCTACGACCCGTGCCAACCGGAATCAGGATCCCGCGCAGGGTCCTGAAGGGCGGCTCGCATCTGTGCGCGCCCAATTACTGCCGCCGCTACCGCCCGGCGGCGCGTCACCCGCAGCCCGTCGACACCTCGGCCAGCCACGTCGGCTTCCGATGCATCGTCAGGAGAGGAGCACACCATGAACGATGATCATTTGCTCGAGGCGTACCGATCCCGCCGCCTGCCAAAAGGGAGCGATACGGACCGGCGCCGCGCTGCTCGGCGCGACCGCACTGATCTCAGCCGCGATGTTCATGCCGGCCGTTGCTCAGGCGCCGTCGCAGCAGAGACCCAACATCGTGATGATCGTCTCCGATGACACCGGCTACGGCGACCTTGGACCCTACGGCGGCGGCGAAGGACGCGGCATGCCCACCCCGGGTATCGATCGCCTGGCGGCTGAAGGGATGACCTTCTTCTCGTTCTACGCCCAGCCGAGTTGCACGCCCGGCCGGGCCGCGATGCAGACCGGGCGCATTCCGAACCGCAGCGGCATGACGACCGTGGCGTTCCAGGGCCAGGGCGGCGGTCTACCGGCGGCCGAGTGGACCCTCGGTTCGGTGCTCAAGCAGGCGGGCTACCGGACCTTCTTCACCGGCAAGTGGCATCTCGGAGAAGCCGACTACGCGTGCCCAACGCGCAGGGCTACGATGAGATGAAGTATTGCGGTCTCTACCACCTGAACGCCTACACCTATGCGACCCCAACTGGTTCCCGGACATGAGCCTGAACTGCGGGCCATGTTCCAACGGGTGAGCAAGGCGTGACCCTGATGGGGATCCACTTTGGCCCGGCTCGGGGTACTTTTCGCTCGTCACGAGACTAGCGTGGGTCGCGGCCGCCGCAGTAATCCGTCCGCCACCCTCATTCTGAAATGCACGGGCAGTGAAGCAATTGGTTATTGATCACAATCCCGCTTGCGGCATCATTGGGTGTCGTCCTGGCGGTTCGCGACGCGGCGGCTTCTCGACAGCCCCGACCAGGAGTAGCCGACCCCGTCGGCGACCATGATCGCGGACCGCCTTCGCTCCATCTTGGGGCGTCGGGGGCGCTTTTCCTGTAAAGTCCCTGTTCCACGAGTTTGTTGCGGATCGCGTAGCGCCCAGGGCCGCGGCGGCGTTGAGGTTGGGGAGCTTGCGCATCGCGGTCGCCCGATGGGTCTCGACGGTCTTCAGGCCGATATCCTCAGCATCGGCCTGAAGACCGTCGAGACCCATCGGGCGACCGCGATGCGCAAGCTCAACCTCGACACCACCGCGGCCCTAATCCGCTACGCGATCCGCAACAAACTCGTGGAAGGCTAGGGACTACAGGAAAAGCGCCCCCGACGCCCCAAGATGGAGCGAAGGCGGTCCACGATCATGGTCGCCGACGGGGTCGGCTACTCCTGGTCGGGGCTGTCGAGAAGCCGCCGCGTCGCGAACCGCAGGACGACACCCAATGATGCCGCAAGCGGGATTGCGATCAATAACCAATTGCTTCGCTGTTCGTCGTTCCATGAGGGTGGCGGACGGATTTAGCTGCGGCGGCCGCGACCCACGCTAGTCTCGTGACGAGCGAAAAGTACCGAGCCGGGCCGATTGGATCCCCATCAGGGTCACCCCTTGGTCACCCGCTGGAACATCTCCCGGAGCTCCGGGCTCATGTCCGGGAACCAGGTGGGGTCAGCATAGGTGTAGGCATTGAGATGATAGAGGCCGCAATACCTCATCTCATCATAGCCCTGCGCGTTAGGCAGCGCGTAGTCGGCCTCGCCGAGATGCCACTTGCCGGTAAAGAAGGTCCGGTAGCCCGCCTGCTTGAGAACCGAACCCAGGGTCCACTCGGCGGCCGGTAGACCGCCGCCCTGGCCCTGGAACGCCACGGTCGTCATGCCGCTGCGGTTCGGGATTCGCCCGGTCTGCATCGCTGCGCGGCCTGGGGTGCAACTCGGCTGGGCATAGAACGAGAAGAAGGTCATCCCTTCATCAGCGAGCCGGTCGATGCCGGGCGTGGGCATGCCACGTCCTTCGCCGCCGCCCTAGGGACCGAGGTCGCCGTAGCCTGTGTCGTCGGAGACGATCAGCACGATGTTGGGCCTCTGCTGCGTGGCGGAGCCTGCGCGAAGGCCGGAAGGGACATCGCCGCAGAGACGAGGGCGGTCGCGCCCAAGCAGCACGGCGCAGGCCCGCATGCGTCGGCGAGCAGGCGGCGCGCCTATGCGGTGAGTGCGCGCGATCATCGTTCATGGTGTGCTCCTTCTCCTGATGATGCATCGGAAGCCGACATGGCTTGCCGAGGTGTCGACGGGCTGCGGGTGGCGCGCCGCCGGGCGGTAGCGGCGGCAGTAATTGGGCGCGCACAGATGCGAGCCGCCCTTCAGGACCCGGCGCGGGATCCGGATCTCCGGCTGGCAGGGTCGAAGCTCTCGGTCCTCGCGCGCGCCGCGCGGGTTTTCGGGAATGCAGCAGGCCTTCGCGGCATCTGCGGGGTGCTTCGGCGCGTAGAAATCCGCTCGTCCATTCCCAGACGTTGCCGATCATGTCGTAGAGGCCGTAGCCGTTGGGCGGGAAGGCGGTGACCGGGCGAGGTGCGCTCGAACCCGTCCTGCGCGAGGTTCTGGCGCGGGAAGTCGCCCTGCCAGGTGTTCGCCATGTGCTGCCCGCCGGGCGTGAACTCGTCGCCCCAGGCGAACTCCGCGCCGTCGAGGCCGCCGCGGGCCGCAAACTCCCATTCGGCCTCGGTCGGCAGGTCCTTGCCGGCCCAATGCGCGTAGGCGAGCGCGTCCGCGAAGGTCACGTGCACCACGGGATGGTTGTCGAGGCCGTTGATGCGTGCTCTTCGGGCCATAAGGATGCCGCCAGTCGGCGCCCCTCATCAGGGTCCACCACTCGCCCCAGAAGCGCAGGTCGGCGGGATGGTCCGGCGGCGTGAAGACGAGCGAGCCCGCATAGAGCATGTGCGGCAACGCGCCGGGATAGTCCTTCGGATCCGGACGCCGCTCGGCGACGGTGACGTGCCCGGTCGCGCGGACGAAGTCGCGGAACTGGCGGTTGGTGACCGGCGTCCGGTCCATCCAGAAGCCGTCGACGGTGACGCGGTGGACCGGCGCCTCTTCCGGATAGTGCCGGTCCGATCCCATCCGGAACGTACCGCCCGGGATCAAGAGCATCTGTGTGCCCGCTGAAGCCCGGCGGGACTCTTCTGATCGGGTCTTGGCAAGGCCTTGCACCATGACGATTGCTCCCGGTCGTTCTGGCCGCGGGCAAGTCTGGGATTGTTTCCAGCCTGACCGCTACTGGGGTTTACCCGCAAACTGACGGGGCAGACCCTGATTTTTGCGGCGGGCAAAGTTGACCACTTCAGGCCGGACGACTGTTTCGCGCAGCGCCGCGAGGTCCGAAGTTCCGTGTGCTCGACAGCATCGCGGCTCAGCGTCTGACGTAGGGTAAGGCATCCATCGCGGGGTGTTGCGAAAGGGTACGCATTCGAGCGGTTTTCCGGGACTGTCGGTGGCCGCACGTCCGGCAGTGCCGCGGAGGGGATTGCAATTCCGCCTCGGGGATTCCCGCCTCAACTCAAACGCCGAGTCGCGCGGACTTTCGCGCCGGTCGTGCTCTGGAGTTGCGCTGTCGCGGCCGCTCTGTCGTTCTCGCACGCCCTGAACGACAGACAGGCGATCCTGGACCGCCGCATTTCACTGCGACTCACCCTTTTGAGGGAGGTGAGAGTGAATAAGGTCTCACAGCACCGCCAGATGCTCGCCGGTCGTCAGAGGCAGCGTCGGATGCTGGCGCGCCAAGTGTTGTTCGTGCATTTTCGTGAGACACTTTGCGGTAGAGCCAGACGAAGGCGGAAGAGGGCAGGGAGGTCACCTTATGGCATGGCACGTCACTACACTCCTCAGCGGTGCCTGCGCCGTTGCAATCCTCCTATTGGGCGATCGCTTGGCGTCGGCACAGGAAACGCCACCGGAACTTCTCGCATCGCAGCTCCGGCTGCAGGGCCATCGCTGCGATGCGCCTGTGACAGCGCAACAGGATGCCCAGCTTTCGAAGCCTGACGAGGCTGTGTGGACCATCAAATGCGTCAACGCATCCTATCGAATGCGTCTCGTCCCCGACATGGCGGCCCGGGTTCAGCGGCTTGATTGATACCGCTGTGCCTGGTTGTGTGGCTAAATGCCGATCAAGGAACGGCTTCGGGCCCCACCGCCCTAGTCAGACCAGAACGGAGTGCGGTGGAAAGCCTCAGGTGAGATGGGCGGCCACATTCGCGCGGCGGCCTATCGGGCGCACATCACGAAGCGCACAACGGCTGACGAGCCCTAGCGGCGTGCGGCCACCGTGACTCCCTCCCGTTGGGAGGTGGCTCCGCGGCATGCTCCACGTGATTAAGGGCAGTTCGAGCCGGTGGCGCGCGATGGGCGCCTCGCGACAGACCTTGAGAAGTATGCCCGGTCTGCTGTGCTCGAGCCGTGCGAGGCGGGGTCCCCCACTTTATTGCGCCGAGTTCTCGCTCCCGCTGTTGTGCTGTACTCGTTCAGCGGCGAGCCTTCAAGAAAAGCAGCACCGATGTAAGCAGAAGCCGTATGAAAATCTTGCGCCGCCCGGTATGTTTGTTGAACAGGGTCAGCAAGGCATTTCTGTCGCGAACATGGCCGATTGTCGAAAGATCGAAACGCGTGCTTGGTGCGCCAGGGCAGATGGGGTGCGTCCTCTAAAGGCTGCTAAATCGGCCGCCGCTGTTGCAGCGACCCTGAGCCTTTCCGGCTGCAGCTTCGGCGTTTTGGATCCGCAGGGGCCCATTGGGGCGGCCGAAAAAACGATCCTGCTCAACGCGCTTGTCATCATGCTGGCCATTATCGTCCCGACCATCGCGGCGACGCTCTGGTTCGCCTTTTGGTTTCGCTCCGGCAACGCTAAGGCGCAATATCGTCCGCAATGGGTTTATTCCGGACGAATCGAGCTGGTAGTCTGGTCGATTCCGCTTCTCACGATCACGTTTCTCGGCGGCATCATCTGGATCGGTTCGCATGAGCTTGATCCCGCGCGACCGCTGGCCAGCAAAACGAGGCCGCTCGAAGTTCAGGTCGTCTCGCTCGACTGGAAATGGCTGTTCATCTATCCCGAACAAGGTGTGGCCAGCGTCAATCAGGTCGTCGTTCCGATCGCAACGCCAGTCCATTTTTCCCTGACTTCCGCCAGCGTGATGAACGCGTTCTTCGTGCCCCAACTCGGGAGCATGATCTACACGATGAACGGCATGACCACGCAGCTTTATCTGCAGGCCGATCGGCTGGGCGACTTTTACGGCCGGTCCAGCCATTTCAGCGGCGACGGTTTCCCGGGAATGGAGTTCATGCTGCGCGCTGTCTCAAACGATGCATTTAACGATTGGGCGAGTGGCGTTCGCGGGGGCGCCGGAATGCTCGACGCGAACGCTTATGTCGAATTGGCCAAGCAGAGCATGAATGTGAAGCCCTTCACCTACGGGGCTATCGATCCCAACCTGTTCCACGCAATCGTGACGCAGGCCGTTCCCCCCGCGCCGGGCCCGCAGGGCGGACATCCGTCGCCGGATGTTTCGAGTAGGCCGGGAAATTGACATGCTCGGGAAGCTGACCTGGAGCGCCATTCCGTTCGACCAGCCCATCCCCTTGGCGGCAGGCGCGACCGTCGGCCTGGTGATCGCGGGGGTGCTTGGGTGGGTCATCCTTGCCGGGCACCTTCCATATCTTTGGCGCGAATGGATCACCAGCGTCGACCACAAGCGGATCGGCGTGATGTACACGCTGCTCGGCCTGCTGATGCTGCTGCGCGGCTTGGTCGACGCGATCATGATGCGATCGCAACAATCCATCGCATACCACGCGAACGGATATCTGCCCCCTGAACATTACGACCAGATTTTCTCGGCGCATGGGACGATCATGATTTTTTTCGGCGCCATGCCATTCATGATTGGGCTGATGAATTTCGTCGTGCCGCTGCAGCTCGGCGTGCGCGATGTCGCGTTCCCGACGCTCAACTCGGTAGGGTTCTGGCTCACGGCCACCGGCGCGCTCCTCGTCAACCTGTCATTGGTGATCGGCGAATTCGCGCGTACCGGCTGGTTGCCCTATCCTCCGTTGAGCGAACTCCAGTATTCGCCGGGCGTGGGTGTCGATTATTACCTCTGGGCGATCCAGATTTCAGGTGTGGGCACGCTCCTCACCGGCATCAATCTTGTCACCACCATCCTGAAAACGCGCGCACCGGGCATGAGCTACCTCCGCATGCCTATGTTCTGTTGGACAGCGCTCGCGAGCAATCTTCTGATTGTCGCCGCCTTTCCGATCCTGACCGCGACGCTCGCGATGCTGACCCTCGACCGCTATCTCGGCTTCCACTTCTTTACCAACGAGGCCGGCGGCAATGTGATGATGTTCGTAAATCTCATCTGGGCTTGGGGACATCCCGAGGTCTACATTCTCGTCCTGCCCGCCTTTGGCGTGTTCTCCGAAGTGATTTCCACCTTCTCGAGCAAACCCCTATTCGGCTATCGCTCGATGGTGATGGCCACCATGTCGATCTGCCTCGTGTCCTTCATGGTTTGGCTTCACCATTTCTTCACCATGGGCGCGGGCGGAAGCGTGAACGCTGTTTTTGGCATAGCGACGAGTATTATTGCGGTCCCCACTGGCGTGAAGGTCTATAACTGGCTCTTTACAATGTACGGAGGCCGCATTCGCTTCACGTCGCCCATGCTCTGGTCGATCGGCTTCATGGTCACATTCGTGATAGGCGGAATGACCGGGGTGTTGCTGGCCGTGCCGCCGGCTGACTTCGTCCTGCACAATAGCCTGTTCTTGGTCGCACATTTCCACAACGTGATCGTCGGCGGTGTCCTGTTCGCCGCCTTCGCGGGGTATACTTTTTGGTTTCCCAAGGCCTTCGGCTTCAAACTCCATGAAGGCTGGGGACAGGCGGCCTTCTGGTTCACGCTGATCGGCTTCTACGCCGTTTTCATGCCCCTCTACGTACTCGGGCTTCTCGGAATGACACGCCGGATGCAGCACTATGACGTGCCGGAATGGCGTCCATGGGTGCTCGCGGCGGGGATCGGCATGGTGGCCGTCGTGGCCGGCGTGATCTGCCAGGCGATTCAGCTTTTTGTAAGCGTCAAACGCCGGTCCGAGCTTCGGGATGAAACGGGCGATCCTTGGGACGGCCGCAGCATGGAGTGGGCAACCTCCTCGCCGCCCCCCGCCTTCAACTTTGCCGTGCTTCCGCAAGTCAAAGGCGAGGAAGCGTATTGGGCGATCAAGCAGCGCGCCCGCGAACAAGCGCGGCTGCGCGACGAGGCGGAGTACGAGCCCATCGAAATGCCGCGCAACAGTCCCACCGGCTTTGTCTGCGCGTTCTTCGCCACCTTGATGGGGTTCGCGCTGATCTGGCACATCTGGTGGATGGTAGCGCTCGGCATCGTCGGCGCATGGGCCACCTTCGTCGTATTCGCCTGGCGCGACGTCCCCGATTACATCATTCCTGCCGCAGAGGTCGCCCGCATCGATCGGGCAAACCACGAAGCACGCCTTGAGGCCCCGGCGACCTACGCGGGGCCGAGGCCGTGACCGCTGCCGACGTTGTCTCCCTCCCACGTGATCCCTACAAGTTAGGGCATGGCCACGAGCCAAGCCGTCGTCACGCGCCAGGTCATGGCGAAGGCGGCCCGGCGCCCACGCGGATCGTCGTGGCCTTTGGGTTCTGGATCTTCCTCCTCAGCGACATCGTCATGTTCGCCGCCTTCTTCGCCGCTTACGCCGTGCTCCACGGCGGAACGGCGGGAGGGCCGACCGGCGCACAACTCTTTGATTTGCGAAATACGGCGCTCGAGACGGCGTGTCTGCTCGTGTCCAGTTTCACCTGCGGCCTGGCGAGCGTCGCCGTGGGCGCGCGCCAACGCAGCTGGTTCTATCTCGCCATGACGGCGACGTTTCTGCTTGGCGTCGCTTTTGTCGCCCTAGAAGTGCGAGAATTTGAGGGTCTTGTGGCGCGCGGCGCGGGGCCGACGCGCAGCGCCTTCCTGTCCGCGTTTTTCACGGTCGTCGGATGTCACGGCGTTCATGTGACGGTGGGCCTGCTTTGGCTTGTGACGATGATGGCGCAAATTCACGCCAAAGGATTCCGGGACGACATTTTGCGGCGCTTCCTGTGCTTTAGCCTTTTCTGGCATGCGCTCGACATCATCTGGGTTGCGTTGTTCACCGTCGTCTATCTTTGGGGAGCCCAGCCATGAGCCACACGGACGGGGGGATCGAGGACGGCGACACGGCCCCGGGCGACAAACACGAAGCTGAAGGCGAACTCGGCGGGGGAAGCATCCAAAGCTACGTCATTGGGCTTGCCTTATCGACGCTGCTGACGGTCGCATCGTTTGGCTTGCCCGCGACCGGGCTTGTTTGGGGGCCTGGCGTTCCCGTTGCGCTTGCTGTTCTCGCCATCGCCCAAATGGGAGTGCATCTTGTCTTCTTCCTTCATCTCACAACCGCGCCCGACAACACGAACAATGTGTTGGCGCTCGCCTTTGGTGTCCTGGTCGTCGGCCTTCTGATTGCCGGATCGCTTTTGATCATGGCGAACCTCAACACCATGTTGCCGATGGCCGAGATCATGCGGATGCAGCGTTGAGAAAATCTTCTAAGCACGCGTACTTAGGCTGGCCAACGGATGCAGGCCGTGATTCCGTTTGAGATTGGGATCATGGCGGACAAATTCCTGATACAGCGGACGAAGAACAAGGATCTGCGCTGGCCATCTGAGCCATTGCTGCGCTCTATGTCCGATGCTTTCCTGCCGCTCGGCATGGAGGAGCACCGGACCGAGCCGCTCGTTCTCACAAGGGCCACTGGTCGACCTTCTGCAGCCGGTCAAGGTGCTTTAGGGAGGTCAGCGCCGCTGTGGCGGCACGCGAAGCTTGCCTCTACCCGCTCGGGCCCTCCGGTTGATGCAACAGATCCGGCCCAACCGTGCGCGTCCATGTCGGACCGTCTGCTACGGCGCTGTGGGACCGGCATTCCTGCTGGACGAGAACGGCGCCCGCAGCACCGCCTCGGCCGGGGCAAGATCGCCAGCGAAAACGACAAGCAGTAAGCCACCAACCAAGCCGAAATTCTTGAGGAATTGCCAGAAATGCTCGCGCGCTTGGCTGCTATCGCTCCTGATCCAGAAATCGGGGTAGGTCCAGAAGGGATGGTACAGAAAGGCAGTGACCACGCAGAAGCCGGCCAGCAGACACGCCGCGATGCGATCGTAGACGCCTGCCACAATGCAGATCGGTGTTACGAACTCGACGACTATCGCCAGGATGAGCATCGGCTTGGCGCCCGGAAGCCTGTCTGAGGCGGTCTGCGCAAGCGCGTTCTTCCAGTGCCAGACCTTTTCAATTGCGCTAAACGGGAACATCGCGACGAGGCACACCCGCGCGCCATACCAGACAAGCTCATCGAGCCCCGTCATACCGAGCCGCCCTTCAAATACAAAAACGCAGCCATGTGAACCCGACGCGGTCCCCAGTTCCTAGTCTTAGCTACAGGACTCGTTCAGGTCCACACAGCTGCGACGGCGACGAGCGCGAAAGCAGCCAGCGCCTGTCCACGGCATTAGGGCCCGCTTCTCGCGCAGGCAGACCCGATCAGAACATCAAAGTGCGCACGAGCGGCAACAGGTCGTGTAAACTTACCGCCTCATGCCAAGGAGAAATGGATGAGCAGCCATTACGACGTGATCATCATCGGCTCGGGCGCCGGCGGCGGCACTATGGCGCTCGCGCTAGCGCCCACGGGCAAGCGCATCCTGCTGCTCGAGCGCGGCAACTACTTACGGCGCGAGCAGGACAACTGGGACCCTGATGCCGTGTTCGTACGGGGAAAGTACCAGGCGACGGAGACCTGGTATGACCACGAAGGGGAAGCCTTCCATCCAGGGCTCCACTATTTCGTCGGCGGCAACACGAAGGTTTACGGGGGCGCGCTGTTCCGGCTGCGGCCGCAGGACTTCGAGGAAGTTGTCCATGTCGACGGGCTATCGCCCGCTTGGCCGGTCGGATATGCGGCATTCGAGCCGTATTACACCGCGGCCGAGCACCTGTTCCACGTGCATGGCCTGCGCGGCGCTGACCCGACAGAGGGCTGGGCAAGTGCGCCGTACCCCCATCCGCCTGTCCGCCACGAGCCGCGCATCCAGGCGCTGTGCGACGCCTTGGAACGCGAAGGCCACCACCCATTTCCGCAGCCGCTCGCAATCCTCCTGGAAGAGGATGAGGACGGCCAGGTGGCGCAATACAGCTCCTGTATCCGCTGCAGCGCGTACGACGGTTTTCCCTGCCTTGCCAACGGCAAGGCCGACGCGCAGATCATCTGCGTCGATCCGGCGCTCGGCTACAAGAATGTCACCCTCATGACGGGCGCCTACGTCGATCGTCTGGAGACCGACGCAGCCGGGCGCTCCGTTACGGGCGTGCATGTCCGCCTCGGCGACGAGCTGATCACCTACCGTTCCGACATCGTGGTCGTCGCAGCCGGCGCGCTGTCCTCGTCACTGTTGATGTTCCGCTCCGCGAACACTGTGCATCCGGCGGGACTCGCCAACGGCTCGGATCAAGTAGGACGCAACTACATGCGCCACAACAACTCGGCGTTCATGGCGGTCTCACGCGAGCCGAACGACACCACATATCAAAAAACGATGGCGCTGAATGATTTCTACTTGGGAGCCGACGACTGGGAGTACCCGCTCGGCGGCATCCAGACCCTTGGCAAATCGCATGGCGCCGTGATCAAGGCCGAGGCTCTGCCGCATTTCCTGAGCCTGTTTCCTGACATGCCGTTCGACGCGCTTGCGCGGCATGCGGTCGACTTTTGGCTGATGACCGAGGATCTGCCGCGGCCCGAGAACCGGATCGAACTCAAGCCCGACGGCCGTGTCGTCCTGACAGTCAACCCGGCGAACGACGAGGCCCACCGGCGCCTACGACACAAGTTGGAGGAGTTGCTCACCAAGGTCGACGTGCACCCGCACCTGCTCGAGCGCTCGCTCTACCTCGGCAAGAAGGTACCGATTGGCGGCACCGCGCACCAGGCGGGCACGATGCGGTTCGGCACCGACCCGGCATCATCGGTGCTCGACACGAATTGCAAGGCGCACCAACTCGACAACCTCTATGTGACCGACGCGAGCTTTTTCCCCTCGATCGGCGCGGTCAACCCGACCTTGACGATTATCGCCAACGCGCTGCGGGTGGCCGATCACCTCAAGGAGCGGCTCGGCGTTTCATCAGACTTGGCAGCGAGCACGAGCACGAGCGCACCGGCCGCCATGGCGGCACCCGCAAGCGCCAACCACGGGTAGCCGAGGTGTAGGCGGATCACGCCGCCGCCAAGCGCGGCACCCACTGCGTTGCCGAGGTTGAACGCGCCGATGTTGAGCGACGAAGCGAGCGTCGGCGCATCAGCGGCTACACTCATGATCCGCGTTTGGAGCGACGGGACGAGCGCGAAGGTGGCGACGCCCCAGGCGAAGATGGTCGCGACCGCAGGCACAGGCGATCGCATCGTGAAGGCGAACAGCACGAGCAGTGCCGTGAGTGAGCCGAGCACGACGACGAGCGTGACGTGCAGCGCGCGGTCCGCGAAGTGGCCGCCGAGCCATTGCCGATCGTGAGACCCACGCCGTAAATCACGAGCGCGAGCGTGATGACGCTATCCGACACATGCGTTGCGCTCTGGAGTATGGGCGCGATGTAGGTGAACACGGTGAACATCGCGCCCGACCCGAGCACGGTCGTGGCAAGCGCGAGCAGCACCGCCGGACGCCGCATCACGCCGAGTTCCTGCCCCACGTTCGACGGCGGCCCCGCCCCGAGCTTCGGCAAGGCAAACTGGATCGACAGGATGGCGATCACACCAAGGCCGGCGATGCCCGCGAATGCCGCACGCCAGCCAAGATGCTGGCCGACCCAGGTGGCAAGCGGACGCCGCCGATGTTGGCGATCTCAGCCCCATGAACATCCCGGCGACCGCGCTTGCGCGTTGGTCGGGCGCAACGAGGCTTTCGGCGACCACAGAGCCGACGCCGAAAAAAGCGCCGTGGCAGAGCGAGGTCACGACCCGCGCAGTCAGTAGCACGGTATAGTTGGGTGACAAGGCGGAGAGCAGGTTGCCCAGCGTGAATAGCGCCATGAGCCCGAGGAGGAGCCATTTGCGCGGCACGCGCTCGGTCGAAAGGGTCAGCAAAGGCGCCCCGACCAACACGCCCAAGGCATAACCGGTGACGAGTAGGCCGGCGGTCGGGATCGAGACGTGAAGATCGGCAGCGATGACGGGCAGCAGCCCCATAGGGGCGAACTCAGTCGTGCCGATGCCGAATGCGCCGGCAGCAAGGGCAATGAGCGGCAGGTTGAGGCTCATGGGTCTCTCCTTCCGACTCCATCCGGGAACCGCCGAGCTGGCGAATGGTTGCGCATAGAGATGGAGGAGCCAACAAACGTGGCTTGCAACCCTCGCATTATCGGAATCGCGCTGATCACCACCGACCTCGCGCGGGCCTGTGCTTTCTACGAGCAGGCGCTCGGGTTCGATCCCGTGAGCTCCGTGCGGTACGACAGCGCAGAGGTCGCGACGCTGCGGCTGGGCGAGGAGACGCTTCACCTCGTTCGCCCCGATCGCCCTGGGCGGACCTATCCCGAGCCGCAGGCCGCAAACGATCCGTGGTTCCAGCACTTCGCGATCGCGGTATCCGATGCCGCCGCGGCGTTCGAGCGCCTGTCGCGCATGCCTTTCACGCCTATCTCGCGCGGTGGTCCGATCCTGCTGCCGCCGAGCAGCGGGTCGGTGATCGCGTATAAGTTTCGCGACCCCGACGGCCATCCGCTTGAACTGTCGCAGTTTCCCGATGACCGCTGGACACGGCGACGGACAGCGCCCGGTCCATTCCTGGGGATCGATCACACAGCGATCGCCGTGTCCGATCTCGACCGCAGCCTCGCGTTCTACTCCGGCACGCTCGGCTTCGAGTTCACAGCACGCGGCGTGAACGCCGGGCCCAGCCAGGACGCGCTCGACGGTTTGGGTGGCGCCCAGGTCGAGATCGCCGTTATGTCGCCTCCATCGTCGAAAGGGCCACACCTAGAGCTACTGCACTATCTATCGCCAGTGCCCGTGAAAGGTCGACAGGCAGTGTGGATCGAAGACGTCGCTGCCACCCGAACCCTCATCACCGTTGAAGACCTACCGTCTGCCACCCTGCGCGACCCGGATGGCCACATCATCGCCACCCAACTCTGGTGAGCTCTTGTGTGACGAGCATAGATCCGAGTCTGCGACCAGCGAGAACGGCATCGCCCTGCCGGTCGACGTGGAAGATCGTCTTCAACCCCTCAGCGGTCATGACTGCCATGACAACGAGAGTCTGTTCGCGCAGCGAACCTCATCAGCCGCTCCGAGCCACCGCCTGCGCTAGGGCGTGCCCTGCCGGAACTCTCGTGCGTCGTCGCGCTGCTGCACCGCATGCGTGTCCTCGAACTCAGCGGGCCGGATAACAGGGACCGCTAGACACACGCTTTGGGTTGGCAGAACCTTGCGCCACTTCTGAACGAGCTGCTTGTACGCGAGGCCGACCGGTCGAATGTTGCGGTCGAGATCATAGAGACCAAGCGGGTTGACGTGGCCGTTCTGCTCGCGAAGCGCGGTGTCCCAGTCAATCTGGTCGGTCAAGGAGTACCAGGTGAACCCCACGATTGGCACGCCGCTGTTGCGCACACGCAAGACGCTGGCCCACTCCTTCCAGAGCCAGCTCACGGCCTCATCGCCGCTCGGACCTTGAGCGAGGTTCGTTTCGGTGTGCATGACCGGCAGCTTGTAGCGATCGTAGTACTGCCGCGTAATCTCGGCATAGCCAAATACCTCACCCGAGGGGCGGGTCGAGCCGTCAGCCGCGACGTGGTGCTCATTGGTAACGTAGTAGTCGTTCCCCATTATGCAGTGCTGGCGCAGCTGCTGATCGATGAAGAAGTGGTACTCGTCGCGGCTCATGCCGTTGTCCATCAGGAACTCGTACATTTCCGAGTCGACTCGCCGGCCGTAGTTGAGGTCGAGTGACAGAAACCGGCGGGCGTTCAGAACTTCGGCCCTGCCGATTGCGTCCGGCTCATCGGCATGGAAGTACTCGGAGGACTCGCTCTGGACGAAGATGGCGTCCGGGCGAACGTCGAGAATGGCGGACATCGCGAGCACGTTGGCTTTGACGATGTGCTTGAGCGCGGTCACGAAGGCCTGATCGCTCGCGAGCTGCTCGTTCCACCACCCGTAGGCGGCCGAGAAGGTGGCGCACACGAACATCTCGTTCACGGGCGTGTAGAGCTGCACCCAAGGGAAACGCTCCGCGAAGGCGCGGGCGTACTCGGCGAAAAGCGCCGGGAAGTCTGGGTTCTGGAAGTTGCCGATCCAGTCCGGCACGCCGAAGTGGCAGAGGTCGACAATCGGGTTGATGTCGAGGCTCTCCAAGCGACCGAAAGTCTGGTCTGCGAAGTCATAATCGTAGCGGTTGTGAGCAAGCCAGGTTCGGTGGATAGGCGGGCCATAGCGCAGGAAGCGGATATCGAGATCCCGCAAGAGCGCAAAGTCTGTTTCCCAATGCTTGTAATGACCGCCCGTCTCCAACTCATCGATCCGAACGCTGCCATTCTGAATCGTGGGGTAGCTGTTCTCGATGCCGGTCGCGAACATGAACCGATGCACTGTCATCGGAGAACTCCCGGGTACTGCGCTGGAGACGGCGAGAGGTCGTCCAGGGCAAGTCAGCGGCACGCGGCACCCCGCGAATGTACATCGCTGCCGGGCTGGAGGGAAGCTCGGCTTTTGCGTTAGGCGGGGCCATGCGGGCCTGTTTCGGATCGAGCGCGACTATCAGGAGCTCCGTGGCCTGTTCGGAACTCGTCGTAGGGTCTAGTCTACCCGCGAACGCGCGCCGATGATCTATCCATTTGGCGCATGTTGTTGGAGGGTCGTACTATGCGCTTTCGCGACAAGGTCGCCATCATCACGGGAGCGGCGAGCGGGATCGGTCTCGCGACCGCGAAGCGTCTCGGATCCGAGGGCGCGCGCGTTGTCATCGCCGATCTCAAGGGCGACGCGGCTGAAAGAAGTGCCGGTGAGGTGCGCCAGGCCGGCGCGCCGGATGCCCTCGGGATGGCGTGCGACGTATCCTCGGAGGTGCAGGTGGCCGCCACCGTCAAAGCTGCGATGGACCGCTTTGGCCGGCTTGACGTGGTCGTCAACGATGCTGGGTTGATGACCTTCAAGTCCCTTGAGGACCTGACGCCGGAGGACTGGCAGAAGGTCCTCAATGTTGATCTCTTCGGGGCGGTGCACTTCACCAAGCAGGCGTTCCTGACCATGAAGCCAGGTGGTGCAATCGTGAATGTGGCCAGCATTCACGCTGTCATGACCGAGCCACTGGTGGCGCCCTACGCTGCAGGGAAAGCCGCCGTAGTCTCTCTGACTCGGTCGGCCTCGATCGAGGGTAAGGCCAAGGGTATTCGTGTCAACGTCGTCCTGCCGGGCGCAATCGACACTCCTATGCTGTGGGATAACCCGAACGTAAAGTCGGGTGCCGAAAAGGTCGACCCGAGCATGGTAGGCAAGCCCGAGGACATCGCGGCGGCCATTGCCTTTCTGGCCTCGGATGATGCCGCCTTCGTGACCGGAACCGCGCTCCGAGTGGACGGCGGTCGACTCGACCGGCTCTGAGAAGCGGTTTTCAGAATGGTCGGACAAGGCAGGAAGATGGAGGCGGCCTGCAGCTGCGACTGGACGATGAGTTTGAGCCAGCCCCGGTGAGGGTCAGCGTTTGTTCTCGAGAACACAATCGGTGCGATGTTCCCTTAGGCAAACGCATCGAGGTGCGCGAACTCGCATTTGTAACTCCGTGGGCTTGCTGCACTCGCAGCTCCAAATGCACCCATGCCGATCATTACGAATTTGGTGGTCCGGCTGACTGCGGGAAGACCACAGGAGATGGTGACGGCGTTCGCCGCGCTTCGCCGTCTCGACCTGCTCCTGCTGGCCCGACGATCAGCCGAGCGCCGCGAGCATAGGTCACCCATTGCCAGGACCATTCAAGGAATACGGCAATTTTACTCCGGAAACCGATCAGGAAAAAAATATGGGCAGATGCCCACACCAGCCAACCGACGAAACCGGTAATCTGGACGAAGCCGAAATCCACTGCGGCCGCCGAGCGACCGATAATCGCAAGTGAACCCGGATCCTGGTAGCGGAATGCCGGCGGCGGAGCCTTACTTTCGAGCTGACTGCGAATCACGCGTGCGACGTAGGCACCCTCCTGCTTCGCGACTGTTGCCAGCATAGGCAACGGCTTTCCAGCTTGGTCATCGAGCGCGGCCACGTCGCCAATCGCAAAGATGTTCGACGTTCCGGGCACTGAGAGATCCGGTGCTACCGAAATGGCCCCCTTACGTGTCGTCGGAACCCCAAGGCGAGCTGCGATCGGTGTCGCTTTGACCCCGGCACACCAGATGACGACAGAAGCATCGATTCGCTCTCCACGGGCGACGACGCCGTCTGCATCAATCGTCTCGACGGGGGTGTTCAAGCGGACGTCGACGCGCAAGCGTTCGAGAGCTGTCTTGGCATAGGAAGTCAACTTCGGGTGGAAGCCCGTCAGTAGTTGAGGCCCAGCTTCTAAGAGAATGATGCGTGCCTTCGTAGGATCAATGTTCCGGAAATCGCGTTTCAATGTAAAGCGCGCCAGTTCAGCAGTCGACCCCGCAAGTTCTACTCCTGTCGGCCCGCCACCGACGAGCACAATCGTTAGCAAGCGCCGTCGAAGGTCCGGATCGGGGCAATTCTCCGCGCGCTCAAATGCAAGTAAGAGCCGGCGCCGAATCTCAATCGCATCCTGAAGAGTCTTCAGGCTGGGAGCGAACGTGGTCCATGTATCATGACCAAAATAATCGTACTCGACACCGGTTGCCAGCACGAGGTAGTCGTAGGCAAGGCTCCCCCCCTCGCGTAACAGGACTTGTCGGCGCGCGGAATCCACGCCGATGGCCTCATCGAGCGTGACCGTCACGTTCCGTGCGTTACGGAAGATCGAGCGCGTCGGCTCTGCGATTTCGTCGGGCGCGAGCGCCGCGGTGGCTACCTGGTACAGCAGCGGCTGAAAAAGGTGGTGATTGCAGCGATCGATGAGGACGATGTCGACCGGGGCGTCTCGCAAGTGCATTATCAGAGTCAGGCCAGCGAACCCGCCTCCCACGATGACCACCCTCTGGGTCGGGGATGGCGGGCTGGTGAGTTGTACAGGTGGTCTCATCTGCGCTCCCATGCCTAGTATGAGAACCGTATTGGCTGCGCCCCTATCTGACAAATGCGCGCGGCCTGCCTGTCCGACGATGCCGATCATGAACTCACCGCAACCAAGCACGATGTGCCTGCTCCGGGTGAGATAGAGCGCGATCGCGCAGCCGCGTGCTCATCCAAGGCGCGATCGGATGCTGTGGCGTCGGGTCTTGCTCTCCGGATAGGCCGTGGATGTGATAGGTTAACTCCAGGTGCAACACTCGGCGGGGAGAATGCCGTGCGTTTGCATGGGATGAAGCATGTCGTCGCCGTGGCGTTCGGCGCCATGGCTGCGTTCGATGGCGCGTCGTCCATGCCGACGAGGCGAGCCTGCGCAATGCGGTGCAATTGACGGCGCTCGCCATGTGGCTCGGCTATAGGGCACCGGGGCCTGTGCTTGCGGTGATGCGTGGCACCGACGCGGTCGTGCTTGGCTTCGGCGAGACGGCGAATGGCTCCGGCGTCGAGCCTGATGGCCGCACGCTTTTCCGCATCGGCTTGGTCTCCAAAAGGTTGCCGGGCATTGGCTTGCGAGCCTCACGGTTGACGGCCGAGCACGCCTCGCAACCCGGCCGCCAAGGTTCCTGCAAGACGTGAAATTGCCAGAACGGGATGGGCGGCCGATCACGCGGATTGATCTGGTGACGCACTCGGCGGGATCCCCCGCGAACTGCCGGTGGGAGCCGAAGCAGGGGACCCTCCCCGTGGGCCATCTTGGTCGAAAGGCCGGTCCCGTCGACGAACGCTAGCTGGGCAGTTCGGCTGGAGAACTGGTTTGTTGCCGCGTTATGACCGTGTGCTACTCCCCTCAGGGAATAAACAGTTCCAGTTTTACGGCGTATGTGACTGAGTGCTTAGGTTTAAGCATCACCATCCCCGTGGCCGTTCCGGGCGGCCACTGCGAACCGAACGGATCGGCCCAATTGAACTGCGGCTCGACAACGACAAAGGCCTGTCCCGGGGGGGCATAAGTCTGGATAGCCGTGATCTCCGAAGATGCCGCGACAATGCGCACCCCGTAGCCCGCCTCCGGGTCGATGATGGCGGCTACAGTATGCCCCTCGGCCGTTTTATCGAGATCGACATAGCAGTCGTCGAGATAGAGGTTGCCTAAGGGAGCTCCGGCGGGCGAGGAAAAATCGTAAGGTGTGCCCGCAACGGCCAAAAGTTCGCCTGTCGGCAGCACCTCGTCGTAGTCATTTACCGCAACCCGCCTCCGTCCCGGAACATGCAGGCGAACCTGCTCCCGACGCCCGCTCGGCAGGGCGAAGTAGGGATGCCATCCAATCCCGATCGGGAGGACCTCGCTCCCGACATTCGTTGCGGTCACCGTTAAGCTTAGAGAGTCGTTGCGCAGTGCCGTTTGGAAGGCGAGCTCGGTGGATGACAGCCAATGGCCCCCGAAGTCGCCGGCCTCGAACTTCGCAGTAACCGCGTCCTCCTGGTCCGTACTGTGCCTCATAACCTGTGTAATCCGATCAGCCAAAATCAGGCCGTGAATCGCGTAGACCTCCGCGCCGGGAGTCTTTCCGCCGCCATTGGCCGGTAAGATCACAGGCTTGCCGAGGATCTCGGTCTCGACACAGCGCTCCGCGTTGCTCCGCCGACCGCGTATCCGGTTGGCGTAAGGGACCAAAATAGCAGCTCCCATACTGAATGACTGGTTACCCGCAAAATCGTCCGGTCCGCCGGAGAGGATCTCGCGCGCGCGCTCGACCGGTGGAGCAGTAAGGATGTTGAAGGGGCCGCGAGCGGGAAGATGGGCTAAGACCTGGAGTAGCATCATGCCCCGGCCCGGCAACACCTCAGCGCCCATGAAGGCTGGGGCATTCCCGCCTGGAAAATCCCGCTTCAGAGTAATGATCGGCTCACCGCCGATCAGGCCTAAATCTCTCGTTGGCATCTACTTGAGCCTCCTGAGCAGGGCCCGTGATGGCAGCAGGCGGTGGTTCGCTTGGCGATCGCATGATTCTACTATGTCAGAGCTCGAGGTGCGTGTCTGCAATCCGGCCCTTTAAGGCGTTCCCGCCGATGACCTGCTGATATCCACACAGCAGGTACGCTCAAATGCCTCTTCGAGGATTGCAGACATGGCGTACGCTGATCTGCCTTGCTCGTGCGGTCCGTTTCAGTGATCCGACCGGGAGAAGGCCCGCCTCGCACGCTCTCGAAGCTGGTCGCGGTCGTCCCGGAGCACGCCACCACAGCCTGATCTCGCCGGGTTATTCCGAGGTCTCCAGTTCCCACTCCTTGACGTAGGGAGAGGGGACATCAGGCGAGCAAATCCGTCCGGTTATCGTCCACAGGTCGCCGCATCCAAGCTTTCGCCCGCTGTTCCTCGTCGACCGAGCCAGATCTCAAGGGCTGTCGGAGAGCGGCGGCCAGATGATTCGACAAAAGCCGCGAGGAGAATCCGTACAGAGCGGCGGAAAGAATTTGACGCCGATCTTGGCGGAACTCGTGCGCGCTGCAACAGCGGCGAGCGCCTCGCGCGCAGCGTCGTCTGAGGCCCGCAAGAATCAACCGCCCGGAGCTCGGCTGACGGGGCGTGACGGGAGGTTCAGCGAGGGCAGGGCGCTTCGCTTGTTGATCCTACGCGGACAGCGACGCTCTAAGTTTGCTTCCCATGGCGATCGCCTGGCGGGACGGACCTATCCAGGGTGGAGAAATGCGCTTCGCTATCTATTTCGGAAGAGTGGATGGAAGAACAGGCCGGAATATCGGCTTCAAAGCGAAAGGAAGGCGCAATGGCAAAGAATACGATTTGCCTCTGGTACGATAAGGACGCCGAGGCTGCCGCGCGCTTCTACTCCGAGACCTTTCCGACAGCGCGGTGGGTGCCGTGCACCGTGCACCCAGTGACTATCCAGCCGGCAAAGAAGGCGACGTGCTGATGGTCGAATTCACAGTTGCGGGCGTTGCCTGTATCGGCCTCAACGGAGGTTCCGCGTTGCAACATAACGAAGCTTTCTCGTTCCAAATCGCCACTGACGATCAGGATGAGACCGACCGCTACTGGAACGCCATCGTCGGGAACGGCGGCCAGGAGAGCGCGTGCGGCTGGTGCAAAGACAAGTGGGGCGTGTCCTGGCAGATCACGCCGCGCACACTGATGGAGGCGCTGGCGGCCGGCGGCGATCAAGCCAAACGCGCGTTTGAAGCGATGATGGACATGAAGAAGATCGATATCGCCGCGATCGAGGCGGCGCGACGTGGTTGATGTTCATCCCGTCCGGCGGCAAAATCGCTGTCAGCAGTTGTCCGCTCCTGGCAACGTCACGGACCGAAGGTCCTCGACCGCTAATCCCTCAACTGCAGATGTTGGGGTGCATGGTAGGAAGGCTTCTAACTGGCGGATGGTGGAGGTGTCGCCCATCCGCGACAACAACTTCACGCACGCCAAGATGGCGAGGCGAATAGCGCAGATCGAGGAGAGCATCGCGCGCTACCTGCATCAACTCGACAGCGCCGAGCGGCAAGAGCCGTCGGAGGCCATTCTGACCAAGCCCCCGCGGTTGAAGGAGAAGATCGTGCGGTTGAAGCAGGAGATGAGTCGGCTTGAGGCACTTGGCGCCAAAGATCCGCGAGGCGCCCGACCAACAGATCTCGCTGAGTGACCCGGACTCCCGTTCGATGGCGACCAGGGGGCGCGGCTCGGGCGTCGTCGGCTACAATATGCAGGTCGCGGTGGACACCGAGCATCACCTGATCGTCGCGCATGACGTGATCAACATCGGCAATGATCGTGGCCAGCTCGCACGCATGTCACAGGCCGCAAAGGAGAGACTGCAAACCGAAGCGCTCGATGTGGTCGCAGACCGCAGCCACTTCGATGGAAACGAGATCCTCGGCGGCACGGAGACGACGATCACCGTGACCTTGCCCAAGCCCATGACCTCCGGCGCGAAGGCCGACGGACGGTTCGGAGGCGGTGCCGGTCGCGCCGGTGAGGGAGAACGTACGTCGAGAGCCCTGGCCGAGTCCCGACGGGCCGGATCGCGCTGCCATTCACTGGCGGAACTTGAACGCTGAGGTGCTGCTCGGTCATCGCTAGCATTTTCCACTTACACCGGCTTGTATCCTGCGGCGACGAAGTAGTTGGCGCACTCCTGGGGCGAGACTCGCCGAGGAGGTCTCCTGTGGTCTGCCAGAGAGCCTCTTTTGTGCGGGCTGCGGCCTTGCGCAGGAGTGCCTTCAGCTTTGCGAAGGCGTTCTCGATCGGGTTGAAGTCAGGGCTGTAGGGCGGCAGCAGCATGAGCCGGGCACCGGTGGCCTCGATCGTGGCGCGAACGGCGTCACCCTTATGGGCCGGCAGATTGTCCATGATCACCAAATCGCCGGGTGTCAGGGTCGGGACCAGCACCTGCTCGAGATAGGCTAAGAACCAGGGCCGGGTCATCGGCCCGTCCATCACCATGGGCGCGCTGAAGCCCTGCAGGCGCAAGCCCGCCACGAAGGTCGTCGTTCGCCAATGACCGTGGGGAATCCCTGCGCGCAGGCGCTTGCCACGAGCACAGCGCCCGCGCAACGGGCCATCTTTGTCGAGAGGCCGGTCTCATCAACGAACACCAGCCGGGCCGGGTCGAGATCGAGCTGATCCTCAAACCACGCCTCACGCGCGGCGCGGACGTCGGCCCTGTCCTGCTCGGCCGCGTGGGCGGTTTTTTTTGAACGTGATCGCGCGCGCCGCAAAAAAGCGCCAGAGCGTGCCCACCCCGGCTGACACGCCTTTCTCCTCCCCCAGGCGGGCCTGCAGCTCTCGCAAGCTGATGTGCGGTATCCCGGCAATTAACTCGAGCAGGTAATCGGCATGAGCATCGAGCTTCGAGCCCCTGGGCTGGCCCTGCCGCCGTGCGGTCCACTCGCCCGCGCGGGCCCGGCGGACCCAGGCGATGGCTGTTGAGACGCCAACCCCGAACCGTGCCGCCGCTTGCCGGGCCGACAGTCCGCTCATGCCGGCCTCAACCACACGCTCGCGCAAATCCTGGCTGTAGGCCCGCGCCATTCCCCGCCTCCGTCGCTCGGAGACGCTAAATCATATCAGGTCTGCCAACGGAACCCGTTTCGACTCCGTGAAAGCGGAACGTGCTCTAGTGCCCTACTCGGGTCGGGAAATCCTCCCTCAAACGTTTCGCGTTTCTGCTCAGAGGGCTATAGTTTTACAAGCTCTCAACTCCTTTAACCGAGCCGGGTGCGGTTTAAGGACATTGTGTTTGTTGTCGTTCACACCCACAATCCTACTTCCGGAAAAGGATGACGGAGGATAGCCGAACGCGATTTTATCGGATTCGTCCGCTGCGGAGGATGCATCCGGCCTCAGACCCGGTTTTCTCAATGAGATCTGATGCCGTATGGCGCCACAGATCCAACCAAATCTCGATGGGGAGAAAACGAAACGGAGGAAACAATGAAACGAACAAGCATGCTCCTAGGCTGCGCCGTGCTTATTGCGAACCTAGTGGCGGGCCAATCGCAGGCACAGACGACCCTGCGGATGACCTGGTACTCGGACGGAAACGAGGGTGAGGTCATGTCCGATCTGCTCCGGCGCTTCGAGGAGCAGAACAAGGATATCAAGGTCGTTCTCGATCAGGTTCCCTTCAAGGCCATCAACGAGAACCTGCCGGTCCAGCTCGCGGCAGGGCAGGGGCCTGACCTCGCACGGGTTGCAGATCTCGGCGGCGTTGCCCGCCATATGCTAGATCTTCGCCCCCACCTGAAGGATCCTGCCTATTTTGAAACGAACTTCGGACCCTTCCTCGAATGGATGCGTCTGCCGGGCGACACGACGTCGATACCGGGCTTCATGACCCAGCTCACCCTGACGGGTCCGTTCGTGAACAAGACGCTCTTCGAGCAGGCCGATGTTGCAATGCCCGGCCCCAAGGCGACTTGGGAGGATTGGGCTAAGGCCTCGAAGAACGTTGCCGCGAAGGTGCAGGCGCCATTCCCGATCGCCATCGATCGGTCGGGCCACCGATTCTTCAGTCTTGCGATCACGCAGGGCGCGAAGGTGTTCGACGACAAAGGGGAGCCCGCCGTCGTGGACGACGGCTTCAAGCGGGCGGCGCAACTCGTTTACGACTGGCACAAGGAAGGAGTGATGTCGAAGGAGCTCTGGGGCTCCGTGGCAGGCACCGCTTATCGGGGCGCAAACGACGAGTTCAAGAACGCGCAGGTCGTGATGTACGAGTTGGGCTCCTGGCAGATCGGCCAGTTCGACAAGACCATCGGCGATGGCTTTGACTGGGTAGCGGTCCCAACCCCCTGCGGTTCGGCTAACTGCTCCGGCATGCCCGGAGGTGCCGCACTCGTCGCCATCAAGTCGACGCAGCATCCCAAGGAAGTCGCGCGGCTCGTCGAGTATCTTGCCAGCGAGAAGACTGTCGAGGAGTTCTACGAACGGTCGCTGTTCGTACCGGGCCATCTTGGCCTCGCCAAGAAGGGGCTCGAGTACAAGAACGCCTCGCCTCAGGGCAAGGCGGCCCTCAAGGTCTTCAGCGAGGGCGTGGCGCAGCTCTCCCCGGTCGCCAACAAGCTGCAGGGCTACGTGAACAACCGCGTGATCTTCAATGCGGTGATCAGCCGGCTGGGTCAGGCGATCGCCGGCGAGTCCACGCTGGACGAGGCCTACAAGCGCATCACGGCCGATGTCGAGCAGCAGATCGCTGAGCGCAACAAGAAGTAAGGACCTCAAATGTGTCCCGGGCGGAGCTGTCCGGGTCACTCTCGCTTCGGCCGGAGGCAGCATGACCCTCGCGTCCAAAACCTCGTTAGCGACATCAGCCGATCCGGCAAGCAGCCTCGCTCAGCCACACGGGGCGAACCCTATCCTGAGGCTGGTTGCCCGGATGGTCGACTGGCCCATGGCGGGGCTTCAGCGCCTGATCGGCGAGAGGCGGATGCCCTACTTCTTCCTGTTGCCGAACCTCGTTTTCTTCGGCCTTTTCGTGTTTGTGCCGATTGCCATCAACTTCGTCTACTCGGTCACGGGCGGGCCTGCGCTGTTTCCGGCGGACCGTCCTTACGTCGGTGCCGGCCAGTACGCTTATCTCTTCGACTGCGGATCCTATGTGGATCCGAGCACCTGTCGCGAGGACCATTTCTGGCGCGGCGTCTTCAACACGCTCCGGTTCAGCCTGTTTCAAGTCGTCGCGATGGTCGGGCTCTCTCTTCTGACAGCCATCGTGCTCAACATGAAAATCCGCGGACGCGGCTTCTTCCGCGCGGTCTACTTCTTCCCCGTCCTGCTTTCCCCGGTGGTCGTCGCGCTGATCTGGAAATGGATTTTGCAACGCGACGGGCTTCTTAATGCCGGGATCACGGCGGTCGGGGGCGACAAAATCCTGTTCCTCAGTGAGCCCGGTTGGGCGATGTTCTGGGCCATTTTTGTGTCGGTTTGGGCCCATATGGGCTTCTACACGCTCATCCTGCTTGCAGGCCTGCAGGCTATCCCGGCGGACATCTACGAGGCAGCCGAGATGGATGCGACGCCCCGGTCGCGCGTGTTTTGGCGGCTCACCCTGCCGCTTCTTTGGCCCAACCTGGTCGTCGTGATCGTGTTGGCCTTGATCCGCGCCGTGCAGACCTTCGACGAGGTCTTCGTGCTGACCGGGGGAGGGCCGGGCACCTCGACCCTGATGATCGTGCAATACATCTACGAAACGGCTTTCTCGAACCAGGTCCAGAATTTTGGCCTCGCGGCGGCAGCGTCCGTGGTGCTCGGCATCGTCCTGTTCGCGCTGACGCTGGCGCAGCTCACCTTCACGCAACGCAGGTCCTCGTGAGGTCGTCATGAACATGGCCAATCTCCTGACCGCACGTCGCAACGCCCAACGCTGGCACTGGACCGATATTGCGGCCTATGCCTACCTGCTGATCGGTGTCTTTCTGATGTTCGGCCCAGTCGTGTGGCTGGTCTTCTCATCATTCAAGACACAGGCCAGCCTGCTCGAATTTCCGCCCTCTCTTCTGCCCATGTCGCAGAGGGAGGTCAGTGTACCCGGCTACCCGCAGCCGCTCCCGCTCTTCACGGTCACCCTGGATGACGGGACCACGCGCGAACTCGCGCAGGTCCGCCGAGTCGGCATTCAGGCTCAGATGGTCGATCCGGCCAATCCGACCCAGCAGTTCAGGGTCGCCATCGACAAGCGAGTTCCCGTCCGCCAGTTCTCGCTGGCGACGGAGAACTACACTGAGCCGCTGCAGCGTTTCGCCTTCCCAAGATTTCTCGCAAACTCGGTTTTCGTCACGGTAGTGGCGACCATCATCACGCTTCTGATCAACTCAATGGCCGCCTATGCTCTCTCGGTCTATGAATTCAAAGGCAAGAATGCCGCGATGCTGATGGTAATCGGTACGCTGATGATCCCGATCACTATCATTCTGGTGCCGGTCTACCTCGTCGTAACCGAGCTCGGGCTCGTTAATTCCCTGTGGGCGGTGATCCTGCCAGGCGCAGCAACGCCGACAGGCGTGTTTTTGCTGCGCCAGTATATGCTGACCTTGCCGCGCGATCTGATCGAAGCCGCCCGCATGGATAAAGCATCGGAGTGGCAGATCTACTGGCGGATCGTGATACCGCTGACCCTGCCTGCGCTCGCCGTCCTGACGATCTTTTCGATCATGTGGCGATGGAACGAGTTCCTGTGGCCGCTCGCTGTTCTGACGAAGACGGAGGTCTACACGCTGCAAATCGGCCTCAACGCGTTTCAGGGCGAGTTGCAGACCCAGTGGCAGTACCTCCTTGCGATGACCGTTATGACCCTGACTCCGGTCGCGATCGTCTTCGTGTTCCTGCAACGCTTCATCGCTACCGGTATCGCCAATACCGGGATGAAATAACGTGTCCGGTTGAACCATGGCCGAGCTGAATCTCATCGACATCAAGAAATCCTTCGGCGCCGTGACAATCATCCATGGTGTCGATCTTGCAATCGCGGATGGCGAGTTCGTGGTCTTCGTCGGCCCATCGGGCTGCGGGAAATCAACGCTTCTTCGCATCATCGCCGGTCTCGAACAGGTCAGCGGCGGTGAGATCCGCATCGACGGGCAGAGCGTCACGAAGGTCCCGGCCTCGGATCGAGGGCTTGCGATGGTGTTCCAATCCTATGCGCTCTATCCGCACATGAGCGTCTACAAGAACATGGCCTTCGCTCTAGAGAACATGGGTCTTGGACGGAGCGAAATCGATCAGCGCGTCCGCCGCGCCGCCCAGATGCTGCGGCTCACCGACTATCTCGACCGTAAGCCGAAAGCTCTCTCCGGCGGTCAGCGCCAGCGTGTCGCCATCGGCCGCGCGATCGTGCGCGACCCCAAGATCTTTCTGTTTGACGAGCCATTGTCCAATCTGGATGCGGAGCTGCGTGTCGCCACGCGCAAGGAGCTTGCCGCACTCCATGGGGAGATCGGCGGCACCATGATCTACGTCACTCACGATCAGGTGGAGGCCATGACCCTGGCCGATCGTATCGTGGTGCTGCGCGCCGGGCGCATCGAGCAGGTGGGAACGCCGCTCGACGTCTACAATCACCCGGCCAATCTTTTCGTAGCCGGCTTCATCGGTTCGCCTCGAATGAACCTGCTCCCGGCGCGCGTGGCCGGCTCCGAGCAGGTCACCGTTGGGAGCGATGCGCGACCGATCTCCGTGCCTATGACGGACAATACCCCTACCGGGGCAGATTTGACGCTGGGCGCACGGCCGGAACATATCGATGTGGTGGACGAGGCCCAAGCGGATCTCGTCATTACTCTCGAGCTGGTTGAGCAGCTCGGCGGCGAAACCTACCTCTACGGATCGGCTCCCGGCCTGCCGCCTCTGACCGTTCGCCAGGATGGTCAGGCCAGGTACGACCGCAACCAGCGGCTCGGCCTTCGCCTCAAGCGCGAGGCGCTTCACCTTTTCGACGCGGACGGAAACGCGATCCGTCGCTGATCGCTGAGGAGCCAAATTGATGAAAGCTTTGACCGAGGGCCGCTATCGCGGCCGCGACGGAGTCTGGGTCGTGTTCGATCTGGATGGGGACACGGAGCTGCGCGTCGGCATTTTGGAGCAGGATATCGGCCGCGTCGTCCTGAAGCGGGATGGCGGTTATCGTCTTGACCGCGGCTGGAGCGTCGCGCCTGGTGGCCTGGAGCCATCCTTCCAGGGCCGCCCGCGCGACTCCGTGGAAGGGTTCGCCTGCCCGGAAGCCACCGTTGCGGAGCAGGACGGCGCGATCGTTCTCGAAGCGGCGGGCCTCACCGCCGTGGTCAACCTGTCCCCCTTCGCAATCGCCTGGCACCGGAATGGGGAAAGTCGTCCCTTTCTGCGGGATCGGTCGACCCAGGCTTACTTCCTATCACGCAGGACGGGCGCGCTTCAGCACGTCATGGCGCGCGCCGAGACGGAGCGCCATTACGGAATCGGCGACAAGGTGGGCCCTCTCGATCACACCGGCCGCCGCTTCAAGATCGACGCCGTAGATCCGTGCGGATTCGATGCGGAGCTGAGTGATCCGCTCTACAAGATGATTCCGTTCGTCATCATCGATGGTCCGGCGGGCGCGCATGGCGTCTTCTATGACAATCTTGCGGTCGGAGAGATGGATCTGGGCTGCACGATCGACAATTATCATGGACCTTTTCGATCCTATAGCGCGCAAGACGGAGACCTTGATTTCTATGTCATCGCGGGTCCGAGAGTGCCGGATGTGGTGCGGCGTTTTTCCTGGCTCACGGGCGGCCAGGCCTTCGCGCCGAAATGGTCGCTAGGCTTCGCCACCACATCAATGACCATCGCGGACGCGCCGGATGCTGATGCGAGGATTACCGACTATATAGAAAAGTGCCGCTACCATCAGATTCCCTGCGACAGTTTCCATTTCGGCTCTGGCTACACGTCCATTGGCCACCGCCGCTACGCGTTCAACTGGAACCGGGACAAGTTCCCCGATCCAGCTGCGACGATGGAACGACTGAAGGAGGCCGGCATGCAGCCGGTCACCAATCTCAAGCCCTGCCTTCTGGACGACCACCCTCGCCTCGGCGAGGCGAGGGCCCAGGGAATCCTCGTAATGGACAGCGAAACCGGTCAGCCGGCCATCGCGCAGTTCTGGGACGGCTTGGGATTCCACGTCGACTTCACGAATCCGAACGGACGCGCTTGGTGGCGGAAAAGTATTCAGACGGCACTGCTCGACTATGGGGTCGTCTCGGTCTGGAACGACAACAACGAGTATGAGATCTGGGACGAGGACGCCATGTGCGACGGCGATGGGCGCCCGTTCCCGCAATCGCTCGCACGGCCCGCACAGCCCCTCCTAATGACGAAGCTATCCTACGAGGCGCAAGCCGCGTATGCGTCCGGAAAACGGCCGTATGCCGTCACACGCGGTGGAGCGGCCGGTCTGTGGCGCTATGCACAAACCTGGTCTGGCGACAACGAGACGGCCTGGAAGACCCTTCGATTCAATCTCACCCAGGGCCTCAACATGAGCCTGTCCGGCATGTTCAACATCGGCCACGACGTGGGTGGGTTTCATGGGCCCAACCCGAACGAGGAGCTGTTCTGCCGATTCGTAGAGTTCTGCTCTCTCTGGCCGCGCTTCGTTATGAACTCCTGGAAGGAAAACGGCATCGTGAACCTTCCATGGATGCACGAAGGCGTTATTCCTCAGGTTCGCGACTCCATTATCCTGCGCTACCGGCTGATGCCTTATCTGTATACGCAGATGTGGCGGGCATCGCGCGGCAATGAGCCGGTCGTGCGTCCGCTGTTTTACGAGTTCCCCGATGATCCCTCCGCGCTTGATGTGCAGGACAGCTTCATGCTCGGACCTGACATCCTTGTCGCTCCGGTTCTCGAGGAAGGGGCATCCGACCGGCAGGTCTACTTTCCGGCGCGCGCGGGCGGCTGGTTCGGCTTGCAGGATGGCCGTCACTTTGAAGGAGGTCAGACGATCACCGTTGCTGCGCCGCTCGGGCGTCTTCCAGTCTTCGTCCGATGCGGCGCCATGGTTCCGGTGACCCGGCAGACCGACGGAATCGATGCGGACGCCGACACGCAGCGCGAGTTGATCGTCTTCGGTGCACCTGACGAAAGTTCCGAAGCCTACCTCTATGAGGATGACGGCGACACGTCGGACTGGCGGGGCGAAGGTCGGCTGGAGTTACATTTCCAGCTCCGCCGGATCCACGACGACCTTGTGCTGTCGCTGGAGGCCAGCGGCTCCTACCGCCCTGCGTTCGACACGATTTGGGTCCGTCCGGTTTCCGTCAAAGGCCAGATCCAGATCCAAATACCAGGGGGGTCAGTCAAGATCGTGCAGGGCGCGCAAGCGTTCCCAGATTGACAGCGGATTATCACCGATCTCGTTCGACCACCTCGTCGGCAAGAGCCAACAGAGACGGCGGAAAACTGAGGCCAAGGTATTCGGCGGCCTGGAGGTTCAAAATGAGTTCGAACTTGCTCGGCTGCTCGAAGGGCAGCTCGCTGGCCCTGGCTCCGCCCAGGAGGCGGGCCGCATAAGCCGCGAGCCGGCGATCGATGTCCTTCCCATCGACGCCATATGACAGGAGACCGCCCGCCTCCGTCAGGGCGCGAAACGGGCTGATGAGTGGAAGACGGTGTTCTCTCGCCAACCTGGCGATGAGGCTGAGCCGGGCGAGATGTTTGGACTCGGCCAGAACAAGGACTGCGTTAGCGCCATCCCGGACCATGGCGGCGAACATCGGTTCATAGAAGTCAGAGAAAGGAAATTCCTGGACGCTGACGCCACGCCGTTTTGCTTCGCTCCAGAGCTGCCGCATGCCCGGGTACGTCGTATCTGCGCCGAAACAGGCGACGTGGGACACCGCCGGCGCCACCTCCAAGAGGAAGTCGAGCTGTTTGGCGTGCAGATCCGGTCCGATATCAATCGCGACGCCCGTGATGTTGCCGTCCGGCCGTGCCAGGTTCGATACGAGGCCCTGCTCGACGGGGCTCAGAGCCGAAACAACGATCGGGATGGCGCTATTGACCCCGCGCAGCCGACGCGCCCAATCGAGGGAGCTAGTCACGATTACATCCGGCGAAAGCCGACGGATTTCCTCCACCACGCGAGGCCAGTCTCTCGGCCAACCCCCATGCCGGCTGACGACGAGGTTTGCTCCTTCCACATAGCCGTGACTGCGAAGTTCGATGATGAATATCTCCCACCAGGGGGACTCCGAGCCGGAGATCCATGGCTCGGACCAAGCTTTCCCGATCAGCAGAAGCTGACGGGTGCGATCCTTCGGCTGTGCGGTGACCCGCGTTGCGAGGCTCGTGGCGAGCAATCCGCCGATCATGAGATCGCGCCGCCGCATCCAATCACCTCGCGATGCTTTCATCGCGCGCTGTCCGGAACGTTCCACTCCGCCTCAAGATTACCGCCGATGCCAAGCAGTTACCAGACTATTTGAGTTAAGCCTGCCCTCCCGCGCGCCTTGTCGCCTACGACCTTCACTGAGGGTTGTCGAACCCGTCGCGCAGGCGCGCCTGATCCAAATATCGGCGGCATGAGACCACTGTTGGGTAACGCAAGTTATCGCCCTTCCGTCCAGCCCTGTCCTCGCGAGACCCGTTGGGGCTCCTCCCGACGGCTCCCGAACGCCATCGAAAGCCATCGCGGCTGAGGCACCGAACGGGGTGAAAGTTTAGGGAGACAGGGGCCTAGTACACAACGCGGCCCGAGACCCAGAATGGCGGCCCTGCTCGGGGTGCCGGAGGTGGGTAACGGCAGTCCAAGCGCGGATGCCACGCGGGCCGTCAGACGATCGGTCTGCGAGGCTCGTATCAACGGATGCCAGAGCGCTGCACTGTCGCCGCTTACCTCGCAAGCTCGGCGAGCTAGAACCTGATCATATCAAACTGGGTCAGCGTCGTTCGAGCCCCCACGGCGGGCGCGTTCGCGAGGTGCCAAGCGGTGTACTGCTCCGGGTATGCCGGGTCCGCAGACATTCCGTCTACTGGAACGATGACGCGCATTCCGCGCAGTGCTGCGCCACTCGCGGTGAAGAGCACGGCCCCGTGCGCGGCGGTCCCCATCGCGATGACCGTTTCGATCCCTCGGTCCTTGAGGATCTTCTCGAGATCCGTTCTCATGAACTTGTCGGGTCCAGATTGGACCCATGGCTCGTTTGGAGCAGCGGCGACCTCGCTGCGAATGTCGGCGGTCGTCGTGTTCGCGACAATGCTGTGGACGACCGTTGCTCCTTTGCTGCGGGCTTCGGCCAGGAACTTCTGAACAGCTGGGAGCGAGGCAACGCAGCGCGGCCGCTGTCCGCAGCTCTGGTTCATGAAATCGAGCATCAGAAGCGCCGTCGTCCTCGGATCGACGGTCACGGACTTCAGCTCGGGAGGCGGGGGAGTGTTCACCCTTGACCATTCCTGCACGATGTTGTCTGCCCGCGACGCGTTGGCCATGAGCCCACACGCAGCTACGAAGACGAGGGTGAGGAGCGCCTTAGGAAGAGCTCTCATTCGGTTCTCCTATCGAAGCTGTCCCGTCTCAGAATACCTCTGCTCCGCGACGTAGCTCAAGGCTGGCTGTCTGTCCGCGAATGGAGAAGACGACCGATGACCTACCGCCTCCGCAAGCTCGCCGCCGGCAGTTATGACGTGATCCTTGATGGGGCGATCGTCGCTGGCCTGGTCCGGACTGACATTCGCCATCATGTGAAATGGACGGCCGAGTTGGAGGATCTTCCTCCGGAACGAATGCCCGCACGGTTCACCGCGCCCGAGCACAACGTCGGCACTTTGGAAGAAGACTGCAGGTGGCTCGGCGTGGCTGTTGAGTCCACGTGGTAAGTCCGTAGACCCGGCTTGGTTGAGGCGGGTGAGCACGAGAACATGGCTCGTGGTTGCGGTCAGGAAACGGCCCGACGAGGTGAGCCCATGAGCAACAATGCCGGAAAGAAGCACCACCTGTCCCTCTCCCTCGACGGTGTGCTCCCAGCGGCGCATGAGGCTCCCAAGCTCTTCGGTTCTCCCGATCAGAGGTGTTGCACCCTCACGAAGAGCCTCGAAACGACTTCCGGCCGGACCGAGTGCCCACCACTCGCCAAGCCGAGACAGGTGAGGGGAAGCCCTTAAGGTTTTGAGCTCCGAGCTCCGCCAGATCGAACTCGCTCCCGAGGAGGCGCCGGGTTGATGCCGCAATCACCACTCCATCCGGTGGTGCAAGGGTCTGTAGCCGTGCTGCCAGGTTCGGCGTCTCGCCTGCGACACTCTGCTCTTGGGCTGACCCCGCCCCGATCAGGTCCCCGACCACCACCAGACCGGTCGCTATGCCAACGCGAGCGTGCTGAGGATCCAGGCCATCCGGGAGCTCAAGGCGGGTGACACCTTGAACAAGGGCCAACGCCGCTCGAACCGCCCGGCTGGCCTCATCCTCGTGGGCCTGTGGGTAGCCGAAATAGGCGAGCACCCCATCGCCCATGTACTTCGCGAGGAAGCCATCAAACCGGGCGATAGTGGTCGCGCATGTTTGCTGGAAGGTAGCAATTATGCCCCGATACTCCTCGGGATCAAGGCGACGAGATAGCTCGGTTGACCCGACCAGATCGCAGAAGAGGATGGTGAGCTGACGACGCTCCGCGTCGGGCTGTCGAGGCCAATTGGATCGATGAAATGGCGGCGCTGATGCTGGCCCAGGGTCGACGACGAAGCTATCTGAGTGATCGATTGCTTTGTTGAGTTCGGCGATCGCATCGAGCAGCTTGCGGCGGTGGCCCACCGAGGTCACGCCAAGATCCTTGAGGTCGTCGCCCGTCAGGCGCGATACAAGGGCGGCATCGATGTCGTTGTCACGGAACGCAGGCTCGTATTGCTCCAGGCCCAGGCTCCGCAGCCAAGCCGCAATCTCCACGTTCCGCCTCCGCTGGGGCGTCTCGCTTTCGGCACGAGCCTCAGCTTACTGCATATCGAGAGGAAATGCGCCATGAAGCGTCATGCCCTGACGGATCAGGAATGGGAACGGCTGGAGCCGCTGCTATCAAGGAGGCTGAGGGTAGGGTGACCACCCAAGAACCACCGCACGATCCTCAACGCCCTTATCTGGCTGCTTGCGACAGGAGCTCCTTGGCGGGACTTCCCTGAGCGGTACGGGCCTTGGCGGACGGTCGCAACACGCTACTATCGATGGCTGCACTCCGGTCTCTGGCCGCGATCGATGGCCTCAATGCAACGTGAGGCCGATGCCAAAGGCGCGTTGTATTGGGACGTGCACGTGATCGATGGCACCAATGTGCGAGCACACCGCCATGCGGCAGGGGCAAGAGGCGGCCACCCACAGGCCCTTGGTCGAAGCCGCGGAGGCTTCGGAAGCAAGTTGCACCTGCGATGCGATCGGCAAGGCAAGCCTCTAGTATTCGTCTTAACTGCCGGTGAGCGGAACGAGCGCACGGTGCTCCCAGAGTTGATGAGCCAGCGGCGCCGTCCGGCGCTCAGGTTCTGGCCGGCCGAAACTGCGGCCCCGGGCAGTGGTCGGGGACCGGGGCTATACCGGCAAGCCGTCCCGCGATCACCTCCGGGACCGCGGGATCGGCGCCACAATCCCGCAGGTTAAGACGGAGAAGGTGCGGAAGCGCATGGACTGGAGATTGTACCGCGAGCGCAACGTAGTTGAGCGGCTTGTGGGCCGTCTGAAGGTACCGAGTCCCGCTCCGGACTGGCTAAGCCACTGATTTTTTGTAGTAAATCGAGGTCTCTCAAGTTCCTGCCGGGCCCACCACTCAAATCCTTATTTTGTCGTGTTTCCCGGATCACTATACGGAGTGCTTGCCGGTTCATCGAACCTCGGCGGCGGGGAAGCGGGTCCATACTCGTGGCCGTCAACCGGCAGGTGCGTCCGTCGACTTCACAGACTTGCCCGAGGTCGGCCCCCGCCAGGTCTGTCAATGAGCCTCCCGAATCCTGTCCGGTCTTCGCTTCGATAAGGAGGTCGAAGATCCGTCCGTTCCGTTCGGCCCTCACGAAGAAGGTGTCGCCGCCGCGCTTGACCTCCCTCACGGATCCCCAGCCACGCTCACGCAGCATCCTCTCGACTTGCGTTCCCTTCAAGCGTTCCGGCTGCTTGATTTCTCCCGTTTCAGCGTCGACGTGATGGTCGACAAGTTCGCCGTACCATTCCGCCAGAGCCCTGAACCGGGTGCCCTCGCGGCGCCAATTTTGGATATTGATGATGCCGAACGTGCTCAGTTTCAGACGCGCTCGTTCCTCGCGTTTCCGGGCAACGACGGTCGGGTCCTCGGATCCGGATGATGCGCTATAAATGCTGCTGCCATGAGGCGGCTGCGACGGCCCGATCCCGGCGGTCGCGGAGGAGAGCGATGGCAAAGGAATCCCCGCTTGGCCGGCCGCGGGAATCGGCGCGATGATCCCTACGAGGGTTGCTGTCAAAAAGGCCAACCGGAGACCTAGAATCATGACTTAGCCGCGCTCACGTTCGGTAGAGAGCGGAGCGCCCGTGAACTCATCAAGGCCGCCGCCCGACAGCACGTCAACGGCGCGTCGGGCCGCTCTTCAGGTATATGGTGCGACAGTGTACCATGCTTGAGGTCAGAGGTCCGCCCCGGCGCGGGAGCGTCGTGTCAGGAATTACCTGACACCAAAGGTGCCTCGACGGTCGCATACTCGCGCGCTGTGGGGCGGCAGAACAACCGACAGGCGGTGGCCAGTGTGGGATAGGATCTGGAACAAGCCGACCGGCCTGAGTGCGGACGGTTATTTTCGTTCGGCCGGCGACGATCCTCGGGCGCCGAGGAGCTCGTGGGTCGCTCTGCGACACCGGATCGGCGGGGTCGCGACGACACGGAACGCCGGTGCCCGCCGGCTCATCGCGTCCATCACGTTGGCGGCCGCCATCCCGGTTCTGCTGTTCGCCGGATGGCGGAGTTATGTGACAGCCGGTCGGGACCAAGCCGAGGCCCAACGCACGGTCGTCGCGATCGCCAGACGCGTGGCGGAGCAGGTGACGGCTGAACTCGCTAAGGAACTCGAAATAGCGGAAGCCCTTGCCGGCTGCGATCGACCTCCGACCGCCTGAACCTCATGAGCTTCTACGATGCGGCGCAGCGGCTGGCCTCTGCGCGACCCCTGTGGGAGACGGTTTCACTTGCGACGCCCGATGGGAAGCAAATCCTCAATATCCTTCGCCCCTTGAACGAGCCGCTCGGGCCAATTCCGGATCGCAAGAGAGCTTCGAGGAGGCGGTTCGAACGCGCAAGGCGGTGATTGGAGGAATAGGCCCGGTCGGCCAGCTGTCCGGTAAGCGGCTCGTGTCGTTGCACGTTCCGGTCAGCCGCGAGGGTGAGCTTCGATACGTCATCACCGTTGGCCTGGTCCCGAGCGGGATCAGCGCCGTCCTGCGTACCGCGGGTGCTCCACCCGATTGGATCGGCGCTATCGTCGACGCTGACGGAAAGGTGGTTGCCCGCACGATTGCCGAAGAGGCCGAACTCGGCCGGCAGGTCCTTCCGATCGTTCTGGACGCTCTAAGGCATGGCCCCGAAGGCTTCTACCGCGGTCGCACCTTCGAGGGCGTCGAGGTCGAGACGGTCTACCGCAAACTCGTCCGACCCGTCGGATGGTCGGTTCACTTCGGTATTCCGGCCGACGCCTTGAGCGCACCCGTATCGCGAGCGATGATCGCGCTCTTCGCAGGCGCTCTCGCAGCTCTATCGCTCGGCGGCGGGCTCGCGTGGCTCGTCGGCCGTGATTTTGCCCAGCGCCGGGCGGAGGAGGCGACCAGAGCCGCGTTGGCGTTGAGCGTTAGCGAGGAGCGAGGAGCTGTCGCCGTCGAAGCAGCGGAGCTTGGGATGTGGCGCTGGGATGCAGGCCGCGGGAGGTCATCGGGTCGGAACGCCTGCGAGACCTTCTAGATCTTCCTCGGACCGATGCCGAAGCGCCGGAATTCGTTTGGCCGGCGGACCGTTTCCTTGCCGCACTTGCCGCCGAGGATCGAACGTCAGTCAAGGGCGCCCTGCGGAAGTGCCTTGACGATAACGAGCCGATCGACCTCGAGGTGCGTGCGGTTCGCCGGAACGGGACCACGCGTTGGGTCCGCCTCATTGGACGGCGGCCATCGAGCGACGATCCCACGAGCGCCGTTATTCATGGCGTGATCTCGGACGTCGAGCCGCGCAAGCGCGCCGAAACGGAGCGCCTGCGCCTGCTGCAGCGACTCTCGGAGGCGCAGGAGAACGAACAGCGTCGCATTGCGCGCGAGCTGCACGATCAGGTCGGCCAGACGGTGACGGGCTTGTCGCTGGGTCTTAAGGGTCTCGAAAAGGCGCTCGATTCCGGAGCGCCCCTCGATGGACCGCGCCAGCAGGTGCAATGGCTCCGGGAACTCGCCAATGAGATTGGACGCGACATCCACCGGGCCGCGTCCGATCTCCGCCCCACCGCGATCGACGATCTTGGTCTCTCCAAGGCGCTCACCGCGTATACCGAGGAATGGACTAAGATCTCAGGGATACCGGTCGATCTTCAAGTCATCGGGCAGGTTCGGCCGCTCCCGCTTTCGATCGAGACCGCCGTCTATCGGGTGGTGCAGGAGGCTCTCACGAACGTCGTGAAGCATGCGGCGGCGCAGAGCGTCAGCATCGTGCTCGAATTCCGCGAGATGTTGCTCCGCTTGGTGGTCGAGGACGATGGGGTTGGAATGGATCTGGACCGGACGGGCCATCAAAACGTTGAGCTCATCGGAGAGAACGGGCGTGTGTGTCTCGGCATTACGGGAATGCGCGAGCGCCTGGCCGTTCTCGGCGGCTCTCTCACGATCGAGGCCGCGCCAGGGGTGGGCACGACGCTGTTCATTCAGGTCCCCGTTCCCGCAGCCGGCCAATGACCGTGACCGCAATCCGCGTCGCTCTGGCCGACGATCACCCGGTCGTACTGGCGGGGGTCAAGGCCTTGCTCCAGAGTGCACCCGGCTTCGAGGTGGTCGGGGAGGCGCTCACCGGGACGGCGGCGCTCGATCTGATCTGCCGGGTGCTGCCCGATGTCGCCGTCTTCGATATCTCGATGCCGGAGCTGAACGGCCTTGAACTGGCCGAGCAACTGGCGAAACGGTGCCCCCATGTGAAGCTCCTCGCTTTGACGGTCCACGAGGATCGGGCCTACGTTCAGCGTCTGCTTCAGGCCGGCGTCCGGGGCTATCTTCTCAAACGCACGGCGGCCGAGGACCTGCCGCATGCGATCCGCGCCGTGGCCACTGGGGGGATCTATCTCGATCCCGCTGTCGCAGCGAAGGCGCTCAGTCGTTCTCTGGATCCGGCTCGCCGATCGGAAGGCGCTCAGGTCCTCGAGGACCTCAGTCCGCGCGAGCGGGACGTTCTGAGGCTGACGGCACAGGGCTACGCCAACAAGGAAATCGCATCGCGCCTGGAGATCAGCATCAAGAGCGTTGAGACCTACAAGGCGCGGGCTGCGGTGAAGCTCAACCTTCGCACCCGCGCCGACATCGTGCGCTACGGTGCCTCGCAAGGCTGGATCGAGGGCCTCGAGTCCTCGTAGCGCTTTGATGTCAGGCTTTCCCTGACGCTCCCCGCGGTGCTGCCTGACTACTCCGCAGCCTTCGAACAGCCCATCGTTCAACAAAACCGAGCCAGGACCGGCTGGCCGTCGTGCCGGCGCCTTGCAGTCATTCTGGAGCTTGTCCAATGCTGACCACTCTTGGCCGGACCTCGTGTCCCCCCGCACCGTCGGGACCTGCCAAAACCGCGGTTCCGGACCTTTTCCGCTCCGAGTCCGACTGCCGAAACGGAGTGCTTCGCGCGTTGCCCGACGAGGCGTTGGCCGAGCTCCGCCCGAGTCTTCAGCGGGTCGAGCTCAAGCGCCGCCAGGTCCTCTACGAGCGGAACGTACCCCTTAGACATGCCTACTTCATCGAACAGGGGGCGGCGGCGCTGCACTTGCGCGTGGCCGGGCGCGGAACTCTCGAGGTGGGCTTGCTTGGACGCTGCGACTTCGTCGGCCTTCCGCTCGTCCTCTCCACCGGACGGACGCCGCATCGCTGCATCGTGCAGGTGCCGGGTTCTGCGTTCCGGATCAGTGCCGATGATCTCTGCCGGGCCCTGGACGATATCCCCCGTTTTCGCGAGGTCCTGCTCGGATACGTCCAGGCGCGCATGGTCGAGACGGCGCAGCTCGCCGCGTGCAATACCTGCCATTCGCTTCGCCAGCGGCTCGCGCGCTGCCTGCTCATGACGCATGACCGTATCGACGGCGACGAGATCCCGCTCACCCACCAGGCCCTGAGTCGCGCCCTCGGCGTCCGGCGGGCAGGCGTCACGATCGCGATGGGACAGATGGAGGAAGCGGGCCTGCTTCATCGCGGGCGCGGGCGCCTGGTGATCGCTGATCGCGCCGGTCTGAAGGCGGAAGCTTGCGAATGCTACCGCGCGACCAGGAGTGAATACCAGCGCTTCGTGTGCACCCCTGAAGACAGCTCCCGCATCGACCCGGGTCGCGAAACGGCGTGCACAAATCTCGCAGCGTGATCGGAGGATGTCACATGTCGAATCTCCATGTGCTCAATAGACCTGGACCGTGTCGCTGGCCGAGTCTGCCCAGCAGCATGGATCTCGAACTCGCCATGGAGCGCACGCTCTCTCACCTCGCCGACGTCGACCGACGTTACGAGCATGAGCGCGGCGCGATCGAAGGCGCGCTCCATCCGCAGCCGTGGAAGGACTGGCGTCTCGGACAACTCGAGCAACGGCATCAGAAGGAACGCCAGCCGCTCGTCCAGCTGCTCTGTCTCTTGCATCAGCAACTCGCGTCGGGGAACCTCGTGCTCTCCGACGATGAGCGCGAGCTGGACGATTAGTCTCGGGATTTTCGAACGACGCTGATCCGATGGACACGGGAGCGGTCAGGGACGCGGCGAGGACCGCGAGAATGAGAGCCGTTCCGTACGGCTGTTTTCGATCCGCCTCGCCACGAGGCCGCGCAAGACGCTTCGTCCCTCGGTACGGCGGCGTACTGAGAAGCCCGCCGCCCGGCGCAACGAGTACTCCGCTGCTTCGTTCCCTCTATGAGCCCTCCGGCGACTGGTTCTCGAACTTGCAGGCTGAGGAGATCCCAATGCAGGAACGTATTTCAAGCGAACGGCGAAAATCGAGCCTCGGAGCATACGTCTGGAGCTTTGCGTGCATGGCTGGACTGACTGCGAGCGCGCTCCACCCGTTACCTGCCGCGGCGCAATCGACCACTCCGCCGCCAGCCAACCAGGCCCAGCCGGCTCCACCACCTGCTCAAACGCCGCCACCCTCGGCGCAGCCGTCCGCCGGCGGTTCAAGTGCGGGCGCGACCTCGCCAGGATCCACCACCCAGCCCGGTATCCGCGCCGTCGATCCCGCGACGGTTCGCCTGACGTTCTACGCCGTGCGGCCAGTCGACATGCTGATGTCGAATTTCATGGATACGGACGTGTACAATCTTCAGAACGAGGAGATCGGCGAGGTCGAGGACGTGATCATCGACGAAGGTCGCACCATCCGCGCGATCGTGATCAGCGTCGGCGGGTTTCTCGGGATCGGCGATCGCAATGTGGCCGTGGAGCCGGGCTCGGTGGTGATCACCCGGGGAGAAGGCGGGTCGATCCGCGCCGTCGTCAACGCGACGCGGGAGAACCTCGAGAAAGCGCCCGAATTCAAGTTCGAAGGGAACATGAGACGTTAAGCGCCGTTTCAGCGAGCGGTCGAGCGGGTGCGGTCGGGCGAAACGGCTGCACCCACGCCCGCGTGCACCGTAGGATATGGCTAGCATCGGGCGGTCGCCGGTCCCGTTCTCGAGGGGAAGGGGCACCATGGGCGGTGCCCATTCTTTCGTTGGTGAGGGCACAAAGTCGTGCGAGATTCGGATCGCTCGACGCGTGAAAGGAGGCGCCGCAGCCGATTCGGGCGCAAACGCACTGCTCAAGCTTTGTTGGACCGACCTGCGGAAACCTGGAGACGGCAGATGATCGACGAGCGAACGCTCGAGGAGCTGATCAAGATCGGCCGAAGCAACGGTCGGATCACGACCGAGGACGTGCAGAGGCTCGTGCCGATCGGCCTAGTGCCGCTCGAGGAGCTCGCCAGTTTGATCCTCCGACTCGAGGAGGCCGGCATCGAAGTCGATCTCGATCCAGCACTCCTGCAGCCCGGTCCCGGACGGCCGGTGCCCCTTCGACCCGTCACAACGGATACTCACACCGATCCCCGCTCGGATGTCGTTCGACCACGTTCCGAAGCGACGCAAGCTCACGGGCCGCCGGAGCCATCCCTGCAACGGCCTGATCCCGTTCGCCCAAGCACGAGCAGCATCCGGCTGTCGGCGGCGGTTCTTATCGCGTTGGGCATGCTGATGTTGGTGTCGCTCTTTCTGTTCTGGCCGGGCTGATCAGGTCGACGGATCCCCGACATTTGAAGACATGGCGCGTGCTCTGGAATTTGCCGGAGTACGAACGTCGGGAGCGACGGCCGACGCTCGCGCTCGCTGGCGGACGACGTCCTCGCGCCCTCTCGTCTGCCGCCCGGCACCAAGCTGGGCTAGAACAAAGCCTCGCCGACGATCAGCGCCACCGCAAGGAAGATCACGAAGATCGTGAGCGCGATGAAGAATAGCCATTTCGCGACCGTCGCCGCGCCTGCCGCAATGCCGGAGAACCCAAGCACGCCTGCGATGACGGAGATGACGAAGAAGATAAGAGCCCATTTCAGCATCGATTTTCATCCTGTCGAAAAGACCCGAGCGTCGGATTGCGTCCACTCCTGCGACAAAGTAGGAGGCCGGCGGCTTGCATTCTAGTCCAGACGAGCGGACGCCTGCCGCTGCCGAGCCGTAGCGTTCTGCTGGCTCCTTGCCCTACGCCGCCTTGGTCTCGCTTTCAGTCGCGCGCGAACGGCTCCCGCGATCGTGATCACCGCCCAGGAAATCGCTTGTTAACCTCGTGGATGCTGCCGCCCGTTGCGGGGCCTCTTCGTGGGAGGGTCGACCATGCGTCTCGGCGTCATTCTCGGACGGTTGTTCGTCGGTCTCGCGGCTCTCGTCGTCGCTGGACAATCAGATCTCGCAAGAATCCGACCCGCCGAAGCCCAGCAGCCGGCCCGACGCGAGATCAGCAAGATTGCCGGCGAGCTCTACATGTTCCGAAATAACTTCCATAGCTCGGTCTTCGCCGTGACGCCTGCTGGAATCATTGCGACCGATCCGATCAACGCCGACGCCGCGCGCTGGTTGAAAGCCGAGCTGCAGACCCGGTTCAACCAGCCGGTCCGGTATCTCATCTACAGCCACGACCACGCCGACCACATCTCAGGCGGAGAGGTGTTCGCCGATACTGCGCTTATCATTGCCCATGAGAATGCAAGGCCCGTCATCATCGGCGAAAAGCGGCCGACGGCCGTGCCTCAGGTGACCTTCTCGGACCGGATGACGATCGAGCTCGGCGGCACGACCGTCGAACTCGCCTATGTCGGACGCAACCATTCAAACAACTCGATCGTGATGCGTTTTCCGAACGAGCGAGTGCTGTTCGCGGTCGACTTCATCCCGGTCGACAGCGTCGCGTTCCGGGATTTTCCCGACTCCTATCTCGACGACTGGATCGAAAGCCTTAAGAAAGTCGAGGCAATGGACTTCGACGTTCTGGCGCCTGGCCATGGCCCCCTCGGCCGAAAGGGCAACGTCAGCCAATTCCGTGAGTACATGGAAGATTTGAAGAATGCGGTCGTTCAGGCAATTCGCGACGGGAAATCGCTCGACGAGATGAAGCAGTCGATCAAGCTTCCCAAGTATGAGCAATGGTCCGGCTACAAGGAGACCTTTCCGCTCAACATCGAAGGCATGTACCGGATGGTGCAGGCGAACCGAGTCGGCAATTAGTCCAAAGGCGTGCGTATCCGTCACGCCGGCCAGTCGGGATCCGCCTGACCTCGGCGCGCATGGCTCACGCGGGCATTGACGCAGCGGCCTCGCCAGGAGAGGCGACCGCGGTAGGCGGCACCCATTGCCCCTAGTGCCCTCGCCACGGCTGCCATGGCCCTCCGAAAAGGGCAGGGTGCCCCTGAGGAGCACTGCCAGATCGACACAAGTCGACCTGTGATCGGCTCGGGAGCCAATCTGACGAGAGGGCCTGTTCACGCCGGGCGGCGGCCCAGGCACGTCGGACGGTCCTCCGGCTGGCCGTGGCGCGCAAAGGCCGACCCTGAGCGACCATGCCGCTCGGAGCGCCCAACAAGGTCGATCAAATGCCGTTGTGAGCTTCGAGCCAGTCCAGGACGGCAAGAAGCTCGCGCCGGAACCTCGAACGCATTGGCGAGCACCCCTGACGCTCATCTGGGATCCCCAAGACCTCGAATAATCGGTTAAAGTTGGTTCATGCGCGCTGCCGACACAACCAACTCATTCCGCCCTGTGCGCTGGGGATTGGCCGCAAAGCTGTTTGCGACTTTGATCCTGATGGGAGCGATCGCGGTCCTGGTCACCGGTGTGCTCGGCTATGTTCGCGCCCGCGAGACGCTTGAGAAAGTGGTCTTCGATCAGCTCACGACCGCCCGTCAGACCAAGACGCGCCAGGTCGAGACGTACTTTCGCACCATCCATGCCGAGTTGCGCCTCCTCGCCACCTCCAAGATGGTCGTCGAGGCGGCGCGCGAGTTCCGGGCGGCGGTCAACGACCTCGAGCGGGCAGGTACGCCGCCCGAGCTGCGCAAAAAGGTCAGCGACTGGTACGCCGAGCATTTCATCCCTGAAATGAAGCGGGTTCTCGGCAGGGAGCCCGATCTCACGGATTACCGCCCCGTCGGCTCTGCCCCCTACTATCTCCAGTACCACTACATCGTCGCCAATTCACATCCGGCACCGCTACGCAAGCTCCTCGACGACGCTCGCGACGGCAGCGAGTACAGCCGATTGCATGCCATCTATCATCCACTCATGCGCGCCGCCGCCACGACAGTCGGCTTCTTCGATTTCATGCTGGCCGACCCCCAATCCGGCCGCTTGATCTACACCGTCGAGAAGGAGGTGGATTTCACCACGTCGCTCCACGAGGGTCCCTACCGCCGCTCCAACGTTGCCGCCGCGGTCGCACGCTGCGTTGCCGTTGCCGATCGGTCGGCCGTCTGCCTCGAGGATTTCGCCCCTTACGCGCCATCGGGCGGCGCCCCCATCGCTTTCATGGCGGCACCGGTGATCGATCAAGGCATTGTCGTCGGCGTCCTGATCGCGCAGCTGTCGAACGAAGAGATCGACAACGTCGTGACCGGCGGCCGCCGCTGGCGCCAGGAAGGGTTCGGCGCCACGGGCGAGGCCTACCTCGTCGGACCCGACCATCTCGTGCGTTCCGGTCCGCGGGCCTTCTACGAGAACCGCGACCTCTATTTCGCTGAGTTGAAGAATGCTGGAGCCTCGTCAGAGGAGATCGCGACGATTCAGCGCTACGGATCGCCTGTGATGCACCAGCGCATCGACACTCAGGCGACCAGAGCCGCGCTCGCCGGCACCGAGGGCACCGGCGAGATCATAGGCTATCGTGGCGTTCCGACCTTGGCATCGTGGGGACCGCTCGCAATTCCCGGAGTCTCATGGGCCCTTGTCGCCAAGATCGACACCGCGGAGGCCTTCGCACCGATCGACAGGCTGCGGCGGGGTCTGCTGATCGTCGGAGGATTGGCGCTGCTGGCCGTGGCCGTCACGGCGGCCTGGCTTTCGCGGGCCTTGCTCGGCCCCTTGCGCGAGCTGACTGTCGGGATAAAGCGCTTCGCGGCCGGCGACTACGATGCCACGGTGTCGGTCCGCACGAAGGACGAGGTCGGTCAGCTCTGCTCCGCCTTCAACGGCATGGTCGAGGACCTGCGCGAGAAGAATGCCGTTATCGAGAGGAAGAACATCGAGAACGAAGCGCTTCTCCTCAACGTCCTGCCGGCACCGATCGCCAACCGGCTGCGCGGCGGTGAAGAGCAGATCGCCGACGGCTTTGCCGAGGTCACGGTCGCCTTCGCGGACCTTGTTGGCTTTACGGCGCTGACGTCGGAAATGCCGCCGCACGACGTCGTCACCTTCCTCAATGGGCTGTTCACACGATTCGATTCCGCGGCCCAGGACCTCGGTATTGAGAAGATCAAGACGGTCGGTGATGCCTATATGGCGGTGTGCGGCCTGCCCGTGCCGGTACCGGACCACGCCGAGCGCATGGTGCGCATGGCGATCCGCATGGTCCACATCACCCGGGAGCACGCCATGGAGCACAACGTCTCGATGAAGCTCAGGGTCGGCGTCAACAGCGGCCCGGTGGTGGCCGGCGTCATCGGCCGGAGCAAGTACATCTACGACCTGTGGGGCGATACCGTGAACCTCGCGAGCCGCATGGAATCGGTCGGCATTCCTGACTCGGTTCAGGTGACGCGGGCGGTCTACGACCAGCTCAAGGATCGGTTCGCCTTCGAGCCGCGCGGCACGATCGAGGTCAAGGGCAAGGGGAGCGTGGAGGCCTGGCTCCTGAGGCTGTAGAGGCGCCACTCTGGCCGAGCGGCCATGCGCGCGACGCTCTCCTCCTCGAGGAGATGCTCCAGCATCCCGCAGCAGGGGCTCGGGCACCTCCGTCGCGATCGCCAAGAGGCTGTCGTCGGGTGCGATCACCCGCGGTGGCGCGTTCTGTCAAACCAGTGTCCCATGCGGTCAAGCAGACGACCCGAAAGCTTTGGTAGACAGGATAGTCGACACTTTGACCGGTCCGATCTCAGCCCGGCAGGAGGTTTTGGTGATCTGCATCCCGCCCGGAGGTGATCAGGACCGTCGACGGGTGCAGGTCTTGCCGTCTTCCCGGTTAGGACCCATGGACCGTTGCGGGCATTCGCGTCCTATTGTTTTTGCGTCTAGCCTATGCCTGGTGGAAGAGGAGGGCGCCGACTGATGCACTCTGTCGTTCCGGCGATCGACAAGTTCGGCCGTTGTCGGAAGAGTGGGCGCGGTAGAGCAAAGCCGGCCAGCGTGGGCCTCAGTCCTTCGGTCGTGGTTGCGGGGAGAAAGGGCGGTCGCCCCAAACTCGAGGTCTTGAAGGAGACGGCGGCTCGAACCGAGGAGGATCTCATGAGACTGGTCGGCGCAGCGCTCGCGGTCAGCGTCCTCGTAACGGGTTGCGTTTCCGGCTCGGAGTCTCAGGGCCGTCCGCCGAACTACGTGGCCTCCCAAGCCTACCAGTCGCCCGCGTTCCGCAACGATAATTTCGGCGGAGCCGCACTGCCGATGCGTGGTCTCCCTCACTAGCGAGGTCTCGGGTCATTTCAGGGCACCGAGCAGCGGACGGCGGATACGAGGCGAGCGCGGGAAAGATTGGTCCAACCCACCCGGCCACGGTGCGCGCTGGCAAAAGGCGCGTTCAACGGCAGGCGATCGGAGATTTTTGGATGACCGGCTTCGATGACATGGCGAAGACGATTCTTCGCAATAAGCTCCTCGGCCGGTGGGCCGCTGAGCAGATGGGCATCACAGGGCGGGACGCCGATGCCTATTCGGACTCCCTTGCTGCGATGGGCACGACGCGCGATCCCGAGCGCAGCGACGTGTTCAGCAAGATCCGCAAGGACTTCGATGCCGCGGGCGTAGCCCAATCGGACGAGCAGATCCTAGGCGTCATGACCGAGTTCACGATCAAGGCCGGAAAGCAGATGCCGGCCACGCGAGGCGGTTCCCAGGATTCCGCGGCGGTGATGCTCGCGCGCAATCTCATGTCGCGATGAGGCCGGCTGCCGATTTCCGCATAGCCATGCCGGGCTGAAACGACATGAACGGAATGGCGTGCTTGTTGCAGATCTTCATCCAGCTCATCCCAGCCCTGCCTCTCGGAGGAACACCATGGACTTTCGCAAGTGCCTCGCAGAGACCATCGGCACCTTCTGGCTCACGTTTGCGGGCTGTGGCAGCGCCGTGATTGCGGCAGGGTTCCCGCAGGTCGGCATTGGGCTGCTCGGTGTTTCCCTCGCCTTCGGCTTGACCGTGCTCACCATGGCCTACGCCATCGGTCACATCTCGGGCTGTCACCTCAATCCGGCAGTCACGGTCGGCCTCGCCGCCGGCGGACGCTTTCCGCCCAAGGATATCATCCCCTATGTGGTCGCCCAGGTCATCGGCGGCGTCGTAGCGGCTGCGATCCTTTATGCCATCGCGAGCGGGGCACCCGACTTCGATCTCGCCAAGGGCTTTGCCGCGAACGGCTACGGCGATCATTCGCCCGGCAAGTACGGCTTGTTCTCGGGTCTCCTGGCCGAGGTCGTCCTCACCATGATGTTCCTGTTCATCATCATGGGCGCGACGCATGGCAAAGCGCCGGTTGGATTTGCTCCCATCGCCATCGGGCTTGGGTTGACCCTGATCCATCTCGTCGGCATCCCGGTCACGAACACGTCCGTCAACCCCGCCCGGAGCACCGGTCCGGCTCTGTTCGTCGGCGGATGGGCGCTCGCCCAACTCTGGCTGTTCTGGGTGGCGCCGCTCATCGGCGGAGCGCTTGGCGGAGTCCTCTATCGCTGGCTCAGCGAGGAGCCCTCCGATCAGGTCACCGGTCTCGCGCCCGGAACATCCGCAAGGTAGGTCCCCGCGCTACCTTCGAGGGTTCAGAGCATGACGCTGGAGCACGCAGACCGGGAACGTTCGAAATGACGGTTGGCGTGCCAGCTGCCCGACGAGGATCGACCTGCGGTAGGGAGGCGGTTTCTCGAACGAGTCCTGGTCTGCGTTGAGCCTCACCGCGAGCAACGCTGGTATGGGGTGCCAGCCGTGTCCTGATCATTGAAATAGCGGCGCAGTGAGCCGTCGGGGGCGCGCGCCATGAGAACCCTCACCTCATTGGCGGATACCATGTTGGCGCAATCCAGGGTGAGGAGCTGACGGTCGCCGGCCGGCCTAACCGATCGGATCCGGCATGACGCCTGCGGGGTTCGCAGGCGATTACCGGAGATGATGAACGCCGGAGCGAAGATGTCCACGGGCGACCGGAACGAAACGTCTTTGCCCGAAAACGAATAAACCTCGGCACATGAGGGGCTCGACTGCAGCCAGGCCCCCTGAAAGGCGGAAAGTCCTGACTCGGCCGCCATGCCGCCCGACACCGCGGCAGACATAGCAAACGCCAGTCCGAGCCCAGCCGCACCGGCAAGTCCCGTAACGTTCATGATGACCTCTCTTAAAGGTTCGATCGTCGACAGCGGTTATCCGTGCGGAACCAAACCATGGCGCAAGTGCTAATCATCATCAACCTTGGAGTTCTTCCAAGTCACCTGCGACCTGTGTTGCAGGCCTCGACAAGCAGGCGCACTGCCGGCCGGTACAGCAGCGGTGCATAATCATTCCCGGGTGGTGGTTTCTGCATGTGCTCTTCCTTCGTGGCCGAACATTCCGGCCGGATGAAAACCATCGTGGGGTCACCGCAATGGAGGGGCGTAGAGCACGCCGCCCATGCTCCACAGCTGGTTGAGACCACGGGGGATGCCGAGGCGCGACTTGACGCCGAGGTTCCGCTCGTAGATCTCGGCGTAATTGCCGGCGGCGCGGACGGCGCTTAGCGCCCATGCGTCTTGGAGCCCGAGCATCTTGCCGAGGCCGCCTTCAGCGCCCACGAAGCGGCGCACGTCGGGCTTGCGGGACGTCATGGCCTCGGCTGCGGTCCCGGACGATATGCCGAGCTCTTCCGCGTTGACGAGGGCGAAATTCACCCATTTGACGACATTGAACCAGGCGAAGTCATCCGCGCGGGTCACCGGCCCGAGGGGCTCCTTCGAGATGACGTCGGGCAGAATGACGGCGTCCGTCGGGCGGCTGAGTTTCAGGCGCTCCGCATAGAGTGCCGACAGATCTCTCGTGAGGACGTTGCACTGACCGGACTGGAATGCTCCGAGGGCCTCGGAGCTGCTCGGGAACGCCCGCTCTTCGAAAGTCATCGAGTTGGCACGGAAGAAGTCGGCGAGATTGAGTTGGCTCGTCGTGCCGGTCTCGACGCAGACCCTGGCGCGGTCGAGTTCGAGCGCAGAGAGTGCGTTGAGATCACGCATGATCATGAAACCCTGACCGTCGTGATAGGTGATGCCCGCGAAGGCGAGACCAAGGCCCGCTTCCCGTTCCAACGTCCATGTCGAGTTCCGGGACAGCAGGTCGACGCGGCCGGCGCGAAGCGCATTGAACCGCTCGCTCGCGGACAGCGGCACGAAGGTCACCTTTGTCGGGTCGTCGAAGACGGCCCCGGCCACCGCGCGACAGAAATCGACGTCGAATCCGGACCATTCGCCCTGACCGTTCTGCTCGGAGAATCCGAACAGGCCTTCGCTCACACCGCACTGAACGGCGCCGCGCTGCTTGACGGTTTCGAGGGTGCCGGCCGCGACCGGCGCACCAGATGCCAAGAGGAGGGCGGTCGCGATCCAGGCGACGACAGAAGGGGCATAGGCCTTGGCTGCGCTCCACATATTCGTCGATCTCCACGATAGGGCTCAGGAACTCCGGCTTCAGGCCGCCTCAGAGGCTTGCGCCGTGACGGACCACGACTTTGGTGCCGACCGGCACGCGGTCGAAGAGATCGATGATGTCGCCGTTCGCAAGCCGAAAGCAGCCGGACGAAATGGCGTGACCGATCGTTTCCGGCTGATTGGTTCCGTGGATCCGAAACACCGTCGACCCGAGATAGAGCGCGCGGGCGCCCATCGGATTGCCGGGGCCGCCCGCCATGAAGCGCGGAAGATACGGCTGGCGCGCGATCATCTCCGGCGGCGGGCGCCAGTCCGGCCACTCGGCCTTGCGGCTGACCCGCACCAGTCCGGACCATTGAACGCCTTCGCGTCCGACCCCGATGCCATAGCGAAGGGCCCGATTGTTTCCTTGGACGAGGTAGATGAACCGCTCCGCCGTGTGGACGACCAACGTGCCGGCCGGCTCGCTCGATCTGAAAAACACGATCTGCCGGGCGTACGGTCCCTCGCTGATCACAGCCTCTTCCGTCGATATCCGGCCGGGCTCGTCACCGACGTCGAGCGTCTCCGGCGCGATTCGCGTCGACTCCTGCTTGGGCCATTGCCGGCTCGGGAAGGCAGGCGCTGAGCCAAACGCCTGCGACGGCGGCAAGCACGGTGCCCGTTCCTTCAGCCCTGCGGCCCGCTCTCGGTGCCATTCTCATCCTCCCGTGAACGTCGGGTGCATCGATCATTAGGCGCCGCAGCGCACATAGACGAATGTTCCGTAGCGCCGATGCACCTCTGGATCGACGAAGCGCATGGTCATGAGATTGTCCGTTGCGGACAGGATCTCGCGATCCTGCGGATCGCCTGCAGGCGCTTCGAAGCCGAGATAGGTCCGTCCTGCCGTCGTGCCCTTGAGCCTGAGTTCGTAGAGCTTCGGATCATCGGCGACATGCATCATCACTCCGTCGGTTGGTCCCTTCGAAATGGTATAAGGGAGGCCGCATTGCGCTCTGGCTTCCCCTTCGGTGCGCTTGCGGTCCTTGTCGGTGTGAAACGATGCGATCCCCCAGCGTCCGATCAGTCGTTCTCGTCCGAAAGCCGCGGGCGCCGCGAGACCGGTGTTGGAAGCGGTCACCGCCTGGGTGGTCGAGGTGCAGCCGGAAGCCGAAAGGGCTGCGATCCCCGCGATACACAAGATCGGAGGGAGAATTCGCGGCAACGATGCTCGGCGGCGCATCCCAACCGACGGCAAAGCCCGCCGTTGCCGCTCCGTCCCTCTTGCGCCCCCTTGAGGCGTCACCGATGCGAGCAGCACGCTTTTCCTCCCTCACTTCATGTCCACATCATTCACGGGCGATGGCCCTCCGCCTGCGCTCGAGGGCGCCCCGGGAACAGGCCGCGCTCCGCCAGTCGTAGCTTTAGCGAGCACGCTGCCCCGGGGGCCAAGTCAACAAGATCGACACCAACGGCGCGCAGGAGTCGTGCACGATCTGCGCTAAACGGAAGACCGCGTCGTCGGAGCGGTTGTTGAAACCGTGAATGAAGACCACAACGTCGCTGGGGCACGGTCTGATGGGTACGTCGGAACCAGGCGAGGGCCCGCGGGCGCTCGATCACGTTTGCCTTGGGCGTTACAACATGGGTGCCCGCGCCACCGGACACCTGCCGCGGCCATTGCACCTCGCCGATCTGCGGTGTGTGCGAGGGCGGGATCCAAGCCGATCTGCTGCGAGGGCGGGATCGAAACGGTGATGTCGGCAAAGGACAAGGCCGGCCACCGGGCGCCCGAGAACATCTTCGCCCGGTCGGCCCGCCTGCGTGTGGTGGCGACCAGCACATCGACTTTGCTTGCACCACGGAGCGCCCCTGCTGATAGGCCTGCGCTTAGCGCAGGCTGATCTCCACTCCGCTCACATTCGCGGAAATTTCAAGACCGATATTGCGACCGCGCAGGTCGAGAACCACCCCTCTGGCGTTCTGAAGCCGAATGCTCGACCCGCCGCCGGCAACCGCAACCCCGGCGCCTACGGCGGTATAAGTGCCCGCGATGTCGGAGGCTTGGCGCAGGTTGTAAGCGGTTCCGATGAGCTCGGTCTTCGATGCTCCGATCGTCGCGCCGAAGCTCAAGCCGCCTACGCTGAGAGGATAGCGACGACCGTTGAAGACCAGGGTTCCGCTACCGCGTCCGACACCGACGATAAACCCAGCTTTGACGACTTCGAAGTACACGGTACCGTTTGCGGCCGAAGTGGGTGACGCCAGCACTGAGGCGAGCGTCGCCGCTGCCGCGAGCAGACTGGAACGAAGAGCACGGTGAACCTTGAGCATAGACACCTCTAATCGCGGGCGGGGTGGAGAGGCCATCCTGGCGGATCGCTTGATCTAAGGGGGTGCAAGTCTCTTGGCGCCGACGATTTCACTCGCCCACGTCCCTCGGGACGAGCGCAAGAAACGACAGAACCACAGCGAGCACGAGTGGCACGACCATCAAGAAAGAGCCGAGCATCGAACGTGCTCGCAAATGCGGCTCATCGCACCTGTGGAATGCCTTGCCCCTCTTTCCCGACGCGACATGCTTACTCCTCGGATCGAGCTTGAACCTGACACATCGTTGATAGTCGTGCGTCCGCGGGTTCCCCTCTATTTCTCTCTATCTCGAACAAGAAGCCTTGCTTGACCATAAGTGACAATCTCTTGACATTTTAAGCACGTCCGACGGCCGGCGTGGCTCGTCTGATCCTTTGGCGTGCTCGGAGGGGTGACGAGATGCCTCCGGCGGGCGGCCACAGCCGGCGCGATTTCGACGCGGCAGATGAGGATAGAATGCACCCGTAGTGAAGGACGTCCGGCCGTTCGCCGACCCTTCGCGGGAAGACGCATGGTCGGGCGGGCGTGATGGTATTCTGAGGAACGCGGCGGCTGGATATGCTATTCTAGCCTGCGCTTAAAGAGAGTCACGCCGATCTGAGGCAGAGAGCGAGAAGACACCAATGCCGATGTATGCCGAGCTCATCTCACCGGAGCGTCTCGTGTTCTCGGGTGAGGTGGAATCCATCCTGCTCCCTGGGGTGGAGGGTGACATGACCATCCTCCCCGGGCACGCGCCGCTGGTGACGATGCTCAACCCGGGAGTCGTGTTGGCACGGGACACCGAAGGCAAAGCTCGCCGCGCGTTCGTCCGCGGCGGCATGGTGGAGGTCACCGGGTCGACCGTTACGATCTTGGCGGAACGTGTGGCGACAGTTGAGGAAGTGACAACCGAATTCCTCGACGAAGAAATCCTGCAGCTCGAGATGACCCGCGATGCATCGAGGGATCAGGCAGCTCGGATCCAGGCCGATATCGCCATCGCACGATTGGAAGAGTTCAAGGGGAGCCTGGCTTTAATAAAGGCTACGTAGTGCACCCCGCACAACGCTTTGGACGCCGGCAATCGGAGAATTTGGGATGACCAGCTTCGACGATGGGGAAAGTCGATCCTCCGCAACCTTGGTCCAGCGGACGCTCGCTTGGACGACGAACGAGGACTTTCCGGTCGGAAAGGGGGCGACCATTCAGGAGTTCGTCGCCGTTGTCGGCGACAGCCGATATATCATCGACGTCGCCCCGTGGGGCGAGGGGCGCTTCACGGTCGACGGCCGGGAGATCGCGCGCATCGACGACGCCAAGGACACCCGGCAGGCCTTCAGCGATCTCAGTGCCCTTGCCGAGCGGTTCCTTAAGGGTGAGCCGATCAAGTCCGAGCTTCCGAGGCGGTCGCCGCTCATCCCGGCCGCGAAGGCGAAGCTCCTGGCCGGTAAGCGGGGCCTCATCGTCGGCATTGCGAACGAGAACTCGATCGCGTGGGGATGCGCCCGAGCATTCCGGGCGCTCGGAACCGATCTGGCCGTGACCTATCTCAACGATAAGGCGAAGAAGTACGTTCAACCGCTCGCCGACGCGCTCGAGGCTAAAATCGTGATGCCGCTCGACGTCGGTCGACCCGGGCAGATGGAGAGCGTGTTCGAACGCATCGGCGCGGAGTGGGGTGCGCTCGACTTTGTGGTGCATTCGATCGCGTTTTCGCCAAAGGAGACGCTTCAGGGCCGAGTCGCAGACGTGTCCCGCGACGGGTTCCTCGCCACCATGGACGTGTCCTGCTGGAGTTTCATCCGCATGGCCCATCTCGCCGAACCGCTGATGACCAAGGGTGGGTCGCTCTTCACGATGACGTATTACGGGAGCCAACGGGTCGTCAGCAACTACAACATCATGGGGGTCGCCAAGGCAGCGCTGGAGAGCGCCGTGCGCTACCTCGCGGCCGAGCTTGGGCCGAAGGGCATCCGCGTGCACGCCATTTCTCCCGGGCCGCTCGCGACTCGCGCGGCATCCGGGATCACCGAATTCGACAAGTTGCTCGACAAGGCCCGCGGAAAGGCGCCTGCTCGACACCTGGTCTCGATCGACGATGTGGGCGTTGCGACGGCATTCCTCGCGCATGATGCGGCGCGCCTGATCACCGGCGAAACCCTTTATGTCGACGGTGGCTACCACATCGTCGATTAGCGCGATGACCTTCTCACGACGGCTGAATCGCCGACGTTCGGGCTCGTGGGCAGACCCGGGAGGACTCCATGGTTCAGAACATCAAGAGCGTATTGATCGGCCTCATCAAGGAGATCGGTCCCGAAGAGGCCTCTTCCGCGCTGGCTTATGGTCTCTCGTTGGGCAAACGGGCCGGTGCCCACGTCACGGTTCAAGCCGCATCCGTCCACATTGCGCTCAGCAGCGCCTGGGTCAGCGATTTCGCAGCCGGTCTGGTGCACACCGAAAACCAGCGTCTGCAAGCCCTTGCCGAGGCGGCCGCCCGGAGCGCGGCGGCCGACGCCGCAGCGGCGGGTGTGGTCTGCTCCACACAATCGCCGCACCTCGCCTATCCCGACCTGATCGCCTCCTTCCGAGCCCAAGCTCGCGTTCACGATCTCTCGATCCTCGACGCCGAGGAAGAGGCCCTTAACGTGGACCGTGGTCTATTCGACGCCCTTCTCCTGGATAGCGGCCGTCCCGTCCTTATCGTTCCGCCGTCCCGGACGACGTTCAGCGCGAGGCGGATCATCGTCGCCTGGGACGGGAGCGCGAGGGCTGCTCGAGCCGCGCATGATGCCCTGCCGTTCATGCGCGCGGCAGAAGCCGTCGAGGTGGTTGCAGTCACGGGCGAGAAGGACCTGGCGGACAACGTGGACGGAGCCGATCTCGCGCGCCACCTCGCGCGCCACGGAGTGAACGTCGCAGTGAACGCCATCCGTGCCCGCAATGGGGACGTCGCCCAGACGCTGCGAGACCACGCTGCGCTCTACAGCGCCGACATGATCGTGATGGGCGGTTACGTACACTCGCGCCTTCGCGAGATGGTCTTCGGCGGCGTGACCCAGTCTCTACTCAAGCTGAGCCCAGTGCCGCTGTTCATGTCGTACTGAGCGGTTCTGGACCTCTATGAATGCAGCTGAGCGGAGGGCGGCTCGGGATCGTCTCCTTCGAAAGCCTTCGTCGAGTCGCAGAAGGGAGCGACCGGTCGAGTGGTTGCGACACCTGAGCCGGCCTACCCAGCGCGTAACGGATGGGATTCAACCGCCCATGCATGAGACCTTCCCCGACCCGCGCGCGCTTTACCCGAAGGGTGAAGTTGCGGTTCAGACATTGCAAATTCGTCGGCCGATTCCCGAACGCGTTCCGATCGGGCGTTTCGAAAAGCGCGGCGATGGCGTCGAGGAAGTCGTCGACGAGGTGGTCAGCCGAAGCGAGTATCTGCACCTGATCCAGCGGGCATGCGCCGAGCTCGGCGATGGTCTGAGAGTTCGCTTCTTCGACCATTTCGAGGTGGGGTTCGACGCGTCGGTGCTCGACCATTTGGATGAAATCCGCTGCCTTTCGATCGACGGGATGAAGCAGGTTCACAATCCGCAGGCAGTCGGGAGATTGCCGAAGCTCACGGACTTGCTGTTCGGGCCCTGGGGGAAGCACAATCCCGACGTCCTCGCCGCCCTCGGCGTTCAGCGGCTGGAACACTTCACCCTGGCGGGAACCATCACGCCGCCGATCGATCTTTCGCCGATCGGCGAGGCGCATTCGCTTCGCACGCTGCGTCTTCTCGGCCGGGGAAAGAACACGGAATCGATCGGTGGCTGCACGTCGCTCACCGAACTCGCGATCGATCCGTCGCCCAAGTTCTCGCTCGACTTCATCAATCGACTCGCCTCGCTCGAGACGCTGAAATTCGTCCTCGGAAAAACGACCTCGATCTGTGCCATCGGGCCACTCCCGGCGCTCACGGATCTATCGTTCTTCGAAGTCCGCTTGCTTGAAGATCTTGGCGACCTTCAACGCTTCCCCCGCCTGCGGCGGCTCCAGCTGAGCGATCAGCCGAGGATCGCCGAATTGCACGTCGGGTCTTCCAATGCGGCGCTCGAGCACATGCGCTTGTACAGTGTTCCCGCGCTCCACACGATCAAGGGCCTCTCGTCGCTTCCCGCGCTGAAAAGCCTGTGGGCGTACGACAGCCGCCTGGACATCCCGTGGTCGGCGCTGCCTCCCACGGTCACGCACTTCCAATTGGTGACGAAGAGGGTAAAGGGTCGCGATGCGCACGACGCTGAGGTGCGCGCGAGGGGGCTGATCCCGGACGTCCACGCCGCCTCGCACTTTTTCTACAAGTAGTGCGCCGCCGGCGGCCCATCATTCCGGCGTGGGCGGCGTTCGATCCGTCGCGGCGCACTGCCGGGAGGTGGGTTGCGGGCATGCGGGACGGGTGGATGTGGACGGCTTGCGATGGCGTTCCCGGTGCCCGATGAATTGAGCATGTCGCCCTGGGCATGACGGGAAGCTCAGCACGAGCACGACACGCCGCTTTCTCGGCCCACTGCGGAGTTCGGGAGTTCCGCTTGCTGGTCCCCTCTCGCAGGTCCCGCTGTCGACGCATCGCGGCTTTGAGCCGTGCGGTTCGAGCCGACGAACTCTCGACGGCACTGCCCGGTCCTTGAGCCTGTTCTCCCATCAACTCAGGTCAGCGACGAGGCTGTGATCTCGGCTTATCATCGAGCCCTCCGTCGCCGCCGGTGGCGGATCAGGACCGGCGGATAGCGCGTCCTCGGCCGGACATCAGCTTCAGCCAAGGCGATGAATGGAACGCGCTCATGAGCAAGTACATCGGGACCATTCCGTCCAGCGGCCACGGATGGGCCGCCGAGCAGAGCATATCCGCCGGACGTCCACCGAGAACGCCGGTCTGGAGCGCCATGATCGCGAAGGTCGGCGCGGCCGCCAGGCTTAGCCACTCGGCGGCCCGGAAAGCGGCGGCGCCCCCGCGCGTCGAGCCGCCGTCGGGTCGGGCGGAACAGGCCTCGCTCATGCCTTCGCGCCTTCGTCGAGGGTTCGGAACGCCGCCTCTCCGGCGTCCGACACCTCGACCCACTTCGGGTCGGGCGCCGCGTCAGCGGCGTAGTTGTCATGCCAGTTCCACCACTTGTACGGCGGGGTCTGGGGGTAGCCTTCCGGCGAGTCCTCCCACACCTCCTGGCGGCCGAGCGGCGTGATGTCGAGGTAGCTCCAGGTGCTCCCCATCGCCTCGTCGCCGCGGTTGTTGATGAAGTAGGTGCGAAACACGCGCTCGCCGTCGCGGAAGAACACGTTCGTGCCGTGCCACTCGTCCACGCCGAAATCGACGTCGAAGCTGTCCGTGACGGTGAACCACGGCATCTCCCAGCCCATCCGGGCCTTCAGGCGCGCGATGTCGGCCTGCGGCGCCCGCGAGACGAATGCAAGGGTGGTGTCGCGGGCATTCAGATGGGCCACGTGGGCGACCTGGTCGGCCACCATGGAGCAGCCGCGGCAGGCGTGATCGGGCCAGCCGAACACCCCGGGCTCGAAGAAGGCGCGATAGACGATCAACTGGCGGCGGCCCTCGAACAGGTCGAGCAGGCTCGCCATGCCCTCGGGCCCCTCGAAGGCGTACGGCTTCTCCACGGCCATCCACGGCATCCGTCGACGTTCGGCGGCCAGTGCGTCACGGGCACGGGTCAGGGCCTTCTCCTTCACGAGCAACTGCTGGCGCGCGGCCTCCCAGGCCTGCGGTGAAACGATCGGCGGCGCGTGCATCGCGAGCCGTCCGCCTTTCGGGTCGTTCTTAGGTGAGTTAGTCATGGTCGTTGCAAACCTCCGAATGGGACGAGTTCCTGGATCTTCGGGACAAGCGCGACGCGATCGCCGCCGATCCTTCGTTGTTGGTCGTGAGCTAGCTTTACGCCTGGGTCTCGGAGGGTGGGAGTGACAAGTGTGGCGGGATTCAGATGGACTCGCTGATCACGGCCGCGGCGCGTGCGCTCGCGGCGGGTGATCCCCTGGGCGCACTGAACCAGGTCGCCTTGCGCGACGATGCGCCTGCGCTCGCGCTTCGAGGCATCGCGATGGCGCAGCTCGGCGATCTCGTACGCGCGAGGGCTCTCGTGCGACGTGCGGCGCGCGCCTTCGGCCCGAAAGAGGCCGTGGCCCGCGCAAGGTGCGTCGTGGCCGAGGCCGAGATCGCGCTCGTGTCGCGCGACCTGGGCTGGCCGGCCAAGGCGCTCGACGCAGCGCGGGCGACGCTCGAACGGCATGGGGACCGCGTGAACGCCGCGCATGCGCGCTATCTCGAGGTCCGGCGCCTGCTCCTGATCGGGCGCCTCGACGAGGCCGAGGGGAGTCTCGCCGGCCTCGACCCCGCGCCGTTCCCGCCCGCGTTGAGGACCGCCCACGAACTGCTGGTTGCGGGGATTGCAATGCGACGCCTGCGGGCGAAGGCGGCGCGCGCTGCGCTCGCTCGGGCCGAGCGCGCCGCGCGCCATGCCCGTATTCTCGGGCTGACCGTGGAGGTCGAACGCGCATCTCTCGTCCTGAACACGCCCGCGGCACGACTGATTGCCAGCGGCGAGGAGCGCCTCCTCCTGCTTGAGGAGGTCGAGGCCTTGCAGGCGTCGGAAGCGCTCGTCGTCGACGCGTGCCGTCACGTCGTGCGTGACCAGCGCACGGCGGTTTCGCTCGCGAGGCGTCCAGTCTTGTTCGCGCTTGCCCGTGCGCTCGGCGAGGCCTGGCCCGGGGACGTGGCGAGGGACATTCTCGTTGCGCGGGCATTCGGAGCGAAGCTCGCCGATGAATCGCATCGCTCGCGGTTACGGGTCGAGCTCGGGCGGCTTCGCGCGGAGCTTCGGACCCTGGCCCACGTGAGCGCGACCAAGCGAGGGTTTGCGCTGGCACCGCGCCACGCACGCGAGGTCGTCGTGCTGGCGCGGCCCGTCGAAGAGCAGCACGCAGCGGTGCTCGCCCTCGTCGCTGACGGTGAGTCGTGGTCGAGCTCGGCGCTGGCGATCGCGCTTGGCGTCAGCCAGCGCACCGTGCAGCGAGCGCTCGACTCGCTTGCGGCGGCCGGCAAGGTGCAGTCGTTCGGTCGCGGACGAGCGCGTCGTTGGACGTCCCCGCCCGTGCCGGGATTCACGACGACGTTGTTACTCCCGGCTGCCCTGCCGAGTGGCTAGGATGGATGCATGAAACGATCATCGGCCGAAATCCTCCGCGAGTATGGACCCTTTCCGGGCGCCGACCAGGTGCATGGAGTCACGTTCGACGGCCGGCACGTCTGGTTTGCGTCCGGCGACAAGCTGAACGCCTTCGATCCTGCGAGCGGGAAGGCGGTGCGCTCGATCGATGTCGCCGCGCATGCGGGAACGGCATTCGACGGCCAGCACCTGTTTCAGCTCGCCGAGGACCGCATCCAGAAGATCGATCCGACGACCGGCCGAGTTCTCGCCACCCTCCCGGCGCCCGGCGGCGGCGGTGACTCGGGGCTCGCGTGGGCCGAAGGGACGCTCTGGGTGGGGCAGTATCGCGACCGGAAGATCCACCAAGTCGACCCCCAAACAGGGGCGATCCTTCGCACCATCGAGTCCAGGCGCTTCGTCACCGGCGTCACCTGGATCGACGGCGAGCTCTGGCACGGCACCTCGGACGGCGACGAGAGCGATGTGCGGCGGGTCGATCCTCGAACGGGAGAGGTCCTGGAGACCCTCAAGATGCCGCCTGGAGTAGGCGTGTCGGGGCTCGAGTCCGATGGCGGTGATCGGTTCTTCTGCGGAGGCGGAAGCAGCGGGAAGGTGCGAGCCGTCCGCCGGCCCAGGCGAGGCTCCGCGGCGGACAGCGGCTCCTAGATCCCGTTCTCCTCACGAGCAAGTCGCGCGGTCTGCGTCCAAGGCCCAACTCTCCGGGCTCCTGATTTAGGCCTCGGCGGCCTCGCGCCGCGCATCCAGCGAGTCCTGCTCAAGTCCATCCGGCGCTTCGCCGGATCGGTTCGAACGCGCCGCTCGTCCAGCTGAATTTGGAAGCGCGGCTTTGGTGCGCTAACTTCCTCCCTCGCAGCGAATTGGGGATGGGCGATGCGCCTTTGGATGAAGCCGGCCCTTTCAGCCATTGTCGGCGTCCTTATCGGAGCGATTGTCGCACTTTCGCCGAGCCCGGCCTTGGCCGTCGTCCGGATCACGTTCTACTCGCATGACGGCAACGGCCTGTATTTTCCGCACGCCTTCGTCACCCTGCGCGGCGTCGACGACCGCTCCGGCAGGTCCGTCGACCTGAGTTACGGGTTCACCACCCCGCATGCTGGTCCGCACGTCCTGTCCGGTCCGGTGACCGGCGTGCTCGAACTCGTGCAGCCGGACTATATCGCCCACAGCACGCCCCATTTCTCGATGCCGCTCTCAAGCGCGCAGGTGGCGGGCGTCATCGCGGTGGCGGAGAGGTGGCGGCGCCTGCCGCAGCCGTCCTACGAGCTGTGGAGCCAGAACTGCGTCGTCTTCGTGGCGCAGATCGCGGCACGGCTCGGACTTGCCGCCGACCTGCCGTCGGAGCTCGTGATCAAGCCGAGCGGCTTCCTGGATTACCTGACGCGCAACAACCTGCAGCGGCTCGGCGCCCGCGGCGCCCAGCTCCACCGGGCCACGGACTGACGCTCGGTCGATCGGATGGCTGCGGTCGAGCGGGCGCCGCGTGGATCGGCCTCTCGAAGACCGCTCGATCATCACCGGCATACGTTGGAGCTGGACGTGCTACTTGATCCCTCCAGCAGTCAGCCCGCGGACCAGGTAACGAGAAAAGAGGAGATAAAGGACGAGCACCGGTGCAATGGCGAGAGACAGTGAAGCGAGCACCGCATTCCAGTCCGTGATGTACTGGCCGATGAACTGCTGTACGCCAAGCGTCAAGGTCCGCGTCTCGCTCCCCGGCGCGAGGATCAGGGGGAACCAAAGATCGTTCCAGATCGGCACCATGGTGAAGACGGCAACCGTCGCGATGGCGGGTCGTATCAGGGGAAGGACGATGCTGCCGAATATTCGGTACTCGCTGACTCCGTCGCACCGTGCCGCATCGCTGAGGTCGCGCGGGATCTGCTGGATGAACTCGCCAAGGATAAGGATGGCGAGAGGCAGACCCTGAGCGACATAGACGAGGATGAGAGCCGTCAGCGTGTTGACGAGATCGAGATCGACCATCAGGCGCAGAATGCTGACGCTGCCGAGGCGAATCGGCACCATGATGCCGAGCGCAAAGTAGAGCGCCAGGATGGTGTTGCCCCTGAACCGATATTCCGAAAGCGCCCAGGCCGCCATGGCGCCGATGAGAACGGTCAGCGCGAGCGACACCAGCGTGACCGTGAGACTGTTGAGGAAATACAGTCCGAAGTCGGACCTCGAGAACACCTGGTCGAAGCCGATCGTCGTGAAGGTGCGCGCGTCGGGGAAGCTCAGCGGGTCGGCGAAGATGGCGCGCCGGGTCTTGAAGGCATTGATCAGGACGAGGATGATCGGCCCGATGGCGAGCGCCGTGTAGAGGAGCAGCACGACGTGAACCGCGAGGCGGCCGGGGCGGGCGCGAGGCAGGGGCATGCGGCGCTCAGAAGGCATGCCGCTGGAGCCGCCGCTGCACGCCGAACAGGTAGACGAGGACGCCGATGAGAATGATGACCAGCATGGCGGTCGCCACCGTCGCGCCCATCGTGGGGCTACCCACCTGGAGCTGAAAACCGAAGAACGTGCGATAGAAGAACGTGCCGAGGATGTCCGTGGAGAAGTTCGGACCGGCGAGCGCGCCCTTGACGGCGAAGATGAGATCGAAGGCGTTGAAGTTCGCCACGAAGGTGAGGATCGACACGACGCCGAGCGTCGGCAGAATAAGCCGCAGCTTGATGTACCAGAAGATGGCGAACGGGCCCGCGCCGTCGACCGTGGCGGCGTCTATGAGGTCGTCCGGGATGTTGAGGAGCGCCGCGTAGATCAACATCATCGGGATGCCGACGAACTGCCAGACGGAGATCAGCGAGATCGTCACGAGGGCCGTACTCTCCTGACCCAGGAAGGGGCCGAAGAAGTCGCCGAGGCCCACCGCGCCCATGATCGTCTCGGCGATGCCCCAGAGCGGGTTGAGCATGAGCTGCCAGATAAAGCCGATGATGACCACCGAGAGCATCGTGGGCAAGAAAAGGAGCGTGCGGTATAGGCTCCCGCCTGCAAGGCCCGGCAGGCTCAGGAGCATGGCAAGGCCGAGCCCGATGCCATTCTGCACCACCATGTGGATGAGGAAGAACACCACGTTGTTGCGCAGTGCGTTCCAGAACCGGCCGGACCAGTTCGGGTTGCCGAGGAGCGTGCGGAAATTGTCCAGCCCGACGAAGTGCAAGGTCCCGCTGGCGTCGCTTCCGTAGAGACTGAGCCGAATGGTGTCGATCAGCGGGTAGATGCAGAAAACCGTGTAGATCGCCATCGCCGGCGCGAGAAAAACCGCGATGTGGAGCCGAAAGCGCGCCGCCGGCGCCGCCGTCGCCACCTGCTCACTGGTCACGACCGCGCTCGTCGACATCGGCTTCCGTTGGGTTAGGGAGAAGCGAGGGCGGCGGCGTCCGCCGCCCCGGCGGGGCTATTTCTGCGGCGGATACCAGGAGGCGAGGCCGTCCTGGACTTTCTTCGCCGCCTCCTCGGGCTTCATGGTGCCGTTGAGCACCTGCGCGCTCACGTTCCACAGCTCGTCTTCGAGGTTCGGCGTGCCCCGGCCGAGGATATGGTACGAGTTTCGGATCGAGCTCTCGCAGGTGCCGCGCCAGCTCGCGAACTTCGCCGCGACCGGATCCTTGACGTTCACCTTCGCGTTCGAGAGCGGGAAGAAGCCCGGCAGCTCGTTGGCGTAGATCTCCGCAAATTCCGGCGAGGCGACCCACGCCAGGAAGGTCTTCGCGGCTTCGACGTTCTTCGACTTGGCGTTGATGCCGATCGCGATATCCGTGTGATCGCTGATGTAGCACTTCGACGATCCCTCCGGCACCGGGGGCGGGAAGGCGTCGAACTCGAAATCGGCCTGCTGGCGGAAGATCGGAATGTCCCAAGAGCCCGCCGGATAGATGACCGCCCGGCCGAGCGCAAAGAGATTTTGCGTGTCCGGATACTTCTGCGCCTGGTAGCCGCGGCCCATGTACGGCGCCCAGCTCGCGAGTTCCGCGAAAGCCTTCACATAGGGCTCGTCCGTGAACTTTTGCTTCCCTTCGATCAGCGCCTTGCGGCCTTCTTCGCCCTTCCAGTAGTTCACGCCGATATTCTGGAAGCCCATGGTCGCGGCTTCCCACTGGTCGGCGGTGCCCATCGCGATGGGCGTGTACTTGCCGTCTGCCTTGATCTTGTCGAGCACCGCCTTGAACTCGGCGGTCGTCTTCGGGGGCGTCAGCTTCAGTTCGTCGAAGATCTTCTTGTTGTAGATGAAACCGTGGATCACCGACGCCATCGGAACGCAGAACGTGTCCTTGCCGTCATCCGTCGTCCAAGCGCTCTTCGCCACGCTCGAGAAGTTCTCCATGCCCTTCACGTCGTTGACCGACAGAAGGAGGCCCCTTTTGTAGAGGTCGAGGGAGGTGTCGAAGGGTCGGCAGGTGATGAAATCGCCCGCGGTGCCGCCGGCGAGCCGGGCGTTCACCGCCGCGTTGTATTCGGTCGGCGGGTCGGCCTTGAACTGCACCTTGATGTTGGGGTGCCTCTTGTTGAAGGCGGGGATGATCTTGTCGTTCCAGACGTCGGCGTCGTCGTTGCGCCAGCTCTCGATCGTGAGCGTCTGGGCCGAGGCCGCGCCCTGCAGCGCGGCGAGCATGAGGGACGCTCCGGCGAGCAGGGAGCCCGCCTTGCGCATCCAGATCCGAGTGGGAGCAGTCATCATCCGTCTTCCTCCTTCGCCGCGCCGTTCCGGGGCATGGTCCCTTGAGATGGTCCGGGGTTTATCCTCCGCCCCCTCGACAGGCTTTGAGCCGCGCATCCGTTGCTTCTCGTTCTCTCGCACGAAGCCGATCGTGATTTACGGTATCGCCGAAGGCGGGGGTCGGCAAGCACCGTCCCGGCGCTCCGACCGGCGGGATTGCACTCTTCACGTGGACGCTTCGGCTTGGCATGGTGCGCGCCGAACAGGACTCGATGGATCGACGAGATGATGACCGAGCCCCTCCTCATCGGGGTCGACGGCGGCGGCACCCGATGCCGTGCGCGCATTCGCGACCGGGACGGCCGCCTCGTCGGCGAGGGCACCGGCGGCCCCGCCAATATCCGGCGCGGGCCCGATCTCGCCTGGGCCTCGATTCTCGCCGCTTGCCGCGCGGCGCTCGCAGCAGCGGGGTTGCCCGAGGACGCGCTTCGGCGCAGCCGGGCAGGCCTCGGGCTGGCGGGCGCCGCGCAGCCGCAAGCCGTTGCGGCGCTTCTCGCCCACGCCTCTCCCTTCGGCAGCGTCGCGGTCGAGACGGACGCGCACATCGCCTGGCTCGGCGCGTTCGGGGGTCGCGAGGGGGCTGTCGTCATCGTCGGCACGGGCTCCGTGGGTTACGGCTTTCTGAAGGGCCGGCCGATCCATATCGGCGGGCGCGGCTTCCAGATCTCCGACGACGGCAGCGGGGCCGAGATGGGGCGCGAGCTCCTGCGTCGGGCGATCTGGGCCCAGGACGGGCGCGCGCCCATGACGGCCCTTGCCGCCGCCGTGCTCGACCGCTTCGGCGGCGACCCGGAGTCGATCGTCGATTGGTCGAACATGGCGCGCCCGGCCGATTACGCGGATTTCGCGCCGCTCGTCCTCGAACATGCGCGGGCGGGCGATCCGCTCGCGACCGATCTCGTCTCGAGGGCCGGCACGGCGATCGGGCGAATCGCTCAACGCCTCGTCGATCTCGGCGCGCCGCGGCTCTGTCTCTTCGGCGGGCTTGCGGAGCCCCTGAAGCCCTGGCTCGACGGGCGCCTCCTGGCCCTCCTCGCGAGCCCCATGGCCGATGCGCTCGACGGCGCGATCATGCTCGCAGGCGGCGCGGCGGAACGTCTCCGGTCACCCAAGCTTTACGACGGTGACCGCCTGCAGTCGAATGAACTCAGCGCAGACACCATCGAGGGAGCCGGATCGAGATGACGAAGAGGGTGCTCGTGGTCGGGCTCGGCAACATGGGCATGTCTCATGCCCGCGCCTATACGCGTATCGAAGGTTTCGAGGTGGTGGGCGTGTGCGAGCGAGGGATCGCCGACCGAAAGCTCCCGCCGGCCCTTCAGGGCACGCAAGCCTTCGCGCGCTATGACGAGGCGCTGGCGGCGCTGAAGCCCGATGTCGTCTCGATCAACACCTGGTCCGACACCCATGCGGACTACGCGATCCGCGCCATGGAGGCGGGGGCGCACGTGTTCGTGGAGAAGCCCCTCGCCGACACGCTCGCCGATGCGGAGCGCGTCGTCGAAACGGCCCGCCGAACGAACCGGAAGCTCGTGGTCGGCTACATCCTGCGCCACCATCCCTCCTGGACGCGCTTCATCGCGCTCGCGCGGACGCTCGGCACACCGCTCGTCTTCCGCATGAACCTCAACCAGCAATCGAGCGGCGCGGCCTGGGAGGCGCACAAGCGCCTCCTGCAGTCCCTGTCGCCGATCGTCGATTGCGGCGTCCATTACGTGGACGTCATGTGCCAGATCACCCGCGCGAAGCCCGTGCTCGTCCACGCCGTCGGCGCACGGCTGACCGACGACATTCCCCAGGGCATGTACAACTACGGCCACCTCCACGTGACCTTCGAGGACGGCTCGGTCGGCTGGTACGAGGCGGGCTGGGGGCCGATGATGAGCGAGCAGGCCTATTTCGTGAAGGATGTGATCGGGCCGAAGGGCAGCGTCAGCATCGTGATGGCGGAAACGGCCGGTTCAGGCCTCAAGTCCTCCGACATCGACGCGCATACGAAGACGAACCAGATCCTGCTCCATCACGGCGCGCTCGGGGCCGACGGCTCGCTTGCCAAGGCCGACGAGCGGATCGACACGGCCGACGAGCCCGGCCACGACGACCTGTGCGAGCGCGAGCAGCGCTACCTGCTGCAAGCGATCGACGAGGACCTCGACCTTTCCACGCACATGGACGACGCGGTGAGAAGCCTCGGCATCGTTCTTGCGGCCGACCGAGCGGTGCGGACGGGGAAGGTCGTGCAGCTCTAGACCGGCAGCCTCCTTCAAGACCCCGGCGCCCATCGCTCCCCCTGCGGGCGGGCGAGGCAGGGCCTCGGCGAGCATAGGAACACCTGACCGCACGACTGCGCCAGGGTCCACCGCTCGGCCGATATCATCGCGGCAACGGAGGGCACGCGCGCGATCACGCGGGCTGGCGCGCTTGCGAGGGTATGTTCGCGGCAGGTGGTCGTCACCCAGCCGCTACCATGCGCCGGGTCAAGAGCGTGTCCTTCACGGCCGCCACGACCCGGTCCTGCACGTCCTCCGTGAGGTAGGGATGCATGGGCAGGCTCACGACCTCGGCGCTGAGCCGCTCGGCGACCGGGAGGCCGTTGCCGGCCACGGGGTAGCTCCTGTAGGCGGATTGCTTGTGCAGGGGCTTGGGATAGTAGAGCGCGGTCGGAATGCCGACGGCTCTGAGGTCGGCCACGAACCGCTCGCGCTGATCGAAGCCCGCGACGCGCAGCGTGTACTGCGCCCAGGCCGAGGTCAGGCCTTCCGGGACTTCCGGCACCTGGGCGACGTCCCGAAGGAGCGCATTGTAGCGCTTCGCCACCCGCTCCCGGGCCACGAGCTCGTCGCCGAAGATCTTGAGCTTCTCGAGGAGAATCGCAGCCTGCATCGTGTCCAGGCGACCGTTCATGCCGATCCGGACGTTGTCGTACTTATCGGATCCCTGGCCATGGATCCGGATCGAACGCATGACGGCGGCAAGATCGTCGTCGTCGGTGAAAACAGCACCCCCATCGCCGTAGCAGCCGAGAGGTTTGGCGGGGAAGAAGCTCGTCGCCGTGGCAAGACCGATCACGCCGACCTTCCGGCCTTTGTACGAGGCGCCGAAGCTCTGGGCCGCATCGCTCAGCATCCATAGCCCTTCACGAGCGCAGAACGCCTCGATGGCGTCATAGTCCGCCGGCTGACCGAAAAGATCGACCGGAATCACGCCCACCGCGTCGAGGCGTAGGTCCCGGGCGGTTCTGAGACCGGCTTCGAGGCTGGACACATCGACATTGAAGGTGTCCTCGCGGACGTCCACGAAGATCGGCGTGGCGCCGGTCCACGCGACCACCTCCGCGGTCGCCGCAAAGGTGAAGGAGGGGCAGAGGATCGCGTTGCCGGGTTTCACGCCTTTGGCCATCAGGACCATCGCAAGCGCATCCGTGCCGCTCGAGCAGGACAAGACGTGCTTGGCGCCGCAGAAGGCCGACAGTTCGGACTCGAGCCTTCCCACCTCCGGGCCCATGATGTAGCCGCCATGATTGACGACCCGCAGCACCGCCTCGTCGATGGCGGTTCCCAGCCGTCGCCGTTGGGCCGCAAGGTCGATGAATGGCATCGGGTCCGGGATCACGCGATCTCCTCAATCCGGTCTGGGAACGTCCGGCCGCGAAGCACACGAGAACCGCCGGAGCGTGATGCCCGCATGGTCGCATGCAGCCGATCCACCCTCGCGACCTGGGCCCCTGGGGATGTTAGGCTCGGCGTCCCTGGCAACCAGCACGCCGGCGGCGCCGAAGGCGGGCTCGATCGCGTCCACATCGACCATTGAAACGTCACGCCCGCAGGATCCTGAGCGGCGGCCGCTTCGCGGCGGCCCCCTGCGCGGCGGCGGCCGGCGCCCCGCCGGATGCCCGAAGCGACTCGGACGCGCGCGCGAGCACCGAGAGCACGCGAAGCCCCTCGTGTCCGTCGGTACGCGGAGTCTCGCCTGTCCGCACGCAATCGAGAAAGTGCCGACACTCCTGCCTCAGCGGCTCCTCCTGAGGAACCGAAATCGGCACGGCATCGGCCTTGGTGGGCACCGGAATGCTGTCCTTCCACTCGACCGTGTGCGGGTAGAGGAGGAGCTTGCGGTCCCATGCTTCGCCGTCGTCGAAGACCGCCATCGCGTCGGAGCCGACGACGACGAGCTTCTGCTCCTTGAAAGGGTGCAGCCACGAGACGAAGACGTGCGCGCGCTCGCCGCCCGGGAAGGCGAGGTGGGTCGTGGTGACGTCGGCGATCGACTCGTCGAGGTAGTAGCCGCCCACCGCCTCCACTTTCTCGGGCTCGCTCCCGACGATCGACAGGATCATGGACAGATCGTGGGGCGCGAACGACCACAGGATGTCCTCTTCGCGGCGAACCTTCCCGAGATTCAACCGGTTCGAATAGACATATTGGAGGCGGCCGAGGTGCCCGTCGCTCACCAGCCTCTTCAATTCCAGGAAGACGGGGTGATATTGGAGCAGGTGGCCCACCATGAGCCTGCGGTCGAGGCGTTCCGCGAGCGCGCAAAGTTCGTTGGCTTCCGAGAGCTCGAGCGCCAGAGGCTTCTCGACGAAGATATGCTTCCCGGCCTGCAGCGCCTGTTTGGCGAGGGAGTGGTGCAGCGCGGCCGGAGTCGCGATCACGACCGCTTCGATTCCCGGATCCGCGAGCGCCGCCTCGAAACTGCAGGACCGACCGCCGTGCCTTGCGATCAGCGCGTCCACGTTCGGCTGGTGCACGTCGACCAGAGCCTCGAGGGCGCCAAGCTCCGCGAAATTACGGACGAGGTTCTTGCCCCAGTAGCCGCATCCGACTACGGCCACCCGTACGCTGCGAACGGCGATGTCTCTCGAACGTTGAAGGTGTGTCATGTCGCTCCCGCTCCCGCCAAGGCGCTATAATCTCTCGATCGGGAGAGCGGAAGGGTGCTCGTCCAGTTCGGTCCGCCTTCCGGGCCGCGCGATTCAGCGCAGGGTTATGCTCTGGCCGTTCTTGGGCGTCCATCGTCTCGTAGATGAAACTCTGCCCGCGGCGCAAGGGGGGGCGGACCTCGGTCGTCCGGGCTCACCCGACCTTCCCGTTCGCTCGCCAGTCACGGATTCACGAGGACGCGCCAACCCTGGCTGGCGGAGCGGGTGGGCCGGATGGGACAAGCTTCCTTTGGTGCGCCGCCTCCGGAGTCGTTCACTCATCGTCGTATCCGGACCGACCGATACGGCGGCGGGTCGGAGGTGGAACAACGCTGCAGGACGACGGACGTGTCCCGACCGAGAGGCTCCTTGGCAAGAGCAGGCGCGGTCGGGCAGAACGGCTCGGCGACACCCTGTTGCCACGACCGACGGTTCTTGAGCGGGAGGCTGCCAGATGGATCCGAAGGAACATACCCGCCGTGAGCCGCGAGTCGTTGCGGTCGGCTGCGGACCTTGGGGCCGCAACCTCATCCGCAACCTTGCCGAACTCGGGGCTCTTGCCGGTCTCGTCAACAGACGCAATGCCGACGCGGTCGCGCGGTCGTACGGCGTCCCCGTCGTGAGCGTCGAGGAGGCCCTTGCCGATCCTGGAATACAGGCCCTGGTGATTGCCACGCCGCCCCTGCATCACCCGGTGTTGGCGGCACAGGCGCTGAGGGCCGGCAAGCACGTCTATGTCGAAAAGGCGATCGCCCTCGCGTCCGAGGAGGTCCGCGCGCTCTGCGCGCTCGCGGCAGAGGTCGACCGCCGTCTGATGGTCGGCCACATCCTCCAGTACCACCCGGCCTTTCTCAAGGTTCGGGAGCTGGTGCGGTCGGGACGGCTGGGCCGGCTCCTCTCGCTCCAGGCAAGCCGGATGAACCTCGGACGCATCCGGGGGAACGACGAGGACGTGGTCTGGAGCCTCGCCCCGCACGACGTGTCCATGCTCCGTGCGTTGGCCGAGGGCGAGCCGCGGGTGGTCTCGGCCGCCGCGGGATATCACCTGCGAGCCGATGTCGCCGATACGCTGCACGCGCATCTGGAGTTTCCAGGCGGCGTTGCCGCCCATCTGGCTCTCTCGTGGTACCACCCCGTCAAGGAACAGCGCCTGATCGTCGTCGGGACCGACGGCATGGTCGTCTTCGACGATGTCGAGCCGTGGGAGAGGAAGCTGGTCCTGCATCGCCACACCGTCGATTGGCGGGCGGGGCAACCCGAGGCGGTCCGAGGCGTCGCCGAACCGATCGCTCTCGAGCCGGCCGAACCGCTCAAAGCGGAACTGCAGCACTTCCTTGACTGCATCGAATCCGGAACGACGCCCCGTACCGATGGATCCGAAGCCCTGAAGGTGGTCCAAACCATCGAGCATGTCCGGGCCGCGATGGCGGCGTGCGGACGTTGACACCTTGATGCCCTCCCCACGAAGGGGGAGCGATATATCACCGAAAGCTGGAACAGCCGGCACCCAGCAGGTCCCCCGTGCAACCTGAGGCGCGCCTGTACGGCAGGGATCGAGGAAATCGTCTCGATCCGGCTCGGCACGCGTACCCGCGCCTGTCTATCGGGCCGGCCAAGCTCGAGCGTCCGGACCGCGTCGGATCGCGGCCCCGTGCCTAGCCCGGGTTAGGGCGGTTCTCCGCAGGCGCTTCGGGACCGGGTTGGTTCGTTGGGCCGCGGAGCTCCAGCGTGTACTGGGAGAGCGTTCGCCAGACCGCTTGGCTGTTGGCGCCATTGTAGAGCACCGCGTCGACTCCGAGGGCGACAACGGCTACGAGGAGGAGGAAGACGATTGTTCTCATCGCGCAACAACTCGTGGCCGCGAGGCATCATCGGGATGCGATCAGCGCATTCGATCACGAACGAGTCAACCGTATCCGCAGCGGATCCACATCGCGAAAGGCCCAGCCGGGAAGCCGGGCCGAGATGGCGGCCGGTTCCGCTTTCAACTCTCGCGCGACCTCAAGCCTGCCGTTTCCACCCGCATTTCCACCGATCGCCGCCCCGTTTGGCTTGCGCTCGCCGGGACCTTGAAAAGCAGGCGGCTCGTCACTAGGTGGGCGGGGCGCTGAGTTTGCGCAGTCCAAGTACATTTCGGTAGTGCGTAACCGGACCCGACCAGGTCGAGGCCCGCAAAGCTTTGTTCAAACCAGAAGGACCGGAAATGGCTACGAACCGTAACGCGAATGCGAGCGATCAGGTCTCAAGAGCAGTTGATGCCGGCCGTGAAAGCTTCACTGCTGCAGCAGAAGGCACCCAGCGGTTCACCGAGCAGGTGAGCCAGATCTTCAACTTTTCCACCGCGCGCGGCGAGGAGCTGACTCGCCAGTCCGCCCAAAACCTCGAAGCCGCGACCGAGGCCGGCACCGCGCTGACCCGCGGGTTGGAGCATTTCTCGCGGGAGTGGCTGGGGCTCGTGCAGGAGAACATCCGCCGGAACATGGATGCGTTCGGGGCATTCTCCCGCTGTCGATCGATGCCGGAGTTCTTCTCGCTTCAGAGCGAGTTCGTACGCGACAACGTCCAGCAGACGATCGACGGTATCCGCCGCATGGGCGAGGTGTCCACCCGAGTGGCCGACGAGGCAAGTCAGCGCGTCGCCGGGCAGACGGTGAACAAGAGCCGCCCGCGAACGGCCTGACGCCGCGGACGAGTGCGTAACAGTCCACGCAGCCCGCCCGGCCATCGCCGGGCGGGGCTCTTTTGCGTCGACCACTTCGAAGCTCGTCCGGGAAAGTCGGATCTGCGGTCGGGCAATCGCAAGGGCTCGCGCTTCAAGGATGGGGCGCAGCAGCGATCCATGCGGGACTTCATCGAGTCCATCGCGTAAAGCTCCAGCGGTCCGTTCGGCAACCGATCCGAGCGGCAGCGGGACGTTCACGATTCACGCGACAGCTTCTCGTGCGGCAGGGGCCCACCCCGCAGGGCCGCGTCGATGATCCGGCGCAACGCCGCGAGCCCATCCGTCAATGCCGCCGGTCCCGGCTGCAGGATCACGGAACTCTTGATCTCGTGGAGCGCACCGGTGCGGACCGCGGGCACGGCATCGAAACCCGGGCGGCCTGCCACCTGCCCCGGCACGAAGCGCTTGCCGCACCAGGAGCCGACGATCACGTCGGGCCGTGCGGCGATCACCTCCTCGGGCGCCACGAACCGGCCCCGCGCGTCGGGTGCGCGGGAGCGATCCGCAAAGACGTCCGTCCCGCCGGCAATCTCGACGAGTTCCGAGACCCAGCGGATGCCGGTGATCATCGGCTTGTCCCACTCCTCGAAGTAGACGCGCGGACGTCGCGGTTGAAATCGGGCAGCCTGCGCTGCCTCGTCGAGCCCCCGTTGGAGATCTGCCGCGAGCGTCTCCGCGCGCTCCGAGCGGCCCACCAAAGCACCCAGCGTCCGGATCATCGCCAAGATGCCGGCGATGTCGCGGTGATTGAAGGCGTGAACGGCAACGCCCGCCTGCACGAGGTCGCGCACGATATCGGCCTGCAGGTCCGAGAAGGTAAGGACGATGTCCGGCGTGAGCGCCAGGATTTTCGGGACGTCGGCCGAGATAAAGGCCGATACGCGAGGCTTCTCCTTCCTGACCCGGGCGGGCCGCACCGCATAGCCGGAAACCCCGACGATGCGCTGCTCCTCCCCCATGAGGTAGAGGGTTTCGACCGTCTCCTCGGTGAGACAAACGATTCGCTGCGGGGGGAAGTGCCTCATGGGCTCGCCACCTCGACATGGAACTTAGATCATCCGAATGACGCCAGAAGGAGAGCTTGCGTGACTCAGGATTTGGAGGTCCGATGTTCTTTCAGGAAACGCATTCGGACGCGGCCGTCCCACGGCCGTCGCGGTTTCGAGCCGATCGGGTTCGACGAGATGCTCGAAGTCCGCATGACCTTCAGGGTGGCTGCGCCAGGGAGACCGCAATACGGGCCGCCAAGGCTGCGTTCTGCTTCACCAGGGCAATGTTAGCGGTGAGGCTTCGCCCTTCCGTGACCCGGTTCAGGTGTGACAGAAGAAACGGCGTCACGGCTTTCCCGGCGATGCCGCGTCTGCGCGCCGCCTCGACGGCATCGTCGATGAGACGCCGCATCTCGTCGGAGGGGATCTCGTCCTCTTCGGAGACAGGGTTGGCGACCAGCACGCCCCCATTCAGCCGAAGCCGGTCCTTCGCCCGGACGAGATCGGCGATCGCGGCCGGCGTGTCGAGCCGGATCGGCACCGGAAGGTCGCTGGCACGGCTCCAGAACGCAGGAAAGCAGTCGGTCCGGTAACCCACCACGGGCACGCCGCAGGTCTCGAGATACTCGAGCGTTCGCGGCAGATCGAGGATCGCCTTGGCACCGGCGCAGACGACGACGACCGGGGTCCGCGCGAGTTCGTCGAGATCCGCCGAGATGTCCAAGGTCTCCTCCACACCCCGGTGCACCCCACCGATCCCGCCGGTGGCGAAGACGCGGATGCCCGCCAGGTGTGCGCAGATCATGGTGGCGGCCACGGTTGTAGAGCCGTGCCGACCGGCTGCGACCGCATAAGGCAGGTCGGCGCGACTGACCTTCAGCACGTCGGTGGCGGTCCCGAGCCAGTCGAGCTCGTCGCGGGAGAGCCCGACTTTGATACGTCCCCGCACGATCGCGATCGTCGCCGGCACGGCCCCGTTCTCCCGAACCATCTCCTCGACGGCACGAGCCGTCGCGACGTTCTGCGGATGCGGCATGCCATGGGTGATGATCGTGGACTCGAGCGCGACGACGGGTGCACGTTGCTCCAGCGCGCGCCCCACGTCGTCGCGGACGTCCAGGAGGTGGGGAGGGGAGTTCGCGGTCATTGCGCCTCCTCGGGGTCGCTCACCGCTTGCGCGCGCCGCGCCGCGGTCCGGATCAGGCCCGGAGACAGGTCGAGCCTTACGCTGCCACCGGTCTCGATCGCCAATGCCGCGGCGACGAGGCCGGTCCGTAACGCCTCCACGAGTGGCGCTCCATCGATCACCCGCGACAGGGTCCCCGCGATCAGCGCGTCGCCCGCGCCGGTGACGTCGACGACATCCGCGGCCACGGCCGGCAGCGTCGTTATAGCACCCCCGGGCTGCGCCGCGAGCACCCCCCGCTCGCCGAGAGTCAGCACGAAGGCGCCGGCGCCTCGGTCGAGGATCGATCGCGCTAAATCTTCAGGCGAACGGGCCATGGGGTCGGCGCCGACGATCGCGCAAGCCTCGTCGAGGTTGGCGAAGAGAAGATCGACGCCGGCGAGGTCGCTCGGCAGGCGCCGCGCCTTCGATATCGACACGGCATCGACGGCGAGCTTGAAAGCCGACGGCTCACGGCATCGCCCGATCAGGTGAGCGAGCGTGTCACCGGGCAGGTTGCAATCGGCGAGGACCCCGTCGGCCCCCGAGAGGAGCGGCCAGACCTCGTCGATGAGACGGGGCGTCAAGGTCTCGAAGATCTCCATATCGGCGAGACCGAAGGCCAACCCGCCCGAAGGCTGCAGCACGGCCACGTATTCGGCTGTCCGCCGACCGTCCGCCACGGTGAGCCGGGTCGTCACCCCGAGCGTACCGAGATGGGACGAAAGGGCCCTTCCGGGTTCATCGGCTCCGATGCTCGAGACGAGTCCGGCAGACACGTTCAGGCGCGCGAGGTTTTCCGCGACGTTCCGGGCGACGCCCCCGAAACCCGCGGCGGCGGCGCTCACGGGGTTGGAGGTTGCGGGCGCCAGAGGGGCGTGGGCGCGGTAGGTGCGGTCCACGCAGGCGCCGCCGATACAGACGATGAAAGGCGGGCGGGTCATCACAGGGCACACTGGCGGACCGTCGGACGGTTGACCAGTCCTTTGCGAGCGACCGGCGATGGACGCCGCTGGCCGGCACTGGTGCTTCAAGAGCGCGTGTCGCTGAGGCGGGAGTCTGCTGCGGGCGCACCTCGATGCCCGCCGGGGTTTGAACCCGGCGCAGCTTGCGAGGGGCTCCGGCCTTATGCGACCGTTGAGGGCCGGTCCTTCGATGGGGCCTCGCCGGGTGTTGGGCCCGAAAAGGACAGGAAGCTCGGGACGACGCCCGAGGATCGAGGTCGTCACCATGACTCATACCCCGTCGGTCCCTCACGTTGACCCCGAACGGGAGGACGTCCGCTTCCTCGGCCGCCTGCTCGGCGACGTGATCCGGTCCCAGGAAGGCGAAGCGGTCTTCGATCGCATCGAGACGATCCGCCAAGCCGCGGTCGCGGTCCACCGCTTCGGGGGACGAGCACATGAGGAACGGCTGACGGCGCGGCTCGACGAGCTCAGCCTCGCGGATACGTTGCGCTTCGTCCGCGGCTTTACCTGCTTCTCGCAGCTCGCCAACCTCGCTGAGGACCGCCGCCAGCGGCAGGACGCGTTCGAGCGGATGAGCATGGCGGCCGCACGGGACGGTGCCGGCGCGGGCCGATCCGCCCCCACCACGCTTGCCGCCGCCGTGAAGACTCTCGAGCGCGAAGGCACCGGCCGCGACCGCGTGGCGGAGCTGCTCGGCCAAGCCTTGATCGCCCCGGTGCTCACCGCGCACCCCACGGAGGTGCGCCGCAAGAGCGTCATCGACCACGAGGCGGCCATCGCCGAGCTGATGACCGTGCTCGAACGCGAGACCGACACCGCGGTGCGCGCCGAGCTCGAAGCGGAGCTGCGCCGCCATATCGCTGCTTCTCTGGCAAACGCGACCGTTGCGCGCCGTCCGGCTCCTGGTCGTCGACGAGATCGAGACGGCGCTGTCCTACTTCCGCACGACCTTCCTTCCCGTGCTGCCGCGGCTCCACGCCCGCTGGGATGCTGCCGTCGGCACCCGGCTGCCCAGTTTTCTCAAGCCCGGAAGCTGGATCGGCGGCGACCGCGACGGCAACCCGAACGTCACGGCCGAGACCCTGAGCTACGCCCTTAAGCGCCAGGCCATGACCGCGCTCGACTACTACCTCGACGAGCTGCACGCGCTCGGCGCCGAGTTGTCGATCTCCTCCACCTTCGCACCGGTCTCGCCAGAGCTCGTCCGACTGGCCGATGCGTCCGGCGATCCTTCGCCCCATCGCGCCGACGAGCCCTACCGGCGAGCCATCACGGGCATCTACGCCCGGCTCGCAGCCGCTTACGTGTCGCTCACGCGCGCGCAGCCGGCCCGGCCGACCACGGTGCCCGCCGAGGCTTACGAGAGTGCGGCGGCACTCCTCGCCGATCTCGCCGTCGTGCGTGCCTCGCTCGCCGAGCACGGTGCGGTCATGATCGGTAGCCGGCTCGACCGCCTGATCCGCGCCGTCGAGACCTTCGGCCTCCACCTCGCGACTCTCGACCTGCGTCAGAGCGCGGACGTCCACCATCGGGTGGTCGCCGAGCTGCTCCGGGTCGCCGGCGTGGAAGCCGATTACGGCACGCTCGACCAGGGCGCGCGCGTTGCCCTCCTGCGCGACGAGCTCGCGCACGCGCGCCTGCTGCGGAACCCTTTCTCCGACTACTCCGACGAGACCCGGAGCGAGTACGCGATCCTGGAAGCGGCGGCGGCGGCGCATGCCCGCTTCGGACCGGCGTGCATCACGACCTACGTCGTCTCGAAGACGAGCGGAGTCGCCGACCTGCTCGAGGTCTACCTGCTGCTGAAGGAGGTCGGGCTCTATCGCCCCGGCGAGCAGCCCTGGTGCTCCGTCATGGCGGTGCCGCTGTTCGAGACGATCGACGACCTCGAGGCAGCCGCGGACGTGATGCGCGACTTCCTGGCGCTGCCGGAGATCGCGGCCCTGGCCCGTGCGCGCGGCGGATTTCAGGAGGTGATGATCGGCTACTCGGACAGCAACAAGGACGGCGGCTATCTCACGTCCATCTGGTCGCTGCACGAGACCTCGTCGGCGCTCGTCGACGTCTTCGCCGCGGCGGGCGTTCGATTGCAGCTCTTTCATGGGCGCGGCGGCGCGGTCGGCCGAGGCGGCGGACCGGCGTTCGCGGCGATCAGAGCCCAGCCGCAGGGAAGCGTCGGCGGCCGCATACGCATCACCGAGCAGGGCGAAGTGATCGCGTCGAAGTACGGCGACCCCGCTCTCGGCGACGCGAGCCTCGAGACCATGACGGCAGCGACCGTGCTCGCCTCGCTCGAGCCGCCAGAGGTGGGCGCCGCCGACCTCGAACGCTTCCGCGGCGCGATGCGCACCTTGAGCGCGACGGCTTTCGCACCTACCGCGGCCTCGTCTATGACGAGCCCGGATTTCAAGACGTTCTTCCGCCAGGCGACGCCGATCGGCGAGATCGCCGAGCTCAAGATCGGCTCGCGCCCGGCCTCCCGCACGACGTCCGACGCGATCGAAGACCTGCGCGCCATCCCCTGGGTGTTCAGCTGGGCGCAGGCGCGAATCATGCTGCCGGGCTGGTACGGCGTCGGGGCGGCGCTGACCGCCTTCCCCGACCGTGGCCTGCTGCGCGCCATGGCTCGAGGGCTGGCCGTTCTTCCAGACCGCGCTTTCGAACCTCGAGATGGTGCTCGCCAAGTCCGATATGGACGTCGCCGACCGGATACGCCGACCTCGTGACCGACGAGGCTCTGCGGACGCGCATCTTCGGCGCGATTCGCGACGGCTGGACGAGGACCCACGATGGCTTGCTCGAGATCGGAGGCCAGTCGGCCCTCCTGGAGCGCAACCCGGCGCTTGCCCGCTCGATCCGCCTGCGTCTTCCCTACATCGAGCCGCTGAACCACCTGCAGATCGAGCTTCTGCGCCGGTACCGCCAAGGCGATGCGGACGAACGGTTCGCGAGGGCATCCACCTCACCATCAACGGCATCGCGGCGGGCTTGCGCAACACCGGCTGAGGAGGGAGCCGATCGAAGCCGGTTCGTCAGCTGTGCGCCAGCGCGATGCCGGCCGGGGTGGCACGAGCACGAGTTTTCCTCGGGCAGAGCGGGCGCGGTGCAGCCTGGCTCACGGACGCTAAGAATCTTCCAATCCAACGAAACGAGGGACGAAATCTTCAAGCAACGCTGCCGTCTTAGCGTCTGCTCCCGGATCGGAGAACGCCCGCCACGGGCGGCACGCCGGCTTTTGCGAGCGCGAGGGAGGACGCCGATGTTCGATCAAGCCATCCAGGCGAGCGAGGCCGCGCGGGAGGGCATGCGCCTGAGCTCGGGACGATTGATCCCGGCGCTGGCCGGCTGCATCAAGTGCCGAACGATCGAGATGATTGCAGCGCCCACGCTTGGATTCTGCACCGGCTGCGGAGCCGAACTGACCGTGATCCGTTACGAGGAAGTCTCGGTGGTGGAGACCGGAGCCGCGCACGATTGAGGCGAAGGTGCCGGGTCCGAATCTCTTCCTGCCGCCCTCGGCTCGACCTTCTGGTGAGCGGCCGGTGCCGCCGGAGCGGCGGCGCACCGCGACTGCAGCGACCGGAAGAGCGCCTACCGCGGGACGCCCTCGTCGCGGCGCGAGGAGCAGGTTTCGGCGAGTTCCCGGATGACATCCCAGGCCAGCATCACGTCGTCACGCGTCGTGTAGGTCTGACCCACCTGGAACCGGATGACGAAGCGCCCGTCGTGCTGCGTCTGCGTCAGGTAAATTCGGCCATCGTCGTTGACCGCATTCAGAAGCCGCACGTTCAGGGTCTCGTGGTCGCCGAGGCGGTCGGGCGTGTACCGGAACGTGAAGAGCGACAGAACCGGCCGGGTGACGAGCTCAAAGTCCGGATGCGCGTCGATCAGGGCGGCGAGCTCCCGCGACCAGGCCACATGCCGGCGGATCATGTCGCGCAGGGCGTCGACGCCGTAGGAGCGGATCACGAACCACAGTTTCAGCGCGCGGAAACGGCGCCCGAGGGGCACGGACCATTCGCTGTAATCGATCGTTCCCTCGCGGTCCAAGGTCCGCAGGTAGGCGGGTCGTACGCCGAGCGTGTCGGTCAGCCCCTGCGGGTCGCGAACGAAGTGGGCCGAGCAGTCGAAGTTCGTGAACAGCCATTTGTGCGGGTTGAACACGAAGCTGTCGGCCTCGGCGGCGCCGCGCATCAGGTCGCGGAACTCCGGGCAGATCATGGCGCTGCCCGCCCAGGCGGCATCGACGTGGAGATAGAGGCCGTGCCGGCGGGCGACCGCCGCGACCGCCTCGATGTCGTCGCACGCTCCGACGCTCGTCCCGCCGAGACACGCCACGACGGCGGCGGGGAGGTGCCCCGAATCCCGATCCGCCCGTATGGCTCGGTCCAAGGCGTGGACGTCCATGCCGAAGCGCTCGCCCTCGACCGGCACCCGGACGAGGTTGGCGTCGCCGATGCCGGCGATGCGCACCGCCTTGTCGATGGAGGAATGGGCGTGCGCCGAGCAGTACACCCGCACTGCAGGCTGTCGCGAAAGGCCCTGCCGATTGCCGCTGAAGCCGAGCGCCTTCTCGCGGGCCGTGAGGAGAGCCGCCAAGGTGGCGCCGGACGCCGAGTCCTGGATCACGCCCGCGAACGCCTCCGGAAGCCCGATCATCTGCCGCAGCCAGTCGAGCATCCGCGTCTCGAGCTCGGTGGCGGCGGGCGAGGTCTGCCAGAGCATGCACTGGGCCGCCATGGTGGCGGTGAGATATTCCGCGACGACCGACGGCGGGCTCGAATTCGCCGGGAAGTAGGCGAAGAACCGGGGATGCTGCCAGTGCGTCATGCCGGGCACGATGAGCCGGTCGAAATCCGCGAAGATCGCCTCCATGGCCTCGCCGCTTTCGGGCGGCTTTCGCGGCAGAGCCTTTGCGATCCGGCCAGGTTCGACCTGCGCCCGGACGGGGCGTTCGGCCACGGTTTCGAGGTAATCCGCGGACCATTCGGCCGCGCGGTGCGCCCATTCGCGAAACGGGTTGTTCTTCATGTCGGCTCGGCTCGGGTGGGATTATTGTTGCAGGATGAACGGGTTCGTTGCCCGTTCCTGGCCGATGGTGCTGGTCGGGCCATGCCCGCAGAGAAACGTCACGTCGTCGCCGAGGGGCAGGAGCTTGGTCTTGATGGAGCCGATCAAGGCCTGATGGTCTCCGCCCGGAAGATCGGTCCGCCCGACCGAGCCGCGGAAAAGCACGTCGCCCACGATCGCGAAGCGTTGATCGCGGTTGACGAAAACGACGCTGCCCGGCGAGTGTCCGGGGCAGTGCAGCACCGCGAAATCGGCCGCTCCGACGGTGACCCGATCGCCCTCGTCGAGCCAGCGGTCCGGCGTCGCGTTTCGCGATCCCGCGATCCCTGAAGACCGGCCCGAATCGACGAGGCGCTCGAGCAGGAAGCTGTCCGCGCGATGGGGCCCCTCGATCGGAACGCCAAGCCGCTCCTTGAGCTCGGCCGCTCCGCCCGCATGGTCGATATGGCCGTGCGTGAGCAGGATCTTCTCGACTTCGACCCCGTTCGCCTCGACCGCCTCCATGACCCGGTCGAGGTCGCCGCCGGGGTCGATCACGGCGCCCCGCTTGGTGGATTCGTTCCAGAGCAGGGTGCAATTCTGCTGAAAGACCGTGACCGGGATGATGGCGGCGCGAAGCTGCGGCACGATAAATCCTCGTCGGCGTTCGTGGAAGCGGCGCGGTCCGAAGCAGAACCGATCCGCGGCGATCGAAGCGGTATGTTCGAGATCGACCGATCGTTCAACCACCAGGCAAGGCCGAGCTGTTCGACGAGCTTGCAGTGCGCCTCTGGCTCTAATCGAGGGCGAGCGGGATCCGATCGCCGATGCCGCGAGCGCCTCGGCGCTCGCTCCTGCGCCACATCTTACCCCGATCTGAATTGGGCGGGCTTTTACGTTATGCGGGCGGTCCCTTCCAAGGCAAGCCGGCGTGCGTGCGTAAATCCCTGGCGGGCCGCGAGAGGCTGCTGGATCGCCCGCTGCGCGGCTCCGATCCGTTTCGGGTCGCCGGTGCGTCAGTGGAGCACTCGGCCGTCGAGCGCCTGGAGGGCGTCGAGGATCGCGTCGATCGGCACCAGGGCGCCGCTGTCCGGCACCTGACGCCAGGCGGGCCGCCCCTCGACCGCGCAGGCGTCGGAGGCCCACGCGGCGAGCAGGGCGCGTTTTTCGGTCCGCGACAAGGCGGGGTGTCCGAGCACCTCGGAAGGATGCGTGAACACCGGCCGCCCGTGTCCCGGAGGCCTGGCTTCACGGGTGCCGCTCGCGGGAACGTCCGCCCCTCTCACGGCGTCGTTCATGCGTGTCTCCCGATAGGGTCACGAAAGCACCGGGCGGTGGAAGCCCCGCCCAGGTGCGTTGACGTCAATGCTTCGTTTCCTCCGCCTTGCCCGTCACGGCGATGTGCTTCACGCGCTGCGCCGCCTGGGGCGACTTCGGCATCGTGACGGTCAGCACCCCGTTGTCGAACGAGGCCTCGATCTTGTCCTCCTCGACGTCCCAGGGCAGCGGGATGCGGCGCTCGAAGCGGCCGTAGTAGCGCTCGCTGAAGGAGCGCTGCTTGTCCTCGACCTCGGAACGCTTTTCGCCCCTGAGCGTCAGCACGCCTTCCTGCAGGAAGACCTCGACGTCCTTCTCGCTCAAGCCCGGCAGCTCCGCACTGACGCGCACGTCCTTGTCGTTCTCGACGACCTCGACGCTCGGCCAGCCGGCCTGCCGTGCCATGCCGCCGAAGGGCGCGAAATCGAACCCGCGGAACACGTCGTCGAAGAGCCGGTTCATCTCGCGATGCAGGGTCATGAAAGGATCCCCTTCCTCGCGGAAGCGGGTCGGAGCCGTCTGCGTCCGACCCCAGGGAATGAGATCGCGCATGTTCATGCTTTCCTCCTCTCGATCCTTGCGGCGGGCGGCATTGAACCGCCACCGGAATGCCGATACCGGCGGGCCGCCCGGCGCGCTGCGTTACGCCGCTTTCTCGTGCTCGATCACCCGATCGTTGCGGCGGGCGGCACCGAACCGCCACCGGCATCCGGGCACCGGCGGGCCGCCCGGCGCGCTTCGTCACGCCGCTTTCTCGTGCTCGATCTGCTGACGCTTGTTGTCCTGGACGGCGGTCGGGCCCTTCGCGGTCCCGATCTCGATCCGGCGCGGCTTCAGGGCGTCGGGCACCTCGCGCTGCAGCTCGATGGTCAGAAGACCGTTCTCCAGCGTCGCGCCCGTGACCTTCACGTGGTCGGCGAGATTGAAGGTCTGCTTGAAGGCGCGCGTGGCGATGCCGCGATGGAGGTACTGCTTGTCGTCCTCCGAGCCTTTTCGCTGGCCGGAGACGATGAGCGCGTTCGCCTGCTGGGTGAGCTCGATCTCGTCGGGCGAGAAGCCCGCGATCGCCATGGTGATGCGATACTGGTCGTCCCCGGCTTTCTCGATGTTGTAGGGCGGCCAGTTCGTCATCGGCTCGACGCGGGTCGCATGGTCGAGCATGTCGAACAGCCGATCGAAACCGACCGTCGAACGATAGAGCGGAGAGAAGTCGTAGTGCCTCATAACCACATCCTCCAAGAGAGCAACATGGGTACAAGAGACGCCGGACACCTGCCGGCGCCCGCGATAACCAAGCTCGGAGAGCCTTGGCGAGCGATCATGTGGTGGTGGCCGAAAATGCGTTCAAGAGGAGGCGAGCAAAAAGTCGCGCCATGCCGGCGCCTGAGCCCGGCGCACCGCGACACCCGCGAACGCCCTGCGGGTGGCTGACTTGTCAGCGCCCTCGAACGGCGATCACGATCCCGCCTTCGCCTCGCGGACGCGTTCGATCGGCCGGACGGCCGGACCCGTGAAATGCGCCTGCTCGAGCCAGCCGACCGACTTCACGAACCGCGCCGCGACGCCCGCCGGGGGGCCGAAGCCGCCAAGGTCCCCCTGCGCCAACGGCCGAGGCTGAGCGCGCGCCATGACGATCCGCGGGACCGGGCGCGAGGCGGCGCCGCCTGCGAGGGCGGTAAACAGCGCGCGGGCGGTGGCGATGTGGTTTTCAGGCGCCGGCCAGTCCATTTCGGGGCGCATGGCCCCGGGCGGCGCTTCGGGCAGCGTCGCCGAAAGGGGCGCGTTTTCCGCGACCTGGACGGGAGCGTCCGCGGGCCGACGGGGCGGGAGGGGCACGGCGGTCGGCAGAGGCTCCGGCGCCGCGGCCTCCGGCGGGGCGGTCTGTGGGGTTGCCGGCGCCGGCGCTTCGCCGACCCCGAACACTTTTCCAAGGAAGCCGAGGAGCGAGGGGCCGGCCCCCATGCCGGCAAATACCCGTCCGCCGCCGGCCGCGCCGCGCGCCGCGATCTCGGCGCGCGCTTCCTCGTAGCCGGAGAGCGGCTTGCCGCTCGGGGGCAGGTGCACGGTCTTGCCGTCCGGGAAGAGCCGCGCGAGCTGCTCCTCGGACATGCGCGGCCAGGCGCGCACGCTGCCGGTATCGAGGTGAACGAAGCCTGACGACCCGTAGTACCCGACGCCGCCGTGCTGCAGGCGCATCGCGATCGCCCGCAGGCGCGCCGGGTCGACGTCCGGCAGGCGGATGTCCATGGCCTTGCCGGACATGTGCTGGCTGTGCTCGGACACCGCGCGGGAGCGCTGGCGCAGCATGCCGTTCGTCGCCGGCGAGCGGTACGCGGAGACGATATGGATCGGCTCGCGCGAGCCGGACTCGCGGTAGACCTCCCAGAGGATGTCGAACAGGCGAGGGTCCATCTTGGACGGCTGGTCGACGCGCCAGTCGCGCAGGAACCAGTTGAGCTGGGTGAGGGCCGCGTCGTCGTACCCGCCGTCGCGCCAGAACGTCACGGTGGCGGTTTCCTTGGTGTGGGTGTGGAAGAAGCTCAGGGTACGGGCTTCGCTCGCGGCGGCCTCCCGCGGAGCCCCCATTGCCGTGAGAAGCGCAAGCGCCGCTCCCACAAGGGCAAGATGCCGCAACGGAAGCGGCACAGCGGCAGACCAGCGACAGCGCTTGCGACCCGTTTCCATGCTGCGCCCCCGAGATGTTCCCACGTCAGGGACGCCCGTTCGCCCGGCGCTCGCCCTGTGGTCGAACCGCGTATGAGGTCAAACCGTGGCGAAAATGGTGCGAACGGCTACGGTTGGGGGCTCGCGAGCGCGCGAAGCGACACGAGGGAGGTGATCGCGTCCAAGAGCTTTACCCTTGGCGGCGAGAGACTCACCCCGATCGGGCTCCGGCCTATTCGGCGCCGGGCGTCATCCAGGGCTTGGCTCGGCGACCTCGTCCGAGGTCACGACGGCGCAACCACGGGACGGCCGACATGAGGCCGGCCAAGACGGCTGCGGCGGAGACCAGCGGCGGGATAGCGACCGCGGCGGATTTCCCAGCCGCCGCCCGATCCGCCGTGGGACCGCGAAGGCCCTCGGCTCTATCCCCGCTTTCCGACGAGCGCGAACATCGCGCCCTGCGGATCCATGCCCTGGACGATCCAGTCGCCGCCCGGCACCTCCATGGGACCGTTGACGATGGTCCCGCCCGCGCCCTCGACGCGCCGGGTCGCGGCGTCGATGCCGGTGACGTTGAAGTAGTAGAGCCAGAACGGGACCGGAACGGTCGGGGGCTTGGTCATCATGCCCCCGATGGCGTTTCCGCCGTGCGAGAAGATCTGATAGGTCCCCATCTCGCCCATCGGGATGGCCTCGGCCTTCTCCCAGCCGAACAGGTCCTTGTAGAACGGGTAGTCCGCTTCCCAGTCGGCGGCGTAGAGTTCGTGCCAGCCGATCCGGCCCGGCGCCTGCGCGTCGGCGGGCTGGTCCTGCCCGGGGCTCCCGGACTTGTAGAGCGCGAACGACGCCCCCTGCGGATCGGCGACGATCGCGAAACGGCCGACGCCGGGGATGTCCTGCGGCTCGACGTGGACGCTGCCGCCGAGGCGCTTCGCCTTGCGGGCGCCGGCGTCGACGTCGTCGACCGCGACGTAGCCCATCCACATCGGGGGCATGCCCATCTCTCTGGCCTCCTTGGGCAGGTCCATCAGACCGCCCACCTGCGCGTCCCCGGCGGTGAACAACGAGTAGTCCATGCCGGGCATGCCGGAGTCCTGCGCGCCCCAGCCGACGACCTCGCCATAGAACGCCTTCGCGGCTGCGGTGTCGGTCGTCATCAACTCGTACCAAACGAAACGGCCGTGGAACCCGGACATGGCTTACCCTCCGAAATGTGATGTCAGCTTACACAAGACGCCGGATTGAACAAGGTTGCAACGGAGGAGCCGATTCATCCCGATCTACAGGTCGGTCGGCGCCCCGCTCCTCTCGACTTCCGTCGGCGCGCCCATGGCTTTGGCGTCGCGGCGGCGCCCGTGCAGGATCCACTCCGTGTAGCCGTTCGGCTGCGCGCGGCCCCTGAAGATCAGATCGCACGCGGCCTGCCAGGCCGGACCTTCGAAGCGCGGCGCCATGGGCCGGTAGAGCGGATCCCCGGCGTTCTGCCGGTCCACGACCTCGGCCATGCGCTTCAGGGTCGCGAGAACCTGCTCCTGCGAGACGACCCCATGGTGGAGCCAGTTGGCGATGTGCTGGCTCGAGATCCTGAGCGTCGCCCGGTCCTCCATGAGGCCGACATCGTGAATGTCCGGCACCTTGGAGCACCCGACCCCCTGGTCGATCCAGCGCACCACGTAGCCGAGGATTCCCTGGCAGTTGTTGTCGAGCTCCTGCGCGACGGCGTCCGGGGCCCAGTTCGACTGCGACACCGGCACGGTGAGGAGGTCCGCGAGCTTCGCGCGCCGCGCCCCGGCGAGCTCCCGCTGGCGCGCCGCGACGTCGACCTGGTGGTAGTGGAGCGCGTGCAGCGTCGCGGCCGTCGGCGAGGGGACCCAGGCGGTGGTGGCGCCGGATTGCGGATGGCCGACCTTCTGGGCCAGCATGTCGGCCATCCGGTCGGGCGCGGCCCACATGCCCTTGCCGATCTGCGCCTTCCCGGGCAGCCCGCACGCCAGGCCCACGTCGACGTTGTTGTCCTCGTAGGCCGTGATCCAGGGCGTCGCACGCATGTCGTTCTTGCGCACCATCGGCCCGGCTTCCATGGAGGTGTGGATCTCGTCGCCGGTGCGGTCGAGGAACCCGGTGTTGATGAACACGACCCGGTCGGCGGCGGCCGCGATGCACGCCTTGAGGTTCACGCTCGTGCGGCGCTCCTCGTCCATGATGCCCATCTTCATGGTGTGGCGCGGCAGGCGGAGGAGCTCCTCCACGCGCGAGAAGAGGTCGGCCGCGAAGGCGACCTCGTCGGGCCCGTGCATCTTGGGCTTGACGACGTAGACCGACCCGGTGCGGCTGTTATGGAGGTCGTGGCTGCCGTTGAGATCGTGGACCGCGATCGCCGCGGTGACGGCCGCATCGAGCATGCCCTCCGGGACCTCCGCCCCGGTCTCGTCGAGCACCGCGTCGGTCCACATGTGGTGGCCGACGTTGCGCACGAGCATCAGGCTGCGCCCGTGCAGGCGAAGCTCGCCGCCGCCCGGCTGCCGGTAGACCCGGTCGGGGTTGAGCCGCCGCTCGAGCGTGCGCCCGCCCTTGTCGAAGCTCGCGAACAGCGTGCCGTTCATCAGCCCGAGCCAGTTGCGGTACACCAAAACCTTGTCCTCGGCGTCCACGGCCGCGACGCTGTCCTCGAGATCCATGATCGTGGAGATCGCCGATTCCATCACCACGTCGGCGATGCCGGCGGGGTCGTCCGCCCCGATCGGGTGCGAGCGGTCGATGGCGATCTCGAGATGCAGGCCGTTGTGGCGCAGCAGGATCGCGGCGGGGTTCGCGTCCTCGCCGTTGAAGCCGACGAACTGCTCGGGCCGCTTCAGGCCGGTGCGGCTCCCGGTCTTGAGCCCGGCCACCAGGGTGCCGTTCTCGACCGTATAGGACACCGCTTCCACGTGGCTTGCGCTCCGAAGCGGCGCCGCCTCGTCGAGGACCGCACGCGCATAGGCGACGACGCGCGCGCCGCGTACCTTGTTGTAGCCGCGCCCGCGCTCGGCGCCCCCGTCCTCCGGGATGACGTCGGTGCCGTAGAGCGCATCGTAGAGGCTGCCCCACCGGGCGTTCGCGGCATTGAGCGCATAGCGCGCGTTCGAAACCGGCACCACGAGCTGCGGCCCGGCGATGCGGGCGATCTCGTCGTCCACGTTCGCGGTTCGAACGGCGAAATCCGGCGGTTCGTCGCGCAGGTAGCCTATGTCGCGCAGGAGTCTTTCGTAGCGATCCGGATCGATCGGCCGTCCGGCATTCTCCCGGTGGTACGCGTCGATGCGGCTCTGCAGGGCGTCGCGATGATCGAGCAGCTCGCGGTTGCGCGGCCCCATCTCGCGCACCAGGGCGCCGAGCCCGGTCCAGAACGCCTGCGGGTCGAGGCCGGTCCCGGGGAGGGCCTCCTCCGAGACGAAGTCGTGAAGGATCCTCGCGATGTGCAGACCGCCGACCTCGATGCGCTTCATGGAATCCTCCCCGCCCGGCTCTCCGAACCCTGGGCGCAAGCGTCCCAGCGCAATTATAGGAAAGCCCAGCCCGGTCCAGCCCTGCCATGATGATTCTGGGGTGGGCTTCGAGCGGAGGTTCAGTGGCCTGCGGGATCGGGCGTGAGGGGCGTTCGGGCTAAGCAGGACGCCGCGTCCGCTCGCATCGTCGCCGATGAACCGCACGCCGCCGTTCTCGAGCGCGCGTCGGATGGCCGCGAGGGTCTTCTCGCGTGCCGCGACCTGCTCGGTCTCGACCATGTTGAGGGTGACGGCGGCAACGTTGTCTCTCTAGCCCGCGCCGCCGCAGCGATGAGCGAGAGGGGGTGAGCCACGCAGGCGTGGAGCGCATGACGAGGCTCGCCGTTAACGAGGCCCTGATCGAGTGCATGCCGCTCGGCGCCCTCGTGCGGCAGCTCGGGCGGCTGATGGCCCTGGGGCCGTTGCAGCCCTTCGCGCCGGCGGCGGACCGGGTCGTGGAGGCGCTCTCGGACCGGGAGCGGATCCTCAAGGCCCGCCGGCACCCGATGGCCCTGCTCTCGCGCTCCGGACCGACCAGTCCGGCCGCGGCGAGAAGGGACGTCTCGCCTGGGAGCCGGTCGCGGCCATCGTGGAGGCCTGAACGCGGCGTTCTACACCGCGTTCCGCGCGGTCGAGCCCACCGGCCGCCGCATCGTCCTCGCGCTCGACGTGTCGGCTTCGATAACGAGCGGTCGGCTGGCGGGGAGCCTTGACGCCCAGCGAGGCGGCGGCCGCCATCCGGGCGTAAGCAACAAGAGCGGGCGGTCGCGAGGCCCCCGCTTGTGCAGGGCGACCCTTCCATCCAGAGGACGGGTCCCCACATTGCCCGCGTGGCAACCCGAGGAGGTCCCCGGTGAACGACCAGGAACGCCAGGTCATCGACGACATTTTCCGACGCCTCGAGCAGGTCGCGCACCAGCCGCGCGATCCCGAGGCCGAGCGCTACATCGCCGACAAGGTGCGTCGGCAGCCCTATGCCCCCTACGCCATGGCCCAGGCGGTCTATGTGCAGGAGCAGGCGCTCGCGAACCTCAATGCCGAAGTCGAGCAGCTCCGCGCCGAGGCGGAGCACACCGCGCGGCCAGCCGCAGGGCGGCGGGTTTCTGTCCGGCCTTTTCGGCGGCGGCTCGCGCGAGGCCGAGCCGCCCCGCGCGGGATCGCCGTGGGGCGGGCGTCCCTCGCCCTCTCAGCAGCGCTTCGGGGCGCCGCAGGGCGGGATGATGGGCGGGCCGGCGGCGGGAAGTCCCTGGGGTGGCGGCATGATGCAGCCGCGCGCCGGCGGCGGGTTCCTGCAGAGCGCCATGGCGACCGCGGCCGGCGTCGCGGGCGGCATGATGATCGCCAACGCGCTCTCGAACGCCTTCGGAGGGCAAGACGCCGGCGCCGCGAACAGCGCCTCCGGGCTCGCGGGGTTGAACGAGGGCGGCGACGCCGCAGGCGGCGATGCCACGGGCGGCGACGCCACGGGCGGCATCACCGATTCGCTCTACCAGGACGCCGGGCACGAACCCGGCCCTGAAGACGACTTCGGCGGCGATGGCGGCGACGGAGGCGATTGGGCGTAGGGAGTGGCGAGTAGGAAGTGGGAAGTAGGAAGTAGGGAGTAGGAAGTAGCGCGTGGGAGGACCGGCGGGGCGCCGCCCTAGGACCCACAACCACTACCCGCAACGTACCCCGATGAGGGCGCCGCCCTACCTACTACCCACAACCCAATCCCCAAAACCCTGCTCAGATCACCACGACCCGGGTGCCGACTCTGACGCGCTCGTAGAGATCCACGACGTCCTCGTTCAGCATCCGGATGCAGCCCGAGGAGACCGCGCGGCCGATCGTGTGCGGCTCGTTGGTGCCGTGGATCCGGTAGAGGGACGAGCCGAGATAGAGCGCCCGCGCGCCGAGCGGGTTGTCGAGGCCGCCGGGCATGTAGCTCGGCAGGTCGGGCCGGCGCCTGAGCATTTCCGCCGGCGGACGCCAGTCGGGCCACTCGCGCTTCATCGACACGGTCTTCACCCCGGCCCAGGAGAAGCCCGGCCGGCCGACCCCGATGCCGTAGCGGATCGCGACCCCGCCGGGCTGGACGAGGTAGAGGAACTTCCTCGGCGTATCGATGACGATCGTGCCCGGGCCGTGCGGCCCGGCATAGCGGACCATTTGGCGCTCGTAGATCGGATCGACCGCCATGCCGAGGCCGTCGTATTCGGGTTCGAAGGCATAGGACGGCGGCAGCGCCGTCACGGCGCCCCGGGTCCCCGGCCGTCCCCGCGGCTGCACGGGCAGGCCGGTGTAGGGATCGACCGGCAGGGGCCGGTAGGCGCGCCGATCGGGCCCTCGCCCGGTCAGCATCTCGAACAGGCCGCCCTCGTCGCCTTCGGGATACTCGTACCCGTACTCCTCCTCATAAGCGTCCACCGGAGCGCGCTGCCCCTGGCGAGGGGCCGCAACGCCTTCGACCGGGACCGCCAAGGCAAAGAGGAGGGCGGAGCACAGCAGGGACCGACGCATCTGGAATCACCGTTCGGAGGGGAGGCTTCAGACTAGGGCGGGGTTTTTAAGAGAATTGTGAAGACGATGTGGCGACGTCGCACGATCGAGGCCACGACAGGTCGCGATTCCCGCAGCGACGGACCGGCGTGGCTGTGCCGCTTCGGGCGCGGGAGCCCAAGCCGCGGGTTCGCGAACGGCGGATTGTCGCAAGCACCCGCGGCGCCGGCATCGTGGCGATGGGCGGGGCTTCCCCGCGCGGGCGAAGCGGCGACGGGCCCGAATCGGGCCCTGCCATCCATCGGTGGAGCAGCCTGTCCATCATCCCATTTCCGGCATAGCGCCACGTTTCGCGGAGCGCTATGAGCGAGGCTTCGCGCGGCGGGCCGCGCCCCCTCCTTTCGGCCGTGCGGCCTCACGAGAGCACCATGCAGTTCGGACCTGCGCTGCGGGCCGCGGTAGGCATCGCGTTCCTGTCCGCCATGGACGCGGTCATCAAAGGGATGGCGGCGCATTACCCGATCTTCCAGGTCACGCTCCTGCGGTTCGTCTGCGGGACCGTGGTGGCGGCGGGCGTCGTCGTCGCGATGCGGCCCGGCTGGCCCTCGCGCGAGACCGCGCTCGCCAACGCCGCTCGGTCCCTCGTCGCCGTCTTGTCCGCGACGACCTTTTTCTACGCTCTCGGGCAATTGCCGCTCGCCGAGACGCTCCTTCTGTCGTTCCTCGCGCCGACCTTCGTGGCGCTGCTCGGCACCCTCCTGCTCAAGGAGCGCGTACACCGGCGCGTCGTCGGCGCCCTCGCGGTCGGTTTTGCGGGCACCCTGGTGGTGGCGCTCGGCGGGAGCGGGGAGGGCGCGGCGCGGTCCTGGACCGGGGTCGCGGCGGCCTTCTCCTCGGCGCTGCTCTACGCCCTCTCGGTGGTGCTCCTGCGCCAGCGCGCCCAGCGCGACAAGTTCATCCACATCGTGATCTTCCAGAACGTCGGCCCGATGCTGCTCGTCTCGCCGTTCGGACTCGCGGTCTGGCAGCCCGTGGCCGCGCCGCACCTCGCCTGGTTCTTCGTGATGGGGGTGCTCGGCGTCATCGGTCACATCCTGATGGCGACGGCCTTCGCGCGGGCCGAGGCGGCGCGGCTGGCGCCGCTCGAATACACCGCGCTCATCTGGGCCGCGCTCATCGGCTACACGGTGTTCGACGAGGTGCCGACGCTCGCAACGCTTTCGGGCGGCGCTCTCATCATCGGCGCGGCGCTTTTGACGTCGAGGCGCTGAGGCCGGCGGGTGGTCGCGTCGTCATCGCCGCGGCGCTTGGGACGTCGAAGCCCGGACGTCGGCGTCGCGGCCGCGCAGGCGTCACGCCGCCTTGCTCGCCCGGCCCGCCGCCTCCAGGATCATGCAGGTTTCCGTTCCGTGAGCGAGAAGGCGGCCCTTGGCGTCGAAGAGCTTGCCCGCGGAGGTCGCGAGCGTGCCGCCCCGATGGACCAGGACGCCCTCGCAGGTGAGTTCGCCGAGATCCGGCAGGATCGGCCGCACGAAGTTCAGCTTCATCTCCACCGTGGTGTAGCCCTGGCCGATCTGCAGGGTGGCGTGGACCGCGCAGCCCATGGCGCTGTCGAGGATCGCGGACGTCCAGCCGCCGTGGATCGTGCCGAGCGGGTTGAAGAAGGCGGCCGTCGGCAGGCCCTTGAAGACCACCCGGTCGCGTTCTGCCTCGACGAGATAGATGCCTGTCGTCTTCGAGAACGGCGGCGCCGGATGGCGGCCTTCGATGAGCCCGCGCAGGAAACTCAGACCGGGTTCGGCCACCAGCACATCGCGCGGCACGACCCCATGCGCAGCTTCGATCATCCTCGCCTCCTTGATGTGTATCTGCACGATAGGCCGGCGCCGCGATCCCCGCAAGGTGGTTCGGTCAGCGCGGATAGGCGGCCTTGCGCAGCGCCCGCATGGATTGACGCGCGCGGTCGGCGTCGCCCGCGCCGAGGCGGGACTCGATCGTCTGCTGCGCCTTCTCCCAGAGGGGAATGGCCGCCTCCAGCTTGGCGCGCCCCTCGGGCGTCAGCTGATGCCGCAGGGAGCGTCCCTCGCCCGCGACCGGCTCGATCCAGCCCTTCTGGGCCAGCACCTTCAGATTGCGCACGAGGGTGGTCCGCTCGAGGCCGAGGCGTTCCGCCAGCGCCGTCTCGGACAGGGACGCACCATGCCCGATGGTGCCCAGAATGCCGAACTGCGGCACCTTCAATCCGGCCGGGCGCAGGGCCGCCTCGTAGGCGCGGCTCAGGAGGCGCGCCGTCATGCGCGCGTGCAGGGCCAGGCACACCTTGCCGATGGCGTCGAGTTCGGTCATGGGCGAATGATCCCCGTCCTGTTCCATAGGTCAACCGCTCAGGAGCGGCGCGAGCCCCCGGGCGGTCGCGGCCGCGAGGCCGCCGGACCGTCCGCGGTGACCCGGCTTGACACTCCCCGGCGTGCAGCCTATCTCGCGAGCAAGCTTTGGCACTCGCGATCACAGAGTGCCAGCAGCGCCGGTCATCCCGCGGCCGTCCGGCCGCTCAAACCCTGCGAGGTCCTTTCATGAAGTTCCGCCCCCTCCACGATCGCGTCGTGGTCCGCCGCATCGACGCGGAAGAGAAGACCAAGGGCGGCATCATCATTCCCGATACCGCGAAGGAGAAGCCCCAGGAGGGCGAGATCATCGCGGCCGGCCCCGGCGCCCGCGACGAGAGCGGCAAGGTCCAGCCCCTCGACGTCAAGGCCGGCGACCGGGTGCTGTTCGGCAAGTGGTCCGGCACCGAGGTGCGCATCGACGGCGAGGATCTCCTGATCATGAAGGAGTCCGACATCATGGGCGTCGTCGCGTAGGAAAGCACGCGCACCCCAATCGGGCGTGGCTGCTCCCCGCGCCCCGCCGCGCTCCACACCCGACACCCCACAACCGATTTACCTGGAGGCACAGCCGATGGCTGCCAAAGACGTGAGATTTTCGTCCGACGCCCGCGAGAAGATGCTGCGCGGCGTCGACATCCTCGCCAATGCCGTGAAAGTCACGCTCGGTCCGAAGGGCCGCAACGTGGTGCTCGAGAAGAGCTACGGCGCCCCGCGCATCACCAAGGATGGGGTCACCGTCGCGAAGGAGATCGAGCTCTCCGACAAGTTCGAGAACATGGGCGCCCAGATGGTGCGCGAGGTGGCTTCGAAGACCAACGACATCGCCGGCGACGGCACCACCACCGCGACGGTGCTCGCCCAGGCGATCGTCCGCGAGGGCGCCAAGGCGGTGGCGGCCGGCATGAACCCCATGGACCTGAAGCGCGGCATCGACCTTGCGGTCGCCGAAGCCATCAAGGACATCGAGGCCCGGTCCAAGAAGGTGAAGTCCTCCGATGAGGTCGCGCAGGTCGGCACGATCTCGGCGAACGGCGACACGTCGATCGGCGAGATGATCGCCCACGCGATGCAGAAGGTCGGCAACGAGGGCGTGATCACGGTCGAGGAGGCGAAGACCGCCGAGACGGAGCTCGACGTCGTCGAGGGCATGCAGTTCGACCGCGGCTATCTCTCGCCCTACTTCGTCACCAACGCGGAGAAGATGGTCGCCGAATTGGACGACCCGTACATCCTCATTCACGAAAAGAAGCTCTCCTCGCTCCAGGCGCTGCTGCCGATCCTCGAGGCCGTGGTGCAGAGCGGCCGTCCGCTGCTCATCATCGCGGAGGACGTGGAGGGCGAGGCGCTCGCGACCTTGTCGTCAACAAGCTGCGCGGCGGCTTGAAGATCGCCGCCGTGAAGGCGCCGGGCTTCGGCGACCGCCGCAAGGCCATGCTCGAGGACATCGCGGTCCTCACCGCGGGCCAGACGATCTCCGAGGACCTCGGGATCAAGCTCGAGAACGTGACGCTCGACATGCTCGGCCGCGCCAAGCGCGTGCGCATCGAGAAGGAGAACACCACGATCATCGACGGCGCCGGCAAGAAGCGCGACATCGAGGCGCGCGTCGGCCAGATCAAGGCGCAGATCGAGGAGACGACCTCGGACTATGACCGCGAGAAGCTCCAGGAGCGCCTCGCCAAGCTCGCCGGCGGCGTCGCGGTGATCCGCGTCGGCGGCGCCACGGAGGTCGAGGTCAAGGAGAAGAAGGACCGCGTCGACGACGCGCTCAACGCCACGCGCGCCGCGGTGGAAGAGGGCATCGTGCCGGGCGGCGGCGTCGCGCTGCTGCGCGCCAAGGCCGCGGTGTCGAAGCTCAAGACCGACAACCCGGACGTCAGGGCCGGCGTCAACATCGTGCTGCGCGCGCTCGAGGCGCCGATCCGCCAGATCGCCGAGAATGCCGGCGTCGAGGGCTCGATCGTCGTCGGCAAGGTGACCGACAACAAGTCGAACACCTTCGGCTTCGACGCGCAGACCGAGGCGTACGTCGACATGGTCCAGGCCGGCATCGTCGACCCCACCAAGGTGGTGCGCACGGCGCTCCAGGACGCCGCGTCGGTGGCGGGCCTCCTCGTCACCACCGAGGCCATGGTCGCCGAGGCCCCGAGGAAGGAAAGCGCCCCCGCGATGCCGGGCGGCGGCATGGGCGGGATGGATTACTGAGCCACCCCACGTGGGTTGAAGGGAAGAGCCCCGGAGCGATCCGGGGCTTTTTTGGTTGGGGCGGACCCCGTCCCGGCCGTCCCTCGCGGTCATGGCCGTCCCCGGACTTGATCCGGGGATCAGTCCCGGCCATCCACGTCTTTCTCGGTCGCAGCGGCGCAAAGACGTGGATGCCCGGCTCGAGGCCGGGCATGACGGGGGAGGAGCGAAGACGTGGATGCCCTGCGTAAGGAGCGGTCGTCCTAGCCGTCCCCTCGCCGTCATGGCCGTCCCCGGACTTGATCCGGGGATCAGTCCCGGCCATCCACGTCTTTCTCGGTCGCAGCGGCGCGAAGACGTGGATGCCCGGCTCGAGGCCGGGCATGACGGGGAGAAGCGAAGACGTGGATGCCCGGCTCGAGGCCGGGCATGACGGGAGGGGACGGCGCAAAGACGGCGGCCGTCATGCCGCGAGGCGGGCGGCGTAGCGGCCGTCGCCGAGGTCGTAGACGCGGCCGTAGCGGAGGAGCGTCCGGATCGCCTGCGCGACGGCGGGCTCGATCCGCCGGCCGCCGTTGCGGAAGCCGCGCGCCAGAGCGGCGACGTCCATGGCCCGACCCGCCGCAAGCAGCATTGTCTCGATTTCGAGGGGATGGTCGTAAGGGCTCTTCGGGAAGACCGGCTTGCCGCGGTCGATCGGGATCACGGCGTCGGGAAGGTCGAGGTCGGCGGTCTCGGCGACCACGCCCTTGGCGAACCGCGGGATCTGGTAGTCGGGCCTGAGCCAGCGCACCCGGCCCGCGGCCTCCTCGCGGGCGCGCTCGGCGTTGAGCGCCACGAGCCGCTCCAGGATCTCCTCGTCGGCGAGGTCCGCGGGCCAGCCGTAGGCCTCGGCGGTGAGCCGGTCGATCGTATCGTGCAACTCCTTCACGATCAGGACGAGCCCGCGCCGCTTGGCGTCCTCCTCGGCGTCCGAGAGGGCCGCGCCGGCGCGGATCTTCTCGAGCACGTTGTAGAGGCCGGTCAGCGTGAGGTCGGGATGTTGGGCGAGCACCCGCTTGCGCGTGGCGTCGAGCTCCTCGCCGGCGGCGCGGAGGCGGGATTTGAGGGATTCGGAGGGGTCGGGGAAGGGGAAGGGGTCGAAGCAGCGGGATTTGGTGTAGATCGGTGCGATCGTTGCCGAGGCCGAGCCATCCGCCCAGCTTGACGTGCCCACGATCGTATGAATCTCGGACTGAAGGACGGACAGCAATTCGGCGTCATCGCGTCGCGAGTACGACCAGCATATTGTCCGGCACGATATCTGCATCGAGGAACTGAAACACCCGGTGCTTGGTCGTCTCGACGGTGGCGATGTAACTGGGCGAGTCCGTCGAGGGCGGGGCGCAGATCCCGTCTCGGTTCGCCAAAGATCCACCAGTTCGCGCGATAGCTCGCCCTGTTGTTGAGATCGCGTTCCGGCTTCACGCGCTCGAGAAGATGATGATAGACCTCCGGGTACTCCCGTCGCACGTCCTCGGCTGACAGGCCGAACAGGTCGATCACCATCACGTCGCGTGAGCGCCCGGTGAGGTCGCGGCCGTTGCGATAGGGGCGAATGTGCCGATCCAGGCCGGCACGCCGTCCGAGCCCGAGCTGCCGGGCCTCCGCCGGTGCCACGATGAAGCCCGCCCCATGCAATTTGACGCCCCGCGAACACAACCCCTCGTTCGCGAGCAACGGAATCGCTTCGGTCAACATCGACCCCCACCGTCAAATCCGAATTGATCCGCCCGATCTTGCGCGTAAGCGCGATCTCCGGCTCGTCGGTGTCGAGTCCCTTCTCAGAAGCGGTCTCCAACACCATGCCGTCGTGCGTGCCCGCCGCTGCGACCGTCATGGCGATGCGCACCGCCGCGCTCTCCGGCGTCGCCTTGGTCCAGGGGTGGTCGGGGATCGCGAGCACGAGGCTGACCGGCGTCTTCGCGGACAAATGCCGCTCCATCACGCGGCGCTGGAACACCTGGCTGATCGAGTTCGTCGTCACGAGCCCGAAGCGGCGCAGGGTCGTGCCCTTGCGGGAGAGGGACTCCGCCGCACGATCCCACCAGTACATCACGTAGTCGGCGCTCTCGTTCATATGCGGATGGGCGGCCCACAGCGCCGGCGCGTAACCCGGCGCGAGGCGCGAACGCAGGTCCTTGCCGCCGATGAACGGCGGATTCCCCACGATGAACTCCGCCTCCGGCCACTCCGGCCGGCGCGGGTTCGGACAGGTCTCGACACGCCGGCCGTCGCGCTCGACGACCCGGGTCAGCGGATACCCGTCCCAGGTCAGCACCGCGTCGTAGCCGTGGCGCTTGCCGAAGTTGATGTTTTGGAAGGCGCGCAGGATCGGCTCGGAGGGGTGGCCCGAGCGGGTGCGGTAGTGCTGCTGCAGGTAGCCGATCCAGATCACGAGCTCGGCGATCGCGGCGGCGCGCGGGTTGAGCTCGAGGCCGAGGAACTGGTGCGGGTCGACGGTCTCGCGGTCGAGACCCATGCTCTCGTGCTCCCCGAGCTTCGCGAGCGTCTCCATGACCTCGCCTTCGAGCTTCTTCATGAGCTCGAGCGCGACATAGAGAAAGTTCCCGGTGCCGCAGGCGGGGTCGAGCACGCGCGTCGCGCAGAGCTGGCGGTGGAACGCGCGCACCGCCTCGCGGGCCTTCGCCTCGTCGCCGTGGTCGCGGGCCGCCTCGGCTCGCGACAGGGCGACCTGCCAGTCGGCCCGCAGCGGCTCCATGACGGTGACCTCGACGAGCCGCTGGACATAGGCGCGCGGCGTGTAGTGGGCCCCGAGCTTGCGGCGCTCGCGCGGGTCGAGGGCCTGCTCGAGCAAGGTGCCGAAGATCGCCGGGTCGACCTCGGTCCAGCGGTGCTTCGCGGCCTCGAGGAGCTCGCCGATCTCCTCGCGACCGAGCTCGAACACGGTCGTTTCCGTAAACAGGCCACCGTTGAACCGCCGCACGGGGGCCTCGATGACGTGGCTGAACTCCTTCCCGGCTTCCATCTCGCCCCACAGCTCCTTGAGCCGGTGCGGGAAGTACTTCGGATCGTCGACGCTCTTCTCGAGCATCGTCTTGAAGCTGTCGCGCCGCAAAAGCTCGACGTCCTCGGCGAACATCGTGAACAGGCAGCGCATCAGGAACTGCGCCACATCCTCGGGGTTGCACCCGCGCTCTTCGAGGGCCCTCCCGACCTGGGCCAGGCGCCGTGCGATCGCGCGGGTGACGCGGGCCGACTCGCGCGCCGGGTCGAGCGCGTGCGGGTCGGTCCAGATCTGCGCCAGCCTCGCGCGCAGCTGCGGGTCGCGCAGGTCCTCCAGGAAGATGCGGAAGTGCTGCCGGTCCGGGAACTGGCTATAGGCGCGTCCCGTGCCGGTGAAGTCGGCATAAAGCTCGAAGCAGTGCCCGACGTCGCAGGTGATGATGAAAGGCGGGGCGGGATGATCGGCGTCGAGCAGGAACACGTAGCTCTCCGCCTGCCGGCGCGCGTTCTGCATCATGACGTCCCAGCCGCGCCCCCGCTCGAAACCTCCGGCGACGGCACGCCGAGGACCGTGCAGAGCTCGGTCAGGAACATCTGATAATTGGCGCGCTCCGCACCTCCCTCGCCCGCCGTCCAGCGGGCGATGAACGTTTCGATCTCCACCCCAGCCCCCCAGCCGAGCGACATCTCGCGCGTAACATGCGCGTCAGAGCACCGGCCGAGTGAACTTTATCACATTACGCTCACAAGTTGCCGGATGACAAGGCTTGGTTTGCCCTGCCGTTCCCCTACATCCCACCCGGGTAAGCGTCCGGCCCCCATGCCCCACCCCCACCTCATCTACCTCGCCGACCCGATGTGCTCCTGGTGCTGGGGCTTCTCGCCCGTCGTCGACGCGATCCGGGCCCGCTTCGGCGACGCGCTGCCGATCCGGCTGATCCTCGGCGGGCTCCGGCCCGGCACCACGGAGCCGATGCACGAGAAGGCCAAGCGCTCGACGCGGGAGCACTGGGAGCACGTCCACCAGGCCTCGGGGCAGCCGTTCGACTTCGGGTTTTTTGCGCGCGAGGACTTCGTCTACGACACCGAGCCGGCCTCACGCGCCGTCGTGGTGGCGCGCCGGAGCGGGCTCGGGCTCGCGTGCCTAAAGGCCGTGCACCGCGCCTTCTATGCCGAGAACCGCGACGTCACGCGGGCGGAGGTTCTGGCCGAGGTCGCGGCGGCGATCGGCCTCGATCGGGACGGGTTTCCTGGCGGCGTTCGGAAGCGACGGCGCGCGGGAGGAGACCTGGACGGATTTCGCGATCGCGCAGAAGGCGGGAATCAGGGGGTTTCCGACGCTTCTGGGCGGTGTCGCGGAGGAGGGGGCGTACGGCATCGTCACCCAGGGCTTCCAGCCCGCCGAGCGGATCCTGCCGGTCCTCGAACGCTGGCTCGCGGCGACCCGCCAGGACGACGCAACCGGCACGCGCACGGTCTCCTGATCCTGCCGCGCCCGACGAAGCGCCCCATCGACCGCGACGCTTGGGACTGCCGCGGCCCGTCCCGCCGAGCTTGCCAAGCCCTGGCGCTCGAGGGCACGCGGCTCCAGCTTGCCGTCCCGAGCGTCCGCACCATTTCCCCCCGCAGAGCCCGGGCGCCCCGCGGCGCAGGTCTGCTGCCGGGCGGTTCCGGGAGGCCGGCCAGGGAGCTCCTCGATCGTTCTCCGATGCCGGCAATGTGAAGTTGATCTCATGCCTCTTCTCGCAACCGCGGCATGGGACAACGTTGACGATAGGTCTGGCGCCGGCACAGGCCGCGCGCGTTTGGAGGAAACCGATGAGTAAGACCAAAAGCCCAGCCGGCGCCAAAAGTTCGCGCCGCACCTTCCTGAGCGGCGCCGCCGTGGCGGCCGCCACCGTCGCGGCGCCGCGCGTCGCGAAGGCGCAAGGCCCCGTCAGCATGCGCTTTCAGAGCACCTGGCCGTCCAAGGACATCTTCCACGAATACGCGCTCGACTTCGCCAAGAAGGTCAACGACATGACCGGAGGCGACCTCAAGATCGAGGTGTTGCCCGCCGGCGCCGTCGTGCCGGCCTTCGGCATCCTCGACGCGATTTCCTCGGGCACCCTCGACGGCGGCCATGGCGTGCAGGTCTACCATTACGGCAAGCAACCTGCCTTGGCGCTGTGGGGTTCGGGCCCGGCCTTTTCGATGGACGCCAACATGCTGCTGGCCTGGCACAAGTACGGCGGCGGCAAGGAGCTTCTCGACAAGGCGTATTCGTCCATCGGCGCCAACGTGGTTTCGTTCGTCTATGGACCGATGCCGACCCAGCCGCTCGGCTGGTTCAAGAAGCCGATCGCCAGGCCGGAGGACTTGCAGGGCCTCAAGTTCCGTACGGTGGGCATCTCGATCGACCTGTTCACCGCGATGGGAGCCGCGGTCAACGCGCTGCCCGGCGGCGAAATCGTATCGGCGTTGGACCGCGGCCTGCTCGACGCGGCCGAGTTCAACAACGCGTCGTCCGATCGGGCGCTCGGCTTCGCCGACGTCTCGAAGATCTGCATGCTGCAGGGCTACCATCAGAACGCGGAGGTGTTCGAGATCCTGTTCAACAAGGCCGAAATACGACGGACTTCCCGCGAAGATCAGGGCCATCGTCAGCAACGCGGTCGAGGCGGCCAGCCAGGATATGTCGTGGAAGGCGATCGACCGGTATTCCAAGGACTACGTCGAGCTGCAGAAGAACGACAACGTCAGGTTCTTCAAGACGCCGGATGCGATCCTCAGGAAACAGCTCGAAGTCTATGATGAGATCGTGAAGAAGAAGGCGGCGGAAAACCCGCTGTTCAAGGAAATCCTGCAGTCGCAGCTCGCCTTCGCGGAGCGCGCGACGCGGTGGGAACAGGACACGGTCGTGAACCGCCGCATGGCGTTCGATCATTACTTCGGGCAGAACTCGGCGGCGAAGAAAATCTGATCGACAGCCTAGCCGACAGAGCACCGTTCGGGCAGACTTCCCGAATGGTGCTCTGTCCTGTTCCCCTCCGACCTGCCGAACACCCATGAACGTCCAGAGGTTCCTGCACCTGATCGATGCCGTCAGCTCCTGGGCGGGCAGGGCCGCGGCCTGGCTCGTGATCGGGCTGACGGGCGTGGTTTGCGTCGAAGTCTTCAAGCGCTACGTGCTGAACGCGCCGACGGCGTGGATTTTCGACCTCAACAACATGTTCTACGGCACGCTGTTCATGCTCGCGGGAGCCTATGCCTTGTCGCAGAACGCTCATGTGCGCGGCGACTTCCTCTACAGCTCCATGAAGCCGAGGACGCAGGCAGCCCTCGACCTCGTGCTCTACATCGCCTTCTTCCTGCCCGGGATCGCGGCCCTGCTTTACGCCGGCTACCGCTTCGCCGCGCTGTCCTGGCGCATCGGCGAGCATTCGAGCATCATGGCGGAAGGTCCTCCGATCTATCCGTTCAAGACGATCATCCCCATCGCGGGGGCGCTGATCCTGGCGCAGGGCCTGGCCGAGATCGTGCGCTGCGTGATCTGCCTCCGCACCGGCCAATGGCCGAGCCGGCTGAAGGACGTCATGGAAATGGATGTCCTCGGGGAGCAGCTCGCGCACAGCGAGCTCGTGGACGAGGAAACGCGCAAGAGAGCGATCGAGGGCGCGCAGAAGATCGATGAGACGGCGCGTCAGCGCGGCATGGCCGGAGACCTCCAATCATGAGCGATCCAGCGCTCGGATTGGTCATGTTGGGTCTCATCGTCGTCACCATCATGTTGGGCTTTCCGACCGCGTTCACGCTGATGGGTCTCGGCGTGTTCTTCGGCTTCTACGCCTTCTACAACCCGGCCGAATACTGGTTCGACAACCGGGTCTTCGATCTGATGGTCCAGCGCACCTACGGCGCCATGACCAACGAGGTTCTGATCGCCATCCCGCTGTTCGTGCTCATGGGCTACGTCATGGAGCGCGGCGCCCTCGTGGACAAGATGTTCTACTCGGTCCAGCTGGCGTTCCGCGGCGTGCCGGCGTCCCTTGCGGTCGCCACGCTCGTCGTGTGCGCCTTCTGGGGCATGGCGACCGGGCTCGTGGGGGCCGTCGTCGTGCTGATGGGCGTCGTCGCCTTCCAACCGATGCTGCGCGCCGGATACGACACGCGCGTCGCCGCCGGCGTCATCACGGCCGGGGGCACCCTCGGCATTCTGATCCCGCCGTCGATCATGATCATCGTCTATGCGGCGGTCGCGGGGCAATCGGTCGTGAAGCTTTACGCGGCGGCGATGTTCCCGGGCTTGTTCCTCGCCGCCCTTTATATCGTCTATGTGATCGCCCGGGCCATGATCAACCCGGCGGTCGCCCCGGGCCTGCCCGAGGAATACACCAGGGTTCCGGTGCCGGCGTGGATGCAGAAGTTCGGATCGCTCTATTCGCGCAACATGCTCGCCGGTCTCGTCTCGGCATTGTTCTCGCCCTCGAGGGCCGCCTCGATCGAGACGGAGGACGGGCGCCTCACCTATCCGAAGCTCGTCAAGAACTCTCGTCGCGTGCGCTCGTGCCCTTCGCCCTGACGGCCGGATACTCGGCCTGCTCTGGTGGTATGCCGTCATCCATTCGCAGCGACAGCTGGACGAAGCCCCGGAAGGACTGGAGCAACTGGGTGCTCCGGCGGCGCCGGCCGCCCCGGCAGCGGCTCCGGACGCCGGGCCGGCGACGAGTTTCTACGTCACTTACGGCGATCGTCGCCGTGATCGCGGCAGTGATGATCGTCCGCTACTACCGCAACATGAACGCCGAGCGTCTGGTCCTCGTGAAGCTCCTGACCTCGTCCGTCGTTCCGATGGCCGCCCTCATCGTGCTCGTGCTCGGCGCGATCCTGTTCGGCATCACCACGGCCACCGAGTCGGCGGCGGTCGGCGCCGCCGGCGCGTTCCTGCTCGCCCTGCAGGCGCGGACCCTCAACTGGAAGAAAACCAAGGAAGCCGTGTTCCTGACCGCGAAGACGACCGCCATGGTGTGCTGGCTGTTCATCGGCTCGGCGCTGTTCTCGGCGGTCTTCGCGATCCTCGGCGGCCAGGCCCTGGTCGAGCGCTGGGTGCTGGCGCTCGACCTGACTCCGACGCAGTTCATGCTTCTGTCCCAGGCCATCATCTTCATTCTCGGCTGGCCGCTGGAATGGACCGAGATCATCATCATCTTCGTTCCGATTTTCCTGCCGCTCCTGCAGCACTTCAGCATCGACCCGATCCTGTGGGGCGTGCTTGTCTTCGTGAACCTGCAGGCCGCGTTCCTGTCGCCGCCGGTGGCGATGTCGGCGTTCTACCTGAAGGGCGTCGCGCCGCCGCACGTGACGATCAACCAGATCTTCGCCGGCATGATGCCCTACATGCTGATCGTCATTCTTTGCATGGTGATCCTTTATCTTTGGCCCGGCATGGCGCTCTGGCTCCCGAACTATCTCTACGGGAACTGAGGAGGCTTCGGCACGCCGCCGCTCCCACGGTGCGGCGGCCCCGCCGCGTCGATCGGGCGGACCGAAGGGACGGCGCCAGATCCACCTAAAGCTGCGACGGCCTGGCGCAAGCGCCTTGCGGTTTCATCCTTGGTTTCGCCACGCGGACAGCCGATCCGCCGCATACGGGGCTCGCAAGGGGGCGCGATTCGGCCCCTGGACAGAGTCCCGTCCCGTTCAGCCGTCCATCCACTCGGTCTGCCCTGACGGACAACGCCCACCACTCGTCTCCTCGACCGAATTCCGCCCCGGTCGCCGGCACCGGTCTCCACTTTTGCCGAAAATGCTTTAAGGACCGGGTAGAAAGCCGCTCGGCGCAGAGGTTTCGGAGATGATCAAGGCAAGCATCGCTGTGGGGCTTCTCGGCCTCCTGATCCTGGCCGTGAGGCTGTGGGGCGCGGACGTGCCCCTGTACCTGCCCCTGTCGAGCTTCGTCCTGGCCGGGATCCTCTATGCCGCCCGCGGCGTCTCGACCTACCTGAGGCTCCTGATCTCGCTCGTATCGGCCGTTCACGTGGTCCTTGCCGCGATGACCACGCTCGCCGTGCTCGGCGTTCTGCCGACGGCGCTCGTCGGCGAGGCGCCATCGCTCGCCATGCCGATCGCCGCGACGGTCTTCGCCGGGGTGCTCCTGGCCATCTCGCGCATCCCCGTGATCCGGACGATCATGGATCTCACCGATCCATACTTCGAATCGCGGGACATCGGGACCTTGCGGATCTGGCCCTTCGGCCACGTTCGCGCGCAGGAGCGCTGGATCGGCTTGGGGCTCGTGGCGGTGGTCATCGCGCTGCAGTTCGCGCTCGTCGCGATCAGCGTGCGCTTCAACTACTGGAATCGCGACTGGTTCAACTCGATCCAGGAGAAGAACGCGGACGAGTTCTGGCGCCTGCTCCTCACGGTCTGGGTGTTCTGGGTCATCGTCTACGTCGTGGTCGCGATCTATCAATACGTGCTGCAGGCCTCGCTCGAGATCCGCTGGCGCAGCTGGCTCACCGAGTACTACACCGCCCGCTGGCTCGGCGGGGCCAACCATTACCGGATGTCGATTCTCGGCGGGCAGACCGACAACCCCGATCAGCGCATCCAGGAGGACATCCACAAGTTCACGCTCACGACCCTAAGCTTTCACGCTGCGCATCCTCTCGCAGGTATCGACGCTCGTGTCCTTCTCGGTGATCCTGTGGGGGATCTCGGCGGACTTCACCCTGCCGGGGACCGACATCGTCGTGCCGGGCCTCCTGTTCTGGATCGCCCTCGTCTACGCGCTCCGGCGCGACGATCGTGACGCACCTGATCGGCCGCCCGCTCATCGGCCTCAACTTTCTGCAGGAGCGCTACGAGGCGGATTTCCGCTTCGGACTGGCGCGCCTGCGCGAATACGGCGAGCAGGTCGCGCTCCTCGAAGGCGAGCGCGCCGAGCGCCGGCGCCTCGGCGGTCAGTTCCGCCGCGTGATCGACAACTACTACGAGATCGTCAGCCTCACAAAACGCTCATCGCCTTCACGGCGTTCTACGAGACTCAACTCCGTCATGCCCTACGTGATCGCGGCGCCGTTCTATTTCTCGGGCAAGATCCCGCTCGGCGTCATGACGCAGATGGCGGGCGCCTTTGCCCGGGTCGAGGGCGCCCTGTCGCTTCTTCGTCACCTTCTATCAGAGCCTTGCCGACTACAAGGCGGTGATCGACCGCCTCACCACCTTCGAGGCCGCGATGGCGCGCGCCCAGGCGGTCGGCGCGGCGAAGCGGTTCGAGTTCGAGGCGGCCGCCGGCAGCGACGTCACGATCGAGGACCTCGACCTCGGCTGCCCGACGGCCGGCGGATCGTCGAAGTGCCGGATCTGGCCTTCAGGACGGGCGAGACGACTCTCCTGACCGGGCCCTCGGGCTCCGGCAAGTCGACCCTGTTCCGCGCCATCGCCGGGATCTGGCCCTTCGGCGCGGGCCGGATCGGCGACGCCGAGAGGGCGCCAGCATGATGCTCCTGCCGCAGCGGCCCTACATCCCGATGGGCACGCTGCAGCGGCGCCGTGCTCTATCCCGGCGCCGAGGGCGCCTACGACGACGCGGCGATCCGCGAGGCCCTGCAGGCGGCCCGCCTGCCGCTCCTCGTCGACCGGCTCGACGAGGAGGAGAGCTGGGCGCAGACCCTGTCGCTCGGCGAGCAGCAGCGCCTCGCGGTCGCCCGGGCGCTCCTCGCGAAGCCCGACTGGCTCTTCCTCGACGAGGCCACCGCGGCGCTCGACGAGCCGACCGAGGAGGCGATCTACCAGCATGCTCAAGGAGCGGCTGCCCGACACCACGGTCGTCTCCATCGGCCACCGCTCGACGCTCGCGGCCTTCCACGAGCGGCGGATCGACATGCGGCCGGGCGCGGACGGGCTCTTCACGCCCGTCGACCAGCGGGCGGCGGTCGCGGCGCAGTAGCGGCGGACCTCGAAACCCTCGCTCGCCTGACGCAGGGAGAGGGCGTGCGCCATACGCCGCGTCAGAGCGCCCGCTCGAACCGGAGCTCGCCGTTCTGCGTCCTGAGCACCAGGCGCCGAGCCCTGCGGTCCCACTTGCGCGGCGGTGCGCAAGGCCGACGAGGAACGCTTCTCCGACTCCATCAGCCCCTTGTCGCAGGCTCTTCCTGGTCAGCGCGAACGGGCCCGACCGCGAAGCCCTGCTGGCGCAGCGGCTAGGCCGTGGTGGCGAAGGTGTTGCAGCCGCCGAAGCCCGTCGCGCGGAACTGCTGGTCGAGGGTGAAGCACGGGCGCTCGCCCGTGAAGGGTCTTCCCGTTCAGGCTGACCAGCGAGCCAGGCCGCCCCGAGCGGGAAGATCTTGTCCAGCTGTCTGGGCGCGCGGATGGCGGCGGGGCCTGCCGGCTCTCGGTCCGGGCGCGGTTGTGCGTGGGCCGGCGCTGCAAACGGCGAAGCCATGCGGCGAGGAGCGCCGCCGAGCCGGAGCGCGGTCATTGGGTCGGCCTCGTTTCGAAGACAGGCGCGACCATAAGAGCCTCGCACCGCCGAGCAACGCCCATCCGCGGGCCGGCAAGCTGCGCCGAACCGTCGCGGCTTCTCCCGAGCCGACGGCCGTCCGGAGCGAGGCGCCTCGATCCTCAGCCGAGGCGGCTGCGAACAGCCGCTCCGTCAGCGGGTTCGTGGCGCTGGAACACATAGTCGAGGACGCGCACGCTGACCTCCCTGGCGCCGAGGCCCTGGAAGCGCTGTCGACCAGCCCGAAGACCGCCGCGGCCGGGACAATGCAGCACGACTTCCGGCCGCCGGTCGCGCCGTAGGGCAGGGTGGCGCCGAAGCGCCGTGCGGAGCGCGTCGAGTTCGCCGGCGCGGCCCGGATCGAGGCGCGCGCGGACCTCGCGGCTGGTGCGGGCCTCCTCCTCGGCGGCGATGCGGGTCAGGACGGCGTGCGCGCCGCGGCCCGCGCCCGCTCGCCCCAGGGCGCCGCGAGCGAGGCGACGAGATTCGCCTCCGAGCGCAGGATGACGCCGTCGTCGAGGATCTTGAGCGCGTTGGCGGCGAGCGTCGCGCCGGTGGTCGTGATGTCGACGATGAGCTCGGCCGCGCCGGAGCCGGGCGCGCCCTCGGTGGCGCCGAGGCTCTCGACGATGCGGTAATCGGCGACGCCCTTCTCGGCGAAGAAGCGCCGGGTCAGGTTCACGTACTTGGTCGCGACCCGCATCTTGCGGCCGTGGCGGGCGCGCAGATCGGCCGCGACCTCGTCGAGATCGGCCATGCGTGCGCACGTCGATCCAGGCCTGCGGCACCGCGACGACCACGTTGGCGTGGCCGAAGCCGAGCGGCGCCAGGATCTCGACGGCGGCGTCCGCGTCCGGCGATCTGCTCGCGGACCAGGTCCTCGCCGGTGATGCCGAGATGGGCGGCGCCGGCGGCGAGCTGGTTCACGATCTCGGAGGCCGACAGGAACAGCACCTCCACGTCCGGCACGCCCGCGAGCGTGCCGCGGTAGTCCCGCGCCCCGCGCGACTGCGCGAAGACGAGCCCGGCGCGGGCGAAGAAGGCGGCCGCGTTCTCCTGCAGGCGGCCCTTCGAGGGGACGGCGAGGATGAGGGGGCCGCTCGCGCATCGCCGGTGCCCTCCCGCGACCGGATGCGGTCGAGCCAGAACGAGCAGCCGACCGCCGGGAGCGGGCGACGGGGCGCCGAGATGCTGCGAGCAGGCGGTCGTAGCGCCCGCCGCCGACCAGCGGCTTGCCGTCCGCCGCGCCGGATCGTGGACCTCGAAGATGAAGCCGGTGTAGTAGTCGAGGTTGCGGGCGAAGGCCGCCGCGAAGCGAAAGGCGAGCCACGTCGAGGCCGCGCGCCGCCATGAAGCCGGTGCGCTCCTCGAACAGGTCGAGGGCCGGCGCGAGGTCGAGCCCGGCATCGGCGGCGAGCGTCGCGGATCGCGTCGGCGGCCTCGTCCGGATCGCCGCGCGATGCGCGAGATAGCGCTCGAGCACCTCGCGCGCGCCTCCCGCTGGACGCCGGAGCGGTTCGACGCGCGGGCGAGGAAGCGCTCGGCGATCTCGCCGGCGGTGCGCCCGCCGACGGGCGGCGATGCCGGCGATCGAGAGGATGTCCTCCACGAAGGCCCTGCGCGGCCTGCGGCGCCTGGCCCTCGATGGCGGCGAGAAGGCCCGCATGCTCCGTCGGGCGCGTCGTCGGCTCGCCGAGGCTCGCGAGGCCCTGGCCCGATACGATGGCGCGCATCACCCGCCGCTTGGCGGCCGGGCGCGATCGTCGAGCGCGTCGATGAGGGCGTCGAGGAGGCCCATGTCGCCGAGCCGGACCGGGGCGTCCGAGGCGCCGAGACCCTCCAGGCCCTCGAGCGCGAGCCCGACGTCTCCGCGTCCGCGGCCGTGGCGTCGTCGCGGCCGATCGACTCGATCCCCGCCTGCAGGAACTCGCCGCGTCTCGCCGGTGCGCAGGCGGAAGACCGGGCCGCCATAGCTGTAGGCGCCGGGCTCCGGACGCCGCGCTCGGCGAGGTGCTGCAGGCAGACCGGGAATGGTGTATTCCGGCCGCAGGCACAGTTCCGCGCCGGCCGCGTCCTGGGTCACGAACATCCGGCGCCGGATGTCCTCGCCCGAGAGGTCGACGAACACGTCCGCGGGCTGCAGCACCGCCGGCTCGACCCGCGCGTATCCCTCGCGCGCGAAAAGCGCGAGCAGCGCATCGATGGCCTGCGTGCCCGTCACCGTCGTGAGCCGTCCCATCGTCCCGGCGTGGGTCTTAGCAATGCCGGGCGCGCATGGCGACGGTTTTCGGCGCGCGAGGGTGAATGGCGGAGTGGGAGGGGGCGAATGGGCGAATGGCGAGTGGGGAGTGGGGGGGGGGCGTGGGTTGTGGGGAGTGGGGGTGGAGCATCCACCTCTTCGCTCCTCCCCGTCGATGCCCGAAGCCTTGGGCCGGGCATCCACGTGGCGTATGGCGCGCGGGGCGCCGCGACGGGGAAAGGACGTGGATGGCCGGGACGAGCCTCCGGCCATGGAGCGAGGGAGGGGAAGCGGATCCAGTCTGCACCACGACGGTCCATGTATACCCTCCAGCCCCGCAGGCTCGCCGGGGATGACAGCGGAGGGTTTCCACCTCCCATTCGCCACTCGCCATTCGCCTCCGGCCGGGGAGGAAGCGGACTCACGGGTGAGCGGCCGGTGACCTCACTCGGCCTTCTTGCGCGGGCGCTTTTTGCTCCCGTCGTCCTTCTTGCCGCTCTTCTTCGAGCGCTTCCGGCTGCTGTGGTCGCTCGCCTTGCTGGAGATAGCGGGGTTTCGGCCCGTTCTCCGAGGCCTCGCCTTCGCCGAGGAGCGAGGGCGGGAGGAAAGACTTGGCGGCCTCCGTCACGACGCTCGCCACCGCGCCCGCCGCGGTCTGCACGGAATCGGAGGCTCCGGCGCCGGCGTCCGCGAGGGCATGGCCGGCGTCCTTCGCGGTCCGCGTGCGCGTCAGGGCGGCCGCGGCGGCGCCCGCGGCCGCGATCAGCGCGTCGGCCAGGATCTCGCGGCCGAGATTGCTCGTGAGCAGCGTCGAAAGCGATTTCGACTCGCGTACCGCCTTCGGCACTTTCACGCCGGCGAGCTTCTTCGGCACGCCGGTCTTCTTGTCTTTCGACTTGGCCTTGGCCATCGTGGGTCTCCTGATGCTCAAGCTTCACAGGACAACCGGGACCGAGGCTGGGCGGTTCCGGAAAGCGTCGGCGTCCCGACCTGCGCGATCGCCTATGGATGGCGGCGCAGGTCCGGATAGTGGCGTCCGATCACCTCGCGCACCGCCTCGACGAGCCGCTCCTCCGGGACCGAGACCTGCGCCGGGCGGGCGGCCTTCCATTCCTCGTTCGAGGCGATGTCCCGGCGGCCCTGGCGCCCTCGATGAGGTCCTTGACCTGCACCTCGCCGCGGGCCCGCTCGTCCGAGCCCTGGATGATCGCGCACGGGCTGCCGCGGCGGTCGGCGTACTTCATCTGCGCCTTCATGCCCGACGAGCCGAGATAGAGCTCGGCGGGGATGTTCGCCGCCCGCAGCCGCGCCACGAGGCGCTGGTAGTCGGCGATCCGGTCGCGGTCCATGACGAGCACCACGACGGGGCCGGGCTTCTCGGCGCCCGAGACGATCGGACTGTTCACCATCTGCAGGGCGGAGAGGAGCCGCGACACGCCGATCGAGAAGCCGGTCGCCGGCACGGGCTCGGGGCGGAAGCGGCCGACGAGCCCGTCGTAGCGCCCGCCGCCCCCGACGGAGCCGAAGCGCACCGGGCGGCCGTCCTCGTCCGTGACCGCGAAGGTGAGCTCGGCCTCGTAGACGGGTCCGGTGTAGTATTCGAGGCCGCGGACGACGGAGGGGTCGATCGACGACGCGGTCGCTCGTACCCGGAGCGCGCGAACTCACGAGAGCTCGGCTATCTCGGCGAGCTCGTCGTGCGCTCCTGCTTCTGCCCGCGATTGGCCGATGCCGTCGACCACGAGCTCGGCGCAAGCCCAGGTCGTCCACGAAGGTGGTCGCCGAGGCCGGTCGCTGCGGTCGCGTTAAGGCCGGCCGACTGAGGCGCCGAGGAAGCTCTCCAGCGATGGCCTCCGGCTCGAGAGCCCGGCGCCCTTCGTGAAATCGCCGCTCTCGTCCTGGCGCCCGGCGCCGAGCAGCTGGCGCACGCCGTCCGGTCCCAGCCGGTCGAGCTTGTCGATCGCGCGCAGGACCGTGAGCCGCCGCCCCGCGTTCGTCCCCGCCGCCGAGCCCGATCGCCTCCATCACCCCGTCCAGGACCTTGCGGTTGTTCACCTTGATGACGTAGTCGCCGCGCCGGATGCCGACGCGCTCGAGCGTATCCGCGGCCATCATGCAGATCTCCGCATCCGCCGCGACGGAGGCCGCGCCGACCGTATCGGCGTCGAACTGCATGAATTGGCGAAAGCGCCCCGGCCCCGGCTTCTCGTTGCGAAACACCCAGCCCGCGCGATAGCTGCGGTACGGCTTCGGCAGCGCATCGAAATTCTCGGCGACGTAGCGCGCGAGCGGCGCCGTCAGGTCGTAGCGCAGCGACAGCCACTGCTCGTCGTCGTCCTGGAACGAGAACACGCCCTCGTTCGGCCGGTCCTGGTCGGGCAGGAATTTCCCGAGCGCGTCCGTGTATTCGACGAACGGCGTCTCCACGGCCTCGAAGCCGTAGAGCTCGTAGGTCTCGCGGATCGCCCGCAGCATGTTCTCGGTCGCGGCGAGATCGGCGGCGCCGCGGTCGGCGAAGCCGCGCGGCAGGCGGGCCTTCAGTCTGTCGGCCTTGGACATGGATGCTCAGCCGTTGGAGGAAGGGGTCGGCGCGTCGTAGCGCGGGGCAGGGGAGGCGGCAAGTCGCCGGACCGTCCCGGGCGAGCGGCCCGCCACCCCAAGGTCGTTGCAGACGCTCGGTGGGCGGGGATCGATGGTGAAGGACGCGGGAGAGAGCGTGGTTCCCCGGCGAACCGGAGGCAGATCGTGCCTACGCCCTCACATCCTACTCCCCACCGCCTACTTGATGTCGAACGAAAAATACCTGGCCCGTATACGGTCGTAGGTTCCGTCGGCCATGATCTGCGCGATCGCCCGGTCGAAGGCGTCCCGAAGGGCTCCGTCCTCCTTGCGCAGTCCGACGGCATAGCCGTTGCCGTGATAGGCCGGGTTCTCGGGCACGTCGGCCACCAGATGGCAGCACGCGCCCTCTCGGCTGGCGAGGAACTTCGACAACGCGAGCTTGTCGCCCATGACGAAGTCGATCCGCTCCGTCAGGAGGTCGAGATTGGCCTCGTCGAGCTTTCCGTAGACCCTGAGCTCCGAGTCGCCGAGCAGGTTTTCCACGTACCGCGCGTGCTCGCTGCGGTCGACGGCGCCGATGGTCTTGCCCGCGAGGGCGTCCCGCGTGACGGCCTCGAGGGTCGCGCCCTTGCGGCCGATGACGACCGCCGGAATCTGGTAGTAGCGACGCGAGAACGCGATACGCTTCTTGCGCCGTTCCGTCACCTCGAGCGACGACATGATGGCATCGTACTCGCGGTTGACCAGTCCCCGGACGATGCCGTCCCACTGCCGCACGACCGGGATGCAGTTCGTCCTCATGGCTTCGCAGAGCGCCTTGAGGAGATCGACCTCGAAGCCCTGAAGCTCGTTCTGGTCGAGATAGTTGAACGGCGGATAGGCGCCCTCGACGGCGACACGGATCGCAGGCCTCTCCTGAGCGAGAGCCGGCTCCGAGATGAACCCGAGCCCGACGGCCACGAACCCTGCCGCCCACCATGCGACGCGAACCATTTTCCCCCCTTGCGCCCCGGCCCGCCGATCGGCACCGGCGCGCTGACGGATGAGCCGAAGGCCCAGTTAATGTTCTCTTACTTGTTTTTTCCTTAGCAGTTCTCTGGCCGGATCCGACGAAAATCTACTTGTCCGCGGACATAAATCTCTTGCACCTTGATTCGCAACAATCGGGACTGTGTGTATGTCCGCCCCAGGGGGCGGGCGCAAAAGCAACGTCCGTGGGAGAACGATTAATGAAACGTCGTCAATTTTTGAAGGCTGCGGGCATCGGCGCCGCCGCCAGTGCCGTCGCGGCACCCGCGATCGCGCAGTCCATGCCCGAGCTGAAATGGCGTCTGACCTCCGCGTTCCCGAAGTCGCTCGACACGATCTACGGCGCCGCCGAGGTGTTCGCGAAGTATGTCAGCGAGGCCACGGACGGCAAGTTCCAGGTCCAGCCTTTCGCGGCGGGTGAAATCGTCGGCACGTTCCAGGCCGCGGACGCGGTCGGCAACGGCACCGTCGAGATGGCCCACACGGCCTCCTACTACTACGTCGGCAAGGATCCGACCTTCGCGTTCGGCACCGCGGTGCCGTTCGGGATGAATTCCCGCCAGATGAACGCGTGGCTCTATCACGGCGGCGGCTCCGACCTGCTCAACGAGTTCTACGCCAAGCACGGCATCTTCGCCCTCCCGGGCGGCAACACCGGCGTGCAGATGGGTGGCTGGTTCCGCAAGGAGATCAAGACGGTCGCCGACGTGCAGGGTCTCAAGATGCGCATCGGCGGCCTTGCCGGCCAAGTGCTTCAGAAGCTCGGAGCGGTGCCGCAGCAGATCGCCGGCGGCGACATCTACCCGGCGCTCGAGCGCGGCACGATCGACGCCGCCGAGTGGGTCGGCCCCTACGACGACGAGAAGCTCGGGTTCAACAAGGTCGCCCCGTTCTACTACTATCCGGGCTGGTGGGAAGGCGGCCCGACCCTCCACTTCATGTTCAACCAGGCGAAGTGGAACGAACTCCCGAAGGCCTACAAGGCCGCTCGCGACGGCGGCTGCGGGCCTCGCCAACATCGACATGCAGGCGAAGTACGATGCCCGCAACCCGGCGGCGCTGCGGCGCCTCGTCGGCGGAGGCGCGCAGCTGCGCCCCTTCCCGAACGAGATCCTGGAAGCCTGCCTGAAACACGCGACGGACCTCTACGACGATCTCTCCACGAAGAACGCCGACTGGAAGAAGGTCTACGAGTCCTACCGCGCCTTCCGGGGCGAGGAATATCTCTGGTTCCAGGTCGCGGAGTACACCTTCGACAGCTTCATGGTCCGCGCCCGCGCGCGCGGCTAAGAGCTAGTCCGGCGAAGTGGGTCCGGATCGCCGCGGCGCGTGCGGCTCTGGAAGAGCGCGATTTCATCCAGCGGAAACGACTCGAAGCCCCGCTCGATGCAATCGCGAACAAGCCCCGGGTGTCGCCGGGGCTTGTATGGCCGAGAGCGGCCGTTCTACGAGAGCTCCGCCGCCGCGGATTGGGCCGAAGGGCGGCGCTACGCGGGGGCGAGGAAGTGTCCGAGCCGTTCAATCCCGGGTGTGGCGCGGCACCAGGACCGCGAGGGCGAGCCAGCCCAGGAGCACGCACGTCAGGATCAGGATCACCAGCGATGGCGCCCATAGGGTGACGATATACCCGGCCAGGATGGCCGCCAGAGCGCCGAGGCCGAGCTGCAGGGCTCCCATGAGCCCGGCCGCCGAGCCCGCGAGGTCGGGGCGCACCGACAGGGCGAGCGCCGTCGCTCCCGGGATCGCCAGCCCATTGCCGAGGCCGTTGAGCATCAGGGGCAGGAACAGGGTCGCGGGAGTCCAGGGCACGACGACGAGACAAAGGGCCTCGAGCGCCACCGAGACGACCGAGCAATGGATGCCGAGCCGCGCCAGCCGTTCGCTGCCGATCCGCTGGGCGAAGCGGCCCGACAGGAAGTTGCCGAGCATATAGGCGCCCGCGTTGAGCAGGAAAAAGTAGCCGTACACCTCAGGCCCGTGTCCCATCACGTCGACGACCACGTACGGGGCCCCGGCCACGAACGAGAAGAACACCGCGGAGGTCGAGGCCAGCGCGAGCGAGTAGCCCACGAACGCGCGGTTCCGGATGAGGTCGGGATAGCCCCGGAACAGCGAGGCGATGCTCGTCTCCGCATGGCGCGGCGCCGTTTCCCTCAAGAGCAGGGCGGCGGCGGCCGTGACCGCGAGGGCGAGCACGATCATGACCACGAAGATGGCGCGCCAGCCGAACCGGCTCTCGATCACGCCTCCGATCATCGGCGCGATCATCGGCGCGACCACCATGCCCATGGTGATGTAGCCGATGACGCTGGCGGATTCGTCCCGCCCGGTGGTGTCGCGCACCACGGCCCGCGAGAGGGCGAAGCAGGTGCCGCCGCCCGCGGCCTGGATGACCCGGGCGAGAAGCAGCGTCTCGATCCGTCCCGCGAGCGCTCCGAGCAGCGACCCCACCGCGAACAGCCCGAGCCCGGCGAGGATGCAGGGCCGGCGGCCGATGCGGTCCGAGATCGGGCCGACGACCAGTTGCGACACCGCGACCGTCACGAGGTACAGCGTCAGGGTGAGCTGGACCGTGGCGTAGTCCGTCGAGAGCGAGCGGGCGAGCCCGGGCGTCGCAGGCGCGAGCACGTTCAGCGCGAAGGGCTGCAGCATCGAAACGACGACGAGAACCCACAGCGGCGGCCGAACGCGGACGGCGTCCGCAGGCGCGACCCTCACAGGGTCTCTCCCGCTCCCGCGACTCTCGCCGGCGTCGAGGCTCATCTGCTCGCGGGGGAGGGGATCGCCCGTCACAGGGTCTCTCCCGCCACCGCGACTCTCGCTTCAGACCCGACACTGTTCCTCAGACGCATCTGCTCGCGGTGGAGCGTGTAGAGGCCGCTCGCGACGATGAGGCCGATCCCGAGGCACGCATAGAGATCGGGCCAATCGCCGAACACCGCGTAACCGACGAAAAGCGTCGTGAGGACAATCGTGTAGCGGAAGGGCGAGACGACCGACATCTCGCCGCTCCGCATCGCCTTGATGATCGCGAGATTTCCGAGGCCCACGAAAGCCGCGGCGGCGCCCAGAAGAGCGATCTCGCGCCCGGTCAGCGGCCGCCATGCCTCGGTCAGGGCAAGGCAGAAGCCGCCGAGCATGACCGCCACGGTGGTCGCAAGCGTGATCACCGCGGAGGGAACCGCGCTGCCGACCCGGCGGGTCACGAGGTCCCGGATCGCCACGAGGACAGCGGAGCCGAGTGCCAGGGCCGCATAGGGGTTCATGCCCGAGAGGCTCGGCTTGACGACGAAGAGCACGCCCAGGAATCCGACCACGACGGCGCTCCACCGCCGCCAGCCGACCTGCTCGAGCCCGAGCGCCACCGCGAACGCCGTGAGAATGATGGGCGCGGTCAGCAGGATCGAATTCGCGTTGGCGATCGGAAGTTGACCGAGACTCGTGATGAACAGAAAGGCGACCACGGCTTCCAGCCCGGCGCGAAAGATCACGATGGGCTGGCGCAGCTCGCGGAGGTGCCGAACCTCGCTGCGACCCATCACGAGGGCAAGGACCACGAGAACCGCGAAAACGCCCCGGACCGCCATGATCTGCCCCGGCGGCAGGTCGGCGGCCGCGATCTTCACGAGGGTGTCGTTCGCCGTGAACAGGGCCATGGCGGCCAGCATCGCGAGGATGCCGCGGCGGTTCGCGACGGCGGGGGACAAGGCACGGCTCCTGGTTGACGTTCGGTGATAGGGTGCCGCGGCCCGCCCGTCGAGGCCGGCAGGGCGGGAAAACGGACCTCGCATGGCTCCCTTGCGGCCGGCGCGGGGCGGCCTCGCGCAGCCCTCCCCACGACGGGGAGGTGACGGCGCCGGGCTGGATCGGCGAGTCGGCTCAGTGCGCCCGCGACTGGACCTAACCCCCCGTCACGCTCATGTGGCGTCCGACGGCGGGCTGGTTGCGGCGGCGGTCGATGATGAAGTCGTGGCCCTTGGGCTTGCGCGCGATGGCTTCCTCGATCGCGAGCATCAGCCGCTCGTCGCCTTCGGAGAGGCGCAACGGCGTGCGCAGGTCGGCGGCGTCCTCCTGGCCGAGGCACATGTAGAGCTGGCCCGTGCAGGTGAGGCGCACCCGGTTGCAGCTCTCGCAGAAATTATGGGTCAGCGGCGTGATGAAGCCGAGCATGCCGCCGGTCTCCTTCACGCGCACGTAGCGCGCGGGGCCGCCGGTGCGCTCGGGCGAATCCTCCAGCGTGTAGCGCTCCATGAGCCGCGCCCGGACGGCCGACAGCGGCAGGAACTGGTCCGCGCGGTGCGTCTCGATCTCGCCGAAGGGCATGACCTCGATCAGGGTCAGGCCCATCCCGCGGCCATGCGCCCATTCGATCAGGGTTTCGATCTCCTCCTCGTTGACGCCCTTCAGCGCCACCGCGTTGATCTTCACCTTGAGGCCGGCCGCCTGCGCGGCATCGAGGCCCGCCATGACCTTCCCGAGGTCGCCCCAGCGCGTGATGGCGCGGAACTTGTCGGCGTCGAGCGTGTCGACCGAAACGTTGATGCGCCGTACGCCGCAATCGACGAGCTCCGACGCATGCCGGGCGAGCTGGGAGCCGTTCGTCGTGGCCGTGAGCTCGTCGAGCGCGCCCGACTTCAGGTGACGCGAGAGGGACCGGAACAGGGTCATGATGTCCCGCCGCACCAGGGGCTCGCCGCCCGTGATGCGCAGCTTGCGAACGCCGCGCTCGACGAACGCCGAGCAGACCCGGTCGAGCTCCTCGAGCGTGAGAAGGTCACGCTTCGGCAGGAACGTCATGTCCTCCGACATGCAATAGACACAGCGGAAATCGCAGCGGTCCGTCACCGAGACGCGCAGGTACGAGATCGACCGCCCGAAAGGGTCGACGAGCGGGCGGGCGAGGTCGGCGGGCGACGGCTGGGCCTGAGGTCCCCACATCGGGGGGCAATCCCTTGTTTTTCGTGCGTGCTGTTCTGTCCTAAAGATAGGACTTGGGGCAAGGGCGTCAAATCACGAGCCTCGGACCGAGGCCGCCGAAGGAGGGGGAGAATGGATCCGAAGCGCTGGCCGACCGAACTGCGCCTGTCCAAGGACCGGCGTGCGCTGCGCGTAACCTTCGACGACGGCGCCGCGTTCGACCTTCCCGCCGAGTACCTGCGGGTCACGAGCCCCTCGGCCGAGGTTCAGGGCCACAGCCCGTCCGAGCGCAAGACCGTGCCGGGCAAGCGCAACGTCGAGATCATCGCGGTCGAGCCGGTCGGCAACTACGCCGTGAAGCTTCGCTTCGACGACATGCACGACACCGGGATCTATGGCTGGAACTACCTCTACGAGCTCGGGTCGAAGCAGGCCGAGCGGTGGCAGGACTATCTCGCCGAGCTCGACGCCAAGGGCCTGTCGCGCGATCCGGTGCGGCGGTAAAGGGGCCGCTCCGCGCCTCGGGGCGTGGGGAGTGGGCTGTAGGCAGCCCGCCACTGTCATCCCCGGCGAGCCGCAGGCGAGGGACGGGGATCCATGTTCAACCGCACCGCCGGACTGGATCCCCTTCCCCTCCGCCCCGGATCAAGTCCGGGGCTCCGGCCGGGGATGACAGCGGCGCACTTAGCCCACAACCTACAACCCCTTCCCGAACGCGCCGGGGAGGCCCTCAGCTGAGCACCACCACGCGGGTGCCGACGCTGACGCGGTTGTAGAGGTCCACGACGTCGTCGTTGGTCATCCGGATGCAGCCCGAGGACACCGCCTGGCCGATCGTTTCAGGCTCGTTCGACCCGTGGATGCGGTAGAGCGTGCCGCCGAGGTACATCGCGCGGGCGCCGAGCGGGTTGTCGGGGCCGCCCGCCATGTAGCGCGGCAGGTCGGGGCGGCGCCTCAGCATCTGCGCCGGGGGACGCCAATCCGGCCACTCGCGTTTCATGGCGATCGTTCGCGTGCCGGACCACGCGAAGCCCGGGCGGCCGACGCCGACGCCGTACTGGATGGCCTGGCCGTTGCCGAGCACGTAGTAGAGGCGGCGCTCTTCGGTCGACACCACGATCGTCCCCGGCGCGAAGCGGCCGCGGAACTCGACGACCTGCCGCGGGATCGGAACCGCCTGGGCCCGCAACGCGTCCTGCGACTGGATCCCCGAGCCGTAGCCGTACGGGGAACCGTAAGTGTACCCGGACCCGTAGGGATAATTGGAAACGTAGACCGACCCCGTGTTCCAAGGATCGTTCCCGAAGAAAGCGGCGGCTGGCGTCGCGGCAGCGACGAAGGCGCAAGCAAGCCCGTACAGGGCGGCGCGAGAGCGTCCCATGTTTTTGCCTCAATTGTGACCCAAAGGAAGGGCTGGTTTGTACATGTTAAACGCAACAGCCGCGTTTAGGATCCGCGTAATACTGGGACTTTCTTGGCCAAGCTCATGCTCGAGCTTCGGCGCGGCTGCCGGCGGCCGCGCTGACACAATCCGGGCGCACGGCCGTTGCTGACGAGGCCGCCCGAGTGGTCGGCAAGCGGCTTGACGCAAAGGGGATTCGGCCTCAAGAAGACGCCCATTCGGGCGCGTAGCTCAGCGGGAGAGCATTCGCTTCACACGCGAAGGGTCACAGGTTCAATCCCTGTCGCGCCCACCACCCTTCCTGTTTCGCACCCTCTTCAAATTCCCGTGAAGCTTCGCCCTTTGCGGGGCGATCCTGCGTCGGAGCCGCTCGCGATGACTATCCGAAATCTCGTCTGCGGCGTGCTGGCCCTCGCCCTCTCGGGACCGGCCGTCCAGGCTCAAGCGCCCACGGCCGTCGAGGCGGGCGCGCTGACCATCGTCGAGCCCTGGTCGCGCGCGACGCCCGGCGGCGCCAGGGTCGGGGTCGGCTACCTCATGATCGAGAACCGCGGGGCCGCACCCGACCGGCTCCTGCGCGCCGAGTCCGACGTCTCTGCGAGCGCCGAGGTGCATGAAACCGTGACGGAGGCCGGCGTTGCCCGGATGAAGCCGGTGGACGCGGTCGTGATCGCGCCGAACGGGCGCCTCGAGTTCAAGCCGGGCGGCTACCACCTCATGCTGTCGGGCTTGAAGCGCCCGCTCAAGGAGGGCGAGCGCTTCGCGGCCGCCCTGGTGTTCGAGAAAGCCGGACGCGTGGCCGTGACCTTCGCGGTGCGCGGCATCGGAGCGGAGACGCATCACGACCACTGAACGGCCGGACCGGTCCGAGCGGGTGCTTCACCGGCGCCGCGGCCAGGACCGGCGCGAAGCCGCCGCGGTCAGGCCGCGCGTCGCATCAGGGACTGAACCGCCCCGAACAACTCCTCGTAGTGGTCGATGATGCGGTCGGGGCCGAGCGTCTCGACCGGGATGTCGGTGTAGCCGAAGGTCACCGCCACGACGGGAATCGCCGCCGCGCGGGCGGTCGCGACGTCGGTCAGGGAGTCACCCACCATCACCGCCCGGGCGGGATCGCCCCCGGCCTTGTCGATGGTGAGCAGCAGGTGGCGCGGGTCGGGCTTGAAATAGGGGAAGCTGTCGCGCCCGCAGATCGCCGCGAACCGGTCGGCGATGCTGAGTCCCTCCAGGACGCGGACCGAATAGGTCTCGTGCTTGTTGGTGCAGATCGCCAGCCGGAACCCGGCCGCTTCCAGCCGGTCGAGCGCTTCCACGACGCCGGGAAAGAGCTTCGTTTCGTTGCACAGGTGCTCGCTGTAGTGGGCGAGAAAGAAGCCGTGGAGCTCGTCGAGGTGCGCCGGGGTGACCTCCCGCCCGGCGGCCGCGAGGCCCCGCTCGATCAGCGCCCGGGCGCCGGCGCCCACCATGGCACGGCCCTCATCGAGCGACAGGCGCGGCAGACCCTCGCGGTCCAGCACCACGTTGAGGGTGGCGATGAGGTCGTGGATCGTGTCGGCGATCGTTCCGTCGAGGTCGAAGACGGCGATGGGCGGACGCAGCTTCATGGACGACCTCGCTCGGAGGACCGGCCCGTGGGATCGCGGGCCGCGAGGGGACTGGGCGATGGGACGTGAACGGCAGGACAGGCGTTGCGCCTTGTTCACGGGACCCGGCGGGTTGGTATGCTGTCGGTGATTCGGGTGAGGGAGCGATCGCCGATGCGGCTTAAGCGTTACGGGTTGCGGGCCCCGGGCTCAAGTGCGGCACTCTGGTCCGTGGGCCTGGCCGTGGGGCTCGCTCTCCTCCGGGCCGGGCCGGCTGCGGCGGCGCCCTACGACTTCGTTCCGGCGCCGCAGACGGACCTCAACCGGATCTACCGCATCGACCGCGTCACGGGCGAGGTCTCGTCCTGCCAGTACGGCCTCCAGGAGGGAACGGTCGGCGCGACGCTCTGTTTCGGCGCCGGCGAGGGCGCCGGAGCGCAGACCCCCGGCGAGTACGGCCTCGTCTCCTCCCGCCACGAACGCGAGGGCGGCGTCTTCCGGGTGAATTACCGGACCGGCGAGATGAGCATCTGCTACGTGTTCGACGAGCGGGTCGTGTGTACGCCGCAGACGAGCCCCGGCACGCCGCAGGCCGTCGCGGGCCCCGCCGTCGGGGGCCCGGCCCTCGCGAGCCCCGCGGCGCCGAGCGCGACCCCGGCGATCCGCGGGGCCGGAGCTTCGCCGCAGCGGCCCTGACGCTTTCATCCCTGTATTCCCGGCCCGCGCCGGCCCGCGCCGCAGGGCAGCCCTGCCGCGTCTGCCTTTCTCCGTCCTCCATTCGATGCTAGAGCCCGGCGACCCCACATAAGGTTTGCGCAACCGAATGTCCGCCCCGGAGGGCGCCGCCATGGATACCCCCATCACCCAGAGCCTCAAGCTCAACGATCCGACCCTGCTCATGGACCGCTGCTACGTGGGCGGCGCCTGGACGGGCGAACCTTCCGATCCGGTCTTGAACCCGGCGACCGGCGAGACCCTGAGCCGCGTGCCGCGCTTCGGCGCCGAGGAGACGACCGGCGCCGTCGAAGCCGCCGAGGCGGCGTTCAAGCCCTGGTCCAAGAAGCTCGCCAAGGAGCGCTCGCAGATCATGCGGCGGTGGTTCGACCTCATGATCGCCAACAAGGAAGACATCGCGCTCATCATGACGAGCGAGCAGGGCAAACCGCTGAGCGAGTCCCGCGGCGAGGTCGAGTACGCCGCGTCGTTCGTCGAGTTCTACGCCGAGGAGGCCAAGCGCGTTTACGGCGAGACGATCCCGAGCCACCGGGCCGATGCCCGCATCATCGTGATCCGTCAGCCGATCGGAGTTGTCGCCGCGATCACGCCGTGGAACTTCCCCGCCGCGATGATCACCCGCAAGGTCGCGCCGGCCTTCGCGGCCGGCTGCACGGCCGTGATCAAGCCGGCGGGCGAGACGCCCCTGACGGCGCTGGCGCTTGCGGTCCTCGCCGAGCGCGCCGGCCTTCCCGCGGGCGTGCTCAACATCATCACGGGCGATGCGCCGGCGATCGGCGGCGTGCTCACATCCCACCCGGCGGTGAAGTTCGTGGGCTTCACGGGCTCGACCGAGGTCGGCAAGCTCTTGATGCGGCAGGCCGCGTCCACGGTGAAGAAGGTCGGTCTCGAACTCGGCGGCAACGCGCCGTTCGTGGTGTTCGACGACGCGGATCTCGACGCCGCGGTCGAGGGCGCGATCGTCTCGAAATTCCGCAACATGGGACAGACCTGCGTTTGCGCGAACCGCATCTACGCCCAGGAGGGCATCTACGACGACTTCGTGTCGCGGCTCGCCAAGAAGGTCATGGACCTGAAGGTCGGCCACGGCACCGAGGCCGGCGTCGTGCAGGGTCCGCTCATCACCATGGACGCGATCGACAAGGTCGAGCGCCACATCGAGGACGCCGTGGGGAAGGGCGCCAAGGTCGTGGTCGGCGGCAAGCGCCACGCGCTCGGCCGCTCGTTCTTCGAGCCGACCGTTCTCGCGGACGTGACCACCAAGATGCTCGTGACGCGCGAGGAGACCTTCGGGCCGCTCGCGCCCGTCTACCGCTTCAAGGACGAGGCGGACGTGATCGAGCAGGCGAACGCCACCGAGTACGGCCTCGCGGCCTATTTCTACGCCCGCGACCTCGGCCGCGTGTTCCGCGTCGCGGAGGCGCTCGAATACGGCATGGTGGGGATCAACACCGGCCTCATCGCCACCGAGGTCGCCCCCTTCGGCGGCGTGAAGGAATCCGGCATCGGCCGGGAGGGCTCCCGCCACGGCATGGAGGAGTTCGTGGAGATGAAGTACATGCTCGTGGCCGGACTCGACCGTTGAGCGACCACCTCAAGCGCGCCGCCGCGGAACACGCGGTGGCGCTCGTCGAGGACGGGATGCGGGTCGGGCTCGGCACCGGGTCGACGGCGGCGCATTTCGTCGCGCTTCTGGGAGAGCGCGTGCGCGGCGGCCTCAAGGTCGTCGGCGTGCCGACCTCGGAGGCGACCCGGGCGCAGGCCGAACGCGACGGGGTGCCTCTCACGACCCTCGACGAGATCCCCGAACTCGATCTGACGGTCGACGGCGCCGACGAACTCGACGGGGAACTGCGCCTCATCAAAGGCGCCGGAGCGGCGCTGCTGCGCGAAAAGATCGTCGCGGCCGCGAGCCGGCGCATGATCGTGATCGCCGACGGCTCGAAGCGCGTCGATGCGCTCGGGCGGTTTCCGCTCCCCATCGAGGTGGTGGCCTTCGGCCTTGGCGCAACGCGCAGAGCCGTGGCGGGCGTTCTGGGGCGGTGCGGGATCGCGGGCGACCTGCGCCTTCGGCTGACCCGGTCCGGCGAGCCTCTCCTGACGGATGGAGGGCACGTCATAATCGACGCGCATTGCGGGCGCATCGATGACCCCGAAACGCTGGCCTGCGGCCTCAATGCGGTGCCCGGCGTGGTCGAGCATGGGCTCTTCATCGGCCTCGCGACCGGAGCGCTCGTTGCGACCGCCGACCACGGCGTCCTCGCGATGGGCCGCGTCTGACGTTGCACTCGGACCGCGACGAAGTTGCGTCCGCGACCGAAAAAGAGGCTTGGCCGTTGCAGGGCAACGAGGTTGCGTCCGCGACCGAAAAGAGGCTTGTGAAATCGGCCGACGCCGACCATAAGCGCCGCACGATTGGAGCTTTCCCGATGACCCGCATCGCTTCCCGCCTCGCATCGACCGCCGCCGCGCTGGTGATGCTCGCCGGGGCCGCCCTGGCGCAACAGAGCCCCACGCCGCAGGCGAGCCCGAGCCATCTCGCAGCCGCGCGCGAGGTCGCGATCGGATCGGGCATGGTCCGCTCCTTCGATGCGATGACCGAACCGCTGCTCGCGTCGCTGCAGCAGATGAACGTCACCCGCCCCGAGATCAAGCAGGACCTCGACAAGGTCGTGGAACAGCTCAGGCCCGAGCTGGAACAGCAGAAGCAGCATATGATCAACGCAAGCGCCCGCATTTTCGCGAGCCGCATGAGCGAGCAGGAGCTCCGCGACATTGCGAACTTCTTCAAGTCGCCCGCGGGGCTGAAATACGTGCAGACGCAGCCGATCATCCTCGACGACATCGTCAAGGAACTCGCGGACTGGACCCGGACCATGTCGGAATACGTCATGGTTCGCGCCCGAGCCGAAATGTCGAAGCGCGGCCATCAGCTGCAATAGGCCGGCCCGCTCCTAAAGCGCCTCGTTCAGTTCGCATCCTGATGCAGTCAGGCAGCACGGTGGTTCGTGCGCGCCCGGCCTGTCCCCGCGTGCGTAGGCGGGGAGAGGTGGGGGCGCCTTGCCCGCTGCTCGGTACGGATCGCGCGAAGGTCCGATGCTCTAATCCTCCTCGGCCCTGAATTGTCCGAGGCCGCGCAGCACGAAGGGGGCGATGAGCGCGATGGCGGTCAGCGCCAGCAAGGTTGCGGCGATCGGGCTCTGAACGAGGGCCATCGGATCGCCGAGGCTGATCTGCAGCGCGCGCCTGAGCTGACTTTCCGCCACTGGGCCGAGGATCAGCCCGACCACGGCGGGGGCGATCGGATAATCGAAGCGCCGCATCAGGAATCCGAGCAACCCGAAGACCGTCAGCATCACGAGTTCGACCACCGACGGATTCGCCGCGATCGTGCCCATCGCGGCGAAGACCAGGATGCCGGCATAGAGCCACGGCTGCGGGATCGCGAGGAGGCGGACCCAGAGGCCCACGAGAGGCAGGTTGAGGACGAGCAGCATCACGTTGGCGATGAAGAGGCTCGCGATCAGGCCCCAGACGAGATCCGGCTTCTCGGCGAAGAGGAGGGGTCCGGGATTGAGGCCGTACTGCTGGAAGCCGGCGAGCATCATCGCCGCGGTGGCCGACGTGGGAAGCCCGAGGGTGAGGAGCGGGACGAGAGTTCCCGCGGCCGAGGCATTGTTGGCGGCCTCCGGTCCGGCGACGCCCTCGATCGCCCCCTTTCCGAATTCCTGCGGATATTTCGTGAGCCGCTTCTCGGTCGAGTAGGACATGAAGGTCGGGATCTCGGCGCCCCCGGCGGGCAGGGCGCCGATCGGGAAGCCGAACGCGAAGCCTCGGAGCCACGGCTTCCACGAGCGTTGCCAGTCCTGCTTCGTCATCCACAGCGAGCCGCGCACCGGCTCGAGCTTCTCCTCCCCGTGGTGGCGCCGCGACGCCACGTAGAGCGCCTCCCCGATGGCGAAGACGCCGACCGCGAGGGTGGTGATCTCGACTCCGTCGACGAGCTCCGGCACCCCGAAGGTGAGGCGCGCCTGGCCCGTGAGGAGGTCGATCCCGACGAGCCCGAGCATGAGTCCGATGAACAGGCTCGTCAGGCCGCGGATCGGCGAATCCCCGAAGGTCGCCGAGACCGTGACGAAGGCGAGGCACATCAGCGCGAAGTAGTCCTCCGGCCCGAAGCGGATGGCGAGCTCGACGAGGAGGGGGGCGAGGAACGCGATGCCGAGCGTCGCGAGGGTGCCGGCCACGAACGAGCCGATCGCCGCGGTCGCGAGCGCCGGCCCGCCGCGGCCGGCCTTCGCCATCTTGTTGCCCTCGAGGGCGGTCGCGAGAGAGGCGCTCTCGCCCGGCGTGTTGATGAGGATCGCGGTCGTCGAGCCGCCGTACATGCCGCCGTAATAGATGCCCGCGAACATGATGATGGAGCCCGCCGGATCGAGCTTGAAGGTGATCGGCAGGAGCAGCGCCACGGTGAGCGCGGGGCCGATCCCGGGAAGCACGCCGACCGCGGTGCCGAGCAGCACGCCGATGAGCGCGAAGACCAGGTTCATGGGCTGTATCGCGACGGCGAGCCCGTGGGCGAGGGAGGCGAAGACGTCCATGGGGGCCCTCCGGTCAGCTCTTGAGGGGCGAGGCGGGTCTCGGCCGCCGTCGCGCTCGATCGGCGGAAAGACAAATCGCGTCGGCGCTCAAATCAGGCGCTCGATCGGTCCGACCGGCAGGGTCAGGGCCAGGAGCTTGGCGAACAGCAGGTAGGAGAGGGCTCCGAGCGCAAGGCCGATCAGGAAATCCACCAGGAGGGCGCGCCGCCCAAAGGCCCGCGCGACCGCCGCGAACAGCGCCGCGGTCGCGAGGATGAAGCCGCCCCCGAAGCCGATCAGGACGATCATCGCGGCCAGTCCCGCGAGGATCAGGCCGATGGCCGCCGGATCGATTGATTCCCGCTTCGGCAGCCCGCCGCGGAACGCGATGACCCCGTTGCCGATCCCGAGCAGTGCGAGGCCGGTCGCGACGACGGTCGGCATCGCCTTCGGTCCGACGCCGTAGACGGCGCCGAGTTCGAGCCGGTTCATGTCCCAGAACACCGTCGCCGCAAGCGCGATCAGCACGAGGGCGATGACGAGGCCGGCGATGTCGGGACGATGGGGTGCGGTCATGGCGGGTTTCGTTGGCGACCTCAGCATGAGGCCAGCGAGCGGGAGCGTCCAACCAAAAAAGAAGCGCCGCCGTCGGGCGACGCTTCCATCAACATCAAAATGTCGGCGTCACGACTTCACGAGACCGACCGACATGAGCACTTCCTTGGTGCGGGCGATGTCGTCGTTGAGCTGCTTCGCGAAGGCGTCGCCGGACAGATAGGCGTCGTCCCAGCCCTTTTGCTTCAGGATGTCCTGCCACTCCTTGGATTTCACCATCTTGTCGATCGTATCGACGAGGGCCTTCTTCTGGTCCGCCGAGATGCCGGGAGGCGCGACGACCGACCGCCAGTTTGCGATCTCGAGTTCGACTCCCTGCTCCTTCAGGGTCGGGCCGTCGACGTTCGACAGCCGGTTCGGCGAGGTGACGCCGACGAGGCGCAGCTTGCCGGCCTTGATCTGGCTCTCGAACTCGCCGTAGCCCGAGATCCCGGCCGTCACCTTGCCGCCCAGGATCGCCGCAAGGGCCTCGCCGCCGCCCGAGAACGGCACGTAGTTGATCTTCGTCGGGTCCGCGCCGGCCGCCCTGGCGAAGAGGGCGGCCGCGATGTGGTCGACGCCGCCCGCCGAGCCGCCCGCCCAGGTGACCTTGCCGGGATCGGCCTTGATGGCGGCCGCGAGGTCCTTGGCGGACTTGATCGGCGAATCCGCCGGCACCACGATGGCCTCGTACTCGGCCGTGAGGCGCGCGATGGGTGTGGTCTGCTCCAGGCTGACGGGTGACTTGTTGGTCAGGATGGCGCCGACCATGACGTAGCCGTTGACCATGAGCTGGCCGCCGTCGCCCTTGGCGCCGTTCACGAACTGCGCGAGCCCGATGGTGCCGCCCGCGCCGGGCACGTTGGTGACCTGGACGTTCTTGACGACGCCCGATTGGGTGAGCGCCTGCTGCATGGAGCGGGCGGTCTGGTCCCAGCCTCCACCCGGCGCTGCGGGGGCCATGATCTTCAGCTCGGCGACTTGAGCCATGGCCGTGGTGGCGAGGCCGAAGGCGGCCGCGGCGAGGGCGCCGCGCCAGAGAACCGTCCGATGGGTCATCGTGTGTTTCCTCCCTCGCGCCGGATGCTCGTGACCAGGCGCTCGATGCCCGAACGGTAGCGGGGGCTTTTCCCCCCGGCAAGCGCTGCCGGCTTTATCCGCGCGGCGCCTTCGCTTAAGGAGAGGCTGTTTTGAGCATCTCGACGGCCGCTCCCCCCGATCTGTCCGCTGCCGCGCTGCGCACGCGCGCCGCGGCCGGGCTGTGGCGCGCCTGCGCGACGGTCCTGGCGCTCGTCCCGGTCGCGATGGTGGTCGCTCACCGCTCGAGCCCGCTCGTGATCGGGATCTGTGCGCTCCTCGGGCTCCTCGCCCTCTCCCTCGAGCAGGGGTGGGGCGCCGTGCCGAAGACCCTCGCGGCCGGATTCCGAGTCCCTTTCGGGCGCGCCGCCCTCCTGTTTCTCGCCTGGTCGGTGCTCTCGCTCTCGTGGAGCGAGTTCCGGGGCCCCTCCGCGCTCGCTCTCCTGGAATTCTGGTTCCCGGTCGCCTGCGCTCTCGTGCTGGCGCAAATTCTGCCCGCCCGGGTGCCGCCCTGGGGCGTGTGGGTCCTGGCTGGTACCCTGGCGCTGGCCTGCGCGGCGATCCTCCTCGAATTGCACACCGGGCTGGCGCTCCGCCGGGCGCTCGGGATGCGCTCCGCCACCTTCATCTTCAACCGTCCCGTCCTGACCGTCCTCGTCGTTCTCTTTCCGGTGCTCGCGGCTCTGCGCGGGCGCGGACCCTGGGGATGGGCCGCGGGCGTCGGACTGGCGGTTCTGGCCGTCGCGACGATCGCGCGCTCCGAGAGCGGAGCGGCGGCGTTCGGCGCGGCCGTCGCGGGAGCCACGGCCCTCGCGGCCTTCGCGGCGCCGCGAGTCAGCGCCCGCGTGGCGGCGGTCTGCGTGATCCTCGTCTTCGCGCTGGCGCCGGTCATGGGGCCGATCGCCGACCGGCTGATCCCGTCGGCCGTCCACGCCCGCCTGTCCGACAGCCACTCGCGCGACCGCATCGATATCTGGTTGAGCTTCGGCGCCGCGATCCGGGAGCGGCCCTGGATCGGGTCGGGCTTCGGCGTCAGCCCGCGCCTCGGCGACAGCGCCGTCGCTGCGCAGGTCGCGCCGGAACGGCGCACGCTGCTCGCGGTCGGCCATCCCCACAACGCGGCCGTCCAGATCTGGACCGAGCTTGGAGCCGTAGGCGCCGTCCTGGCGGTCGTCGTCCTGCTCCTGACGCTGAGAGCCCTCGGCCGGTTCGGGCCTCCGAACTTCGCCCCGATGCTGGCCCTCGCGGCGGCGATCGCGGCCGTGTCGCTCGTCGGGCATGGCGCGTGGCAGGGCTGGTGGCCGGCGGCGATCGGCACCGCGGTCGTCTGGTTCCGGTTCGCGCTGCGGCTCGAAAAGGAAGCCGCCCGATGAGCGCGTCCGGCGCCGGTTCAAGCCGCCGTGCGGTCCCTGACTGCCGGACCGGCAGCGACGCCGCAGCGCGAAACCCTTCCCTGGAGATCGGGCCATGACCGCCTTCGACGTCGACCTCTTCGTCATCGGCGCCGGCTCCGGCGGCGTGCGCGCGGCGCGCGTCGCGGCGGGTCACGGGGCGCGGGCGATGATCGCGGAGGAATACCGCGTCGGCGGCACCTGCGTGATCCGCGGCTGCGTGCCGAAGAAACTGCTGGTGTACGCCAGCCGCTTCGCGGACGATTTCGAGGAAGCCGCGGGGTTCGGCTGGACCGTCCCCGAGCCGCGCTTCGACTGGGCGACGCTTATCGCCAACAAGGACCTCGAGATCGCGCGGCTCGAGAGCGTCTACCGGTCGAATCTCGAGAAGGCGGGCGTCGAGGTGATCGACAGCCGCGCCGTCATCGAGGACGCCCACACGGTGCGGATCGTCGCGACCGACGAGCGGATCAGGGCCGGCTGCATCCTCGTCGCCGTCGGCGCCCACCCGACGCTCGACCCGCCGATCCCGAACGGCGAACTCGCCATCACGTCGAACGAGGTCTTCCACCTCGAGCGGTTTCCGGAGCGGATCCTCGTGGTGGGCGGCGGCTACATCGCAGTCGAGTTCGCGGGCATCTTCTCGGGTCTCGGCAGCGAGGTGACGCTGCTGCATCGGGGCGACAAGCTCCTGCGCGGCTTCGACGAGGACGTGCGCGACGCCCTCGGCGACGCCTATCGCGGGCGCGGCGTCCGCCTGGCCCTCGGCCGGACGATCTCGCGCCTCGACAGGCGTTCGGACGGCATCGTCGCGACCCTGTCGGACGGCAGCACGACGACGGCCGATCAGGTGCTCGTCGCGACCGGGCGGCGGCCCAACACGGCCCGGCTGGGACTCGACCGGGCCGGGGTCGTGACCGACGCGGTCGGCGCGATCACGGTCGACGCCTACTCCCGCAGCCTTATTCCATCGATCTACGCCGTCGGCGACGTCACCAACCGGGCCGCCCTGACGCCGGTCGCGATCCGCGAGGGCCATGCCTTCGCGGATACGGTGTTCGGAGGCACGCCGACCCTCGTCGACCACTCGCTGATCCCGACGGCCGTGTTCTCGACGCCGGAGATCGGCGTCGTGGGATTGAACGAGGCGACGGCGCGGGCGCGGTGCCGGGAGATCGACGTCTACAAGACGAGCTTCAGGCCGATGCGCGCCACGCTGTCGGGCCGCGACGACCGGGTGCTCATGAAGCTCATCGTCGAGAAGGCGACCGACCGGGTCGTCGGCGTCCACATCGTCGGCCACGACGCCGGCGAGATGATCCAGCTCGCCGGCGTCGCCGTCACGATGGGCGCCACGAAAGCCGATTTCGACCGCACCATGGCGGTGCATCCCACGGCCGCGGAAGAGCTCGTGACGATGCGCACGCCGTTCGTGGTGAAGAAGCCGGTCGCGGTGGGGTAGGGAGTGGGGCGTGGGGAGTGGGCGGTGGAGCATCCATCACCCCGTCATGCCCGGCCTTGGGCCGGGCATCCACGTCTTCGCGCCGCTTCGACGTGACAAGACGTGGATGGCCGGGACGAGCCCGGCCATGACGGTGCGCGGTCCACCCCCCCTCCCACTCCCCATTCGCCGCACTCGCCTTTTCGCCGCCTCCTCGTGTATAGCTGCCGCTTCGCACCGCAGCATCGCGGGGTTTCGGCCACACGGGGAGCGTGTCATGAGCGAGCGGTGGACGCCTCAGAGCTGGCGGCAGATGCCCGTCCAGCAGGTGCCCAGCTATCCCGATCCGGCGGCGCTGAAGGCCGTCGAGGAGCAACTCGCCGGGTTTCCGCCGCTCGTTTTTGCAGGTGAGGCGCGCAAGCTGAAGCGGGCGCTCGCGAAGGTCGCGGCCGGCGAGGCGTTCCTGCTCCAGGGCGGCGATTGCGCCGAGAGCTTCGCGGAGCATTCCGCCGACAACATCCGCGATTTCTTCCGGGTGTTCCTGCAGATGGCCGTCGTGCTCACCTTCGCGGGCGGTTCGCCCGTCGTGAAGGTCGGCCGCGTCGCCGGCCAGTTCGCGAAGCCGCGCTCGGCCGAGACCGAGGCGGTCGACGGCGTCGAGCTCCCGAGCTATCGCGGCGATATCGTCAACGACCTCGCCTTCACGCCGGAGGCTCGCACGCCCGATCCGCGGCGCCAGCTGTCGGCCTTTCGCCAGTCGGCGGCGACCCTGAACCTCATCCGGGCGTTCGCGACCGGCGGCTACGCCAATCTCGAGAACGCCCATCGCTGGATGCTCGGATTCGTCAAGGACAGCCCGCAGTCGTCGCGCTACCGCGAGATCGCGGAGCGCATCACCGAGAGCCTCGACTTCATGCGGGCGATCGGGATCGATCCGGAAACCCATCCCGAGATGCGCTCGACGGATTTCTACACCAGCCACGAAGCGCTGCTGCTCGGCTTCGAGGAGGCCATGACGCGGATCGATTCCACGTCGGGCGACTGGTATGCCACCTCGGGCCACATGCTCTGGATCGGCGATCGCACGCGCCAGCCGGACCACGCGCACGTGGAATACATGCGCGGGATCAAGAACCCGATCGGGCTGAAGTGCGGTCCGTCGCTGACGCCGGACGGGCTCCTCACGCTCCTCGACCGGCTCAATCCCGACAACGAGCCCGGCCGCATGACCCTGATCTGCCGGTTCGGCGCCGGAAAGGTGTTCGATCACCTGCCGGCCCTGATCCGTGCCGTCACGCGGGAGGGCCGGGTCGTGGTGTGGTCGTGCGATCCCATGCACGGCAACACCATCAAGGCCGGTTCCGGGTACAAGACGAGGCCGTTCGAGGCCATCATGGGCGAGGTCCGCGATTTCTTCGCGGTGCACCGCGCGGAGGGGACGCACGCGGGCGGCGTGCACCTCGAGATGACCGGCAAGAACGTCACCGAATGCACGGGCGGCGCCCGGGCGCTCACCGACGCCGACCTGAGCGACCGCTATCACACCTACTGCGACCCGCGACTCAACGCCGAGCAGGCGCTCGAGATCGCCTTTCTCACAGCGGAACTCACCAAGCGCGAACGCCAGTCCCGCGAGCGCCCGAACGCCGCCGCCGCGGAGTAGCAGGACCGCCCGCCCGGCGGGTCCCGCCGCGGCGGATCAAAGAAAAGGGCGGCCCGGAGCCGCCCTGTTCTCGTCGTCCGCCGTCCTGCGCTCAGCTCAGGACGCCGAGGAACCAGAGGACCAGGATGATCGGCAGCGGGATACCGATCAGCCAAAGCAACCCACCTTTCAGCATGACGATCTCCAATTCGTTCTCGACGGGACAACGAACTGGGCTTTATCGGGGTTCCGCGACGACTTGGCCGTATCTCGACAGGCGCTTACCATAACGGCAGCCTGAGCAGGTGAAATCCAGTCGACGAGCCTGAGTTTCTCGGACCTCAGCGGAAGTTGCAAAGACTTTCGAACCTCGTTTGGCCAAATGCCTCGACTATTCCGTCTCGCCTCAGAGATGACGGAGAGTAAATCTCCGGTTCGAGCCGTTCCCTGATCGGCCCGCCAACTCTCGCCGGGTCGCGCGGAGGTCGCAAGTATGTCTTGCCTCGCGAAAAACCGACATGCTAGGAAGTGGAATATTGTAACGAGGATACAGCTCGGCAAGGGCGGCCTCAAGGGGGCATCGGGCCATTCTCACCCAGTACTTGGATCCCCCGGCCTACGCCGCCGCGGACCTCGCGATCCGAGTCGGATCCCCGGGACCAGCCGAACGTCGGGTTCACCCTGTCGCGGAAGTCCCGGCGCCGCGTTGGCGAGCCGTCACTCCCGGCACACACGAGCGGGCGGGTCGAAGGACCCGCCCTTTTCGCAATCGGCCGACCTTCCCGCAGGCCCCAGGACCGCGCGTCCCGGCGCGGAGTCCTGACTGGCCGCCCGGCGGAGGGGGCAGATTCGGCTGAAAGCCGCCCGCTCGCGTTGCTGCCGGAGGCCGAGCGCGTTACATCCCGTCCATGGCCAAGTCCCTGAAGATCGCCCTCGCGCAGCTCAACCCCGTCCTCGGCGACGTCGCGGGCAACGAGGCCAAGGCGCGCTCCGCCCGGGCGGAGGCGGCCCGGCTCGGCGCCGATGTGGTGATGTTCACGGAGCTCTACCTCGCGGGCTACCCGCCGGAGGACCTCGTCCTCAAGCCGGCTTTCCAGGATGCCTGCCGGAAGGCTTGCGAGGCGCTCGCGCGCGAGACGGCGGACGGCGGCCCGGCCGTTCTCATCGGCCTGCCCTGGGTCGAGGACGGGTCGCTCTACAACGCCTACGCTCTCCTCGACGGCGGCACCATCGCGGGCGTCCGCTTCAAGGTCGACCTGCCGAACTACGGCGTGTTCGACGAGAAGCGCGTGTTCGAGCCCGGTCCGCTTCCCGGGCCGATGATGGTCCGGGGCGTGCGCATCGGCGTCCCGGTCTGCGAAGACATCTGGAACGGCGACGTGGTCGAGTGCCTCGCGGAGACCGGCGCCGAGATCCTGCTCGTGCCGAACGGCTCGCCCTATTGGCGCGGCAAGACCGACGAGCGCTTCAACATCGCGGCCGCGCGGGTGACGGAGAGCGGCCTGCCGCTCGTCTACCTCAACCAGATCGGCGGCCAGGACGAGCTCGTCTTCGACGGCGCCTCGTTCGGGCTCGATGCGGATTGCTCGCTCGCCTTCCAGATGCCGGCGTTCCGCGAGGAGGTCGCTCTGACGGTCTGGGAGAAGGGCGAGGAGGGCTGGCGCTGCGCCGCCGGACCCGGCGCGGTCGTCGAGGAGGGCGAGCAGGCGGATTACGCCGCCTGCGTGCTGGGCCTGCGCGACTACGTCGGCAAGAACCGCTTCCCCGGCGTCGTGCTCGGGCTCTCCGGCGGCATCGACTCCGCGCTGTGCGCCGCCATGGCGGTCGACGCGCTCGGCGCGGAGCGCGTCCACTGCGTGATGCTGCCCTACCGCTATACCTCGAACGAGTCGCTCGGCGATGCCGCCGCGTGCGCCGAGGCGCTCGGCGTGCGCTACGACATCCTGCCGATCGCCCCGGCCGTCGACGGCTTCGAGGCCGCGCTGCAGCCGCTGTTCCGGGGGCGGCCGCGGGACATCACCGAGGAGAACATCCAGAGCCGCGCCCGCGGCACGATCCTGATGTCGATCTCGAACAAGTTCGGGCCCATGGTGGTCACGACCGGCAACAAGTCCGAGATGTCGGTCGGCTACGCCACGATCTATGGCGACATGAACGGCGGCTACAACCCCATCAAGGACCTCTACAAGATGGAGGTCTACGCCCTGTCGGCCCTGCGAAACCGCTGGAAGCCCGCCGGAGCCCTCGGACCGGACGGAAGCGTGATCCCGGAGAACATCCTCCGCAAGGCGCCGAGCGCGGAGCTGCGCGAGAACCAGAAGGACCAGGATTCGCTGCCGCCCTACGAGGTTCTCGACGACATCCTCGAGTGCCTCGTCGAGCACGAGATGCGCGTCTCCGAAATCGTCGCGCGCGGGCACGACGAGGACACCGTGCGCAAGATCGAGCGCCTGCTCTACCTCGCGGAATACAAGCGCCGGCAATCGGCGCCGGGCGTGAAGGTGACGCGCAAGTACTTCGGCCGCGACCGGCGCTATCCCATCGTGAACCGGTTCCGCGATACGGGGGTCGCGGCGCACAAGCCCGACGAGGCGCTCGCCCGCGCGGTGGGCAAACCGCGCGCCGAGGCGGCGGATCACTGAGGCCGGAGGGCGTACGCATTCCCCGTGGGTCGCGTCTCAGCCGCACGGCCGGCTCGAGGCCGGCCATGACGCACTGGGCGTCCTACGCGGCGCGCCCTTGTGGCCCCGGTCCGGAAGCCCTACACCCCGCCCATGACCGCGCCCATCGTCCGTTTCGCCCCGTCGCCCACCGGGCATCTCCATATCGGCAATGCCCGCACGGCGCTGCTCAACGCGCTGTTCGCCCGCCGCGAAGGCGGCACCTTCGTGCTGCGCTTCGACGACACCGATGTGGAGCGCTCGCGGCGCGAGTTCGCGGAGGAAATCGAGCGGGATCTCGCGTGGCTCGGGATCGCGCCGGACGTGACCGTGCGCCAGTCGGAGCGGTTCGAGCTCTACGACGACGCGGCGGAGCGCCTGCGCATCGTGGAGCGCCTTTATCCCTGCTACGAGACGCCGGACGAGCTCGAGTTCCGCCGCAAGCGCCAGCTCGCCCGCGGGCTGCCGCCGATCTACGACCGCGCGGCGCTGCGGCTCTCGGGCGAGGAGCGCCGGCGCCTCGAGGAGGAGGGCCGCCGGCCCCACTGGCGCTTCCGGCTCGATCACCGGACGGAGACCTGGACCGACATGGTGCGCGGCGAATCCCATGTCGATTGCGCCTCTCTCTCCGACCCGGTGCTGGTGCGCGAGGACGGCACCTATCTCTACACGCTCCCGTCCGTCGTCGACGATGCCGAGCTCAAGATCACGCATGTGATCCGCGGCGAGGACCACGTCACCAACACCGCGGTGCAGATCCAGATCTTCGAAGCGCTCGGCGCGAAGCCGCCGGTGTTCGGGCATCACAACCTCCTCGTCACCGCGAGCGGCGAGGGGCTCTCGAAGCGGCTCGGCCACCTCTCCCTGTCGGGGTTGCGGGAAGCCGGTCTGGAGCCGCAGGCGGTCGCCTCGCTTGCGGTTCTCGTCGGCTCCGCGGAGGCCGTGCGCCCCGTCGCCGACCTCGACGAACTCGCGCGCCTGATCGACTTCGCTCACATCTCCCGCGCGCCGGCGAAGTTCGACGAGGCGGAGCTCGCGCATCTCAACGCCCGCCTGGTGCACGAGATGACGTACGAGACCGTGCGGGAGCGCCTGAGGGCGCTCGGCGTGGGGGGCGGAGAGGCATTCTGGCTCGCGGTTCGCACCAACCTCACAAAGCTTGCGGACGCGGTCGCGTGGTGGCGCGTCGTGAGCGGCCCGCTGACGCCGGTGATTGCGGACCGGGACTTCGTCCGGAAGGCGGCGGACGCGCTCCCTCCGGCGCCGTGGGACGACTCGACCTGGAAGAGCTGGACGGAGGCCGTGAAAGCCAAGACGGGCGCCAAAGGCAAGGCGCTGTTCATGCCGCTGCGCCTGGCGCTCACGGGGCTCGACCACGGCCCGGAGCTTGCCGCCCTGTTGCCGCTGATCGGCCCCGACAAGGCGCGGGCACGGCTCCGCGGCGAGACGGCATGAACGAGCGGCCTCTCTCACGTACGCCGAAGCGCGTGTAAAGCTTTCCGTCAAGCTTCCGTGGCCAGAGCGCGTGCAAGCTTTCCGCCAAGCTTCCGTTTTCCCTTTAACATATGTAGGTGCGCGGCGGCGGGCCCCGAGGCGAGTAAGGGCGGGTGGCAACCATGACCGGATTGACCCACCACCTCGTCCTCAAGCTCGAACAGCGCGACCGGCTGTCCGACCACGAGAAGCGCGTGCTGGAGGCTGCCGTTGTGCGAGTCCGGGAGGTCCGGGCCGACGAGGACATCGTTCGGGAAGGGGATCGTCCGCTCGAAAGCAGCCTGCTTCTGGACGGGTTCGCTGCTCGCTACAAGGTTCTCTCGACCGGCCGGCGCCAGATCACCGCGCTCCACGTCCCGGGCGACTTCGTCGACCTGCACAGTTTCCTGCTCAAGGTCATGGACCACGGCGTTCTCGCCCTGACGCCGTGCCGCATCGGTTTGGTCCCTCACGCCGTTCTCGAGAAGATCACGGAAGAACACCCCCACCTGGCTCGCCTGCTCTGGCTGAGCACGCTCGTCGACGGCGCGATTCATCGCGAGTGGCTGACCGCGATGGGCCGCCGGTCTGCGACGGCTCACATGGCTCATCTCGTCTGTGAGCTGTTCGTGCGCCTTGGTGCGATCGGCCGGGTCCAGGACTCGACGATCCAGCTTCCCATCACCCAGTCCGAGCTTGGCGACACGCTTGGACTCTCGACGGTTCACGTCAATCGCGTCCTGCAGGAATTGCGCAAGGACGGTCTGATCCGCACGCGCGGCAGCGAGCTGACGGTTCTCGATTGGGAACGTCTCCAGGCCTTGGCGGAGTTCACGCCGATCTATCTCAGCATGCAGACGGAGCGGCGCTAGCGTCTTCTACGCAATGCGCACGCCGACGCTGCGCCGGTCTCGCGGGTCGGGAGAGGCGGCCGCCCGGGTCGCAGCGAAAGTCCGACGCCCTACCGCGCCTTCTGTTCGGGAACCGGGATGACGTTCGGCGCGATGACGCGAATCGTTCGCTTTGCCCCGTCGCCCCCGACGACCTCGCGCTGCGGACCCTCGGTGCGCGAGACCACGCGGCCGCTCTCGATCGAGCGCGGACCGATGCCGGACGATTCCTGGCTCGCGGTGGGCGCTGCGGCGCCGGTATCGGCCGCAGCCTCGGATTCCGCGGCATCGCTCTGGATCTTCTTCGGGTCGGGCTTCTTCGGCGCGGGTGGGGCGGCAGGCGCTTTCGGCCGCGACAGTTCCTCGGACTTCTGGGCCGTGACGATGATGTCGCCGCGTTGCTGGCTCAGCATGCCCTCGGCCTGCCGGAGAACCTGCGCCCAGGTCTCGCCTTCCTTCTTGCACGAGCAGTTGCCGTCGAACGACTTCTGGAACTTCAAGGCCGTCGGCATCGCCATGTAGGGCTGACCCTTGAGGGAGATCGCCCGGGTGATGGCGTTGTCGCTGCCCGGCATCGCGAAGGCCGCCGTCTCGGCACCAGGGCAGAGCGCCTGACACATCTCGTTCGCGTGACCGCGGCCCCCGGGCGCGTTCGCGAGCGGGAAGTAGAACCCGTCGCAGGTGCGCACGCAGACGAGACGCCGGCCGCCCAGCGCGGGCTCCTCCGACGGCAAGGTCCCATCGGGGAGCGGCTGCGGGTCGGCGGGCTGGGTCGGCCGCACGCCGAACAGGGATTCGAAGAAGCTGCGCGGGCTGAAAGCCTCACGCTGGGGATTGCAGGTCTGCTCCACGGCGGCCATCAGCTGCCGGCGGCGGAACTCCACGTTGCCGAAGTCGCGGCCCTGGGCGGCGAGCTGCGCGTAGCTCGCCTCCATCTGCCGGATGCGCTGCGCCATCGGCCCGCACTCGGCCGGGGCCGGGCCGCCGAAGATGCCGAGAGGACCGCGCTCGCAGCCGATGGAGCGATAGTAGTTCGAGAGGCGGGAGATCTCGACGCGCTGCCGCTCGGCTTGCGCCGCGGCCTGACGGTCGCCCCCGCGGTCGAGCGCGGCGAGCTCGGCGCGGTAGCGCTGGCACTCCGCGGACTGCGCGAGCGCGGCTTCGCCGGACGCGAGGAGAGCCGCGGCGACGAGAGTGGAGCGCAGGCGGCGGGAGCGGGTCATGGCGTTCGGCGCAAGAGTGATCGGCAACTTCGACGGTCCCCTCGGTCGGCGGGACATGTGACCCGCCACCGTGTCGGGATTGTGATTACCCTGTCGGGGCCGGTTTCGGAAGCAAGCACGCGCTCCCTTCGAGTCGATTTTGTGCCAGCGTTGCTGCGGCGCCGGGTCGCGACCTCCCGCTCATCGAGAGAGCAGGAGGCGTGCCGCTGCGGCACACCGGGGCCGGGGATCAGGACGAACGCCGCTCCCTTGGGCGTCCCCCCTGGTTCACGCGTCAGCGCGCGCAGGAAATCGCGATCGGCCGCTCGCGGCTCCCGTTCGAGACCGGCTCGACCGCGCCCGTGACGTCCTCGGCGAACGTCGGGCCGAAGCTCGCGGCCCGCGCGAATCCGTGCGACTCGCACCAGGCATCCGCGACGAGCTGTCCGCATTCGCCCCCGGCGGCGAGGCAATTCCCGACCCCGTACCCGTCGTTGGCCGGGACAAGGAACGTCGCGTCGCCGCCCGCCACTCCCTGGCCCTCGGGAAGGACCGTGAAGGAGGCGGCGGCGGTCGCCAAAACGGCAGTGAACGTGAGCACGGCGATCGTGCGACGCATGGTAAAAAACCTCGTTAGGCCAAAGACCTAATTTGATCCTTGGTAATGAGCGATGAACAAAGATCTAACGCGGCACGGGCCGAGCCGTTTCAAGCTTGACAAAAAAGAAAACCGCGTCTTGACGGACACGGAGGCGCAGGGCAAAGATCCCTGCCATGACGACGGCACCTGCCATTCGCGGGATCATTTGCAGCTAGCGCACAACGCTGGCTGGAGCCGTCTCGTCCCCACGACCTGGATCGAAACCGCCCTCCGGCCCGCGGCCTGAGAGGGATTCGGCATGACCTCGGTTCTGAGGCTCTACAACACGCTCACGCGATCGAAGGACGCCTTCGTCCCGATCGACCCCAAGAACGTGCGCCTCTATGTCTGCGGACCGACGGTCTACGATTTCGCCCATATCGGCAACGCCCGCCCGATCATCGTCTTCGACCTCCTTTTCCGTCTGCTCCGCCACGTTTACGGCGCGGAGGCGGTCACCTACGTCCGCAACATCACGGACGTCGACGACAAGATCAACAAGCGGGCATTCGAGCGCGGCATCCCGATCCGCGCGCTCACCGAGGAGACGGCGCGCCAGTTCCATGAGGACATTCGCGCGCTCGGCGTGCTGATGCCCGAGGACGTGAACGAGCCCGGCAAGCCTCCCCGCTTCATCGAGCCCCGGGCGACGGAGCACATCGACGAGATGCGCATGATCATCGAGCGCCTGGTGGAGCGCGGCGCCGCCTATGTGGCCGAGGATCACGTGCTCTTCAGCGTCGCCGCCATGGACCGGATCCCGAGCGCGCCGCGATACGGCACGCTCTCGCGGCGCTCGCTCGACGAACTCGTGGCCGGGGCCCGGGTCGACGTCGCGCCCTACAAGCGCGATCCGATGGACTTCGTGCTGTGGAAGCCCTCCGGCCCCGAGGACCCCGCCTGGCCGTCGCCCGCCGGAATCGCGGCGCCGGGCCGGCCCGGCTGGCACATCGAGTGCTCCGCCATGGCCTGGCGCCATCTCGTCAAGGCCTTCGACACGCGCCTGGCGTGCGAGAATCCGGCCGACCGCGAGGTGTTCGACATCCATGGCGGCGGCATCGACCTGGTGTTCCCGCACCACGAGAACGAAATCGCGCAGAGCTGCTGCGCGTTCGGGATCCCGCGGATGGCGAACGTGTGGATGCACAACGGCTTCCTCCAGATGGAGGGCGAGAAGATGTCGAAGTCGCTCGGCAACTTCACGACGATCCGCGATCTTCTCCGGGACTGGCCGGGCGAGGTGCTGCGCTTCAACATGCTGCGCACGCACTACCGCCAGCCGATCGATTGGACCGTGCGCGGGCTGGAGGAGAGCGATCGCATTCTCGAGCGCTGGTACGGGCTTGCGGACGCGGCGACGCGACCGGAGCTGACGCAAGAGGTTCTGGACGCCCTCGCCGACGACCTCAACACGCCGAAGATGATCGCGGAGCTGCACGGGCTCGACGGCCGGGGCGCCCGCGCCGAGCTCGTGTCCAACCTGCGGGCGCTCGGTTTCCTGACCGAGAGCGCCGGTGTCCGGGAGGCGCGCCGACGGGCGGCGGCAGGAGTCGACCGGGCCTTCGTCGAAGCGCTTATCGCCTCGCGTCGGGAGGCGCGGGCGGCCAGGAACTTCGCGGAATCGGACCGAATCCGCGACGAGCTCGGCCGGCACGGCGTGGTCGTGAAGGACAACAAGGACGGCTCCACCACCTGGGAGGTGGCGCGATGAGTTCGGCCGGCTCGATCGCCGCACCGTCGCCCGTCATGGCCGGGCTTGCCCCGGCCATCCACGTCTGGGAAACGCAACGGGTGAAAGACGTGGATGCCCGGCTCAAGGCCGGGCATGACGGCGGTCAGGTGGTCGCGCCATGACCGGGAGCAGCCTTCCGAAACCGGCCCTCCGCCCCTTCCTCGCGGCCGATGCCCCGGTGCTGGCCGAGATCTTCGTGGCGTCAATCGAGGGGCTCACGGGCGAGGATTACAACGCGGCGCAGCAGGCCGCCTGGGCCGCGCAGGCCGACGACGAGCAGGCGTTCGGGGCGCGGCTCGCGCGAGACCTCACGCTCGTGGCCACCGTCGCGGGCTCGCCGGTCGGCTTTGCATCGCTCAAAGGAGCGGAGCGGATCGAAATGCTCTACGTGCATCCCGCGGCGGCGGGGCAGGGGATCGGCGCGCTGCTCTACGACGCGCTCGAGAAGCTCGCGGCCGCCCGTGAGGCCGCGCGGCTCGTCGTCGACGCGAGCGACACCGCGGAAGAGTTCTTCCGCCGGCGCGGCTTCCAGCCGCAGCGCCGAAACTCCGTGCCGCTCGGCGACGAGTGGCTTGCGACCACCACCCTGGAGAAGCGCCTAGCGCCGACCCGCAACGGACGGCAGCCGTCATGACCCACGCGCGTCTCGATCTCTTCGACCCGACCCCCACCCTGGAGAAGCGCCTGGCGCCGAACCGCAACGGACGGCAGCCGTCATGACCCGCGAGCGTCTCTATCTCTTCGACACCACCTTGCGCGACGGCGCGCAGACCACGGGCGTCGACTTTTCGCTCGAGGACAAGCGCCTCGTCGCCGCGCTTCTCGACCGGCTCGGGATCGACTACGTGGAGGGCGGCTATCCGGGAGCGAACCCGCTCGACACCGCCTTCTTTTCCGAAAAGCGCACCACGGCCGCGAAGTTCACGGCCTTCGGGATGACGAAGCGGGCCGGCCGCTCGGCCGCCAACGATCCGGGCGTCGCGGCCCTCCTCGACGCGCAAGCCGACGCGGTCTGCTTCGTCGCCAAGGCTTGGGACTACCACGTGCGGGTGGCGCTCGAGACCACGCTGGAGGACAACCTCGCGGGCATCCGCGAGAGCGTCGCGGCGGCGCGGGAGCGTGGACGCGAGGTGATCGTCGATTGCGAGCACTTCTTCGACGGCTACAAGGCGAACCGCGATTATGCGCTCGCCTGCGCGCGCGCCGCCGACGAGGCCGGGGCGCGCTGGGTCGTGCTCTGCGACACCAACGGCGGCACGCTGCCCCACGAGGTCGCGGCCATCGTGGCCGACGTCGCGAGGGTGGTGCCCGGCACCCGGCTCGGCATCCACGCGCATGACGATTGCGGCTGCGCGGTCGCCAATTCGCTCGCCGCCGTGGAGGCGGGCGCGCGGCAGATCCAGGGCACGCTGAACGGCCTCGGCGAGCGCTGCGGCAACGCCAATCTCGTCACGCTCATCGCGGCCCTCAAGCTCAAGGACGGCTATGCCGCACGGTTCGATCTCGGCGTCGGCGAGGAGGGCCTCAAGGATCTCACCCACCTCTCGCGCCAGGTCGACGAAATCCTCAATCGCCAGCCGAACCGCCACGCGCCCTTCGTGGGCGCGAGCGCCTTCGCGACCAAGGCCGGCATCCACGCCTCCGCGGTCGTGAAGGACCCGCGCACCTACGAGCACGTCGACCCGGAGATCGTCGGCAATGCCCGCAAGGTGCTGGTGTCCGACCAGGGCGGCCGCTCGAACGTGCTCGCCGAACTCAAGCGCATCGGGATCGCCCTCGACGACCGGCGGGTCGGCCGGGTGCTCGAGGAGGTCAAGCGCAAGGAAGCCGAAGGCTACGCCTTCGAAGGCGCGGACGCCTCGTTCTACGTGCTCGTGAAGCGGCTCATCGGCGAGGTGCCGGCCTACTTCGACGTCGAGCGGTTCTCGGTCAACGTCGAGCGGCGCTACAACGCGGTCGGCGAGCTCGTCACGGTCGCGGAGGCGATCGTGAAGGTGCGGGTCGGCGAGGAGGTGCTGATCTCGGCCGCCGAGGGCAACGGCCCGGTGAACGCCCTCGACCTCGCCCTGCGCAAGGACCTCGGCAAGTACCAGGACCTCATTCAGGACCTCGAGCTCGTCGACTACAAGGTCCGGATCTACCAGGGCGGCTCGGATGCGGTCACCCGCGTGCTGATCGAGTGCGGCGACGCCTCGGGCGAGCGCTGGTGGACCATCGGGGTCTCGCCCAACATCATCGACGCCTCGTTCCAGGCCCTGACGGACTCGATCACCTACAAGCTTTTGCGCAGCGGCGCGGTGGGGTGAACCCCGGTCGCGGGTCGCCGAAGCGGTCGCGGATCAAAAGCGGCTCTCGATGAAGTCCACGTTCGACGTGAGACCGATCCGGCGCGCGGACGCCTCCAGCATCGGGATGACCTCCTCGACGCGCTCGGCGACGAGATAGTTGAGCTCGAGCCCCGCCCGGATGAAGCCCTGCTCGCGCATGTGGGCCAGGAGGGTGAGGAGCGGCTTCCAGAAGCCGTTGGTGCTGAGCATCAGGATCGGCTTGGTGTGCTGCCCCAGCTGCGCCCAGGTCATCTGCTCGACGAGTTCCTCCAGCGTTCCGATGCCGCCCGGCAAGGCCACGAAGGCGTCCGCCTTCTCGAACATCAGCCGCTTGCGGGTATGCATGTCCTGCACGACGATGGTCTCCTGGACGTCGTCGAGCAACTTCTCGCGCGACTTCAGGAAATCCGGAATGATGCCGGTCACGTGACCGCCGTGCTCGAGCACGGAGCGGGCCACGGTCCCCATGAGACCCACGTTCCCGCCCCCGTAGACGAGCTTGATGCGTTGTTTGGCCATGGAACGGCCTAATTCCGCCGCAGTTTCCGCGAAGACCGGATCGGAACCGAATCCCGAGCCGCAGTACACACAGATGGTCTGGATTGCAGGCATCGGCACCTTCGGGAGCTGGGACTCCGCCCAAGCTGAGTCGTAGAGCATTTTCGTTATGTCCTTATGGCCGTAGCCTTTCGGGAGATAAACGGATTAAACTGGCGAAAGTGCCACGGTTGAGAGTGGAAGCGTCGATGAGAGGCCAACTGCAGGGGAGGGGAACCCTCGCACTTCTCGGGGTGATCGCGGTGGCCGTGGTGATTGTCCTGGCCGCGGGCCTGGGCTTCGACCCGCGCGACGCGTTCGACCCGTCCGACGCCTCCCGTCCCCCAGCGCCGGCCACCGGACAGTCCGCGCCGACGCAACCGGCCCCGGGAGAGCCCCAGACGAAGACGGCCGAAGCGCCCAAGACCGATCCCGCCGCGCCACCGCCCGCCTCCCATCCGGAGCCGCCGGCTCCCTCCTTCGATGTGGTCCGAGTTCGAGCCCAACGGCGAGAGCGTCATCGCGGGTCGCAGCGTCGCAGGCGCCACCATCGAGATGCTGAGGGACGGCCAGGTCCACGCCCGGACCGCGGCCGACCAGTCCGGCCTGTTCGCCTTCGTGCCGCCGGTGCTTCAGCCGGGATCGCACCAGGTCACCCTGCAGTCGATCGCGCCGGACGGCACGCGCCGGCGCTCGCGCGACTCGGTCACCATCGTGGTCAACGAGGGCGGGACGACGCGTCCGCTCGTGGCGCTGACGTCGCCCGACAAGCCCACGGTCCTGCTCTCCAATCCGGAAGCCCCGGAGCCCAGGGCGGAGTCCAAGGCCGCCGAAGCCAAACCTGCGGAACCCGGCGCGGCGCCCAAGGGCCCCGATGCCAAGGCCGCTGAATCGCCGCGGGGCGACACGAAGACCGCCGACGCGGCGTCGGCCCCAGCGGCCCCGCAGCAACATCCGGCAGGCGTGCCGAACCAGGAGCCCCAGCGGCAGGCCGCGGTGCCTCAGCCGGGTCCGCCGCCGCCCGGGCAGCCTCCGGCGCCCCGTCCCGAGGTCAAGATCACGACCGTCGAGGCCGAGGAGGGGGGGCGGCTCTATGTTTCCGGCCAGGCGGCGCCGGGCTCGACCGTGCGCCTCTACCTCAACGACACGTTCATCGCGCCCGGCGGGGTCGGCGCCGACGGCAAGGTGGCCTTCGCGATCGGGCGCGGCGTGCGCCCGGGCGACTACCGGGTCAGAATCGACGACGTCGATCCGGTCTCGGGCTCGGTGAAATCCCGCGCCGAGGTCGGGTTCAACGTGCCCGTGCCGGTGGCCTCGGCCGCGCCGCCGCCCGCAGGCGGGCCGACACCGAGCGGTCCGCAGGTCGCCGCGGTTCCTCCCGAGCCGCCGACCGCGGCTCCGCCGGCCGTCCGCGGCGGGCCGAGCCGTCCGCAGGCCGTCACCCCGCAAACGCAGGCTCCGACGCCGGCTCAGCCGGGGCCGGCGTCCTCGCAAGGCCAGCGGCCCGCGACCGTCGCGCCCGAGGCCGTCGCGCGGGCGCCCGCCGTCGCCGAGGTCCCCGCGCCGCCGCCCTCGGCGGCTCCCGCCGCGCCGCCGTCCGCCGCCGGCACACCCGCCTCCGGCTCCGAGACGGCGTCCGGAGCCGCTCGGCCGAACGGTTCGCAGGTCGCGTCGGCGACCCCGCCGGAGTTGCGCGATCTGCCGCCCGGCACCGTGGTGATTCCGGACATCAACACCGCGATCGTCTCCCGCGGCGACAATCTCTGGAGGATCAGTCAGCGGATCTACGGCCATGGCCTGCGCTACACCGTGATCTACGGCGCCAACCAGAGCCAGATCCGCAATCCCAACCGGATCTATCCGGGCCAGGTCTTCGTGCTCCCGGACCCCGAGGACGTGAAAACGCGGTAACGCGCGCCACCCGCCGGCGCCCGTCCCCGGCAGGGCCTCCCCGTTCGACGGGTGAATTCGGCGCCGACATCGCCTATATCGGGTCCCGACTTCTCCTTCGGACCCGGCTGCAATGTCCTCGACCCCTGCTGCGCCTTCGGCCGGCTCTCCGCCGACGCGCCCCGGCTTGATCGCCACGATCCGCAAGCTCTGGCCCTATCTCTGGCCCCGGGGCCGCGTGGACCTGCAGCGCCGCATCTTTCTCGCCTTCGGTCTTCTGCTCATCGCCAAGTTCGCCACCATGGCGACGCCGTTCACCTTCAAATGGGCGACGGACGCGCTGGTCGCCGTCACGGGCAACGCGCAGGGCCGGGTCGAGGACGCGGCGACGGCGGGGTCGTGGATCTGGCGGGCGCCCCTCCTGCTCACCGTCCTCTACGGCCTGTCGCGGATCGTGATGGCGCTTCTCACGCAGGTCCGGGACGGGCTCTTCGCCAAGGTCGCGATGCACGCCGTCCGCAGCCTCGCGCTCCAGACCTTCCGGCACATGCACCGGCTCTCGTTGCGCTTCCATCTCGAGCGCAAGACCGGCGGCCTCACCCGCGTGCTGGAGCGCGGACGCGACGGCATCGAGGAGCTGTCCCGCCTCGCCGTCCTCACTCTCATCCCGACCATCGTCGAGTTCGCTCTGGTGCTCGGGATCCTGGCCTGGGAGTTCGACTGGCTCTATTCGGCCGTGGTCCTCGCGATGGTGGCGGTCTACCTCGGCTACACCTACAAGGCGACGGAATGGCGGATCGGGATCCGCCGACGGATGAACGAGTCGGACACCGACGCCAACACCAAGGCCGTGGACTCGCTTTTGAACTACGAGACCGTGAAGTACTTCGGCGCCGAGGCGCGGGAGACGCAGCGCTACGACCGCTCGATGGAGCGATACGAGCGCGCCTCGACGGAGAGCTACACCTCGCTCGCGATCCTCAATTCCGGCCAGGCCGCGATCTTCACTGCCGGCATGACGATCGTCATGGCGCTGGCGGCCCGGGACATCATGGCGGGCCGCGCCTCCATCGGGAGCTTCGTCCTCGTCAACGCGATGCTCGTCCAGCTCTACATCCCGCTGAACTTCATGGGCATGCTCTACCGCGAGATCAAGCAGGCGCTGATCGACATCGACGACATGTTCAAGATCCTCGAGAAGAACCCGGACATCGAGGACAGGCCGGGCGCGAAGCCGCTCGTGGTGCGGGACGGGCACGTGCGTTTCGAGGACGTGCATTTCGCCTATGTTCCGGAGCGGCCGATCCTCAGGGGCGTGTCCTTCGACGTCCCGGCCGGCAAGACGGTCGCGATCGTCGGGCCCTCCGGCGCCGGCAAGTCGACGATCTCGCGGCTGCTGTTCCGGTTCTACGAGCCGCAGCGCGGACGCATCCTCATCGACGGGCAGAACATCGCCGAAGTCCAGCAGGCCTCGCTGCGCTCGGCGCTCGGCATGGTCCCCCAGGACACGGTGCTGTTCAACGACACGATCGGGTACAACATCCAGTACGGGCGCTGGGATGCCCCCGGCGAGGACGTCCGCGATGCCGCCCAGCTCGCCCAGATCGACCGGTTCATCGCGACGCTGCCGGACGGCTACGACACGTCGGTCGGCGAGCGCGGCCTGAAGCTCTCGGGCGGCGAGAAGCAGCGCGTCGCGATCGCGCGCACGATCCTGAAAGGTCCTCCGATCCTGGTGCTCGACGAGGCCACGTCGGCGCTCGACAGCTTCACCGAGAAGGAGATCCAGGACGCCCTCGACCGCGTGAGCCGCGACCGCACCACCCTGGTGATCGCGCACCGCCTTTCGACCGTGGTGGGCGCGGACGAAATCCTCGTGCTCGACCACGGCGTCATCGTCGAGCGCGGCACCCACGCGGAACTGCTCGACCTCGGCGGGATCTACGCCGCGATGTGGAACCGCCAGCGCGAGGCCGACGAGGCCCGCGAGACCTTGCAGCGCGCCGCCGCCGCGGAGGGGCGTTCGGTGCGCGAGCCGGTGTCGTAGACGGGCGAATGGGGAGTGGCGAGTGGCGAATGGCGAGTGGCGAATGGGGAGTAGGAGGTGGGGTGTGGGAATGAAGGAGTGGCGGTCCTGGCCGTCCCCTCCACGTCATGGCCGTCCCCGGACTTGATCCGGGGATCAGTCCCGGCCATCCACGTCTTGGCCCGTCGAAGCGGAGCCAAGACGTGGATGCCCGGCCCAAGGCCGGGCATGACGGCAGGAGCGAAGACGTGGATGTCCCACACCCTACTCCCCACACCCCCCTCTCCATTCGCCATTTCCCACCCCCTCCACTCCCCACTCCCCATTCGCCACTCGCCATTCGCCATTCACCCCTCTACAACCCCCCCATGACCGACCTTCTCGAATCCGTCCGCCGCATCCTCGTGCCCATTCACAAGGAGGGGTACCTGTTCATCGCCGTCGCGGCGATCGCGGCTTTCGTCCTCGGCAGCATCTGGTCGCCGCTCGGCTGGATCGGCGCCATTCTCACCGCGTGGGTGTGCTACTTCTTCCGCGACCCGCCCCGCGTGACGCCGGTGCGCGACGGCCTCGTGGTCTCGCCGGCCGACGGGCGCGTCAGCCTCATCACGACCGCGGTGCCGCCGCCGGAGCTCGAGCTCCCGCAGGAGCCCATGACGCGCGTGTCGGTGTTCATGAACGTGTTCGACTGCCACGTGAACCGCTCCCCGGTCTCGGGCCGGATCGCGCAGATCCTCTACACGCCGGGGCTCTTCCTCAATGCCGAGCTCGACAAGGCGAGCGAGGACAACGAGCGCAATGCGCTCGTCATCGAGACCGGGAGCGCGCGCATCGGAGTCGTTCAGATCGCCGGGCTGGTCGCCCGGCGCATCGTCTCGTTCGTGAAGCCCGGCGACTCGCTCGGCGTCGGCGAGCGCTTCGGGCTGATCCGGTTCGGCTCGAGAGTGGACGTCTTCCTGCCGCTCAACTCCCAGGTCCTCGTCGGCCCGGGCCAGCTCGCGATTGCGGGCGAGACGGTGCTCGCCGATCTCCGGGCGCATGAACCCGGGCGGCAGTTCCGGACGCAGTAGCGGGCTCTCCGATCGCCTGGCGGCCGCGGAAAGCTGCGTCGGCCGAGGCCGTCGGTCGGGTCCCTTGCCGGCCTGACGCGCGGCACCTAATGTCGCGCCCTATGAGCGATCTTTTCCCGCCCTTCGCCCCGGACGCCAACGAGCCGCGCAAGCGGCTCTTCAAGCCGGTGCCCTTCCGGATGATAGCGCCCAATCTCATCACCCTCGTCGCGCTCTGTCTCGGACTGACGGCGATCCGGATGGCCTACGAGGGACGGCTCGAGCCCGCGGTCTACGCCATCGTGACGGCCGCCTTCCTGGACGGGGTGGACGGACGCGTGGCGCGGCTCCTCAAGGGCACCTCGCGCTTCGGAGCCGAGCTCGATTCGCTCGCTGATTTCGTGAACTTCGGCGTCGCGCCGGCCCTCGTGCTCTACAGCTTCGTTCTCGTTCACCTGAAGGCGCTCGGATGGATCGTCGCGCTCGTGTTCGCCATCGCGGCGGCGCTGCGGCTGGCCCGCTTCAACGTCATGATCGACGATCCGAACCGGCCCGAATGGCAGAAGAACTTCTTCGTCGGCATGGCCGCTCCCGCGGGCGCCATCTGCTCGCTCCTGCCGATCTATTTCCACTTCCTCGGCGTGCCCGTCGGACCGACCGCGGCGCCGGTGGCGCTGCTTTACGTGCTCGGCATCGCGTTCATGATGGTCTCGACCCTCCCGACCTATTCGGGCAAGACCATGGGCGCGCGGGTGCCCCGGCACTGGGTGCTCCCGATCTTCGTTCTCACGGTGGCGTGCTTCGGCCTTCTCGTGAGCTTCCCCTTCGAGGTGCTGGCGCTCGGGACGCTGCTCTTCCTCGGCACCATTCCGATCAGCATCGCGCGCTACCGCCGGCTCGATCGGGTGGACGCGCGAGCGCCGCCGCCGGAGGAAACGCCCGAGCGGGACCTGCCGCCGAGCATTTGAGCCGTTCGACGAAGCGCCCGGGCGGGACGCTTCGCCGACGATTTGACTTCCCGGCCGCTCTCGCCATCTTCCAGGCGCTGCCGGGGGACCCAAGCGGGCCGGCGGCTCGAGCGCAGCGACGAGCGGCCCGGTCCCGCGGCCCTGAGATGTGGAGAAGAGCGTGGCGTCCGAGAAGTCCGGGAGCTCGCGTCCCAAACTGGTCCTCGCGTCGGGCTCGCCCCGGCGCCTCGCCTTGCTCCAGCAGGCGGGAATCGAGCCGGACGCGCTCCTGCCGGCCGACGTCGACGAGACGCCGCTCAGGGCCGAGTCGCCGAAGGACCTCGCCAAGCGCTTGTGCCGCACGAAGGTCGAGGTGGCGCGCAGGACCGCGCGCCGGCGCGATGAACTGGCGGGCGCCTATATCCTCGCCGCCGACACCGTCGTGGTCGCGAACGGGCGAATCCTTCCCAAGGCCGAGCTGGTCGACGAGGCCGCGGCCTGCCTTCGCCTGCTGTCCGGACGCACGCACCGGGTCTACACCTCGATCTGCCTCGTCACCCCTCAGGACGCCATGCGCGAGCGGCTCGTCGAGACGCGGGTGCGCTTCAAGCGCCTCTCGCGCGACGAGTTCGAACGCTACGTCGCCTCCGGGGAATGGCGCGGCAAGGCCGGCGGCTATGCCATCCAGGGCCTGGCGGGCGCGTTCGTCGTGAAGCTCGTGGGCTCCTACACCAACGTGGTGGGCCTGCCCCTCTACGAGACCGTGGCGCTGCTCGAAGGGGAGGGCTACCCGGTGCGCAGCGCCTGGCTCGACGCCGCGTGAGCGGCGCGCGGCGGCCGCCTTGCCCGAGGCACGACCCCAGCCATGACGGATGACAAGAACCGCCCCCGGACCGCGTCCCGCACGTCGTCCAAAGCGGCGCGAAGCGCTGCGCCCGAACCGGCCGCGGCCCGGTGCCCGATCTGCGGCAAGCCGACGGCGGCGGCCTTCCGCCCGTTCTGCTCCAAGCGCTGCGCCGACGTCGACCTGCAGCGCTGGCTGTCCGGCCGCTATGCCATCCCGGTCGTCGAGGAGGACGCCGGCCTCGACGACGAATCGTCGGACGACAGGGAGGCGTGAGCCTCGCCGCGGCGCCGGCCGTGCGCCGACAAACCGCCTCGCGAGTGCTGGACAGGACGGCCCGCTCTGACTATACAACCGCCTCCGATGCAGGCGCCGCTCTGCCTTGGACGCCCAGGTAGCTCAGTTGGTAGAGCATGCGACTGAAAATCGCAGTGTCGGTGGTTCGATTCCGCCCCTGGGCACCAACACCTCGCTAAGGCGTTGACGCACAAAAAATCTGCACAATCATAGGCTTGGCGCTGCCCGAGTGGTACACACGGGTGGTACACATGGCCCTGGCAATGACACGTCCTTGGAGGCATCCAAAGACCGGTATTTTTTGGCTCCGAAAGCGGGTGCCTAAGGAGCTGCGGTCGCTCCTTGGAAAGGGCGAGGAGAAGCGTAGCCTGGGGACTCGCGATGCATCCGAGGCGAAGCGACGGTTAGTGGAGGAGTTAACGAAGCTTCACAAGCGATGGACCGGACTGCGCGACCAATCCCTCGGCGACAGACCGCCCGATCCTACGTCGATCACTTTTACAGAGCGCGAGGCACACCAGCGGGCGAGATGGCTGGAGGACTTTTGGCTGAGAGAGCACCGCGACAACCCGAGCCAGCAGATGTTCTGGCGAACCGATCTGTTTGATCGCTTGTGGGATTGGTGGGGTAAGGGGCCCGCTATCCCTTAGAGCCGTTCCGGAAAGAAGTTGAGTCGGTGGAATCGGTTGTGATTCCTTGCTTGGCACCCGAATCGCTGACGAGGGGTGCCAAATGTGGACGCCTGAACATCGCCGTGCTGCCGAGCGTAGCGGCTTGCGCTATCCCAGTGATCTGAGCGATGCGGAGTGGGCGCTGGTAGCGCCGCTGATCCCGCCGAGCAAGCACGGCGGGCGACCCCGCTCGGTGAATGTGCGCGAAGTCTTGAACGCGATCTTCTACGTGCTGTGGACAGGCTGTCAGTGGAAAGCGCTGCCGAAGGATTTCCCGCCCAAAAGCACGGTCTACGACTACCTCGACCTGTGGGAATGGGACGGCACTCTGGAGCGCCTCCATCATGCGCTCTACGTTCAGGAGCGTGAGCGGCAGGGGCGCGAAGCCAGCCCGACGGTGGCGATCATCGATAGTCAGACGGCGCGCGGCGCCTCAAAAGGGGGGCCTCGCTCGACCCGTCGGGCTATGATGCCGGGAAGAAGACGCTGGGCCGCAGGCGCCACATTCTGGTCGATACCCTCGGCCTCCTGTTGAACGTCTTCGTTGCTTCCGGCGATGTCCAGGATCGCGACGCTGCCATTCCACTGCTGTGCCGGACGCGACGCCTGTTCCCGTTCATCGAACGCATCTTCGCCGATGGTGGGTATCAGGGCGAGAAGACGGCCAACGCCGTCGCCAAGACCGGCGCCTGGACACTCGAGATCGTCAAGCGCTCCGATCTTCACCGCTTCGTCGTCTTACCCAAGCGCTGGATCGTCGAGCGCACCTTTGCCTGGATCAGCCGCAACCGCCGCCTCGCCCGTGACTTCGAACGTCACGCCCGCAAAGCCGCTGCCTTCGTTCGACTGGCCATGATCCGCCTCATGCTCAGGCGGCTCTCGGCAAGCCCATCATCCTGAATCCAAACTTCCCGGATGGGCTCTTACAACGACTACAAGAGTTTGACTGGACAAGATGTGATGGACGGGATGAAAGTGCAGAAACTTGAATCCTGGTGCCTAGACTGGGCTGACGACACGCTCGCGATCAGTAACTTGGAAGTTAACGACGCGGATCGGCTCAAACTCGCTCAAGCAATATCGTGTGCCTTTCAACGGGCAAGCCTTACGATTGCGCGCTGGGCCACCGGCGGGTCAATTGCGGCCGATGACATCACCGTCGCCGCGGGTCATGACACCGACAGCACTCCAGGCTCCGCGCGGCGGTTCCCCGTAAAATTTGAGGATCTGTTTCGCGAGTGGTCGTTGGAACGCCGTCCCGTGCCCAAGACAATATACGAGTGGCGGCGCGTCCTTCACGAGCTCGAGGCCTTCCTAGGGCATGATGATGCCGGGCGCGTCACCGCGGAGGACCTTATCCATTGGAAGGCCGCGCTGATCCAGCAAGGGCGTAGCCCCAAGACAATCCGTGATGCGAAGCTTGCACCAATACGAGCAATTTTCCGCTGCGCCTTCAACAACCGCTACTTGCCTGTAAATCCGGCCGAGCGGATCACCATCGAGATCCGGGCAAGGGCGGGCCAGGGAATTCGGAGCTTTGGTGACGAGGAAGCATTCCGAATTCTCACGGCCGCCAGCCTCGAGACTGACCCCGTCCGCCGCTGGGTGCCCTGGCTGTGTGCCTATTCTGGCGCGCGCATTTCGGAAGTGTGCCAGCTCCGCGCCGAGGACGTCCGAGAAGTCGAGGGTGTGTGGGCCATCAGGTTCGATCCGGAAGCAGGCCCGTTGAAGAACAAGAATTCGGAACGGCTCGTGCCACTGCACAGCGAAGTGATCGAGGCTGGATTTCTTGAGTTCGCGAAGGCCGTCCAGTCGGGTCCGCTTTTCACAACCCTTTCTCCAGACAAATTTGGAAAGCGGGGAGGTAACGGCACCAAGGTGATTGGCCGTTGGGTACGGTCACTAGGGATAAAGGACCCGCGCATCTCGCCGAGTCACTCCTGGCGCCACCAATTTAAGACATTAGCGAGGCGCCATGACCTTGCCCTAGACCTTGTTGACGCGATGACCGGGCACGCGCAGCGGACGGTTGCAGCCGGCTATGGCGAGTATCCCCTCGTCGCTCTCCAGCGCGAACTCGAAAAGCTGCCGTGGGTGTTGAAGGCTGGGCCAGTTACCCCCGACCCTCTTGAGTGCCGCTTGGAAGGGAATGCAGCATAGAGCAAGGGCATGATGGTTGATCTTCCCTCGAATTGGTGGCTCTCCCGCACTTTGCGTGGATCAGGCGGCGAGAAGGACCCGACGACGGAGGAGGTCGAAGCCGGCGCGGCCGTACATCGTGCGCTTGATCAACTTGAGGCGGGTGATCTGGCCCTCGGCCTGCCCATTGCTCCAGGGCGTCGTGAGCGCGGCGCGCACGGCCGCCCCGTCCTGCTCGAGGCCCGCCGTCTCGATGGCGCGCACGCCGCATGCGCGGGCTTCGGCCAGCCACATATCGAGATTGTTGCAGGGAGCAGGATGGGGTTCATCGCAGCCGACACCGCAACCGCGCACGAGCTCCGTGAACCGCCGGGCCAGGCTGGCGACCCGTGCCGCTTCGCCATCCTCCTTGACCCGGGCGACGGCGGCGGCTGCGTGGGGCGGCAAAGCCGCGACGGGCTGCACCAGGAGCCACGCGAGCTGCTTGGGCGAGGGTAGCTGCGACAGCGTGCTCGGCTCGAGGTGAGGGGTCGTATCGCGTCCGAGCCACTTGCGCGCGGTTCGGCGCGCCGGCGCCGTCCGGCGCTCGGCCACAAAGCGCTGGACCTGACGGTGGCTGCCGGCAAAGCCCTGCTCGTGCACCTCGCGCCAGAGCGCCATTGCATTCTCCAGCCCTCGGCCATACGCCTCTCGATGTGAGCCAGATAAGGGTCGAGCCGGCTCGCGTTTGGTCGGCGCACAGCGCGTTCCGGGAAGCTCTCGGCGTGAGCGTATTTGCGTATCGTGCCACGCGCGAGACCCGTCGCGAGACCAATCGCCAAGAGGGTCTCGCCGGCGAGATAACGACGACGCACCTCCTCGTAGGCGGCCAGCCGGCGGGCGCGGCTGTCGGCGCTCGCCTCGTCGACTTGGAGCCCGCGAGGTGGGGCAAGAGACGGGCGCCGGCCTCGCCGCCAAGGGCGAGACCGATGCGGGCTTGCGCCCGAGCAAGCCGGCGCGTGCGTCGGGCTCGCGGGGGCAGGAGCTTCGGCAAGCGTTCGACGAAGGTGCGACGCTGGCAGGCGGAGGAGTGGCAGCAAAAGCGCCGGACCCGAAGGCAGAGGCGGACGGCTCGCCCCATGCTGGGCAAATCGGCAGGACAGCGATCATAACGGCTATGGACTGCGAACTCGGCGTGCCGCAGGAGGGCAGCGTCCATGTTCGCGCCGGGAATGGGCATGGATGACGAGCCGATCAGAGCCCCGCGTCACTCGATCGATCTCCGCAGCCCGGAAGGAAAAAGGTGGGAATCATTCCCACCTTTAAATCAGCTCGGCCTTCCTCTCTCCCTGTGCTCCTTCCACGCAAAGTGCGGGAGAGCCACCGAAACGGGGGAAGATCACGGCGGGCCTGCCGGGTTCTCGAGGTCGACACCTCGACCTACCACTACAAGTCCCGCCGGATCGAGCAGGCCGCGCTCGAAATAAGGGCCAGATCTTAAAGTTTGTCGCATTTTTCAGAGTAGAGTTCCACCCGAGGTCCCAAACTCGCAGCCCGCACCAGAGAACTGAGATTGGCTAGATTTAGAGATTTAGAGAACGAAGGGGATTTCACGCGGGCGGGACAGTGTTCCCGCCCGTTTCCATAAACTCGCTTATCCGAATTACGGGTGCCACCTTCGCGCGCGCGTCAACCTACTCAGCCTGGGCGTTGCCTGGTGGTGGGCCTGGCCAAGGGCGATAACGCCGGCAGTCATGACCAACACGCCGCCGGCACGGGACTGGCGCAGCTGGTCGTTCAGGTCGCGGATGGTGGTCACGTCAACGATGTTGTGCATGGGGATCCTCCCATTGAACAAGGCACCTGGGCTGATTGCCAGCCCAGGGTGTTGTCAGCTTCAGCTTGCGGTGGGGGCAGCAGCGCGAGTTCGGTCCGGCGCCGCACGAACGTCCGTTCGCGGGGGAAGTCGCGCCATTTGAGGGTGCACGCGCCGCCATTGACCCCGAGCACCACCGCCTCCCACCAGCCGTCCTCGACCCCCACGGTGGCCAGCACGACACTGCCGATGCCGATCTGGTCCCAGCCCTGTGGCCGCACGGGTGCGGAGATGGTTGAGGGCTGAGCGGGATCCGGGCCAGCCGCTTGGCTTGGTGTGGAGCCGTGTGGCACGGCCGACGCCGATGCGCCGCTATTTTCGACGCCGGCGTGGTCCTCGGAACCAGCAGTCGGCCCGGCCATCATGCGCCAGTTGCACCGTCCGCCAGTTCGACCAGCTTGTTGAACACCGGGGCACGAGCAAACGGCGTGAAGGCACGACCGCTGGCAAACACGCGCCCTCGCGCGAGCTGACGCGCGAGCGCCTTTTGCTCGTCGGTTTCGATCCTGAGGACCTGCATCTTCATCAGGTCGGCGGCTTTGGCAGCAAGCTCGGCCGAGACCGGCATCGAACCAGGACGCGCGCGGCTTGCCGGTCCCATCCCGGCCAAACACCACGAGGGTGGTTCTGAGTGGGCGGTGAGGTGAACAGGGGCGGTAGTGCTCATCAGAGTGCCTCCAGAAACGGCGAAGGGCCCCGAGGGGCCCGTCGCGAGGTGGGGTGAACGCCGGCTGCGCTATTGCGCAGCGGCGGCTGCTGATCGCGGTGCTGCGCCGGTTTGAGGCCGAGCAACAGCGTGTTGTCAGCGTCAACAGCATGGCACAAAATGCATATACTGTCAAAATAGTCCTATATGCGCTGAGAAAGCTTAGTCTGCAAGGCTGCTCGTTGTGGCTTCATTTGCTCAGCGACCGCAGAGGCAGGCGCTGGCATTCCTGGAACAGCGGGCACGCCCGTTGCTCGCAGCGTTCTCGGTCGTCGATCCGGTTGCCGTTGCAGATGTCGAGGCCGAGATTGGCGCAGAACATCCAAATCCCCCTTCTGCAGCAGGCGCGGGAAGAACGCCGGGCCGTCTGGACAAAACTGGCGCGCGTCGATCTGGCGGGCCGCCTCCTCGATGAGGTTGGCACAGCCGCCCGGCCGGTAGCACGCCGGTCCATAGGCGTGCGCGGCGCCGCGCCTCGCCAGGGCGCCGGTCCGGTGCAGCCAATTGTGCACGAGGGTATCGACCGCGACCATGCTCGCACCTGTGGTGACCCAGCGCTCCCGGTTCGGGTCGGCACCGAGCAGCAACTCGGATAACGCCATGGATAGAACCTTGCTGGACACGCCGTAGATGCAGCCCAGCGGCTCCAGCAGAGACTGCCTCATCGAGGTGGCGCGATCCGCAGCTCCGGCCTGATCAGCCGCCGCGAGCCGCTTGTCGATCCAGCTGACGAGGTCGCCGTTGCACACGTCGCGAATGAACAGGAACAGGGCGTAAGCGGCTTGATTGAGGTGTCCATTGCGCAGGTCGTGGCCGGGGCAGGGGACAGCCGCTGATGTGATCTGGCTCGGAGCACATATAGGCGGCTTTCCTGAAGCGGCAGTCCTCAAAACTCCAGTAGATCGCCAATCGGGGACAGGTCGGGTGAGCGCCAAGGGCATCGGCAACGTCGTGAAACCGAACTCTGCCATGTTCGTCCATGTAGCGCCACGCAATCGCGTCAGCGATGCCTTGGTAACTCACCGCGTCGAGCAGCCAGTCGAATAGTGCGGGCGTATCGTGACACGCGACGGCCGCCGCGAAGCCGCTCTGAACTGCTTGACAATGGAGGTCTGCTAACGAGGTGGGATAGACGGTCGCTTGTGCCACCGCGATGATGTCCCGAATGGTTTTTCGCATGGCGGGCTCGGCATCACCACTCGCTCGGACTTTTCGGCCGACTTGAAACTAACAGCACGGCTATAGCGGTGGTCAAAATCACTCTTGATGCAAGTCCGAGCTGCCTTGCGTATCTCGCAATTATCGAAGGTGGGGTTCAGATCACCCGTGCGAGACAGGACTTGCACGTTCCGATCGGCCTATTCTGAATGGTCTATGATGTGGCATTGAACAAACCGCAGGAGCAGACCTCGTGTCACGGTCGGCGTGTCCCCTAGCGGTATTTCTTAACCGGCTCTAGGCTGATCCGCAGCCGCTGTCTCTTAATCAGCGGGTCCAAGGTTCGAATCCTTGCACACCCGCCAACAAGATCAAGCACTTACGCTGAAATGTGACTTCATCTGCTTCCGAGAAACCCCGTCTGGGAAGCACATGGGAAGCTTGGTTCGATTCCTCGAGTCAAAACGGAACAATTCAGCGTTCCCGCTTTGGATCCGGCAAATTGGCGGCAGCGTCGCGCATAAGGGGGTTTACCGTGGCCTTGTGATACCTCAAACCCCGGCCGCGATCAAATTATCCATTCCGGCTCGCAAGAAATCGCGGCGAACGATGTGCTCGGCGAGTTCTTAGCCTTCGCCGAACCTCTAGCCCTGAGAAGGCCTATGGCTACTAGGCTGTCCAACCTAGACGCTGATCCCGTGATCAGATAGTATCTCTGATCACGGGATCAGATTTTGTCTAGTGGGCGGGTCAGAACAGATGCAGCGCACTGTCGACACGCAAGTTCAGGACCTCGACCGCGTTTCCGAGAAGCGGGAACGAATTGTTCGGGCTGCGATCGTGGTTTTTCGCCAGAAGGGCTTCCATGCCGCCACGACGCGCATGATCGCCGATGAGGCGCGAGTCACGCAGAGCAACATCTACAACTACGTCCGCAACAAGGACGACATACTCTATCTCGTCTGCGAGAGGCTTGTCGGGCTCTACACGGAAGGTGTCGCACAGGCCATCGCCGAACACAGCGACCCCTACGAGCGACTCATCGAGGCGCTCCGCGCCGTGATCGAGGTCATGTTCAATCATCGCGAAGACTTGGTGCTGCTCTACAACGAGACGCACGCGCTCGAGAAGGCCGATCGCAAGCTGATACTGGAGGGGCAGTCGCGCCTTCATCAAGCAATTTCAGGCTTTGGTCGACAGCTATGTTGCGACGACTGGTCCGATCTCCATCGGTAACCAGCGTCTTGCCGCGAACCTGCTGACTTTCGTGCCGGCTATCATCGCGCTGCGCTGGTGGGACCTGTCGATTTACTCAAATCGCTCGGAATCGAACGAGGCGATCTTTGAATTCATCCTTGGCGGCCTGGGGATTCCTGGTAGCGCGGAGGACTTGAACTGCTGGTCCATCGGCGTCCAAGAAGCGACAAGAACCTGCAACGGGAGGAAATCGATGAACAAGCACCTAAACTCAGCTGCTCCGGCATTGAAGGCGCTGCTCGGCGCGTTCGCTTTTGTGGTGACGCTGTGCACGGCCGCGTCCGCGCAGGGCGACGGCATCCAGGAGCGCAAGCTCCGTTTCGCCATGTCGGTGGGCGCGAACTCCCCCTGGACCAGGGCGCCCAGCGCTTTGCCGACAACGTGGAGGCGCGACGAGGGAGGTCGCGATAGACCGTGTTTCCGGACGGCCAACTTTCCAACGGCAACCAAGTCGCCGAGTTCGAGCTTCTGCAGAACGGCACCGTTGATTTCACCTTCCACTCGTCGATCATCCTGAGCTGCGTCGAGCCGCGCCTCAGCCTTTCTCCCTGCCGTTATCGCTCCGTCGGAGGAGGGTCTCTTCAAGCTCATGGACGGCCCTGGCCGCGAGGTTTGGAACGGGCTCGAAAAGGTCGGCGTCAAGCCGCTGGGTGGATTCTCGACCAGCGGCTTCCGCCAGCTGACCAACAAATTGCGCGGTTACGTCGCCCGCGGACCTCGAAGGGCCTGACGCTCCGGGTGCCCGGTCTGAAGCTCTACCAATCGATCTTCAAGACTCTCGGCGTGAACCCGGTACCGACCAGCTTCGGCGAGCTCTACGGCGCGTTGCAGCAGGGCGTCGTCGATGGTCAGGAAAACCCGATCAGCCTGATCTTCGTGTCCGTTTCCACGAAGTACAGAAGTACATGACGATCTGGAACTACTCGGCCGATCATCGCGATCCTCACGAACCAGGCGCTGTGGAAGCGCCTGAGCGCGAAGGAACAGGAGATCTTCACGACCGCTGCTTCCGAGGCGGCCGAATGGCACCGCAAGGAACAGGCGACCGCAAACGCGAAGTACCTCGACGAGATCAGCAAGACGCTCACAGTGACGACGCTTACGCCTGAGCAGATCGCCACCTTTCGCGCCACCATGCAGCCCGTTTACGACGAATGGGCCCCAGTCGTCGGCGATAATCTTCTGAAGGCTGCCATGAGCCAGTAAACTCACGGGAGGGTGGCTCGTCCAACCTTCCCTTACTCCCGATCGGAGAGAACACTCATCCTGCCAGTTTCGCACGCTTGGCGTCGGTTTTAGGAGCGCTCGAGTATCGCGCGCTGGAGATCTCACTCCTCATTCTGCTCGCGCTCAATGGCGTCGGCGTGTTCACACGCTATGTGCTGAATGACGCTGTGGGCGAGCTGTTCGAAATCATGATCCTGCTGAGTGTCGCGAGTTACTGGCTCGGGGTTGCAACCGCCGAGAGGCTGGGTGGCCACCTGGGAATGGAGTTCGCCGTGGCCGGCCTTCCGCGTCCAGCGCGCCGCGTAGCGGACCTGCTGCGGATCGCGGTAATCCTCGGATTCCTGGCGGTGGTCGTCTATAGCGGCTCAAATCTGTTCTTTCGCAATTCCGGTTCAGCACGAGTTCCAGTCTGCTGGACATGCCAGTCTGGCTTTTCTCGATCTTCCTTCCGTTCGGCTGCGCGCTCCTGGCCTTCCGCACCGTTTTTCCGCCAAGACGAGCTCATCAGCAGCCTGAGGCGTCGCTGTCGATTGGACGCTCCTGCTCCTGATCCTGCTGGGCGCCTTCATAGCCTTGAATGTACCAATCGCGATGGCGCTCGGCGCGTCAGCAGTCATCGTCGGCTATGTGATTTAGGGCAATGTTGGCTTCGTTGTGTCGATTTTTTCTCTTCGCTGCAGAAGATCGAGCTTCTCGCCATTCCCTTCTTCATCCTGGCCGGCAATGTGCTCGACCGCTGCGGCATCATGGTGCGGCTTTTCGCGCTCATTGACTCGCTCGTCGGTCAGGTCCGCGGCAGCACCAGCATTGTGGCAAGCGCCATGTCGGTGGTCGTGTCCGGCCTGTCTGGATCGGGACCGGCCGACACGGCTGCGCTTGGGTCCACCATGGGCATTTCGATGGAAGAGCGCGGCTACGCTAAGCCGTTACTGCGGCGGCGCTAATTTCGTCGGGCGCGGGGCTCGCAATCGTCGTGCCCCCAAGCATCGCCTTCATTCTCTATGGCATCGCCGTTCCGGGCGTGTCGATAGGCGAGATGTTCGTCGCCGGCATTCTGCCGGGTCTCCTAATGGGCCTCCTCGTTGGCATCGTCGCGTGGTGGATGTCCGTTCGGCGTGGTTATGACGAGGCCGGCACCCCTTTTTCGCTTCGCCGCGCGTGGGAGGCATTAAAGGGTAGCATTTGGGGCCTGCTTGCGCCCCTCGTCATCGTTGGCGGGATCTACTGGGGTATCTTCACGCCCACCGAAGCCGCGGAGATGCGGTCATCTACGGCTTGCTCATCGGTCTTTTCGTTTATCGCGCGATCGAGCTTCGGTCTCTGCTCGATCTCGCCCGCACGACTGCTGTCGATACCAGCGTGGTAATGCTGATCATAGCCTGCTCGTCGCTCTTCGCCTGGGTGATCGCCATTGACGGCACCGTTGTCAGCTGGGTACGGGAACTCACTGGCTTGATGAACTCGCAGTGGCAGGTGTTCCTACTCGCGGCGGTTGTGCTCCTGATCGCCGGACTTTTCATTGATGGGGCGTCGATCTACCTCGTCGTCATCCCACTGCTGATGCCGGCAGTGACCGCCAAAGGCATCGACCTGATCTGGTTCGGCATCTTCGCGGCGCTCGCAATTGGGATCGGGTCAGTTCACGCCGCCAGTCGGCGTCAATCTGTTTGTGGCGGCAAGGGTTCTTAACATTCGCTTCGATGCGGTTGTCAAGGAGATCCTCCCCTTTCTCATGGTCTCCCTCCTCGGCTTGCTGTTGATCTATCTCTTCCCCACCGTGTCGACCTGGCTGCCATCCACGATGCGGTAACTCCCTTGGACCCGCGGAACTCCGACATGAATGCGCAATGGTACATCGACGCGCTGACCACTTGGAGCAAGGTGCTCGATCAGCAGGCGAAACAGCATGCGGACGAAACGTTATTTATTTTCAAGGACCGACAGATCACCTACCGCGACTTCCACCGCGCGGTGAATCGCTTCTCCAAGGGACTAATCAAGCTTGGTGTCAACAAAGATGATGTCGTCGGCATTTGGATGACCAACAGCATCGACTGGGTCATTTGCCAGTTCGCGATCTATAAGGCTGGCGCGGTTCTTCTGCCGCTCTACAGCTACTACCGGGAGAGCGAGCTCGACTACGCGCTGAACCAAGCCGGCGTGACCACGCTGATCATGGCCGATCAGTTCCTAGGCAAGATCGACGCGCTCGGCATCGCGACCCAAGTGATCTCGGAGCTGGCGACTGCATCGAAGGACGAGTTCTCAAGCGCGAGATTCCCCGAAGCTGCACTCGGTGATTTCGTCGGCGACGGCAAGGACCTGCCGAGCCGCCACCTGTTCGACGATGTCTCCGCTGCCGGCGGCATGGAGGTTCGGACTATCCGTTGCTCGAACGACACATTGGTCACGCCGTTCGATGTCATGAACATCATGTACACGTCCGGCACGACCGGCTTCCCCAAGGGCGGTATGTCGATGCATGTGACCAACCTGGTCACCACCGGCCAATGGGCGGCGCTGGCGGGTCTCGGGGAGCACGACGTCATCCTCTGCCACGTGCCGCTCTTCACCAATTTCGGCGGCCTGTACGGCGCGGCACTCGGAATCCGCAATGGCTGCAAGGTTATCATCACCGAGCAGTTCGACGCGGGCAAGTCGCTTCGCCTCATCGAGGAACAGGGCGTCACATATATCCCGGGAACGCCAAGTATGTTCCGCATGCTCCTCGACCACGAGGACGTCAAGAGCGAAACCTCTCGAGCATTCGCGGCGGTCATGTTGCCGGCGCGCCCCTCACTGAGGCGACCATGAATGACATCCTGGATGTTCTCGGTGCTCATGACATCATGCAGGCTTGGGGGCTCAGCGAATGCGGCGGCCTTTCCATTGTCTCGACGGACCACCCGCGCGAGAAGCGACTGAAGTCGGTCGGGAAAGCGCTGGCGAGCGCGATCGTGCGCATCGTGGAATCCGAAACGCTGAAGGACGTCCCGCAGGGCACACAGGGTGAAATCCTACTTGGCGATCGCTATCCCGGGTCCTGCGTGGGAAAGGGTTACTACGGCATGCCGGATAAGACCGCGGAAGTAATCACGGCCGACGGTTGGTTCCGCACCGGCGACGTCGGCTATCTCGACGAGGAGGGTTATCTCTATGTCACCGGTCGAGTGGACGACATGTTCACGGTCGGCGGCTTCAACATCTATCCCGTCGAGATCGAGAACAAACTCGAAGACATAGACGGTGTCCGCGAAGCCTTCATTGTCCCGATCGCGGACCATCGTCTGGGGAGTGTGCCGGCCGCATGGATCTGCCTTGACGACGGCGCGAATGTCTCGCCTTCCGCGATTTCCGAGTACTGCCGCAGGCAAATGACGGCGCAAAAGGTTTCCCGCCGAGATCTTCTTCTACAGGGTGGGCGAGCTGCCGATGACGCCCGTAGGCAAGGTCAAAAAGAGGAGCTCACCGCACGGACCGCCGCGCTGGTCGAAGGGGATGCGTCGGCTGGGGTGATCGCGGATAGGGAGGCACAGTCATGACGCAGTGGCCGCAGCACGAAATGGTCCGAAGTCCGCGCGGGCGCATCCTTGCCATGGATTCGTCGGCTACGTCGATGAGCGCAACGATGTGACCGATGTGCTGATCTGCGGATCGCACGGCGCACCTTGCGCCACGCAGCTCGTCGACTGGTTATGCCCGCGCGGGCTTTTTGTCCACGACGCCGGAATTGGCCTCGGCGATGGCGGCGTCAACGGGCTGAAGCTTCTCGACGAGTATCTGATTCCTGGCGCGGCGGTCGACGGCATGACTGCGCGCATCTCCGACGGGCGCGACATGTACGAGAACGGCGTCGTCTCATGCGTCAACG
>CAWDDI010000033.1:0-521668 GCA_963800985.1 uncultured Alphaproteobacteria bacterium | reverse complement strand
TATCTCAGCCTTATCGTTGACTTCGCGGACGAGGTCCGGATTCGAGGCTTCGAAAAGGCACATCGATCGTTCTTCGCCGGGAACAAAGGTCGACCGGATGTAGCGAACAGGCTTGCCGTGCGTGGAAAACTCGCCCGATGTGTCGATCGCTGAGCCGCTGGGCCGCGGCAAGCTGGTCCATGGTGATACCCTTCAGCTCACGTTCTACCATGTAGACGGCCATCTTCCTCTCCGTTACCGACAAGTTGATCGCAGGACGCGGTCGCGGATACGTTAGCACTGCGCCGCCGCATCAGCCAGAACTTTAAGAAATCCACTGCAGAGGAGCGATCGAGGCTCCGTTGCAGCCCAGCTTGCGTGGCGCGAGAGGCCTCCAGACGAGACTTGCTAGCTCAGGTTCGTCCGCGACGATGTCCTTCAAGCGCGGCATGCATCGAAAGTTCAGCCGGTTGACGATCCGCTGCATGTGCGCGCAGAATTCGACGACGCGCGGCACACCGTAAGGAATGCCGGGAGTGCCTTGCGCGTCGAATGCAGGACTTGAGGGATGCTGTGAACTCAGTCCGGAGAACTGCGTTTGCGATGCGACTCGCGTTTTCGTGGAGCGACGGTGACCGGCACGCGCCGAGTTCAGTGAGATAGATCACCAACGGGGAGCGACCGCTCGCTCGTCTCAGCGCAAGTCGCGGATCGTCAGATCCGGACCGGCGGCTTTTCCGGCCCGCGAAGGCCGATGTCGCACCTCCGCGCCCCGGAGGCCGTCGATCGAATCACGGGAGACACGCCGAGCCGGGAACAGCACGTTCGAGAAAGCGTTTGGGTTACGGCTCAGCTTGAATGCGAAACGGTGCCGCGAGCCGCAAAGGAGACCGCGATGAGACATCTCACAGCCCTAGTCGCCTCCCTGTTCTTCACCACGTGGGCCGCGTGGGCCACCACGACCTCGCCGACCACTCCGACACCTGCGCCGGAGCCGGTACGCCTGCGCCCGGGGCCGGCGGGATGGCGGACTATTGGTGGATTATCGTGCTCGTGATTATCGCTGCTGTCGCGATCTGGTACTTCATGCGGCGAAACGAACGACTTTGTGACTCGGCCGGCGGCCCGCTCCGAAGGGGCACGCTTCGAGCACTAAGTAAGAAGGGCTCGAGGGAGTGTCCTCGGGCCCTTTTCCAGGCTTTTGGCGCAGAACCGCCGAATATAGCCCCGCTCCTGTTCGCACGGAGCGGACCTTGCTGGGGAAAGGGAGGCTGTACGATCGGGACAGCTCGTCCGGTTGGAACCGCTGCCGCGTCTAGATCCTCCCGTTGTTCAGGACGCATTGCGAGACCATCTGCATACCGTAGTTGCCTGATGTCTTCTGGCCGGCCGCCCGCAACTGCTTGCTACACTGCTTGTGGAGCCTCTCGTACGTGCCTTGATCCTGGGCTTGCGGCTGCGCGGCCTGGGACTGGGGCCGAACCTGAACCGGCACTTGCATCTGGGCTATGGCTGGCGAGATGGCTGCGCCAGGCGCCGCAACGAATGTGGCGAGAATTACAAGATTCGTGAGATCAAGACGCATCGAAACATTCCCTGTCGTTGCTCATTCGCACCCACACTGCAACTCTAGGCCTGTGACTAAATTTGTCAAATTAAACAACGTGACCTGGTGTGCTTCCGCGCGACCGCGATGCCAAGCGTCAGCGCCCGCACGTCCGCTTGCTTGCACCGCCCGCACCCCGAACCGCGGCGATTTCGTCGTGTCAAATTCGCGAACCGTGCGTGTTCAACCAACGCTCCAGCGCGAGCGCGCCGATCGTCGCGAGGACCGGCGTGTCGACTCCCGCCGCCGTTCCGAGCTCGACCACGGCGTCGACGATGGCGCCGAGCTCGAGCGGTCGACCCTCTTCGAAATCCTGCAGCATCGAGGTTCGAAAGTCCTCCAGAGCGGGAGAAAGCTTCAGGCGCTCCTCGACGTCGAACCATCCGATGCCGAGAGCCTCCGCGACCGCGACCGTCTCCTCCATCATGGTGCGCCTGATCGCGTTCAGGTGCGGCGCCGCCGCGAGATGCCCCATGGTTGCGCCCGTGACGACCGACAGGGGGTTATGGGCCACGTTGCCGAGGATCTTGTGCCAGACCGCCTGACGAATGTCGGGTGTCGCCTCCGCGTCCAGTCGCACGCTCGAAGGAACTCGGCGGTCCCGCGAAGGCGCTCGCTCACGCCGCCGGCGGGCTCGCCGAGGACGAGTCGTGCGACCCCGTTCCATCGGATGCGGTGCGGCGCCTCGCGGGACGCTCCCGTGTAGACGACGCGGCCCAGAATGCTTCGGGCGGGAATCGCGGCCGCAATCGCGCCGTCCGGGTCGACGGCTTTGATGCGCCGATCGCTCCATGGGCCCTTCACACCTTGGAAATACCACCACGGGACGCCGTCCAGCATCGGGATCACGATCGTTTCCGGGCCGAGCAGCGGCGCGATGGCGGGCAGGGCCGCCGGCCAGTCGTGCGCCTTCAATCCGACGAGCACGAGATCGCGGGCCCCGAGAGCCCGGGCATCCCATGTCGCCTCGACGGTCATGGTCTTGGTCCCCGATGGGCCCGTCACGGTCAGGCCGTCACGCGCAAGGCGCGCCGCGCTCTCCGGACGCGCGACGATCACGGGGGCGCACCCGCCCTCGCGAGATGCGACGCCACCACCCCGCCGACCGCACCGGCACCGACGACTGCGACCTTCATGGGCGACTTTCCTCTCCTCCGGCCGACCGCGGACCGGTCGACGACACGCGAGGCGTCCGCCGTTCCGGGCTTTCCGTTCACGCGAACCTGAGGCGCTGGCCGATGCCGAGCCGCTTGCCTTTCTCCAGCATGGCATGGCCGAGCGCGATGTCGGAAAGCGACAGCCCGCGATGCCAGAACAGGATCGTCTCGTCGTCGCCCTCGCGACCGGGCTTGAGCCCGGCGACCACTTGCCCGATCTCGGCGTGGAAGCGACCCTCGTGCAGCTTGCCTGCATCGAAGAGCGGCTTCAGCGCGCCAAAACGCCCGGCGCGCGCCTGACCGAAATCGTCCATCAGGAATTTGTCCGCGATTCGGCGAGCGAAAGTTCCACGGCGCTCATCGTCCCATAGGGCATGACGAGTGCGCCCGCCTTGATCCAGGCCGTCTCGAGGAGCGGTTGCGGCTCTACGAGGCGCGACGCCTCGACGACGATGTCCGCTCCCTCGACGCACGACCGCCAATCGTCGGTGACCGTCACTTTCTTGCCGAGGTCGCGTTCCAGCCGCGCGCCGAACGAATCCCGGCTCTCCTTGCGGCGTGAGTGCACGCGAATCTGCTCGAAGTCGAACAGCTTGTCCAACAGCCGCACGTTCCAATACGCCGTGCCGCGCGCACCGATATGCCCAGCACCTTCGAGCCTTTGCGCGCCAGGTATTTCGCGCCGATCGCCGTGACTGCACCGGTGCGCATATCGGTGATGGCCGAAGCATCGATAATCGCCGTCGGCACGCCCTTGTGCCGATCGAACAGCATCAGTACGGCGAGCTCGGAGGGCAGGTTGTGGAGATAGTTGTCGTAGAAGTCGGAGACGACCTTGACGCCGGCGGCGTCCACTTCGTCGCCGAGTGAACCGCGCGCACGTTGAAGTGGCCCCGCGCCACGCCGGGTTCGAGGTGCATGCGCGGCTCGATCACCGCTTCGCCTCGCCCTTGGATCGCGAGTTGCCTCTCGATCGCGTCGAGGATCTCCTTGTCGCCGATCATGAGCGCCTCGATGTCGAAACGATTCATGTAGGTGAGATAGACCGGCGGCATCGCCTGGTATTCGTCCATGGTCCTTCCCCGATGGCCGTCGGCGCCCGGCGGGGCACCGCAGACGCCGATGGCAGGGCCGCCCAAGGGCGGCGAGGGCGGCGTGTCGACCGGCCGGCCGGGCCGAGACCGGCGAGCGCCGACCGGTCGGGCCAAGGCAATGACTGGACCAGGATTTCGTTGCGGGCAAGGGCCGCGCCGGATTACGTGGCCGAAACCATTTTCGGGCGAGGTGGATCCGGTTCGCCGGAGTCGCTCGGGGCGGGCGGAACACCCGAGGGCGGCAGGGCGGGCTGCACGTCGGTGGCGCTCCGGCGACGAGGCATGCTCCGAGGCGAGCATGCGCGCCTCGTCACCGCAAACCGCCGCAGACCGGTCCGGATCGAGGCGAGAAGCGAGGATCAAACTCGCGTTCAGATCGTCAAAGGAACTCGAAATGCGACGCCTTCAGCGACGCCAACCTCGCGCCGACGAGCGTCACACTCTCGGCGCCGTCGACTTCGATCACCACTCCGGCCTCGGTCTGAGCCGCACATTTCCTGACATCGTCGAACGTCCTCAACCGAGTGCCGACCAACCGGATCGTGTCCTGTTGCTTCGGGTCGTCGACCGCCGTCGCGAAGTCGCCGATCACATCATGGCCGTGCCGCGCGCCGAAGACGAACACGTCCCGTCCCGCGGCCCCGATCAGGATATCGTCACCGCCGCCGCCGCGGATGATATTCCGCACCGCACTCCCGACCAGGATGTCCGTTCGATTCGAACCGATGATGTTCTCGATGCCGACGCACGCATCCGCCTCGGCATCGCCGCGCAACCCGAGGCCGATCGTCTCGGCGAGCGAGCGCGGCAGCGCTTTTGTCGTGGCGGTCCGCACGCCGCCAAGGGTCACCACGACCCCGTCCGCCGAGTCGGAGTAATCGACGGTGTCGATTCCAACGCCGCCGATCAACGTGTCGAGTCCGGCCCCGCCGTTCAGCACGTCGTTTCCACGGCCGCCATAGAGCCGATCATTGCCATCGCCGCCGCGAAGACGATCGTTGCCCGACCACCCACCCAGCACGTCGTCGCCCGCGCCTCCGGCCAGGAGATCGGCGCCTTGATCCCCCGCAAGCACGTCGTTGCCCAGGCCTCCCCAAAGCGCGTCGTTCCCTTTGCCGCCCGCGAGGCGGTCCGCATTCGCGCCTCCGCGGAGCGAATCGAGTCCCGCGCCGCCGAGAAGGATATCCCGTCCGCCGCCGCCGGTCAGACGGTCGTCGCCGCTTCCGCCAATCAGGGTGTCGTTCTCGCCGCCGCCGAAGAGCGTGTCGCGGCCGCTCTCGCCCAACAGAGAGTCGCGTCCCCCTCCCCCGCCCAGGCGATCGTTCCCGACGCCCCCGAGAAGGAAATCGGCACCTTCCCCGCCGGACATCGTGTCGTGACCCGCGTCGCCCTGCAGGACGTCTCTTCCCGCGCCTAAGCCAACTTTCTGAGTCCAACCCAGACCGTATAGCGACAGAAGTATCGCGGGGCAGTTCCTTGGGAATAGCTTGGCCTCGACATAGAATTCACCGCGCTTACTCAGAATGGGAACGTTCTGCGAGTACATCGTCGTGGCCAGGTAGTCTTCGATGAAGAAGAGCATTGCCAAGACCCCGGCCGATCACGCCAATGTCGCAGGCACCGAACCAGCGGCATAGCTCGGCGCGTCATCCTCAACCCCAGCTCTCTGCCGCAGAAGAGCGAGGGTCTTTGGAGCCGGCCGGTGTCGTATGGCGCGCCGTTGACGTGTGCGCCCGTCACGGTCAGATATCGGCCGTCGCTATAGACCTCGATCCCAATCTCGGCGCGCGCAATCGTCTCGACGCCGCCGCCTTCGGCGAAGATGCGCAGGCCGGTCCCGGACGGGCTGCGCTCGGTATAGGTCTCACGAAGATCGATGATCTCGGCCGCCAACAGCGAGAACGTGCGGGTCTCCGGGTTATAGCAATCGTCGAGGTCGGCGCCCCAGATATTCATTTGGCGCGTAAGGACGAGCCCCACACCATTGAGGTTGTTTCGCAGCGCCCGCTGCACGGCGGCGGCGTAACTCCCCCAGGTTCGCGGGTTTTCGACGCTTGCGCGACTGCCTGTGTACGGGTTGAGCGGCGGCTTTTTGACCGTCCCGTCTTCCAGTTGATATTTCCAGGCGACCCATTGCAGGTGTTGTTGCCCCCGAATGACAGGACAGGGTCACGGGGTGGATTGGGCCTTGATGAACTCGCGGGGTGAGCGGTAGCCGAGTGCCCTGTGCGGATGAACTTCATTGTAGTGGGCCAGCCACGCAGGAAGCTGTCGTCAACACAGTATCGGCATCTGGGTCGCGGGCTCACGCGCACGTAATCCCGCTTGATCGTGCGCACAAACGCCTCAGCCATGCCGTTGCTTTGCGGGCTCTCGATCGGTGTGGTCCTGGGCTCCAGGCCGATCTCCCGCGCAAAGCGGCGTGTCTCGGTGGCGATATAGCCCGAACCGTTGTCGGTCAGCCACTCGATGGTTTGCGGCAGGCGGTTGACCGGCCCGAAGCGGTGCTCGACGGCGGCGACCATGAGGTCGCGCACCTCCTCGCCTCCGATCCCGCCGGTCGTCGCCACATAGCTCATGGCCTCGCGATCACAGCAGTCGAGCGCGAAGGCAACACGGACCCGCTCGCCGTTGTCACATCCGATCTCGAAGCCATCCGAGCACCAGCGCAGATCCGAGCTGTGCGACCGCGATCCTGCCGTCATGACGCCGCTCCACCCCGCCTGCATGGCGCTGGAGCAAGAGACCGTGTTCCTTCATGACGCGGTAGACCCGCTTGTGGTTTGCAGGCGAGCGGCCCTCGGCCAGGGCTCGGCGGCGCAGGATCGCATGCACCCGGCGATAGCCATAGGTCGGCAGGTCGGCGATGATGGTCTTGATCTCCGCAACGAGCATCTCGGCTGGCGCGGGAGGACGCCCGACCCGCTGGTGAGGGCGCTCCTTCATCTGCTCGCAGAGGCTGGAACGGGCCATGCCGATCACGTCGGCCACCGCCTTCACCGCGAACCGCCCTGAGGCAGCGACACGGACCGCAACAGCCCCTTTTTCGGTCCGCTCGCGACCTCCAGGGCCTCTTTGAGGATTTCGGCCTCCAAGGTCTTCTTGCCGAGCAGGCGCTGAAGCTCGCGGATCTGGTTCTGGAGAGCGCGGTAGTCGGAGGCGGGCACGACCTCCTCCTCGGCTCCGGTTGCGGTGAGTGCACCCTGGGCGGCCAGCCGCCGCCAGGTGAAGAGTTGGTTTGGAGCGATCCCGTTCTGGCGGGCCACGAGGCTGACCGTCATGCCAGGCGCGAAGGTCGCCTCAACGAGGCGCATCTTCTCGGCAGCCGTCCAGCGCCGCCGTCGCTGAACTGAGGTGATGATCTCAATCCGATCCGAGGTGTTGGTCATAGACACGGTTGTAAGCCTCACACTTGCTAAGTGGGAGACCCTGTCCGGTCAGTTCGGGGGCAATCTCAGCGGGACCCTCACGAGGCGTTGCATCGCGGGGATCGCGATAAGGAGACCTTGAAAGGACCCGTGCATCGCGCGCTCGGGTTAAGCGAGCCCGAGCAGTCGGTCGTTAGACCAGAGACGCGCCAGGCTTGTCAGCGCCGAGGGATTGCGGCACTGTCCGGGACGAGGTTTTTGGCTGACCTCAGTGATATGCGTTCACCGCCGTTCCGGGGTCCAGCCGGCGCGGCGGTTCTCTTAGTGGGGAACCGGCGGGGGTCTCGCTAGGGGTGTTACGCAGACATTCTTGCGGACAGGAGCGCCGTAGCGCTCCCGCTAATTTCGCCTAAGTCATTGAGAAGATTGGCGCACCCGACACGATTCGAACGTGTGACCTTTGCCTTCGGAGGGCAACGCTCTATCCAGCTGAGCTACGGGTGCTGTGCGGCGAAGAGCCGTGCGCCTCATTACCCGATGGCGGCCCGAGGGGCAACCTCGCCGGCCGGCTCACGATCGGCTTGGCATTGGTCCGGCCCGGCGGCGTGGCGAAAGCGGTTCTGCGGCAGCCAGGCCGAGTTCCACCTGTTCATCGCGCTTACGGGGACGAGCCGATCCGGGCGACCTGCCGGACGAGCGGTCCGGTCGTGGTCCGCTGCAGGCAACGCCAGGATGATTGATTCCGGGCGGCGGCGGTCCACTTCCGTCGGAACGCTTCCGGTCGGCGAGGATGGCGCATGGCGAAGCCTTCGGACGAGCAGGCGACCTATCCTCCTCTCGACGTGCCGAAGCCCGTCGCGACGGACGTCTGGGTCGTCGACAGCGGCCCGCTCCATGTGCTCGGGATGCCGCTGCCGGTGCGCATGACGGTCATCCGCCTCGCGGGAGGCGACCTTTGGCTCCACTCGCCGACGCGCTTTTCCGACGGACTGCGCCGGGAACTCGAGCGAGCCGGGCGAATCCGGCATCTCGTGGCACCCGACATCGCGCACTGGTCGTTCCTGCCGGATTGGCAGCGCGCCTGTCCCGACGCCGTGACCTGGGCCGCTCCGGGCCTTCGCGACCGCGCTCAGGTCAGGAAGGCCGGCATCAGGCTCGATCGCGACCTCGCCGAGGCGGCGCCCCCGGAATGGGCCGCCGACCTCGAGCAGGTCGTGGTGCGCGGCAAAGGTTTCAGCGAGGTCGATTTCTTCCATTCCGCCACGCGGACGCTCGTGATCACGGATCTCGTGCAGAACCTCGAGCCCGACAAGCTGACTCTTCTTGGGCGAACCGCAGCCCGCGTGACCGGAGTCCTCGCGCCCACCGGGGGAACGCCGGTGTATCTTCGGTGGGTGTTGCGCGCCAACCGGCAACACGTCAGGGAGAGCGCAGAACGGCTCGTCGGCTGGAACCCCGAACGGGTCGTCTTCAGCCATGGGCGCTGGTTCGAGCGGGACGGTGCCGAGCGGCTGCGGCGGTCGCTCGCGTGGCTCTTGAACTGACCGCGCGGGCCGCGCACGCGGCCTCTCTGCCGCTCTTTGCGGCGGCCCCGCGAACCCGCGGCGGCGGTCGGCAGGGGCCGGCCTGTGGCCGACCGGCCCGCACCTCATCCGCTATCGGGTCACCTGGCCGCGCACCTCGCCCTGCGGGTTCGCGGCGGTGTGGATGTTGAAATAGGTCTGCCCTGCCGTCAGCGCCCTCGCCTGATCGTCCGTGAGCGTCGCCGAGCCCTCGAACGCGCCGGTCTTCACGCCCGGTGCCGGCACCAGGACGCCCGCATTCCTGCCGGGTTCCGCGGGACCGTGGAAATGAGCCGCCGTCGCGTCGCCGGTGAGGCCCGACACTGTTCCTTTCCAGGTCAGCCTCTTCGTTGCGGTGTCGTAGGTCGCGGTCACGCTGCCCCGGCCGGGGGTGTTCACGGGCGGGACCTCGCTCGCACCCGTGAGGTCGGCCTTCAAGTTCAATGTTTCCGCCATTGCGGGAGCGCTCGCCAGGGCAGCGGCGACAACCATCGCGGAGATGGCGGCATGAGCGTATTTCGTCATCGGGCGTCCTCGTCGTTGGCGTTCGCGCAGACGCGCGAACCAGGAGCGCCGCGCGCGCTCCCGAGAAGAGAGACACGCCGAAGCGCGGAATATTCCCGAGACCTGGAAAGCCTTCGGCCCAGAGCAGCGCTGATGCCGCGAGGCATGGCTCCGGCGGGAGCGGCGAAGCGGTCCGGAGGGGATGCGCCTGGCCGGCCTGCACGGTCGAAACGGCAGGATCCGCGGAATAAACGCCGCCCGTGAGCGTCTTGAAGGCTGCCGCCGCGACGCTGCGCTGGAGGTGGCGTGACGATCGGTGCAGTCTGATCGCCGAACCGCTGCAGCCCGAGCCGATCGCAGGACGCCTTTCATGGACGAGATCGCGGCCCTCCTCGAGCCCCACATCCCGGCGCTCCGACGCTATGCCTGGGCGCTGCTGCGGGACGACAGCGCGGCGGACGATCTCGTCCAGGACTGCCTCGAGCGGGCGCTCAGCCGCTGGCACCTGCGGCGGCGCGACGGCAACCTGCGGGCCTGGCTCTTCACCATCGAGCGCAACCTCTTCCTCAATGCCGCCCGCCAGCGGACCCGGCGCGGGCCGCACCTCGGACCGGACGTCCTCGAGAGCATCGCGTCGCCGGAAGGAACGCAGGAGGACGCGCTCGGCGCCCGCGAGGTGCTGGCCGGCCTCGATCTCCTGCCCGAGGAGCAGCGGTCGGTTCTGCTCCTCGTGGGCGTCGAAGACCTGTCCTACGAGGAGACTGCGCGGGTGCTCCGCATCCCCGTCGGAACGGTGATGTCCCGCCTGAGCCGGGCGCGCGAGAAGATGAGGCAGTATGTCGAGAACGGCCGCGGTCCGGTGCTGAGGAGAGTGAAATGAACGACGATCGGCCGATCGGCGAGGACGACCTTCAGGCCTTCGTCGACGGTCGCCTCTCGCCCGAGCGCCGCGCCGCCGTGCAGACGTACCTCGGCGCGAACCCGCCGGCGGCCGCGCAGGTGAGCGCCTACGAGGAACTGCGCGAAGCGCTGCGCGCCCGCCTGGCCTTCAAGGCGCAGGAGCCTCTTCCGTCGCGGCTGAGGATCGCCAACATCGCCGCCGCCCGGCGGCAGCGCGCCGGACGACGCATGGCCACGGTCGCGGCTTCGCTGGTCTGGCTCTTGGTCGGCGGCGTCCTCGGATGGGCGGCGCACGCGTGGCTCGGCGCAAACGGATTGCCTGGGCTTCTCGCCGGTCGCACCTCCTTGGCCGATGACGCCTTCGCGGCGCACCGGACCTTCGTCGCGGAGGTCGCCCACCCGGTGGAAGTCGGCGCCGGGCAGGAACAGCACCTCGTCCAATGGCTGTCACGGCGCCTGGGGCGGCCCCTGCGGGCCCCAGACCTGGCCGGGCACGGTCTTCGGCTCATGGGTGGCCGGCTGTTGCCGGGAGACGATGGCCCGGCGGCGCAGTTCATGTACGAGAACCCGCAGGGCACCCGCGTGACGCTCTACCTTCAGGGAGGCCCGCGGGAGGCGTCGGCGTTCCGCTTCGCCCGCCACGGCGACGTCTCGGCGTTCTATTGGGTCGAGGACGGCTTCGGCTATGTGATTTCCGGCGCTCTCGACCGGGAGCGGCTCCTTGCGGTCGCGGAAGCCGTTTACCGGCAGTTCGACGCGGGTGGGTCCGATCGGAAGAGGACCGTCCTCTGATCGCCGCGACGCCGATTCGGGGCGCCGGCGCGCGTGCCGGCAGGACCCCATGGAACCCTTCGGCCTCTCGTCTGCGTTTCCTCGGTCTCGGGCTTTGCGAGGTCTGGAACCGACATGCCGACGAGTTGGGTACGAACGACGAGCGTGGCCATGGTGTTGATCTCGGCCGCCGGGGTTCATTCGGCCGTGGCGCAGGGCCGTCGCTGGGTCGATCCTCCCGCTGAGGTGGGCGCCCCGCCAGCGCCGCCGCCCGGCGACACCACGCCACAGGACAGCCAAGTCGCTCCGTCGCCACCCCAGGCGACCCGCCCGGCGGCGCCGGAGACCACGCCCGGTGTCCGGTCGGCCCAACCGGACCGTGCGACGCCTCCTCCCGCTTCGCAGCCGCCCATCCGCTCGGCCGAGCCTCCGACGCCGGCGGCGCCTCCTCCCGCAGGGCAGCCTGCCGTTCGCTCGGCAGAGCCGCAACCCCCGGCGACGCCGGCGCCGAGGCAACGGGCGGAACGGCCGCCCGGGTCGGAGGACGGCGCACGCCCGGGACCGGAGCTGCTCGCCGCGCGCGAGGAGGCCGCTCGCGACCTCGTCAGCGATTACCTCGACCTCTGGTCCGCACCGAACCCGCTGACGCTCGCAGCCAGCACCGAGTTCTACGCCCCGCATGTGATCTTCCACGGCCGCGCCATGAGTGCGCGCGCGCTGCTCGAGGAGAAGCGTCGTTTCGTGCAGCGCTGGCCCGAGCGGCGCTACCGGCCGCGCCGCGAGACCATGGGCGTCGCCTGCGGTCCCGGTGGCGAGACCTGCACGGTGCGCTCGGTCTTCGACTTCACGGCCGTGCACCCCGAGCGCGGCCGGCGTTCGCAGGGCGTGGCGACCCTCGAACTGGTGGTCAGTTTCCGTGAGGACGAGCGCCCGGTCATCACGGCCGAGAACAGTATGGTACACGGCCGCAGCCGCGGCGTCGCCGGCCTTGTGGCGGGGGATGCCGATGAGCCTTGACGACCCGCGCAACCGCAGCCCGAGCGGGATCTCGATGCCCGTTCGCGCCGAATGGACGAGGTAGCGATGTCCACCCTCGATCACGTCCGCGAGCTCATTCACGCCGAGGTTGGCCGGGCGAACCCGGTCGCGGAGTCACGCCGCGCCCTGGAGCTGATCGTCGAGACGTCGCTGCGCTACGGCGAACAGGACGGCGAACTGCGGGTGACGGTGATCGACGACGAGGGACGGCGCCGCACGCGGATGCAGGGCGACCGAGAGGTCGACCTGACGATCGCGGATCTCGTCGCAGAACTGCGCGCCAAGCACCCGGCTCTGTTTGGGTCCTCCCGCCCGACAGTCGGCGAGCCGTCCAGGGGCGTCGCCATGGCACACACGGGCGCGGAAAGAACGGCAGCCGACGCACGCCTGGAGAACTCGCCGGCGAACCCGCGCGACACCGCTGCCGCCGAGCCGAGGACGCCGGTTCGCGACGTCCTGAGCCTCGGGTCCGTCGCCGACGACGAGACTTTGCTTGCGCCGGCCGGTGCGGGTGGGCCGCGTCCCGTCGAACAGGCCGCCCAAGGGCGCTCGTGGACCTCGCGGTGGGCGGCGTTCACGAAGGCCGGGCGGGACCGCATACGCGTCAGAGCCGGCTCACGACCGCTCACCGCCGCGTTCGGCGCCGTCCATCGCGGTCTCGCCCGTCTCCGCCCCCCGCAAAGCGCGAGCCGCGTGGTGCCGGGGCAGCGAGGGACCGGTTTCGGTCTGCGGACTCGACGGTCTCAGCGGGCGCGTCGCGCTCACCGTCCTCGCGGTGGCTTTGTCGATCCCGCTCCTCGGGCTTCTGGCAACCTCCCTGATCAACGATTCCGGCGCCAGGCGTTCGCCCGAGGTGCGCGCCGCGGCGTCGCGCCCCGCCGAACCGGAGACGACAGGAACCATCCAGGGTCAGGACCCCTCGCCCGCGCCGACCGGGCCCATCCGCGGCGTCGCGGAGGTGCTCGATACCGCGACGCTGTCCGTGCAAGGCAAGGTCATCCGGCTGTTCGGGGTCGAATGGGCGAAGGGAGCGGGCGATCCCGACGATCTTGCGGGCTATCTGAAGGGCCGAGAGGTGGTTTGCCGCCCCGAAGGCGCCACGGACAAGCATCGCTGCGATGTCCAGGGACAGGACCTGTCGAAGGTCGTTCTGTTCAACGGCGGCGGCCGCGCGACGGCCGAAGCGTCGCCGGACCTGAAGGCGGCCGAGGAGCACGCCAGATCGCAGCAGATCGGTGTCTGGGGGTCGGAAAGCCTAAAAGCGAGGCCGTGAAGGAGGGCCCTCTCGGCGGAACCAGCATCTCTTGGTAGAAGATGCTCGTCTTCTAAGATCATCATCGTAGACGATAGGCGCGGCCCGATCCTGGATCGTGTTCTGCCCCGCTTCCGGGTCGAGCCGAGAATATTCGCAGTTCCGCTGGAACTTTTATAGCGGCCATATTCTGGCCGCATCTTTCGACATTTTGCGCGCCCGTGCAACGAACATGGGAATGCGGAATGTCTCAACGTAAAGTGCTGGTGTGCGTCGCGGCTCTCGTCGGTTCCATTACCTTGGCTGAAGCGGCTCGGGCCGAGCCGGGAAGCTGGTCCGAGCCCCACTTCCAATCCGGTCGGGCCTCCTGGTATGGCCCCGGCTTCCACGGAAGGCGCACCGCAAGCGGCGAGATTTTCAACACTCAGGACATGACCGCAGCCCATCGCACCCTGCCGTTCGGCGCCCGGGTGCGCGTCACGAACCATCGCACCGGCCGCTCGACGATCGTGCGCATCAACGATCGCGGGCCCTATGCCCATGGCCGGGTGATCGACCTGTCCCGCGCCTCCGCCGAGGCCATCGGCCTTTCCGGCGTCGCATCGGTCTCGCTGGCGCGCCTGTAGCGCACCGTCTCCGAGCGCGCGCGGACGCTCTCGCAACCCAGTTGCGGACGGCCCTTCCCGGACGAGCGAAATTCGTGCAAGGCTCCGCCTTCCGTGCTTCGACAAGGCCCGAGCCATGAGCGCTCCCAGACGCCGTCTCTCGTTTCAGGATATCTTCACGGACGGGCGCATCGCGCTGATGCTCCCGCTCGGCTTCTCGGCGGGACTGCCGTTCCTCCTGGTTTTCTCGACCCTTTCGGCATGGCTGCGCGAAGCCGGCGTGTCGCGCACGGAAATCGGACTGCTGAGCTGGGTCGGCTTCGCCTACGCGTGGAAATTCCTGTGGGCGCCGGTCATCGACCGCTACGACGTGCCGGGGCTTGCGCGCGTTCTCGGGCGCGCCCGGGGCTGGATGGCGCTGGCGCAGATCGGCATCGCGGTGGGCCTCGTGGGGATCGCGTTCAGCGATCCCAAGGCCGGCCTCACCCTCACGGTCGCCTGCGCGCTTCTCGTCGCCTTCGCCTCGGCGACGCAGGACGTCGTCATCGACGGGTGGCGCATCAACGTCGCCGAGACGGCGCGCCAAGGCATGATGGCGGCGGCCTACCAGCTCGGATACCGTCTCGCCTTGATCAGCGCCGGCGCCGGCGCCCTCTACATCGCGGAGTTCGTCGACTGGCGCGCCGCCTACGTCGCGATGGCGGCCCTGATGGGCGTCGGTCTCGTGGGCACCCTGCTCGCACCCTCGACCGAGGCCGCGGTCGAGCGCACGCGCGTGTCCTTCGCGGCCGCCGTGGTCGAGCCGCTGGCCGACCTCGTCCGGCGCAAGGAGATGCTCATCCTCCCGATCCTCCTCCTCGTCGGGCTTTTCCGCCTGCCCGACTTCGTCGCCGGCGTCATGGCGAACCCGCTCTACATCGATCTCGGCTTCTCCAAGACCGACATCGCGAACGTGTCGAAGCTCTATGGCGTGTGGATCGGTATCTTCGGCGCCTTCGCGGGCGGGATCGCCCTGACGCGGCTCGGGTTATGGACCACGCTCCTGGTCGGAGCGACGATCGCCGCGGCCTCGAACCTCATGTTCGCCTGGCTCGCGACCGAAGGCGCGCGGCTCGATCTGCTGACCCTTTCGATCAGCATCGACAACTTCGCCGCCGGTTTCGCGGGCTCCGCGCTCATCGCCTACATGTCGGGTCTCACCTCGCCCGCTTTCGCAGCGACCCAGTATGCGCTCTTGAGCTCGCTCTACGCCCTTCCGGGCAAGTTCATCGGCGGCTTCTCGGGCGCGGTGGTGGACACGTACGGTTACCCGGTCCTTTTCACCGCGACTGCGACAATCGGCATCCCTTTGGTGATCCTGTGCTTCGTGGTGCGCCGCGACACCCTGGCGGTCGACGCGAAGGAGGACGAGCCGGCTCCGGAGGACGGCGCGGCGCTGCCGGCGGGGTCGCGGTCGTAGGTCTCGCGACTTCGCCCAACCGCCGCAATCCATGAACCGCTTCGCGAAACCGGGGAATAGCGGCGGATGCAGCAGGTCTCGCCGGAACAGGCGCGGTGCTGCTAGGGCGCGTTACGATCTGTAATCCGGGCCCGCGGCTTCGTAAGCCAGAGGGCACCCAACCCCATGCCGACCGCGATCACCGGCAGGACGAAAAAAACGTAGATCTCGAGCAGCCTCATCCCTTCAATCCGCGTAAGACGAGCCTCGCCACGAGATGTAGGATCCATCCGATCAAAAGCCAAGCCGCACTGGTGAGAACGGCGATGGAATCCGTCTGGACCGACCGGGAGTCGAGGACGAACTTACGATGGGACCTAAGAACCCGGCGATGACAGTTGCTACGGCGACATTGTTAAGCGCCGTCGCAGTCAGCTTCGTCTGCTCGTTGTGTACGATGCTCACGCGACGATCCCGATCTCATCCTGAACATAGTAGCGAGCGACTTCCCGAGTCCAGCCGTAGCCATCGCGGCGCGAAGATTCTATCTGTTCCTCACCTGTCTCATCCGCGCTCCCCGAGTTCCGATGCCCTCCTCCCGTCCCGTTTCCGCCGGCGATCACGTCTTTCTCGTCGACGGTTCGTCGTTCATCTTCCGGGCCTACTTCCAGTCGATGAACCAGACCCGAGAAGTACAACAGCCGCACGTCGGACGGGATGCCGACGGGGGCGGTCCGGCTGTTCTGCTCAAAGCTCCTGCAATTCCTGCGCGACGGCGCCGCGGGCCTTGTGCCGACGCATCTCGCGATCGTGCTCGACAAGTCGGAGGACTCGGCGCGCAAGGAACTCTATGCCGACTACAAGGGCCATCGGCCCGAGCCCCCCTCCGATCTGGCCGTTCAGATGCCGCTGATGCGCGAGGCGATTCGCGCCTTCGGGATGGAGCCCGTCGAGCAGCTCCGCTACGAGGCGGACGATCTCATCGCGACCTATACGCAGGTCGCGAAGGCGCGCGGAGCGGACGTGCTGATCGTGTCGTCCGACAAGGATCTCATGCAGCTCGTCGGGCCCCTCGTCCGCTTCTATGATTTCGAGTCCGGCCAGAAGGGCAAGCCAGGCTACCGTCCCGAGCGCAACCTCGACGAGGCCGCCGTCACCGAGCGCTGGGAAGGCCTTCCGCCGGAGAAGATCGGGGACGTGCTGGCGCTCATGGGCGATGCGTCGGACAACGTGCCCGGCGTGCCCGGGATCGGGCTCAAGACGGCTGCGCAGCTCATCAAGGAGTACGGCGACCTCGAGACGCTGCTCGCGCGCGCCCCGGAGATCAAGCAGCCGAAGCGCCGCGAGGCCCTGATCGAGAACGCGGAGAAAGCCCGCCTGTCGCGCAGGCTCGTCACCCTCGACTGCGAGGCGCCGCTGCCCGTGCCGCTCGACGAACTTGCGGTGCCCCAGCCGGATCCGAAGGCGCTGATCGGGTTTCTCAAGGCGATGGAGTTCAACGCCCTGATCCGCCGCGTGGCGGATATCTACGAAGCCGACGCGGCCGCCATCGAGCCGGACCCGCGCCTGCTTCCGGGTGGCGCGGCGATCTCCTGGTCGCGCCCAAACGGCGCCGCGGCGCGACCCTCGGGCGACGAAACGCCGTTCTTCGGCGCCGCCGCGGCGCGGCCGGCCGAAGAGGCCGATCCCTTCGCCGGGCTCGACCTGCCGCCCGCCCCGCGACGCCGGAGCGTGGACGGCATCGGCACGCCCGCCGCTCTCGCCGCCGGGCGCGCCGCGCAGGCCGCGTCGCAGGCCTTCGACCTCGAAGCGTACGAGACCATCACCGCCCTCGATCGCCTGAACGAGTGGGTCGCGGAGGCCCGCTCGCAGGGCTATGTCGCGATCGACACGGAGACGAACGCCCTCGATGCCATGCGCGCCGATCTCGTCGGTTTCTCGCTCGCGCTGGCGCCGGGCCGGGCCGCCTATGTGCCGCTCCAGCATCGCGGCGATGCAGACCTGTTCGGCGGCGGGCTCGTGCCGGGTCAGATCCCGGTCGCCGACGGGCTCGCCGCGGTTCGGCCGCTCTTCGAGGACCCGGCGGTGCTCAAGATCGGGCAGAACCTGAAATACGACTGGCTCGTGCTCAAGCGCCACGGCATCGGCGTGCGGTCCTACGACGACACCATGCTGATCTCCTACGTGCTCGACGCCGGCAAGGGTTCGCACGGGATGGACGAGCTCTCGCGCCGCCACCTCGGCCACTCGCCGATCCCGTTCGGCGACGTCGCCGGCATGGGCCGGAGCAGGATCAGCTTCGAGAAAGTCGAGATCCCGAAGGCGACGGCCTACGCGGCCGAGGACGCCGACGTGACGCTTCGCCTTTGGCAGGTGCTGAAGCCCCGGCTCGTCGCTGAGCGGCGGACGGCCGTCTACGAGACGCTCGAGCGGCCGCTGATCGAGGTGATCGCCCGCATGGAGCAGCGCGGCATCCTGACGGACCGCCAGATCCTCAGCCGGCTGTCGGGCGAGTTCGCGCAGACCCTCGCGCGGCTCGAGCACGAGATCCACGAGATGGCGGGCGAGACCTTCGCGCTGGGATCCCCGAAGCAGATCGGCGACATCCTGTTCGGCAAGATGGGACTTCCCGGCGCCAAGAAGACGCCCTCCGGCCAGTGGGCGACGCCCGCGACGCTTCTCGACGAACTCGCGCAGGCCGGACACCCCCTGCCGGCCAAGATCCTCGAATGGCGGCAGCTCGCGAAGCTGAAGTCGACCTATACCGACACCCTTCAGGAGCACATGCATCGCGACACCGGCCGGGTCCACACCTGCTTCGCGCTTGCGGCGACCACCACGGGACGCCTGTCCTCGTCGGATCCGAATCTGCAGAACATCCCGATCCGCACCGAGGAAGGCCGCAAGATCCGCGCCGCCTTCGTGGCGCCGAAAGGTCACAAGATCATCTCGGCCGACTACAGCCAGATCGAGCTCAGGCTGCTGGCTCACATCGCCGACATCCCCCAGCTCCAGGAGGCGTTTGCCAACGACCTCGACATTCATGCCGCGACCGCTTCGGCGATGTTCGGCGTGCCCGTCGATCAGGTGAAAGGCGATCTGCGCCGGCAGGCCAAGACGATCAACTTCGGCATCATCTACGGCATCTCGGCCTTCGGCCTCGCGGCGCGACTCGGCATTCCGCACGCGGAGGCCGCCACCTTCATCAAGCAATACTTCGAGCGCTTCCCCGGGATCCGGGCCTATATCGACGAGACCAAGCGCAGCTGCCGCGAGAAGGGCTACGTGACGACCCTGTTCGGCCGGGTCTGCCACTACCCGCAGATCCGCTCCTCGAATCCCTCCGAGCGCGCGGGCGTCGAACGGCAGGCCATCAACGCTCCGATCCAGGGCTCGGCCGCCGACATCATCCGCCGTGCGATGAGCCGCATGGACGAGGCGCTCAGCGATGCGAAGCTGTCCGCCCGCATGCTGCTGCAGGTCCACGACGAGCTCGTTTTCGAGGCTCCCGACGAGGAGGTCGACGCGACGCTGCCGGTGATCGCGAACGTCATGACCCAGGCGCCCGTGCCGGCGGTGCGGCTCAAGGTGCCGCTCGCCGTCGAGGCGCGGGCGGCGCAGAACTGGGACGAAGCGCATTGACGCGCGCGGTTCGGCCGAGCCGCCGAGATCGGGAGATCGCGCGAAGGTCGGCGTGACACCCTCCACCCTTTCCCGGACAAGTGGAGCGAAGCGGAGCGCAGATCCGGGATCCAGGAGACAAAGCTGCCGCGAAAGCGGCTCGAAATCCCCGCGAGGGTCGGCTGACCTCTCAACGGCTCCGCGCTAAGCCGCGACGCGCCTCATCGCTTCCTCGAGGCATGTGACCGACGCTGGCCGGCCCGGCGAGGCCACGAGCGCGCAGCCCTTCGGGACCTCGCGCCAGCCCCGCGTCCGGTCGTCGATCGGCTCGGACACGACGAGGAGGTGACCGTCCAGCTCGCGGAAGTAGAGGCTCGGCGGGCGCCGGTCGGAGGCCCACCGATAGGCGAAGAGATTTTCCCCGTCGGCGAACGCCGCGGTGAATTGGAGCGGCTCGGCGATGCCGGCGTCGTCCATCAGGCCGCGTACGGTCTTGAGGACGCGCGCCATCGCGGCCACGGGCTCTTGCGCGAGCCCGCAGGCGAGAGCGGCGAGGAAGATCGCTTCCGAATCCGTCGTGCCGAGGCGGCATTCGTAGAATTCGTCCGGGATCAGCGCTTCGAGCCGGCGCTTGATCCGGGAATAGCCGCCGATCTGGCCGTTGTGCATGAAGAGATGGCGCCCGTGCGAGAAAGGATGGCAGTTCGCGCGCGTCGTCGATGTGCCCGTGGAGGCCCGCACATGGGCGAAGAACAGGCGCGAGCGCACCTGGTCGCACAGGGACCTCAGGTTCTCGTCCGACCAGGCGGGGCGGATCTCGCGATAGAGCCCGGGCTCCGGCCGCTCGCCATACCACCCGAGGCCGAAGCCGTCCCCGTTCGTGCCGGTCTTCGCCTCGCACGCATGGAGCGACTGGTGCACGAGCGAATGCGACGGGGCGTACACGAGGTCGGAGAGGAAGACCGGTTCGCCCCGGTAGGCCAGGAAACGACACATCGCGAGCCCCCACGAGGGCCTGCGAGCCCCGACCGAGCAACGGTGACGAGGATCAATGCCGGAGGGTGAACAGGCCGTTAACGGCCAAGCCGTTGCCGGAGAACGTGGTATCCCCTAGAACGGCCTCGGAACGCCGCCGGCCGATAATTGCGATGGGAGCCGACCCGTGACGCCCCGACGATGGATGCCGGCGTTCGCCGCCGCCACGACCCTCATTCCGCAGGCGGCCTTCGCGGCGGAGTTCGACGGACGTCACCTGGGCCTTCCTTGGGCGCTTCCCTTCATGGGGATCCTGCTCTCGATCGCGCTTTTCCCGCTTCTCGCGCCCCACACCTGGGAGCACCATCAGGGAAAGATCGCCGCCCTGTGGGCCCTCCTGGTGCTCGCGCCGATGGCGGCGGCCTACGGTCCCGCAACGGCGCTCGGCGCTCTCGCGCACACGGCCCTCCTGGAGTACGTCCCGTTCATCCTGCTGCTCCTGGCGCTGTTCACGGTGGCGGGCGGAATCGTGATCCGCGGCAACATCCACGGGGCGCCGGTCGCGAACTCGGTCCTGCTTCTCATCGGCGCCGCGCTGGCGAGCGTGATCGGCACCACGGGCGCCTCGATGGTGATGATCCGCCCGGTGATGCGCGCCAACGACGACCGACGGCACAACGTGCACGTGGTCGTGTTCTTCATCTTCCTCGTTTCGAACATCGGCGGCTCGCTCACGCCGCTCGGCGATCCGCCGCTTTTCTTAGGTTTCCTGCGCGGCGTGGAGTTCTTCTGGACGACCCGGTATCTCATCGAGGAGACGCTGTTCGTCGGCGCCATCGTGCTTGCGCTCTTCTTCATCGTCGACAGCTACATCTACCGGCACGAGGGCAGGATCCGCCCGGATCCGACGCCCGACGACCCCGTGCGCGTGACGGGCGGGATCAACTTCCTCCTGATCGGCGTGATCGTCGCGGCGATCCTCATGAGCGCGACGGTCGAGCTCGGAACGGTGACCGTGCTCGGGACGCCGATCGAGATCGAGAACGCCCTGCGCGATCTCGTGATGGTCGTCGTGACCCTGGTCTCGGTCGCCGTGACCTCGGCCAAGAACCGGGAAGAGAACGGCTTTTCGTGGGGTCCGATCGAGGAGGTCGCCAAGCTCTTCGCGGGCATCTTCATCACGATCATCCCGGTGCTCGCGATGCTCGCGGCGGGCCGCGAGGGCGCGTTCGCGCCGCTCGTCGCGCTCGTCTCGAATCCGGACGGCAGCCCCAACAACGCGGCCTATTTCTGGCTCGCGGGCGGGCTCTCGTCCTTCCTCGACAACGCCCCCACCTATCTGGTGTTCTTCCAGCTCGCGGGCGGCGATCCGGAGCACCTCATGAGCGCCGGCGCGGCGACGCTCACGGCGATCTCGCTCGGCGCGGTGTTCATGGGGGCCAACACCTACATCGGCAACGCGCCGAACTTCATGGTCTACGCGATCGCCCGCCAGGGCGGCGTGAGGATGCCGAGCTTCTTCGGCTACATGATGTGGTCGGGCGCGGTGCTGATCCCGGCCTTCCTGTTGGTGACCGTCGTGTTCCTGGTCTAGAGCAATTTTCGGCGAAGTGGATCCGGTTCGCCGTCAAAATTGCGGCACGAGAAAGAAGAGAGCCGATTCCACGTAAGTGGAAGCGGCTCTAGGGCCCTTTCGGGCCGCCCGGCGCGCCAACGATTCGGAAGGAGACGCGCCTTACGCCGCGATCGACATATGCGGCGCGGCTGCACGCACGTCGGCGTCCACGTGGCTTTCGAAACGTTTGAAATTCTCGTTGAACATGTCGACGAGGCGCTTGGCGGTCTGGCCGAAGGCGGCTTTGTCCTGCCAGGTCTTGACGGGATAGAGGATGTGCGGCTCGACGCCGGGCACCGAGGTCGGCACCGCGAAGCCGAAATAGGGGTCGCGGCGGAAGTCGGCCCTGTTGAGCGAGCCGTCCAGCGCCGCCGTCAGCAGCCGCCGCGTGACGCGAATCGGCATGCGCCGCCCGACGCCGTACTTGCCTCCGGTCCAGCCGGTGTTGACGAGCCAGCAGTCCACGTGATGCTTCGCGATCAGGTCGCGCAGAAGGTTCCCGTAGATGGAGGGGTGGCGCGGCATGAAGGGGGCGCCGAAGCAGGTCGAGAACGTGGCCTCGGGATCGCTCACGCCCTTCTCGGTGCCCGCGACCTTCGCGGTGTAGCCTGAGAGGAAGTGGTACATGGCTTCCGCCGGCGTGAGTTTCGCGATCGGCGGCAGGACCCCGAAGGCATCGCAGGTGAGCATCACGATGTTCTTCGGGATGCCGGCGCGGCCGGTCTCGGAAGCGTTCGGGATGAACTCGAGCGGATAGGCGCAGCGCGTGTTTTCGGTCTTCGACGCGTCGTCGAAGTTCGGAACGCGGGTCATCGGGTCGATCACCACGTTCTCGAGAACCGTGCCGAACCGTTCCGTGGTTGCGTGGATCTCGGGCTCCGCCTCGTGCGACAGGCGGATCGTCTTGGCGTAGCAGCCGCCCTCGAAGTTGAAGACGCCTTTCGGGCCCCAGCCGTGTTCGTCGTCGCCCAGGAGCGTGCGGTTCGGGTCGGCCGAGAGCGTCGTCTTGCCGGTTCCGGACAGCCCGAAAAACACCGCGACGTCGTTCCGATCGCCCACGTTCGCCGAGCAATGCATCGGCATGATCTTCTGGGCCGGCAGCACGTAGTTCAGATAGGTGAAGACAGACTTCTTCATCTCGCCCGCATAGGATGTGCCGCCGATGAGCACGACGCGGCGGCTGAAATCGCAGGCGATCACGGTCTCCGACCGGCATCCGTGGCGCGCCGGGTCCGCCTTGAACGAGGGCAGGTCGATGATCGTGAGGCTCGGCGCGTAGCCCCCCAGTTCCCCCCGATCCGGCCGGATCAGCAGGTTGCGGATGAACAGGGAGTGCCAAGCGTATTCGGTGAACACGCGGGCGCGCACGCGATAATTCGGGTCGGCGCCGCCGTAGAGGTCCTGCGCGAAGAGGTCCATGCCCTTCGCGTGGGAGAGGAAATCGGCGAGGAGGGTCTCGAACTGCTCCGGCGTCATGGAGCCGTTGTTCTCCCACCAGACCGCCTCCTCGGTGTCGGCGTCGCGCACGACGAACTTATCCTTGGGCGAACGGCCGGTATGCACACCCGTGTCGGCGAGGAGGGCGCCGCCGTGCGCGAGCTTGGTCTCGCCGCGGCAGAGCGAGTGTTCGTACAGGGCCGGCGCCTCCAGGTTCCAGAACACGCGTTTGAGGTTGCGGAAGCCAAAGGCTTCGGCGCCCTGCGCACCGTTGAAGACGCCGATATTTTCCACGACTTGCTCCTCCTGGTCGCCGTTCGATGTCGCGGCGACCGCCCGTAACGTATGGCCGGCGCTTGGTTTTGTTGGCCGGGGGCCTCCCTAGGGATAGCCCGGCGCGGGGTCGTGCTCAAGGGCCCCGGCGCCCGGCTGCCCCCGAGCTTTGCCATTAACCCTAAGCGGCGATCTAAGTTCCTGGCGCCCGGTTCGGGGCTGCCTCGCGAGCGCCTCGAGCCAGGTCGGACAGCACGCGGATGACGGATTCGTGGTTTCGGACGGGTTCGGGGAAGCGTATCCGGGCCGTGCGGTCGCCGGCCGCGAGATCGACGCCCTCCGGGTCGAGCCCGGTCGCGACCCAGGGCCCCGGTGGCGCGCCGGCGGCGACCGCGGCGCAGAGCGCCAGCACCTCGGGGTCGCGGTTGAGGCGCGCGAGCGCTTCCCCCTCGGCTGCGACGAGGTCCTGCGCGTCGGCAACGTCCGTGAGGAGCTCGCGCGCGGTGAGGCTCGTGGCCCGGGCAAACCCTCCGTTGAGATGGGCGCCTTCCACCGACAGCCGCCAGAACGAGAAATCCGAGAAGCCCGCGTAGAGCTCCGCCTTCGGGTGGCGGGCCAGGAAGCGGGCCTGGATTCGCGGTTCGGCCCGCCGCTGCGCCCGTCCGAGAACGGTCAGGCGCGGATGCGCGAGGGGATCGCCCTTGCCGCCCTGCGACAGGAGGATCGAGGCCCGTGGGTCATGCTCGAGGTTGACCGTGTGAGCCGCGAGGCGCGACAGAAGAAGAAGCGGTGACCCGTCATGATCGGTCGCGACGGTGATGAGGCTCGCGAACGGAAAGCCGCTGTCGCGGTCGAGCGTCGCGAGAGCGCCCGCGCGGATGGTGCGCAGGAGATCCTTGCCGAGGTTCACCCCGTCGAAGACAGGCACCGGCCGCGTCTGGTCCGTCATGAACGCACGTCTCCCCCTCGCTCGAGGGCTCTGCCGGTCGCCGGCCGAGCGCCCGGCCAGCCAGTCGTTTCCCCTTCCGTTCGAACGCTCGGCCCTGGCGTCCCGGTCAGGATGACCTTATTTGTGCCACAGTACGGCCTCTTTCGGCACGTTTCGAGGCTTGACGCGTTGTTGGCCAGACGCCGGGTCCGCAACGGCCGAGCTTGAAGCGCCCCACTCGACCGGAACCGGCCGGCCCCTGGGTGAATACGACGCGGTCACGGCCGCCCGGCAACTGAAGGATCTCCGTGATGCCGACGATCGCCCTCGTCGACGACGATCGCAACATTCTGACCTCGGTCTCGATCGCCCTCGAAGCGGAAGGATACCGCATCCAAACCTATACCGACGGGGCCTCGGCCCTCGACGGGCTCAAACATGCCCCGCCCGACCTCGCCATCTTCGACATCAAGATGCCGCGCATGGACGGCATGGAGCTGCTGCGCCGCCTGCGCCAGAAGTCGGACATTCCGGTGATCTTTCTCACCTCCAAGGACGAGGAGATCGACGAGCTGTTCGGTCTCAAGATGGGCGCCGACGACTTCATCCGCAAACCCTTCTCCCAGCGCCTCCTCGTCGAGCGCGTGAAGGCGGTTCTGCGCCGCTTCGCCCCCAAGGACCAAAGCGCCCCGCGGGAAATCGACGCCAAGGCTCTCGAGCGCGGCCAGCTCAAGATGGACCCCGAGCGACACACCTGCACTTGGCGGGGCGAGCCCGTCACGCTCACCGTGACCGAGTTCCTGATCCTCCAGGCGCTCGCGACCCGCCCCGGCGTGGTGAAGAGCCGCAACGCGCTGATGGATGCGGCCTATGACGATCAGGTCTATGTCGACGACCGGACGATCGACAGCCACATCAAGCGGCTGCGCAAGAAATTCAAGGTCGTCGACCAGAGCTTCGACATGATTGAAACCCTCTATGGGGTCGGCTACCGCTTCAAGGAGGCTTGAGGCTGCGACGGTCGTCCTCCCGCGGTGGCGCCCTCGGCCCGGCCTTGAGATGGGAGCCCACCATGACGAGCGGCAGGTTCCGCGTGGCATGAAGGCAGATCCTGCGTTCCTGGACCCGACGAGCGACACCTCGACCGAGGAGCGCGGGGTCGTGTCGCGCCTGCGCGGCTGGGGACATCTGCTCGCCCAGCGCGCGTCCTCGAGCCTGACGCGGCGCATCGTCGTCCTCAATCTCGCGGGCCTCGTCGCGCTCCTCGTCGGGTTCCTCTACCTCAACCAGTTCCGGCAAGGTCTCATCGAGGCAAGGGTCCAGAGCCTACTGACCCAGGGCGAGATCATCGCGGGCGCGGTCGCGAGCTCGGCGACGATCGAGACCGATACCATCACCATCGATCCGGATCGCCTGCTGCAGATGCAGACCGGAGACACGGAGCGCCTGGACGACGAGAGCCTCTCGCCGCTCGAGTTTTCGATCAGTCCGGAGCGCGTCGCGCCCCTGCTGCGCCGGCTCGTCACGCCGACCCGGACCCGGGCGCGCATCTACGACCGCGAAGGGTCGCTCCTTCTCGACTCCCGCTCCCTGATCGCCCGAGGCGACATCCTGCGCTTCGACCTGCCGCCGCTCACCAACGAGGATGCCAGCCTGATGGAGCGGGCCTGGTCGACCGTGAGCGGGTGGTTTCGCCGCTCGCAGACGCCTTTCCTCGACGAGATCGGCCCGCCGAACGGCAGAGGATTGCCGGAGGTCCAGCAGGCGCTCGGCGGCCAGACGGCGCAGTTCGTGCGCCGGAACGAGCGCGGGGAGACGATCGTCTCCGTGGCGGTGCCGATCCAGCGCTTCCGCTCGGTCCGCGGGGCGCTCCTGCTGTCGACCCAGGGCGGGGACATCGATGCGATCATCGCGTCCGAGCGCTTCGCCCTGCTCCAGGTCTTCCTGGTCGCCGCGCTCGTGATGGTGATCCTTTCGCTCTTCCTGGCCGGCGCGATCGTTGGACCGGTGCGCCGCCTCGCCGATGCGGCCGAGCGGGTGCGCTGGGGCACCCAGTCGCGCCAGGAGATCCCCGATTTCACGTCCCGTGCCGACGAGATCGGCCACCTCTCGGGGGCGCTGCGCGACATGACGAAGGCGCTCTACAACCGGATCGACGCCATCGAAAGCTTCGCGGCCGACGTGGCGCACGAGCTCAAGAACCCGCTCACCTCGCTGCGCAGCGCGGTCGAAACCCTGCCGCTCGCGAAATCCAACGAATCCCGTGGCCGTCTCCTGTCGATCATTCAGCACGACGTGAAGCGGCTCGACCGCCTGATCAGCGACATCTCGGACGCCTCGAGGCTCGATGCCGAGCTTGCGCGCGTCGATGCGGAACCCGTCGACATGGTTCGCCTGCTGGAGGCGGTCGTGTCGGTCGCCAACGAGCGCACGCGACCGGGCGAACCTCCCATCGTCCTGACGATCGAGCCCCACCCGCTGCGGCGCGATGCCTTCCTGGTGCTCGGTCACGACAGCCGCCTCGGCCAGGTGATCAACAACCTCGTCGACAATGCGCGCTCGTTTTCGCCCCCCGGCGGGATCGTCCGCGCGACGCTGCGCCGCCGCCGCGGGGAAATCGAGGTCGTGGTGGACGACGACGGACCGGGCATCGAGCCCCACGCCCTCGACCGCGTCTTCGAGCGCTTCTACACCGATCGCCCGGAGCAGGGCTTCGGACAGAACTCCGGGCTCGGCTTGTCGATTTCCCGGCAGATCGTGGAGGCGCATCGCGGCACGATCCATGCGGAGAACCGGCTCGGCCCCCGCGACGAGTCGGGCGAGCCGCGGCGGCTCGGCGCCCGCTTCGTGGTCCGCCTCCCGGTGCGGACGAACCAGTCGTGAACGGCGCGGCCCCTGCGAGGTCGGTCATGCGATGCGAGAGGATCTTTTGAGCGAGGCCGTTCACGCCACCTGCGTGGTGATCGATGAAGCGGGGGTGCTGATCCGCGGCGTGTCCGGCACCGGCAAATCCACGCTCGGGCGCGAACTCGTCGCGACGGCGCTGCTGCAGGGCCGGTTTGCCCGCCTGGTCAGCGACGACCGCACGCGGCTGGCCGCCCGCAACGGCCGGCTCGTGGCCGAGGCCGTCCCGGCGACCGCCGGACAGATCGAGGCCCGCGGCATCGGGGTGCTGAGCGTTCCCCACGAGGACCGTGCGGTGGTCCGCCTTCTCGTAGAACTTTCGACGGAGGAGCCGAGCCGGTTCCCAGAGGTCGAGGACGATGCCGCAAAGCTCTGCGGCGTCATGGTTCCTTGCATCCGCGGGCGTTCCGGCGCACCGCTGGCGCTCCTCGCCCTTTGGCGGCTGCGCGAGATTCAACGCCTACCCCCAGCAGGATCGTGACATTGTCATGAACAATTCGCCGCATCGCTCTTGCGCTCGGCTTCGCGGCGCACAAAATAGCGGCTCCGCTCCGCAGAGCGACTGGAACACTAAGTTATGATTGGCATGGTGCTCGTCACCCACGGGCAGCTCGCGACGGAATTCAGATCTGCGCTTGAGCATGTCGTGGGTCCGCAGGAGCAGCTCGAAACCATCACGATCGGCCCCGACGACGACATGGAGATCCGGCGCAAGGACATCATGGCCGCCGTGTGCCGCGTGAATACGGGCACCGGCGTCGTCGTCCTCACCGACATGTTCGGCGGCACTCCGTCGAACTTAGCCTTGTCGTGCATGAACGGCGGCTCGGTCGAGGTGGTGGCCGGGATCAATCTCCCGATGCTGATCAAGCTCGCCAGCGTCCGGGACGAGGAGTCGCTCGGCGAGGCCGTCCTCCACGCTCAGGAGGCGGGGCGGAAATACATTAACGTTGCGTCGCGCGTGCTCTCCGGCAAATAGATGGAACCGTCCAGCGAGCGCGACTACCCTCCGGCGCATATCCCTGAGGGAACCCTGGTCCGGGAACTGCCGATCGTCAATCGCAAGGGCCTCCACGCGCGCGCATCGGCCAAGTTCGTGCAGACCGTCGAGCGCTACGACTCCGACGTGACCGTCACGCGCTGCGGCGAAACCGTCGGGGGTCGGTCGATCATGGGCCTTCTGACGCTCGGCGCCGCACAGGGGACGACCATCACGGTGACGGCGCAGGGCGAGGACGCCGAGGCGTGTCTCCAGGGCATCGCCGACCTCCTTGCCAACCGGTTCGGCGAGGACGAATAGCACGTCGCAAGACCGATGCAGCCGCCGGGAGCCGCTCGGGAGCACTATCGGCTGCGGCGCCGGCGTCGACCGGCTGTCGTTCGATCTCCGGTGGACATCACGGACGTTGGAGGGCGCTTTCCGGACCACCGCCCGGCTTGACGGGCGGCCTTGCGTCCTCATCCTGCGCCCGGCATGAAGCATCGCAGGATTCTCAAACTCATCGGCCTTCCCGCCGTCGCGGCCGCGGGCGCCGGCTACGTCCGGGCCGCGAGGTCCAGGAACCGCTACTACGACGGGCCGGTCTCGGATCATTTTGACGGAGTGCGCTTCTTCTCACCCGGGCAGCCGCAGGACAAGGGCTTGCTGGAGCTGATGCGCTGGCAACTCGGCGGCGGGCGCAAGGAGTGGCCGGAGGTCTTCGCGAGCCCGTTCCGCGACCGGCCGCCGGCGGCTTATGAGGGTTTGCGGGTCGCCCTGGTCGGCCACGCGACCGTGTTGATCCAGGTCGCGGGCCTCAACATCCTCACCGACCCGGTGTTCTCCGAGCGCGCAAGTCCCGTGAGTTTCGCAGGGCCCCGGCGCGTGAACCCGCCCGGCATCGCCTTCGAAGCGCTCCCGAAGATCCACGCGGTCCTGATCACCCACAACCACTACGACCACCTGGATCTCCCGACGCTCGCGCGGCTATGGCGGCGCGACCGGCCCCTGATCGTAGCGCCGCTCGGCAACGACACGATCATCCAATCCGTGGATCGCGACATCGCGGTCGAGACCCGCGACTGGGGGGAGAGCATCGATCTCGGATCCGGGACCGCTGCCCATCTCGAGCCCGCATACCATTGGTCGGCGCGGGGGATGAACGACCGCCGCATGGCGCTGTGGTGCGCCTACGCGCTCGCGACGCCGGCCGGCCTGATCTATCACGTGGGGGATACGGGCTTCGGCGACGGCCGGATCTTCGCGCGCATCCGTGAGCGTTTCGGCCCGCCCCGCCTCGCCCTCCTGCCGATCGGGGCCTACGAGCCGCGCTGGTTCATGCGGCCGCAGCACATCGATCCCGAGGAGGCTGTCAGAGCGATGCGCTCGTGCGGCGCCGAACAGGCGCTCGGCCATCATTGGGGCACGTTCCGCCTGACCCACGAGGGCGTGGACGAGCCGAGGCGCAACCTCGCGGCCGCGCTCGCCGCCGCGGGCGTGTCGGCCGAACGGTTCCGGGCGATGCAGCCCGGCGAGGTGTGGTCGGCTCCTTAGACGCAATCTCGCCGAAGAGCATCCGGTCGCCGGAAATGCGTCTCCTCGCACGAGGGTCGATCGAAAAGGCGCGCCGGTCACTGCGGCTGGACGAACACGTTGATCTCGAGGTTCGGATCCTTCGAGTCGGTGAGGTCGGTGACGTATTCTTCGACGAAGGCGCCCTTCACCGCGATGCCCTTCGCTTCGAGATAGGCTTCGATCGTTTCGTAAGTGGAGTCGATCTCCTCGTAGGTGTCCTTGTGCACGAACCGCAGGGCCTTGCCCTCCGGGGTCCTGCCGAAGCGGACCTCCGGCGTGAGCGTGGCGCGGCCCGGCGGCGCGGCGGGGATCGGGATCATCGCCTCGTAGCGAAAGCCCAGGTCCTCGGTCTCGACGAAGACCGTGAGCGGGCGCCCCGCCGGTGCGATCGCCGCCCGGGTCAGTTCCTCCTCGATCTTGCGGAAGGCGTTCTTGAGGTTCTGGAACCCGTCGTCCCAGGTGCTTTGGCCGACGAGCACCGCGGCCGGCTTGCCCGGCAGGGTGACCTCGTCGACGTTGACGGGGTCGCCCGGGGTCGGAACGAGGGTCGGCCGCCCCGCCGCGGCGGGAGCCGGCGCGGACGGCGAGCCCTGGGCGGACGCCGCGTGTGCCCGAGGCGTCGCTCCGGACCCCTTTCCCTGCGGGAGGGCGGGCCAACCGAGGCTCAGGCTCGCGAGGAGCACCGCCAAGCCGAGGGAGAAAGCGCATCTCGTCATCATGGAAGGCCCTGCGGGCTCGAATCAGCAACATTGCCCGCCCGCAGGGAAGCATAAGAGACGGCGCTGGAAGCCGCGAGGCCATGTCGCAAGAACACGACTCGCGGTTCGCCTCGAGATCGACCATATACGCAGGCCATGAGCGCCCTGGCGAACCGCCGTTTTCTCAAGATGAACGGTCTCGGCAACGAGATCACCGTCCTCGACCTGCGCGGCACGCCGCTTCGCGTCTCTCCCGGCGAGGCGCGGGCGATTGCGGCCGACCCGCGCTCACGCTTCGACCAGCTCATGGTGCTGCACGATCCGCTGGCTCCGGGCACCGACGCCTCTCTGAGGATCTACAACACGGACGGTTCCGAAGCGGGAGCGTGCGGCAACGGCACCCGTTGCGTGGCCTTCGCGATGATGGCCGACCCCGTCATGGGGCGCCCGCACGGCGGCACTCTGCTGCTCGAAACCCGCGCCGGGCTCCTGCCGACGTGGCGTGTGTCCGACGCGGTCTTCACGGTCGACATGGGCCCGCCGCGGCTCGCCTGGCACGAGATCCCCTTGCGCGAACCGTTTCAGGACACGCGCTCGATCGAGCTGCAGATCGGGCCGATCGACGCGCCGATCCTGCACACGCCCTCGGCGGTCAACATGGGCAATCCGCACGCGATCTTCTTCGTCGACGACGTGGACGGTTACGCGCTCGACAGGATCGGGCCGCTGCTCGAGAACCACCCGCTCTTTCCCGAGCGCGCGAACATCTCCCTCGCCGAAGTGCGGACCCCCGCGCACATCGTGCTTCGGGTGTGGGAGCGCGGCGCCGGGCTCACCCGCGCCTGTGGTTCGGCCGCCTGCGCGGCCGTCGTGGCCGCAGTGCGCAAGCGGCTCGCCGCTCGCCGCGCGACGGTCAGCCTGCCGGGCGGCGACCTCCTGATCGAGTGGCGTGAGACGGACGGCCATGTGCTGATGACGGGTCCGGTGGAGTTCGAGCACGAGGGCACGCTGGCGCCAGCGCTGTTCGCCGGGGCGGCGTGATGAGCGTGGACGTCGTCACCTTCGGCTGCCGGCTCAACGCCTACGAATCGGAAGCCATGCAGCGGCACGCGGAGGCCGCGGGGCTCGGCAGGATCGTGATCGTCAACACCTGCGCGGTCACCGCCGAGGCGACGCGACAGGCGCGGCAGGCTATTCGCAAGCTCGCCCGGGAGCGTCCCGAGGCGCGCATCGTCGTGACCGGCTGCGCCGCGCAAATCGAGCCCGCGACCTTCGCGGCGATGCCCGAGGTCGCACAGGTTCTCGGCAACCACGAGAAGATGCAGGCCGAGACCTGGGGTACGCTCAAGGATTTCGGGGTCGCGACCTCCGAGAAGGTGATCGTGAACGACATCATGGCGGTGCGCGAGACCGCCGTGCACCTCATCGACGGCATGCGCGGGCGCACTCGTGCGTTCGTCCAGGTCCAGAACGGCTGCGACCATCGCTGTACCTTCTGCATCATCCCCTACGGACGCGGGAATTCGCGCTCCGTGCCGATGGGCGCGGTCGTCGACCAGGTGCGCCTCCTCGTCGAGCACGGCACGCGCGAGGTCGTGCTGACCGGCGTCGATATCACGAGCTACGGCAGGGACCTGCCCGGCGAGCCCGTGCTGGGCGCGCTCGTCAAGGCGCTCCTCCGCCACGTGCCGGAGCTCGAGCGCCTGCGCATCTCCTCGATCGATTCCGTCGAGGCCGACCGCGACCTCCTCGACGCGATCGCCGGGGAGCCCCGCCTGATGCCGCATCTGCACCTCTCGCTGCAGGCCGGCGACGATCTCGTCTTGAAGCGCATGAAGCGGCGCCATCGGCGCGCCGACGCCGTTGCATTCTGCGATCAGGTCCGGCGGCTTCGCCCCGACATGGTCTTCGGCGCCGACATCATCGCGGGCTTCCCGACGGAGGACGAGGCGATGTTCGACCGCTCGCTCTCCATCGTGGACGAATGCGGGCTCACGCATCTCCACGTCTTTCCGTTCTCGCCGCGGCCAGACACGCCCGCGGCGCGCATGCCTCAGGTGGCGCGCGACGTCGTAAAGGAGCGCGCGCGGCGGTTGCGCGCGAAGGGCGACGAGGCCTTTCTTCGGCATCTCGCTTCGGAAGTCGGCGCCCGCCGGCGGGTGCTCGTGGAGTCCGAGCGGCTCGGCCGGACGGAGGGGTTCACGCCGGTGCGGTTCGAGCGCCCGGTCGCGGCGGGCGCGATCATCGACGTGACGATCGCGCGCCACGACGGGCGCGACCTGGTGGCGACCTGAGGGCCTCCAGGCCGTGTGCCGCGGAGCCACCTTGCGCCGCTCCTGTGCAAAGTCCGGATGGCCGACATGAGCCGGCCATGACGACGGAGGGTGTTCAGAAGTCGGTCGCGCCGCAGGCCTGCAGGGCGGCCCCCATGCGCTCCGGCATCGGCGCGGTCACGGTGACCGCCGGCTTGTTCGGGTAGAGCGGGATCGTGACCGCGCGGGCGTGCAGGTGGAGCCCGGGCCCGCCGAACCGCGGCGCCGCGCCGTAGATCGCATCGCCGACGATCGGCCAGCCCGACGCGGCGCAATGGACACGGAGCTGGTGGGTACGGCCGGTGATCGGGCGAAGTTCGACGAACGCAAGCCCCCCGCCTCGCCCCATCACCCGCCAGCGCGTGAGCGCCGGCTGTCCCGCCGGGTCGGGCTTCATCCACCAGCCGCGCTCGGGCGACCTCCTCGCGAGCCTCATGGCGATTTCGCCCTCGTCCTTCGCCGGTGCGCCCTCGACTACCGCCCAGTAGACCTTGTCGACCGCGCCGCGCTTGAACAGCTCGCCGAGCCGCGCCAGCGCCCTTGCGTGACGGCCGAGCACCAGGCAGCCGGACGTGTCGCGGTCGAGGCGGTGGGCGGCTTCGGGGCGGCGCGGGAGCCCGAAGCGCAGCGCGTCGAGGTGGTGGAGAAGAGTCTCGCCGCCCTTCGGGCCGGGATGGACCGGCAAACCGGCGGGTTTGTCGACGACGAGCATCAAGGCATCCCGGTAGAGGACCCGTGCGAGAATGTCGTGCTCGGTCATGGCCCCGGGTCGCATCGACGGGCCAAAGCGCCTATCTGTCCCAAAAGCCCTCCACTCCGCCCCTCGCGGCCCCCGGCTACCGGGGCCGGCCTGCTGATGCAAGAGCCCTCGATGCCCGACACCTCGCCCGAGAAACCTGGATTGCTGTCGCGCCTGTTCGGGCGCAAGGCCGACGTCGCGCCCGAGCGCGGACCCGGAGAGGCGCAAGGCCGGCCCGAGTCGATGCCCTCCCCGGCGACCACGGGCGCGGACGACCTCGCGGCCGCCCCCGCGACGGTTACGACCGCATCGCCCGACACGCCGGCGGACCGCAAGGTGCCCGCCGAACTCGCCGGGGCCGATCTCCAGCCCGTCGAGGGCCTCGATCCCGAGGGCGGCGGCCCGAAAGAGCCCATTCCCCGGGCCGAGCCGGCTGTGGCGCCGGCCGATGCCGCGAAGCCCGAAGGTCCCGAGGAGCCGAAGGGCTGGTGGCGGCGCCTGACCGACGGCATGCGCCGCACCTCCTCGTCCTTGTCGGACAGCGTGACCGGCCTCTTCACGAAGCGCCGTCTCGACGCCACGACGCTGGACGAGCTCGAGGACGCGCTCATCCAGGCCGATCTCGGGGTCGAGACCGCGACGCGGATCACGCAGGCCGTGGGAGAAGGGCGCTACGAGAAGGAGATCTCGGCCGCCGAGGTCAAGGCGATCCTGGCCGGCGAGGTCGAGAAGGCGCTCGTCCCGGTGGCGACGCCGCTCGCGGTCGACCGCAGCCGCAAGCCATTCGTGATCCTGATGATCGGGGTCAACGGTTCCGGCAAGACGACCACGATCGGCAAACTCGCCCAAAAGTTTCGCGCCCAGGGCCTCTCGGTGATGCTCGCCGCAGGGGATACGTTTCGGGCGGCGGCGATCGATCAGCTCAAGATCTGGGGCGAGCGGGTCGGCGCGCCCGTCGTGGCCCGCGAGCAGGGCGCCGACGCCGCCGGGCTCGCTTTCGATGCCCTGACCGAGGCGCGCGGGCACGGCACCGACGTGGTGCTCGTCGACACCGCGGGGCGCCTGCAGAACAAGGCCGGCCTCATGGCCGAACTCGAGAAGATCGTCCGGGTGGTGAAGAAATTCGACGCGACCGCGCCCCACGCGACGCTGCTCGTCCTCGACGCGACGGTGGGCCAGAATGCGCTGAGCCAGGTGGAGCTGTTCCGCAAGGCCGCGGGGGTGACGGGGCTCGTGATGACGAAGCTCGACGGCACCGCGAGGGGCGGCATCCTCGTTGCGCTCGCGGCGAAATTCGGCCTCCCGGTCCACTTCATCGGGGTCGGGGAGGGAGTGGAGGACCTGCAGCCCTTTGCAGCACGGGATTTCGCCCGCGCCATCGCCGGGTTAGAAGACGCCGCATGATCGAGATCGAAAGCCGTTCCGAGCCCCACCGCCTGAACCCGCTCCTGAAGCTCGCGCTGGAGCTCGGCCCGCTGGCGCTGTTCTTCCTCGCCAACCAGCGGGCCGGAATCTTCGCCGCGACCGGGTTGTTCATCGCCGCGACGCTGGTGTCGCTCGCGGTCCACTACGCCCTCGTGCGCAAGCTGCCGATCATGCCGATGGTCTCGGGCGTCGTGGTCGTGGTGTTCGGCGGGCTGACGCTCGCTCTCCAGGACGAGCTCTTCATCAAGCTCAAGCCGACGATCGTGAACACCCTGTTCGGCGTCGTGCTCCTGGGCGGGCTCTACTTCCAAAAGCCGCTCCTCGCGCTCGTGCTCGACAGCATGTTCGACCTCACGGACGAGGGCTGGCGCAAGCTCACGTTCCGATGGGCGATCTTCTTCTTCGTGCTTGCCGCGCTCAACGAGATCGTGTGGCGCACGCAGAGCACGGACTTCTGGGTGAGCTTCAAGGTGTTCGGGATCATGCCGCTGACCGTGGCCTTCGCGCTTGCGCAGACGCCGCTCCTGATGCGCTACGAGGCCAAGGCGGACCGCTAAGCCTTTTCCTCTTCCCCCTTGAGCGCGGCGGTGGCCCGGTTCATCACGGCCGCGAAGGCATTGAAGAAGGCTGCGACCTCGATCATCACCCGGGTGTGGGTGTCGCCCGTGAGCTCCGCCCGGTCGGCCAGGCCGGCGAGCCGCTCGAGGGCGGGCTTTACCTCCGTCAGGGCGGCGCCGACCTCCGACAGCTTGAGATCGGCGGCCTCGGCTTGCGAGAGTCCGAAACGCACCGCCGCCTCGCCCAGCGCCAGAGGATCGAGCCGGCCCTGCGGATCGCTCGGAAGCGCGCCGCTGCGTTCCAGACGGTCGAGAAATTCCGGTGTGATCGAGAGGGCCGCGCAGGCCTCCTCGCGGGTGAGGCGACGGTCCGGCGGGGCTCGTTCCACTTCGGTCTTTTCGGTCCTGGACTTGCCTCGTGTCATGGCCCCTCGCAGCATAGCTCAACGCTCTCCCGGTCATTGGGTTCTCCATCGCGGCCTGCTCCCGGGCGCAGGGCCGCGCGGGCTCGCCATCATCCGGGAGCCTCGACCCTGACGCCGAATTCGGCCGCGCTTTCCGAAAGCCAATGCCAGAAGGCCGCCGCGAGGCTGCGGAAGACGGCGATCTCATAGGTCGGCGTCCCGTCCAACTGCCAGACGATGACGCCGATATGCGCGCAGGCCGTCGCGGCCGCATCGCCTGGGCCGAACGCGCGCGGATGCAGGTCGACCCCGAGCCCCTTCTCGAAGGTCGCGCGCACCTTGTCGCCCCATAGCCGCATCACGGCATAGCCGTCGGACTGGTCGGACACCGCAGCGGTGCCGGCGAGCTCGCGCTGCAGGTCGTCCGACAGGCGCCCGCCCGTTTCGACCATGGCGAGCCAGGTTCGCGGCCCGGTCCCCACGAAGGCGATTCGGTCTGACGCGGCGCGCCTCGGGCCGGACGGCAGGTCGATGCCGTAGGCGGAGCGGACCCGAGCCGCGAGCGCCGCGGAGCCGCCGCGGGCGATCACCGTCGCGATCTCTAGCCCGGCGCGCTCGCGCACGACGACGCCCGGCGCCTCGGTGGGACCGACGGCGTGCAACAAGCCCTCGAAAGCCGAGCGCGCGGCGAGTGGGACCGCATCACGCATGGAGGCGCACTCCTTCCGGATCGACGAAGACCGGCGCGACCACCTCGACCTCGATGTCGGCGCTGCGGACGGGGTCGTAGGCGCGCACGCGCTCGCCGATCCGCTCCGGCCCGCCGACCAGGAGACCGAGTCCGATCCAGGTGCCGACATGCGGCGAGAAGGCCACCGAGGTCATGTAGCCCTCGTCGTTCGCAGCCGTGGCGGCGGCGCCGCGTTTCAGGAAGTGTGCGCCGGCGCGCAGGCGCTGCGACGGGTCGAGGGGCTTGAATCCCACGAGGCTCGGGCGCGTCGGCGCGACGAGAGCCGGTCGTCCGGCGAGCACCCGCCCGACGAAGTCTTTTTTCGTCGACATCATGCGGCCGAGGCCGAGGTCGCGGGCCGTGGTCTGCCCATTGAGCTCGGCGCCGGCCACGTGCCCCTTCTCGATGCGCAGCACGCCGAGCGCCTCGGTGCCGTATGCGGTGGCGCCGAGCGGCTCGCCGGCGTGCATGAGCGCCCGAACCAGGCTGTCGCCATAGCGCGCCGGCACGGCGATCTCGTAGGCGAGTTCGCCCGAGAACGAGAGCCGGAAGATCCGCACCGGCACCTCGCCGAGCCCGAAGGCCGCGCAGGCGAGATACGGAAAGGCTTCGTTCGCGAGATCGAACGCCGATCCGAGCACGGTCTGCAGCAACGCGCGGGCTCGCGGGCCCGCGACCGCGTACTGCGACCATTGCTCCGTGACCGAGACCAGGGCGACGTCGAGATCCGGCCACAGCACCTGATGGCAGAATTCGAGATGCTGCATGACCTTCGCGGCATTCGCCGTGGTCGTGGACATGACGTAGTGCTCGGGCCCGAACCGCGCGGTCGTGCCGTCGTCCATGACGAACCCGTCCTCGCGCAGCATCACGCCGTAGCGCGCCTTTCCGATCGGCAGCGTCGAGAAGGTGTTGATGTACACCCGGTCGAGGAATGCGCCCGCGTCCTTGCCCTGGATGTCGATCTTGCCGAGCGTCGACACGTCGCAGACCCCGACGGCCGACCGCACCGTCCTGACTTCCCGGGTCACGCTCTTAAGCCAGTCGGACTCGCCCGGCCTCGAGAACCACTGCGGCCGCAGCCATTGACCGGCCTCGATCATGGTGGCGCCATGGGCAAGAGCCCACCCGTGCCCGGCGGTGTAGCGGGTCGCCTTGAAGTGCTTGCCGCGGTGCGGTCCCGCCAAGGCGCCGATCGCCACGGGGAAATGCGGCGCGCGCGACACCGTGGTGCCGGTCTGCTCGATCGTGCGCCCGGTGAGGCCGGCCATCATCGCGTGGCCGTTGACGTTGGAGGTCTTGCCCTGATCGGTCGCCATCCCGAGCGTGGTGTAGCGCTTGAGGTGCTCCACGGACCGGAAGCCCTCCTGGTGCGCAAGCCCCACGTCCATGGCGGTGACGTCGTTCTGCAGGTCGACGAAGGCCTTCTTGCGCGAGCCTGCCACGTGCCACAGCGCCCGGACGCCGATCGGTTCGTCGTCGGCCTCGGGGGCCGGCGCAGCCGCGGTCCGGAAACCAAGATCCGCGACGGCCGACATTCCCGCCTGCGCTCCCGTTCGCAGGCAGGAGGCGAGCGAAAACACCCCGGCCGCGGCGCCCACGGCGCTCATCCCGTCGGGCAGCCCGCCGGGCACGAAGGTCGAGAGCTCGTCGGACCAGCGCGGCTTCGCGCCGAGGTGGGTCGTGAGAGCCACCTGGGGGTTCCAGCCGCCGGAGACCGCGAGCGTGTCGACATCGAGCCGGATCCTCTCGTCGCCCTTGCGGACGTCGACCTGCCGCACGCCCTTCGCGCCACCGTGGACGTCGACCACGGCGCCGCCGAGGACCGGGCGTGCGCCGCTCTTCGCCGCCAGCTGCATAAGGGCGTCGGCAACGTCGCGCCGCGGGTCGACCACCGCCGCCACGCTCACGCCGGCATGAGCGAGGTCGGAGGCCGTCGTCCAGCCGTCGTCCGTAGCGGTGAACACCGCGACCGTGCGCCCCGGCGCCACGGCGAACCGGTTCACGTAAGCGCGGACCGCTGAGGCCATCATCACGCCCGGACGGTCGTTGCCGCCGAAGACGATCGGCCGCTCGATCGCCCCCATGGCGTTGACCGCGCGCTTCGCGACGATGCGCCAGAAGCGCTGCCGCGGCTGGTGTTCCGGAGGCGTCGGCCGGTGATCGCAGACCCGCTCGACGGCGCCGTAGGTGCCGCCGTCGTAGAGGCCGAACACCTGCGTGCGGCGGAAGATCCGCACCTCGGGCAGGCTTGCGAGTTCGTCCTCGACCTCGCGCGCCCAATCCGCGCCGGGCCGGCCGCCGATTTCCTTCCGCTCGCTCAGCAGCCGGCCGCCGAGGCGGAAATCGTCCTCGCAGAGGATCACCCGGGCGCCGCTGCGGCCCGCCGCCAGCGCCGCGGCGAGACCGGCCGGTCCGGCGCCGATCACCAGCACGTCGCAAAACGCCGTCGCGCTCTCGTAGCGGTCGGGGTCCGGCAGCCCGCTCGCACGGCCGAGGCCGGCGGCGCGGCGGATCATCGGCTCGTAGACCTTCTCCCAGAAGGCGGCGGGCCACATGAAGGTCTTGTAGTAGAACCCGCCGACGAGAAGCGGCGAAAGGAGCTGGCTCACGGCCATCAGGTCGAGGGACAGCGACGGCCACCGGTTCTGGCTTGCGGCGTCGAGCCCATCGTAGAGCTCGACCGCGGTGGCCTTGCTGTTCGGCTCGCGGCGCGCGCCGGCGCGAAGCTCCACGAGCGCGTTCGGCTCTTCCGGCCCGGCCGTGAAGATGCCGCGCGGCCGATGGTACTTGAACGAGCGTCCGACGAGCCGCACGCCGTTCGCGAGCAGCGCCGAGGCGAGGGTGTCGCCGGCGTGGCCGGCATGCCTCTTGCCGTCGAAGACGAACGGGAGCAGGCGCGACCGGTCGACGAGGCCGCCGCTCGCGAGGCCGGTACGGCTGGCCGGCCTGAGAGCCGCGGCTCATCGGTCGGTCTCCGGGGCGAGCGAAGCGCCGTCGATCCGGTGGGTTCGCGTGTCGCGCTCGACACTGGACCCAGGCGCGGCAACCCTGAGCGTGATACCACAGCTCCCGATGCAACCCGGCCGGGTTGTCGCGCAGGTACACGTAGTCGAAGAAGAGCCGCTCCGCATTCGCAGCCGCGGGGTCGGGCCGCATCAGGGTGGCGTCGCCGAGATACGCGAACTCGCGCGCGTCGCGTTCGCCGCAGAAGGGACAGGGAATCCGCATCGTGCCTCAGTGCAGGTTGGGTTGGGCGCCCTGGCCCTTTTCGTCGATGACGGCGCCGGTCGCGAAGCGGTCGAGCCGGTAGGCGGTTGCGACCGGATGCATCTCGCCCGTTGCGATGAGGTGCGCGAAGCACCAGCCGGATGCGGGCGTCGCCTTGAACCCGCCATAGCACCAGCCGGCATTGAGGTAGAGGCTTTCGATCGGCGTGCGGTCGATGATCGGCGAGCCGTCCATCGACATGTCCATGATGCCGCCCCAGCTGCGCAGCACGCGCACACGGCCGATCATCGGCATCAGCGCCATGCCGCTTTCGCACACATCCTCCACGACGGGCAGGTTGCCGCGCTGGGCATAGGAGTTGTAGCCGTCGATGTCGCCGCCGAACACGAGCCCGCCCTTGTCGGACTGGCTGACGTAGAAGTGACCCGCCCCGAAGGTGACGACGCCCGGGATCAGCGGCTTGAGACCCTCCGACACGAAAGCCTGCAGGACATGGCTCTCGATCGGCAGGCGAAGCCCCGCCATCGCGGCGACGCGGGACGTGTTGCCCGCGACCGCCATGCCGACCTTGCCGGCGCGGATCGGTCCGCGCGACGTCTCGAGGCCGGCGATGCGGCCGTTCGCGATCGTGAGCCCCGTCACCTCGCAGTTCTGGATGATATCGACGCCGCGGTCGCTCGCCCCGCGCGCATAGCCCCAGGCCACCGCATCGTGCCGCACGGTGCCGCCGCGGCGCTGCAGGAGGCCGCCGTGGATGGGGAAGCGTGCGTTGTCGAAGTCGAGAAAGGGCAGCATGGCCCGGACCCGATCCCGGTCGATGAGCTCGGCGTCGACCCCGTGGAGCCGCATGGCGTTGCCGCGCCGCGCATAGGCGTCGCGCTGAGCGTCCGAGTGATACAGATTCAGAACGCCGCGCTGGCTCACCATGGCGTTGTAGTTGAAGTCCTGCTCGAGCCCCTCCCAGAGCTTCATCGACCACTCGTAGAACGGGATGTTCCCGGCCAGCAGGTAGTTCGAGCGCACGATCGTGGTGTTGCGGCCGACATTGCCGCTGCCGATCCAGCCTTTCTCGAGGACCGCCACGTCGCGGATGCCGAACTCCTTGGCGAGGTAATAGGCGGTCGCCAGCCCGTGTCCGCCGCCCCCGACGATCACGACATCGTAGCCGTCGCGCGGCTCGGCATCGCGCCATTGCGGCGTCCAGCCCTTGTGGCCCGTGAGGGCGTTACGAGCGAGCGTGAAAAGCGAGTAGCGCATGGCGTGAGGCCCGATCCCGCGACGGCGCGGGTTGAATCGGCGGAACTTCGCCGATACGGCGGTCCGGTTCATGAACGGCAGCGTCGCGTTCTTGGCGAAAAGCGTCACGCCACGAAGGGTCTCCCGAGGCGCCCCGGTGCCCTGCCGCCGGCCGCCGGCGCCTCGATGCCGAGCCTCGAAGCGTCCGGCCCGAGGGCATCGAGGCGAATGCGGCAGCGCGGAGCACGGCCTAGACCCCGTGGCGCTCGCCGCGGTCCCGCGCGAACCCGCGATCGGACGCGGCCTCCTCGACCGGCGCGAGCACCGCGTCGCCGAAGTCCGCGGCGGCGGATGCGCTCCGGTCGAGGTTCGCGACGGCCCGTTCGATGGCGGCCCGGCGCGTGGTGGTCAGCCGACCGGTCAGGATGCGAAACTTCGCCCGCACCTCGTCGTCCGACAAAGGCGCCTCGGGGTCGCCGCGCGCGGGCGTCGGCGGCGAGGTCAGGACCGTTCCGTCGTCGAGGGTGAAGGTCACGACGGCGATCCGTTCGGCCGGAAACCGGGCGCTGAACGCGGCGTCCTCGACGAGCCGGATCCGGGCCGCCATCGCGCGGATCGCCGGATCCGCGAGACCGCCGGCCATGATCTCGTCGGCGCCGAGGCGGCCCCGGACCAGAAGCGCCGCCACCGGAAAACCGATCGCATACTGCGCTTCCTCCGTGGACTCGGGATGCCGCGTTCCGAGCCGGACGCCGTGGCCGAAGGTGCGGATCTCGATCGCGCCGATGCGGGAGGCGTCCAAGTCGCCGCGCAGCAGCGAAGCCGCGGCCTCCGCGGCAGGCTGCGCCCAGCGGCACACCGGATAGGGCTTGAAGTACTGCTCGAGGATGGTCCAGCGGCGGCCGAGGTCGTCCCAGATCGCCGCCGGTCCGTCCTCGACGAGCACGGCCGGCGCCCCCGTAAACCCCGCGGCCGCGAGATAGGCGGCCGAGACCCCGGCCAGCGCGCCGAAGCCGGAGCCGTCCTTCACCATGGTGGGATGGTCGATGCACCGCATCATCTGGCTGCGCGGCCCGTGGTACTCCGCGATCCCGAGCGCGTGGCGCGTCTGCGCCCCGGTGAGCGACAGAGCGCGCGCCAGGACGGCGGCGCAGCCGAGCGCGTTCCAGGCCCCGGAGGTGTGATAATCGCTGGCGCTGGCGTGGAGCGCGAGGCCCGCCCGGGTCGCGACCTCGTAGCCGAGCACGAGAGCGGTCAGAAGCTCCCGCCCGTCGAATCGCCCCGATGAATCCATGGCCGCAAGGAGAGCCGGGAGCAGGGCGACGCCCGCATGGCCCTTGGTGAGCCTGTGCCCGTCGTGCGCGTCGAACGCATCGATCGTCGACGCGCCGGCAAAGGCCGCGCCGGTCGGGCTCGCGCGGCGCCCGTCGAAGATCAGGCGCGCGCCGCCCGACGCCGCACCCATCTGGGAGACCGCATAGGCGTGGACGATGCGCGACAGCGCGGTCGCGCGACCGGCCGCAGCGACTCCGACGAGATCGAGAAGGCAGCGCTTCGCCTGGGCGACGACCGCGTCGGGCAGGTCCGAAAAGGCGAGCCCGTGGATGAAGGCGACAGGATCGCTCATGAGGGGACCTCCCGGCCGAGAATGCGGCCGAGCACGTCGTAGACGAGTTCGGGATCCGCATCGCGGACGGTTGGAAGACGCCGGCGGGCGGTCGCGGTGTCGGCGGGGTTCAGGTCGGCGAGGACAAGGGCGCTCCGAGCGCCGGCCCGGGCGAGCTCGCGCCCGAACGGGTCGAGGATGCGCGAGCCGCCCCAGAAGGTCGTGCCGCCGCGCCGGCCGCAATGGTTCGCCATGACGACCGGCAAGCCGTAGGTCAGGGCGGTATGGCGCAGGTTGAGATCCCACCCGGCGGGATTGTCGAATTCGCCGCCGACCGCCTCGAGGGATGACGCGACCGGAACGATCAGGAGATCCGCCTGCTGGACCGCGGCGAGCCACGGCAGGGCCGGGTTCCAGCTGTCGGCGCAGATGAGCGTGGCCGCGGTGCAGCCGTCCGCGAGGCGGACGAGGTCGACGCGGCGTCCGGGCGCGTAGTGCCGGGCCTCGGTAAGGCGGCCATAGGTGGGCAGATTGGCCTTGCGGTGCACGTGCAGGCACTCGCCGCGGCGCAGTAGGGCTTGCGCGTTGTAGACCCGCCCGTCGGGGCCACGCTCGATGAAACCCAGCGAGACGGCCGTCTCCCCGGCGGCCGCTGCGACCGCGCGCAGCTCCTCGGCATCCGCCGGACGCGCGAGAGCCTCGGTGTCGGGCTCGCTCAGGTAGTCCGTCAGGGACAGCTCGGGAAAGACCACGAGGGCCGCTCCCTGCGCCTGCGCGTCCCGCAGGACCGCGAGATGCGACTTAAGGTTGGCGGGAATGTCGCCCGGCCGGCATTCGATCTGAGCTGCGGCAACTCTCACGGCGTCCTCGGGAAACGAGAGAGGGAGCGGACGACCCGCTCCCCCGGTCCTCGACCTGGTCGTGGCGTCGCGGAACCACGTCGCGGGTTTCGCTAGATCAGCGTCTGCGACTTGAGGAACCCGGTCGCGACCTCCTCGACGGTCTTCTTGTCGACGTCGACCGATGCGTTGAGCTTCGCCATCGTGGCGTCGTCGAGCTTTGCCGAGAGGCCGTTGAGGATCTCCGCCAGCTTCGGGTTCTTGTCGAGGGTCTCCTTGCGCACCACGGGGGTGAGCGCGTAGCTCGGGAAGAAGCCCTTGTCGTCGGCGAGAACCACGAAGTCGAAGGCCGGGATGCGCCCGTCGGTGGCGAAGACCAGGCCGACATCGACCTGCTTGTCCTTCAGGGCCTGGTAGACCAGGCCGGTGTCCATGCGGACGACGTTCTCGCGGCCGAACTCGAACCCGTAGGTCTGCTGCAGCGGCGCCAGCCCGTCCGGACGGGCGTAGAACTCGGCGTTGCTCGCGAGCTTCAGCGCTTCGCCGCCCTTGACCTTCGCGGCGAGGTCCGAGAGCGACTTGATCCCCTTCGCCTGCGGCATCGGCCTTGCGCATGGCGAGCGCATAGGTGTTGTTCGCCTTCGAGGGGTTGAGCCAGACGAGACCCTTGGCGCCGTCGAGCTCCTTCACCTTCGCGTAGGTCGCCGCGGCGTCGAGCTTGTCGGTGACCTTGTTGAAGGTGATGAGCGACGTGCCGGTATACTCCCAGTAGACGTCGACCTGGCCGGCTTCCTGCGCCTGGCGCAGCGGCGCGGTGCCGAGGCCGGCGCGCTTGTCGGTCTTGAAGCCCTTGGCCTGGAGGAGCTGATTGGTCATCTCCGCCATGATCTGCTGCTCGGTGAAGTTCTTGCCGCCGACCACGACGGTCTGGGCCGACGCGGAGGCGATGCCCAGCGACAGCGCTGCCGCCGCCAGGAGCCCGGTGAGTTTCGACTTCAACATGGAATTCCCTCTCTTTGGTTCGTTGCCTTGCGGGACCCGCCGTTCAGCGCAGCGGGTTTACCCCTCGCGGGATCAGCCAGTACTGACACTGTCCCACGAGAAGATCGATGATGATCGCCAGGATGCCGGTCGGGATCGCGCCGGCGAGCAGCATGCTCGGCTCCATCAGGTCGATTCCGGTGAAGATCAGTTCGCCTAAGCCGCCGCCGCCGATCAGGAAGGCGAGCGGCACGGTGCCGACATTGATCGCCAGCGCGGTGCGCAGCCCGGCGAGGATCACGAAGAGCGCGTTGGGCAGCTCGACCCTGAACAGGATCTGGCGTGCCGTCATGCCCATGCCGCGCGCGGCCTCGATCAGGTGCGGCGGGAACCATGCTGCAGCCCCGCGATGGTGTTGAGCACGATCGGCAGAAGGGTCAGCACGACGAGGCCGAAGATCGCCGAGGGCGCGCCGATGCCGAGCACCGACATGGCGAGCGCCAGGATGGCGAGCGTCGGGATCGTGGTGCCGAGATTGACGAACTGCGTGACCGCGTTCGCGTAGGGGCGGACCGGGCCGCGGGTCAGCGACGATTCCGAGCGGCATGCCGATCGCGATCGCGATCGCGCACGAGATCGCGACGAGCTCGAGATGCTGGCGCGAGAGATAGACGATGTCGGACCAGTGCCGAGAATGCCTGGCAGCACGCCGCGGGCCTGAAGATACGCGCCGAGCGCGAAGACGCCCACCAGGAGGAGGAGTCGGGCTGCCGAACCGAGGGTCGATGCTGCCATCGGTCAATTCCGGGAGGTCGCGCCGAGGAGCTGGGTGATGCCGCGCTGCGTCACGTAGCCCTTGTAGAACCCGTCGTCGTCGACGCAGGCCAGCCAGGTGGCGCCGTGGCGTGAACATCATCGAGACGGCGTTGCGCAGGTCCTCCCGGACGTTGATGACGCCCGGCAGCGGCTCCGACGTGCTCGCTCGACGAGCCCTTCTTGTTCTCGCGCCTCGTCGATCCGGATCATGCCGCGGGCGCGGCCGCGCGGGCCGACCATCACGATGGAGATATGGCCGTGCTTCGCGCATCCGCGCGAACGCGGTCTCGAGCGTGTCCTCTCCGACCACGCTCGGCGGATCCCTCATCATGGCGTCGCCGACCTTGATGAGGCGCAGCCGCTTCAAGGTGCGGTCGCCGCCGACGAAGTCGGCGACGAATGCATTCGACCGGTTGGGCGAGGATGGTGTCCGGCGTGTCGTACTGGATCAGGCGGCCGTCGCGGAAGATCGCGATGATGCGAGGCCATCTTCACGGCCTCGTCGATGTCGTGGCTGACGAACACGATGGTCTTCTTCAGCTCCGCCTGGATCTTCATGAACTCGTCCTGGATCACCTCGCGGTTGATCGGGTCGATGGCCCCGAACGGCTCGTCCATGAGCAGAACCGGCGGATCGGCCGCGAGCGCGCGCACGACGCCGACGCGCTGCTGCTGGCCGCCCGACAGCTCCTTCGGATAGCGCTTGAGGAAGATCGCCGGGTCGAGATTGACGAGCGTGAGCAGCTCGGCCGCGCGGGCGCGCGATTTCTTGCGGTCCCAGCCGAGCAGGTCGGGAACGACGCAGATGTTTTCCTCGACGGTCTTGTTCGGGAAACAGGCCGATCTGCTGGATCACGTAGCCGATCGAGCGCCGCAGCGTGACCTCGTCGACCGTCGGCGGTGTCGCGCCCGTCGATGAAGATCTTGCCCGACGTGGGCGCGATCAGCCGGTTGATCATCTTCATCGTCGTGGTCTTGCCGCAGCCCGAGGGGCCGAGCAGCACGCAGACGGCGCCGCTCGGCACCTCCATGTCGACGCTGTCGACCGCGGTGATCGACCCGAAGATCTTGCGTGACGCGCTCGAGCCGGATCATCTCACCCTCGATCCGGGAGACGTCGGGCGCCGCTGCAGGCCGAGCGCTCGGAGGGCCCACCTCGGCGCTGTCGACCCGTCGATCCTCGTGCCGCGCTCGAGCCGGATCATCTCAGTCCCTCAAGCCGGGGGACGTCAGGCGGCGCTGCAGGCCGAGCAGTCCGAAGTCGGCCACGATGGCGAGCAGGCTCACGGCGAGCGCGCCGGTGATGAGCTGGCGGATGTCGGTCTGCGAGATGCCGCGGGAAATGAAGGTGCCGAGCCCGCCCGCGCCGATGTAGGTCGCGATCGCCGCGATCGCGATGTTGAGCACGACGGCGTTGCGCACGCCGTTGATGATGACCGGGAGGGCGATGGGCAGCTCCACCGAGCGCAGGCGCTGCAGCGTCGTCATGCCCATGCCGCGCGCCGCCTCGCGCAGCGCCGGGTCGACGTTCATGATCGCCGTGTAGGTGTTTCGGATGATCGGGAGCTGCGAATAGAGGATGAGCGCGATCAGCGCCGGCAGGTAGCCGATGCCCTGCCCGATCAGCGACAGGATCGGGATGAGCAGGCCGAACAGGGCGATCGACGGGATCGTCATGATCACCGCCGCCGACATAGAGCACCCGGTCGGCGAGCGTCTTGCTCTGGGTGATCAGGATCCCGATGGTGACGCCGGTCACGATCGCGACCGAAACGGCGGCGCCCGACGAGCAGGACGTGCTCGACCGTGCGCTGCCAGATCACCGGCAGATTCGCGACGATGAATTGAACCGTCTCCAATCGTCTCCCCTGGCGAACCGTTGACCGGCTCTTATGAGCTCGATCATCCGGGAAGCATGAAACACGGCCCGTCGGATTTCCGACATGTTCACGCCTGTTTGCGACCGCCCTCGTGCGCCGCGTGGGCGGGCGCCGGCGAGCGCCCGCGCATGTCGGAGGGCCGGACGCCGTAGATCCGCTTGTACCAGGTCGCGAAATGCGACGTGGACGTGAACCCCGACGACACCGCGACTTCGATCACGGGCCGGTCCGAATAGAGCAGCAGCTCGCGCGCGCGCTCGACCCGCAGCTGCATGTAGAAGCGCAACGGGGACATGCCGGCGTGGCGCAGGAACAGCCGTTCGAGCTGGCGCGGGCTCAGCACGACGCGCCGGCCGATCTCGGGAAGGGGCAGCGGGTTCTCGATATGGCGCTGCATGAGCCCGATCGCCTGCCGCACCTTGTCGGGCAGCCGCGTGAGCACCAGGAGGCGGCCGCCGCGCTGCTCCTCCTGCTCGTCGCGGATGCGCTCGTGGTGGAACTGGTTGGCGACCCCGCGCGCGAGGTCGGCGCCGTGTCGGTCGGCGATGAGGTGCAGCATCATGTCCATGGCGGCCGTCCCGCCCGAGCAGGTCAGGCGATCGCGATCGATCTCGTAGATCTTGTTGGTGCAGTCGAGATCGGGGAAATCCTCCTGGAAGGCCGACCGGTTCTCCCAGTGGATGGTGCAGCGGTAGCCCGACAGGAGGCCGGCCCGCGCGAGCAGGTAGGACCCGGTCGAGAGCGATCCGACCGGAATGCGGCGGCGCGCCGCCTGCCGAGCACCGCGAGGTAGCGCTTCTCGTCGGCCTCCCGGATCCGCAGTCCGCCGCAGACGAAGAAGAAGTCCGCCTCGCCCAGGGCCTTGCCGGCTCGGGACCGCCGGGAACCTGATGCCGTTCGAGGCCTCGACGGGCGTTCCGTCGAGGCTGGCGAGACGCCAGCGGTAGGCCTCGTGGCGGACGAGCCGGTTGAGCGAGCGCAAGGGCTCGATGGCCGAGGACAGGCTCATCATCGACAGACCGGGCACCAGCAGGAACACGAAGGTCTGCGGCTCAGGCGTGCGGTCTGCGAAGGTCATGCGCGAACGATATCACCCGCGCGGGCGCGCTTCAAAGCTGGGCGGCGGGTCGCCGGCTCGTGCCCGCGCGCGTCAGCTCCAGGGGAAGGGGCTCGTGGAGACCGGATGGAGCCGGCCCTCGGCGTAGCGCGACAGGCGGAACGGCTCCAGCAGCGCGCTGCCCTCGCCCAGGATCTCCTGCGCGACGAGCTCGCCGACGCCGATCATCTTGTAGCCGTGGTTCGAGTCCGCGATGACGTAGCAGTTCTCGCGGAAGACGTCGAAGACCGGGAAGGAATCCGGCGTGAAGCAGCCGATCCCGCCCGATTTTTCGTCATGGTACTGCCCGGACCGGCCCTCGAAGCGCTTGTGGCAGAAGGCCAGCGCCGAGGTCCACATGTCGACGAACTCCGGCGAGGCGACGAATTCCGGGCTTTGCGGGCCGTAGGGATCGATCGCGACCTCGTCGACCGGCGTCTCGACCTTGTAGGGCATGGCGCCGCCCTGGACGCCGTTGAAGTGGAAGTCCGGCTTGTAATAGATGCCCCACAGCTCTTCCGTGATGAGCTTGCCGGTCCTGTCGGAGTAGAGCGGCGCGTCCGTGTCGACGTGGATCACCGGCGGCATCCGGCCGTCGTTGGTGGTGAGAAAGCCCGGATCGACGCCGAGCACCCCTTCCTCCAGCTGCCAGAAGCGCCACATCGGGATATCGTCGTGCACCCTGCCGTCGCGGCCCTTGATCGAGACCGTCTTGGGCAGGTCGAGCATGGACCAGAAGTCGCGCACCCAGGGGCCTGCGCCGACGACGACGTAGTCGCACTCGATCGTCCCCTTGTCGGTGAGCACGGCCGACGACCGCGCGGCTGTTGTGGCCGAACTCGAACCCCGTGACCGTCACGCCCTCGAGGATCCGCACGCCGCGGTCGAGCGCCTTTCCGGAAAGACCCCGCAGCGAGGCCATGTTGTTGGCGTAGCCGCCCCTCTTCTCGTGCAGGACGGAGGTGATGTTCCTGGCCTGCCAGTCGTCGAACAGGCCCTTCATGTAGCGCATGCAGTCGGCCTCGCCCTCGATGAAGGTCGATTCGTAGCCGATGGCCTTCTGCTGCTCGTAGATCGTCGCGACGCCCTCGTGCATCACCTCCGGGCTGATCTGCATGTAGCCGACCGGATGGTACGAGTAGGCGTCCGGGTCGCTCTCCCACACCCGGACGGAATGGGCCATCAGCTCGCGCATGGCGGGCTGGAAGTAGTTGTTGCGCACCACCCCGCAGGCGATGCCGGACGCGCCCGAGCCGACCTTGCCCTTGTCGAGCACGACGATGTCGGCTTCCGAAGACCGGCCCTTGGCCTCGAGCTGCCGCGCCAGGTGATAGGCGGTGGAAAGGCCGTGAATGCCCGCGCCGACGACGACGTAGCGGGACTTCGCGGGAAACGGCATCGCGCGCTCCGGGGGACGATGGCGCATGGTCTCAGCCGACGGCCCTGCGCATGATCGGGTTTCCGACGCCGGCCGCCCTGAAACCGACCGAGCCCTGTGCGGGCGCTGGACGCAGGCAGACGAGCGGTTCAGCGCGAGGCTTGGCGCAGGGCCGCCTTGAAGGGCGCGATGGTCTGCGGCGTGAGCGGTCCGATCTGCTTGTGGCGAATGGTGCCGTCCGGGCCGATCACGAAGGTTTCCGGGACTCCGTAGACGCCCCAGTCGATGGCGGTTCGCCCGTTCGGGTCGATGCCGACGGCCGCGAACGGGTTCCCGAAGGTGCCGAGGAAGCGCCGGGCGTTCTCGGCCCTGTCCTTGTAGTTGATGCCGACGACCCGGATGGACGGATCGCGGGCGAGATCCATGAGGATCGGGTGCTCCTCCCGGCACGGGGCGCACCAGGAGGCCCACACGTTCACCACCGTGACGCGGCCCTTCAGGTCCTCGCTCGCAAGGCCGGGCACGGGCTGCCCCTGCGCCGCGAGGCCTTCGAGCGGCTCGAGGGAAAAGGCCGGGACCGGCCGGCCGATCAGAGCCGAGGGCACCTGGGACGGGTCGCCGCCCTGCAGGCGCACCAGGAACAGGAGCGCGAGCCCGGCAAAGATCACGACCGGCAGCAGGAAGATGAGCCGGGTGCGGGCCGGCACGGCCATCTCAGCCACGACGCGACCTCCGGCCCGATGCCGCGCGACCTCGAGCTCCGCCAGGGCGCGGGTCTGCGCGCGGTGATCGAAGTACGCGCGCAGAACGAGCCCGGCGAGCACCAGGGCGGTCACCGCGTAGGCCGCGACGATGAAGCTGGCGTGCGGTCCCATGTCGCCCGGTCCCTCAAGCCGCCTGCAGGTCGAGACGCTCGGCCTCGAGGATCGTGAGCGTGCGCACGCGCCGGCGCAGGATCTCGGTGCGCATCCCGGCGAGGTGGAGCGTCAATCCGATCACCGTGAAGGCGAGCGCCATCGCGAGGAGCGGATAGAGCAAGGAGGGATGGATGGTCGGACCGTCCATCCGGAACACCGAGGCCGGCTGGTGGAGCGTGTTCCACCAGTCGACGGAGAACTTGACGATCGGCACGTTGACGGCCCCGACGAGGGTGAGGATCGCCACCGCACGGGCGGCCCGCGTGGGCTCGTCGATCGTCCGCCACAGGGCGAGCACGCCGCAATACATCAGGAACAGCACGAGCACCGAGGTCAGGCGCGCGTCCCAAACCCAGTAGGTGCCCCACATGGGCTTGCCCCAGAGCGACCCGGTGACGAGGCAGATCAGCGTGAAGGCGGCTCCGATCGGGGCGGCCGCCTTCTGCGACACGTCCGCGAGCGGATGGCGCCAGACCAGCGTGCCCAGCGCCGAGGTCGCCATGACGGTATAGAAGAACAGGGACAGCCATGCGGCGGGGACGTGCAGGAACATGATCCGGACGGTCTCGCCCTGCTGGTAGTCGGCGGGCGCCAGGAACCATGCCATATAGAGGCCCGACCGCGAGCAGCACCGCGGCGAGGCCCGCGCACCACGGCAGGATCCGGCTCGCCAGGCCCATGAAGCGGGTCGGGTTGGCGAGCTCCAGGAGCATGGACCGGCCCGCTTCGGGCCGGACCGCTGGAGCGGGTCGCCGTGTCGGCGCGTTCGGGGTCATGGCGTCGATTTAACGAGGAGGGGGAAGGCTCGCAATGAGGCAAATCAAGCGCCGCTGGCCATTTCATGTCGTCCTCGGCCTCGGCTTGGCCGCGGTTCTCCCGGAGCCGGTCGCCGCTCAGGCGACGTCCGTCCCGCCGCCGCGCCTGCGCGTTCCCGCGTCCTGCGAGGTCGGACCGAACCTGCTTCGTCCAGTACTACGTCGACCGCGATCCGTCGCCCGGCGCGCAGGGACTACCGCTGCGGCACGCTGAGCTACGACGGACACGACGGCACCGACATCCGGGTCCCCACGCTGGCGGACCAGAAACGCGGCGTCGACGTGCTGGCGGCTGCCGATGGCCAGGTCCTGCGCGTGAGGGACGGCGTGCCGGACATCTCCGTCAGGGTCGGGGGACGGGAGCGGGTCGAGGGGACCGAATGCGGCAACGCCGTGGTCATCGCCCATGCGGGCGGCCTGGAGACCCAGTACTGCCACATGGCGCAAGGCAGCGTGGCCGTGAGGCCGGGCGAAACCGTCGCGGCCGGGCGGCCGATCGGACGGATCGGCCTGTCGGGCGAGACCGAGTTCCCGCATCTTCACTTCATCGTGCGCCGGAACGGCCGGGTCGTGGACCCCTTCGCCCCCGAGGCAGGGCGGGTCGTGCGGCGCCGGGACGCCGCTCTGGGACGAGGCCGCCGCCCGCGCGCTCGCCTACGCCGCCGGTTCCGTGCTCAACGCGGGCTTCTCGCCCGGCCCCGTGACCATGGAGGCGATCGAATCCGGGGACGCCGGGCGCGGCGGCGTGGGCGCCGAGTCGCCGGCCCTCGTCGCCTTCGTCCGGGCGATCGGGCTGAAGGCCGGCGACGTTCAGCGCCTCGCCCTGACGGCGCCGGACGGGGCGGTGCTGGCCGACGCCAAGGTGCCGCCCCTCGAGAGCGACAAGGCGCAGTGGATGATGTTCGGCGGCGTCCGCCGCCCCGCCGCGGGCTGGCGCCCGGGCGTCTACCGCGCCCGCTACGCGCTGGAGCGGGACGGAAAGACCGGGCTGGAGCACGCTTTCGCGGTCGACCTGAAGCCCTGACCGCGAGGCGGCCCGCCGCTCACTCGCCGAAGCGAAGCGCCGCTGCGGCGCCGAGCGTGCCGACGACCGCCGCCGATCAGCGACAGCGCCGCGAGGATCAGGAACGGCGTCGGGAAGGGCATCGTGCCGCCGCGTCGCGGCGTTCGCGGCGGAGACCCCGAAGATCAGCGTCGGGATCATCAGCGGCAGGACAAGGATCGCGAGGATCAGGCCGCCGCGCCGCAGCGAGGCCGTCAGCGCCGCGCCGATCGCGCCGATGAAGGTGAGCGCCGGCGTGCCGACGAGAAGCGTCGCCACCATGGCGGCATGGCCGCCGGCGTCAGCGCCACGAGCAGCCCGAACAGCGGCGCCGCGAGGGCGAGCGGCAGCCCCGTCGTGAGCCAGTGGGCGACCACCTTGGCGAGAACCACGGCTTCGAGCGGCGCGGGCGCGCAGCGCAGGAGGTCGAGGGAACCGTCCTCCTCGTCGGCCTGGAACAGCCGGTCGAGGCCGATCAGGGTGGCGAGCACCGCCGCGAGCCAGAGGATCGCGGGCCCGATGCGGGCGAGGAGGTTGAGGTCGGGCCCGAGCGCGAACGGCACCAGCGTCACGATCATGAGGAAGAACACGAGCCCGAGCGCGCCCGAGCCGCCGACCCGGGCGCGAGCTTCAGGTCGCGCGCGACCAGGGCGCGAAGGGCACGGGCTCCCGAGCTCCGCCCGGCCTCGGGCAGAGGCGCCGCGCGCTCGAGCGGCTCAGTTCCCTGGCCTGCCAAGGCCGAGCGGAGCCTGGTGCGTCGCCGCGACGATCATCCCGCCGCTCGCCAGATGCCCCTCATCAGTCCGCAGCAGCGTTCCTGCGACGCGCGTCGAGAGCCGCCGTCGGCTCGTCCAGGAGCCAGACGGGCGGCGGCCACGAGCAGGCGGGCCAGCGCCACGCGGCGGCGCTGGCCGGCGGACAGGTAGGCCACCGGCAGCGCGGCGGCGTGGCCGAGGCCCACGGCTCGAGCGCCTCGCGCGGCGGCAGCGCGGGGTCGCCGAGGAGGTCGCTGCGCGAAGGCGAGGTTTTCCTCCGCCGTGAGCGCCGTCTTAAGGCCGTCATGGTGGCCGACGACGTGGAGGCATTCCGGCAGGGTGCGCTCGCCCGCGCCCTCGAGCACGACGGTGCCGGCCTCGGGCCGCAGGCGCCCGGCCAGAATCGCGAGCAGGCGTCGACTTGCCGGCGCCGTTGCGCCCGGTGACCAGCAGGCTTCCCCTGCCGCGAGCGCGAACGAAAGGCGATCGAAGATCAGGCGGCCCGAGCGGCGGCAGGCGAGGTTCTCAACGACGATCAACCGCACCGACCCTCGAACCCCGCCTGCCATGATCCCACCTCAGAACTGTTCCAAACCCTGTAGCGGGGCGCGCGAAATGATCTATAGCACCCTCGGCTGCGCCGCGCGCCAAGGCGTCCAATCCGCTTCGCGCGCTTCCTCCCCATCCGGGCGCCCCCGGAGCGGCGCGCGCTTACCGCGCATTCGGCCGAACAACCGTTCGTTTGAAACCGCTCGCGAGGATCAGCCCGTGACGCATCCCGACAGCTTCAAGGCCTGCCAGACGCTCCAGGTCGGCGACAAGCACCTACACCTATTACTCCCTGGCGGAGGCCGAGAAGAACGGCCTCAAGGGCGTCTCCAAGCTGCCCTTCTCCATGAAGGTGCTGCTCGAGAACCTGCTGCGCTACGAGGACGGCCGCACCGTCACCAAGGCCGATATCGAGGCGATGGCCGCGTGGCTCGACAATCGCGGCAAGGCCGAGAAGGAAATCGCCTATCGCCCGGCTCGCGTCCTGATGCAGGACTTCACGGGCGTGCCCGCGGTGGTCGACCTTGCGGCCATGCGCGACGCCATGAAGAACCTCGGCGGCGATCCGCGCAAGATCAACCCGCTGGTCCCGGTCGATCTCGTGATCGACCATTCGGTGTCGTGACCGACGAGTTCGGCACGCCCCTGGCGTTGAAGCGCAACGTCGAGTTCGAATACGAGCGCAACGCGCGAGCGCTATCGGTTCCTGAAATGGGGCCAGACCGCCTTCGCGAACTTCTCGGTCGTGCCGCCGGGAACCGGCATCTGCCACCAGGTCAACCTGGAGTTCCTGTCGCAGACCGTCTGGACCCGCAAGAACGAGGCGGACGCGACCCGAGATCGCCTACCCCGACACGCTGGTCGGCACCGATTCGCACACCACCATGGTGAACGGCCTCGCGGTGCTCGGCTGGGGCGTCGGCGGCATCGAGGCGGAGGCCGCGATGCTCGGCCAGCCGGTCTCCATGCTCATCCCGGAGGTGATCGGCTTCAAGCTGACGGGCAAGCTGCGCGAGGGCGTCACCGCCACCGACCTGGTGCTCACCGTGACGCAGATGCTGCGCAAGAAGGGCGTCGTCGGCAAGTTCGTCGAGTTCTACGGCCCCGGCCTCACCGACATGACCGTCGCGGATCGCGCCACCATCGGCAACATGGCCCCGGAATACGGCGCCACCTGCGGCTTCTTCCCGATCGATGAGAAGACCATGCAGTATCTGCGGACGACGAGCCGCACGCCCGAGCGCATCGCGCTCGTCGAGGCCTATGCGCAAGGCCCAGGGCATGTGGCGCACCGCCGACACGCCGGATCCGGTCTTCACCGACACGCTCGAGCTCGACCTCGCCGACGTGCGGCCCTCCCTCGCGGGCCCGAAGCGGCCGCAGGACCGGGTGCCCCTCGACGACGCCAAGGCCGAGTTCATCGACCGCGATGGACGCGGAGTTCCGCAAGGCCGCCGAGCTCGGCCAGCGCGTACAAGGTCGAGGGCACCAACTACGATCTCGGCCACGGCGACGTGGTGCTCGCCGCGATCACGTCCTGCACCAACACCTCGAATCCGAGCGTGATGATCGGCGCCGGACTTCTGGCCCGCAACGCCGTCAGGAAGGGCCTGAAGCCGAAGCCATGGGTGAAGACCTCGACCGCCCCGGGCTCCCAGGTGGTCGCCGAGTACTTCCGGAAGGCGGATCTCCAGAAGGACCTCGACGCGCTCGGATTCAATCTCGTCGGCTTCGGCTGCGGCTCCTGCATCGGCAATTCCGGGCCGCTGATCCCGGAGGTCTCGAAGGCCGTCAACGACAACGACCTCGTGGTCTGCTCGGTGCTCTCCGGCAACCGCAACTTCGAGGGCCGGGTCAACCCGGACGTGCGGGCGAACTATCTCGCCTCGCCGCCGCTCGTCGTCGCCTACGCGCTCGCGGGCTCGATGCTGGTCGACATCGTCAACGAGCCGCTCGGGACCGGCTCCGACGGCAAGCCCGTGTACCTGCAGCGACATCTGGCCGACCTCGGCCGAGATCCAGGACCTCATCGACCGCACGGTGACGAGCGAGCTGTTCAAGACCCGCTATGCCGACGTTTTCACGGGCGACGAGCGCTGGCGCGGCGTCGACGTCTCGGGCGGCCTCACCTTCGAATGGGACGCCGGATCGACCTACGTGCAGAACCCGCCCTATTTCGAGGGCATGACCAAGCAGCCGAAAGCCGTCGCGGAGGTCGTCGACGCGCGCATCCTCGGTCTGTTCGGGAATTCCATCACCACCGACCACATCTCGCCCGCCGGCAACATCCGGGCGAACTCGCCGGCCGGGAAGTACCTCCTCGACCACGGCGTCGAGCAAAAGGACTTCAACCAGTACGGCACGAGGCGCGGCAACCACGAAGTCATGATGCGCGGCACCTTCGCGAACATCCGCATCAAGAACCAGATGGTGAAGGACGAGAGCGGCAACGCGGTCGAGGGCGGGTTACACGATCCACCAGCCGTCGGGCGAACGGATGTTCATCTACGACGCCGCCATGCGCTACCAGACGGAAGGCGTGCCGCTCGTCGTCTTCGCGGGCAAGGAATACGGCACCGGCTCGTCCCGCGACTGGGCCGCCAAGGGCACGAGCCTGCTCGGCATCCGCGCCGTCATCGCCGAGAGTCGTTCGAGCGCATCCACCGCTCGAACCTCGTCGGCATGGGGGTCGTGCCGCTGGTCTTCGAGGACGACACCTCCTGGCAGTCGCTCGGCCTCAAGGGCGACGAGCAGGTCACGATCCGCGGCCTTTCCGCCGACCTCAAGCCGCGCCAGCGGCTCACCGCCGAGATCGCGTCGGCCGACGGAACGGTGCGGAAGGTGCCGCTCGTGTGCCGGATCGATACGCTCGACGAGCTCGAGTACTTCCGCAGCGGCGGCATTCTGCATTACGTCCTGCGGCAGCTCGCGGCGTAGGCGGACCCGGCGGAGCGCTGGGAGGGGGGATTGGGGAGTAGGTATTGGGGGAGGGATGAGGACTCCCCCATCCTACCCCATCGACCCACCTACCGCGGCACCAGAACCCAGGTATCGAGGTCGAGGATCACGGCCGGATCGTAGTCCTCGCCCGACTTGAGCGGGAAATCCGCACAGGGCCGGTTCTTTGTCGCCACGGTGCGCAGCCGCAGCGCCCCGACATCGCTGCGGCCGGGCAGTTCGGACCGGTCCAGAACCTCGCTCCAGGCATAGACGGTGTCGCCGGCAAACAGCGGCGCCACGTGCCGGCCGCCGTTGATGGCCGACACGTGGAAGGCGTTGGCGAGTCCGTTGAAGGAGAGCGCCCGCGCCAGCGAGATCACGTGCCCGCCGTAAACCAGCCGGCGCTGGAAGCGGCCCTTCGCGGCGGCATGCTGGTCGAAATGGACCTTCGCGGTGTTCTGGAAGAGCCGGGTCGCGAGCTGGTGCTCGGCCTCCTCGACCGTCATCCCGTCGACATGGTCGATGCGCTCGCCGCTCTGGTAGTCGCCAAAGCGATAGGGACTTCCCGCCAGCGCCGCATCATAAGCCCCCGTGTCGAGGACCGGGCACGCGCGGCCGAGCTCGGCCGGATCGACCACCCGGGGGAGATCGGGCACATGGTCAGCCGGCCCCTCGCCGCCCGGGTCGCGCTTGTTGACGAGCACCCAGCGGCAATAGGTGAGCACGGCCTCGCCGGCCTCGTCGAAACCGGTCGAGCGGACATAGACCACGCCGGTCCTGCCGTTGGAGCTCTCCTTCAGGCCGATCACCTCCGAAACCGCGGACAGCGACGTGCCGGGATAAACCGGCTTGAGAAAGCGCCCGTCGGCATAGCCGAGGTTCGCCACGGCGTTGAGGGAGATGTCGGGCACCGTCTTTCCGAAGACCACATGGAAGACGAGCCAGTCGTCGAGCGGACTTCGCGGATACCCGAGACTGCGCGCGAACGCATCGGCGGACTGCACCGCGAAGCGCGAGCCGTAAAGCGCCGTGTAGAGCGTCGCATCGGCCGCCGTGACGGTGCGCGGCGTGGCGTGGCGGATCGTCCGACCGACGCGGAAATCCTCGAAGAAGTTGCCGGGGTTGGTCTTCATCGATCGGCTCCGGAGTCCTCGAGGGGCGGCATCGCGATGCCGCGTCTCAGGCAGGCGGCTTCGAGCGTGTTGCGCAGGAGGCATGCGATCGTCATCGGCCCGACGCCGCCCGGCACCGGGGTGATCGCCGAGGCGACGCCGACCGCCTCCGCGAAAGCGACGTCCCCGACGATGCGCGACGCGCCCGGGTCCGCGGCGGGCACCCGGTTCACGCCGACGTCGATCACGATGGCGCCGGGCTTGATCCAGTCGCCGCGCACGAGCTCGGGCCGGCCGGCCGCGGCGACCAGGACGTCCGCGCGACGGCAGACGCCGGGGAGATCCCTCGTCCTCGAATGCGCCATGGTGACGGTGCAATCCTGACCGAGCAGCAACTGCGCCATGGGCTTCCCGACGATCGTGGAGCGGCCGATCACGACCGCCTCGAGCCCGGCGAGATCGCGCTTCACGGATTTGACCAGGAGCAGGCAGCCGAGCGGCGTGCAGGGCACGAATCCCGCAGCACCGGCGAGGAGGCGGCCCGCGTTCAGGGGATGGAAGCCGTCGACGTCCTTGCCGGGGTCGATCGCCGCGACGACCTTCCGGGCATCGACGTGCGGCGGCAGCGGCAGCTGCACGAGGATGCCGTCGATCTGCGGATCGTCGTTGAGCTTGTCGACGAGCGCCAGGAGCTCGGCCTCGCTCGTCGCCGCCCGGAGGGTGTGATCGAAGGAGCGCATCCCGGCTTCCACGGTCTGTCGCACCTTGCTGCGCACGTAGATACGGCTCGCGGCATCCTCGCCGAGCAGCACCACCGCGAGGCCGGGCGTAGCGCCCGCCGCGGAGAGCCGGGCGACCGCCTCGCCGATGCGGGCGCGCAGGGCCGCCGCCAACGTCCTTCCGTCGATCAGCGCCGCGCTCATGCGCGCCCCGCGGCGAGATCGGCGAGCGCCGCGGCCGAACGCCGGGGATCGCCGACGATTCGAAAGGTCTTCACGCGGGCGGCCGCGCCGGCCTGCAGGTTCACCGCCGCGGCGGGCAGGCCGAGCGACTTCGCGAGCACCCGTCGCACCGCCTCGTTGGCGGCCCCGGCCTCGGGCGCCGCCCGGACCCGCACCTTGAGGACGCTTCGGCCGTCCGAGAGGGCCTCGACGCCCTCGATGCCGTCCCGCCCGCCCCGCGGGGTCACGCGCACCCGGATCTCGAGACCGCCCGCGACCGCGCGCCAGGGCGCCGGGTCGGCCGGCATCAGAACGCGACCGGATAGATGTAGTAGATGATCAGCCGCTCGATGAAGAAGATGATCAGCAGCAGGATGATCGGCGAAACGTCGATCCCGCCGAGGTTCGGCAGCAACCTGCGGATCGGCCGCAAGGCCGGCTCGGTCACGGCCTCGAGGAAACGGCCGATCGAGCGCACCACGTCGTTTCGGGTGTTCACGACGTTGAACGCCACGAGCCAGCTCAGGATCGCGGCCGCGATGATGAGCCAGGTATAAAGGTTGAGGGCGAGAAGGATGACGTCGAGAAGCGCGCGCATGGGATCCAGGAGACACTCGAGCCGGATGGTCGGCACGCGTGACTTAACGTCCCGGACGCGGCGGAACAACCCGAGCCGCGCGAAAAGCCTTGCGGCGCCGACGGGCCTCGTGCGGCAATTGACAGGCGCAAGCCCGCAAGCCTAAAAGGCCGGCCTCAGGCCGGCAGCGTTCCCATGGCGCCGCCGCGACGCGGCCGGGGCTGTAGCTCAGATGGGAGAGCGCTGCAATCGCACTGCAGAGGTCAGGGGTTCGAATCCCCTCAGCTCCACCAGCGGTCGAACTATCGTGAAGCGTAGGTTTCGCCTGCTTCGCCCGGCATTCCTTTGACGAGCCTCGAGCAGGCCAATCCATCACAGCGTTGTCACAGCTAGACGGCAACGGGCTGTGATTTCTATCCGCAAGCCGCGGGTGATCTGCTGCTTGGCGTGGCTCGCGAGCTTGCCCGAGACGTTCATGCCCGCTCCGATCAGCTCGACGAGCGTAGACAGCCGCGAGGTGGACGGCCGGCCCTCGAGCTTCAGGCTCATCATCTCCCGAGCTCATCCTCGTTCCGATACGTCTCCGGAGAGCGTCTCTCTCGTCGCTGCTAAGGGGTCCACCAATACCGCACGAGATGGAAAAAAAACGGCGCGGAGAACACCACCGAATCCAGCCGATCGATCATCCCGCCATGACCTTCGATCAGGGGCCCCAGTCCTTCACGCCGCGGTCGCGCTTGATCGCCGACATCACGAGGCCGCCGCGGAATCCCATGAGCGTGATGACCGCGCCAACGCGGCCGCATGGAGCGGCGTGAACGGGGTCACCCACCAGAGCGCCGCGCCGAACAGCGTCGCGCTCCGGCGCCACCGAGGAGACCCTCCCGGGGTCTTCGACGGCGACAGGGTCGGGCGCGATCTTGCTGCGCCCGATGAGCTTGCCCAGACGTATTGCAGCACGTCGCTCGACTGCACGACCATCACGAAATAGGCGATGAGGAGGATGTTGCGGCCGTCATAGCCTGGGATCTCAAAGCTCAGACAGCGCCGGCATATGGGAGATGCAGAAAACGCAGATCATCAATGCCCATTGCACTCGGCGACCCGGGCCAGGAAGGGGTGGTGTCGCCCCACAGGGCCGCGATGATCGGGAGGAGCAGAAAGACGTAGACCGGGATGAAGATCGAGTAGAGGCCGTACCACTCGATCCAAACGAGCCAGTACTGGATGGGCAGCACGACGAGGAACACACCCGCAAGAGCCAAGTGGTCGCCCGGCGGGTCCGGCGTCAGCGTCAGGAACTCGCGCAGGCAGCGAACGACGTGAAGGCGAACAGGAGGTCACCCCCGCCTTCCCGAACGCGAAGGCGATGGCGATCACCGCCACCATGACCCACCAGGCCTTGATCCGGGCGTTGAGGTTGTCGACCGGACTGGGGCCTGCCTCGAGGGAGCGGCGGTGCGAGAGTGAAGCCGACGAGGGAGGCGAGGCGAGGGGCCCCCGACGCCGGGAGAAGCAGGGTCGGTTGGACATCGAGCGTCATGGTCGATCCCCGCATCGAGCGCGAGGCGAGGGCGCGTCCCGGGCTCGCGCCAGGAATGTGGCCGTTTCCTCGCCCGTGCGCGGCTTAGCGGCGCCCCGAAGGTCACGGAACAAAGGAGCGGCACCGGCAACACCTCGCCTTTCGGCATCACCCGATTGAGGTTCTCGATCCAGACCGGCACGATTCCGACCGTCGGCCGGCCCGCGCGAGGCGATAGAGCCCGGCCTTGAACGGAAGCAGCGGCGCGTCGGTGGTGTTGCTCGTGCCTTCCGGAACATGATCAGCGACGTTCCTTCCCGGGAGCGCCTGCGCCATGACTGCGCCACGGGATCACGTCCCGGTTCGGCGCGGGTCCGGTCGATCACGACCGCTCGGATCAACGTTCTGGCCGAGAAACGCCGCGATCCGCCTGGCGCGCCAGTATCGAGCCGCCGCCACGGGCCGGGTGGCCCGTCGCAGCGCAGGCGGCAGGACGGACCAGACCAGGACGAAGTCGCCATGGCTCGCGTGATTGGCGTAATAGACCCGCCGGGAGGGCTACGGGGTACAGCCGAGCCAGTTCCCGCGGACCCCCGTGACCGCGCGGGCGAAGAGGGCCACGCCAGTGGCGAGGATCGCGTCGATCATCGCCGGGCCTTCGCGGGGAGCGTGGCACCGCCCCGCCCGGGCGACGTCACCTGTCATCGGAGCGGTCCGCGGCGGTCCCCGTTCGGAGAGGGTGCAGCTTGGCTGAAGCCTGGTGCAAGGCACCAGCCGTCGCTGCCGTCTCGATCTTTATCGGGGCCGCGAGGGGCCGCGCCCTCGCGGGCGAATGCGCGACCGCACCAGGCTCCCACGCGGGAACGAGGGTTGACGTCAAGCCGAGCGCCGCCTCCCGTCGGTCGGCGCGCAGGTCCGACAGGCTCGCCGCCCCTGCCGTGACGAGGCACAGCGCCTGGAGGGCGAGCGAGACCGCCTGCCCGACGGATAAGCCGTCGTGCGCCGCCGGACCGCACCACGGCGGACCTCCCGATCCGCGCTTCATCGAGGAGTCCCGAGCTCCCTCGTGGACCGGCAGCCCGGCCGCGGCGACCCGGTCGATTCCCTCGCGGATCAGCTCCTCGACGTGGAGCTTGCGGCGCCGTATGCCCCGCCACCCGATGGCGTTCAGATAGGCGCGGTCGACGAGGCGGCCGCCGGGCCCAAGACCCTTCGCTTCGTCACGGTAGACATAGTCCAAGGTCGAGCCTAGTTCGAAGCCGGTCCGGTGCCCGAGACGAATCCCGTCGGAGACGACGCCGCCGACTTTCAAGCCGAGCCGGACCAACCCCCACGCGGCCCCCCGTGGAGAAGCAATCGACAAGGGCGTCGCGAGGCGGTCGGCCTCGTCGCGCGTGTAGCCCGTCCGGTGGGCCCGCAGGAGTTCACCGCGATCCGGCGGCGGCCCGGCGAAACACGCGATCAGGAAGGCGCGCGCCCGCGCGACGGCGGACGCCCGATCCCGTTCGCCGAGGGTATCGTGGAAGAAGCCCGGCAGCACGTGGCGCTCCTTCACGGGCGAGGCCAGGCGCTCGAAGAACCGATGCTGGGGGCCGTGGCGCACGACGAAATCCGCGCCTGAGATCAGGAGCTGCGTCGGGATCCTGATCGCTCCCGCGTCGGCGACGACGCGCTTGGCGGTCTCGTGCAGCCCCAGCAGCATGTTGACCGAGATCGGGCGGGTGATGAGCGGATCGGCGTCGAAGGAGGCTTGGCGCGCCAGATCATGGTCAGGAGGCCGGACTTCACGTAGGAGTTCACCGCGAAGTCGCCGCGAAGCCCACGGAGGAGACGCAGGCCCGGGCGGGCGAACGGCACGTAGAGCTTCACCGCGAAGGCCGGCGAGGCGAGCACCATCGCGCGGATCTTCGGGGCGTAGTCGTGCGCCCAGGTCGCCGCGAGCACGGCGCCGACGCTCTGGGCCACGACGGCGATGTCCTCGAGGCGATGCCGTGCTGTGCCGCGATGTGGTCGACAAAGGTCTGGACGTCCCGCACCGAGGCATCGACGCCGGGGCTGAAGCCCCGCCGCCCCGGAGAGCGGCCATGGCCTCTCGCGTCCCAGGCGAAAAAGGCGTGGCCGGGCAAATCGAACTCGTCCGGCAGATGAGCGACGCGGCCCGAATGCTCGTGGCCGCGATGGAAAAGAAGGACGGCGCCCTCGGTCACTGCCGAGACGGCGGGCCAGTGGCGGTAGAAGAGCGCGACGCCGTCATGGGTCGTGAACGTCCCTTCGTGGACGGGCCGGGTGAAAGTGGCTGGCGGCGCGACGGCGGTCATGGGAGGGACGGCGCGGCGGGAGTCGAACCGGGTTTCGGACAGCGCCCCCCGCACCCGGTTCACGGCCGTGAAACCGAGGAGCGGCACGACGAGCCAAAGTCCGACGGCCGCCCAAGAAGCGACGGCGCCGCCGAACCCGATCCAGGCCGCGAAGGCACCGGCCAGGAGAGCCCGGTCGCTCTTGCCGAGCGGGCCGTCATAGCGCCGCGACGCCCCGATCATCGGTCCGAGGACGCCGGCGAACTCCGAGAGCAGCGCAAGGCCGATCACCAGAGCCACGGGGCCGGTGCCGAGAGCGGGCAGAGCCGCGAAGGGGGCATAGAGCGCGGCATCTGACACGACGTCGCCGATCTCGTTCAAGCAGGCCCCGAGGCGGCTGCGCTGGCCGTGCTCCCGGGCCAGCATGCCGTCGATGGCGTTCAGGGCCATGCGGAGGACCAGCCAAGTCGGAATCGCGAGAAACGCTGCCCGACTCTCGGTGACGAGCGCTACCGCTCCCACGAGGCAGGAGCCGACCATCGCGGTGACCGTCACTTCATTCGCCGTCACGCCGGCGGCAGCCAAGCGCGCCACCATTGGCCGCAACCAGGACTGAAAGGCGGGCTTGAGGGCGTAGAGCGTCATGTCTTGCGACAGATCCTGACATCCGGTCGGCCGGTCCCGACGCTTCCGCGCGGGCCGTGCCGTCCGCAGCCAAGCTCATCCTCGACGACTCGCGAAGAGAGTTCGGCGCACAGAACCGTGCTGATCTTGCGAAGTGCCGGACAGCGGACGCGCCGGCGCTCGCTGCTACCGACTCCGGGCGGTTTTGTCCATGCGCTCGTCGATCGTCGTCGAGGCGCGGTCCTTGTCGTCGAGGCGCGGCAGGTCGCGCGCGAACTGCTCGAACGGCGCGGCCACCTCGTAGTCCGCGAGGTGGGTGCGCCAGGCCTCGGCGACCGCGTCGGCGACGAGGTGGCTGTGCGCGAGCTGGACCTGAGCGAACCTGGCGATGTCGACGCCCCGGTCGTCGGCGTCGCTGAGGCTGCCGTCGTCGAGCGGCCGCAGCAGGGCGACATGTCTGCCGTCCGCGTCGAGGCCCATCCAGACGAGCCGGCGCAGCAGCCGGCCGACGATGGGATGACGCAGGAGGTGGCGCTCCCAGTCTTCGGATGGCCAGCGGCGGGACAGGCACATCGCCTCGTAGAGCCGTTCGGTCTGCCCGGCGAGCACCTGCTTCAGCTCCTTCCTCGCCGTCGCGAGCTGCTTCTTCGCGGTGTCGATCAGCGGCTTCTCGGTCTCGTCGCGCGCCGCGGGAAGCGCCTTGACGGGCTGGCCGGCGGCGTTGAGCAGCACCGGAGCATCCGAGGCGTCGAGTGCGAGGCGGTAGACACGTCCCTCGCCGCAGTCGAGTTCCATCGCGCCGCGCGGGTCGAGACCGGCCGTCGGGATGGTGCGGTCGGCGAGCTCCGGCGCGGTCCAGCCGCGCCGCTCGGCAATCCCCGAGACGAGACCTCCAGCATGCTCCTGCACGGTGCGCGCCTTGAAGCGATTGGCGGTCGCCAGCACAACCTGGATCGCCTCCGGCGCCGGATTGGCGGCGAGCGCGTCGAGCACGGCCTTGGCCTGCGAGATGCGCGAGCCGTGGTTCTTGAGATAGGCGCGCGCCACCGCAGCGGCATCCGCGCCCTCGGCACGGCTGGCGAGGGCGAGGATGCCCTTGCTCTCGACGGCGCTGCCCAAATACTCGCCGAGCTTTTGGCGCTTCAGCTGCGCGAACAGCTTGTCGCGGTCGGTGACATAATAGTCGGCATAGCCCGGATTCTGGCGCGCCCAGTGCTGGTTCTGCCGGAGCTGCGCGTCGACATGCGCCGCCGCATAGGCGTTGGCAGCGTCCTCGCCGGCGGTGCGCGAGTTCGTGCTCGGTCCAGCTCCGCAGCACGAAGCCGCCGAGGCGCCGCGCGTCTTCGGGCTTCAAGCGGTCGAGCCACAAGTCGAGCAGCGCGTTGCCGCCCGGCTGCTTCAGCTTGTGCGCCAGCACCACCCACCATCGCAGGATGGCGGATTCGACCGGCGGCCCGTCCGCCCAGGCAAGCCGCGGCAGCAGGTCGAACGGGAACCACTCGAGGCCCTTGGTCGACGCCTTGCCGAGCCCGGCCGTGGCCTCGGCGAGCAGGCCGGCGGGGTCGAAGCAGTCGGACACGTCGTCGCCGAGCCGCTCCAGCGCGGTGATGATCGCAGCGCGGGGCGCGTCACCCTTCTCCTTTCTCAACGCCTTGCGCAGCGCCGGGATGCTTGCCTTGGCGCCGCGCGCCGCCAGCCAGTCCGCGGCACCGGCGCGCGCCTCGCCCTTGCCATCGGACAGCAGCGTCTCGATCGCGGCGTCGATATCGGGGGCGCCGGCGAGCAGGTCGCGCGCCCGCTGGCGTAGCGCCTTTTGCGAGCCGATCGCCAGCGTCATCAGGGGCAGCTGGTAGCGATGCGGCACCTTGGGCAGCAGGGCGAGCAGGTCGAGCGCGCGCGACGCCGATAGCGGGGTCTTGCCCGATTGCGGCCGCATCCCGAGCGCCTCGTCGATCAACGCGAACGACTGGGCGACGAGCGGCCAGAGGAGCGAGCGGTCGAGGCCAGTGGGCAGTTCGTCCCAGCTCGTCTCGAGATATTCGGCGGCCGGGGGCCTCCCTCCCATTTCCACCCAGAGATCGGCAAGCTCCTGGACGTCGCTGGCCGAGCGGAGCCGTCGGCGCAGCTCGAGCGCCCGGGGGTCGCCCGCCATGTCCCCGATCGCCCACCAGAAGCGCTGGCCGTTCTCAGCAAGGAGAGTCGAGACGAGGTGACGCAGCGTCACCGCGGGATGGGCGTAAAAGGCAGCGATCCCCGAGCGGTCGAATTTGAGTGCCGCGTTGCCCCAGTGCAGTTCGCTTAGGCCGGCGCGCCGCATGCCCGCAAGTAAGGACCGCTTCTTGCCCTCGAGGATCCGCCGGAAGTCGTCCAGCTCCGTCGAATCGATGAGCGACCACGATCGGCTCCAGTGATGCTTCTCCTTTCGGTACGCCTCTTGCAAATCGCGGACGCGGGCGTTGTAGCTGTCGATCGACGGGCGCAGCAGCTCGTAAACCTCGGCCGGGAGGCTCGAGGGCTCGGATGTCTTCACGCGCGGCGGCAGCGCCACCGTGGTACCGTCGAGCGCGACATAGGCGCCCTCCGGCGGCCCGAGTCGGCGCGGCCGTCCTCGCTTGCCGCGATGCCGGCGAGTCCCTGCTCGATCGCGTGGCATACGCGTGTGTTGCCCTCGCTCTCGCTCCAGACCGCGAGGAGCGGGCGGGCCTCGGCCCCGAGAGCGCCGAGCGCCAGCGTCACAAGCTCGGTGCGCGTTCCGGGGTTGGCTGTGGCGTATTGCGCGTCGAGAACGGCGACGAGCCGAACGAGCGGCGCCGCGGTCAGCGCCTTCGTGGCCGCGGCGCGCACCGATTTCGCCGTTGCGGTGCCATAGGCGACGAGGAGGTCGAGATAAGGCTCGACGAGCCCAAACCGGCCGATCGCCTGTGCGAGTTCGACGCGCGCCGGGGCGTCGAGGGAGGCCTGATGCTCGCTCACCGCCGCGACGTTGGCGGCAAGCCAGGTCTCGGCGCCCGGGAATTTGTCGAGGCTGTGCTGGGTCCTGTGATCAACGCTCGGCCCGGCATGGAAGAGGATGTCGAGCACGGCGCTCGGCGAGGCACCGCCGCGTGCGGCAATCCGTGCCAGTCGCTCGGCCGGACACGTCGGCCCCTTGCTGTCGCGGACCGACACCGCATGACGCAGCCAGTCCGGTGCAAGCGCGGTGCCATGGGTGATCCACCGGCTGCTGGGCGGCGCCGGCTCCAACGCCGCCATCACCTCGCCATATCGGACCAGCGCCCCATCGCCCTCGGCGCGAGAAGGGAGCGGACGGGGTTGTCGCGGGGGATTCTCTGCGAAGTCCAGGCCGTCTGGACCGCCGGTGTCGCGAGCGTCGCCAGAACCGAGAGCTCACGGCCGCCGGCGACAAAGGCGCTGACCCGTCGCGACAGCCCCGGTTGCGCTTGGTCGAGCGGCCCGAAGTACCTGTGGATTGCGCGATCGACGGACTCGGTCGATAAGCCGGCCAGCTTCCCGACCAGGGTGCTGAACAAACCCCGCATCAATCCTCCCCCCGCCGCTTCGGATTCGGTCCGCTTTCGCGCTTTTGCCGCGGCTGTACCACATAAGCCGCGGACTGCCGATGCACGCCGACCGCTCTTCGGTCTTGCTCGACCAATTGAAGAATCGCCCCATGGGCGAGCGCCTTATGTGCTCGGACGCGGCGACGGTCCTGCGATATTCTGTGGGGCCGGCCTTTTTTGCGCGGCCTGTGACGGATCCGCCACCCTCATACGAACGCCTGAGCGTCTTGATGCCGACAGGACCGGCATGGACGACAGGCTTCGGCGTCCGCCGCGGGTCGCGCGGACTCTCGTTCACAACGCTCCCGAGCGATCGCCGCGCCGCATCAAGGCCTTTCGCGAGGCCGGGGCAGGCCGCGCCACGTCATGGGGCTCACCCCGAGAGTGCGCGAGATCGAGGCCGCGGTTTCGAACGGGATCTCCCGAACATGGGAGACGAGATAGGCCGCGATCGCGCTCTCGGCCCGCGAGAAGGTGGTCTGACGGTCGCGGATCTTCTGCACGAAGGGGATCGGCTCGGGGCCGCCCTTGCAGAGCGCCGTGCGCGTCATGCGAGCAATCGTCCGTAGGATCGCATGACCTCGCGCAGGGCTTCGGGGTCGAGGGCCGCGACGCGGCGACCCTCGCGCCCCACCATGGTGCGCGCGCCCAGCATGGCGTTGACGATGGCTTCCTCGACCGCCTGCGCGGTCGCCTCGAAGAGGCCGTTCAGGCGGTCGTTGGGGAGGAAGCGAAGCGTCTCGGCCCGGGTCGGGGCGCCGCGCGCCGGCTCGAGCAGGTTGGCGGTCGAGAAGGCGAGGCACAGATCGCCCGAGCCGTCGCCGGACGGGGTCCCGGTCCGCCCGATGCCGAGCCCGGCGCGCCGGGCGATTCGTTCGAGCTGCGTCGGCATCAGCGGCGCGTCGGTCGCGACCACCGCGATGATCGAGCCCTGCTCGTCGGACCAGAGCCGGTTCGAGGTCAGGTGCTCGCCCACCGGCACGCCGAGGATCTTGAGAAGCGGCCGCAGGCCGAAGTTCGCCTGCACGAGGCAACCGATGGTGTAGCTTTCGCCGCAGATCTCGACCCGGCGAGAGGAGGTTCCGGTGCCGCCCTTGAACTCGAAGCAGATCATGCCGGTGCCGCCGCCGACATTGCCTTCCGCGATCGGCCCGACGGACGCCGATTCGATCGCCTCGAGGACGTGCGCCTCGGTGACATGGAAGGCGTTCATGTCGTTGAGGTACGCGTCGCAAGTCTCACCCACGACGGGCAGCAGCCAGGTATAGGCCCCGAGCTCCGGGCCGAGGCGGCGGGTGATCCAGCGGATGAAGGCCTGGTGCACGGTGCCGAGGCTGTGCGTGTTGGTGATCCCGACCGGGCCCACGAAGTAGCCGGCCTCCTTGATCCAATGCGTGCCGGTCATCTCGCCGTTGCCGTTGAGCGAATGAAAGCCCGCCCAAACGGGTGCGGTGATCGGCCCCGACCGGCCGCGGGGGAGCACCACGGTGACGCCCGTGCGCGCCGGGCCTTCGGCGCTGCCCGGAGCGGGATCCTCGACGAGCGTGGCGTATCCGACCTCGACGCCCGCCACATCGGTGATCGCGTTATGAGGACCTGGCGTGCCGGGAAACGGGAGGCCGAGATCGCGCCCGCGCGGCTTGGCTCCGGTGCTCCAGCCGGCCTGATCATGATCGTCCATCGCGCGGCTGCTCCTTACCGGCGCGCACCCTAGCGCACGACGGCGGTCGACGTATTCAAGTAACATCCTTCACACTATTGTATTTCTGGAACATTCTGGACTCTACGCTCACGCTCGTCGTCGTCTCGGCTCTCATCGATCCGCGGGTGAGCGCATGACGGTACGATCGGCCGCGCCCGTCCGAGGGAGCGTCGTGAAGCGCCCGTCCCCCTGGACGCGCCCGCGGCCCCGTTGCTGGCGGTGGAACACCTGTCAATCTCCTTATCGACGAGGCCATTTCGGTGGCGGACCGACAAGGGTGTTGCTTGTCGAAGACGTTTAACCCTTCCGCTTCGGAATTCCTTGAGATTTAGACCAAGCGAGCGATACTTTTGGAAATTCGACCCGCTGAAGCAACAAACGCGTTCAGAATAGCGAGAGGGAGACGACCGATGAAGACGGTTCTCACGGCACTTGGTGCTCTTGCTGCCGCGGTGATCCTGGGACCGGTGGAAGCATCGGCCCAGGGACCTGTCGGCATCGTCCGTCCGCCCATGATGGGCGGCGGCGGCGGCGCAGGCTTCGGCGGCGCAGGCTTCGGCGGCGGCATGCGCGGCGGAATCGGAGGATATCCCCGCGCGATAGGACATCCGGCCGGCGGGCTTGGCTTTCGCCCCGCCGCGATCGCCCGGCCCGGCATCGCCTATCGCCCCGGCGGCGTCGGCCGCCCCGGGTTTGGGTACGGCTATCGCCCCGGGGTGATCGGCCGGCCCGGCTTCGGTCGATACGGCGGCGCCTATCGGCCGTTCTACGGCGGCTATTACGGGCGCGGTTTTCGCTACCCGTACTACGGCCGCTATTATCGCCGGCCGCATTACGGCGGGGCGCTCGCCGCCGGATTGATCGGCGGCTTGGCGCTCGGTTCCATCGCCTCCTACGGCTACGGCTACGGCTACCCCGCCTACGGCTATGACGATCCGTACGACGGCGCAAGCCAGGACTGCTACTTGGTTCGGCGCCGTTACGTGGCGCCCCGGGGTCGAGTGTTGGTCCGCCGGCTCTGGGTCTGCGATGGCTGACGGTTGCCGCATGCGTGGCCGGTGCGGCGAAGGCGCGCCGGCCCGCGACGGAACGGCTCGCGGCGGGATCGGGTGCGAAGGGCTGCGGAACCGCCAAGGCCGGGCGATCCGGCGTTCCCTCATCTCGACGGATCGTTCCGGAGCCAACCCGGGGTTCGACTTCGGAGACAAAAACGCCCCGGCCGGGCTGGCTGGGGCGCCAAGTTCCTAGAGGGAGGCCAGCCGCTCGCGTACGGCCAGCACGCCCATGGTCGTCCATTTCGTTACGGAAGGCTGTAGCCGCGAAAGCACAGGAACAAAGCTCCGGCACTCGGCAGACGATGCGCGATCGACGAAGGGTGGCACACGAAGCTGCCGACGGCTCGCTGACGCCTGTCGTGGACGAAAGCGGGCGCGAAATCGCGGTCGGCCGCCGCGATCGTTTTTCCGCGGAACCCGGCCCCGTATGCCCGCGCGCCTCCGAAAAAAGAGCGCCCCGGCCATCGACCGGGGCGCCCTCGTCCGCACGGACGAGCCCCAGCCCCTCCGATCGAACAGATCCCTGTGTGTCTGATTTGTCCACAGATGGCTGTAGCCGCGAAGGCACAGGGCCGCCTGCGCTTTTCGGTTCGCCGCCCGATCGCGTTAACCTTTCGGTAACTCTGCGAAGACGAGACCACGTCCTGACGGTATACTCTTTGTCGGAGGTGGAACCTCAGCCCCCCAGCCCCTCCACCTCAAGTCGGGCGCCCGCTCGGCGAACCCCGGGTGCTGCCGCACCCGGGGTTTTTCCGTGTCCGGTCGCCGCTTTGGTCGATCGTCCGTTTCGGCAACCGTGGCTCTGCCCGAAAACGCCGGCCCGGCTTGCAGCAGTCCTGACAACACGTCGAAAAAAAGCGCCCGGGGTAGGGGGCGCTTGGGAGGTGCCGGCCCGTGGGGGCAGATTGAGCCGGTAAGTCTCATTTATGCATAGACAGCGTGACAGTTCCACTGTGGTAAAGAACTTTGTCGATTATTCTTCCGCCAAACCTGTCGCGGGGCCGAAAAGGCACCCGCAGGTCGCGCGCCGGCGCCAAAGGAAGGGGCGCAGCTCTGTTTCCGCGCACGCCGTCATCCTTCTTGGTAAGGCCGCGCCGTCTCGCACTAATCCTTTTTGGCGATGCGCATCTCCTCCCCGTGCTCGCCTTTGAGGGCGAGTTCGGGATGGCGGCGGATCAGGTCCGACCTGTCGTCGGCCAGCTTGTCCCAGGTCCTCGCCATTTCCAGAAGCTGCTTGCGCTGCTCACCCTGCATCTGCGCCGCGAGGGTGCGGCACTCCACGGCATGCTCCCGGTATTCCGATGCTTTCTTCATCCGCGATCCTCCAGCGATCACCGGCGCGGCGCTGCCACGCCGCACCGATTTGCGATCGCCCCGTCCTCCATGCAACCGCCCTGCCCGCACGCCGAACGGCCTCGAACGTCGACGACGAGCCTCAGCGACGATACAGGTCCCTCGCGTCCGATCCGAGGCCGTTCGTGAGCGACCGCGATCGCTCTTTGAGTCGATCCCAGGCACATCGGAGCCGGCCACGGCACGAGTGGAAGCTTATTGTACGGCTCGACGTGAGTTTTTCATCCACAGCTTCGTGCGCGGTTCGCGCGAAGCCGGTCCCGCGCGGATTTTGAGCGGGAGCGCGCGGATCTCCCATCGACGACGCGTGCTTCCGGTCCCGTCCGCCCGCGCGCCCGCGCGGAACGGGCTTCGGTCGACCGCGCCGCCTGGCTTGACCCGGCGCCGCGCAGACCGACAATCGCGACCAACGATTTTCGGAGAGGCCAATGAGGCTCTGGACCGTTTGCGTCGTCTCGATATCTCTCGCGGGCTGCATTCCGCCCGCGCCTCAGGGTCGGGTGGTCCAGGCCGCGCCGCTCGTTCAACCGCAGGCGGCGGCGGGTGCGCGGCCCGGTGCGGGTCGGCGCATCGCCTTTGACGGTGCCGGAAACTTTCTCCTGCCCGACGGCTCCGTCGTTGCGAGCGATGCCGCGGGCGGGTTCACCTTGCCGAACGGCGCCTACGCCACCCCGGATGGAGCGGGCGGCGTGATCCTGCCGAACGGAACGCGATGCGGCTCCGACGGGGCGGGCGGCTACCTCTGTCCTTGACGTCTCGGACGACCGACGCTTCCCCCAGGCCGCAGGGGAGCGGAAAGAGCCCGCGAGACATGGCCGGAGTCCTCTTTCGCTCGAACGGGCGAACTCGCGCACGCTGACTGCGTGACGACCAGGCGATGCCTCGGGCGCGCACCGGTCCGCCGCCTCCCACACGCCCGACTCCGTTCATGCCGTGCCGGTCATGGCCGAATAAAATTGCGTTCCTTCATCATTAGTTAAGGAATTTCGTTACTACGTAGCACGATCTAGAGTGGAGTGTAGAATGGCGACGTTAACGGTCGGGTCGAACTTCGGGCTGAGGATGGACGAACTCACCCTGTCCTACCTCTGGGACGGCGAGGACCTTCTCACCGGCAGAACCTTGTTCCGGACGCGGAACGATTCCGTCTCGTTCACCGATTACCAAGGCTTCTTCCTTTACCACATTTTTACCGACGAGGTGATCGGCGGGGATCTGACCGCCATCAATCACTACCAGCGCGGTTCGCTCGCCTTCTCGATCCGCGGTCTCGACGTCGATATGGGCCGCTTTCTGGATTGGGTGGACTGGGACGACATCGATATCGCTCTCGCGGTCATGTTGGGCGGCGCCGACGTGATCACCGGCGGCAGTGCCGCCGACACGCTCGAAGGCTTTGCGGGCGACGACGTCCTCAACGGCCGCGGCGGGGCGGACGACCTCGTGGGCGGGACCGGCAACGACCGGTATTATGTCGACAACGCCGGCGACGCGGTCATCGAACTGATCGGCCAGGGGCGGGACCAGGTCGTCGCGAGCAGGAGCTATGCGCTCACGCTCGGCTCCTCGATCGAAAGCCTCTCGGCTTCGGGTGCGGCAGGCGCCATCGCCCTCACGGGCAATTCCTTCGGCCAGACCATTACCGGAAACGCGAGCGCGAACGCGATCCGTGGCGGCGGCGGCGCGGACGTCCTCGACGGCCGCTACGGCCGGGACGTCCTGACCGGCGGAACGGGATCCGACACGTTCTTCTTCTCCACGGCGCTCGGAAGCACGAACGTGGACGGGATTACGGATTTCTACGCTCCGCAGGACGCGATCCGGCTCGATGACGCGGTGTTCACCGGCCTCGCGGCAGGCGCTCTTGCCTCCGGCGCATTCCGCATCGGCACGGCGGCGGGCGACGCGGACGACCGCATCGTCTACGACAAGGCAACCGGGGCGCTGTCCTTCGACCGCGACGGGCTCGGCGGCGCCGCTGCGGTGAAGTTCGCGCAGCTCGTTGCCGGCACCAGCCTCTCGGCCGCCGACTTTTTCGTCGTCTGAGTGTCGCGACAGGGTGCGCGGACGAATCTCAACCGACTTTCGACCGCGCCTTCGACCGCGATCGCGACCCGGCCAAACGCCACGAACCGGGCTCGACCACGTCAAGCCTGGCGCGCGGCGGTTCGTGCCCGGTCGACGTCCGGAGTCGGACGAAGGCCGCTCCAAGATCTCCCGGCCGTCGGGCAAAGTAGTAGCTGAACCGTGACTAGACGGGGGTTTCGCGACGCAGCATTCTTTTGGTCGGGCGAACTCCGGTCGCTGCTGCACAACGACTGTCGGGCCCGAAGGGCTTGAGGGCATACGGCTCCTCAAGCCCTTTTTCGATGCGGGTGTCAGGTTGCCGGGCAAGATTCCGGCATCCGGTCGGGCGCCGGGCCGGGCGAATGGCGGCTGGACCCGGAGCGGGCCGAATGCGGCGGCACTCACAGTACGAAGTTGCACGAAACCTCGTCGGGCGCCGCGCGCCTTCACGGCTTCGCGAGGTTTGGAACCTCGGCCGCGAGATCGGCGTCAGTAGGGCACCCGGGACCCGCGTTGAGGTCGGTCGATGCGATTTCTCCATCTCCTCGCCGCGTGCGTCCTCGCGGTGCTCGCCACCGAAGCGGACCCCGCGCAGGCGGGCGTCCTCATCAAGATCGACAAGTCCACCCAGCGCATGAGCGTGTCCGTCGACGGCGAGGAGCGCTACGCTTGGGCCGTTTCGACCGGGCTTCCGCGCTACAGTACCCCGGAAGGCGCCTACACGCCGTTCCGCCTCGAGGAGGATCACTTCTCGAAGGAGTGGGACGACGCGCCGATGCCGCATTCGATCTTCTTCACCGGCCGAGGTCACGCCATTCACGGCAGCGACGCGACCCGGCGGCTGGGATCGCCCGCCTCCCACGGGTGCGTCCGGCTCTCGCGGGAGAACGCCGCGACGCTGTTCGATCTCGTGAGCCGCGAGGGCCTGAGCAACACCCGAGTGGTCGTGAGCGGCGACGAGACGATCGCGCTTGCCCGCAATCCCGGTCAGGTGCGCACGGCTGCCCGAAACCCGCGAAGGGCCGCGCGGCGCGTTTTCCGCGATCCCCTCTGGGACGCGCCGCTCGCGACCGGATCGATTCACCCGTATTACGTGCCGGGACGGCCGGTGTACGTGCCGTATTACCACGGTTGGTAGCGGGCGATCGGCCGATCCTTTCGGCCGAGCTGCCTTGGACACGCGCTATGGCGGCGGTTCGCTCGCGGACCGCCCGGACACCCGGGCCGCCGCGCGCATATCCCTTCGCCCGGCTCGCAGGAGGAGCCAGCCGCCGATCAGCATCGCTGCGCCCCAGGCGAGAAATCCGAGATCCCAGTAGATCCACTGCTCGGGCGCCACGGTCTCGTTGACGTGGTGGAGGCCGAGGACATGATGATCGACAATGCCCTCGACCAGGTTGAAGATGCCAAAACCCATCAGGAACGTGCCGGGCAGGAGCTTGCCGGACCAGCGGATGTGGCTGTGCCGCGAATGGCGCCACAGGATGTAGAGGCCGACGGCCGTGAACACGTACGTGCTTGCGTGGAAGATCCCGTCCCAGAACGTGTTCACCTTCAGGTTTTCCACCGTATCGGGCGGGTAGCCGGCGCTCGTCACCAAGTGGTGCCATTGCAGGATCTGGTGCAGGACGATGCCATCGAAGAAACCGCCGAGCCCGAGCCCGAACAGGATGCCGGCGGAAACCGGAAAGCCGCTTTCGCGCGGCCTGTCGGCGGGGGCTGCAGCCGCCACTCCGGAGACCCGTCCGCTAGAGTCGCAGGGGCTGGAGCGCGCGGGCGCGGCCGCTCCGCCCGGGAACCCGATCGGCGGTGCTCGCAACCATGACGGGGCCTCCTGCGACGCCAGGAAAACGGGACGTGCGTCGCCCGGTTCCGCGGGTGCCCGTCGTTCGCGGCGAGGGTTGGCCCGTCCATGCCGGGATCGTGCCGGCGACGGATCCGAAAACCGTCACGGCCGAGATCGGCTAGAGTAGGCTCCGGACGACCGCCAGCGCGGATCGAACGACCCTAGGAGCACCGGCACCATGACGACCAGCGGCAACCGGCCCCGACGCGGGCGCCCCCTCGTGAAAGGGTTCTTCGAGAAGCGCACCTGCAGCATCCAGTACGTCGTCGCCGATCCGCAGACGAGGCGCGCCGCGATCATCGACCCGGTGCTGGACTTCGATCCGAAGTCGGGCTCGACCGCGACCCACTCGGCCGACGAAATCCTCGCCTACATCGACCGCGAGGGCTTCACCCTGGAGTGGATCCTCGACACGCACCCTCATGCCGACCACTTCTCCGCGGCGGGCTACCTGAAGGACAGGACCGGCGTTCCGACCGCGATCGGCGAGAGGGTCGTCGAGGTCCAGAGGCTCTGGAAGGCGCTCTACAACCTGCCCGACGGCTTTCGAACCGACGGATCGCAGTGGGACCGGCTCTTCGCGGACGGCGCGTGCTTCACGATCGGCGACATGGAGGTCGAGGTGATGTTCACGCCAGGCCACACGCTGGCCTCCATCGCGTACGTGATCGGAGACGCGGCTTTCATCCACGACACGATCTTCATGCCGGACGGCGGCACCGCCCGCGCGGACTTCCCGGGCGGCTCCGCGACGGCGCTGTGGCGGAGCATCGAGCGCATTCTCGCGCTGCCCGACGAGACACGGCTGTTCACCGGGCACGACTACATGCCGGGTGGTCGCGAACCGAGGTGGGAGAGCACGGTCGCCGAGCAGAAGAGAACGAATTCGCACCTCACGAAAGCGAGGACCGAAGCGGCGTTCGTGGCCCTGCGCGAGGCGCGCGACCGCGAGCTCACGATGCCCAAGCTCATCCTGCACGCGCTCCAGGTGAACATTCGCGGCGGACGGCTCCCCGAGCCCGAGGGAAACGGAAAGCGATACCTCAAGATTCCCCTCGATGCGCTCGAAGGCGCGGCCTGGGACGACTGAATCGGTTTCGCGTCGCATGGGCGGGCTTCGAACGAGCGCGAGAAAGCTGCGCGACTCATGCAGAGCGCTGCCCTCGGACCATCGGAAAAGCGGGAGCGGCATTTGACAAAGCGCCGCGCGGGATCAAGCTAGGAAAGTGAAGTCGCGATCGCCGCGGAGGCCCGGCCCATGACTTTCACCTCGGTTCTCGTCCATGTGGAAGCCGGCAGCCCGTCGTCCGACGCCCGGGTCGAACTGGCCGCGGACATTGCCGAGCGCTTCCAGGCTCTGCTGATCGGGGTCGCGGCGGGCGAGCCGGCGCCGGTGCCGGCCGAGGCGTATGGCGCAGGATCGGTGGTGGCCGATCTGCTCGTCGAGGAAGACGAGCAGATCAAGCGTGAACTTGCTGCTGCCGAGGAACGGTTCCGGGCGATCTCGGGTGCCCACGGTGTTGCGCTCGAATGGCGCTCGGCCACCGCCGTGCCGGCGGATTTCATCGTCCGTGAGGCGCGGTCGGCCGATCTCGTCGTGGTGGGTCGGGACCTCGCCCGGGCGCAGGCCGGGATGTACCGAGCGGCCGACCCGGGCGACGTCCTGATGGTTGCCGGCCGCCCGGTTCTCGTGGTGCCGCCGGGCACGAATTCGCTGAAGGCGGACCATGTGCTCGTGGCGTGGAAGGACAGCCGGGAGGCGCGGCGCGCCGTGGTCGACGCCCTGCCGTTCCTCGCGAAGGCGCAGACCGTCTCGCTGCTCGAGGTGGCCGAGGAGGCGGATCGTGAGAGCGCCGCCGCGCGAACCGATCGCGTGGCGTCCTTCCTGGAGCGCCACGGCGTCAACGCGCGGCCCGAGGCGCGGACGCAGCGCGAACGTTCGGCTGCGGACGAGCTGATCCTGGCGGCCGAACAGCGCCAGGCCGACCTCATCGTGGCCGGCGGCTACGGCCATGCGCGGCTGCGCGAATGGGCGTTCGGGGGCGTGACCCGGGACCTGCTCAAGCGCTCGCCGAAGTGCTGCCTGCTGTCACACTAGCTGGGAGCTCGCGAATGGGGTTGCGGCATCCGGCAGGCGGACGGCGCGGCGAGCCCGCTGCCTCGTCCCCCGTGCAGCCCGTCTGAGCGCCGCGATGCGGGCGATGGTGCTCCGTCGGATCCGTTCGCCGCTCGTCCTGGAGGAGCGGCCGGATCCGGCGGTCGGCGCGGGCGAGATCCTTCTCGAGGTCGAAGCTTGCGCGGTGTGCCGGACCGATCTTCACGTGGTGGACGGCGACCTGCCCAACCCGAAGCTGCCGATCGTTCCGGGCCACGAGATCGTGGGCCGCGTCGATCGCGTGGGCGAAGCCGTGAGGGGGTTCAAGCCAGGCGAGCGGGTCGGGATACCCTGGCTCGGTCATACCTGCGGGCAGTGCCGCTATTGCCGAAGCGGCCACGAGAACCTGTGCGACGAACCCCTGTTCACGGGCTACACCCGCGACGGAGGCTTCGCGTCGCATGTGGTGGCGGATGCGCGATACGCGTTCAAGCTCGACGCCTTTGCCGATCCGGTCGCGGCGGCGCCGCTTCTCTGTGCCGGGCTGATCGGCTGGCGATCGCTCGTCGCGGCGGGAGACGCTCGGACGATCGGCCTCTACGGCTTCGGCGCCGCGGCCCATATCGTGACCCAGGTCTGCCTCTGGCAAGGCCGCCGCGTCTTCGCCTTCACGCGCCCGGGCGACGCGGACGCGCAGGCGTTCGCGCGCGAGCTCGGAGCGTCGTTCGCAGCGGGCTCCAACGAATCTCCGCCCGAGCCGCTCGATGCGGCGATCCTGTTCGCCCCCGTCGGCGACCTCGTCCCGGTCGCTCTGACGGCGGTGCGAAAGGGCGGTCGCGTCGTGTGCGGCGGCATCCACATGAGCGACATCCCGAGCTTCCCTTATCGCCTGCTCTGGGAGGAGCGCCAGGTCGTCTCGATCGCGAACCTCACCCGGGCCGATGGCGCGGACTTCCTCGCGGTGGCGCCGCGGGCCGGGATCCGAACAAAGACGGTGCGGTACGCCCTCTCGGCCGCCAACGAGGCCCTCGACGACCTCCGCCGCGGGCGGCTGCGCGGCGCCGCCGTCCTCGTGCCGTAAGACCAGGATCGTTTCACGACCTCACTCGGATCCGTTCGACCGCTCCGGTCGTCAGCCATCGCGCGAAGGCCGCGACGCGAGCCGCCCCTCGCCGGCGGCGGGCGGGCGCGCGGGTTTGCCCGCGAGCCAATGGTCCAGAAAGGTTTCGAGCCACCGCACCACGTGGGGATCGTGCAGGAAGCGCCCTTCGATCTGTCGCGTGCGGTCCTGCGCGCCCGGCAGGCTCAGACGTTCGGCGGCGCGCACGGTCCAGCGGCAGATCATGGCGTGCGTGACCTCCGGATGGAACTGCAGGCCGTAGGCCGCCGGGCCGACGCTGATCGCTTGCGTCGGAAAATCGTCGCCGGTGGCGAGGGTCTCGGCGCCGCTCGGGCAATCGAACCCCTCGCGGTGCCAATGGTAGACATGCGAGGGCCACGGCGTGCCCCAGCGCTCGGCGGCGGCGAGGCCCTTCGGCGTCGGCGTCAGGGGAAAATAGCCGATCTCCGCCCGGCCGGTCGGATGCTCCCACACCGCGGCACCGAGGTGCTTGGCGAGCATCTGGGCCCCGAGGCAGAGCCCGAGGAACGGCTTCTCCTCGGTCAAGGGCACCGCGAGCCATTCGATTTCGCGCCGGATGAAATCCTCTCCGTCGTTGACGCTCATCGGGCCGCCGAAGATCACGGCGCCGGCATGGCGCGCCAGGGTCTCGGGAAGACGCTCGCCGAGGCAGGGACGCCGGATGTCGAGACGGTGGCCGCGCTCCGCGAGCAGGCGTCCGACGCGACCCGGCGTCGAGTGCTCCTGGTGGAGGATGACGAGAACCGGCGCCTTTCCGGAGTTCTGCACCTCACGCCTCCCGGACCGCGGGAGGTCCGAGAGCCTGCTCCCGGATGCGCGCGACATCGTCGTCGGGCAGGCCCAGCAGACGGCCGACCCGCCAAAGGAGGTCGTCCTCGAAATCGTGCACCTGCCCGTCGACGGCCGCGATGCGGTACGCCATGGCGAGAAGGTCGGGCCGCTCCCCGGCCGGGATGTCGTGGAGGATGCGCTCCGCGATGGTGGACGCCGGGTCCATCTCCCGGCTGATCGCGTCCCCCCGGGCGAGCAGACGCGTGGCCGCCTCCGGGGAGAGGCCGAAGCGCGCGCGCAGGATCCTCTCGAGGCCGTCCTCCTCGACCGGCAGCAGACGCCCGTCCGCCCGCGCGACCAGGGCCAGGAGGGCGGCCACGACGAGCGGCGCCTCGCGCTCGGGCGCGTCCGGGGTCGGGTCGAAGACCCCATGGAGCAGGCCGCTCAGGCGGGTGATCAGGGACATGGCGCTATTTTCGCTCCCTCGAGCTCGGGACGCCATAGTCTTGGGCCGGGACCGCGTCCGCAAGGGGACCGGCCTGCGCCGGGCGACGGCGGCGCGTCGTCGCGACCAGGAGGGCGTCTGCGAGGAAGGCGAGAGCCGCTGTCGCGGAGGCGCCCTGGAAGATCGCGATCTCGTTCTGGTTCTGCAAACCGATGATGATCGGCGTGCCGAGCGTACTGGCGCCGGCGAGCGCCCCGACGGCGGCCGTTGCGATGGCGAGGACCACGGCGACGCGCAAGGATTGCATGACCACGGGCCAGGCGAGAGGGATCTCGACCTCGCGGAGGATCTGGCCCGGCGTCATCCCCATGGCGCGGGCGGCCTCGGCGGCGTCCGTGCCGGCCGATTCGAGGGCAGCCACGGTGCCGCGCAGGACCGGCATCACGCAATAGATTGCGAGCGCCAGGGCCGTCGGCGCAACGCCGAACCCGAGGACCGGAAAGGCGAGCGCCACGACGACGATCGGAGGCACCGCTTGCGAGGCGGCGACGAGCGCGTCGGCGAGAGGTCTGAGCGGGCGCCCGCGAGGCCGCGTGATCAAGATGCCGAGACCGATCCCGACGAGGGCGGCCGGCACGAGCGCCAGGACGACGATCAGGCTGTGGCTCAGCGCCAGGTCGAGAAGGCGCTCTCCGGGGACGGGCTCCCGCCCCGCCACGCCGAGCGCGGCGAGGACCGTGCGGGCGGCGCCCGGCAGCGCGAGGACGGTCGCCACGAGCCCGACGGCCAGCATCGCAACGGCGGCGTGATGGCGCTCCGGCCTCATCGGTAGCGCTGCACCAGGGCGTCGGCGGAAAGCACGCCGCATGTCCCGCCTGCCTCGTCGACGACCGCCAGAAGCGCGGTGCGATCCTCGACCATGCGCGCGAGGGCCTCCTGGAGCGACGCCTGCGCGGCGATCGTGCCCGGTCCCGCCGCGCCATTCTCGGGCCGCGGTCCCATCACCTCCGCGACGGCGGTGAACTGCAGCCGCCGCAGCGCAAGAGCCTCGCCGCCGAACAGGTCCCGGGTGAACGCGTCGCCCCCGGGCCCGGTGAGGTCGAGCGGATGTCCCGCGGCGACGACGCGGCCGTGGCGCAGCACCACGATCTGGGTCGCGAGTTCGAGCGCCTCGGCGGGGTCGTGCGTGACGAGGAGGATCGTCTTGCCGGTCTCGTGGTGGATCCGCCGCAGCTCCGCCCTCAGACCCCGTCGCGTGATCGGATCGACGGCTCCGAACGGCTCGTCCATGAGGAGGATGTCGGGGTCCCCGGCGAGCGCCCGGGCGAGACCGACGCGCTGCGCCTGTCCGCCGGAGAGTTCGGACGGATACCGGTTCAGGAATCCGGTTCCGCCGAGATGGACGAGGTCCAGCATGGCCTCGACGCGGGCCGCGATCCGCTTCTTCGACCAGCCGAGGAGGCGCGGCACGGTCGCGATGTTCTCGCCGACGGTGCGGTGCGGGAACAAGCCGACGGACTGCATGACGTACCCGATCGACCGCCGCAGAAGCGCCGGCTCGAGCCGCGACACGTCCTGCCCGCGCACGAACACATGGCCGGCATCGGCGGTGACGAGTCGGTTGACCAGCCTCAGAAGGGTCGACTTGCCGGAGCCCGACGGGCCGACGAGCACGCACAGCGCGCCGGGCTCGAGGGCGAGCGTGACGCCCGACAGGGCGGGACGCCCGTTGTAGGCGACCGAAACGTCCTTGAACGCGATCACGAAAGGGGCGTCTCCAGCCGCTGCGCGAGCGCCGCGAGGGCGAGATCGGCCGACAGCGCGAGGCCCACGATGGGAAGGGCGCCGAGCACGATGAGGTCGGCGGCGAATTGCGCCATGCCCTCGAACACCAGCGCTCCCAGTCCGCCGGCACCGATGAGCCCGCCGAGCGTCACGAGGCCGATGCTCTGCACCGTGGCGACTCGGAGCGCGCCGACGAGGACGGGAAGCGAAAGGGGCACTCGCACCTCGAGCGTCGTCCGCGCCTCGCTGAAGCCGAGGGCGCGGGCGGCCTCGATGGCCGCGGGATCGGCGGCGCGCAGGCCGCCGACCAGTCCGCGCAGCAAGGGAAGGGCGAGGTAGACCGCGACGCCGATCACGGTCGGCGTCGCCCCGATCGCGCCGATCCCCCACGTCCGGAGATCCGGCGCCAGGGACAGGAGCCCTGCCAAAAGCGGGATCAGCAGTCCGAACAGCGCGATCGACGGCGTCACCTGGACGGCACCGAGGACCGCGTCCGCGAGCGCCTCGATCCGCGGCCGGTGAAAGGCCGCCCAGCCGAGCGGCAGCACCATCGCGAGACCGAGAGCCAGTGCGCCGAGCGCGAGAGCGAGGTGCCGGATCAGGGCGGCATGCAGGGCGTCGCGGCGATTGCCGTACTCGACCACGAGCGAGATCGAATCGAGCAAACCGAGCGCCGTGCTGCCCAGGACGATGACGGCGAGCCCGACCGCCGTCGCGGTCACGAGCCAGCGCGAGCCGGCCCGGGCATGGTCGAACGCGAGCACGGCGAGGGCGGCGAGGCAGATCCAGAACCCGCTCCCGAGGATCATTCGGGCGGCCGACGGTCGACCCTGCAGCAGAGCGTCCGCAGCCGCGCCGGTTCCCGTCAACGCGGCCGCGACCGCGCCGAGGATCAGGAGCACCGGAATAGCCGCGGGCGCCTTGAAGAGCGCGGCCGCTTCGGCTGCCAGGGCGGCGGCGAGGATCAGGACGACTCCGCCTCCCAGCGCTTCGCGGGCCGACAGGGGCAGTCCCGCAAGGAGCCGGTTCGGCGCCAGCGAAATCCAGCCGAGCCCGAGAACCGCCGCGGCGAGCCCGGCAAGCAGGACGACGTGGAGCCACAGCAGCACGAGGCGGTCCTGCCGCGTCAGACGGCTCTCCGAGGCGGCCACGGCGACGGTCCGGTCAGACGCAGGAGACCTTCCTGCTCGAGATGTTGTCGCGCGACCTCCCGGGCCGGCCGGCCCTCGACGGCGATCTGGGCGTTCAGGCTCTGGAGCTTCGGCATCGAAAGGGTGGCGAACACCCGCGTGAGCGCCGGGGCGATGGCGGGATAGCGCTGCAGCACCGCGGCCCGCACCACCGGGGCCGGCTCGTAGACGATCTGCGCGCCCTTGGTGTCCTGCATGACGACGAGGTCGAGGGCCGCGATGGCGCCGTCCGTGCCGTAAACCATGGCGGCGTTGACGCCGCTCACGCCCTGGGCGGCCGACCGGATCGTCACCGCGGTGTCGCCGCCCGGCAGCACCACGAGGGCCTCGCGCGGGAACCGGAAGCCGTACACGCGCTCGAAGGCCGGCAGGGCCGCGGGGCTCTCCACGAATTCCGCCGAGGCCACTAGCTTCAACGCTCCAGCGCGGCCGGCCGCGCGGGCGAAATCCTCCATGGTGGCGAGGCCCTCCCGCCGCGCGACGTCGCCCCGCACGGCAATGAGCCAGGTATTGTTGGCCGGGGCGCGATCGAGCCAGACGAGCTGGTGCTTCTCTCCGTCGAGACGCTTCACGAGTTCGAAGGCTGAGCGGGCCTGCTTCCACGCCGCTTCGTTCTCGGTCCCGTGGAACAAGGCGCCGTTGCCCGTGTATTCGGGGTAGATGTCGATCTCGCCGGCGATGAGGGCGGAGCGGACGACCATCGTGGGCCCGAGGCCGACCCGGTTTTCGACCGGGATGTTCTGTCGCTCGAGAACCAGGGCGATCATGTGACCGAGCAGGTTGCCCTCGGTGTCGATCTTCGAGGCGACGACCACCGGGTCGCGGGTCTGGGCCATCGCAGCCGCGGCGCCGACCAGGATCGATACCGCGGCCAGGCCCGCCATCCGCAGGCGGGCCGCAAGGAGCTTCGTCATGGCGGGCTTCCTGCTCAAGGATGTCGGTCGAGATGAGCGCTATCTCTTGACCGCTTCCTACCGCAGCGTCAACCGGCGCCCCTGGCGGTCGGCTTCACATCGTCTCGTGCAGGGCCGAATACCCTTGCGGCTCCCAGCGGCCGTCGACGCGTCCGGCCGGACGCAGCATCAAGGGCCGCGTCGGCGTGGGCCGGGCCGCAGCCCCGCGCGCGCGTCAGCGACGGCGTTTGAGAAGCCGCCAGACCTGCCTGAGGATGATGAGGTTTCGAACGAGTCTGAGCACGGGGCCGATCCTGCGGTTTGGGTGATCACAGCGTCAACGGCGCCCGTCCGCTGCGGTTCGGTCGCGGGCGCGAAAGAGTTCGAAATCGGGTCTTCCGGCCCGAGGAACCTTGGGTGTGGAGCCGGGTTGAGTCTTCCATGAAGCGTCGCTCGGCCCTGCGGTTCACCACCTTCGTTCTGACCCTCGCGACGCTGGGCGGCGCGGCGTCCGCCCAGGTCTCCTGCGAACGCTATCGCGCGGAGCTTGCGTCGCTGAGCCGCGCCGGGGCGTCCCTTCGGGCCTATGAGGCGGCGGCGCAGCGCCAGCGCTACGAAATGGCCCGCCTGATCGGTTACTATCGATCGATCGGATGCGATCGGGCCTCCTTCTTCTTCCAGGCGCCGCCCGAATGCGGCGGGATCGCCCAGCGCATCCGGGGCATGCAGGCCAACGAGGCGGCGCTCGCGCAGCAGGCCGTGTCGGACCCCGGCGCGATCCAGGCGCGGCGGCGGCAGCTCGAGGCCGCGATCGCGAAGACCTGCGACGGGTCCGGCCTCGAATCGACCGAAGCGCCTCCCCTGCAGGCGACCGGCGGGTCGCGCCTCGTGTGCGTGCGGGCCTGCGACGGCTATTTCTTTCCGCTGCAGAACGAGCCGCAGGGACGCGCGACGACGCGCGATCTCTGCCGGGCGCTGTGTCCCAACGCCGAGGTGGGCGTCTTCCGCGCCCCGCGCGACGGCGGGATCGAGCAGGCCGTGTCGGAGACCGGCCAACCCTACATGAAGCTCGCCAATGCGCTGCGCTACCAGAAGGCCTACGACCCGAGCTGCTCGTGCCGCAAGCCGGGCGAGAGCTGGGCCCAGGCGTTGCAGAAGGCGGAGCGGATGATCGCGCGCAGCAGCAGCGACATCCTCGTGACCGCCCAGAAGGCCGACCAGCTCTCGCGGGCGGCGCTGACGCGCTCGAAGTCTGGAAGCAAAGGCGCGAAGCCCGCCGAGGGCGCCAATCTCTCGACCGCCTCGTCGCCGCCGCGCGACCCGGAGACAACCGGCAGCCTTGCTGCGGGCACGCCCGAGCGGCCGCGGATCATCGCGCCCGACCAGATCCCCGCCCTGGCGCCGCAGGATTCGGCCACGAGGGAGTAGCGCGCGCGACCTCCCTCGGTCCCGCCGCCGCGTCAGATCACCAGGATATCCGCCGCCGAGAGGCCGAGCCCCGCGGCGAGCTGAGCGAACCTCACCTGAACCGCAGGGCCGTTGCCGTCCGGGTCGTAGAACAGGCCCCCCGTCCCGGCGTCGTAGATGATCCGGTCGTTGAAGTCGTGCGCCTCGGGCCCGGTCCAGAACGCCCCCCTGGCGAGCCGGCCGTTGGCTCCGACCTTCGTGAAGACCGCGTTGTTGATGTCGATCGTATCCTCGACCGGGTTGTAGCCGGTGATCGTGTCGACGTTGGTGCTGCCGGGCCGCGAGTCGAATACGTAGTGGTCGCCGCCGCTCCCGCCGTTCAGGACGTCGTTGCCGGCGCCGCCGCGAAGCCTGTCCGCGCCGGCACCGCCGCGCAGCCAGTCCGCCCCGAGGAAACCCTCGAGGTAATCGTTTCCGTTGCGTCCCGCGATGTGGTCGCCGCTCCCGCTGCCGAGATAGAACGCGCCGGTCCCGGAGCGCCCCGGGGTGATGTCCTGCACCTTGCCGCTCGCCGCGTCGAAGATCACGATCGAGTCCGGCTGCATCTTGGAGGAGTAGGCCGATTGGGACAGACGGCCGAACGCCTCCCACCCGAGGCTGCTCGCATGGGCGTAGTCGCTCGGCGGAAGAAGTCCGTTGACGTTGCCCGCCATGTATTCCTTGGTCGCGAGCACGAGGTTGTCGAGGCTCGACGCGTGGTCCTGATAGGCGCCGAGGGCCTTGTAGACGCGATCGTTCTCGAACCCGACGTTCACGATCCCGTTCGCGCCGCTGATGTTCGGCGACGCGAAGGCCACGAAGGTCGCGTTCGCGAACTTGCCGCCATAGGCCGTATCGGCGATGTCGGCCAGGTTGTTGACGGCGCCGCCGCCGAGGCTTGCGCCCGTCACGTAGTAGTTGGCGCCGGCCGGAAGGGACTCGAGCAGCGAATCGAACAGGTCGATGTAGTTTCCGAAAAGGAGCCTCGGATAGTTGACGATATCGCTTGAATCGTCCGTGCCGCGAAACGACACGATATAGCTGTTGCCTCTCTGGAAGACCGTCGCGCTCGCGCCGCTCTTGGCATCATCGAAGGTTCGAGAAACGCTCCACCCCGTCGGGGCGGCGCCACCGAACGCCGCCTGCGACGCCTGCGCCATGACGCGAACCGTGCTCAAGGAAAGACCAAAGGGAGAAAACAAAGACATCACGCACCCTAAAACCGAGCTCGATCCGTGTGTGTTTACGACTGGGCGACTCTCTTCAACGTGACCTCTTGTCTCCCATGACGCAACGACACCCCAGCAGGATGGTAACTAAACTTTGAGCGGTCCTGGAGTCGATTGATGTGCCGCAGCGGCACTTCGCGGCCAGGCGTCCGCAAGGATCGATGCCTGACGTCGCGGCCCTGGCGGCGGCGCGGCCGGGAGAGGTCCGCTAGGCGAGCGTCCCGTCGCGGCGCGCCAGGATGAGCTTCTGCTTCAGGTCATGCTGGGCGAAGGGCTTCTGGAGGACCGGCCGGTCGCGAAAAGCGTCCTTGATGCCGGCGCTGCCGTACCCGGTGGAGAACACGAACGGGACCGAGCGCTCCAGCAGCGCTTCCGCCACCGGATAGATCGGCTCGCCGGCCACGTTCACATCGAGAATGGCGAGGTCGAGCCGCTCACGCCGGACCGTATCGAGGGCCGTGGCGAGGCGCGCCGCGGGCCCGACCACGACGCAGCCGAAATCGAGCAGCATGTCTTCCAGGAGGAGCGAGATCGCGGCTTCGTCCTCGACCACCAGAACGCGCAAGCCCTGAAGATCCTCACCGCTCGTGTTCTGCGACACAGATGTTCTTTCTTGTTTGCCGAGCGTCCGATCGGAACCTTGAGAGGCGATCGGCTCAGACCCTCGGAGCCATCGAAGTTGTTCTATCATTCCGCCCGGAGGACGCAAACAGGTTCGCTTCGGAATCGTCTCGTCCCCAGATGAGGGACGGGCAGGGCGTACGCAAGCCCCCGTCGGGTCGAGGGTCGCGGGTTACCGTTTCCCGGGATGCCCTTGCGGCATGCACTCCGTCGAAGCGCGTTATCCGAAGGCAATGCTGGACCCGGAACGACATCCTGGATACCGTTGCCGCTAAGGGGTGAGGATCGGAGACGCTCTTTTGCAGTCGCGGGTGCGCAGCAGCTCGTCCGGGGTGCGGCCGGCATGACCCGGGCGACGTCCAGGGACGCGCCGTCGGCCGCGGCGATCGCGGTCGAAGGTCTCGAGGCCGGCTACGGCGCTGCGCCGGTCCTGCAGGGGATCGACCTGACGGTCCATCCCGGCGAGTTCGTCGCGATTCTCGGCTCCTCGGGATGCGGCAAGACCACCTTGCTGCGCAGCATCGCGGGCTTCCAGAAGGTCTCGAAGGGCGCGATCCGTCTGTTCGGCCGGGACGTCGCCAACACGCCGCCCGAGAAGCGCGGCATCGCCATGGTGTTCCAGTCCTACGCGTTATGGCCGCACATGACGGTCCTGGGGAACGTCGGTTACGGGCTTCGCCTGCGCGGCGTGCCCCGCGCGGAGGTGCGAACGCGGGTCGCCGGGATCCTGCGGCTCCTCAACCTCTCCGGGCTCGAGGAGCGCAAAGTCACGAATCTCTCCGGGGGACAGCGGCAGCGGGTGGCGCTCGGGCGGGCGCTCGCGATCGATCCGGACCTGCTCCTCCTCGACGAGCCGCTGTCGAACCTCGACGCGAAGGTGCGGATCCAGCTCCGATCGGAGATCAAGGGGCTCCAGAACCGGCTCGGTTTCGCGGCCATCCACGTGACGCACGATCGCGAGGAGGCCATGACGATGGCGGACCGGATCGTCGTGATGAACGCCGGGCGGATCGTCCAGGTGGGCTCGCCGGAGCACGTCTACGACAACCCATCGTCGCCGTTCGTGGCGAGCTTCATGGGCGCCGACAACACGATCGCCCTCGACGTCGCGGCGCGTCCGGGCGGCGTCGAGATCGCGGCCGCGGGCGCGCAGGGCGCGATCGCCTGGAACGAGCCTGCCCCGACGGGCTCCGTGATCGCCTACTTTCGCGACGACGTCGCGAAACTCGTTGCGCCCGATGCCCGGATCGACGGCTCGATCGTGTTGCGCGGGCATGTCGTCCAACGCACCTATCCGGGCGGCGAATACCGATACCGCATCGCGGTCGCCGACCGTCACTACACCGTGACGGACGATCGCTGCCTCGACGTGGACACGCCCGTGGGTTTGCGCTTGCCCCTGGGATCTCTGCACCTGTTTCCAAGCGCCCATAACGAGGGAGGAACTCATGACTAGGTTTTGGATGGCGGGAGCCTTCGCGGGCGCCTTCGCGGCGGCCCTCGCGACGGCACCGGCCGGCGCCCAGACGCAGACCTTGAACGTCGCCACGGCGGGCGACCAGAATATGGTCGATTACATCAAGGATTATCTCGGACCGCTGTTCGAGAAGAGCCACCCGGGCGTGAAGGTCGTCGCCGTCGGCACCGGACCGGGCGACGGCGGATCGCAGAAGATCTACGAGAAGCTCGACGCGCAGAAGAAGGGCGGCGCGCCGAAGTCCGACTTCGACGTCGTCGTGGTGCACCAGAAGGCCGCCGGGACGATGGTCCAGGAAGGGCTGCTCGAGCGCTACAAGGACAAGATCCCGACGGGCTCGCTCGTCACCCGCGAGACGGCGTCGAACTCGCTCGGCGCCGAGGTCTCGGGCTACGTGATGCCGATGTTCCACTCGCAGACGGCGATCGCCTACAACCCGGACCTCGTGAAGAACCCGCCGACGAGCTATCCCGAACTCGTCGAGTGGGTGAAGAAGAACCCGAAGCAGTTCGGCTACAACGGCATCAAGGGCGGCATGTCGGGCGTCGCCTTCGTGTCCGGCTGGGTCTACGCCTTCGGGGGCGACGCCGACAAGCTGCTGAAAGGCCCCTACGACGCGAACGTCAAGGCCGCGTGGGACAAGGCCATGGCGGATCTCAAGGAGTTCAACAAGAACGTCGTGATCACGCCCGGCAACGCCGGCACGCTCGACATGCTGAACCGCGGCGAGATCGCCATGGGCCCGGTCTGGGTCGACATGTTCTACACCTGGGCCGCGGAGGGCAAGCTGCCGCCGAACATGCGGCTGAAGCTCGTCTCGCCCGGCATGCCCGGCCAGCCGATGTACTACGCCATCCCCGCCAAGGCGAACCAGAAGCTCGCGGAGGAGTTCATCGCGCTCGCCACGAGCCCCGAAGTGCAGGCGGAAGGCATCGTCAAGCGCTTCAACTGGTACCCGGGAATCGACGCCAAGAATCTCGAAGGCAAGCTCGATCAGGCGGCCTGGAAGAAGCTCTTCGCCGACATCACCCCGGAGGACCTGTCCTCGAAGGGCAAGCCGTTCCCGATCGCGCCCTACTTCAACGACATCCTCGAGGCTTACGAGAGGAAAGTCGCGAATTGAACGCGCCGACAGCCGGCGGGCCAGCCCGCCGGCCGTTTCTGTCGATGCCCCGCTCCTCCCTCCTCGGCGTCGTGCTCATCCTGCCCGGGCTCCTGCTCGTGGCGGCGCTCTTCCTTTATCCGCTGAGCTTCTCGCTGATCTCGGCCTTCACGGAGGGCGGCGGTTTCACCCTCGCGCATTTCGAGAAGGCGTTCGAGCTCTATTCGGTGGACGTGCGGTTCACGCTCTTCATCGTCCTCGCCTCGACGGTGCTGATCGCGCTGGTTTCGATCGCGATCGCGGGCGTGCTGACCTTGAGCGAGACGCCGTGGCTCGTCGCCATCCTGCGCTCGCTCTACCGCTGGCCCCTGTTCATCCCGTTCATCGTCGCGGCGCAATGCATGCGCACGTTCCTCGCGAAGAACGGCCTGATGAACAACTCGCTCGTCGCGATGGGCGTGCTCGAGCCGTTGCAGACCACGAGCCTTCTCGACTGGCGCGGCATCATCATCACCTTCGTGTGGAAGCAGGTGCCGTTCGTCACGCTCCTCCTCGCCGGCGCGATGGCCTCCCTCGACCGCGCCACCATCGAAGCGGGGCGCAACCTCGGTGCGTCGCGCCTGCGGGTGCTGGTCGAAATCGTCCTGCCGCAGGTCGCCCAGACCCTCCTCGTCGGCCTCGTCCTCTCGTTCGTGACCATGCTGTCCGTGCTCTCGGTGCCCCTCATGGTGGCGGGCTCGCAGCCCACCATGCTCACCGTCGACATGGCGTTCCGGATCAATTCGTACGGCGATTACGCGACCGCCAACGCGCTCGGGGTGATCTCGTACGCCATGACCGCGATCGCGGCGTGGATCTACCTGCGCCACCAGATCCGACGCGAGGCCGCCGCGTGAGTGGACGATCCCTGGCGGGCGCCCTCGTCAAGGGCCTTCTTCTCGCGATCTTCGCGTTCTTCCTGTTCGGCCCGCTCGCCAACCTGGTGCTATGGTCCTTCGCGGAGCGCTGGTACGCGCCCTTCAAGCTCCCGGTGAGCTACGGCACGCGCTACTGGGAGGTGGTCTTCCGTCCGACCGGAGACGCGATGTCGTCGCTCGCGACGAGCGTGAGCATCGCCTCGCTCACCGTGCTCGTGGCGCTCCTCGTCTCGGTGCCCGCAGGCTATGCGCTCGCCCGGCTCAGGCTGCCGTGGCGCACAGCGATCATGATCCTGTTCCTGTTGCCGCAGGCGTTCCCGTCGGTCGCGATCTACATCAACGTCGCCCGCGTCTTCTACGGCTTCGGCCTCACCGGGACGATCCCCGGCGTCGTGCTGGTCCACGCGGCCCACGGGCTCGTCTACTCGGTCTGGATCGCCGCCGCCGCCTTCGCGGCGGTCGACAAGGATCTCGAGCACGCGGCGCGCAACATCGGCGCCTCGCCGCTGCGGACCTTCGCGACCGTGACGCTGCCGCTCGCGGCGCCCGGCATCATGGCGAGCGCGATCTTCGTGTTTCTCGAATCGCTCGACGAGTTCACGGGCACGTTCTTCGTCGGCGTGCCGCAGGTCATGACGCTGCCGCTCCTCCTCTACAGCGCCAGCATGGGCGGCAACTACCAGATCGCCTCGATCACGGCCTTGATCCTGCTCGTTCCCTCCGTGCTCTTCATGATCGTGATCGAGCGCTTCCTGCGCGCCGACGTGCTCAGCAAGGTCGGGCAGTAAGACCCTCCTCCTCCGGACGGGGAGGAGCGGCGCGAAGCGAAACGGACCGCCTTCCGCGCGCGGCGAGCCGAGCCGGGGTCGGCGGTCAGATCAGAGCCAAGAGGCGGGTCGGGCCGCCGGTCGCTCCCTTGACCTTGGGACCGCCGACCACGAGGGTCGCGCCGGTCGCCGGAACCTGGTCGAGGTTGGCGACGCACTCCAGTCCCCAGCGACCGCCGCCGAGCCAGGCTGCGTGAAATCCAAAGTCCTTCGAGGCCCCGTGGTCGAGCGAGAGCGTGTCGAGCGCGACGCCCGCCACGTCGCGCAAGAGCAGCGCCTCGGCGACGTCGGGGTGAAAGCCGGGAAAGTGCATGACGCCCGCGGAATCCGCATTGCGGAATTTCGGGGTCGCGACGTGCTTGTCCCAGCCCGACCGGAGCGCGACGCATGCGCCCGCCGGCAACGCGCCGTTCTGACGCTCGTGGGCCGCGATGTCGTCCGGCGTGAGCTGGTAGTCCGGGTCCGCGGCCGCCTTTCGCGAGACGTCGATCACCACCAGAGGCACGACGAGCTTGTCGACCGAAAGAACCTCCGCGGACGCGCCGTCGTTCGAGAAGTGCAACGGCGCGTCCATATGGGTGCCGGTGTGTTCCTGGATCACCCATTCGTAGAGATTGTAGCCGTCCTTCGCGAGGTCGAACTTCTTATTGAGGGCGATACCCGGCGTGCCCCCGAAGGTCGGGAACTCGGCCGACAGCGTGTGGGTGAGGTCGACGACGCGCTCGAACCGCACCGGGGCTGCCGCCGCCGAGGCGATCCCGGTCGCCGCAAAGGCCGCGCCGGCCGCGCCCGCGCCGCGAAAGAAGGCGCGCCTCGACAGGCGCCGCGCCACGAACGCCTGACATCCTGGAACACACATCGCCGGGCCCTCCTGGTTGGACCGCTCCGCGCACGCTCGCGAGGTCCGCTGGTCGTCCGAGCTCGCAGCGCTTCACGGGCACTCGCCAGACTATAGGGAAGCCGCGCATCTCCGCTAGGGACGAGGCCAGCCGGCGCCTGCCCCGATGCAGCATGGCGCCTGCGCGGCGCGGCAAACCTCCCTTGAGCCTCGGGCATCCCTGTGGCACTTGCACAAGATGCCAGACCGATCGCTTCCGCCGCTCGAGGCGTTTCCGAGCCGCGCCTCCTCGGACATCCGCTATGCCGATCTCGACCGGCAGGGGCACGTCAACAACGCCGTGTTCGCCACGTTCTGCGAAATCGGCCGGGTCGCGTTCCTCTACCGCCCCGACCAGCCGCTCGCGCCCGAGGGCGCGACGTTCGTCATCGCGCGGCTCGAGATCGACTTTCTCGCCGAACTGTACTGGCCCGGAACCGTGGAGATCGGCACCGGGGTGTCCCGGATCGGCCGCAGTTCGTTTGGAATCACGCAGGGCGTGTTCAACGAGGGCCGCTTGGCCGCGGCGGCGCAGGGCGTGCTCGTCATGATGGACGCGCGGACGCGCCGGTCCATGCCGCTCCCCCGGGAGACGATCGCGACCCTGAACGAGCTCCTGCTCGTCAGCCCGCCCTGAGCGGGTCGCGCCCCGCCCCGGCATCGCCCGGCCCCTTCGGCGCCGGCGGGCGCGGCTTGATCGACGAGGTGGCCGGAATGTCGAGCTCGCGGTCCGGCTCCGGGCGGGGTCCGTCGAGGCCGTAGACATCGTTGCGGAAATGCACGACGCCGTCCGCGGTCGCATATCCCGTGAGGTAGACCCACGCGACCGGCACCGGCCTCTCGAGCCTGATGTCCTTGCGCTCGGTGGCCGCGAGAGCGGCCTCGATCTCGGGTTCCGTCGGGGTGCCGGCGGCGGCGCCGCGCAGCAGCCAACGGACGAACTCTTTGATGTCCGCCACCCGGACGCAGCCCGAGGAGTGGAACCGGGCGTCCTGGGCGAAGAGCCGCTTCGTCGGCGTGTCGTGCAGGTAGACGGCGTGCCGGTTCGGCATGTCGATCCGGATCTGGCCGAGCGAGTTGATCGCCCCGGAATCCTGCCGCAGGGTGTAGTTCACGGCGCTCTCCGTGCTCCAGTCGAGCGTCTGCGGGTCGATCTCCTGCGCCTTGGCGTCCAGTATCCGGATCTTCATCTTCGCGAGATAGGCGGGGTCCTTGCGAACGTGCGGGATGATGTCCTTGCGGATCAACGAGACGGGGACCGTCCAGGTCGGGTTGAGGTTGATCGCGGTGATCCGGGTTTCCACGGCGGGCGAGGGACGATCCGGCTTGCCGACCACGGCGACGTAGCGCCGCGCCACCTGTCCGCCGTCGACGGCTTCGACCGTCGCCGAAGGGATGTTCACCACGACGTAGCGGTCGCCGAACGCGAAGGTCGACCCGATCAGCCGCTGCGCGGACGAAGCGAGCTGGCGATGGCGCGTCGCGGCCGGCACGTTCAGGGCCTCGAGAGTCCTCGCGCGGACCGCTCCCGATTCGGGCAATCCGTGCCTTGCCTGAAAACGCTTGATGGCGGCCGTTACGCCTGCGTCGAGCGTCGAGCCGGCCTTCGCGGCGGGGTCGAGATCGCCTTCGACGACCAGCCGCTCCCGCAGCGCGACGACCAACGGCCCCTGGTCGCCCGCTTTGAGCACGGTGCCGGCCGGCAGGACGGGCCAGCCGCCCTGCTCGGCGATGCGCTGGTAGACCCACGCCGCGCGCATCGTGTTCACGAACGTGCCCGGGTCGAGGGTCGGGCGCGGGTCCTGCGAGACCGCGACCTTGGCGGGTCCCGGGGGCGTTGGCTTCGTGCCCGGGACCGCCGACGACGCTGCGGCCGGCGCACCCGCGGATGGGGCGCTCTCGGAGGGAGGAGACGACGGGGCCCCCGGTTCGAGCGATCCCGCCGGTCTTTCAACGCGCGGCGGCGTCGGCGCGGTCGGCGGCGGGGGCGCGGCCCCTTGCGCCGCCGCCAGGCCGCTCCACAGGGACCACGAGAGAAGAACGCCGAAGCCGGAAGGGAACCGCATCGCAAGAGCCCATGACAATGGGACGCGACTATGGTTGACGCGGGTTTACGAATCCCTGCCGCGGGTCGGGCCCGTTTCGATCAAGATCAGCACACGCGGCGGCAACCCGGCGCCGAGCGGCCTTACCGTCAGTCCTGACAGACGTCCACCCAAGCCGCGCCGGCGAGTTCGGCGAGACGGACGGGATCGATGCGGATCGCCGACCGGATCGAGCCCGCCGCCGGCACGACCTCGTCGAAGGACCTGAGCGAAACATCGCAGAAGACCGGCAGCGGCGTCGCAAGGCCGAACGGGCAGACGCCTCCGACCGGGTGGCCGGTGAGCGCCTCGACGCGCGCGGAATCGAGCATGGAGGCCTTGCCCCCGAACGCCGCCTTGACCTTGCGGTTGTCGAGCCGCGCGTCGCCCCGGGTCACGACCAGGAGGGCCCGGTCCCGGACGGACAGCGACAGGGTCTTGGCGATCCGCCCCGGCTCGACGCCGTGAGCTTCTGCCGCCTGCGTGACGGTCGCGGTGCTGGTTTCCTTCTCGATGACGCGGATGTCCGGCGCCCTGGCGGCGAGGAACGCGCGGACGGATTCGAGGCTCATCGTGGGCAAGCTCCGTTTATCATGAAATTGAACCGACGGGTCCCGGACGCGGACGATACGCGTCCCGCCTCACGCCCGCCAGCGGCGGAAACGCGATTTGAGGTCCGCTGCGATGGCCTGCGCGGCGTTGTGGCCCGGCGCGCCCGTCACCCCGCCGCCGGGATGCGCTCCGGCCCCGCAATGGTAGAGGCCTTTCACGGGCGAGCGATAGTCCGCGTGGCCGAGCATCGGACGGGCCGAGAAAAGCTGGTCGAGGGACAGCGCCCCGTGAAAGATGTCGCCGCCGACGAGCCCGAAGGTCCGCTCGAGGTCGAGCGGACTGAGCGCCTGACGGCCGACGACGCTCGCCTGGAAGCCGGGTGCGTAGCGCTCGACGGTTTCGATCATCAGGTCCGCGACCTCCTCGCGATGGTCGTCCCAGGACCGGCCGTCCGGCAGCTCCGGCGCGACATGCTGGCAGAAGAGGCTCGCCACGTGCGCGCCCGGGGGCGCGAGGCTGTCGTCGAGCGTCGACGGGATCAGCATCTCGACGATCGGTTCACGGCTCCAGCCGTGCTCGCGCGCGTCGCGATAGGCTCGGTCCATGTATGCGAGGCTCGGACCAAGGATGATCCCCGCCGTATGGTGGTCGCCGGGGTGCGGGCTCGGAAGCGCTTCGAACCTCGGAAGCGCCGAGAGCGCGACGTTCATCCGGAAGGTCCCCGAGCCGCAGCGCCAGCGCTTCATGCGCTGGAGGAAGTCTTCCGGCAGCGCCTGCGCGGCGACCATCTGGGTGTAGAGCAGCTTCGGGTTGACGTTGGCGGCGACGGCCCGGGCTCTGATGACGCGGCCGTCCGCGAGCACGACGCCGCCCGCGCGGTCCTTCTCGAGGAGCACCTCGCGCACCGGAGCGTCGGTTTCGATCTCGACGCCCCGGCTCCGCGCGGCCTTGGCGAGCGCCGTGCTGACGGCGCCCATGCCCCCGATGGCATGCCCCCAGGCTCCCTTCTTCCCGTTCACCTCCCCGAACGCGTGATGCAGGAGCACGTAGGCGGTGCCCGGCGTGAACGGGCTCGCGTAGTTCCCGACGATCGCATCGAAGCCGAAGAGCGCCTTGACGAGGTCGCCCTCGAACCAGCCCTCGAGGTAGTCCGCCGCCGACTTGGTGAACAGATCGAGAAGCGCCCGGCGAGCGCTCATCGAAAGATCGCGCAGGCTGTTGCCGACGCGCGCCAGCTTCGCGAGTTCGGCGACGGCTCTTGGCCCGAAGCCCTCGACCACGTTCGGGGGCGCGCGCAGGACGAGCGCGCGCAGGACGTCGGCGATCCGTTCGATTTCCGCGCCGTACGCCACGAAGCGCTCCGCGTCCCGTGGGCTGAACTTCGCGAGCTCGCGTTGCGTGCGCCCCTCCCCGGTCAACAGGTATCGTCCATCGGGAGCCGGAAGGAAGTTCTGCGCCCGACGCTCGACGATTCGCAGGCCATGCGCCTCGAGCGCAAGGTCGCGGATGACCTTCGGGTTGAGGAGGCTGACCGTGTAGGCCGCGACGGAGTTGCGGAATCCCGGGTGGAACGCCTCGGTGACCGCCGCTCCGCCGACCACGGGCCGGCGTTCGACCACTTTCACGGTGAGCCCTGCGGCCGCGAGATAGGCCGCGCAGGTCAGGCCGTTGTGGCCGGCTCCGATGACGACGACGTCATAGTCGGGCACGGTGCGCCGATCCTGCGGTCGATCCTCTGGGCCGGCCACGCTCGGCGGGGTTCGGCCCCGGCCAAGGGATCGGGCGGCGCGCGGAGGATGAAGCCCGGTCGCGAATTCCGTCGCCCTCGCCTATTGAAAGACAACTAATGGAACATGGGGCGGAGGCGATTGCGCGCCCGCATGAGCCCGCTTTCGACGGCTCGCATCCGGTCCATCAGGCGGCTGATGTCCTTCAGCCAGGCCTGTTCCTCCTGCTCGGCGCGAGCGGCTTCCGCCGGATCGCCGCTGAACCGCCTCGTCTGGGCCGCGAGCGTGATCTTCCGGTTGAGCTGCTGATACTCCTCGTATAGCACGCGGAGCCTGCCCAGCATCTCGGCTTCGTCTGGGGACACCCGACGCCTCCAGCATGTCCGCGGGGCAGCACGTCCCGGACGGCCGGCTGCACCCAACGCCGGGGAGCAGCGGCACGGCGGCGCCGCGATCTCCGAACCGGCACCTCTAGGCTACAGCGACCTTTCGGAAGCGCAAGTCCCATAGACCCGAAACGCTCGGCAGCGACGACGCCGGAAGCGCCGCGCCTCGCTCGCGTCGCGGGGCATGTCGCGCATGCGTTCCCGGGATCTCATGCATCGACGGGGCTGCGAGCAGTTGCGTGAAGCCCGGGTCGCGTCGACTCTTAAGCGGCGACGCCAAAAAAGCTGATGGGACGGATTCGGGGAACCGCTTTCGGCGGGGCCGCGTCATCTGAAAATTCACGGCTTCACTGAAGAAATGGTGCCCAGGAGAGGACTCGAACCTCCACGGCTTTCACCACTGGTACCTGAAACCAGCGCGTCTACCAATTCCGCCACCTGGGCATGCCTGATCGGCCCGGTTCGTTTAATGGCGCGCACCGGCGCCGTCAACTCGGGTCGCGGCGCGCCGGTCGCTCGGCCGGCCTTCGCGCAGGGGCCGGAGGCGTGCGCGCCGACGCGACCTTGGACGCGGTCACGGGCGGGATCGCGTCGAACACGCCCGCAAGAGCCGGTCCCCGCGCGCAAGCGCTCGGTCACGGCGGCTCGGCGCCCCTTCACAGGGGCGATGCGTTTGACTAGAGACTGGCCATCCCGTGCGTGCAGGAGGCTTCGACAGTCCGCTCCGCGCACGCCGGCCCATCCGGGCAGGAGGCTTCGATGATCCCCGCTCTGCGAACGCCGGCCCAGCAGCTCGTCACGGTGTTCGGCGGCTCGGGCTTTCTCGGCCGATACGTGGTGCAGGCGTTGGCCAAGCGCGGCTACCGCGTGCTCGTCGCGACCCGGCGCCCGGAGATCGCGGGGCGCCTCCAGCCTCTCGGCGACGTCGGGCAGATCCACGCCGTCCAGGCCAATCTCCGCCACCCCGCGTCCGTCGCGAACGCCGTCGCGAAGGCCGACCACGTCGTCAATCTCGTCGGCATCCTCAAGGAGGGCGGACGCCAGAGGTTCGACGCCCTGCAGGCTCAGGGGCCGCGCATCATCGCCGACGCCGCGGCGCCGGACGCGCGCGTGATCCACGTCTCGGCGATCGGGGCCGACGCCGGATCGGCATCGCGCTACGCGCGCTCGAAGGCCGAAGGCGAGGCGGGCCTTTTCGCCGCGCGCTCGGATGCAACGGTGTTCCGTCCCTCGATCCTGTTCGGGCCGGGCGACGGCTTTTTCACGCGCTTCGCGGCGCTCGCCCGCCTGCTGCCGATAATCCCGCTCGCGGGCGCCGACACCCGCTTCCAGCCGGTCTATGCGGGCGACGTCGCCGAGGCGATCGCGCGGGCGGTGGACGGCACGGTTCCGGTCGGGCGGGTCTACGAACTGGGCGGTCCGGAGGTCCGGACCCTGCGCGAGATCGTAAAGGACGTGCTCGCGATCACGGAGCGCCGGCGGATGCTCCTGGCGCTCCCGTGGTCGGTCGCGCGGGCGCAGGGCAGCGTGCTCGGGTTCCTCGACAGGATCAGCCTCGGGCTGATGCCGGCCGACTTCGTCATCACGCGCGATCAGGTCATCCTGCTCGAGCGCGACAACGTGGTCTCCGAGGCGGCGATCCGCGAGGGCCGGACCCTCGAGGGTCTCGGCATCGCGCCGTCGGCGCCGGAGGCGATCGTTCCGGCGTATCTGGTGCGCTTCCGCAAGACCGGGCAGTTCGACCTCAAGCGCAACGCGAAGCCCTCCGCGCCGCCCGACCTGCTGGCGCCGGAATCGGGCGGGCCCGAGTCGAATCTCCAGACCGACCGCGCCTCCGGCCCGGCGGTCGGACCGCGTTCGACCTGACCGCGCGGCTACGGAAGCCGGTTCGCGGTTCCGCCGTGCGGCAGCGGCATGCGGCCGGACAGGCGCTTGTGGACGTGCACCATGAGCGCGACGCCGAACAGCGGCGTGAGGAGGTTGAGCACCGGCACGAGCACCAGCGCCGCGAGCATCGCGCCCGCCATCAGCACCGTGCCGCGGTGCGCGGCCCGCATCCGCGCCGCCTCCTCGATGGGCCGGAACCGCCCGGCGGCGAGCTCGAAATACTCGCGCCCGAGAAGGTAGGAATTGGCGAAGAAGAACGCCGCCACGTTCACGACCGGCACGAAGAAGAGGACCAGCGCGACGAGGTTGACGATGAGGGAGAGCCCGGCGAAACGCAGGCCGTAGAGCAGCGCGCGGCCCAGCGGCAGCGGGCGCCCGGCCGGGTCGTCGGGAAAGTCGTCGCGTTCCACGACCTCCGCCACGTCGTCGAGGAAATAGCCGGCGACGATCGCGGAGACGGCGGGCAGGAGGTAGGCCAGCGCGACGAAGAGGCCGGCGCCGGCGAGGAAGAACGCGAAGGTGTCGAGGATCGGGTAGTCGGCGGACAGATCGCGGGTGTCGAGATAGGCGTCGAGCAGCCGCGTCAGCCCGAACCACGCCAGGGCCAGCAGCGCGATCGTCAGGGCGATGGACTTCCACAGCACGCCGCGCAGCGCCGGCGAGAGCACCTGGACCCATGCCCTGAACGCCGCCTGGATCAGCATGTCCCTCCTCCCGCGGCCATGGGGTCATCGGGTCGGGCCCGTCCCGGCGTTCAGGCGCCGGGAGCGCGCGGGCTCCGACGTCCGTCGCGCGCCGACTTTACCGATGTCCAGGCCCGCCGCAAGGCAACGGTCGGGAAAGCCGGTGCACGATATGACATGCCGCTCGAGGACGGGTGCGAGGTCGAGGTCCGCAGCGCCGGCGATCGCCTGCCGCGCGCCGGCGCCTCGTGATGAAGGAGAAGCCATGCAGCCGTTCGTCAGCCCCAGCCTCGCCGAGCCGCCGCGCGAGGTCGACGTCGCGATCCTCGGGGCGGGCGCGGCCGGCATCGCGGCGGCGCGGCGCCTGCTCGCGGACGGCTTGCGGGTCGCGGTGCTCGAGGCGCGCGACCGGGTCGGGGGCCGCGCCGTGACGGTTTCCCTGCGCGGGCACCCGGTCGATCTCGGGGCGCACTGGCTCCATGCCGGACCCGTCAACCCGCTCGTGCGCCTCGGGCGCGAGCGCGGCGAGCGGCTGCGGCGCGCCCCGCCTCGCGGACACCTCTTCGTCGCGGGACGAAAGGGACGACGAAGCGAACGCGCCGCCCTCGACCAGGCGTTCGCGCTCGCCGACCGCGCCATGACCCTGGCGGCCCGGACGGGCGAAGACCGGCCCGCGGCGCGCGCGCTGCCCCCCATGGGGCCCTGGGGCCGGCGGGTGGCGCAAATTCACGGCCTCGTCTCGGGACGGCCGCTCGAGGAGGTCAGCCTGCACGACGTTCCGAGCATGGAATATGCCGACAACCTCTTCATCGCGGGCGGGCTCGGGGCCTATCTCGCGCGGCTGAGCGCCGGGCTGCCGGTCCGTCTCGGCGCCGCGGCGACGGCGCTCGATTGGTCCGGGTCGGGGGTGCGGATCGAGAGCCGGGCCGGCACCCTGCAGGCCCGGGCGGCGCTCGTGACCGTGCCGATCCTGGTGCTGCAGCGCGGCGGGCTGCGCTTCACCCCGCCGCTGCCGCCGCCGGTCGAAGCGGCCGTGCACGGCTTCACGGCGGGCGTCTACGAGCACGTGGTGCTGCACTGGCCGGGCTCGCCCTTCTCGGGCGCGGACCGCCTCGCGAGCCTCCTCGGCACCCGCCGGCAGCCGCCCGGCCTTCTGACCTCCATCGACGGCACCCCGTTTCACTACTTCGAACTCGACCAGCCCGCCGCCGCCGCCCTCGACGGCCGCGACCCGCACGGGCCGGCCCGCTTCGCCCGGGCGGTGCTCGCCGAGCAGTTCGGGCATCGCGCCCTGCGCGGCCTGTCGGTCCCGGTCGCGACGGCGTGGCGCCGGGATCCCCGCTCCTACGCCTCCTGGGCCGTGGTGCCGCCGGCGCGGGTCTCGATTCGAGAGACCCTCAAGGCGCCGGTCGGGGACCGGATCTGGTTTGCGGGAGAGGCGCTGTCGCGGGCGCAGTGGGGCACCGTGGGCGGAGCGTGGGAGGAAGGCACGCGGGCGGCCGCCGAGATCGCGGCGGCCCTGGCGATTCCGCGCACGGGACGCGTCCGCGCCTGAAGCTTCGGCCGGCCTCAAGGCCGGTTCGCGGTCTCATCGCGCTCTCGAGAACGTCGGCGCCGAGTGCTGCGCGTAAGCGCCGTGCTCTGAGATGTCGGCGCTCACACCCCCACCCTCAATCCCGCCCCAAAGGGAAGGGGAGCGGGTCGATCCCGGTCACAGCATGCTCGGCAGCACCCGGTCGGGCGGGCGGTGCCCGTCGATGAAGGTCTTGATGTTGACGATCACCTTTTCCCCCATGTCGATCCGCCCCTCCTGGGTGGCCGATCCCATGTGGGGCAAAAGCACGACCTTGCCCTGGCGGGCGAGCTTGACGAGGCGCGGGTTCACGGCCGGTTCGTGCTCGAACACGTCGAGACCGGCGCCCCCGAGATCGCCGGCCTCGATCAGGCGGGCGAGCGCCGTCTCGTCGATGATCTCGCCGCGGGCCGTGTTCACGATGATGGCGTCCGGCTTCATGAGCTTGAGGCGCCGGGCGGAGAGCAGGTGATAGGTCGCCGGCGTGTGGGGGCAGTTCACCGACACGATGTCCATGCGCGCGAGCATCTGGTCGAGCGACTCCCAATAGGTCGCCTCGAGTTCGTCCTCGATGCGCGTCGGCACCCGGCGGCGGTTGTGATAGTGGATCGAGAGCCCGAACGCCTTGGCGCGCCGCGCCAGCGCCTGACCGATGCGGCCCATGCCCACGATGCCGAGGCGCTTTCCCGTGATCCGGTGACCGAGCATGAAGGTCGGAGACCAGCCGCGCCAGGTATCGTCCGGGATCATGCGCGCACCCTCCGGGATGCGCCGGGCCACCGCCATGATGAGCGCCATGGTCATGTCCGCGGTGTCGTCCGTGAGCACGCCCGGCGTGTTGGTGACCGTGATGCCGCGGGAGAGGGCCGCCTGCACGTCGATGTTGTCGACGCCGTTGCCGAAATTCGCGACGAGCCTCAGGTTCGGCCCGGCCTGCGCGAGCACCGAGGCGTCGATCTCGTCCGTGACGGTGGGCACGAGCACGTCGGCGACGCGCACCGCCTCGACGAGCTCCGCGGCCGTCAGCGGCTTGTCCTCGATGTTGAGGCGCGTGTCGAACAACTCGCGCATGCGGGTCTCCACCACGTCGGGCAGACGGCGGGTGACGACGACGACCGGTCTCTTCTTCATCGGCTCGCTTGAACCCCAGCGCTCTTCATGGCTCCGAACAGGGCAACGCCTTCACGCTGTCTTAACCCTGGTTCGGCGATGGAAAGGTGACGAGCCGCCGCGTGGCGGCACCCGTGAAGCCTCCTTATCAGAGGCTCCGCATTAGACAATCCGACGCGAGGGGACCATGCGCAAGACCGTTCTCGCCATCGCCCTCCGGGCCACGGGTTCGCGCCGGGCGGCGGTGGGCAGGATCGTGGTCGCCGCGGCGCTCGGCGCGGCGGGCCTCGTCGCCGCCGCGGCGCAGGAGCCGCCCGGCGGGCGCCGCGGCACCGGCCTGCCCGTGCCGCGCTACGTCAGCTTGAAGACCGACCGGGTGAACCTCCGCGAGGGGCCCTCGAAGGACCATCGCACCGCCTGGGTGTTCCAGCGCGCCGGGCTCCCGGTGGAGATCGTCGCGGAATACGAGACGTGGCGTCGCATCCGCGATTCGGAAGGCACCGAAGGCTGGGTGCTGCATTCGCTTCTGTCCGGACGCCGCACGGCGCTCGTCATGCCGTGGGTCAAGGATCCCGCGGCGTCGATTCCCCTTCTCGACCGGGCCGAGGAGCGCGGCGAGACCCTCGCGCGCCTCGAGCCGGGCGTCATCGCCCATGTGAAGGATTGCACCGGCGCGTGGTGCCGGGTGGTGATCGTCCGGGACGGCAGCCCCGACGTCGACGGCTTCATCCGCCAGGACCGGCTTTGGGGCGTCTATCCCAACGAACGGGTCGAATGAGCCGCCAGGACCGGCTTTGGGGCGTCTAATCCCAACGAACGGGTCGAATGAGCCGCAAGGACCGGCTTTGGAGGTCTGGTCCTCGAAAACGGGTGGACTGAGCGCCGCCCGAGGTTGCGTCGAAGGCAACAATGTTCCAAAGACCGCATCGTCAAAAAATAGCACGAGCGATGCCGATGACCCTGAGCCTCAAGAACCTGTTGCCGATCCTCGCGCTGATCCTGGGCGTGGCCTCCCTCGTGGCGCCGCGGTTTCTCAACGTCTTCGTGGCGGTCTTCCTCATCGCCTTCGCGGTGTTCGGACTCGGCCTGATCCGCTGAAAGCCCAGCCCGCTCGCGGCCCGAGCCGCGGCGGAGCGCGCCTCACGATTCCTCCTTTTGACGGCGATCAGGCCTTGCGCCTCAGGCGGACCGTGACCTCGACGCCCGCCACTTCCATGCCCGGAGGCGGCGCCGGGAGGTCGCTCACCCTGAGGCCGTCGGCGGGCATGTCGACGAGCCGGCCTTCCTCCTCGAGGAAGAAATGGTGGTGCTCGGTCGGGTTGGTGTCGAAATAGGTCTTGGTGCCGTCGACCGCGAGCTGGCGCAGGAGGCCGGCCTGCGTGAACTGGTGCAGGGTGTTGTAGACCGTGGCGAGCGAGACCGGGACGCGGGCCCGGGCAGCCTCGTCGAAGAGCAGTTCGGCCGTCACGTGCCGGTCGCCCTTGCCGAACAGGAGCCAGCCGAGAGAAACCCGCTGGCGGGTCGGGCGCAGGCCGACGCGGCGCAGCTTGTCGCGCAGATCGGACAACGGACAGCCCCGGCGGGGCGCCGGGACCGGGACGGGGCGGCTCAGGGCAGGCGAAAGATCGGTCATGGGGTATGGAACGCTCGGGCGCGTCTTACGCGTACAATCATAGAAAGGCGCGAGCGGCCTCGCAACCCGGCGCCGCCGCACGGCCTGAGAACGCGACAAAGAACCCCGTCTCGGACCGACGGTCCCTTTGATGGGTCGCAGGCCTGTGCTACCAGACCCGGCCCTCGGGGGCGCGGCCCGCACCGCAAGCGAATGATCACCCTTTTCGGCAGGGCCCGCTCCCGTCCGTTTCGATTGAGCCCGCTCGTAACGCTCTCATTGACAAGGACCCGCGATCGGCATGGCCCGGCAGTCGAGCTATTCCTATGAAGACCTCCTCGCTTGCGGACGCGGCGAGTTGTTCGGTCCGGGCAACGCGCAGTTGCCGCTGCCCCCGATGCTGATGTTCGACCGGATCACCTCGATCGGAGACGATGGCGGCGAGCACGGCAAGGGGCACGTGCGGGCCGAACTCGACGTGCGGCCCGATCTCTGGTTCTTTCCGTGCCACTTCAAGGGCGACCCCGTGATGCCGGGATGCCTCGGGGTCGACGCCCTGTGGCAGATGGTGGGATTCTTCCTCGGGTGGCTCGGGTCGCCGGGCCGCGGCCGGGCCCTCGGGGTCGGCGAGGTGAAGTTCTCCGACCAGGTGCTCCCGAGCCACGGCAAAGTGGTCTACGGCGTCGATTTCAAACGCGTTTTCCGCGCCAAGCTCGTGCTTGGAATCGCCGACGGCTGGCTCGAGGCCGACGGGCGGCGCATCTACGAGGCCAAGGACCTGCGTGTCGGGCTGTTCCAGGCCGATGCGGCCCCGGCGGGCGGCTGAACCGCCGTCACCGCGGCCGGCTTATGCTTGAGAACGGCGCAAGCAGGCCTTAGGTGTCTGACGCAAGGTCGGCACAGGAGCAGGGCATGAGGCGCGTCGTGGTCACCGGGATGGGAATCGTCTCGTCCATCGGCAACAGCACGCAGGAGGTGCTGGCCTCCCTTCGCGAGGCGAGGTCCGGGATCTCCAAGGCCGCCGACTACGAGCGACTCGGATTCCGCTGTCAGGTGCACGGCGCGCCGACGCTCGATCCCGAGGAGGCGGTCGATCGCCGCGCGATGCGTTTCCACGGCGGCGGCACCGGGTGGAACCATGTCGCGATGGATCAGGCGATCCGCGATGCGGGCCTCGAGGACAACGACGTTTCGAACGAGCGCACGGGCATCATCATGGGTTCCGGCGGGCCGTCGACCCGCGCGATCGTCGAAGCCGCGGACGTGGCGCGCTCGAAGGGCCCGAAGCGGGTCGGCCCGTTCGCGGTCCCGAAGGCGATGGCCTCGACGGCCTCGGCGACGCTCGCGACCTGGTTCAAGATCAAGGGCGTCAACTATTCGATCTCGTCGGCCTGCGCGACCTCGAACCATTGCATCGGCAATGCCTACGAGATGATCCAGTACGGCAAGCAGGACGTGATGTTCGCGGGCGGCTGCGAGGAACTCGACTGGACGCTGTCGGTGCTCTTCGACGCCATGGGGGCCATGTCGACGAAGTACAACGAAACGCCCGCCACCGCCTCGCGGGCCTATGACGTCCATCGCGACGGCTTCGTGATCGCCGGCGGAGCCGGGGTCGTCGTGCTCGAGGATCTCGAACGCGCCAAGGCGCGCGGCGCGCGCATCTACGGCGAGGTCGTGGGTTACGGCGCGACCTCGGACGGCTACGACATGGTCGCGCCCTCGGGCGAGGGCGCGGTGCGCTGCATGAAGATGGCGCTCAGCGGCGTCGACACGCCGATCGACTACATCAACCCGCACGCGACCGCGACGCCGGTCGGCGATGTCAAGGAGATCGAGGCGATCCGCGAGGTGTTCGGCTCCGGCGACAAATGCCCGCCGATCGCCGCGACCAAGTCGCTGACCGGCCATTCGCTCGGCGCCACCGGCGTGCAGGAGACGATCTACTCGCTCCTGATGATGAACAACCGCTTCATCTGCGAGAGCGCCCATATCGAGGAGATCGACCCGGCCGTCGCCGACATGAACATCGTGCGCGAGCGCATCGACGACGCGAAGATCGACACGGTCCTGTCGAATTCGTTCGGGTTCGGGGGCACCAACGCGACCCTGGTGTTGAGGCGCTACGACGGGTGACGTGACTCCATGACGGTCGGCTCACGTCTGCGTTGCCCTGTCCGTCGCTGATCGGCGTTGGAAAGGTCGGCCCCGGCGCCGGCGCGGATGCGGCGAATCATCCCTCGTCGACGGGCGGCGCCCCGCGCGGGCTCCGGAAATCCGGCTTCGGCGGCCCCGAGGGCCCGGTTTTCCCGTAGGAAGGGATCCGGGAATAGCCGCAACGCGGCGGTTGCCGCCTCCCTCGCCGGGAGCGAGCGCAGGCGCGGCCACGGCTCCGTCGCGCTTTACCTTGCCGACGCCAAGGCAAAAGGCTAACGCGGATCATGGCGGCTCGACGCGCGATCGCGGGCCGGCACCGCGGTTCCGTCATGCCCATGCGATCGCCACGACTGAAGAGGGGGATCTGCCATGGATATGCCGACCGACGTCAGGATTGAGGCCCGCCGCCCCGATGCCCCGTCGAACGGAACGGGCCGGGCGCCGGAGGCAGAGGGGGCTCGAGTGAACGGTTTGATGAAGGGCAAGCGCGGCCTCGTCATGGGCGTCGCGAACGACCATTCGATCGCGTGGGGCATTGCCAAGGCCCTCGCGGGACAGGGCGCCCAGCTCGCGTTCACCTACCAGGGCGACGCCCTCGGCAAGCGCGTCGCGCCGCTCGCGCGCACCCTCGGCTCCGATCTCGTGGTGCCCTGCGACGTCGAGGACATCGCCTCCGTGGACGCGGCCTTCGCGGCCCTCGACGAGCGCTGGGACGGGCTCGATTTCGTGGTCCACGCGATCGGCTTCTCGGACAAGTCCCAGCTCAAGGGCTCTTATGTGGACGTCACCACGCGGGAGAATTTCTCGCGAACCATGGTGATCTCCTGCTTTTCCTTCACGGAGGTCGCCCAGAGGGCCGCGAAGCGGATGAACAACGGCGGCGCGCTCCTCACCCTCACCTACGGGGGCTCGACCCGCGTGATGCCGAACTACAACGTGATGGGCGTCGCGAAAGCCGCCCTCGAGGCTTCGGTGCGCTACATCGCGGCCGATCTGGGCCCGCGCTCGATCCGCTGCAACGCCATCTCGGCGGGCCCGGTGCGTACGCTCGCGGGCGCCGGCATCGCGGACGCGCGGCTCATGTTCTCCTACCAGAAAGCCCATGCCCCGCTGCGCCGCACGGTCACGATCGAGGAGATCGGCGGCTCGGCCCTCTATCTCCTGTCCGACCTGTCCTCCGGGGTGACGGGCGAAATCCACTACGTGGATTCGGGCTACAGCATCATCTCCATGCCTCGGCCGGACGTGCTCAAGGCCCAGGACGCCGCCGGCGTGACGGGCGAGGAGGACTGACGCGCCAGGACGTGTGACGGCGGCGGTCTCGATGTCGCTTCTGCGTCCGACCCTGATCGTGGCGGCAGCCTCCATCGGCGCGCGCCTCCTCGGTTTCGCCCGCGACGTGCTGTTCGCGCAAGCCTTCGGAACCGGCCCGGTCGCGGACGCCTTTCTCGCCGCCTACCGCTTCCTCGACGTGGTGCGCCGGGTGGTCGGCGAAGGCGGGCTCAATCCGGCCCTCGTGCCTTTGCTGATTCCCTTGCGGCGCGACGAAGCCGCTCGATTCACCGGAGCGGCGCTCGCGGCCGCCGGCCTCGCGCTCCTCGCCGTAACGGCGATCGTGGAACTCGCCGCCGGGCTCTTCATCGCCGCGCTGGCCCCGGGGCTTGCCGTCGAGGGCGGCGCCTTGGGCCTCGCGGCCCTTTACACCCGCCTGTCCTGGCCGCTCGCAGCCGGAATCGTCCTCGCATCCGTGGTCGGCGCCGCGCTCAACGCCGGCGGCCGCTTCGCGGCGGCGGCGCTCGCCCCCTGACGACGGGCGTCCTCACGGTGACGGCGCTTCTGATCCTGCGGGGCACCGACCTCGCTCCCGCCGATCGGGCCGCGTGGCTTGCGGCCGCGCTCGGGCTCGCGGGCGCGCTGCAGCTCGCCATCGTCGTCGCGGCGGCGCGCCGGCACGATCTGCTGCGGTGGTCGTCTCCGTTCCGCTCGGTCGCGCTGCGTCGCTTCGGGCTGACGGGACCGGTCCTGATCGCCGCGAGCGGCGCACCGCATCTCTTCATCGTCGCAGGGACGCAGGTCGCCTCGTTCTGGCCTTCGGGCGTGTCGCGCCTGTTCTACGCCGATCGCGTCGCCTACCTCGTCAGCGCGCTCGTCGCCGCCATCGTGGGCGCGGTCCTGCTGCCGGCCTTGTCGCAGCACCATCGGGCCGGCCGGCGCGAGACCCTGGTGAGCGTCCAGAACCGGGCGATGGAGCTCGCGCTGCTCGTTTCGGTGCCGGCCGCGACGGCGCTCGCGGCGCTCGCGCCGTCGATCACGCAGGTGCTGTTCCAGCGCGGCGCGTTCGACGCGGCGGACACGCAGGCGACCGCCGAGGTCCTGATCGGCCTTGCGGTCGGCGTTCCCGTGACCACCCTCGGCAAGGTCGTGGCCCAGACGGTCTTCGCCCGAGGGGCGGCCCGCGAGGCGCTCGCGGCGGCGGCCGGCGGCCTCCTCGTCACGGTGGCGGGCGCCCTCCTTCTCGGCTCGCTTCTGGGCTTTCGAGGCCTCGGGTTCGGGCTCAGTGCCGGCGCCCTCGCGTATCTGGGCCTGCTCGTCCGGTTCCTCGGCCGGGCCGGGCTGTGGAGCCTCGACGAGCGCCTGCGCGCGCGAGCGCTCCGGATCGCCTCGGCGAGCGGCGTCATGGGCGCGGCGTTGTGGGCCGCGCAGCGGTCGCTCGGAGCGCCGCAGGATCCGTCCGCACTGGCGCAGCTGTGCCTCGGCGGCCTGGCGCTCTATGCCGCTGCGGCCTGGATCTTCGGCGCGGTGCGCCGGGAAGATCTCGCGTCGATCGGCGGGAAAAAGGTCTGAGGGCCGGCTTGCACAGCACCGCTTCCCCTTGCCATAAGGCCGCGCAGCAGGCTCTTGGAGTTCGAACCACGGTATGGCGCAGTTCCAGCAACGGGTGTTCTCCGGCGTCCAGCCGACCGGAAACCTCCACCTCGGCAATTACCTCGGCGCCATCAAGCGCTTCGTGGCGATGCAGGATTCGTACGACTGTCTCTACTGCGTCGTCGACATGCACGCGATCACCGTGTGGCAGGATCCCAAGGAGCTCGCGGGACAGACCCGCGAGGTCACCGCCGCCTTTCTGGCCGCCGGGATCGATCCCTTGAAGCACATCGTGTTCAACCAGAGCCAGGTGTCCGAACACGCCGAGCTCGCCTGGGTGTTCAACTGCGTCGCCCGGATGGGCTGGGCGAGCCGCATGACGCAGTTCAAGGAGAAGGCCGGCAAGGATCGCGAGAACGCGTCGGTCGGCCTCTTCGCGTATCCGATGCTCATGGCGGCCGACATCCTGGTCTACCGCGCGACGCACGTGCCGGTCGGCGAGGACCAGAAGCAGCATCTCGAACTCACGCGGGACGTCGCCCAGAAGTTCAACAGCGACTTTGCGGCGAGCATCGCCGAGCACGGCTACGGCGACGCCTTCTTCCCCCTCACCGAGCCACTCATCCAGGGCCCGGCGACCCGCATCATGTCGCTGCGCGACGGCTCGAAGAAGATGTCGAAGTCGGACCCCTCCGACTACTCGCGCATCAACCTCACGGACGACGCCGAGGCGATCGCCCAGAAGGTGCGCAAGGCCAAGACCGATCCCGAGCCCCTGCCCTTCGAGGCCAAGGGCTTCGAGGGTCGCCCGGAGGCGGAAAACCTCGTCGCCATCTATGCCGCGCTGACGGACTCGACGGTCGGCGACGTCCTGCGCGATCACGGCGGAGCCCAGTTCTCCGGCTTCAAGGCGGCCCTCGTCGACGTCGCGGTCGCACGGCTCGCCCCGATCGCCGGCGAGATGCGCCGTCTCCTCGCCGATCCGGGCTACATCGATTCGGTCCTCGCCGACGGTTCCCGGCGCGCCCGGGCGATCGCGCACGAGACCATGACGGCCGTCAAGGACATCGTGGGCTTCGTGCGCGCGCCATGATCCTGGAGCGGCCGGCGGCCGCGATCCCCACGCTGGGCCCTGTCTGACGGCTTTACGCGGCACCCGCTTCCGGGCAGCATCCGTCGACGCGGAGGGATGAGGCGTGAGCGTCAAGCGGCGGCGATCCTACGAGACCGGCCATCGACCGAAATTCATCGTCGTCGTGGACGACACGCCCGAATGCGCGCGCGCGATCCATTTCGCGGCCCGGCGCGCGAGCCGGACGGGCGCCAGCATGGTGATGCTCGCCGCCGTCGATCCGCCCGACAACTTCGAGTGGATCGGGGTCGGCGAGGCGATGGTCGCCGAGGCGCAGGAGGAGGCGCAGAAGCGTCTCGACGAGGCCGCCAAGGAAGCCCGCAACGCCGCCGGCCTCGAGCCCGAGCAGGTGATCGTCGTCGGCGACAAGGCGGAAGCCATCGCCAAGGTGATCGAAGAGGACGAGGACATCTCCTTCCTGGTCCTCGCCGCGGGCGCCGGCAAGGACGGCCCCGGCCCGCTCGTATCGACCATCGCGGGAAAGGCCGCGTCGACCTTCCCGATCCCGATCGTCATCGTGCCGGGAGGCCTGTCGGACGAGGAGATCGACGCGCTCGCCGGCTGATCGATCGCCCTCCACGCTGCGGACGCCCGGGAACCGAACGGACCGCGGCGGAGGTGAGACACCGGGGACGAGCCGTCCGGCGCGGCGCGAGGCCACGGCGGCGCTTGGAATCCGTGGCTGCGGGCCCACATAAATGGTGTTAGAACCATTCCAAACCCAGCTCGGCCGGCCTTGACCCGGTGCGGAGGATTGCATGTTCATCCAGACCGAAGCGACGCCCAATCCGGCAACGCTGAAATTTCTTCCCGGACAGGTCGTCATGCCCGAGGGCACGTTCGACGCCCGCGATCCACGCGGCGCCGCGGCCTCCCCGTTGGCCGAGCGGCTGTTCGAGATCCCGGGCGTGTCCGGCGTGTTCTTCGGCTACGATTTCATCACCATCACGAAATCGGAGGGCGAGTGGCAGCACCTGAAGCCCGCGGTTCTCGGCGCGATCATGGAGCACTTCATGGCGGGCGCCCCGATCCTGAGGGTCGGCGGCGAGACGCCCGAGGCCGGGGAGGAGTTCTTCGCCGAGGGCGACGCCGCGACGGTCGCGACCATCAAGGAGCTGCTCGAAACCCGCGTCCGCCCGGCCGTGGCGGGGGACGGCGGCGACATCACCTTCCGAGGGTTTCGCGACGGCGTCGTCTATCTCGCGATGAAAGGCGCGTGCTCCGGCTGCCCGTCCTCGACGGCCACCTTGAAGCACGGCATCCAGAACCTCCTGCGCCACTTCGTGCCGGACGTGCGCGAGGTTCAGTCGATCTGAGCGCCGGTGCGCCGGCCGCCGGACGGCCCCGTCGACCGCGCAGGTCGTCCCGGCGAAAATGCCGCTGAGGACAGCGCGGCGCCGGGCCCCAGGGCGCATCGATGCTGTGATATCTCCTCTTCGGCGCGTTCGCGCGCCCGAGCCTTCGCGTCCCGCCGGACCCGCCGAGGAGACCTGACGACGTGCGCGTTCTTGCTATCGACACCGCGCTCGGCGCGTGTTCCGCCTGCATCCTCGACGCCGGCGACTCCGAGGCGCTGTCCCGCGAGACGATCCTCATGGAGCGCGGCCACGCCGAGGCGCTCCTGCCGCTCGTCGACCGGGTCGTCTCGCAGGTGGAGGGAGGCTTCGCGGGCTTGAGCCGCGTCGCCGTGACGGTCGGGCCGGGCAGCTACACGGGTCTCAGGGTCGGGATCGCGGCAGCGCGTGCGATCGGGCTTGCCGCGGCGGTCCCGGTGGTCGGGGTCGCGACGCTCGCGGCGCATCTCGGGCCGCTGCTCGCGAACGAGAGCCGCGGCCTCCTCGTGGCGGCCCTCGACGCGAAGCACGGACAGGTCTACCTGCAGGCGGTCGCGCCTGGAGGGCGGACGATCGTCGCGCCTGCCGTGATGTCCGTGCGCGACGCCGTGCGGCTTCTCGGCTCCGGCCCCGTCGTCCTCTCGGGCTCGGGCGCGCCGATGCTCGCCGGCGAGTGCTGGGCGCACGGCATCGAGGCGAGCGTCATGGAAGCGCCGCTGGCGCCGGACATCGCCTGGGTGGCGCGGATCGGCGCTCTCGCGAACCCGGCTCACGCGCTGCCGAAGCCCCTCTACCTGCGCGGGCCGGATGCCAAGCCGCAGGCGAACGCGCGCATCGCTCGGCAGTGAGCTCCTGGCCGAACGTCCTCGGCTGGTTTCGCCGCGCGACGCCGACGGCCCGGATCGCGCCGCTTCGAACCGAACACGCGGGCAGGCTCGCGGCCATCCACGGCTCGGCGTTCCTCCGGCCTTGGAGCGCGATCGACTTCGAGGGCCTGCTCGCCCAGCGGCAGGTGCTGGGCGACGGCCTTTTTCTCGGCCGCCGGACCGAGCCCGACGGCTTCGTGCTCTCGCGCATCGTCGGCGACGAGGCCGAGATCCTGAGCGTCGCGATGACGCCCGAGGCGCGGGGTAGGCGCCATGCCGGACCGCTCCTCGCGCACCACCTCGAGGAGCTCGTCCGCGCCGGCGCCCGGACGATTCACCTCGAGGTCGAGGAGAGCAACGCTCCGGCGCTCGCGGTCTACCGCCGCCTCGGCTTCCAAGAGGTCGGCCGGCGCGAGGGCTACTACGGCAACACGGACGGACCCCGCACCGCGGCGCTGACGATGAGCCGGGTGTTGTGGGGGGTGGGGAGTGGGTTGTGGGTCGTATGGCGCGCACCACTGTCTTGCCCTTCCCACAACCTACAACCCACTGCCCACCCGCCATTCGCCACTCCCCCTACTCGCCTCCCCCGCCCCTGTCCCGTATAAGACCCGCAACGGAGCCGATCGATTGGCAGCAAGACGGGACACGCGGCGCGGGCGCGCCAAAACGGCGTCTGACGCGATCGAGCGCGCGTGCCGCGAGAGCGGCCTGCGCATGACCGGCCAGCGCACGGTCATCGCCCGGGTCCTCGACCGCGCCCAGGACCATCCGGATGTGGTCGAACTTCACCGCCGCGCCGCGGCCGTCGACGAGCGCATCTCGCTTTCGACCGTGTACCGGACCGTAAAGCTGTTTCAGAGCAAGGGGATCATCGAACGGCTCGACTTCCGCGACAGCCGCTCGCGCTACGAGCACGCCGCGCAGGGGCACCACGACCACCTCATCAACCTCGAGACCGGCGACGTGATCGAGTTCCGCTCCGAGGAGATCGAGGCGCTTCAGACCGAAATCGCCCGCCGCCTCGGCTACCGCCTGGTGCACCACCGCCTGGAGCTCTATGCCGTTCCCCTCGCCGAGGAGGAGGAGTGAGCGCGCACCCCGCCCGCCGGCCCGGCCGCTCCCGCCGCGACGGGGCTTGCGCGTGAGCCGCGCCGGCCTGGCGCTGCGCCTCCTCGCGCTCGGCCTCGTCTTCGCCCTCATCCTGCCGCCGCACCTCGTCGCGCTGCGGTTCGGATGGCGCTCCGTGCGGTGGGCCCCGCTCGTCTTTCACCGCGCGTTCCTATGGCTCTTCGGCGTGCGGGTCGTCGAACGGGGCACCCCGCCGCAGGCCGGCGTGGCGACGCTGGTTCTCTCGAACCACGTCTCCTGGCTCGACATCCCGGTCATCGGGTCGCTGCACCCGATCTCGTTCATCGCCAAGGCGGAGGTCAGGGGCTGGCCGGTGATCGGCCTGTTCGCGCGCCTGCAGCGGTCGGTGTTCGTCGATCGGCAGCGCCGCAGGGCGACCGCCGAGGTCAACCGCCTCGTCGCCCACCGGCTTCGCAGGGGCGACGTCATCGTGCTGTTCGCGGAGGGCACCACGGGAGACGGCAACCGCATCCTGCCGTTCCGCTCGTCGCTCGTCGGCGCCGCGCAGGCGGCGCTCGCCGACGCCAGCCTCGAACGCCTGCGTCTGCAGCCTTTGGCGATCACCTACACGCGCCGCAACGGCCTGCCGGTGACGCGCCGGGAGCGCCCGGCCATCGCGTGGTACGGCGACATGGATCTCGTGCCCCATCTCGCCCTCTTCGTGCGGGAGGGTCCCCTCGACGCGGTGGTGACCTGGGGCGAGCCGATCCCCTTCGCGGGCGACCGCAAGACAGCGACGGCGGCGGCCGAGGCGGAGGTGCGCTGCCGGTTCCGCGCCCCGGCGTGAGCTCGCTTGCCCATCGCCTATTCTCTTGGCCGGCCAACCGGCCTATGAAGACCCCGTCCCTGTCCCGGAACCGAACAGGCCCGTGCTCGTGAAAAAACTCTTCGTGAAGTCCTACGGCTGCCAGATGAACGCGTATGACGCCGAGCGCATGGCGGACGTCCTGGCGCCCGAAGGCTATGCCGAAACGAAGGTCGTCGAGGAGGCGGACCTCGTCATCCTGAACACCTGCCACATCCGCGAGAAGGCGGCCGAGAAGGTCTATTCGGAGCTCGGCCGCGTGAAGGCGCTCAAGACCCAGCGGGCGGCCTCCGGCCGGGACACCAAGGTCGTCGTCGCGGGCTGCGTCGCCCAGGCCGAGGGAGCGGAGATCATGCGCCGCGCGCCCGTCGTCGACGTGGTCGTGGGCCCGCAGAGCTATCATCGCCTGCCCGGCCTCCTCGCCCAGGCGGGGAGCGGCCGCGTGGTCGACACCGAGTTCCCGCTCGAGGACAAGTTCGACCACCTGCCCGCCCCGGCCCGCGACCGGATCCGCAGCCGCGGGGTCTCGGCGTTCCTGACCGTCCAGGAGGGCTGCGACAAGTTCTGTACCTTTTGCGTGGTGCCCTACACGCGGGGCGCGGAGGTGTCGCGACCGGTCTCGACCATCCTCGACGAAGCGAACCGCCTCGCCGAGGCGGGCGTGCGCGAACTCACGGTGATCGGGCAGAACGTGAACGCCTTCCACGGCCCGGGCCCGGACGGCTCCGCCTGGACTCTCGGACGCCTGCTGCGGGCGCTCGCCGAGGTGCCGGGCGTCGCGCGGCTGCGCTATACGACGAGCCATCCGCGCGACATGGACGAGGAGCTGATCGCCGCCCATCGCGACCTCCCGGCCCTGATGCCGTACCTGCACCTGCCCGTGCAATCGGGCTCCGACCGGATTCTCGCGGCCATGAACCGCCGGCATACGCGCGATGGCTACCGGCGCCTCGTCGAGCGGATCCGGGCGGCGCGGCCCGACATCGCCCTCTCGTCGGACTTCATCGTCGGTTTCCCGGGCGAGACCGAAGCGGACTTCGAGGACACGTTGCGGCTCGTGCGCGACGTGCGCTACGCCAGCGCCTTCTTCTTCAAGTACAGCCCGCGCCCGGGCACGCCCGCCGCCGAAATGGACGCGCAGGTGCCCGAATGCGTCAAGGCCGAGCGGCTCGCGAGGCTGCAGGATCTGCTCGAGTCGCAGCGCCAGGCCTTCAACCGCGGAACCGTCGGCCGCACGCTCGACGTTCTCCTCGAGAAGCCGGGCCGCCACGCCGGCCAGCTCGCGGGCAAGTCGCCCTACTGGCAGGCGGTGCAGATCGAGGACGACGCCCACGGGCCCGGCGACGTGGTGCGGGTCCGGATCACTCGCGCGGGGTCGAACAGCCTGTTCGGCGAACGCGCCGAAACCGCGCCGGGTTCGATGACCGCGGCGGCCTGAGGGCGACGCGGCGAGCACAGCCCTTTTCGGGGGCTCGCGCAAAGCGACCCGACGCGCCGCGCGCGGGGGTCTTCGAAACACAGGAGAGCCGAGTTGAGGCCAGCGGACAACGGGACGAACCGGGGGCGGAAGGTCGGACCCCCCGCGACCCTCCACCCCGGCGTCGAGGAGACGGCCGAGATCACCCTGAGCTTCGACGACAACCGCCTCGCCAGCCTCGTGTTCGGCCACTACGACCAGAACCTCGCGCATCTGGAACGCCGCCTCGCGGTGGTCGCGAACGCCAACGGCAACCGCGTCGTCGTGCGCGGGACGCCGGAAGCGTCCGAACAGGCGCGGCGCGTGCTCGAGGGCCTCTACGAGCAGGCCCGCGGCGGGGCGGTGCTCGGCCCGGGCGACGTCGACGGCGCCATCGAGGAGAGCGTGCTCCAGGGCAGCCTCTTCCCGTCCGAGGAGCCCCCGGGCCCGCGCGTCGCCTTCGACCAGATCGCGACCCGCAAGCGCGGGCCGGTGCGCGCCCGCAACGCGGCGCAGAACGCCTACATCAAGGCCCTGAAGAGCCAGGAGCTCGTCTTCGCCGAAGGACCGGCGGGAACGGGCAAGACCTGGCTCGCCGTCGGGCACGCGGTGTCGCTGCTCGAGCAGGGTCAGGCGGAGCGCCTCATCCTTTCGCGTCCGGCCGTGGAGGCCGGCGAACGGCTCGGCTTCCTGCCCGGCGACATGCGCGAGAAGGTCGATCCCTACCTGCGCCCGATCTACGATGCGCTCTACGACTTCATGGAGGCCCGGCACGTGGAGCGCGGGCTGCAGACCGGCATGATCGAGATCGCGCCGCTCGCCTTCATGCGCGGGCGGACGCTCACGAACTCCGTCGTCCTGCTCGACGAGGCGCAAAACACCACCTCGATGCAGATGAAGATGTTCCTCACGCGTCTCGGCGAGGGCTCGCGGATGATCGTCACCGGGGATCCGACGCAGATCGACCTGCCCCCCGGGCAGAAATCCGGGCTCATCGAGGCGGTGCGCATCCTTGCCGGCGTCGAGGGCATCGGCCGGGTGGTGTTCAAGGAGGCCGACGTGGTGCGTCACGATCTGGTGCGCCGCATCGTCACGGCCTACGACGCCGCGACGCGGGCGGAGCCGGGCAGGCCCGCGTGAGCGCGCTCGACCTCGAACTCGACGTCGCGGTCGAGCGCGGCCCCTGGCCGGATCGGGCCGCGATCGAGGACCTCGCGCGGCGCGCCGTGACGGCGGCGCTGGCGGCGGCGTCCGACCGTCCCGCGGGGCCGATCGAGATCGGCCTTCTCCTGACCGACGATGCCGGCGTTCGCACGCTCAACCGGCAGTGGCGCGGCGAGGACAAGCCCACCAACGTGCTCTCGTTTCCCGCGCCCGACCATCCGGGCCGGCCCGGACCGCGGCCTCTCGGCGACGTGGCGCTCGCCGGCGAGACCGTGCGGCGGGAGGCCGAAGCGCAGGGCAAGACCTTCGCGGACCACGCCGCGCACCTTCTCGTCCACGGCACCCTCCACCTCCTCGGCTACGATCATGAGCTTGAAGCGCAAGCGGAAATCATGGAAGCTCTCGAGGTGAGGGCGCTCGCCACCCTTGGCATCGCGGATCCCTATCGTGGTATGGCAGCGTGACTTGACGGTTCTGCCGAGCTCAATTCCAAGCAATGAATGAAGATCGAAGTCGAAGCGACCGTTTGGTCCGGCTCACGCCGGACCCGGAAGGGGCGCGCGAGCGCTGGTATGCGCGTCTTCTCGCCCGGTTCGGCCTCAAGTCCCGCGATTCGATTCGCGACGACCTCGAGGATGCCCTGGCCGAGACCGTGGAGGATCCGAACTTCTCGCCCCAGGAACGGGCGATGCTCAAGAACGTGCTCGGCTTTCACCGCATCCGCGTCGACGACGTCATGGTGCCGCGGGCCGACATCGTGGCGGTCGCGGCCGACACGAGCCTCGGCGATCTCCTCAATCTCTTCCGCACCGCCGGGCATTCGCGGCTGCCCGTCTACGGCGAGACCCTCGACGACCCGAAAGGCATGGTCCACATCCGGGATTTCCTCGATTTCCTCGCCATGCGCGCCGACAGCCGCGCCTCGCGCCGCCGCAAGGCGGAGGGCGGCACGCCGATCCCGCCGAGCCTCGGCCGCGTCGACCTCTCGATGACGCTCGCCCAGGCCAAGATCCTTCGCCCGGTGCTGTTCGTGCCGCGCTCGATGCCGGCGATCGACCTGCTCGTGCGCATGCAGGCGACGCGCACCCATATGGCTCTGGTGATCGACGAGTACGGCGGCACCGACGGCCTCGTCTCGATCGAGGACCTCGTCGAGATGGTGGTGGGCAACATCGAGGACGAGCACGACGACGCGACCGCACAGACCATCGTGCGCGCCGACGACGACACCTTCGTGGCCGACGCGCGGGCGAGCCTCGACGAGGTCACCGAGGCGGTCGGGATCGACCTCACCACGGAGGAGGACGCCGAGGATATCGACACCCTGGGCGGCTTCATCGTGACGCTCGCCGGCCGCGTGCCGTCTCGCGGCGAGCTCATCGCGGGGCCCGGATTGCTCGAATTCGAGGTCCTGGACGCGGATCCCCGGCGCGTGAAGCGTCTGCGCATCCATCGCCGCGAGAACGGCGCGGCCGAGCCCGTCGCGCGAGCCGAGGGCGCCCCCGCCCACGCGGCCCTCCCGACTCCCCCCGTCCCGCCACCCGAGAGCGCCGCCGCCGAATGACCCGACTTGCACAAAGTGCCATCCTGTCCTGGGGATGGCGTCGATGGCTCATGGCTTTCGTCGCCGGAGCCGTCGGCGCTTTCGCGATGCCGCCCTTCGGCGTCCTGCCCGCCCTTGCGGTCTCGCTCACCGTCGCGGTCTGGCTCCTCGACGGCGCGGTCGGCGAGGGCCGCGCCGCCCCGCGCAGCGCCGTCGTCTGCGCCGCGGTGATCGGGTGGTGGTGGGGCTTCGGGTACTTCGTTGCCGGCCTCTGGTGGCTCGGGGCGGCGTTTCTCGTCGAGGCGGATCAGTTCGCCTGGGCGATGCCGTTCGGGGTTCTCGGCGTCCCCGCGGTGCTCGCCGCGTTCATGGCGGCGGGATTCGCTCTCGCGCGGGTGCTTTGGGCGCCCGGCGCCGTCCGGATCCTGAGCCTCGCCGTCGGGCTGACCGTCAGCGAGGCGCTGCGCGGCTTCCTGTTCACCGGCTTCCCGTGGAACAGCCTCGGCATGGCGCTCGGCCAGCATCTCTGGCTCATGCAGTCCGCATCCCTGTTCGGGATCCATGGGCTGACGGTTCTCACCGTGCTCATCGCCGCCGCCCCGGCGGCGCTTGGGACCGGCAGGACCGCGGGAGCGCGGTGGCAGCCTCTCGCGGCGGCCGCGCTCGCGCTTGCGGCCCTCGCGGCCTTCGGTGCCGCGAGGGTGCCGGGCGCCGCCCTTGCGACGGTCGACGGCGTGCGCCTTCGCCTGATGCAGCCGAACCTCCCGCAGGATGCCGAATTCGGCCCGGAGAACGCCGGCGAGATCATGCGGCTTTACCTCGAGTTGAGCGATCGTCCGGGTGCCGACGGCAAGGGCATCGGAGGGGCAACCCACCTCATCTGGCCGGAGTCCGCCTTCCCGTTCCTCCTCCACCGCACGCCCTGGGCGCTGGCCCAGATCGCCGCCCTCCTGCCCCCGGGCGCGAGCCTTCTGACCGGGGCGGCGCGCATGGACGAGCCCCTGCCGGGAGACGCCGAGGGACGCTTCTTCAACAGCATCCAGGTGGTCCGCGACGATGGGACGATCACCGGGTCCTACGACAAGGTGCATCTGGTTCCCTTCGGAGAATACGTCCCGAAGGTCTTCGATGCCGCGATGCGGGCCCTCGGCCTGCGGCAGTTCGTCCAGATCCCCGGCGGGTTCGACGCCGCGGACCGGCGCCGGCCGCTCGCCGTGCCGGGGCTTCCGCCGGTCGCGGCCGCGATCTGCTACGAAGCGATCTTCACCGGGGCCCTGCTGCCGGAAGGTCCCCGTCCGCAGATGATCCTGAACGTCACCAACGATGCCTGGTTCGGCAACACGCCCGGCCCCCATCAGCATTTCGCCGAGGCCCGCCTGCGGGCCGTCGAGGAAGGACTGCCGGTCGTTCGCGTCGCCAACACCGGCATCTCGGCGGTCGTGGACCCCTATGGACGGGTCTTGGGTTCGCTTCCGCTCGGATCCGAAGGGGTCCTCGATGCGACGCTGCCGGTCGCGCTTCCGGCCCCGGCTTACACAAAGCTTGGCAGCGCGGCTCCAATCGGTATGGTACTCGCCTGCCTTATGGTTGTGCTGATGGCGCATCGCCGGCGCGGATCGAACCTCGCCAGGGCCTGAGACGAGTTTCCCACGGCTGCCTCGCCGGAGAGCATACGCCCATGAAGAAATCGACCGGAGCGTCCCCCGCGGCTGCATCGCCGAAGAGCATACGTCCATGAGGAAATCGACCGGAGCGCCGAAGAGCGTACGCCCATGAAGAAATCGACCGGCCAGATCGACAAGGAGATTGGAAGCCGCATGCGGATGCGGCGGATGCTCATCGGCATGAGCCAGGAAAAGCTGGGCGATATGCTCGGGCTCACGTTCCAGCAGGTGCAGAAGTACGAGAAAGGCACCAACCGGATCAGCGTCGGCCGGATGATCGACATCGCCCACGTGCTCGGCGTCGACATCGGCTTCTTTTTCGAGGGGCTGACGGGCGCCCGGAAGGCGCCGGGCTTCACCGAGCCCGCGCAGCCGCCGTTCGTGTCGGATTTCATGGCGACCCAGGACGGCCATCACCTCATGCGGGCCTTCACGCGCATCAAGAACGCCAAGGTTCGCCGCGCCATCGTCCAGCTCGCTTCAAGCTTGGCCGAGGACGAGGGCGAAGCGCGTTCGAAATAACGAACGCGTCCGGTCTCTTGACCGACCGGGCGCCGTCAGGCATGACGGCGCCCGTTAAAGCGGGCGGGCAGGCCCCTCGATTTCTTAACCGGAAAAGGACGCGTCACGTGCGCACGAGCTATCTTTTCACGAGCGAATCCGTGTCCGAGGGCCACCCAGACAAGGTTTGCGACCGCATTTCGGACGAGGTCGTGGACCTCTTCTTCCGGGAGGCGGCTCGGGAGGGATTCGACCCGTGGCAGGTGCGCGTCGCGTGCGAAACCCTCGCGACGACGAACCGCCTCGTCATCGCGGGCGAGTACCGGGGCCCCGGGTCGGTGACGAGGGAGCTCGTCGCCCACGTCGCGCGGCTCGCCGTCAAGGACATCGGCTACGCGCAGCAGGGCTTCCACTGGGCCGACGCCGACATCGAGGTTCTGCTTCACGCCCAGTCCGCCGACATCGCGGTCGGCGTCGATTCGACCGCCACGAAGGACGAGGGAGCCGGCGATCAGGGCATCATGTTCGGATATGCCTGCGACGAGACCCCGGAGCTGATGCCGGCGCCGATCCTCTACGCCCACAAGATTCTCGAAAACCTCGCCAAGGCCCGCAAGGCGCGGGCCAACGGCGGCGCCTATCTCGGTCCCGACGCCAAGAGCCAGGTCACCGTCCGTTACGAGAACGGCCGCCCGGTCGGCGCGACCCAGATCGTGGTCTCGACCCAACACGTGGAGCAGCGCAGCGGACGCGATCTGACCTCCGCGGACGTCCGCGGGATCGTCGAGCCCTATGTGCGCGAGGCGCTGCCCCAAGGCTGGATCTCGAACGAGACCGTGTGGCACGTGAACCCGACGGGCAAGTTCGTCATCGGCGGCCCCGACGGCGACTGCGGGCTCACCGGCCGCAAGATCATCGTCGACACCTACGGCGGCGCGGCGCCTCACGGCGGCGGCGCGTTCTCCGGCAAGGATCCCACCAAGGTCGACCGCTCGGCGGCCTATGCGGCGCGCTATCTCGCCAAGAACGTGGTCGCGGCCGGCCTTGCAGGACGCTGCACGATCCAGCTCTCCTACGCGATCGGAGTCGCGAAGCCGCTGTCGATCTATGCCGACCTGCACGGCACGGGCGAGGTCGACGAAGCGAGGCTCGAGGCCACGCTCATGGACGTCATGGACCTGTCGCCGCGCGGCATCCGCACCCACCTCGACCTCAACAAGGCGATCTACGCCAAGACCGCGGCCTACGGCCATTTCGGCCGCGCGGCGCAGAACGACGGCAGCTTCTCCTGGGAGCGCACGGATCTCGTCCCGACGCTGAAGTCCGCCCTGTCGTGACGCCGCGGCGCGGGCCGCGCCACGCGGGCCGCTCCCCTCCGGCGGGAGCCGGCGCCACGAAACCCGGTCCGCCCCGTGGAACGGGACGGTGCCCGTGAACCTGCCCTCCCCCGACCGCGAGAGCGGCTTCTTCGGACGGCGCAGGGGCAAGCGCCTGCGCGCCGCCCAGGGGCGGCTCGTCGAAACGCTCCTGCCGCGGCTGCGGATCGGCGGGGACGCGGACATCGGCGCCTTCCGCGCGCTTTTCCCTCAGGACCTGCGGCTCGAGATCGGCTTCGGGGGCGGCGAACATCTGGCCCACGAGGCTCGGGCGCATCCCCGGGTCGGCTTCATCGGATGCGAGCCGTTCGTCAACGGCATCGCGAAGCTCCTTGCGATCATCGACCAGGAGAGGCTCGCGAACATCCGCATCTCCGACGAGGATGCAATGAAGCTGTTGCCCCGTTTGCCCGATGCGGCGTTCGGGCGCGTCTCGATCCTCTTCCCCGATCCCTGGCCGAAACGTCGCCACCGCAAGCGCCGCATCCTCTCGGACGAGACCCTGGCGGAGCTCGCGCGGGCGATGCCCCCCGGCGCCGAGCTGCGCTTTGCCACCGACATCGACGATTATGCGGGCTGGGCCCTCGCCCGCGTGATGCGCTCGAGCGATTTTCGCTGGACCGCGGAGCGGGCCGAGGACTGGCGCCGGCCCTGGCCGGACTGGCCGGGGACGCGCTACGAAGCAAAAGCCATCCGCGAGGGCCGGCTGCCCTCGTATCTCACCTTCGAACGCCTCTGAACCGCTCCGCTTGCGCGCGACGGTCCGGCGCCGCACGCCCTGACCCGCGGCCGTCTCACGACACGGTGCCGTGACCGCACGCCCTGACCCGCGGCCGTCTCACGACATGGTCCGGTGACCGCGCTCGTTCACGACGTGCAGGATCCGCTCGGCCGCCACCGCATCGAGGTCCTCGAAGGTCTCGGCGAAGCGTTTCGCGTTGCCGGGCAGGAGAGCGTCCGGGTCGCGCAGTCCGAGGAGGGATCGCAGCGTCTCCCAGGACCAGCCCTTCGCCTTGCCGACGATGAGAATCAGGTTCGCGTCCGCGACGGTGAAGAGGCCCTCTGCGGCCCTGAGGCTGAGCGCCGCCGAGGATGCGATGGCGCAGATCGCCTCTTCGAGCCGGTTCTGCTCCGCAAAGCCCTTCACGTCGTCCTCGTCGACGGGCCGCAGGAGCGTGATGGCACCGATCGTATCGAGAGCGTCGCGGTAGTCGAGGGACCCCGGGGCCACGGATCGCGCGGGTTCCCCGCGGGCGGGCGCCTGCGCGATCGGGCGCGGCGTTGGCGAATCGAGCCTTTGTCCACTCCCCCGGCCGAGGTCGCGTGGGCGCCGTAGCGCCTCAGTGGTCAAGTCCCGGCGGCGCTCCAGCCGATCCTGCGGATCGCCGTCGGCCGGAGCGCGGTCGACCAGGACGGCGGCGCTTGCGGTCGGCAGGCGGGCGACGGCGTTGCGCGCCAGCGCGCGCACGACCGGGTGATCGCCGTGCGCCACGAGGACCTCGACCACGGTCTTCGGGACGTGCCGGCGTTCGGCGATCGCCCGCCGGTGGTCGGAGCCCCGAGCGATCGCGATGGCGGCGAGATCCGACTCGGCGAGCCGCAGGGAGTGGACGAGAACCGGCCGCGCGATCGCGATCTCGTCGTGCGCGAGCGAACGAACGGTCCCGGATGGCGCCTTGTCGAGCGGCGCAAGGCGCCGAGCCAGCTCCGCTCGCGCTTCGCGACCGATCACGGGGAGGAGGCGCGTGATCACCCCGTCGAAGATCGCGACCTGCTCCTCGCTCAGCCGCTCGGCATGCCCGACGAGCAGGTCCGTCACACGTCCGAGAGTGGCCTCGCGGCTCTCGGTCGAGGCGTGCGCGATCGACTGCTCCAGGTCTCTCATCAGCGACAGGATCGGATCCATGACCGCCTCCCTGACCCGCAGATTACCCGCCCGGCCTCATTCGAGGTTTAGCAAGGCCCTTCGCATTTGAGCGACTTTGCGACTTTGTTGCGGGCGAGGCCCGATCCGCGGGTCTCCCGGCGCGGGAAATGCCGGCGATTGACCGCCGCGCTCGCCTCGCGGGCCCGGTCCCATGCGATTCTCAGGATCGGCCGGCCCGAGACGCCCGCCAGGTCCCCGACCCGACAACCGCTTGCGTCGTATGGCCGAAATCGCTATATTTTCGTCGTCAGCTCTGGTTGCAGTTAACGCTGCGGTTCGAGAGTGGGCCCCGCCGGGTCCGCTCTTTTTTATTATCTCAAGACCGGAGCGCATGCCGCATCGTTCGGCGCAATCGGGTCCGGTCCGCGGAACAGGCGAGGCAGCGACAGCTGATTTCGAGGTCGGCGAGAGCGGATCGACGAAGCGATGGTTCGGCGAAAATCCGAATCAGGTCGCGGAACACGCGAGGCAACGAGAGCTGATGGTGCGGTCGGCCCGGACCGGCTCGAGACGAAGCGATGGCGAACGAGCGCGACAGGCGTCTGATGACCGAGACCGGCGTGGCCGCCCGCGTGGCCGCGATCGTGGAGCCCGTGATCCGCGATCTGGGCTTCGACCTCGTGCGCGTGCGGGTCACCGGGAACAACGGCTGCACGGTGCAGATCATGGCCGAGCGGCCGGACGGCAGCATGTCGGTCGAAGACTGCGAGACGGTCAGCCGCGCGATCTCGCCGCTGCTCGACGTCGAGGAGCCGATCAGCCAAGCCTATTACCTCGAAGTGTCCTCCCCGGGCATCGACCGTCCCCTGGTCCGCGCCAGCGATTTCGAGCGTTGGACCGGCTACGACGCGAGGATCGAAATGGCGGTGCCGTTGAACGGCCGCAAGCGGTTCCGCGGGCTCATCCGAGGCGTCGCGGACGGCATGGTGGCGGTCGAGTTGCCCGACGTGAAGGAGGGCGAGGAGCGGCTGGTGCGCCTCCCTCTCGGCGACCTTGGCGAGGCGCGCCTCGTGCTCACCGACGATCTGGTCCGCGAATCCCTTCGCCGCGGCAGCGCTCCCGCGCCGGCGCACGACGACAGCGATCCCGAAGCCCCCGCGGAGCCGGCGAGCAAACCGCGCGGTCCTCACATCAAGAAACCCAAGAAGGAGTAACCCGATGGCCGTGAGCGCCAACAGGCTCGAGCTCTTGCAGATCGCGGATGCGGTCGCGCGCGAGAAGGTGATCGACAAGCAGATCGTGCTGGACGCCATGGCGGACGCGATCGCCAAGGCTGCCCGTTCCCGCTACGGCGCCGAGACGGACGTGCATGCGGAAATCAACCCCAAGACCGGGGAGCTGCGCCTCTCCCGGCACCTGCTCGTGGTCGACGACGCCGCGGTCGAGAACGACAGCCGCGAGATCCCGATCTCCGAGGCGCGCAAGCGCAACCCCGCCGCCCAGGTCGGCGACGCGATCTCGGAGACCCTGCCCCCGTTCGACTTCGGCCGCATCGCGGCGCAGTCCGCCAAGCAGGTCATCGTCCAGAAGGTGCGCGACGCCGAGCGCGACCGGCAGTACCAGGAGTACAAGGACCGGATCGGCGAGATCGTGAACGGCGTCGTGAAGCGCGTCGAATACGGCAACGTCATCGTCGATCTCGGGCGAGGCGAAGCCATCGTGCGCCGCGACGAAATGATCCCGCGCGAAACCTTCCGCCCGGGTGACCGGATCCGCGCCTATCTCTTCGACGTGCGCCGCGAAGTGCGCGGGCCGCAGATCTTCCTGTCGCGCACCCACCCGCAGTTCATGGCGAAGCTCTTCTCCCAGGAGGTGCCGGAGATTTACGACGGCATCGTCACCGTGCAGGCGGTCGCCCGCGATCCCGGCTCCCGCGCCAAGATCGCGGTGTCCTCGCGCGATACGTCGATCGACCCGGTCGGCGCCTGCGTGGGCATGCGCGGCTCCCGCGTGCAGGCGGTGGTGGGCGAACTCCAGGGCGAGAAGATCGACATCATCCCGTGGTCCCCCGACCAGGCAACCTTCATCGTCAACGCGCTCCAGCCCGCGGAGGTCGTGAAGGTGGTGCTCGACGAGGAGGCGGACCGCATCGAAGTCGTGGTGCCCGACGACCAGCTGTCGCTGGCGATCGGCCGTCGCGGCCAGAACGTGCGCCTCGCCTCGCAGCTCACCGGCTGGGACATCGACATCCTGACCGAGGCCGAGGAATCCGAGCGCCGCCAGAAGGAGTTCAACGAGCGCACGGAGCTCTTCATGAACGCCCTCGACGTCGACGAGGTGGTGGGCCAGCTCCTGGCCTCGGAGGGCTTCCGCACGGTCGAGGAACTCGCCTATGTGGACGCCGGCGAGCTCGCCTCGATCGAGGGCTTCGACGAGGACACGGCGACCGAGATCCAGAGCCGGGCCCAGGAGTATCTCGCCCGCATCGAGGCCGAGCAGGACGCGCGGCGCAAGGAGCTCGGCGTCGCGGACGAACTCAAGGAGGTCGACGGAGTCACGACTCCGATGCTGGTCGCCTTCGGGGAGAACGACATCCGGACCGTCGAGGACCTCGCGGGCTGCGCGACGGACGACCTCGTGGGCTGGACCGAGGGGCGCGGCCCGGAGGCCACCCGCCACAAGGGCGCCCTCGACGGCTTGGAGCTGTCCCGCGCCGATGCGGAGTCCATCATCATGGCGGCGCGCGTGAAGGCGGGTTGGATCGAGGCTCCGGTCGAGACCGAGGAGTCCGTCGAGGAGGCCGAGACGGAAGCGCAGCCGACGTGACAGAGAGCGAATGGCGAATGGCGAATGGCGAGTGGGGACTTGGTGGATCAGTCGCGCCCGGGAGATCGGCCGTGGGGACGGGTCGCCGAGCAGAGCGCGCACCCATTCCATTCGCCATTCGCCACTCGCCATTCGCCTGACCCGATGCGCCACGAACCGGAACGCACCTGCATCGTGACCCGCGAGACGCGTCCCGCCGCGGCGCTGATCCGCTTCGTCCTCGGTCCGGGCGGCGAGGTCTATCCCGACCTGAAGCACAAGCTGCCGGGGCGGGGCGTGTGGGTGACGGCAACGGCCGAGATGGTCGACGAGGCCGTTCGGCGCCGGCTTTTCAGCCGCGGCTTCAAGACCGAGGCCAAGGCGGCGCCGACGCTCTCGGCCGCCATCGAGGAGGCGCTGCGCGCCGATCTCCGTCAGGCCCTGTCGCTGGCCAACAAGGCAGGCGCGGTGATCGCCGGTTTCGCCAAGGTCGAATCCGCGATCTCCGAAAAGCCGCTCGCGGCCCTTATTCATGCCGCAGAGGCGGCGGAAGACGGGCGGCGAAAGCTCGCAGCCGCCTTGCGCAGACGCCTCGGCGACGCGATATCGGACATCCCGGTCATCACGGCTTTGTCGAACCACGAATTGGGTTTGGCATTAGGCCGGGCACATGTGATACATGCTGCCCTCGTCGCGGGCGCCGGAAGCGACGGCTTTCTCACGCGTTGGCATCGGTACCGCGCCTTCCGCGGCATCGAGGCTGAAGGTGCCAGCCCCTCGCGAGAGGCCGGCGAACCTGAAGATATTGAACCCGCAGGAACCAGAGCGGAATGAGCGATACGAAGAACCCGGGCGACAAGACGCTGCACGTGTCGCCCAAGACGCTGTCTCTGAAGCGGCCCGTCGAGCAGGGCGTGGTGCGCCAGAGCTTCTCGCACGGCCGCTCCAAGGCGGTGGTGGTCGAGACGGTCAAGCGTCGCGTTGCTCCCGCCGCCCCGCGGGACGAGAAGCCGGCGCCCCAGGCGGCCGCTCCGGCCGCGAAGGCGGCTGCGCCCGCGCCCGCCGCGGCATCGGGTCCCGCGCAGCGCCAGCCGCGCTCCGCCGCGCCGGCCGCCAACGCCCCCCGTTCGGGCGTGGTTCTGCGCACGCTCTCCGACCAGGAGCGCGACGCCCGCGCGCTGGCGCTGGCCGACGCCCGCCGCCGCGAGGAAGAGGATCGTAAGCGCCAGGAGGACGATGCCCGCCGCCGCGCCGACCGCGACGTCGCCGAGGCGCGCGAACGCGAGGCCGCCGAGGCCCGCAAGCGCGAGGAGGACGAGCGCCGCCGTCAGGAGGAGGAGCGCAAGCGCCGCGCCGAGGACGAGGCCCGGCGCCGTCTCGGCGAGGAGCCGGCACCGGCCCGTGCCGCGAGCTCGACCGCTGCGCCCCGCACCGGTCCCGGTCCGCGCTCGACCGGAGCGCGGGTCGCCGCCGGCGACGCCCGCCGCCCGCCGAGCCTGAACCACATGGCCCGCCCGGCCGCGGTTGCCGCCCCCGACGCCGCGGCCGCCGCGAAACCCGCCGCGCGCCCGGGCGCCGCGCCTCTCGCGGCGCGCGCCCCGGGAGTCGAGGAGGAGGAAGGGCCGCGCGTCGCCCGCCGACCCGGACTGCCCGCCAAGCCGGGGGCCCTCCCGAAGGCGCCCAAAGCCGCGCCCGGCGAGGAGAAGCGCCGCGGCCGCCTGACCCTCACGAATGCCTTGTCGGAGGACGACGAGCGCACGCGCTCGCTCGCGGCGTTCCGGCGCCGCAACCAGCGCCTGATGGGGCATCGTCAGGTCGAGCAGAAGGAGAAGATCGCGCGCGAGGTCGTCATCCCGGAGACGATCACGATCCAGGAACTCGCGAACCGCATGTCGGAGCGCGGCGTCGACGTCATCAAGCTGCTCATGAAGCAGGGCGAGATGCACAAGATCACCGACGTGATCGACGCCGACACGGCCCAGCTCGTCGCGGAGGAACTCGGCCACACCGTCAAGCGCGTCGCCGAATCCGACGTCGAGGAGGGCCTCTTCGATACGCCGGACGTGGACGAGGAGCTCGTCACGCGCCCGCCCGTCGTCACCATCATGGGCCACGTCGATCACGGCAAGACCTCGCTGCTCGACGCGATCCGCAAGACCAACGTCGTGTCGGGCGAGGCCGGCGGCATCACGCAGCATATCGGCGCCTACCAGGTGACCTCGCCGCTCGGCGGCAAGATCACCTTCATCGACACCCCGGGCCACGCGGCCTTCACGGCCATGCGCGCCCGCGGCGCCAAGGTCACGGACATCGTCGTGCTCGTCGTCGCGGCGGACGACGGCGTCATGCCGCAGACCGTGGAGGCGATCGCTCACGCCAAGGCGGCCCGGGTGCCGCTGATCGTCGCGATCAACAAGATCGACAAGCCGGACGCCAACCCGCAGCGGGTGCGCACCGAGCTGCTCCAGCACGAGATCGTGGTCGAGTCGATGGGTGGCGAAACGCTCGAGTTCGAGGTGTCGGCGAAGACCGGCGACGGCCTCGAGACGCTGCTCGAAGGCCTGCAGCTGCAAGCCGAGATCCTCGAGCTTCGCGCGAGCCCCGGCCGCTCCGCGGAAGGCACCGTGATCGAGGCGAAGCTCGACCGCGGCCGGGGTCCCGTCGCGACGGTTCTCGTGCAGCGCGGCACGCTGCACACGGGCGACATCGTCGTCGCGGGCGCCGAATGGGGCCGCGTGCGCGCGCTCGTGAACGACCTCGGCCAGTCCATCAAGGAGGCCGGTCCCTCGGTGCCCGTCGAGGTGCTGGGCTTCAACGGCACGCCCGAGGCCGGCGACCGGGTCGCGGTGGTCGACTCCGAGGCCCGCGCCCGCGAGGTCACGGAATACCGCACCCGGCAGAAGCGCGAGCGTCAGGCGGCGCGCACCGGCACCGCCGGCCGCTCGCTCGCCGACATGATGCGCGACCTGAAGGAAGGGGCCGGGCGCAAGGAGTTCCCGCTGGTCGTGCGGGCCGACGTGCAGGGCTCGGCCGAAGCGATCGTCGGTGCGGTCGAGAAGGCGGGCAACGAGGAGGTCGCGGCGCGCATCGTGCAGGCCGGCGTCGGCGGCATCTCGGAATCCGACATCACCCTCGCGGAGGCCTCCGGGGCCATCGTGCTCGGCTTCAACGTCCGCGCCCACAAGGAGGCCCGCGAGGCCGCCGAGCGGGCCGGCGTCGAGATCCGCTACTACAACATCATCTACGACCTCGTGGACGACGTGAAGAAGGCGATGTCGGGCCTGCTCGCCCCGACGCTCCGCGAGGAGCGGCTCGGCGAGGCGCAGATCCTCGAGATCTTCAACGTGTCGAAGGTCGGCAAGATCGCGGGCTGCCGCGTCCTCGACGGCGTGGTCCAGCGCGGCGCCCACGTGCGGCTCATCCGCGACAACGTGGTGATCCACGAGGGCCGGCTGTCGCAGCTCAAGCGCTTCAAGGACGACGCCCGCGAGGTCACGGCCGGCCAGGAGTGCGGCATGTCCTTCGAGAACTACCAGGACATGCGCGTCGGCGACGTCATCGAGTGCTACCGCGTCGAGGAGGTGAAGCGGACGCTGTAAGGCGCCCCTCACCTCGCAGACGATTGTGGTGGCCGGGCATGTCCCGGCCATCGCGTTTCGACGGTCCGGTCCGATCCCGGAGAGAGTCATGCCCAAGCGTTCCGACCACAACACCGGCCCCTCGCAGCGCCAGCAGCGCGTGGCCGAGCTCGTCCGCCACGCTCTCGCGGAGGTGCTCTCCCGCGGCGATCTGCAGGACGAGGTGCTGACGTCCCATGTCGTGACCATCCCGGAGGTGCGGATGTCGCCCGACCTCAAGCTCGCGACCGCCTACGTGATGCCGCTCGGCGGCAAGGACGAGCGCGCGGTCCTCGCCGCCCTGGAGCGGCACAGGAAGCTGCTGCGGCAGGAGGTGGCCCGGCGCGTGAACCTCAAGTTCGCGCCGGACCTGCGATTCCGCCGCGACGAGAGCTTCGACGAGGCGGCGCGGATCGATGCGATCCTGCGTTCCGAGCGGGTCCGGCGCGACACCGAGAAGCCGGCCCAGGACGGCGAGGACGAGTAGCGCTCCGATGATCGAGGATCCCAAGCCCCGGCGTGGTCCGCAGGACCGCCCGAAGAAGCGCGACGTGAACGGGTGGATCGTGCTCGACAAGGGCGTCGGCATGACCTCCACGCACGCCGTCGCGGCCGTCAAGCGGACCCTCACGGCCAAGAAGGCCGGGCATGCCGGAACGCTCGACCCGCTCGCCTCGGGAGTCCTGCCGATCGCGCTCGGCGAGGCCACGAAGACGGTGCCGTTCGTGATGGACGGGCGCAAATCCTACGTTTTCACGGTCGCCTGGGGCGTCGAAACCAATACCGACGACGCCGAAGGCGACGTCGTGCAGCGGACCGACCGGGTGCCGGCGCGCGCCGAGATCGAGGCGCTGCTGCCGCGCTTCACCGGCGCGATCGAGCAGATCCCGCCGCGGTTCTCGGCCATCAAGATCCAGGGCGAACGCGCCTATGACCTCGCCCGCGACGGCGAGGTGGTCGAGCTCACGCCACGTCAGGTCGAGATCGACCGGCTCGCCGTGGTGGCGCACAGCGGCGACCGCAGCGTTCTCGAGGCCGATTGCGGCAAGGGCACCTATGTGCGCGCCATCGCGCGCGACCTCGGCCGGGCGCTGGGCTGCCTCGGCCACGTCGCCGCGCTCCGGCGCACGCGGGTCGGGCCGTTCGGGGAGGCCGATGCCGTGGTCGTCGACGACGTCGGTGACCCGGCGGCGCTCCGGCCCGTCGAGGCCGCCCTCGAGGACCTGCCCTCGGTGGCGGTGTCGCGCGACATGGCCGTCCGGCTGATGCGCGGCCAGTCGATCATCCTGCGCGGCCGCGAGGCGCCCCTTTCGGGCAAGGTCTTCGCGACGTGCAACGGCGTGCTCGTGGCCGTCGGGGACGTGGAGCGCGGCGAGCTCGTGCCGCACCGGGTGTTCAACCTCGGGGCGTAAGGGGCCCCTGGGCGATTGGGCAGTAGGAGTGGGGAGCGGGGATTGGCACCCAGTGGTGCCACTCCCCACAACCGACAACCCACGTCCTAAGATCCCCGGCGGGAACGAACCCGAGACGCAGCGGTGGCTCAGCCCTTCGCCTTCATGGTCCCCTGCTCGTAGAGCCGCATGTACTTCAGCGACAGCTCCGGGGTCATCTCGCGAAGCGTCCGCGCCATCTTCTCCTCCTCGCCGAGCGTCGCCCGCAGGCCGGAGACATGCTGGCTGTGGCCGGTGGCCTCGGCCATCGCGATGAGCGACTTGTAGGACGCGATTTCGAAGTTCTCGAACGCGTGGTTGGCGAAGTGGTTCTTGAGGATCTCGTCGGGCATGATCGCGTGGCCGATCGCGGCCAGGTTGGCGCCGATCTGGGTGGCCATGTCCTTGAGGAGCGAGCGATCCTCGCCGAAGGAATGCAGCATCTCGTCGAGACGCCGGACCTGTCCTTCGGTCTCGCGGATGTGGGCGCGCAGGAGCTGCTCCACCTCGGGGTAGTTCTCGATTCGTTCGACTTGGCGCTCCATGAGCTGGATCGCCTGCTTCTCGAGGGCGTGGGCGTTCTTCAGGCCGGAGATGTAGGTGTCCATCGCGGCATCCGAGCTGAACGTGGTGCTGGTCGTGGAAGACATCGCCATGGGGTCGCGCTCCTTGGATTTGGGGTCCGGCGTCAACGGGAGTCGCGCGCGACTTGTTCCGCCTCGCCGCGACCGCGGCGTGCCCGCTCCGTACCGGGCAGGGCGCGCCTCGCGGCCGGACCGAGATCCCTGGCCGCGACCGATTTTTCTGGCCAGCACGCCGGTTTCGTGTATGGTGCGCGCGACTTACGGGGATCCTTCCCCGGCAAGAGCGTTGCGAGAACCGACCGCGCTGGACGACATCCCGGCCCGGCCGCCTGCGACGAGCCGGCCGACGCGTGAGCCTCGACCGACCCGATACCCCCAACCGAAAGGACCTGCGATGTCGATCACGGCCGAGCGCAAGACCGCGCTTGTCACTGAATACGCTCAGAAATCCGGCGATACCGGCTCCCCGGAGGTTCAGGTCGCCATCCTGACCGAGCGCATCAACAATCTCACCGGTCACTTCAAGACGCACACGAAGGACAATCACTCCCGTCGTGGTCTCCTGAAGCTCGTGTCCCAGCGTCGTTCGCTTCTCGACTACCTCAAGAAGAAGGACGAGGGCCGCTACCGCACCTTGATCGAAAAGCTCGGCATCCGCCGCTGATCGATCGGACGACCGAAACCTGATCGCGGCGTCCGGCACCCGCCGCTCGTCCGGTCAGAGCGCCTACACCTGATCCAGACGCTCCGCGCCCGATCAGGCGACTTGTCGTTCGGGGCCCGGCTCCGGACGGCCTCTTCGACGGCCCGGCAACCGGCCGGCCGTCGCTCCAGAGGCGGACGACACGATGACCATGGCAGGATCGCAAGGGGCTCCCGAGGGCAGGCCGTCGCCGCCCGGGGAGTTTCTTGCCGTCTTGCTCATGGCATCGCGCCGCCGCCCGACCGCCATGAAAGAAGGCATGATATGTTCGATACGCAACGTGAAGAGCTGATCTGGGCCGGGCGCAAGCTCGTGCTCGAAACGGGCAAGATGGCCCGCCAGGCGGACGGCGCCGTGGTCGCGAGCTACGGCGAGACCACCGTCCTCGCCACCGTGGTCTCGGCCAAGGAGCCGAGGACCGGCATCGATTTCTTCCCGCTCACGGTGAACTACCAGGAGCGCACCTACGCGGCCGGCCGCATCCCGGGCGGCTACTTCAAGCGCGAGGGCCGTCCGACCGAGAAGGAGACGCTGGTCTCCCGCCTCATCGACCGCCCGATCCGCCCTCTCTTCGTCGAGGGCTACCGCAACGAGACGCAGGTCATCGTCACCGTGCTCTCGCACGATCTCGAGAACGATCCCGACGTCGTCGCGATGGTCGCGGCCTCGGCGGCCCTCACGCTGTCGGGCGTCCCCTTCATGGGACCGGTCGGCGCGGCGCGCGTCGGCTACATCGGCGGCCAGTACAAGCTCAACCCGCCGCTCCAGGACATGGAGGCGTCCTCCCTCGACCTCGTGGTCGCCGGGACGGCGGACGCGGTGCTGATGGTCGAGTCCGAGGCCAAGGAACTCGCCGAGGACGTGATGCTCGGTGCCGTGATGTTCGGCCACAAGCACTTCCAGCCCGTCATCGAGGCGATCATCCGCCTCGCCGAGAAGGCCGCCAAGGAACCGCGCGACTACCAGCCCGCGGACGTCGCGGAGGTCGAGCAGGCGGTGCTCGCGATCGCCGGCGACGAGCTGCGCGAGGCCTACAAGATCACGCGCAAGCAGGACCGCTACGATGCCGTCGACGCCGTGAAGGCGAAGGTGATGGCCGAGCTGATCCCCGCGGAGGGCGAAGCCAGGTTCGAGGCCGAGAAGGTCAAGGCGGTCTTCAAGGAGGCGCAGGCCAAGGTCGTGCGCTGGAACATCCTCGACGAGGGCAAGCGCATCGACGGCCGCGACGTCAGGACCGTCCGCCCGATCCTCGCCGAGGTCGGCGTTCTGCCGCGGACCCACGGCTCGGCACTCTTCACCCGCGGCGAGACCCAGGCGCTCGTCATCACGACGCTGGGCACCGGCGAGGACGAGCAGTTCGTCGACGAGCTCGAGGGCACCCGCAAGGAGACCTTCCTGCTGCACTACAACTTCCCGCCGTTCTCGGTCGGCGAGACGGGCCGCATGGGCTCGCCCGGCCGGCGCGAGATCGGCCACGGCAAGCTCGCCTGGCGCGCCATCCACCCGATGCTGCCCGCCGCGCACGAGTTCCCCTATACGCTTCGCGTCGTGTCGGAGATCACGGAGTCGAACGGCTCCTCGTCGATGGCGACGGTGTGCGGCGCCTCCCTCGCGCTCATGGATGCGGGCGTGCCGCTGCGCCGTCCCGTCGCCGGCATCGCGATGGGCCTGATCCTCGAGGGCGAGCGCTTCGCGGTGCTCTCCGACATCCTCGGCGACGAGGACCATCTCGGCGACATGGACTTCAAGGTGGCGGGTACCGAAGCCGGCATCACGTCGCTCCAGATGGACATCAAGATCGCCGGCATCACCGAGGAGATCATGCGCGTCGCCCTCGATCAGGCGAGGGACGGCCGCACCCACATTCTCGCCGAGATGAACAAGGCGCTGACCGCGCCGCGGGCCGAGCTCGGCGAGCATGCGCCGCGCATCGAGACCATGCAGATCCCGACCGACAAGATCCGCGAGGTCATCGGTTCGGGCGGCAAGGTCATCCGCGAGATCGTCGAGAAGACCGGCGCCAAGATCGACATCAACGACGACGGCCTGATCAAGATCGCGTCCGCGGACGGCAAGTCCATCAAGGCGGCCTACAACTGGATCCGCTCGATCGTGGCCGAGCCGGAGGTCAACGCGATCTACGACGGCACGGTCGTGAAGGTGATGGAGTTCGGCGCCTTCGTGAACTTCTTCGGCTCCCGCGACGGCCTCGTCCACATCTCGGAACTTGCCAAGAACCGCGTCGGCAAGGTCACCGACGTCGTCAAGGAAGGCGACAAGGTGAAGGTGAAGTTCCTCGGGATGGACGAGCGCGGCAAGGTCCGCCTGTCGATGAAGGTCGTCGACCAGGAGACCGGCGAGGACATCACCGAGAAGCTGAAGGCCGAGCGCGACGCGGAGCGGGCGCAGCGCGATCAGGAGCGGCAGCGGCAGGCGGGCGAGTAGGCCCCCTCGCGAGCGCATACGACGCACCGGGGCGGCTCAAGAGCCGCCCTTTTCTTTTCTCCCTTGACCTTGCAACCGCGGCTGCCCGACAAGCAGCGCCGATGCACCACGAAGGACCACCCATGACGATCCAGCGCATCAAACCCGGCCCGCGCATGAGCGGCGCCGTCGTGCACGGCGACACGGTCTATCTCGCGGGGCAGGTCGCCCAGGCGAGCGCCGGCAAGAGCGTCGCCGAGCAGACGCAGGAGATCCTCGCCATCATCGACGGGCTGCTGGCCGAAGCCGGCACCGACAAGTCGCGCCTCCTCATGGCCAACATCTGGCTCACCGACATGTCGACCTTCCAGGAGATGAACGGCGTTTGGGACGCCTGGGTGGCTCCCGGCAACGCGCCCGCGCGCGCCACCGTCGAGGCGAGGCTCGCGGCGCCGCAGTTCAAGGTTGAGATCGCTGTGATCGCCGCGAGGTAGGACGTCAGGGTTCCGAGACGCCGATGGGCCCCGCAGGGCCCATGGCTGGAGATCTCGTCTCGATCCGCGCCCGCGCGCGATCCGTCACGTCCGGAACCCGTTACGGGCAGGACCGGCGCACGCCGTCATAGCCGAGATAGGTGCCGCTCGCCGGGTCGTAGGACCGGTAGCGCTGCGCGCAGTACGCCACCGCGTTCTGGTCCGGCACGACATAGGTCGGCGCGGCCTGGGCCTGCTGCGAGGCGATCGCGCCGCCGATCAGTGCGCCCGCCGCGAGGCCCGCGATGCCTGCCGCAGCGGCATTGCCGCGGTCGCGGCGATAATAGTAGGGACGGCCCGCGTAGCGGGGTGCGTAATAGCCGCCGCGCGGCCCGGCGTAGTAGCGGCCGCGGCGCCATTGGGCATAGCTCGTCAGGGCCTCGCCGGCCTGCACCTGCGCGACGGCGTTCGGAACCGCGGTCTGGGCTTCGACGGGGTCAGGCGAAAAAGCCAGCGCCCCCAATCCCGCGACGGTCGCTATCATTATGATCCGCATGAAAAATCTCCTCGTACGCATTCCTGGGGCGAACGCCTTCCGGCGCCGCCCGTTCCGTCATCCCCGGACCCGATCTTCACATCGCGGGTTCGTGACTGCTTGAAGCTTCGGCGCAGCGACGCCGGCTCCCGCGAGGGCGCGCGCCTTCCCCGATCGCGGGCTCAAGCCCGCGCGACCCATCGTGATCGGGGTTGGCGCTGCCGAAGCCGTCCTGGACGGCGGGCCGGTTGCAAGCCGATCCGGAGGAATTGTACTGTTATGTCATAACAGGGGCGACAAGAATGACCTTCACCATCCGATCGATGACCGCGAAGACCCTGGTCAGCGTTCCAAACGCGACCTCGGTCGGGCTTCCGTGGGTGACGGCCCTGCCTGGCGGGGGGTACGTCGGGGTGTGGCACGAGACGGTGGACGGCGTCTCCGCGCCGAGACAGCACCTTTTCGATGCGACTGGACGCCTGCTGACGGGGTCGCGCGTCGACGACGCGAAATACGCGGTCACGGAGGAGATGATCGTGACGGCGCTCCTCGGCGGCGGGTACGTTGCGACATGGCGTTCATCCGCCGGAATCTGCCAGCGGTCGTTCGGCGCCGACGGAGCGCCAGGCGAGATCAGGCTCATCACGACTGGAGCGGGTGAGTTCCCGGTCGTGACGGCGCTTCCGGACGGCGGCTATTCGGTCGCGGAAGCATCCGGCACGGATGCCAAGATCATCGTCCAGCGCTTCTTCCGTCCCGACGGAAGCCAAGTCGGCCAGGTGGCGGTGAATGATCCGGGCCCCTTCGGCGTCTCGGTGAGGGACGTGGCGATCCTCGCGAACGGCGATTACGTCGTGACCTGGCAGCCGAAGGATGGGACCGCGGCCCCTGGCATATATCAGCGTCTCTTCGACAAGCAGGGCAACGCCAAAGGCCCGGAGACGCTCATCGAATATGCGTCGGAATGGGGCGGGGACGTCACGGCGCTGACCGGCGGCGGATACGTCGTGACGTCTCGGCTCGAGGGGACGTTCTACCAGCACGCCTTTGGTGCGAACGGCCAGGAAGCCGGTCCCCGCAGCGCCGTCGGACAGGGGCTCAAGAACGTCTCGGTGCGCGCGACCCCGGACGGATTCGCGGTTCTGTGGAGCGATTCTTGGTTCAACGACGCGCCCTCGTTCCAGCAGGCGTTCGATCACCTCGGAAACCCGATCGGGGGCACGACGCCTGTCCCTTATCTGGGCCTGAAGACCGACGAGTGGGATTTCAATTGGGAAGTCGTGACGCCCCTCTCGGACGGGCGCCAAGTCGTGATGTGGCGTGAGCTCGACGGCGTCTATCAGGTCCATCTCGGGCGCGAAGACCTGCCCGGACTGACGGCCGGGACGGATCTTGCGCAAGGCTCGAAGGAGGCCGACGTCCTCGTGATTGTGCCGGGACAGCTGAAGTCCTGGGGACATTCTCAACGGTCGCGAGGGTGTCGACGTCCTGCAGTTCGGAGCTCCAGGGGCGTTCGACCTGCGTGTCCCCGCACGACTCGTCAACATCGAGGAGATCAAAGGCTCGGCCGGGCAAGACATTCTGTTCGCCGACGCCCGACAATTGGAGTTGTTCGCGCGCGTCGATCTCGGCGACGGCAACGACGTCCTGGTCGAGGCCCTGACCGGCTATCCCGGCACCACCCCCTATCGGGCGACACGAATCGATTTCGGCGCCGGGGACGACGTTCTGATCACGGACCGCATCGAGCTGGAGGTGGGCGATCGGTTCACGGGCACCGGGATCGATATGGGGCCAGGATTCGACGTGGTGAGGTTTACAGGGTCAAGCTTCGCGTTTCCGACGGGCGCCTCCCACGGTTTGCGCGGCGTCGACGGAATCGCCGTGAACGATCCCGCTCAAGCCGCGAGTCAGACGCTGCGCGTGACCGCAGCCGCACTGGGGTCGCTGCAACTGGTCGATCTTGGGGCAGGCCATGACGTTCTCGAGATCGACGGTTCCGGCAATCTCGTCCTCGCGCAGAAGTCCGTCCTCGGCGTCGAGGTCGTCACCACGGCATTCCCCGAGTGGTCGGACGACGAGGTGCTGATCATCGACGCCGCCAATCTGCGAAACCTCTTGCGGATCGACCTCGGCTATAGGCCCGATCTGGACGACAAGGACGAGAGCCTCGACGTGATTAAGCTGGTCGGCGGCGGCATCTTCGATTTTTCGAGCAAGATCATCTCGGGTGTCGAGCGAATCGTCGTCGGCGGCCAAAGCGCAGCGACGGTGATCGGGACCAAGGGACACGACCGCATCGACGGCGGTTCGGGTCGAGACGTGCTGCGCGGACTTGGGGGCCAAGATAGCATCGCCGGCGGCAGCGGCAGCGACCGCCTCGAGGGCGACAGCGGACGCGACAAGCTGACCGGCGGCCGCGGCTTGGATACCTTCGTCTTCGACACCAAGCCCGGATCGACGAATTTCGACAGGATCGTCGACTTCAGCGTGCGGGACGACAGGATCTGGCTCGACAACGCGGTGTTCAAGAAGCTCGGCAGAGGCACGCCGGCGAGCCCGGTGAAGCTCGGCGAGGACGCCTTCTTCAAGGGCGCCCAGGCCGATGACCCGGAGGATCGGATCATCTACAACCCCGGCACGGGTGCGGTGTCCTATGATCCGGATGGCATCGGGCGAGCGCCGGCGATCAAGTTCGCTCAGGTCAGGAAAGGGCTCCCGCTCACCAACGCCGATTTCTTCGTGGTCTGAGGTCCCGCGCCCGGTTCGCGCCGTCTCACAGGATGAACCGGCTCAGATCCGCGTTCTTCGCCAGGCTCTCGACCTGCCCGCGGACGTAGGCCGCGTCGACCGTCACGGTTTCGCCCGAACGGTCCGGCGCCGTGAACGAGACCTCGTCGAGGACGCGCTCGAGCACGGTCTGCAGCCGGCGAGCGCCGATGTTCTCGACCGCGTTGTTGACATCGACTGCGACCCGCGCCAGCGCGTCGACGGCGTCTTCGGTGAAGACGAGGTCCACGCCCTCGGTGCGCAGCAGCGCGACCGACTGCTTGATCAGGCTCGCCTCGGTCTCGGTCAGGATGCGGCGGAAATCGTCCACGGTGAGCGGCGAGAGCTCGACGCGGATCGGCAGGCGGCCCTGCAGCTCGGGCAGGAGATCGGACGGTTTCGAGACGTGGAAGGCCCCGGACGCGATGAACAGGATGTGGTCGGTCTTCACCGGTCCGTGCTTCGTCGAGACCGTGGTGCCCTCGATGAGCGGCAGCAGGTCCCGCTGCACGCCCTCCCGCGACACGTCGGCGCCGACGCGGCCCTCCCGGCCGGCGATCTTGTCGATTTCGTCGAGAAACACGATGCCGTTGTTCTCGACCTGACCGATCGCCTCCTGGACCAGGGCGTCCTGGTCGAGAAGCTTGTCGGACTCCTCGGCGACGAGCGGCTCGTAGGCCTCGCGCACCGTGGTGCGCCGGGTCTTGGTGCGGCCACCGAACGCCTTGCCGAACATGTCCGAGAGGTTGATGGCGCCGACCGAGGCGCCGGGCAGGCCGGGGATCTCGAACATCGGCAGACCCGAGGAGCCCGCCTGCATCTCGAGCTCGATCTCCTTGTCGTCGAGCTCGTTCGCGCGCAGCTTGCGCCGGAAACTGTCGCGGGTCGCGGCGCTCGCGGTGGCGCCCACGAGCGCGTCGAGCACCCGCTCCTCGGCCGCCAAATGGGCCTTGGCTTCGACCTGCTTGCGCCGCTCCTCCTTGACGAGGCCGATGCCGACCTCGACGAGGTCGCGGACGATCTGTTCGACGTCGCGGCCGACATAGCCGACCTCGGTGAACTTGGTCGCCTCGACCTTGAGGAAGGGCGCCCCCGCGAGCCGCGCGAGCCGGCGCGAGATTTCGGTCTTGCCGCAGCCGGTCGGCCCGATCATCAGGATGTTCTTCGGCGCCACCTCCTCGCGCAGCGGGCCGACGAGCTGCTGCCGGCGCCAGCGGTTGCGCAGGGCAATCGCGACCGCCCGCTTGGCGTCGTGCTGCCCGACGATGTAGCGGTCGAGTTCGGAGACGATTTCGCGTGGCGAGAACGTGGTCATGCGCCTCCTTGCGGAGCCCAGCGCAGCATGAGCAGAACGCGCTCGGACTCGGTGTCGAGGGCCTCGCGCAGAGCCTCGAACCCGGCCTTTCGGTAGGCGCGGACGGCGCGGGCGTTGGATGGATCGGGGTCGGTGCCCACCACGGGAGCGCCGGCGGCGAAAAGGTCTTCGACATGCGCCCGGATGAAGGCCGAGCCGTGACCGCGGTTGAGCATATCGGGTTCGCCGATGAACTGATCGATTCCCCGCGAGCCCGGCGGCAGATCGCCGAACTGGTGCAGGCCCCAGCCGCTCGGTTCGTAGTTCTGAATGTAGGCGAACGGCCGGTCCCGATGGGAGACGATCCACATCGACATGCGCTCGTCGTCGAGGTCGCCTTCGAGCAGGGCGCGCTGCTCGTCGGGATGCCCCCACCACCGCGCGACCTCCGGCGTCTTAAGCCAGCGGCTCACCATGTCGAGATCGTCCGCCGTCATGGGACGGAAGGCGTAGGCGTCCGGCCTCATGCCTCCAGCGCCTCGATCACGATGTTGGCGTTCGTGTAGACGCAGATTTCCGCCGCGATCGCGAGCGAGCGGCGCACGATCGCTTCGGCATCCATCCCCGAATCGGCGAGCGCCCGCGCGGCCGCGAGCGCGTAGTTGCCGCCCGACCCGATCGCCATGACCCCACCCTCGGGCTCGAGCACGTCGCCGCCGCCCGACAGGAGCAGGCTCACCTCCCGATCGGCGACCAGCATCATGGCCTCGAGCCGGCGCAGATACCGGTCCGTGCGCCAGTCCTTGGTGAGCTCGACGCAGGCGCGGGTGAGCTGACCCGGATACTGCTCGAGCTTTCCCTCCAGGCGCTCGAACAGCGTGAAGGCATCGGCCGTGGAGCCCGCGAAGCCGCCGATCACCGCGCCTTTGGCGAGGCGGCGCACCTTCTTGGCGTTGCCCTTCACGATCGTCTGCCCGAGGCTCACCTGCCCGTCGCCGCCGATCACCACGCGGCCGCCCCTGCGGACCATGAGGATCGTCGTCGCATGCATCATGGGAGCGTCGGGTTCGGACACAGCGGAGACTCCGGGCGAGGAGCCTCGCATGTAGGCACGGCGAGGCTGAAATCACAGAGGTTTTTCGGCCGCACGCCGGAGCGACGGCGATCGTCCCGGACGGCGCTGCATCGAGCAGCTCTCGCGTCTGGCTTCGCCCGGCTGCCGAGACGCGCCTCGCCGACCGCCGGCCTTCAAATCGGGCGCGCGGTGTCCTTGAGGCGCCGGCAGAGCCCGTCGAGCTGCTCGAGGGTCTTGTACCGGATCCTGACGTCGCCGCCCTTCCCCTTGTGCTCGATCGACACCGCGAGGCCGAGCACGTCCTGGAGAGCGTTCTCGAGAGCGCGGGTATCGGGGTCCTTTTCCCGGCGCGTCCGGGTCTTCGGCTGCACGTATCCCCACTCGTCCTCGCGGTCGCGCTCGTCCTGGGCGATCGCCTCGATCTCGCGAACCGTCAGCCGCTTCGCGACCGCCTGGCGCGCCACGGCGCTGGGATTCTCGACCATGAGCAGGGCGCGGGCGTGGCCGGCGGTGATCTGTTTGGTGCGCAGCAGCTCCTTGATGTCCTCGGGAAGGTTGAGGAGCCGCAGCATGTTCGTGACATGGACGCGGCTCTTGCCGATCAGGTGCGAGAGATCCTCGTGGCGGTACTTGAACTCGCCGAGAAGCAGGTTGTAGCCCTCGGCCTCCTCGAGGGGCGTGAGGTCGGTGCGCTGGATGTTCTCGATCACCGCGTATTCGGCCGAGGTGCGGTCGTCGATGTCGACCACGACCACCGGCACCTCGTGCAGCTCCGCGCGCTGCGCGGCGCGCCAGCGCCGCTCGCCGGCCACGATCTCGAACGCGTCGGGCAGGTTTGGCATCGGGCGGACGATGATCGGCTGGATCAGGCCGCGCTGGCGGATCGAGAGCGCGAGCTCCCCGAGCTCGGCCTCGTTGAAGATCTTGCGCGGGTTGCGCGGGTTCGGGCGCAGAAACTCGATCGGCACCTTGCGCTGACCGCGTCCGCGGTCGCCGACGTTCATCTCGTCGCCGACCTCGCCGATCAGGGCCGCCAGTCCCCGCCCGAGCCGCGGCCGCGTGGTCTCTTCCGCCATCGGATGTCCCCCCTCCTGCAATGTCGCGACGTCCGGCGCTCTTGCCCCTCCCCGCCCGGTCAGGCGGCCCGCAAGGCGCGCTCCCGTTGGATGATTTCGGACGCGAGGCGAAGATAGGCCTGCGATCCGGAGCATTTCAGGTCGTAGAGGAGCACCGGCTTACCGTGTGAGGGCGCCTCGGAGACCCGGACGTTGCGCGGGATCATGGTGTCGTAGACCTTGCTCCCCATGAACTGGCGCACGTCGGCCACCACCTGGCCCGAAAGATTGTTGCGCGGGTCGAACATCGTCAGAACGATGCCGTGGATCGTGAGGCGCGGGTTGAGGGTCGTGCGCACCTGCTCGACGGTCTTCAGGAGCTGGCTGAGCCCCTCGAGGGCGAAGAACTCGCACTGCAGCGGCACCAGCACGGCGTCCGCCGCCGCGAGGGCGTTGATGGTCAAGAGGTTGAGCGACGGCGGGCAGTCGATCAGCACGTAAGTGAACGGGTCCGCTCCGGCCTCCTGCCAGAGGCCTTCGATCGCGAGCCGCAGCCGGTGGGCGCGGTTGCGCTCGCGCGAAATCTCGAGCTCGATGCCGAGCAGATCGAGCGTCGACGGCGCCACATGGAGGCGCGGCACGCTGGTCGGGGTGATGGCGCTGGCGAGCGACGCGTCGCCGGTCAGCACGTGATAGGTCGAGATGCGCCGGTTCTTGCGGTCGATCCCGAGACCCGTCGAGGCGTTGCCCTGCGGATCGAGGTCGAGGATCAGCACTTTTTCGCCGATGGCGGCGAGCGCGGTCCCGAGGTTGATCGCCGTCGTGGTCTTGCCGACGCCGCCCTTCTGATTCGCCAAGGCCAGGATGCGCGGCTTGGCGGGCCCGTTTCCAGCGGGGACGGGTCCGGGGCGATCGGGGGTCATCGGCGGCTCTCGAGGTGGGCGACACGAAGGATTCGCGCCTCGGAATCGGTCCGGCTCGGCAGAATCTTCACGTCGAATCTCCACAATTTCTCGGCCTCGGTCAATTCGGCGGCGGCGTCCCGGCCCTTCGGGAAAAGGCCCACGGTGCCGGTTGTCAACAGCGGTGCGGTCCACGCCAGGAGTTCGGCAAGGGCCGCGAGCGCCCGCGCCGAGACGATGTCGGCTCTGCCGACGAAGGACGGGACCAACGCCTCCAAGCGGTTCTCGTGGACCGTCGCCGGGGCGCCCGTCAGCCGGACGACATGGCGCAGGAAAGCGCATTTGCGCGAGTTGCTCTCGACGAGGTGAACGGCAAGCCCGCGGTCTCGTCCCGCGATGGCGACCACCAGGCCCGGAAAGCCGGCGCCGGCGCCGAGATCGAGCCACGTGCGCGCGCCTTCGGCGAGGTCGAGGAGCTGCAGCGAATCGGCGATGTGCCGGGTCCAGACCTGGTCGAGGGTGGCCGGCCCGACGAGATTCTTGACGGCCTGCCAGCGCTCGAGTTCCGATGCCAGCACCTCGAGCCGGGCCGATGTTTCACGTGAAACATCGAACGGCGCCAGCGCGTCCCCGCGTTCGGCCGGAGGGTCCCTCACGGGTCGAGCGCCGCGGCGGCGCTGCCGAGCCGGCGCGCGTGGGCGGCGAGCAGCGTGATGGCGGCGGGCGTCATGCCTTCGATCCGAGCCGCTTGGCCGAGCGTGCGCGGGCGAACGAGGTCGAGCTTGGCTCGAATCTCGTTCGAAAGGCCGGGCAGGGCGGCGAAATCGAGCCGCTCGTCGATCACGATGCTCTCGTCGCGGCGGAAGGCCGCGATGTCGGCGGCTTGGCGGTTCAGATAGACCGCGTAGGTGGCATCGCTGGTCAGCCGATCCGTGAGATGCGGCGGGGCAACGCCGAGTTCCGGCCAGATCTGCGCCAGCCGGTGCCAGCCGACCTCCGGGTAGGCCAGGAGCTGGAACGCCGAGCGGCGGAGGCCGTCCTGGTTCAGCGCGAGCCCGTGCCGCGCCGCCTCCCGCGGCGTCAACGTCAAGGTCTCGAGCCGGGCCCGCATGCCTTGCAGGTCGGCCTGCGCGGCGGCGAAACGGCGGGCGCGCTCGGGTCCGACGCAGCCGAGTTCCAACCCCCTTTGCGTCAGCCGTTCGTCCGCGTTGTCGACCCGGAGGCTCAAGCGATACTCGGACCGCGAGGTGAACATGCGGTACGGCTCGCTGACGCCCCGCGTGACGAGGTCGTCGATCAGGACGCCGATGTAGGACCCGGCACGGTCGAAGACCGCTCCTTCCTGCCCTCCCGCATGCCGTGCGGCGTTCAGACCCGCCACGACACCCTGCGCCGCAGCCTCCTCGTAACCCGTGGTGCCGTTGATCTGCCCCGCGAGGTAGAGACCGCCCAACGCCTTGGTCTCGAGCGTCGGCTCGAGATGGCGCGGGTCGACGAAGTCGTACTCGATGGCATAGCCCGGCCGCACCATCACGGCGCGCTCGAGCCCCGGAATGTGCCTCAGGAGTTCGCGCTGCACCTCCTCGGGCAGCGAGGTCGAGATCCCGTTCGGATAGACGAGCGGGTCGTCGAGCCCCTCCGGCTCGAGGAAAATCTGGTGACCGTCCCGGTCGCCGAATCGGACGACCTTGTCCTCGATCGAGGGGCAGTAACGCGGCCCTCGGCTCTCGATCTCGCCGGAATACATCGGGGCGCGATGCAGGTTGGCCCGGATGAGATCGTGACCGCGCGCCGTCGTCCGCGTGATGCCGCATTCGATCTGCGGCGTCGTGATCTGGTCCGTCAGGGCCGAGAACGGCACCGGGTCGCGGTCCGCGGCCTGCTTATCGAGGGCGGCCCAGTCGATGGTGCGGCCGTCGAGACGCGGCGGCGTTCCGGTCTTGAGGCGACCCAGCGTGAAGCCGAAGCGCTCCAAAGTGCGCGAGAGTCCCACCGCGGGCTGCTCGCCGGCCCGCCCGGCCGGGATCTTGCGCTCCCCGATATGGATCAGACCGCGCAGGAAGGTGCCGGTGGTCAGGACCACCGCGCCGGCGGCAAGGCTGCACCCGTCGGACAGGCGCAGGCCGGCGACCCGGTCACCCTCGACGATCAGGTCGTCGGCCTCGCCCTCGACGATCGTGAGGCCGGGCGTTCGCCGCAGTTCCGCCTGCATGGCGCGGGCGTAGAGCTTCCGGTCGGCCTGCGTGCGGGGGCCGCGCACCGCCGGGCCCTTGCGGCGGTTGAGCAGGCGGAACTGAATGCCGGCCGCATCCGCGATGCGGCCCATCAGCCCGTCGAGCGCATCGATTTCGCGGACGAGATGACCCTTGCCGAGACCGCCGATCGCCGGGTTGCACGACATCGCTCCAATGGTGTCGGCACGATGGGTCACGAGGGCGGTCCGGGCGCCGACCCGCGCCGCCGCGGCAGCGGCCTCGGCGCCGGCATGGCCGCCGCCGACGATGAGGACGTCGTACCGATCCGAAGCGCTGGTGGTCATGGCCGGGATGTACGGGTGATCGGCACAAAGGTCCAGAGCGCGGTGTCTTCTCCGGTCTCGCCCGGGCGCTCGCCGGCCCTGCGTCGCCAAGCGGGCCGCCGGACCCCCAGACCCCCGTCATGGCCGGGCTCGTCCCGGCCATCCACGTCTTGCCCGCTTAGGAGCGGTGCAAAGGCGTGGATGCCCGGCACAGGGCCGGCATGACGGGGAGGGGCTTGCGCCCAAGGCCGGACAGACAACCCCTCGTCATGGCCGGGCTCGTCCCGGCCACCCACGTCTTGCCCGCTTAGGAGCGGCGCAAAGGCGTGGATGCCCGGCACAGGGCCGGGCATGACGGGGAGAGGTTTGCGCATGGACGGTCAGGCGGAGAGCCCTTGACAACCCACCCCGTCATGGCCGGGCTCGTCCCGGCCATCCACGTTGTCCAGCGCCGGGCAAAGGCAATTTCGCCGGCGGCGCGGCGACCCTCGGGATGCATGTTTCACGTGAAACATCAGCCGCGTTCCATGCGCCAGCCGGGCCGTCCTACTTGCCGATGCAGAACGACGCGAACAGGCGGTCGAGCACGTCTTCCACGTCGACCGCGCCGGTGATTTCGCCAATCGCCCGGACGGCGAGTCGAATGTCCTCCGCGACCAATTCCGTCGCCCCGCCGGCCTCCGCGAGCGCCTGGGCGCGCTGCAGCGCGTCGTGGGCCCGTTCGAGGGCCCCGCGGTGGCGCTCGCGGGTGATCACCGCGTCTCCGCCCCCGAGTTGGGCGGACGCCTCCGCGGCGAGGCGGTCGAGCAGGCCTTCGAGGCCCTCGCCCGTGACGGCCGAAACGCGCAGGTCCGTCGCGCACGCCGCGGCGCCGAGATCCGCTTTGGTGCCGAGGTCGATGCGCCGTCCCGGCGGCGGCGGCTCGGGCGTTCCCTCCGGGGGAACCAGCCAGAGCACGAGGTCCGCGGCCGCCGCGCGGGCGCGGGCGCGCTCGACCCCGAGGCGCTCGACGGGATCGTCGCTGTCCCGCAGTCCCGCGGTGTCGATCAAGATCACCGGGAGACCCTTCAGCTCGCAGTGGACCTCGATGAGGTCCCGCGTGGTGCCCGCAGCCGGCGACACGATCGCCACGTCGCGCTGGGCGAGCGCGTTGAGAAGCGTCGATTTGCCGGCGTTCGGCGGTCCGGCGAGCACCACGGTGAAGCCCTCCCGCAGCCGCTCGCCGCCGGTCTGTGCGAGCGCCTTTTCGATCTCCCGCGAAACGGCGGCGGCGGCGGCGAGCGCGCGCGCCTCGAGATGCGCAGGAACGTCGCCCTCGTCGGCGAAATCGAGGGCGGCCTCGAACGCGGCGAGGCTTTGCAGGAGAGCCTCGCGCCACCGCTCGACGGCTCGGCCGAGATGGCCCTCGAGCTGCTGCAGCGCCTGCCGCCGCTGCGCCTCGGTCTCGGCGTCGATGAGGTCGGCGAGGCCCTCGACGCGGCTCAGATCCAAGCGCCCGTTGAGGAAGGCCCGCCGCGTGAACTCGCCGGCGTCGGCCGGCCGGCACCCGGGCAGGGCGGCGAGGGCGTGCAGGACGCCCGCCCGTGTCGCGAGACCGCCATGGATGTGCAGCTCCGCCTGGTCCTCGCCCGTAAAGCTGCCGGGCCCCGGGAACCACGCCACGAGGGCCTGATCGAGAGCCTCCCCGGACACCGGGTCCCGCAGGGTGCGAAGCGCGAGGCGGCGCGGGTCGGGCACACCGCCGGCGATCGTTTCGAGGACGGCGCGGCTTCGGCCGCCGCTGACCCGCACCACCGTCACGGCCGAGCGGCCATACCCGGACGCGGCCGCGAAGATCGTGTCGTTTGCACCTGCCCGGTTCATGAGCGCCTTACACGGTGGGGTCCCTTCCCGGCGGCGGCCCGGCCACGCACCGAGGGCACCGCGCCGGCCGGAGAGCCATTGCCGCACCGCGGGCGGGTTGTCCACTGCGGCGCGAAGCGACCGCGCGACGCCGCCGCACGCACTTGCCGAACGGCCGTGTTCTCGGCCCGAAGCAGCCTATGTCCGGTGAGGGCGGGGTTTTCTCGCCGGAGACGCGTCCATGAACCGATTGAGCCAGGCGAGCTCGCCCTACCTCCTGCAGCACCGCGACAACCCCGTTCACTGGTGGGAGTGGCAGCCTGAGGCGTTCGCGCAGGCGCGGCGGCTCGACCGTCCGGTTCTCCTGTCGGTCGGCTATGCGGCCTGCCACTGGTGCCACGTCATGGCGCACGAGAGCTTCGAGGATCCTGCCGTGGCGGCGGTCATGAACGAGCTCTTCGTCAGCATCAAGGTCGACCGCGAGGAACGGCCCGACGTCGACCACGTCTACATGAGCGCACTGCATCTTCTGGGCGAGCAGGGCGGCTGGCCGCTGACGATGTTCCTGACCCCGGCCGGCGAGCCGTTCTGGGGCGGCACCTACTTCCCCAAGGAGCCGAAGTTCGGTCGCCCCGGCTTCGTCCAGGTGCTGCGCGAGGTCTCGCGCGTCTACCACGCCGAACCGGAGCGGATTTCCCACAACCGCAAGTTGCTGGCCGAGAGTCTCGCGCAGGCGGGCCGCAAAGGGGACGGCGGCAGCCTCTCGCTCGCGGACCTCGACCGGATCGGCGCCCGCGTGACCGAGATCATGGACGAGGAGCATGGCGGGCTCCAAGGGGCTCCCAAGTTCCCCAATCCGCCGATCCTGGAGTACCTCGACCGCTACGCCCGCCGCAGCGGCGACGGGGCCGCCCGCGCGAGGGTGCATCGTACCCTCGAGCGCATGGCGCTCGGCGGCATCCGCGACCACCTCGGCGGCGGCTTCGCGCGCTATTCCGTCGACGAGCGCTGGCTCGTGCCGCACTTCGAGAAGATGCTCTACGACAACGCCCAGCTCCTCGAGCTTTACGCGCTCGCGGCCGCCGAGACGGGGCGGGAGCTCTTCCGCGCCGCCGCCGAGGGCATCGTGGCCTGGCTCGAGCGCGAGATGGTGACGCCCGACGGCGGCTTCGCATCGAGCCTCGACGCCGATTCCGAGGGCGAGGAGGGGCGGTTCTACGTCTGGACGCTTGCCGAGATCCGCGCCGCGCTGGGCCAGGACGCGGCCCTTTTCGCCCGCCTCTACGATGTTTCGGAGAGCGGCAACTGGGAGGGGACGAACATCCTCAACCGCCTGATTTCGGGCGAGGCTCCGCCCGAGACCGAGGCGCGGCTCGCGCCGCTGCGGGAAAGACTGCTGGAGCGGCGCGGCCAGCGCGTGCGGCCCGGGCTCGACGACAAGGTGCTCGCGGATTGGAATGGGCTCATGATCGCGGCGCTCGTGCGCGCGGCGCTGATGCTCGAGCGGCCGGACTGGATCGACCTCGCGCGCCGCGCCTATCGCTTCGTGCGGGAGACGATGTCGCGCGACGGCCGACTCGGCCATTCCTGGCGCGCCGGCGCGCTGATCTTCCCGGGCTTCGCCCTCGACCACGCCGCGATGATCCGGGCGGCGCTCGCGCTTCACGAAACCACGGGCGAGCGCGCCTTTCTCGACGACGCGCAGCGCTGGCGCGATGTGCTCGTGCGCGACTACGCGGATCCCGACACCGGCGTGCTCGCCATGACCGCGAAAGACGCGGACCGGCTCGTCGTGCGCCCGCAGCCCACCCACGACGAAGCCGTCCCCAACGCCAACGGCGTGTTCGCGGAATCGCTCGTGCGGCTCGCGCAGCTCACGGGACGCGAGGATGACCGGCGACTCGCGGAGGACCTGCTCGCCGGTCTCGTCGGGATCGCGCGGTCGGCTCCGGTCGGCCACACCTCGATCCTCAACGCCCTCGACCTGCATCTGCGCGGCCTCGCGATCGTGGTCACGGGCGAGGGATCCGAGCCGCTGCGCGCCGCGGCGCTGCGGGTGGCCTATCTCGAGCGCACGGTGTCGGCGCCCGCGGATGCCGCGACCCTGGCGGGCGAGCATCCCGCGAAGGAGCAGGCCCTCGCGGGCCAGGGCCCCCGCGCCCTCGTCTGCGCCGGCATGCGCTGCTCGCTCCCGGTCACCCGCGCGGAGGATCTGCAGGCAAGGGTCCGGGAGATGCTGGCGGGCCGCTAGCGGCGCAACGTCGTGGAGCGGCGCGCCCTGCCTCGTCCCGCACGGCGAGAAGGGGGGTGGGCGCCTCGTTTCGACGCCGTCGCTTGGCACGCCCCGATGATGAAGCGCCGCGGAGGCGCGCTCCACCCCTCCCCGCCATCCGGGGCGAGGCGATTGGGCGCGCGTCGCCTACGTGTTCATCGACTCGAAGAAGTCGCTGTTCGTCTTGGTCTGGCGCAGCTTGTCGAGCAGGAACTCGACCGCGTCGACGGTGCCCATCGGGTTGAGGATGCGGCGCAGCACGTACATCTTCTTGAGCACGTCCGGCGGGACCAGGAGCTCCTCCTTGCGGGTGCCGGAGCGCGTGATGTCGATCGCCGGGAAGGTGCGCTTGTCGGCCACCTTGCGGTCGAGGATGATCTCCGAGTTGCCGGTGCCCTTGAACTCCTCGAAGATCACCTCGTCCATCCGCGAGCCGGTGTCGATGAGGGCGGTCGCGATGATCGTGAGCGAACCTCCCTCCTCGATATTGCGGGCCGCGCCGAAGAAGCGCTTCGGGCGCTGCAGGGCGTTGGCGTCGACGCCGCCGGTGAGCACCTTGCCGGAGGACGGCACGACCGTGTTGTACGCGCGGCCGAGGCGCGTGATCGAATCGAGCAGGATCACCACGTCGCGGCCGTGCTCGACGAGGCGCTTCGCCTTTTCGATCACCATCTCGGCGACCTGAACGTGGCGGGAGGCCGGCTCGTCGAAGGTCGAGGACACGACCTCGCCCTTCACGGAGCGCTGCATGTCGGTGACCTCCTCGGGCCGCTCGTCGATGAGCAGCACGATGAGATAGCATTCCGGGTGGTTGGCGGTGATCGACTGGGCGATGTTCTGCAGGAGCACCGTCTTGCCGGTGCGCGGCGGCGACACGATGAGCGCGCGCTGGCCCTTGCCGACCGGCGAGACGATGTCGATGATCCGCGCCGAGTAGTCCTTCTTGGTCGGGTCCTCGTCCTCGAGCTTCAGGCGCTCGTCGGGATAGAGCGGCGTCAGGTTGTCGAAGTGGACCTTGTGGCGGATCTTCTCCGGATCCTCGAAATTGATGGTGTTGACCTTGAGCAGCGCGAAATAGCGCTCGCCCTCCTTGGGCCCGCGGATCGGGCCGTCGACGGTGTCGCCGGTGCGCAGGCCGAAGCGCCGGATCTGCGAGGGCGAGACGTAGATGTCGTCGGGGCCCGGCAGGTAGTTCGAATCGGCGGAGCGCAGGAAGCCGAAGCCGTCCTGCAGCACCTCGACGACGCCGGCGCCGATGATCTCGGTCTCGCGTTGGGCGAGCTGCTTGAGGATCGCGAACATGAGCTCCTGCTTGCGCATCGTGCTCGCGTTCTCGACCTCGAGCTCCTCGGCGAAGGTGATGAGCTCGGTCGGGGTCTTGGATTTCAGGTCTTGAAGTTTGATTTCCCTCATCGGGGAACACTCTCGGAAAGGAAGCAGGGGAAAATGGCGCGGACAGGGTGACTGAACGCGAGGGACTTCTGGGGAACGTTCGACAGGCGGCGCCGTTCACGCGCGTGATTCGGAAAGCCGGTTCGGCCCGAGGGAGCGACCTGTCTCAAAGGAAGAGATCCAATATCTAGCGGGATTTCGCGCAGATCGCAAGGTGGCGCCGCTCGAAGCGGCGGCTTGCCGGTCGTCCTCGCAAGGCTGTGATGACGAGGACACACGGGAAATCGCAAGGTGGCGCCGCTCGAACGGGCTGGTTGCGTCTCGTTCCGCGGGGGCGTGACGATGGGGCACTCGGGCCTTGCGGACCTAGAACGGCTTCACGATCACCAGGATCACGATCCCGATCATCAGGACCGTCGGGACCTCGTTGAGGATGCGGAAGTAGCGCGCGGGGCGCGCATTGCGGTCCGCCGCGAACGCCTTGACGTGGCGCACGAGCACCCCATGGAGGGCGGAGAGCGCGAGCACCAGGGCGAGTTTGGCATGGAGCCATCCGGACGTCAGCCAGCCGCCCTGCCAGGCGAGGACGATCCCGAGCACCCAGGCGGCGATCATCGCGGGATTGATGATCGCCTTCAGGAGCCGCCGCTCCATGACCTTGAAGGTCTCCGACTGCACCGACCCCTTCTCGGCGGCGCAATGGTAGACGAACAGGCGCGGCAGGTAGAGCATGCCGGCCATCCAGGCGATGATCGCGATGACGTGAAGGGCCTTGAGCCAAAGGTAGAGCCATGGGGGCGACGGGCCCGGGCCCCGCGCACCCGCGCGACCAGGCGCTCCACGTGGGCGATCGGGGTTTCCGGAACGACGCCGTGGCCGAGGTTGAAGATGTGCGGGCGGCCGCGGGCCGCGGCGAGGATGTGGTCGATTCCGCTGTCCAGAGCCTCTCCGCCGGCGACGAGGGCGAGCGGGTCGAGGTTGCCCTGCGTCGGCGTGCGCGGCGGCAGGGCCGGCAACGCGCGCGCCGGGTCGAGCGTCCAGTCGAGCGCGAGCGCGTCCCCGACGCCGTCGCGGGCGAGCCGCTCGAGATGCCCGCCGCCGCCGCGGACGAAGACGATCGCGCGCGCCTGCGGCCGCGCGGTCTTCAGGCCCGTCACGATCCGGCGGATCGGTTCGAGCGACAGGCGCTCGAACAAGGCCGGGGGCAGGGCGGCCCCAAAGCTCTCGAAGATCTGCACCGCCTCGGCGCCCGCGTCGATCTGCGCGACGAGGTAGGCCGTGGAGGCCGCGACGAGGCGCTCGATGAGCGCCGCCATGAAAGCCGGGTCGCGATAGGCGAGCACCCGCGCGGGCGCCTGGTCGGGCGTGCCCTTGCCGGCGATCATGTAGCTCGCCACCGTCCAGGGCGCGCCGCAGAACCCGAGAAGGGTGGTCCGCGGCGGCAAGGCGTTCCGCAACCGGTCGAGGGTCTCGAACACCGGCGCCAGGCGCTCGAGCGGCAGGGCCTCGGACAGGCGGCCGAGATCCGACAGCGAGGTCACGGGATCAAGGCGCGGGCCGTGGTGCTCGACGACGCTGACCTCCTGGCCGAGGGCATGCGGCACGACGAGGATATCCGAGAACAGGATCGCTCCATCGAGCCCGATAGCGGCGGATCGGCTGCAGAGTGACCTCGGCGGCGAGCGCCGGCGTGTAGCACAGGTTCATGAACGAGCCGGCTCTGGCGCGGACCTCCCGGTATTCGGGCAGGTGCCGTCCGGCCTGGCGCATGAGCCAGATCGGCGGCGGCCACACGGCCTCGCCGTCGAGCACGCGCAGAATCGGCTTGGCCTGGCGCTCCGTCACGGGTTCTCCCTAAAAAGAAGAATCTTGAATCTTTAGAATCTGTTGTTTCTCTTGGGCGGTGACTCGCGATGCCGCAAGCCCGTCCACAGAACGTCAACAGCTCGCGTCGTTAACGGTTCGTTTACGGGCGAGGCGGGGCGGCCGCAAACCTTTCCGAATCGTTAAAGGTTAACAAACCCCTAACGGCGATCCCCGAACGCCGTCCGGCCGCCCGGCGCGCGCGATTCCGGATTCTCCCAGATGGCCTCCGGGCGCTGTCCCGCGGCGCAGCCCTGTTGACGAGGGAGTCGATGGCGAAATCCGCTCCCGCCCTGGACCGGACCGCCGAGCCGAACTATCCACATTCGTCGACTCCCTATCGACTCCGCGCGGCGGGGTCGATAAATCACCAAGAGCCGACCCGCCCGGCCGCGGGGTCGGCGCACCGTCACATTCGTCGACCCCTATCGACTCCGGCGCGGCGGGGTCGATAAATCACCACAGAGCCGACCCGCCCGGCCGCGGGGTCGGCGCACCGTCCGAACCGACTCCCGCTGGCCCGTGGGGTCGCGGTCTGCCCGGCCCGGAGGCTTTCGTGGGGCGCAGCTACTTCCACCTCCATCTCGTCTCCGACTCGACCGGCGAGACGCTCATCACCGTGGCGCGCGCGGTGGTCGCGCAATACGAGGGCGTCTCCGCGATCGAGCACGTCTACCCCCTGGTACGATCGACCATGCAGCTCGAGCGGGTGATCTCGGAAATCGAGGCGGCGCCCGGCATCGTGCTCTACACGCTGGTCGAGCCCGACCTCGCCGGGCGGCTCGAGGAGGCGTGCCGCAACTCGAGTTCGCCGCACCTGTCCGTCCTCGCCCCCGTGCATTCGCTGATGCAGTCCTATCTCGGCGCCGCCTCGACGGCCCGTCCCGGCGCCCAGCACATGCTCAACGCCGAGTACTTCAAGCGCATCGACGCGATGAACTTCACCCTCCTCCATGACGACGGCCAGCATCCGGCCGACCTCGACCAGGCCGACGTGGTCCTCGTGGGCGTCAGCCGGACCTCCAAGACGCCGACCTCGATCTATCTCGCCAACCGCGGGGTGAAGACCGCCAATATCCCGGTCGTGCCCGGCGTCCCGACGCCGCCGGAGTTGGAGCGGGTCGCCAAGCCGCTGGTGGTCGGCCTCGTGGCGAGCCCGGACCGGATCGTCCAGATCCGTCAGAACCGGCTGCTCAGCATGCGCGCCGACGAGGATACCGATTACGTCGACCGCGACCGCGTCGCCGAGGAGATCGCCATCTCGCGCCGGCTCTGCTCGCGCCATAACTGGCCGATGATCGATGTCACGCGCCGCTCGATCGAGGAGACCGCGGCCGCGATCCTCGACCTCTACCGCGACCACCGCCTCCGGTTCATCGCGGAGTAGATCGTGGCGTCCCTGCGCGAACCCGCCGACGCGCGCGCGCTCGGGGCCCCAAGCGGGCTCTGGATCGCGCCACGGCCGCTCGTCCTCGCGTCGGCGAGCGCCACGCGCCGCGGACTGCTCGAATCCGCCGGCCTCCCCGTCGAGACCGATCCCTCGCGTGTCGACGAGCGCGCGGTCGAGCGGGGATCCTCGAAGGTCGCGCCTGCGGAGCTCGCCCTGCGCCTCGCCGAGGAGAAGGCGCTCGAGGTCGGCCGCCGCCGCCCGGAGCGCCTCGTGCTCGGGGCCGACCAGGTGCTCGACCTCGACGGCGAGGTCCTGCACAAACCGGCCGACCGGAGAGAGGCCCTCGAGCACCTGCGGCGGCTCGCCGGGCGCGCGCACCGCCTGCATTCCGCGGTGGCGCTGGCGCGCGGCGGCGCGCTCCTCGACGGCTTCGTCGCGAGCGCGACCTTGACGATGCGGGCGCTCGGTCAAGACGCGATGGACCGTTACGTCGAAGCGGCCGGAGACGCTGCCCTGAGCGGCGCCGGCGCCTATCAGGTCGAGGGCCTCGGCGTTCACCTCTTCGAGGCGATCGAAGGCGACCACGCGACGATCCTCGGGCTTCCGCTCATTCCCCTGCTCGCCCGCCTGCGCGGTCTCGGCTGCCTCGCGGTTTAGGATCATCCATGACCAAAGCCTTCGTGGTCGGCCATCCCATCGCGCACTCCCGGTCCCCGCTGATCCACGGCTACTGGCTGAAGGAACATGGCATCGACGGATGCTACGAGCGCATCGACGTGCCGCCCGCGAAGTTCGAGGCCTTCCTGAGCGATTTCGGGCATCGCGGCTTCGTCGGGGGAAACGTCACCATCCCGCACAAGGAAGCGGCGTTCGCGGGCGTCGACAGGCGCACCTCGCGGGCGGAGCGGGTGCGGGCCGTCAACACGGTCTGGGTGGAGGACGGGACGCTGTGGGGCGACAACACCGACGTGCTCGGAGTCATGGCCCATCTCGACCAGAGCCTCGGTCCGGCATGGGACGCGAACGTCGGCGCGGCCCTCGTGATCGGCGCCGGAGGCGCCGCCCGCGCCGTCGTCGCGGGACTCGCGGACCGGCCCGTCGGGCGGATCCTCGTCGCGAACCGCACGGCCGCGAAGGCTCGGGACCTCGCGCGCGACATGGCCCTCGACGACCCGCCGCGGCTGACGCCGGTGCCCTGGGAGGACCTCGACCGCGCCGTGCCCGATGCCGGGCTCATCGTCAACACGACTTCGCTCGGCATGGCGGGTCAGCCGCCGCTCCCGATCGACCTCACGGGGGCCCGCCCCGACGCGGTCGTCACCGACATCGTCTATGTTCCGTTGAAGACGCCGCTGCTCGCCGCCGCCGAAGCCAGGGGCCTCAGGACCGTCGACGGGCTCGGGATGCTCCTGCACCAGGCCGTGATGGGGTTCAGACGCTGGTTCGGGGTCGAGCCGAGCGTCACGCCCGCCCTGCGCGAGCTCGTCGTGGCCGACATCGAGGCTCGGCGATGACGCCTCGGCCCACCGCGGCGTTCCGTCCATGACCTTCGTGCTCGGACTGACGGGCTCGATCGGCATGGGCAAGTCCGCCACGGCGGCGATCTTCCGCCGGCTCGGCGTCCCCGTTCACGATGCCGACGCCGCCGTGCACGTCCTCTACTCCGGCAAGGCCGCTCCTCTGATCGAGGCGGCGTTTCCCGGCACCGTGGTCGACGGCGCGGTCGATCGCGCGCGGTTGGGAGGCGCCGTGCTCGACGATCCCGAACGGCTCGAGGCGCTCGAAGCGATCGTGCATCCGCTCGTGCGCGACGAGGAGGGCGCCTTTCTGCGCCAAGCCGCCGCCGCCGGCGCCGCGCTTGCGGTGCTCGATATCCCGCTGCTGTTCGAGACCGGCGGACAGTCCCGCTGCGATGCGGTGCTCGTCGTCACCGCGCCGCCGGAGGTGCAGCGGCGGCGCGTCCTCGCGCGGCCGGGCATGAGCGCCGACAAGTTCGCCGCGATCCTGCGAAAGCAGATGCCGGACGCCGAAAAACGGGGACAATCGCATTTTCGTGTGGACACCGGGCGGGGCTTCGCTTCGGCCGAAGCGCAGGTGCGTTCTATCGTGCAATGTCTCGCCGCGCGGCCCGGCCGCGTCCTGCACTCCCGACCCTCCGGGCCGCATGCGTGAAATCGTTCTCGATACCGAGACCACCGGGACCGATCCGGCCGCCGGCGACCGGGTGATCGAGATCGGCTGCGTCGAGCTCGTCAACCATGTCCCGACCGGCCGGACCTATCACGTGTACCTGAACCCGGAGCGCGCGGTGTCGGCCGGCGCACAGGGCGTGCACGGCCTCTCGAACGGGTTCCTGGCCGACAAGCCGGTGTTCGCGGCCGTCGCGGACGAACTCGTCGCGTTCATTGGCGACGGGAGGCTCGTCATCCACAACGCCGGCTTCGACATCGCTTTCCTCAACGCCGAGTTCGCCCGGACCGGGCACCCGGCGCTCGGTCTCGAAGACGTGATCGACACGCTGGCCCTGGCGCGGCGCAGGCACCCCGGCGCCTCGAACAGCCTCGATGCCCTGTGCGCCCGCTACGGCATCGACAATTCGCGCCGGACCAAGCACGGCGCGCTCCTCGACGCGGAGATTCTCGCCGAAGTCTACATCGAGCTGATCGGCGGAAAGCAGGCCGGTCTCGACCTCACGATCGCGGCGGCCGCCCCGACGGCCGCGCAGGCGATCGCCGGGCGTCCCCGGGAGGTGCGGCCGCGCATCACGATCTCGAAGCTCACCGAGGCCGAGCGCGGCGCGCACGAGGCGCTGGTCCAGTCGCTCGGCCCGAACGCCCTGTGGCGCGAATACATCCAGGAGCGCTCCGGCCAAAGCTCGGCTGCGTGAGGGATATCGGTCTTCGCGGACGCGCTGGCGCTCGGCCGCGCGTGCGGGCGCGGATCCTAGGAAACCACCGTCCCGGGCGCGCCGCTCTGTCCTGGCGCCTGGCCCTGCCCCTGAGTCTCGGTCGCGCGCTGACGATAAAGCGCGACGAAGTCGATCGGGTCGATGTAAAGCGGCGGGAATCCGCCGTTGCGGACCGCTTCGGCGACGATCTGGCGGGCGAACGGAAACAGCAAACGCGGGCACTCGATCATCACGACCGGATGGACCTGTTCCGGGGGAAGATTCTGCACCCGGAACACGCCGGAATAGGTCAGCTCGAACGCGAACAGGACGTCGTTGGCGACCTTGGCGTTTCCCTCGAGCGTCAAGTCCACTTCGAAATCCGACTCGGCGAGCTGCTTCGCCGTGACGTTCACCTGAAGGTTGATCTGCGGGCTCCCCTCCTGGGCCTGCAGGGAACGCGGCGCGTTCGGGTTCTCGAACGAGAAATCCTTCGCGTACTGCGCCAGCGCGTTGAGCGAAGGGGCGCCCTGCGCGCCGTTGGTTGCCGGGGTATCGGCCATGACGGGTGCTCCGGTTGAGGGACGGCGTAAGCCCGGGGACGGCGTTCGATCAAAGCGTCACGGGTGTCGTGGGCGACCCGGCTAGCACGCTTCCCGCAGGCGAACAAGTTCGCAAAGACCGGGCGCCGCGGATGCTCGCGCCAGGCGTCGATTGGGGGTCCCAACCGATCGCGCGTCGACTATGCTCGTCAACGGCGTTCGCCTGTGGTCGCCAAGGGTTGTACGAAGGCTCTCGTCGGCCCGGCGTTGCTTGTCCTCGCCACGGGTGGATGTTACGAGCCGCAGGACCCATATGCGACAGATCAGGCCCTTCATCGGCCGCTGATCGCCGGCCGCGGCGGATGCTCACAACCGGATCAACGATGCAGGATTCCTTCGACATCACGACCCTCATCTTTCTCGGGCTCGCCGTGTTCGTGATCTGGCGGCTGCGGTCGGTGCTGGGGCAGAAGACGGGCAACGAGCAGCCGCCCTTGGATCCGTTTTCGCGCCGGGAGCCGCCCCCTGCCCGTCCCGGCGCCCCGGGCGCGGAGGCCGACAACGTGGTCCGGCTGCCGGGCGCCCAGGGCGAGCGCGCCGGTACGCTGACCGTGCCGCCGGCCGAGCGGTGGAAGGGGATCGCCGAGCCCGGGACCCGCATCGCCCAGGGTCTCGACGAGATCGCGCGGGCGGAGCCTGCCTTCGACGCCAACGTGTTCCTCGACGGCGCCAAGGCGGCCTACGAGATGATCGTCAGCGCCTTCGCGCACGGCGAGCGTCAGACCTTGAAGAACCTGCTCTCGCGTGAGGTCTATGACGGCTTCGATCGCGCCATCGCGGAGCGCGAGAAGCGGGGCGAGAAGGTCGAGACCACCTTCGTGTCCATCGACCGGGCGGAGATCGTCGGCGTCGAGGTGCGCGGCACGAACGCGCAGGTCATGGTGCGGTTCGCCTCGAAGCTCATCACGGCGACCCGGGACGCCGTCGGCGCGGTCGTGGACGGCAGCCCCGACAAGGTCGTGGACGTCACCGACGTCTGGACCTTCGCGCGAAATCTCGGAAGCCGCGATCCCACCTGGCTCCTCGTCGCGACCGAAGCGGGGCAATGAGCCGTGCCGGCCGCGGCTTCCGCCTGATCGTCGCGGGACTGCTCGGCGTGTCCGGTGCAGATGCCGCTCCGCCGCAGGTCGGCGACGCCCGCCTCGAACCGCTCGCCTTTGCGGATCTCGCGGGCTGGGACCGGGACGATCACGCCGCCGCGTTCGAGACCTTCCGGCGCGGCTGCGCGCGCGTCGCCGCCGGCGGCGTGCTTCGTCCCGCCCAGGCGCCCGATCCCGACCTCGTCTCGGTCTGCCGGCTCGCGCTCGCGGCCGGCGCTCTCACGGGCGCGCAGGCGCGGCGCTTCTTCGAGGATTTCTTCCGCCCCTTCGCGGTGATCCCGCCCACGGGCAGCGGTTTCCTGACCGGGTACTACGAGCCGGTGTTCGAGGCCTCGCGGACGCGAACCGGCCCCTATCGGGTTCCGCTCCTCGCCCGCCCGGACGACCTCGTCACCATCCCGCAGGGCGGGAGTCTGCCGGGGATCGATCCGACGCTCCAGGCGGCGCGGCGGACGGGGGATGGATACGAGCCCTTTCCGGATCGCGCCGCGATCGAGGACGGGGCGCTCGGGCCGAAGGCGCAACCCCTCGCATACCTGCGCGAACCCGCCGAAGCCTTCATCATCCAGGTGCAGGGGTCCGCCCGGCTCGATCTCACCGACGGCACCGCGATGCGGGTGGCCTATGCGGGCCGCAACGGCCATCCCTACACCTCGATCGGCCGCATCCTCGTGGAGCAGGGCGCGATCCGGCTCGAGGAGATGACGCTCGAGCGCCTCATGGGCTGGCTCAAGGACAACCCGGAGCCGGCTCGCGCGCTGATGCGGCGCAACCGTTCCTTCATCTTCTTTCGCGAGGCCACCGAGCTGAAATCGGGCGACGGGCCGATCGGCGGCGCCGGCATCCCCCTCACGCCGGGCCGGAGCCTGGCGGTGGACCGCAGCCTCTGGGCGTACGGCTTGCCGTTCTGGCTCGAGGGCGACCTGCCCGTCACCCTCGAGCGTGCCGAGCCCCTGCGCCGGCTGATGATCGCGCAGGATACCGGCTCGGCGATCGTGGGCCCCGCGAGGGGCGATTTCTACCATGGCAGCGGCCCTGAGGCGGGGACCCGGGCCGGCCTCCTGCGCCACCAGGCCCGCTTCGTGGTGCTGCGGCCGAAGCAGCCATGACGAGGCGGGGCCGGACCCGACCGTCCGTGAACCGCGGCCGATGACGAGGCGGCGCCGTGGCCTGAGCGCCGAGGAGCGCCGCCTTTGGGTCCAGGTCGCCCGGGGGGTGACGCCCCTGCGGGGTCACTCCTATCCGCCGGAGCCCGATCCCGAGCCGGCCCCGGCGGCCTCCTCCCCGGGCGAGGAACCGCCGTCTCGCCCGCCGCCGCCCCGCGCTCGGCCGCAGGCTCCCCCTCTTGCGCCCGTCGAGCGCAAGATCCTGGTCGGGCTGCGCCGCGGCACCCGCGCCGTCGACGGGGTGATCGACCTCCACGGCATGCGCCAGTCGGAGGCGCACGACGTTCTGATGGGTTTCCTGCGTCGCTCGCAGGCCGCGGGGCATGGCGTCGTGCTGGTGATCACCGGAAAGGGCGGGGCGGCGTCGGGCCGGGCGCCGTTCGAGGAGCGGGGCGTGCTGCGCCGGGTGGTGCCGCACTGGCTGCGGCTCGCGGATCTGCGCTCGCTGGTGCTCGGTTTCGAGGAAGCCTCGCCGCAGCATGGCGGCTCCGGCGCGCTTTATGTCCGCCTGCGCCGTCGGCCGAGCGCCGGAGCGCGTTAAGCTTTCGGCAGCGCGGTCCCGGCGGGGCTCTCGCCAAGCTTGCGGATTCAGGGCACTCTGATCGAGTCCCCCGCCCGCCGGGCAGGGGCGAGGGCATGAAGACACACAGTTTGCGATCGGGCCACGATGCGGCCGGCGGCGACGGCGGGCCTGCTCCGCGCCGCGAACGGCCTGTCGGACGACGACGGATGAAAGCATGACGCCGTTTGGCGAACGGGTCCGGCGGCTGCGCCGCGAACGCGGGCTCCTTCTCAAGGACATGGCGGCCCATCTCGGGGTCTCGAGCGCCTACCTCTCGGCCCTCGAGCGGGGCGAGCGCGGCAAGCCGACCTGGACGCTGATCCAGGGCGTGATCCAGTACTTCAACATCATCTGGGACGAGGCCGACGAACTCGCCCGCCTGGCCGATCTCTCCGATCCGCGCGTGAAGATCGACACATCCCGCGCGGGGGCCGCGGCGACCCTGCTCGCCAACCGGCTGGCGCGGGAGATCGGGAGCCTCACGGACGACGAGATCGCCCGGATTCTCGAGATGCTCGACGGCGCCCTCGAGCGCAGCCGCCGCGCCCCCGCGCCGTCCCCCTCGGAGAGCCAGCCCGTGCCCGCGCACCCCTGAACCGCCGGGCCTTGGGAACTTGCCTGCTTGACCGCTCGGCTTGCGGATGCGAAAGCGCGCCGTTCCCTCTCAGCGCGGTTCCCCATGACGTCCAAGCCCATCGACGTGCTCACGCTCGGCAATGCCATCGTGGACGTGATCGCCCAGACCGACGAGGCCTTCCTCCTTGCCCAGAACGTCCACAAGGGCGCCATGCAGCTCATCGACGAGGCGCGCGCGGAAGCGCTTTTCGGCGCCATGGGCCCGGCGACCATCGTCTCGGGCGGGTCCGGCGCCAACACCGCGGCGGGCGTGGCGTCGCTCGGCGTCAGGGCCGGCTTCATCGGCAAGGTGAAGGACGACGAGACCGGCCGGCTCTTCGCGCACGATCTGAGGGCCATCGACGTCCACTACGACGTCGCCCCCGCCGAGGACGGTCCCGCGACGGCGCGCAGCTTCATTCTCGTGACGCCGGACGGCGAGCGCACGATGAACACCTATCTCGGCGCGTGCCAGAATCTCACGCCCGCGGACGTCAACCCCGAAACGGTCCGCGCCTCCGGGATCGTCTACCTCGAGGGCTATCTCTGGGACCCGCCGGCCGCCAAGGAGGCGTTCCGCAAGGCGGTGGCGATCGCGCACGAGGCCGGCAACCGGGTCGCGCTGACCCTGTCGGACGCGTTCTGCGTCGACCGCTACCGCGACGAGTTTCTCGGCCTCATGCGGGACGGAAGCCTCGACATCCTGTTCGCCAACATCCACGAGCTCCAGAGCCTCTACGTCACGTCGGATTCCGAGTCTGCGCTCGCGGCGCTGCGCCAGGAGGGCGTGCTCGGCGTCGTCACCCGCTCGGCCGCCGGCGCGCTGGTCGTGACCCGGGAGGAGACCCGGGCGGTGCCCGCGTTCCCGGTCGAGCGGGTCGTCGACACGACGGGGGCCGGCGACCTCTTCGCGGCCGGTTTCCTCGCCGGGCTCGCCGAGCAGCTCGACCTCACCGACTGCGCCCGCCTCGGCGGGCTCGCGGCCGCCGAGGTCATCGGCCATCTCGGCGCGCGTCCGCAGGCGAACCTGCGTGACCTGGCGCGGCAGCAGGGCCTGCTGAGCTGATCGGGGCGGGCGGGAGCACCGCGAGCCAGGACGCCACTGTCATCCCCGGCCCGGAGTGGCGAAATCGGAGTGGGTTGTAGGGTGTGGGGCAGGGCACTCCGGCCCTCCGGGCGGCCGGGAATGACGGTGCAGGGTCTCCCAACGTCCCACTTCCCACTCCCTACAGCCCCGCTCCATCGCGCTTCGTCTCAATTCGCCGCCGGTTCGTCCAAACCAGATCGTCGCGAGCGCGGCCAGCGCGACCAGCATCAGGAAGCCGTTGACCAGGACCAGGAGGGGGGGCGGGATGCGCCGCACGTCCGGAACGGGCGGGGGAGCCCCTGTGAAGAGCTGGCGCCACACCGCCGCGGCAAAGCAGAACGCGCTGAACAGGACGAGGAGCGATCCGGTCGCGATGACCATCCACTCCGGAACCATGCCCTCGAGCAGCTTCTTGGCCCCGATGCCGCTCGCCAGCGCCGCGAGCCCGGTGCGGACCCAGGCCGCATAGGTGCGTTCGGCGGCGAAGACGGTGCGGTCGGCGGCGAGTTCGGTCCGGCGGTCGGCGCTGTCCTTCGTGACCTCGGCCGCGACGGCGGTGCGCTGTGCCGCCTTCTTGGTCTGTTCGGCGCTGGTCTTGACCGTATCGACGGGCTCCTGGGCCATGATCCGATCCTGCGGCGAAAGGATTTCGGGGGGACAACGCGAAGACCCGCGCCCCGGTCGCGGCGTCCTCAGAGCCGCCGAAGCGCCACCTCCTCGATCCGGTGGCTGGCGCCCTTGCTGAGGATCAGGCTTGCGCGCTGCCGGGTCGGTACGATGTTCTCGCGCAGATTCAGGAGGTTGATGCGGGTCCAAAGGCCTTCCGCGGTCTCGATGGCCTCCGTCTCGGAGATCTCGGCGTAGCGCCGGAAATAGGAGCGCGGATCGCGGAACGCCGTCTGGCGCAGCTTCATGAAGCGGTTGACGTACCAGCGTTGCAGGTCCGCTTCGTCGGCATCGATGTAGAGCGAGAAGTCGAAGTAGTCGGACACGAACGGGATCGCGGTCCCGTCCCGCGGCATGCGGGCGGGCTGGAGCACGTTGAGGCCCTCGACGATCAGGATGTCGGGGCGGTCCACGACGGTCTCCTCCCCGGGCACCACGTCGTAGACCAGGTGCGAATAGAGAGGAGCGCGCACCCGGCTCTTGCCGGCCTTGATTTCGGCGAGGAAGCGCAGCAGGGCATTGGTGTCGTAGCTCTCCGGAAAGCCCTTGCGCTCCATCAGCCCGAGCCGGGTGAGGTCGGCATTCGGCAAAAGAAAGCCGTCCGTCGTCACGAGGCCCACCTTCGGGGTGTTGGGCCACCGGGCGAGCAGCGCCTTCAGCACGCGGGCGGTGGTGGATTTGCCCACCGCGACCGAACCCGCGATGCCGATGATGTAGGGGACCTTGATCTCGTTCTCCGCGAGGAGGAAGCGCTGCGTCGCCTTGAAGAGCCCTTGCGTCGCGGCGACGTAAAGGGAGAGGAGGCGCGACAGCGGCAGATAGATCGCCACCACCTCGTCGAGCGAGATCGGATCGTTCAGCGATTGAAGCCGCACGACGTCGTCGGCGGTCAGCGTCAGCGGGGTATCGGCGCGCAGGCGCGCCCATTCCTCGCGCCGGAAGATCCGGTAGGGCGAGAGGTTGTCGTGCCCCGGGGCCAGTTCGTTCAGTCCATGCATGGCGAGCGCCTCGTCCGGGGTCACCGGCGCCCCGTCCGGGACGGCCTGAGGCCCGAGGGCCCGAAATGGAGCGGCGGTCGGGACGTCCCGCGGCGCTCCGCAACCGCACGGTACGATGATCTCATGGCGATCGGATCCCAGCGAGTCATGTCTGTCCTGACCCGCACGCATGCGGATGGCTCGATGATGTCACTTGCTGCGCCCGGCCTTTTCGGCAAGCCCCGACTGCGCGGTGCGGCGCTGGAGTTCGCCCAGAACCTCGTCCAGCGGGATCTTCGCGCCCTCCAGCACGACGAGGAGGTGGTAGAGAACGTCGGCGGCCTCGGCGACGAGCCCGGCCCGGTCGCCCTGCACGGCCGCGATCGCGGCCTCCACGGCCTCCTCGCCGAGTTTCTTGGCCGCCCGCGCGGGTCCGTCGGCGAGAAGCTTCGCGGTATAGGATTCGCTCGCCGGGGCGCGGGCGCGCTCGGCGACGGTGCGGGCGAGGTCGGAGATCGTGAAGGCGGTCATGAGATGCGGCCCTCGCGGGTTCCTGGGCGGGTTTGCGCGGGGCCGGCGGCATCGCGGATCGGGGCCGCCGGCCCGTCGAGGCGCATCCTGAGCCCCGCCCTCGCCATGTGGGCCTTCGCTTCGGCGATCGAGGAGGTGCCGAAATGGAAGATCGACGCGGCGAGCACCGCGCTCGCATGGCCGTCACGAACGCCTTCGACGAGGTGGTCGAGGGTGCCGACGCCACCGGAGGCGATCACCGGCACGCCGACGCTGTCCGAGACGGCGCGGATCAACGCGATGTCGTAGCCGGCCTGCGTGCCGTCCCGGTCCATCGAGGTCACGAGGAGCTCGCCCGCGCCGAGCGACGCGACCTCTCGTGCGAACGCGACGGCGTCGATCCCGGTGGCGCTGCGCCCGCCGTGGGTGAAGATCTCCCACCGGTCGCTCCCGTCCGGCCGCGGCACCCGCTTGGCGTCGATGGCGACCACGATGCACTGGTCGCCGAATTTCTGCGCCGCCTCGCGCACGAACCCAGGGTTCCGCACCGCCGCCGTGTTGATCGAGACCTTGTCGGCCCCGGCGAGCAGCAGGCCGCGGATGTCCTCGACGCTGCGCACCCCGCCGCCGACGGTCAGCGGCATGAAGCAGGCCTCGGCGGTGCGCCGCACCACGTCGAGCAGGATGCCGCGGTTCTCGTGGCTCGCGGTGATGTCGAGAAAGCAGAGCTCGTCGGCGCCCGCCGCGTCGTAGGCCTTCGCGGCCTCGACGGGATCGCCGGCGTCGCGCAGGTCCACGAAGCGCACGCCCTTGACGACGCGCCCATCCTTCACGTCGAGGCAGGGAATGAGGCGGATCTTCAACATTGTTGCGTTCAGACGCGCGAGTTCTTAGAACTCGTCCGATGGATTGGGAGTTTAGCGATTACGTCATATACGCCGATGAAAGCGGCGACCACAGTCTGACAAAAATTGACCCCATCTATCCTGTCTTCGTTCTGTGCCTCTGTGTCTTTCGTAAAGGCGATTATATCCGAAGAATAGTTCCTGCGATCCAAGAGTTTAAGTTCAGGTGGTTCGGACATGATGCGATAATTCTGCACGAGCGTGATATTCGCAAACAGGTCGCACCCTTCCATCGCTTGAGCAATCCGTCGGACCGAAGTCAGTTCATGATGGAGATGAGCGATATTCTCGCTCAATGCCGAACCAGCATTGCCTCATGCGTCATCGATAAACAGAAGCTCAAGAAGGACCACCTATCTCAGGACAATCCGTATGCGATCGCTCTACAGGCCTGTTTGGAGAAGGTTTCTGTTTTCTTAGAACGTAAGGCTGAAAGAGCGCGGTTAACACACTTTATCTTCGAAAGAAGAGGCGACAAAGAAGATAAAGAACTCGAACTCGAATTCCGGCGATTCGCGGATGGGCGAAACAGATTTCAGAGAAAGTTCTCTCAGTTCGAGATCAGAATGGTCGATAAGCGCGCGAATTCGTCCGGATTGCAAATTGCCGATCTCACTGCACGTCCGATCGGCCTGTATGCCCTGAGGCCCAACCAGGCGAACAGAGCCTTCGAGATCGTTTCGCGCAAACTCATTGACGAGAGGGGAAGAACAGTGGGTCCGACCGGGGTGACGGTATTCCCATAAAAGCGAAAAGCCCCGGACCACTCCGAGGCCAGACGCCGACCGGGAACCCCCAATCCACTTGTTCACAAGATAGGGAACAAACCCTGAATCGTCAAGGCTGGCATTGACTCATCATGTCGACCGAGCCCGCGAATCAAACGCGTTCGCGGCGCGCGGTCCGCAGCATGGCGAGCGCCCGCGCGGGGTCGATTCGGCCGTCGTACAGCGCGCGGCCCGAGATCGCGCCGGCGAGCACGGCGCAATCGGGCTCGGCCAGCCGTTCGATGTCGGCCATCGAGGCGAGGCCGCCGGAGGCGATGACCGGGATCGAGACCGCCCGCGCGAGGCCGAGGGTCATCGGGATGTTGAGCCCTTTCAGGACCCCGTCGCGAGCGATGTCGGTGTAGATCAGCGCGGCGACGCCCGCATCCTCGTAGCGGCGGCCGAGGTCCTCCGCGGTCAGCGTCGACGTCTGCGCCCAGCCCTCGACCGCGACGCGGCCGTCCTTGGCGTCGATGCCGACTGCGATCCGGCCGGGAAACCGACGCGCCGCTTCGCGCACGAAATCCGGGTCGCGCACCGCCGCGGTGCCGATGATCGCGCGGGCGACGCCCCGCCCGAGCCAGCCCTCGACGGTGCGCAGGTCGCGAATCCCGCCCCCGAGCTGCACCGGGATCCCGACGCCGGCCAGGATCGCCTCCACGGCGGCCGCGTTCATGGGCCGTCCCGCGAAGGCGCCGTCGAGATCGACGACGTGCAGCCACTCGAAGCCCTGGCGCTCGAAGGCGAGCCCCTGCGCGGCCGGATCGTCGCCGAACACCGTGGCCTGCTCCATGTCGCCCTGCACGAGGCGCACGCACCGACCCTCCTTGAGGTCGATCGCGGGGAAGAGGATCACGGCTCCCCTCCCGCCCGGACCGGAACACGCGCGGCTCGGCGCCATTTGCCGGCGCAGCCGCTCTCCGTCGAGCACATCACGGCGTCCACCGCAGGAAATTGGCGATGAGCTTCAGACCCAAGGCCTGGCTCTTCTCCGGGTGGAACTGGGTGCCGAACAGGTTGTCCCGGGCGACGACCGCGGTGACCGGCCCGCCGTAGGACGCCACCGCCACGACATCGTGGCGGTCGGCCGGCTCGAGCGCATAGGAGTGCACGAAATAGGCGTGCAGCCCGTCGGGACCGGTCTCGATCCCGTCGAGCACCGGGTGCTCCCGCTGCGCCGCGAGCGTGTTCCAGCCCATGTGCGGGATCTTGAGCGCGGGATCGTCGGGGCGGATCGGGCGCACGTCGCCGGGGATCCAATCGAGGCCGGGACTCGTCTCGTACTCGAGGCCCCGCGTCGCCATCAGCTGCATCCCGACGCAGACGCCGAAAAACGGACGCCCTGCCTCGCGCACGGTCTCGGTGAGGGCCTCGGCCATCCCGGGCACGGCGTCGAGCCCGCGGCGGCAATCCGCGAAGGCGCCGACGCCCGGCAGCACGACCCGGTCCGCCTGGCGCACGACGTCCGGGTCGCAGGTGACGGCGATCGATGCCGCGAGGCCGGCCTCGCGCGCCGCGCGCTCGAACGCCTTGGCGGCGGAATGCAGGTTGCCCGAGCCGTAATCGATGATCGCGACGTTCACCTTCGGCACTCCCCCCCGGCGCGCCCTGCGACCGCTGGCTCGGGTCGACGGCGGCCGGAACGCGCCGCGCCATGATCCTCATGGGAGGTCCCGCGGCTCACCGTCGGCCCTCCGGGTCGGGAAACAGGCCGATGACGGGGTCCGGACCGCGATACGGGGCGGGGGCCGTCACGGGGACCGGTCGGCCGGTCGTGCGGGAGGCCATGGGCCCGCCGAGCCAGCGGCCGAAGGCCTTGAGGGCGGCCCTGTCGCGGTCCCGGGCCGTCAGCACGTCGAGCGCAGGCTGCCCGTGCCGCGCCAGGGTCCAGCGCCTGAGACTGTTGGCCTCGAGGCCGATGAGGACCTGGATCAGGATCTGAGCCAAGGTTGCCGAAAACCCCCCGATGTCGAGAGCGGCGAACAGGAAGCCGGCGGCGAGCAACGCAAAGAGGACCAACACGCCCGCAAGCCACAGGCGATGGTAGAAGAACCACAGGAAGGTGAAGAAGAACGCACCCCAGGAGAAGCCGTCCTTGACGAGCTGCGCCCGCTCGAGCGCGGTTGGATCGCCAGGCTGCGCGTCCGGCGGCAGATGGAGCGTGAAGGTCTTCATCAGGCCAATTCCTCAAAGCCCTGTCCATCACGGGGCAGGCCAGGCCGGAGCGGCGCTGCCGCGGCGGCGGTTGTCAAAGCGTCCCCTTCGTGGAGGGAACGCGCCCCTCCTCGCGGGGATCCAGGGCCACCGCGCGCCGCAAACCTCGGGCGAGTCCCTTGAAGAGGCTCTCGGCCATGTGATGGCTGTTCTCCCCGTAGAGGGTTTCGAGGTGCAGGGTCACGCCCGCATTGATCGCGAACGCCTGGAAGAACTCGCGCACGAGCTCGGTGTCGAACGCGCCGATCTTCTCGGTCGGGAACACGGTGCGGAACACCAGGAACGGCCGGCCCGAGATGTCGACCGCGACCCGCGACAGGGTCTCGTCCATGGGGACGTGGACGTCGGCATAGCGCGTGATGCCCTTCTTGTCGCCGAGCGCCTGGAGAAACGCCTGCCCGAGCGCGATGCCCGCATCCTCGGTGGTGTGGTGGAGGTCGACGTGCAGGTCGCCCGTCACCGTCACGACCACGTCGAACAGGGCATGGCGCGCGAAGAGCTCGAGCATGTGGTCGAGAAAACCGACCCCCGTGGCGATCTCGGCCTTCCCCGTGCCGTCGAGCGCGATCGAGGCTGCGACCTCGGTTTCGGCGGTGCGGCGGCTCACGCTCGCGGCGCGCATGATCCCAATTCCCGGCAATGGAGACCGCGCCTTCTACCAAGCCGGGCCGGGAAACGCCACCGGTCTCTCCTTGCGGCACCGGGGGATCGGAGCCACGGCTTCGAATCCGACCAAACAGCCGTTGAGAGAGTCGGCGCGCGCCGACGAAGACCGCGCCGCCCTCAGCGCCTTGCCGCGTTCGCGATTTCCAGCAGCGTCCGCGCCGCGATCGCCGGGCCGAGATCGGGGAGCCGCCGCGTCTCGAGCACACGGGCCTGCAGGGTCGCGACGAGCGCCGTCATGCGTTCCGCCGTCCATCGCTGAAGCTGGCGCTGAACCAGGGGCTTGCGCCGGAAGTGCAACCCTCGCCAGCTCTCGACCGCCACGCCCGCGGGCTTGCCGCCCTCGACCTCGAGACAGATCGGGAGCAGCGCGAACGCGTGCCGCAGGGCCGCGCCCAGGATCGTCGACGGCGCCATGCCCTCCGCGTGCAAGCGCCGCCATCCCGCTTCGAGGGCGGGCGCGTCCGCCGCGAACGCGGCGTCGACCACCGCGTCGAGGGCAAGGCCCGAGACGTCGCTCAGGACCGCATCGATGTCTTCGATCGTGACCTCGCTCCGGCCGTGAGCGTAGAGGACGAGCTTGGCGAGCTCGCTGCGGGTTGCGAGACGGTCGCCGCCGAGGCTCGCGAGCAGCGCCGCCCGGGCGTCGCGCTCGACGCGCAGGCCGGCGGCCCTCAACGTCTCGTCGACCACCTCGCCGAGATCGCGCGCCGCGTCGGCGTAGCACGGGAGCGCCATCGCCCGCGGCGAGCGCTCGCACAGCCCCCGCAGCGGCGAGGACCGCGCGAGGTCGCCGGCTTCGATGACGACCGTGGTGTCCTGGAGGGGTCCGGCAATCACCGCCTCGAGCGCCGGTGCGAGGTTTCGGGAGGTCGGCCGGATCCAGATCGCGCGCCTCCCGCCGAACAATCCGACCGTGCCCGCCTCGTCGGCGAGACGGCCGGGATCGGCGGCGATCACGTCGCCGTCGATCCGGATCATCTGAAACGGATCCGACGGGTCGTCGACCGAGCGCTCCGCGAGCGCCTTGGCGCGCTCCACGACGAGGCCGCTGTCGGGTCCATAGACGAGATAGACCGCGACCCCCGGGTCCGGCCGGCGCAGCACCCTTTCGACGTCGCCGCCCTTTACCGCAACCACGCAAAGCCCTCGAGGCGCAACGCTCGTCGCGGCCGCGGTCCGTCGGCCATGCGCGTCACACCCGGTTCGACACCGCGATCGCGACCCGGGTGCGGATCTGGTCGGCGAGCAGCTTGGCGAGGCGGATCTCGGCATCGCGCGCCGCGCGGACCGTCGCGAATCGCTGGACGTTGCGGTCGTACGAGGCGGAGCCCTGGACCTTGCCGCTCGTGATCACCTTCGAGCCGTCGAGGGTCGCCAGGGTATAGGCGACGTCGCCCACGAGCGTCGCCGACTGCGCCCGACCCGACGCCGTGTCGACGATCGGCATGTCGAGGCGGGACGTGAACGCGAGGCCGAGCTTGTAGCGCTTGGTCGCCGGCACCCCGGACCCGTTGAGGTTGAACACGACCTCGCTGCGCAGGTAGTGGCTGAACCGCTCGAAGGCGGGAGCGACCGTGACCTCGTCGACGTCGATGGCGGCGAGTTCGCCCTGGAGGGGCACGCCGCTGGCGGTCGGCCCGTACAGGGGCCGGAAGCAGGCCGCGAGTCCGAGAGCGAGCGCAGCGGCGGCGGCGAGGCGCGACACGCGGTAGGGTTCAGGCGACGACATTCACGATCCTCTGCGGCACCACGATGATCTTGCGGGCGGGCTTGCCCTCCATAGCGCGCTGAACCGCCTCGAGCGAGAGCACCGCGGCCTCGATCGCGGCCTGGTCGGCGTCGCGGGCGACCGTGACGTCCGCGCGCTTCCTGCCGTTCACCTGGACGGGCAGGGTCACGGTGTCCTCGACGAGGAGCGAGCGGTCGACCTTCGGCCATGCGGCTTCGGCGACCAAACCTTGGTGTTGAGGCGCCTGACGGCCGTGTCCCTTGAGCGCCTGCCAACACTCCTCCGCGAGGTGCGGCATCATCGGCGCAATCATGTGAACGAGAAGTTCCGTCGCCTCGCGCAGGGCGGGCGTTGCGGCCGCTCCGGCATCGCTCAAGCGCGCGCTCTGCAGCTCCGACTGGATGGCGTTGGCGAGCTCGTAGATGCGCGCCACCGCCACGTTGAAGCGAAGGCCCTCGATATTCTCCTCGACCGCCGCGAGGGTCTTGTGCGCGGCGCGCCGCACCGGATGGTCGGGAGGCGAGTGCGACGACGCATCGCCGAGAGCCGCGACTTCGCTGACGAGGCGCCACACGCGCTGCACGAAGCGGCCGGCGCCCTGGACGCCCTCCTCGGTCCAGATCACGTCGCGCTCGGGCGGCGAGTCGGACAGCATGAACCAGCGCGCGGTGTCGGCACCGTAGGACCCGATGATGTCGTCGGGATCGACGGTGTTGAACTTCGACTTCGACATCTTCTCGATCGGGCCGATCTCGACGCTCTCGCCGGTCTTGGCGTGGACGGCCCGTCTGACCCCGCCCTCGCTCTCGATGCGCACGTCGGCGGGCAGCACCCAGGCGCCGCCGGCGTCGCGATAGGTCTCGTGCACCACCATGCCCTGCGTGAACAGGCCCGCGAACGGCTCGTCGAGGCCGGCATGGCCCGTCGCCGTCATCGCGCGGGTGAAGAAGCGCGAGTACAGCAGGTGCAGGATCGCGTGCTCGACGCCGCCGATATACTGGTCGACCGGGAGCCAGCGGTCGACGGCGGCGCGGTCCGTCGGCCGGTCCGCGAGGCTCGGCTCCGTGAAGCGCGCGAAATACCAGGACGAGTCCACGAAGGTGTCCATGGTGTCGGTCTCGCGCCGGGCCGCCTTGCCGCAGCGCGGGCAGTCGACGTGCGTCCAGGTCGGGTGCCGGTCGAGCGGGTTGCCGGGCTCCTCGAAGCTCACATCGCTCGGGCAGCGTCACGGGAAGCTCGTCCCGCGGCACGGGCACGACCCCGCAGGTCTCGCAGTGGATCACCGGGATCGGGCAGCCCCAGTAGCGCTGGCGCGAGATGCCCCAGTCGCGCAGGCGGAAGTTGACCCTGCGCTCGGCGACCGGACGGCCGTCGCGGGTCTCGCGCTCGAGCCGCCGCGCGACCTCCTCCTTGGCCTCGGCGACCGTCAGCCCGTCGAGGAAGCGCGAATTGATCATCCGGCCGTCGCCGTCATAGGCCGTGTCGGTGATCACGAAGCCCGCAGGGTCGACCCCCGGCGGGCACACCACGGGGGTGTTGCCGAGGCCGTACTTGTTGACGAATTCGAGGTCGCGCTGGTCGTGCGCGGGGCAGCCGAAGATCGCGCCGGTGCCGTACTCCATGAGGATGAAGTTCGCGACGTAGACGGGCAGCTCCCAGGACGGGTCGAACGGGTGCCGGGCCCGGATGCCGGTGTCGAAGCCGAGCTTCTCGGCCTTCTCGATCGCCTCCTGCGCGGTGCCGATGCGCCGGCTCTCGGCGATGAACGCGGCGAGCTCCGGATTTTCCGCGGCCGCGGCCTTCGCGAGCGGGTGATCGGGCGCGAGCGCCATGAAGCGCGCGCCGAACAGCGTGTCGGGCCGCGTCGTGTAGATCTCGAGATCCGCCTCGCCGCCCGGCGTGGTGCTCGGATCGAGCGCGAAGCGCACCACGAGGCCCTCCGAGCGCCCGATCCAGTTGCGCTGCATGACGCGGACCTTCTCGGGCCATCGGTCGAGCGAATCGAGACTGTCGTGCAGGTCCTGGGCGTAGTCGGTGATCTTGAAGAACCACTGGGTGAGCTCGCGCTGCTCGACGAGCGCGCCCGAGCGCCAGCCGCGGCCGTCGATCACCTGCTCGTTGGCGAGCACCGTCTGATCGACCGGATCCCAGTTCACCCTGGCGGTCCGGCGCGCCACGAGCCCGGCCTTAAGGAAGTCGAGGAACAGGCATTGCTGGTGCCCGTAGTAGGTCGGGTCGCAGGTCGCGATCTCGCGGCTCCAGTCGATCGCGAGGCCCATCGACTGCAGCTGCCCGCGCATCGCGGCGATGTTCGCGTAGGTCCATTCCTTCGGGTGGACCTTGTTCTTCATCGCGGCGTTCTCGGCCGGCATCCCGAAGGCGTCCCAGCCCATCGGGTGGAGCACGTTGAAGCCGCGGGCGCGCATGTAGCGCGCCACGACGTCGCCCATCGCGTAGTTGCGCACGTGGCCCATGTGGATGCGCCCCGACGGGTAGGGGAACATCTCGAGCACGTAATATCGCGGGCGCGGGTCGTCGTTGTCGGTCCGGTACAGGTCGCGCTCCGTCCAGACCGTCTGCCATTTCGGCTCGGCTTCCTTGGCGTTGTAGCGCTCGGGCCTCATCGTTTCTCGATCATCCGTTTCAAGCAAGCAAGCGGGTTGGAGCCGCCCGGCGGGGGCGGGACGGAAGCGCTCACGGGCGTGGGGCCGCTCCCTGGTCCTGCCGAAGGGGTCGTCCCGACGAAACGGAATTCACTTCGCCGGAAATTGCTTTAGGACACACGATGCCCGCGCGGTCAACGGTTTCGCCGCGCGCCGATCCGCCGAGGTACCGCATGGACGATCCTCCCGAGGCTCCCGCCGTCAGCCGTTGGCGAGACGTCCGCGCCGCCATCGCCCGCGCGGCCCGGGACAGCGGCCGCGACCCCGAGGATGTGACCCTCGTCGCGGTGTCCAAGACCTTTCCCGCCGAGGCGATCGAGCCGGTCCTCGCCGCCGGGCAGCGGGCCTTCGGCGAGAACTACGTCCAGGAGGCGAAGGGCAAGTGGCCGGCCCTGCGCGAGCGCTTCGGCGAGGTCGAGCTCCACCTCATCGGCCCGCTGCAGTCCAACAAGGCGCGCGACGCGGTCGCCCTCTTCGACGTGATCCACACCCTCGACCGGCCCTCCCTCGCGGAGGCGCTCGCGAAGGAGATCGCCCGCGCGGGGCGCGCGCCCCCGCCTTCTCGTCCAGGTCAACACCGGCGAGGAGCCGCAAAAGGGCGGCGTCGCGCCGGGCGAGGCGGACGCCTTCCTCGATTCCTGCCGCGCGCGCTATGGGCTCGCCGTCGAGGGCCTGATGTGCATCCCGCCCGAGAAGGACCCGCCGTCGCCCCACTTCGCCCTGCTCGCGACGATCGCGCGCCGCAACCGGCTGAAGACCCTGTCGATGGGCATGAGCGCGGATTTCGAGGCCGCGATTCAGTTGGGCGCGACGCACGTGCGGGTGGGCAGCGCGATTTTTGGCGCGCGCTAGGATCCACGCCGTCATGCCCGGCCTTGGGCCGGGCATCCACGTCTTTGCGCCGCTTCCTCCACCGTCATGCCCGGCCTCGTGCCGGGCATCCACGTCTTTGCGCCGCTCCGACCGAGATGGCCAAGTACGTGGATGGCCGGGACTGATCCCCCGGATCAAGTCCGGGGACGGCCATCACGGAGGGGATGGCCATGACGCGCAGCGCCTTACGGCCGCGCCGCCGGGCGTTACCCCACGATCTCGATCCGCGTGCGCGGCCCGATCCGCTCCAGGAGCCGCCGGATCATCCGTTGCTCGACCGCGACGCACCCGGCGGTCGGCGCGAAGCCCGGCCGCGCCAGGTGGAGGAAGATCGCGCTGCCGCGGCCGCGCACGATCGGGCCGCGGTTCCAGCCGATGTCGACCACGACGTCGTAGAGGTGGTCGGTCCGCCACATCTCCTCGTGGCTCGGCGGGCACGGGAGCGGCACGAGGGTGTTGTAGCGGCGGTCCCGCGGATCGTCGCACCAGCTGTCGGTCGGGCGGATCGGCCGGAGCCTCAGGCCGGTGCGCGGACGGGGCCCCCGGTCCGCCCGGTAGAACGCCTGGATGAGGGCGAAACGGCCGACGGGAGAGGCCCCGTCGCCCTCGCGCTTGGCGCGGGTCGTGCCGGAGCGCCCGAGCGCGCAGGGGATCACGAGGCTGCCGGCGACGAGGCGCCCCTTGCTTCGGTCGAAGGGCCGACGGTGGACGCGGATGAGGTCGAGGTAGCGGCGCGGCATGACCCCGAGGAGCCGACCGGCCTCGCGCTGTCAAGCCCCACCGGTTTCGGGCGGGTACACGGGCCGTCTGCGCCCGTGTTTCCTGGGGGCGTGGCCGCCCCGTCGCAAAGCTTTGCCGTGGAGGCGGCGTCGCACCCCTTGTTGTCGGGCCGCGGAAGAATAATCTACGGCCTGCGCCCGTCCGCGTCCGGAAGAGGCGGGAAATCAGGGGTCTTGATGTCGAATGCCAGCCGCCTCCTCGTCGTCGACGACGACCGGGATCTGCGCGACACGCTCGCGGAGCAGCTCGGGCTCTACGACGAGTTCCAGGTCACGACCGCCGAGTCCGCGGGCCAGGCCGTCACCACCGTGACGGGCGACCGGATCGACCTCGCGATCATGGACGTGGGCCTGCCCGACATGGACGGGCGCGAGGCCGTCAAGCTCATGCGCCGCAACGGCTTCCGCAGCCCGATCATCATGCTGACCGCGCAGGGCTCGGACGCCGACACGGTGCTCGGCCTCGAGGCCGGCGCCAACGACTACGTCGCGAAGCCCTTCAAGTTCGCCGTGCTGCTCGCCCGCATCCGGGCGCAGCTGCGCCAGTACGAGGCGAGCGAGGACGCGATCTTCCAGATCGGTCCCTACACCTTCCGGCCCGGCTCGAAGCTGCTCACCACCGACAAGGGATCGAAGCTCAAGCTGACCGAGAAGGAGACCGCGATCCTGCGCTATCTCTACCGCGCCGGCCAGAAGGTGGTCGGGCGCGAGATCCTGCTCGCCGAGGTCTGGGGCTACAACTCCGCCGTGACGACGCACACGCTCGAGACGCACATCTACCGGCTGCGCCAGAAGATCGAGACCGATCCGTCGAACGCCCGCATCCTGGTGACCGAGCCCGGCGGCTACAAGCTGATGCCGTAAGGGCATCCCAGGGGGCCTTCCGCCGGGCGCGAAAAGGTTCTAAAGCCGATCGCACCGCTTTCGCCGGACGATGTTGCACCCATGGCCCTCGAGGACGATATCGCGACCCTTTCCGGCGCGCCGCTGTTCGGCCTGCTCGACCGCGACGCCCTGCGCCTCGTGGCCTTCGCGGCCGAACCCAGGGTGCTGCGGACCGGCGATGTCCTGTTTCGCAGGGGCGACCGCGCCGACGGCGGCTATGTCGTGAAGTTCGGCTCGATCGCCCTCACGCAGCGGGACGGCGGCGCGCCGGACTTCGTGGCCGGCCCCAGCGCGGTGATCGGCCAAACGGCCCTGTTCGCGCGCGTCACGCGCCCCGCCACCGCCACGGCCCGCGAGCTCTCGACGGTGCTCCGCGTGAGCCCGAGCCTGATGCGCCGGGTTTTGGAAGAGTTCCCCGCCGCCGCCGAAGCGATGCGCGACGTCATGGAGGACGAGCTCGTGCACCTGACCCGGGGCTTGGAGGTCGTGCGTCAGCGCCTCGTCGCCATCGACGCAGTGGCCGGCGGCTGACCGGCTCACGGGCGCCCGGCGTCGCGCCGCGCGCCCGCTTCCTGTTTCGGGCGCATCGACAGCAGGGAGCCCTCACCCGTCGGCCACGCGTCCCGCGGGCCGCCTCACACCTCCACCACCGCCGTCACCGGCACGTGGTCCGAGGGCCGCTCCCAGCCGCGCGTCTCGCGCGCCACTTCGACCGACCGCAGCGCCGGCGTCAGGCTCTCGGAGAGCCAGATGTGGTCGAGCCTGCGTCCCCGGTCGGCGGCCTGCCAGTCGGCGGCGCGGTAGCTCCACCAGGAGTAGATCTTCTCGGGCTGCGGCCGCAGATGGCGCATGGCGTCGGTCCAGCCGGCCTCCGCGCGCACGGCCTCGAACGCCTCCGTCTCGACCGGGGTGTGGCTCACCACGTCGAGGAGCTGCTTGTGGCTCCACACGTCGTGCTCGAGCGGCGCGACGTTGAGGTCGCCCAAGAGGATCGCCGGCGGTCCGGCGGGCTTGGCGCGCCCGCCCCAGGCGCGCAGCTCGCGCAGGAACTGGAGCTTGTGCGCGAACTTCTCGTTGAGCGCCGGGTCCGGGATGTCGCCGCCGGCCGGAACGTAGAAGTTGTGCACGGTGATCCCGGCCGCGCCTTTCGCCTCGGGCGCGAGCGTCACCGCGATGTGCCGCGCATCCCGGCGGCCGCACCACTCCAGCACGTCGGTGCGCGCGAAGGGATGGCGCGAGACGATCGCGACGCCGTTGTAGCCCTTGTGGCCGGCATGGACGACGTAAGGGTAGCCGAACGCCTGCAGGGCCTCGAGCGGAAACCGGTCGTCCGGGCACTTCGTCTCCTGCAGGCACAGGATGTCGGGCCGGCGCTTCGCGAGAAAGCGGCCGACCTGCGCGATGCGCAGACGCACCGAGTTGATGTTCCAGGTCGTGACGGTGAGGTGCACGGAAAGTGGGGAGTGGGGATTGGGGAGTGGGAAGTGGGAAGTGGGAAGTGGGAAGTGGATAGCCGATCGCCTGGTGTTCCCACAACCCACGACCTACAACCCATGACCCAAGACCAAGAACCCGAGGCGTCCCGCCGCCTTACCGGTTCGGATTGTCGTTGTTGATCGCGCGGTTGACGTTGATGACGAACAGCTTCTGGTCGATGCGGCGGTTCCGGTCGACGCGGTTGAGCATCACCGTGGTCTGGAATCCCTGCGGATCGACGATGCGCCATTGGGTCAGGGTCTCGACCTGCGGGTCGAAGAACAGGGTGATCCTGGAGGTGCCGCCGAGCGTCGAGCGGTCCTCGAGCGAGAGGCGCACCGCGTCGCCCTCGTGAGAAACCCCGGTGACGCGGATGTCCTGGCCGAGATTGACCCGCTCGCGCAGGAGGAACTTCAGCGGCGTCTGGGAGATCGGATAGACGTCCTGCGTCGCGAGCTTGGTGTCCTGGACCGCGACCGACGAGCCGTCGGCGATCACCTCGAGGGTCGCCGGCTTGTCGTACTCGAACCGCACCTTGCCGGGGCGCTGGAGGTAGATCGTGCCGCCGAGACGGCGGCCGTCGCCGCCGATCTGCGTGAAGTCCGCCACCAGGGTGGTGAGATTGTTGAAGAAGCCGTTCGCCCGCTCGACGATCTCCTGATCGCTGAGGCTCTCCGCGCGTCCCTGCACGCGCGGCGCCGGCGCCGTCGCGGGCGCGGCGGCAAGGACCGTCGGGCCGGGCGACGGGGCGATGCGGGACGGATCGGCGGGAACCGGACGCGGCGCCGCCGCCGTGCTCGCGCGCTTGGGCTCGTTCGTGCGCGACGCCGGCGCATCCGGGCCCGCGGCGGCGGTCACGACCGGCTTCGCCTCCGGTGCAGCGGCGCCGAGCGGCTGGAAGCTCGCCGGAAGCGGCGGGGCGCCGAGGACGACCGCGCCGCCCGACGGGGCTGCCGCGACGGGTGCCGCCGGCGCGATCCGATCGGCAGGCGGCGGCTCGGAATGTCTGGGCTCGGGTTGCCTGGGCTCGGGCCGCCTGGGTTCGGGAGCCCCGCTCGCCGGCGCGGCGCTCGCGACCACGACGGCCGTCGGGCGCTTCGGGGGCAAGAGCCGCATCGCGACCGGAAGGCCGGCGGAACTCGGCTGACCGGCCGCCGCCTTGTCCTCGACGACCGGCTGCTCGGGCGGCGGCACCGCGGCGGGCTGATCCTGCGTCGGTCCGGGCAGAATGCTCGCCCCCAAGGCGGCAAGACCCGCAAAGAAGCCGCTGAGGCCGTTCTCCATCTGGTTCTCCCGAGCCCTCGGCGGGCCTCGTGCCCCCGGTGGCGAATTCGTCCCGATCCGTGGCGCGGGCCCGAGGGACCGCCGGCGGCGAACGCTCCCGATCCCACGGCCGGCCCTAGGGGCGCCCTGTGGCGAATCGATGACGCCCGGCAGCGCCCGCGGTTCCGCCCGCGACGTTGCCCGTGCGGCGTTGCCGCCCCGCGACGACGTCCCCGCGCGGCGACCGTTACTCCTCGCCGGCTTCGGCGCTCTCGAGGAGGATGTCGCGTTTGCCCGCGTGGTTGGCGGGGCCGACGATGCCTTCCTTCTCCATCCGCTCCATCAGCGACGCCGCCCGGTTGTAGCCGATCTGCAGCCGGCGCTGGATATAGGACGTCGACGCCTTCTTGTCCCGCAGCACCACCGCGACCGCCTGGTCGTAGAGGTCGCCGGAGCCGGACCCGAGCTCGCCGGCATCGAACACCGCCTCGCCCTCCGCGGCCTCCTCCTCCTCGCTCGCCGTTACGGCATCGAGGTACTGCGGCCGGCCCTGGCGCTTCAGGTGCGCGACCACCTTCTCGACCTCCTCGTCGGAGCAGAACGGCCCGTGCACGCGGGTGATGCGCCCGCCGCCCGCCATGTAGAGCATGTCGCCCTGGCCCAAGAGCTGCTCGGCCCCCATTTCGCCCAGGATCGTGCGGCTGTCGATCTTCGACGTGACCTGGAAGGAGATCCGGGTCGGGAAGTTGGCCTTGATGGTGCCCGTGATGACGTCGACCGACGGGCGCTGCGTCGCGAGGATGACGTGGATGCCGGCGGCGCGCGCCATCTGGGCGAGGCGCTGGATCGCGCCCTCGATGTCCTTGCCGGCGACCATCATGAGGTCGGCCATCTCGTCGACGATCACCACGATGTAGGGCAAGGGATCGAGATCCATCATCTCGTCCTCGTAGACCGCCTCGCCGGTCTCGCGGTCGAACCCGGTCTGGACGGTGCGGGTCAGGATCTCGCCTCGTCCCTTGGCCTCGGCGACCCGGGTGTTGAAGCCGTCGATGTTGCGCACGCCGAGCTTCGACATCTTCTTGTAGCGGTCCTCCATCTCGCGCACCGCCCATTTGAGCGCGACCACCGCCTTCTTGGGGTCGGTCACGACCGGCGTGAGCAGATGCGGGATGCCGTCGTAGACCGACAGCTCCAGCATCTTGGGGTCGACCATGATGAGGCGGCACTGGTCGGGCCTCAGACGGTAGACGAGCGAGAGGATCATGGTGTTGATCGCGACCGACTTGCCCGAGCCCGTCGTGCCCGCGACCAGGAGGTGCGGCATGCGCGCGAGATCCGCGATCTCGGGCTCGCCGCCGATGGTCTTGCCCAGGCACAGCGCGAGCTTGTGCTTCGAGGTCTCGAAGTCCTGCGAGGCGAGAAGTTCGCGCAGGTACACGGTCTCGCGCTTGTGGTTCGGGAGCTCGATCCCGATGGCGTTGCGGCCCTGCACGACGGCGACGCGGGCCGAGACCGCGCTCATCGAGCGGGCGATGTCGTCGGCGAGCGAGATCACGCGCGAGGACTTGGTGCCGGGCGCGGGCTCGAGCTCGTAGAGCGTCACCACGGGCCCGGGCCGCACGTTGATGATCTCGCCCTTCACGCCGAAGTCCTCGAGGGTGCCTTCGAGGAGGCTGGCATTCTGCTCGAGGGCCTCGGCGGAAACCGCGGGCGTGCTCGGGCGCTTGGGCTCGGCGAGGAGATTCAGCGCCGGCAGCTTGTACTTCCCCTCGTCGAGCAGGCTGCCCTGCGCCTCGCGCGCCATGCGCTTGCCGGGCTTCGGTGCCGTCGGCACGGGGGCGACGCGGCCCGGGCCGGGCGCCTCGTCCTCGTCGGGTTCGTCGTCGCGGCTTGCGGCCTGGCCGCGGCCGCCGCGACGCGGCTCCAGGTGGGGCTCCCGGCGCCAGCCGGCGTCGCGAGGCGCGGAGCCGCCCGCGAGAGCGGGCACCAGATCGTCCTCGTCGCTCGCCCGGCGTGCTTCGATCCAGCGCCGTACCCCGGCGCGCACGCTCATCGCCGCGTGGGCGAGCGCCCCGAGGGACACGATCGCCCAGCCGGGCTCGTCGGGCGCCTCGTCGGGCTCCTCCCACTCGGCCCCGGACCGCCTGCCGCTCGGCGCCGGCGCATGGGGATCCTCGGCGAAGCCGAAGCCGCAGGCGGCGGTGAGCGACAGGATCGCGACCGCCGCGAAGGCCAAGCCGAGGAACGCGCTGGCAGGGCTCGCCGAAAGGCCGGTGATCGCCTTGCCGGCCGCGAGCAGGGCGTCGCCAGCGACGCCTCCGAGCCCCGTCGGCAGGGGCCAGCGCGCCGTCGCGGGCAGCGCGCTCGCGAGCGCGGTCGCGGCCCCGGACCCGAGCACCCAGAGCGCCAGGCGCAGTTGCACCCGTCCGAGAGCGTGCCCGCGCAGGAGGCGCCAGCCCCACAGCGCGACCGGGACGAGCGCCGCCGTGGCCCCGAGGCCGAAGAGCTGCATCAGAACGTCCGCCACGATGGCGCCGGGCCAGGACAGGAGGTTTCGCACCGGGGCGTCGGTGGCGTTGTTGAGGCTCGGGTCGTCGACCGACCAGGTCGCGAGCGCCACCGTGAAGAGACCCGCGACAGTGACGAGCGCGAGGCCCGTCAGCTCCCGCGTGCGCCGGGCCGCAAAGGCGCGGAGCGCCTCCGAGAGGCCGTCGTAGGCGGAGTGGGATCGGCGGCTTGGGCGCATCAGGCAACTCGACGGGCAGAAATCTGCCCGCGGAGTGTTACGGTCCATGGGTTAAGGGCCGTTTAACCCTAAAGAGGGGCGCCCCGCCCTCCCCGCGCGCGGCGAGAGGGGCTGGGCGCCGCGCCGGTGCTCAGTAGTTGTACGCCCGCTCGCCGTGGTCGGCGAGGTCGAGGCCTTCGCGCTCCTCCTCCTGCGTCACGCGCAGGCCCACGGTCAGGTCGACGATCTTGTAGAGGATCGCCGAGCCGACCCCCGACCACACGATCGTGAGGAGCACCGCCTTGACCTGCGCCCACACCGCCGTCCCGAAGGCGTAATCCGCGACGGCGAGCTCGCCGGGCTTGCTGAGGTAGTCCGGAATGCCGGCCCCGCCGAGCGCCGGGTTGACGAGGATGCCGGTCGCGATGGCGCCGAGAATGCCGCCGATGCAGTGGATTCCGAACACGTCGAGGGAGTCGTCGTAGCCGAGCGCGTTCTTGACCGAGGAACAGAACACGAAGCACACCGCGCCCGCCGCGAGCCCGAGCACGATGGAGCCCATCGGGCCCGCGAAACCGGAGGCGGGCGTCACCGCGACGAGGCCCGCGATCGCTCCGGACACGAGGCCGAGCATCGACGGCTTGCCCTTGGTGCCCCACTCGACGAAGAGCCACGACAGGCCGGCCGCGGCGGTGGCCACGAACGTGTTCATCATGGCGAGCGCCGCCGTGCCGTTGGCCTCGAGGTTCGAGCCCGCGTTGAACCCGAACCATCCGACCCAGAGCAGCGCCCCACCGATCATCGTCATGGTGAGCGAGTGCGGGGCGATGAGGTCGCGGCCGTAGCCGAGGCGCTTGCCGAGCAGAAGCGCGCCGACGAGGCCGGCGATGCCGGCATTGATGTGCACGACGGTCCCGCCCGCGAAGTCGAGGGCGCCCCACTGGAACAGCAGACCGGCATCCACGAGCACGGCGTCGAGCGCCGTCTGCGCCGCCGCCTTGGCGGCCGGATCGGCGGCGTCCGCGACCGCCTTCGCGGCATTGCCGAACGCGTCCGGGCCGCCCCAGTACCACACCATGTGGGCGACCGGGAAATACACGAAGGTCAGCCACAGCACCGCGAAGAGCACGAGGGCCGAGAACTTGATCCGCTCCGCGAAGGCGCCGACGATGAGTGCCGGCGTGATCATCGCGAACGTCATCTGGAACGCGATGTAGACGTATTCCGGGATCACGACGCCGTTCGAGAAGGTCGCCGCGACCGTGGTGGGGTCGACGCCGGACAGGAAGGCCTTCGAGAAGCCGCCGACGAAGTCGTTGAGGCCGCCGCCGTTCGTGAAGGCCAGGCTGTAGCCGTAGAACACCCACACCAGGGCGGCGATGCACGCGATCGCGAAGACCTGCGTGAGGACGGACAGCATGTTCTTGGTGCGCACGAGCCCGCCGTAGAACAGGGCCAGCCCCGGCACGACCATGAGAAGAACGAGGATGGAGGAGACCATCATCCAGGCGGTGTCGCCCTTGTCGGGCGTCGGAGCCGCGGCGGCCTCTTGGGCGAAGGCGGGATCGAGGCTGCAAAGCGCGAGCGCGACCCCTCCCAGGGCGGCTGCGAGGGTGGAACGGAAGGTCATTCGTGTAACTCCGCGATCAGGGATGAAGTCAGAGGGCGTCGCCGTCGGTCTCGCCGGTGCGGATGCGAACCGCCCGCTCGAGCGGCGTGACGAAGATCTTGCCGTCGCCGATCTGGCCGGTTCGCGCGGCGGCCGAGATCGCCTCCACGACGCGGCCGACGAAATCGGCCGCGATCGCGACCTCGATCCGCACCTTGGGAAGGAAGCTCACCGCGTATTCGGCGCCGCGATAGATCTCGGTATGGCCCTTCTGGCGACCGTAACCCTTCACCTCGGTCACGGTGAGGCCGTGCACGCCGAGCGCCGTGAGGGCGTCGCGCACCTCCTCGAGCTTGAACGGCTTGATGATGGCCGTCACGATTTTCATGGATTAAACCCCCGGTTGAGCCGCCGGCCCGGCGAGCACGACGGCGGTTTCACCTGCCCGTGCGGTCCCGCGCGGGCGTCGGGCGGGGATATTCAAGGGCCGTGCCAACTGGGCTGCGGCGGAGGGATCGGGCGGGTTCGCCGCAGCTCGCGCTGCGCTGGATCCGGATCTTAAGATCCACTGCGCTGCGCTCCGTTCCTCTGCGTCCGGGAAAGCCGTGGAGGGCGAGACACCGACCTGAGCCGCACCCTCCACCCCTTTCCCGGACAAGGGGAGCGAAGCGGAACGGCCCTCGGACTTCCCGAGGGTCCGGAGGAGAAAAGCCGCCGCGTTAGCGGCTCGTCTTCTTCTGCCGACCTGAGCGCCCTCCCGGAGCGAGGCTCCCGCGTTCTGCACAGAAAATGGGCAGCAGCAACTGCCCAATCTATGGGCAGCACGCCCGATCGGCGCCGGTCAGGCCGGCTCGCCGATGTCCCGGATCAATCCTTCCTGGGCGACCGACGCCACGAGCGTTCCCTCGCGCGTGAAGATCAGGCCGCGCGCGAAGCCGCGGGCGCCCGAGGCGCTCGGGCTGTCCTGGGCGTAGAGAAGCCAGTCGTCGGCCCGGAAGGGGCGATGGAACCAGAGCGCATGATCGAGGCTCGCGGGCTGGATCGACCGCTCGAAGACGGTGCGGCCGTGCGCGATGAGGGCGGTGTCGAGCAGCGTCATGTCGGACGCGTAGGCGAGCACGCACCGGTGAATCGCCGGATCGTCCGGCAGCCGTCCCGTCGCGCGGATCCAGACGTTGAAGGTCGGCTCGAGCGACTCGCGCGAGAGATAGCGTTTGAACTCCACGGGACGGAGCTCGATCGGTCGCTCGCGCTCGTAATAGGCGCGCACCGGGTCCGGCATGAGCGGCATCACGCCGGCCTTGATCTCGGCTTCGCTCGGCAGGTCCTCGGGCTTGGGCACGTCCGGCATGGCGGCCTGGTGCGCGAAACCCGGTTCGTCGCGGTGGAAGGACACCGACATCGCGAAGATCGCCTGGCCGTGCTGAATCGCCTTCACGCGGCGGGTCGTGAACGAGCGCCCGTCGCGCAGCCGCTCGACCTCGTAGATGATCGGCACCCTGGGGTCGCCGCCGAGAAGGAAGTAAGCGTGGAGGGAATGGGGATGACGCCCGTCCACCGTCCGGCTGGCGGCGACGAGCGCCTGCCCGATCACCTGACCGCCGAACACCCGCTGCCAGCCGACTTGCGGGCTGCGGCCGCGGTAGAGATTGTGCTCGAGCTGTTCGAGATCGAGAATGGCCAAAAGATCGTCGACGGCGCGGGACATGGGCGTTCCGGATGCGGTGCGGGTCCCGCATCCATCCCGGAGCGCCGGAGGAAGGTCAAGCGCGACGGCGAACGAGCCGAAGGAGGACGTTCGATGACTGCCCCTGCCCCACGCATCGTCATCGCCGGCGGCGGCCTTGCGGGCCTGTCGCTCGCGCTGGCGCTCAAGCGCTCGCTCGACGACGTCGTCGAGGTCGTGATGGCCGATCCGGCGCTGCGGCGCGACCCGCGCGGCGACAGGCGTGCCTATGCGATCGCGGCCGCGGCTCGCCGCATGCTGCGGGCGCTCGACGTCTGGGATCTCGTCGAGCCGGCGGCGCAGCCGATCCTCGACATGGTGGTCACCGACAGCCGGCTCCACGACCCGGTCCGGCCCACCTTCCTGACCTTCGGGGGCGACGTCGAACCGGGCGAGCCCTTCGCCCACATGGTCGAGGGCGGCGACCTCACGGGCGCGCTCGTCGACGCCTGCAGGACCGCCGGCGTGGTTCTGAAATCGCTCGGGGTCGAGGGCTTTACGACCCGTCCGGGCGCCATCGCGGTGAATGTCGCGGGCGAAGCGCCGCTCGACGCGGCGCTGCTCGTCGCCGCCGACGGCGCGCGCTCCAGGCTGCGCGACCTCGCGGGGATCGGCTGGATCGCCTGGCCCTACAAGCAGTCCGGCATCGTCGCCACCGTGTCGCACGAGCGCGACCACGAGGGGCGGGCGGTCGAGCACTTCCTGCCCTCCGGCCCGTTCGCGATCCTGCCGCTCAAGCCCGGCGGCGCGCTCGGTCACCGGTCGTCGATCGTGTGGACCGAGCGACGCGAGAACGTGCCGCACCTGCTCGAGTCCGATGCGGACGATTTCCTCGCCGAGCTCGAGCGCCGTTTCGGCCTCCAGCTCGGGCGCATCGCGCTCGAGACCAAGCCGCAGGCGTTCCCGCTGTCCTTCGGGATCGCGCGCAGCTTCGCGGCCGAACGGCTGGCGCTGCTCGGAGACGCCGCGCACGTCATCCATCCGATCGCCGGCCAGGGCCTCAACCTCGGGTTCCACGACGCCGCCGCCCTCGCGGAGGCGATCGCGGACGCGGTGCGGCTCGGGCTCGACCCCGGCGGCGCCGACACCCTCGAGACCTACGAGCGCGCGCGGCGCGTCGAGATCACCGCGATGGGGATCATGACGGACGGGCTCAACCGGCTGTTTTCCAACGACCTCCTGCCGGTGCGCCTGATCCGCGACCTCGGGCTCGGCCTCGTCGACCGCCTGCCGGTGGCGAAGCGCTTCTTCATCCGGGAAGCGGCCGGGCTGTCCCGGGACGGACCGCGGCTCCTGCGCGGGGAGGCGCTTTGACGGCTGAGCCGACGGCGAGGGGCGGGGACACGGAAGCCGCTTACGGCTCCGTCACGCCGGCCCGTTCCGGGCCCGCTCCACGCCCTCGAGAATGAGGCGCATCGCCTCCTCGGCGTCGCCCCAGCGCAGGATCTTGACCCATTTGCCGGGTTCCAGGTCCTTGTAGTGCTGGAAGAAGTGCTCGATCTGCTTGATCGTGATGTCGGGCAGGTCCGCGTAGGTGCCGACCCGGTCGTAGCGCTGGGTGAGATGGCGCGACGGGACGGCGATGATTTTCTCGTCCTCGCCGGCATTGTCCTCCATGACGAGAACGCCCACCGGGCGCACGCTCATGATCGCGCCCGGGACGATCGCGCGGGTATTGGCCACGAGGACGTCGCACGGGTCGCCGTCGCCCGACAGGGTGTGGGGGATGAAACCGTAGTTCCCGGGGTAGCGCATCGCCGTGTAGAGGAACCGGTCCACCACGAGCGTGCCGGCCGCCTTGTCCATCTCGTACTTGATCGGCTCGCCGCCGATCGGCACCTCGATCACGACGTTGACGTCGTGCGGCGGATTCGTCCCGGTCGGGATGGCATCGAGGCGCATGGGACACTCCGGGTGGGAGGAGGCGTGGGAAGTGGGATTTGGAAAGTGGTATTTGGTAGGTGGGATGCTAACGGCTCGCCGCCCGACCCAAAACCCCAAATCCCACGTCCTAAAACCTACACCCCCGACACCCGGGTCGCCCTCACCGGAACAGAAACGCCACCTTTCCCAACGAGGCTCCGCCGATTCGCTCCTTCACCTGCGCGATGCTGCGGCCGCCCATGTTCTCGTAGAACGAACAGGCGCGCTCGTTGTCGGCGAGCGCCCAGACGATCATCCGCTCCATGGCGCGGTCGGCGAGATCGTTGCGCACGGCCTTGAAGAGGCGCCGGCCGAACCCGAGGCCCTGATACTCCGGAGCGAGGTAGAGCTCGTCGATCTCGCCCTTGGCGGGCAGCGAGCGGTCGCGGCAGCGGCCGTAGGAGACATAGCCCGCGATGCCCTGGCCGATGTCGAGGACCGCGAGCGGCCGTCCGCGCGACACCGTCGAGCGCCACCAGCCGGGCCCGCGGCGGGCCAGCATCCGCTCCAGCGCCACGCCCGGGATGATGCCCTGATAGGCCTCGCGCCAGGCCTGCTCGAAAACCCGGGACAGTCCCGGAGCGTCCTCGGGCTTGGCGTGGCGGATGCTGACGAGAAGGTCGCTCATGGGATCAGCTTAGCGGTCGCGGGCATAGGAGCGGAACCTCGACCTTCGACGCAGGCCAAGAGCTTCCGTTAGGTGATATTTTACAATAACTTGCGCCGATTGTGCGCGGACGGCTTACAGGGACTCGCGAACCTTGGCGCGTAGCCAAAACGACGCAACCGCCGGTCCGGTCGCCGCGTTGCCCGGGATCGCCATCGCTGCTAATGGCCGAGATCCACCCCATGAGGCACATCCTTCGCGGGAATCGCTTTCGGCCGACGCCGTAAAGCAGCTCCCCGAATGCCAGCATCGAGCCACGTGATTAAAAGGTTCCTAAAGCCCGAGACCCGCTATGCGCGGCGCTTGGCCCGAATCGCCCGCTGGGACCAGCCCGTGGAGGGAGGGCTCGGGCGCGTGCGCGCCTGGACCAACATGCTGCTCGTCGATCATGGCGTGTTCCGCCTCGTCTACCTCAACAAGCACCGCGTCTCGGATCGGCTCTGGCGCTCGGCGCAGCCCGCCCCGCACCAGCTCGCCCGCCTCAAGGCCGAGGGCGTGCGCACGATCGTGAACCTGCGCGGCGGGCGCGAGCACGGCTCCTGGCAGCTCCAGAAGGACGCCTGCGACCGCCTCGGCCTCCATATGGCGGAGTTCGTGGTGCGCTCCCGCGGGGCGCCGGATCGGGCGACGATCCTCAGGGCCAAGACGTTCTTCGAGCGTCTCGAATACCCGGTGGTGCTGCATTGCAAGTCGGGCGCCGACCGGGCCGGCTTCGTGGCGGCGCTCTTCCTGATCCTGCACGAGGGCCGGCCGGTCGCGGAAGCGCTGCGCCAGCTCTCCCTGCGCTACGGTCATTTCCGTTTCGCCAAGACCGGCATTCTCGACGCGTTCTTCGAGCGCTACCGGGTCGAAGGCGAGGCCCGCGGGCTGTCGCTCGTCGACTGGGTCGAGCGGGTCTACGATCCCGAGGCCCTCGAGCGGGACTTCCGTCCGAGCTTCTGGTCCGACCTCGTCGTGGATCGGCTGATTCGGCGGGAGTAGCCGATGGGGTGAATGGCGAATGGCGAGTGGCGAATGGGGGATGAGGGGGAATTAGGGATTGGGGAAGTGGGCACTCGCACCAAACGTCCCCCAGCCCCACTCCCCATTCGCCCCTCACGCCGCCGGGCTTGCGACGTCCGGATCGTCCGCGAGCTGGAGGCGGTGCAGGCGGGCATAGGAACCGCCGCGGGCGACCAGCTCGTCGTGGGTGCCGGTCTCGACGATGCGTCCGGCGTCGAGGACGACGATCTGGTCCGCGTCGCGCACGGTCGAGAGCCGGTGTGCGATGACGAGCGTGGTGCGGCCGCGCATCAGCACGCGGATCGCGTCCTGCACGAGGCGCTCGGACTCCGAATCGAGCGCGCTCGTCGCCTCGTCGAGCAAAAGGATCGGCGCGTCGCGCAGGAACGCGCGGGCGAGCGCGATGCGCTGGCGCTCGCCGCCCGAGAGCCGCCCGCCGCCCGGGCCGACCACGGTGTCGTAGCCTTCCGGGAGGCGGGTCACGAAGTCGTGGGCGGCCGCGGCCGTCGCCGCCGCCACGATCGCGTCCTCGGTCGCGCCGGGACACCCGAAGGCGATGTTGGCCCGCACCGTGTCGTCGAACAGGACGACCTCCTGACCGACCATCGCGACCTTCCTCCGCAGGCTGGCGAGCGACACCTCGCGCACGTCCTGGTCGTCGACGAGCACGGCGCCCGCAGTGACGTCGTAGAGGCGCGGCACGAGCGAGAGCAGGGTGGACTTGCCGGATCCGGAGCGCCCGACGAGCGCGGTCGTCTGCCCCGCCCGGGCGACGAGGTCGATGCCCTCGAGGGCCGGCGCGTCCTCGCGGTAGCGGAACCAGGTGCCAGCGAACCGCACCTCGCCGCCGCGAACCGCGAGATCCGGTGCGCCGGGACGGTCGGCGATGCGCGGCGCCTCGTCCATCACCGCGAAGGTGCGCTGCAGGGCGGCCGCCGCCTCGTGCACGATGGCGTTGAGGTTGCCGAGCGCACGGATCGGCTGCGCCGCCAGGATCAGCGCGGAGACGAAGCCCGTGAAGTCGCCGACCGTGCTCTCGCCCGACAGGATGCGCCAGCCGATCAGCACGAGCACCGCCGCGACCGCGACGCCGCCGCCCGCCTCGAGCAGCGGGTCGAGGCGGCCGCGCGCGTTCGCGGCCTTCATCTTGAGCCGGCGGATCTCGTCGAAGGCGGCGGCGGCCTTGCGCTTCAGGTAGCCCTCGAGCCCGTAGGTCTTGGCGATCCGCGCGCCCGCGAGGCTCTCCGACACCAGGCTCGCCATCTGCCCGACCTGCTCCTGGGTCGAGACCGCGACCCGGCGCAGCTTCTGGCCGATCCGGCCGATCGGACGGGCCATGAACGGCACCGTGACGGCAGCCACCAGGGTCAGCACGGGGTCGATCCAGATCATCGCGCCGATCAGCGCCAGGATGGTGGCGACCTCGCGCAGGAACACGGTGGAGAGGCGGGTCAGCGCCTCCTTGATGAACAGGAAATCGGTGGTGAAACGCTGTGTCAGCGCGGCCGGGCTTTCGCGCCCGACCTGCGCGAGGTCGGCGTCGATCAGGTGCCCGTAGAGGGCGGTCTGCATATCGGCCTCGATGCGCGTCACGACCCGGTTCGTGAGGATCGTGAGCGCGAGGAGCGAGAAGCCCTTGACGGCGGTGACGGCGATCACGAACAGCGGCGCGACCAGGATCGCGGTCTCGTCGCGGGCCGTGAAGGCGTCGAACGCAGCCTTGATGAGCACCGGGTAAAGCCCCGTCGCGCCGGCGACGAGCACCACGAGCCCGAGCACGAGCAGGAGCGTGCGCGCGTGCGGCCGCATCCAGTCGCGCCACAGGCGGCGGATCAGCGGAAGGGTGTCGCCCGAGAGGGGCAGGCCTTTGCGGGGCATCGGGCCTCGGCGTGCGAAAGTCCGCCCCCGCGCTACCACGCGGGTCGAAGCACCGCAAACCTGCCCCGGCGAACGCCCGGCGCCGGGCGTTACCGCGTTGCCGCCCGGCGGCCGTCCCAGATCGTCGGGAACGTGGCCGACATCGCGTCGGCTCGTCTCTCCAGGTCCCGGAAGACCCGGAACACGTCCTCGGGCGAATAGGGCTTCTGGATGAAGACGCTGCCCGCCGCCTGGGCGAGCGCCTGCTGGGCCGAGGCGGTGGCGTAGATCACCGGGCGCAGGGGATGGTTGAGGTTGAATTCGGCGCCCACGATCCAGCCGCTGATCCCGCCCGAAAGGCAGATGTCGGTGAACAGCCAGTCGATCGCGGGACCGTGCGCCCGCAGGATCGCGAGGGCCTCCTCGCCGCTCTCGGCCGCGTCGACGCGGAGCCCGGCGACCTCGAAATAGCGCGTCACGATGCTGCGCGTGATCGGGTCGTCCTCGACGATGAGGATCGAGCGCGGTGAGGACGGTACCGACGGATCGCGGATCATCGCGCGAAGATGTCACGCCTCTCTTAGCATTACGTTAAGGCACCGCCCGACCTCGCGCTGCGCGAATCGATCGCCGGCGGGCGGAGGCGGGAGAGGGGGCCTTGGAGCCTCAGCCGATGAGGCCGAGAACGTGCAGCAGGACGCCGGCCGCCGAGCAGGCGGCCAGGACCGTGATCATCCCGATCCGGAAGCGAAAGATCGCCACCACGGCGGCCGCCGAGAGCGCGAAGGCCCAGACGTTCATGGTCCCCGGCACGGGCACGTCGAACCCGAACCCGAACCAGCGCAGCGGCCGCACCTCCCGAAAGACGGTGTGGATCGAGAACCAGAGCGCCAGGTTGAGGATCACGCCGACGACGGCGGCGGTGATCGCCGACAGGGCGCCGTTGAGCGCCCGGTTGCCGCGCAGGACCTCGATGTAGGGCGCCCCGAGGAAGATCCAGAGGAAGCACGGGACGAAGGTGGTCCAGGTCGCGAGGAGCCCGCCGACGGTCGCGGCGAGGATCGGCGAAAGGCCGCCGGGGTCGCGGAAGGCGGCCATGAAGCCCACGAACTGCAGCACCATGATGAGCGGGCCGGGGGTCGTCTCGGCCATGCCGAGGCCGTCGAGCATTTCGCCCGGCCTGAGCCAGCCGTAGGTCTCGACCGCCTGCTGCGCCACGTAGGCGAGCACCGCATAGGCACCCCCGAAGGTGACGACCGCCATCTTGCTGAAGAATACCGCGATCTCGCTGAACACGTGCGTCGGGCCGAGCAGGCCGACGAGCCCGAAGACCGGCACGAGCCAGAGCAGGAGCCAGACGGCCGAGACCCTGAGCGCCCCGGCCACGGTCGCCCGTGCATGGTCGGGCAGGTCGTCGCCGAGCAGGCTGTCCGCCGCCTCGTGCGGACCGTCGCCGCCGCCGTGGCCGCCGCCCTGGAACGCGGAGGAACCGAACTTCGTCGCGAGAAACCCGACGAGCCCCGCTCCGAAGACGATGACCGGAAACGGGATGTCGAGAAAGAAGATGCCCACGAAGGCCGCGGCCGCGAGCGCGACGAGGGCGGAGTTCCCGAGCGCGCGCCTGCCGATCCGGACGAGCGCCTGCAGCACGATCGCGAGGACGGCGGCCTTCAGGCCGAAGAACAGGGCGGCGACGATCCCGATCGTGCCGAACAGCGCGTAGACATAGCTCAGGGCCATGATCGAGACGACGCCCGGCAGGATGAACAGCCCGCCCGCCATGATGCCGCCCCGCGTGCGGTGCATCAGCCATCCCACGTAGGTGGCGAGCTGCTGGGCCTCCGGACCCGGGAGGAGCATGCAGTAGTTGAGGGCGTGCAGGAACCGCGTCTCGGAGATCCAGCGCTTCTCCTCGACGAGGATCCGGTGCATCACGGCGATCTGACCGGCCGGACCGCCGAAGCTCAACGCCGCGACCTTGAGCCAGACCCAGAACGCCTCCCGCAGCGAGACCCCGTGGGGCGGGCGGGTCGCCGTTGCGGCCGTTCCGACGCTCTCCGTCGACGTCATCGTGGATCCTTCAGCGGCGGACGGTGGGGCGGCTTCCGGTCGCGAGCCGGAGTCGAGCGCGAGAACGATCAGTCGCACCGGCGCGCGGGGAAGTCCATCACGCGACGACCCGATCGGCCCCTCCGGCCAGACCTTGCGGCAACGCCGCGCACGGACCCGAGGTGCCGCGCCGAGCCTCGAGCGGCCCCGCCGCTCCGCGCGTTGAGCCGGCGCGCCGGAACCCCATATGAGACCCTTGGACCGGGAACAAGGAGGTCGCAGGGATGAGGGCCAGGACATTCCCGTCGCGGATCAGAGCCGCGTTGACGGCTTTGGCCGTGAGTCTCGGCCTTTCCGCCTGCGGAGTGAACAACGTGCCGACGTTCGAGGAGCGGGCGAAATCCGCCTGGAGCGAGGTGCAGAACCAGTATCAGCGCCGCGCCGATCTGATCCCGAACCTCGTCGAGACCGTGCGGGGCTATGCCCAGCACGAGCGCGATGTCTTCACGCAGGTCACGGAGGCGAGGGCGCGCGCCACGCAGGTGCAGGTCGACGCCTCGACGGTCACCGATCCGCAGCGGTTCCGGGAGTTCCAGGACGTCCAGAACCAGCTCTCGGGCGCTCTCGGGCGCCTCCTCGCGACGGTGGAGCGCTACCCGGACCTGAAGGCGAACACCAATTTTCTCGCGCTGCAATCCCAGCTCGAGGGGACCGAGAACCGCATCGCGGTGGCCCGGCGCGACTACATCGAGGCGGTGAGGAACTACAACACCGAGCTGCGGACCTTCCCGGGCCGGCTGATCGCCGGCGTCCTCTACCCCGACGCCAAGCCCATGGAGACCTTCGCGGCCAATGCCGGTGCCGAACGGCCGCCCCAGGTGAAGTTCTGAGGACCGCACGTCGGTGTTCCGCGGCCATCTCGCCGGGCTCGTCCTCGCGCTGACCGTCGCCTTCGCGGCTTGCGCGCAGCCGTCCTTTCCGGCCCTGACGGGCCGCGTCGTCGACGCCGCCGGTCTGCTGCAGCCCGAGCGGCGCGCGGCGCTCGAAGCGAGGCTCAAGGCGCACGAGGACCGGACGACCCATCAGATCGTGGTCGCGACGGTGCCCTCGCTCGGAGGCACCGAGGTCGAGGAGTACGCCAACCGGCTCTACCGCCACTGGCAGCTCGGCTCGCGCGAAAGGAACAACGGCGTGCTCTTCCTCGTCGCGCCGCGCGAGCGCAAGGTGCGCATCGAGGTGGGCTACGGTCTCGAGGGCACGCTGACGGACGCCCTCTCGAAGGTCATCATCGCCACCGCGGTCGCGCCGCGCTTCCGCCAGAACGACTTCGCGGGCGGCCTCGATGCCGGCGTCGACGCGATTCTCGCGACGCTCACGGGCGATTCGGAGGAATGGCAGCGGCGGACCGAGGTGCGCGAGGACCAGCAAACCCCCATCGATCCCGTCGTGGTGTTGGTGATCCTCCTGATCCTGTTCTACGTCATCTCGCGTTCGATGGCGGCGCGCGGCGGGCCGCGGCGGCCCCATCGTCGTCGCCGCGGCGGCTGGGTGGTTATTCCCTCCGGAGGTCCCTGGGGCGGGGGTCCCTGGGGCGGGGGTTCCTGGGGCGGCGGCTGGTCCGGAGGAGGCCGCGGCGGCGGCTGGGGCGGCGGAGGCGGCTGGTCCGGGGGCGGCGGCGGATACTCGGGCGGGGGCGGATCCTCCGGAGGCGGCGGCGCCTCGGGAAGCTGGTAGGACCCCGATGATCACGGCCGACGACAGCGAGCGCCTGGCGGGTGCGATCAGGGACGCGGAGGCCCATACGGCGGGCGAGATCGTCGTGGTCCTGGCGGCGCAAGCCGGCGGCTACCGCTCCGTGCCGGTGCTCTGGGCGCTGCTCGCGGCGCTCGTCGCGCCGTGGCCGCTGATCTGGATCACCACGCTCGGCCCGTCGCGCATCTTCCAGATCCAGCTCGTGGTCGCTCTCGTGCTCAGCATCGTGCTTTCGCTGCCGAAACGGCGATACAGGCTGGTGCCGGGCTTCATCAAGCGGTCGCAGGCGCACGAGGCCGCGGCGCGCGAGTTCGTCCGGCGCGGCTTGACCCGGACTCGCGAGCGCACCGGGGTCCTGATCTACGTCGCGGCCGCGGAGCACTACGCCGAAGTCCTGGCCGACACCGGCATCGCGGACCGGGTGGACGAGCAGGTCTGGCGCGACATCGTCGCCGACCTCATCGACGCCATCAAGGCCGGACAAGCACCGGACGGCCTCGTCACCGCCGTCCATCGGGTCGGCGCCGTCCTCGCCGAACACGCCCCGCCGCGCGCCGACGACATCGACGAGTTTCCCAACAGGGTGATCGTGATTTGACGCCCAGCGTCGAGCACGGTCGGAGTCGCGCACGCCCTGCCTCACCCGGCGTGGCGGTCGCGCACGCCCTGCCTCACCCGGCATGGCGGGGCGACGAGAGACGGGCGCCTCGCTGACCGCGCGATTATCGTCGACGCGCCGCGGCGACCGCCTCTCGGGTCCGTCTGGGCCGCCGAAAGGCGGCGAGGAGAGGTGGGCGCCTCGCTGAGCGAACTCGCCATTTCGGCGACGTGCCGGTCCGGCCCTCCTGGTCCGTCTGGGCCGCCGAAATGCCTACAAGCCGGCGCCCTTGGCCGCGCCGAGGATCGGGCCCGGTTTCGTCCCGTAGGTGGCCTGAAGCAGCACCACGTAGGCGTCGCCGTCGCCGCGCGCGATCGCGAGGGGCACGTCGAGGCGCGTGGCTTCGCCGCGCCACTCGCCGATTCGGATCACCCCGCGCACCACGTTGGCATAGGTGATGGTGCGGCCGGTGTTCTCGCCGCGCCCGATCTGGACGGTGCGCGACCGCAGCACCGGGATGACGAAAACATCCGCGGTCGTCCGGCCGGAGCCCGCTCCGATCTCGATCGTCACCGTGCCGTCGCGGTCGAACGCCGTGACCGGCACCGCGAGCGCGGATCCGGATGCCGACGCCACGATCAAGGTTTCGATCTGCGCCTGGTCGGAGCCCACGCAGGGCTTCGTTCCGTTCACGACCACCTGCGGGGTATAGACCTGCCGATCGCTGCGCCGGTGCGCATAGGCCCGCTGCCTCGCCGTGAAGGCGGGCTGCGCCAACGTGTCCTTCCAGCCGAGATAGTCCCAGTAATCGACCGGAAAGGTCAGGGTCACGAGCTCCGGCCGCCTGGCGAGCTCGACCATCAGGGCATCGGCCGGGGGGCAGGAGGAACAGCCCTGGCTCGTGAAAAGCTCGACCACGGCCTGCGGCCCGGCGAAGGCGGGTTCAGCGAAGACCGGGGGAACGAGAAGCGCGGCGAGCGCCGCGAGCCGGAGCTTGAAACGGGAGGTCATCAGGCCACTGAACACGAATCCCCCCTCACGCGTAAGTCACGTTGCCTTGAGCGGACCACGCCGCGCGCCGACGAACGGCTACGGTGTGGGCGCGAGGACCACGAGCGGGCGTCAGCCTCACGAGCTCCCCGACTCGGCTCCCGCAGCGTCGGTTCCGCCGCCGAGCGTCCCGGCTGGAGCGCGCCAGCGTCGATGCATCCACAGCCACTGGCCCGGGTCATCCCGCACCCAGCCCTCCACGACGGAGGTCATGGCCTGCATGGCGCCCTGCACGTTGACCTGCCCGTCCGGATCCCGCGGCAATTCGATCGGCCCGGTGAGCTGCAGCAGGAAGCGATGGCCCGGCAGCCGGACGACCCGGACGCCGTGCACCGGACAGTCGAAGCGGCGCGCGAACTTGCCGAGGATCGGGTTCACGAGGGCGCGGCGACCGAAGAAATCGACAACCACGCCCCGGGTGAAATGCTGGTCGATCAGCATCCCGAGATGGCCGCCGCGCTCCAGCACCCCCTGCATCGCGAAGGCTGCGCCCTGGCGGGCGGCCTCGAGCCCGCCCATCGTCTGGCTGCGGACCTCGTGCACCACCCGGGCGGTCGCGGGGTCGTTGGGCGCGCGGAAGACGGCGGTGGCCTCAAGTCCGAAGCGGGCGGCGCAGATCGCGGGCAGCTCCCAGTTGGCGAGATGGGCGGAGAAGATGATGCCGGGCCGACCGTCATCGCGCAGGCCGAGGAAATGCTCGACGCCGTCCACCTCGCAGCGCCCGGCGCCGGGCCGCTCCGGGTCGTAGTCGAAGAGCGTGCCGAGATGGGCGTACTCGGCCCCCGTCCGGCCGAGGTTGTCCCAGGCCGCGCGGGCGATCGCCCGCACCTCGCCCTCGGGCTTCTCCGGGAAGGCCGCCCGGATGTTCTGCAGCGCCACCCGGTGAACGGGCAGGAGCGGACCGACACGCCGCGCCAGGGCGCCGCCGGCATCGGCCGCGCGTTCGGGGCCGAGTCCGCGCGCCAGCGCGAAGACGCTGCGGGTCAGCCCCAGCATGCCGGCTCCGGCCACCCGGGAGGCGAGGCCGCGAGCACGTGAGTTCCGATGAAGCACCATGGCGTCCTGTCGTGGTGATTCGCGCTGCGGAGCACGGCCCCGCCTCGTCCTTGCGAGCGTGGCTTTGGCCGGCCCGCGATTCTTCGTCAAGTCAGCCCGCCTCCCGGGCCGGCGGCCGGACGCCCCGCGCTCGTCGGTCGAGGTCCTCAGAAGGTCACGACCACCTTGCCGAAGACCTTGCGGCCCTCGAGTCGCTCGAGCCCGTTGGCGAACTCGGCCAGCGGGTAGACGGAGTCGATGACGGGCCTCAGGCCGGCCGCCATCTTGTCGAGCGATTGCGCGATGTTCCTCATCGAGCAGCCGAACGACCCGAAGATCCGGTACTGCTGCTGGAACAGCTGCATGAGGTTCATGGTCGTCGAGACCCCCGACGTGGAGCCGCAGGTCACGAGCCGCCCGCCGCGCTTGAGGCACAGGAGCGACCCGTTCCAGGTCTCCGCGCCGACGTGCTCGAACACCACGTCGACGCCCTTGCGCTTGGTGAGTTGCCGGACCTCGCCCTCGAAACGCTCGGTGCGGTAGTTCACGACGTGATCGGCCCCGAGGGCCCTGGCCTTCGAGCCCTTCTCGTCGTCGCCGACCGTGGTGTAGACCGTGCAGCCGATGGCCTTCGCCATCAGGATCGCCGCGGTGCCGATGCCGGACCCGCCGGCATGCACGAGGATCGATTCGCCGGCCTCCAGCTTGGCGTTGTCGAACAGCATGTGCTGGACGGTCCCGAAGCCGATCGGCGCGCAGGCCGCCTCCTCGAACGAGACGCCCTGCGGGACGGGAATCACGAGGCGCTCCGGCCGGTTCAGTCGCTCGCGCGCAAAACCGTCGATGTGGAAGCCCATGATGCCGGCGACGTTCTCGCACAGATTGTCGCGGCCCTCGCGGCAGGCCCTGCAATGGCCGCAGGTTTCGGCCCCGTACATCGTCACGGGGTCGCCGGCCCTGAAACGGGTCACGCCGTCCCCCACCGCGGCGATCTCGCCGGATGCCTCGACGCCGACCACCTGAGGCATCTTGCGCTTCGCGAAAGCCATGCCGCGAAAGCCCCAGACGTCGAGGTAGTTGAGGGCGAGCGCGCGCACCCGGACCTGAACCTCGCCGGGTCCGGGCGGCGGCGGCGGGTCGAGCTCCGTGAGACGCAGGTCGCGGTCGCCGAAGAGTTGCAGGGCGCGCATGGGGGTTCCGTGGCTCGGCGTCAGTCGATCCTGGGCCGGCAACCGCGTGACGATTCAAACGTCGTGGGTGACCGGAAAGGCCCCGCCCTGACGGAAAGGGATCGAAACCCGCTTAAAGCGCAGGCGGTGCCGTGACAAGCCGAAGTGGGCGATCAGTCCGTTCGGATGAATCGCTCCCGCACCCATCCGACCACGGCCCCGTACTTCACGCGGCACCATGAAACGCCGCCGCGGGTCTCGCGCGTGCATCCGAAGCCGCGGACGCGCGCATGGCGCGGGATCTGCCCGATGAGGTCCGACTCCGCGTCGGGCCGCTCGCGGATGTTGAGGTTGTCGCCGCGGGCGACCCCCACGACGCGGTAGAAGGTCGGAGGGCTCTGCGCCGACAGGACGGTCACGAGAAGGATGGCGATGAAGGAACGCTGCAAGAAACGATCCGTCATCAGCGATGAACGCCGATCATGGCGGTGAGCCCGCCATCGACCGGCAGAACGGCGCCCGTGACGTAGGCGGCGGGCTCGCTCATCAGGAAGGCCACCAGGCCGGCGATCTCCTGCGGCTTCGCGAAGCGGCCGGCCGGGATCTGTTTCTCCATGTCGGCGCGATGGGCCGCGTAGGGCGCCATCATGTCGGTGTCGACGAATCCCGGGGCGATCGTGTTGACCGTGATGCCGCGCTTCGCGGTCTCGATCGCGAGGGTGCGGCAATACGAGATCAGGGCGCCCTTCGACGCCGCATAGGCCGCGTTGCCGGGGTTGCCCTGGAGGGCCGCGACGGAGCCGATCGCCACGATGCGCCCGGCGCGGGCGCGGATCATGCCGCGCATGACGGTCTTGGCGATGCGGGTCAGGGACCAGAAGTTCACCTGCATCGCGGCCTCGGCCTTGTCCTGGGCCATCATGGCGGCGAGCGCATCGTAGGGCTGGCCCGCATTGTGGACGAGGCCGAAGAAGGCGTCGTCCTGGATGGCGTCGCAGAAGGCCTCGATCGCGCCCTTCTCGGAGAGGTCGACCGCGCGCGCCGCGACCTTGCGGCCGGGATGCGCGCCCATCAGCTCGTCGGCGAGCGCCGCGGCGGCCTCGCCCGACGAGCGGTAGGTGAAATCGACGTCGTGCCCCGACTCGACCAGGACGCGCACGATCGCCGCTCCGACGCCCCGGCCGCCGCCGGTGACGAGCACGCGTCGCGACATCACTTGGGCTCCGCCCCGAGCACCAGGCAGGTGTTCTGGCCGCCGAAGCCGAACGAGTTCGAGAGAACCCGCGTCACAGGCGCGTCGCGCGCCACGTTCGGGACGACGTCGAGCGGGATCGCGGGATCGGGCACGGCGTAGTTGATGGTCGGCGGAATGCGGCCGTTGAGGACCGTCAACAGCGACACCACCGCCTCGACGGCGCCGGCCGCGGTGAGGGTGTGGCCGATCATCGACTTATTGGACGAGATCGGAACGCGGGCCATGCGCTCGCCGAAGACCGCCATGCAGCCCATCGACTCCATCTTGTCGTTCTCGGGCGTTCCGGTGCCGTGCGCGTTGATGGTGTCGATGTCGTCGGGCGCGAGATCCGCGTCCGCGAGCGCATGCTGGATGGCCGCGATGATGGGCGCGCCGTCCGGGCTCGAGCGCGTGCGGTGGAAGCCGTCGCCGCGCTCGCCGCAGCCAAGCACGTATCCGAGGATCGTGGCGCCGCGCGCCCGCGCGGCCTCGGCGCTCTCGAGCACGAGCGCCGCCCCGCCCTCGCCCATCACGAAGCCGTCGCGGTTCTTGGCGAACGGCTTGGAGGCCCGCTCCGGAGGGTCGTTCTGGGTCGAAAGCGCCGAGAGCAGCGAGAAGCGGATCAGCGACTCGGGGTTCACGGAGCCGTCCGTGCCGATGCACAGCGCGGCCTCCGTTTCGCCCCGTCGGATCGCCTCGACGCCGAGCTGGATCGCGGTGGCGCCCGAGGAGCAGGCGGTCGAAAGCGAGATCGGCGAACCGCGGGTCCCGAACCGGTCGGCGACCCGGTCGGCGACCGTGCCGAAGATGAACAGGTCGTGCCAGGACGCGAACCGGCCGCCGCCGGCCGCCGCCAGGAGGTCCTTGTAGGTGATGCCGTCGCGATCGGCCCCGGAGGCGAGCGCGAGCTCCTGGCGCTGCGGCCACTCGACCTCGACCGGCGGCACCGCGATGAAGAGGGCGCCCGGGAAGTCGCCCCTGGCGCCGATGCCCGACTGCTCGACCGCCTCCTCGGCGGCCAGCATGGCGAGCCGCTCCGAGAGCATCGGCGCCGCGAAGGGCTCGACGTCGATGAAGTCGATCGTCCCGCCGATCGTGGTGCGCAGGCCCTGGGTGGGGAAGCGGCTGATCCGCCGGATGCCCGAACGGCCTGCGGTCATCGCCCCCCAGGTGTCGGCCTTGCCCTGGCCGAGCGAGGTCACGATGCCGAGGCCCGTGACGGCCACGAGCGGACGGCCCTGTCTGTCGCGCGATGCCATCGAACCCCCTTTTACGAACCCGCCACTGCCTTGGCTCGGCTCCCGCTTTACTATGCTGCCCCCGGCAGGGCGAGCCGCTTCGAGTGTGCCGGAAAGACGCTTGGGAGAATCGTCCGGCGCAGGATCCGAATCGGGCTTTAAGGACGGCTGACGCGGATCGCGCCCTCGCCGCGGCGGTGACCCACGGAGGTCACGAGGACCTCGCCCGCTCGGCCCTCGGCGATGAGGCCCGCCGCGAGCGCCGCTCCGATCGGCGCCTGCGCCTCCATGGCGTGGCCGACGAGGTCGCCGGTGGCGTGGACCGCCGCGGCGCCGGCGAAAGCCCGGATCGCGTCGCGCTCCTCGTCCGTGATGCCCTTCACGCCGGTCGCGCCCGAGATCACCACGTCCGGAGCGGCGCCGAGCGCCGCCGCCTGGCTGCGCAGCGCCGCCGCCACGTCGCCGGGCTCGCGCCGGCTGCGGTCGGACGCGATCTCGCGCAGGAGCGCCACCGGAGTCACGCCGCGCGCCGCGGCGTGCTCGCGCGATTCGAGCACCAGGAAGGCGCCGCCGGAGCCGAGGATCATGCCGCCGCCCCCGGGGGCGCGCTCGAACACCGGCTCGAAGGGCCGTTTCCAGAGATAGCCGCCCATCTCGTAGATCAGCAGCACGTCCGGCCGCTCGGCGTTGTAGGAGCCGCCGACGAGGAAGATCTCGTTCTGGCCCGACGCGATGCGCGCGCGGGCGATGCGCAGGGCGTCGACGCCGCTCGCCTCCTCCCCCATGAAGGTCCGCGACGCGCCCGTGACGCCATGCACGATCGAGATGTTGCCGGCCAACAGATTCGAAAGCTGCGCCAAGAACAGGGTCGGCCGCAGGTCGCCCATGAGGCGCTCGTTGAGGAACACGCCCGGGTCGGCGGCCTGCCGCATGCCGGTGAGGATCTGTCCGTCGACCGCGTAGTCGCGTTCGCCGCCGCCCGCCGCGACGATGAGGTGCATGCGGCTCTTGAGCGCCGCGTCCGCCTTCGCGTCGGCGGCATCGAGCGCCAGTCCGGCCGCATAGGTGCCGATGCGCTGCCAAGGCTCCATCTGGCGCTGGTCGGATTTCTTGGCGATCTGACGGTCGTAGTCGAGGCCGGCGATCGGATGGACCGGGAACGGCGCGAAGGTCTCGATGTCGGTGCGCGGCGGACGCCCCAGCGCCTGGAGGTGCGCGTCGACGCCCTCGCCCGCGCATGACACGAGCCCGACTCCGGTGATCACCACGTCGCGCATCAAACGGCCCCTCGCGCGATGCGGCGCGCCTGCGCGCGCATGAGCTCGTTCATCCCCTCGGAAACGGCATCGATCGCCATCAGGCGGCCTCCGCGAGAAGCCCGATGCGGCGCGCCTGCGCGCGCATGAGCGCGTCCATCCCCTCGGGAAACGGCATGATCCGGAAGCGCAAGTCCGCGTCGCAGAGCGTCTTTCCCGCGGCGGTGATCTTCGCCTTGGTGCCCGCGTAGCCCGAGCCCTCGTGGGCGAGGCTCGCGGTGATTGAAAGCGGGGTGCCCGGGCCCACGAAGGAGCGGAAGCGCGCCTTGTCGACCGCCATCAGGAACGGCATGTGGGTGAAATCGGTCAGCCCCAGCACGAGGTATCCGGAGGCCTGGGCCATGGTCTCGGTCAGGAGAACGCCCGGTACGAGGGGGTGACCGGGAAAGTGGCCCTCGAACACCGGGCTCGCCATCGGCACGGTCGACTCCGCCACAATGCGCTTGGCGTCGCGGTCGAGGGTGACGATCCGGTCGATCATTTCGAAGTATTCGAGGCGCATCGGATCCTGGAGTCTTCCGGTCGATCCCCGTGGGGGCTCCGCGATGAGAGGGACGTGCACGGGAACGCATCCCCGTCCGCACGGCGCGCCAGAGCGAAACGCGAGCCTCAGGCGCTCTTGGCCGCCACCAGGGAGTCGATCCGGGAGACGAGGTTCTTGAGGACGAAGTACTCCTCCGCGGGAACCTTGCCCTCGTTGACCTCCTGCGTCCATTGCTCGAGCGGCAGCTTGATCCCGAAGGCCTTGTCGATCGCGAAGGCGATGTCGAGGAAGGCGAGCGAGTCGATGCCGAGATCGTCGATCGCATGGCTCTCGGGCGTGATCTGCTCGCGCGGGATGTCGGCGGTATCCGAGATGATGCCGGCGACGGTCTCGAAGGTGGAGGACGTCACGTCGCTCTCCTGAAGGTCTTGTGGCCTGACGCTGCGACGCTACCCCGGCTGCTCGCAAGCCGTTGCCCCGGTCGCCGGTCGCCAAGAGGGGTTCCGTTGGAGCGCCCCGTCTACACGAGGGCCGGATGGGGGGCAACCGCCGACTTGCCTCCCCCCGGCGGCCGGATGAGGCCGGCGACGGTCCTCCGGGCTGGCCGCAGGCGAGCGTAGGGATCGACGACACGCGACGGGGCCCCCGACGGGAACCCGTCTCCTCGACTAGGCTCGAGCCGGGGATGACGCGGCGGATCCGGGATCGCGCAGGTGCTCCACGAGCTGGCGCGCCGACGGCGACAAGGTCTCGAGCGCCTTGATGCAGATCGTGAGGTCGCGCAGCGCCCACGGGTCCTGCAGGTCGACGATCGCGATCGCCGTCGCGCGGGCGGCGCGGCTTGCGGTCGTTTCCGGCACGATGCCGAGCCCGACGCCCGCCTCGACCATGCGGCAGACCGCGTCGAAGCTGCGCAGCTGGACCCGCAGGCGCAAGGGGCGGCCGATCCGGGACGCCTTGTCGGCGAGGAAGCGCTGAAGCGCGCTCGCCCGGTCGAGCCCGACGAAGTCGTGCTCGAGCACCTCCGCGAACGCCACCGCGCCCGCGCGGGCGAGCGGGTGGGCCGGCGGCACCACGAGGACGAAGCGGTCCGAGCGGAACGGATAGGTCGTGAGCCGGCCGGTGTCGACCGTCCCGGCCACGATGCCGATGTCCGCGACGCCTTCGGCGACGAGCCCCACGATCTCGTCCGAGAGGCGCTCCTCGAGGTCGATGCTGACCTGCGGATGGGTCGCGAGGAACGCGCTCAGCGCCTCGGGCAGGAATTCCGTGAGCGCGTTGGTGTTCGAGAGCACCCGGATCTGCCCCGCGAGGCCGCCCGCGAAGGAGCCGAGATCCTCCTTGAGGCGTTCCGCCTGGGCGAGCAGGGCGCGGGCGTGCTGGAGGAGGGTGCGCCCGGCGGGCGTCGGCACGACCCCCTGCCGCGTCCGCACGAGGAGCGGGGCGCCGAGCGATTGCTCCATGTTGCGGATGCGCGTGCTCGCCGCGGCGAGCGCCAGGTGCGCGCGTTCGGCGCCGCGCGTGATGCTGCCGGCATCGGCGACGTGGCGGAAGAGGCTGAGGTCCACGAGGTCGAACTGCATGGCGCCCTGCGAGAGGTCGGTGGCGAGGAGGCCCCGGAGGGCGCCGAAGGTCTCGAGCCCGACTCCCACGCGTCGAGCGCGCCGCACGCTTCGCGGATGAAGAAGGGTGAGTGCGCGAATGACAAATTGTCTTAAGCGCTCGCCCGCGGCAAGCTTCGTCGATTGCGAAGCAAGTTCGATCGGGCGGCATCGCGACGGTGTTGTCGCGCGACCGCGCCGCCCTAGGAACAGGTTCAAGCGCGGCCCGGCCGGCCGCGTCAGGAGCGATCCTCATGGCTCAGTCGAGAGCGCCAGCCCCCCGACCCCTGTCGCCGCATCTTCAGATCTACCGGTGGACCTGGACGATGACGATGTCGATCTTCCACCGCGTCACCGGGATCGGGCTCTATCTCGGGATCAGCCTTCTCGCGATCTGGCTCGTGGCGCTCGCCTCGGGACCGGGCGCCTTCGACGCGGTCCAGGGCTTCTTCGGCTCGTGGTTCGGGATGCTGATCCTGTTCGGCTATACCTGGGTGCTGATGCACCACCTGATCGGCGGCGTGCGCCACCTCGTCTGGGATTTCGGCCACGGCATGGAGCCGGGCCAGCGCGTCTGGATGGCCCGCCTCACCCTCATCGGCTCGGTGGCGCTGACGCTGCTGATCTGGATCACCGCCTTGTTCTTGCGCTGACGGGAGAGCCCGATGGTCGACAACCGCACCGACACGAGCCGCTCCATGCGGACGCCGCTCGCGCGCGCCAAGGGACTCGGGGCCGCCGGACACGGGGCCGAGCAATGGTGGCTGCACCGCATGACCGCGGTGTCCAACGTGCCGCTGATCGTCGCCTTCGTGCTCATCGTCGCGAGTCTTTCGGGCGCGAGCTACGACGAGGCCGTCGGCATCGTCTCCCATCCGCTCGTGGCGCTTCTCCTCATCCTCGCGGTGATCTCGGTGACGAATCACATGCGTCTCGGGATGCAGCTCCCGATCGAGGATTACGTCCACGACAAGGGCTGGAAGCTCGCGGCGCTGATCGCCAACAACTTTTACGCCGTCCTGATCGCGGTCGCCTGCCTGTGGGCGATCCTGAAGATCAGCTTCGGCCGCATCCTGTAGGGGAGTTCGTCATGGCGACGGCAAACGGACCAAGCGCGACCGCCGTCAACGGCCGGGCCTACGAGATCGTCGATCACACCTTCGACGTGGTCGTGGTCGGCGCCGGCGGCGCCGGGCTTCGCGCGACGGTCGGGTGTTCCCAGGCGGGCCTGCGGACGGCGTGCATCACCAAGGTCTTCCCGACCCGCTCCCACACCGTCGCCGCGCAGGGCGGCATCTCGGCGGCGCTCGGCAACATGGGCCCCGACGACTGGCGCTGGCACATGTACGACACCGTGAAGGGGTCGGACTGGCTCGGCGACCAGGACGCGATCGAGTACCTCGTGCGCAACGCCCCGGCGGCGGTCTACGAGCTCGAGCATTGGGGCGTGCCGTTCTCGCGCACCGACGAGGGCAAGATCTATCAGCGGCCGTTCGGGGGCATGACGACGGACTACGGCAAGGGCACCGCGCAGCGCACCTGCGCGGCCGCCGACCGCACCGGACACGCCATGCTGCACACCATGTACGGCCAAGCGGTGCGCAACCAGACCAACTTCTTCATCGAGTACTTCGCCCTCGACCTGATGATGAACGAGGACGGCCGCTGCATCGGCGTCGTCGCCCTCAACATCTCGACGGGCGAGGTCCACCGCTTCCGCGCCCACATGACGATCCTCGCCACGGGGGGCTACGGCCGGGCCTACTTCTCGGCGACCTCGGCGCATACCTGCACGGGCGACGGCAACGCCATGGTGCTGCGCGCCGGCCTGCCGCTGCAGGACATGGAATTCGTCCAGTTCCACCCGACCGGGATCTACGGCTCCGGCTGCCTCATCACCGAGGGAGCCCGCGGCGAGGGCGGCTACGTGACGAATTCGGAAGGCGAGCGCTTCATGGAGCGCTATGCGCCCTCGGCCAAGGACCTCGCCTCCCGCGACGTGGTGTCCCGCTCGATGACCATGGAGATCCGCGCCGGCCGCGGCGTCGGCAAGGAAAAGGACCACATCTACCTGCACCTCGACCACCTCGACCCCAAGATCCTGCACGAGCGGCTGCCCGGCATCTCGGAGAGCGCGAGGATCTTCGCGGGCGTCGACGTCACCAAGGAGCCGATCCCGGTCATCCCGACCGTGCATTACAACATGGGCGGCATCCCGACGAACTTCCACGGCGAGGTCGTGACCCTGAAGGACGGCAATCCGGATGCCGTGGTGCCCGGCCTCATGGCGCTCGGCGAAGCCGCGTGCGTCTCGGTGCACGGCGCGAACCGCCTCGGCTCCAATTCGCTCATCGATCTCGTCGTGTTCGGCCGCGCCGCCGGCCTGCGCTGCGCCGAGGTCCTGACTCCGGACGAGAAGCACGCCGATCTCCCCAAGGGCGTCGACGAGATGGCGCTCGCCCGCCTCGACCGCCTGCGCCACGCCGACGGCGGCACGCCGACGGCGCGGCTGCGCGACGAGATGCAGCGGACGATGCAGAACAACTGCGCGGTCTTCCGCACCGGCGAGGTGCTCGCGGAGGGGCGCGACCTCATCCAGGAGGTCTGGCGCGGCCGGTCCGACATCCACGTCACCGACCGGTCGCTGATCTGGAACACGGACCTGATCGAGACGCTCGAATTCGACAACCTCATCAGCAGGCCGTGGTCACGATGGAGAGCGGCGCTGAACCGCACCGAATCCCGCGGCGCGCACGCGCGCGAGGACTATCCCGAGCGCGACGACAAGAACTGGATGAAGCACACGCTGTCGTGGCTCGACGACACGCGCCAGGAGGTCAGCGATCGACTACCGTCCGGTGCACACCTACACGATGACGAACGACGTGCAGTACATCGAGCCGAAGGCACGGGTTTATTGAACGCCCGTCATGGCCGACTCGGGCCGGCCATCCACGTCTTCAGTCTCGCCGCGGACCGAAGGCGTCGGATGCCCGGGTCGAGCCCGGGCATGACGGCGATAACAGCAAGGCGATATCGCATGGCCCAGTTCACCCTCCCGAAGAACTCCAAGTTCACCGAAGGCAAGACGTGGCCGAAGCCCCCGGGAAAGAACGTGCAGGCGTTCCGGATCTACCGCTGGAACCCGGACGACGGGAACAACCCGCGCATCGACACCTACACCGTCGACCGGGACGACTGCGGGCCGATGGTGCTCGACGCGCTGATCTGGATCAAGAACAAGGTCGATCCGACGCTCGTCCTTCCGCCGCTCCTGCCGGGAGGGCATCTGCGGCTCCTGCGCGATGAACATCACCGGGCACAACACGCTCGCGTGCACGCTCGGCATCGACGATTGCAGCGCGGGCCCGATCAAGATCTATCCGCTGCCCCACATGCCGGTGCTCAAGGACCTGGTGCCGGATCTCACGAGCTTCTTCGCCCAGCACGCCGCCATCGAGCCCTGGCTGCAGACGCAGACCGCCGAGCCCGAGACCGAGTGGCGCCAGACGCCCGAAGAGCGCAGCAAGCTCGACGGTCTCTACGAGTGCATCCTCTGCGCCTGCTGTACGACGTCGTGCCCGAGCTACTGGTGGAACGGGGACCGGTTCCTCGGCCCTGCGGCCCTGCTCCAGGCCTATCGCTGGCTCATCGATTCCCGCGACGAGGCGACGGGCGAGCGCCTCGACACCCTGCACGACCCGTTCCGGCTCTATCGCTGCCACACCATCATGAACTGCGCCAACACGTGCCCGAAGGGGCTGAACCCCGCGAAGGCGATCGCCGAGATCAAGAAGATGATGATCGCGCGCCAAGTGTGAGGGCGGTTCCGGACGACCTCGCACGGGCCGGGCCGGGCGCGATGCGTCGGCGACGGCGCGCCCGTGAGGCCCGGCGGCAACACCTGCTTGCCAAAAGCGCGTCCCCGGCGCTTTCCTTGGGTGCGGCGTGTCGACCGCCGGATCCCAGCCGCCGCGCCGCCTGGACAGCGTCGGCGCCGCGTGGCATCGGGCGGCGGCGCTCCACGCGCCAAGCTGAAGGCAGAAACCCTCGATGACGATCCGCTCCGTGCTCGCGCTCGCCTCCACGATCAGCATCGCTCTGGTTCTCGGGTCGTGTACCTCCGCCCGTCTCGGCGGCTTCGCGGGACCGGTCGGCTCGGCGCAGGCCGCAAACCCGCCCGCGATGTACGAACAGGACCCCGTCGAGGCGGTGCCGTCCGGCCCGGTGAGCTCGGCGCCGCTGCCGCCGCTCGACGGACAGCCGCTGCCCGGCGACATCGTGGCTCCCGGCAGCCCGTCCGATATCGCCGCGCTGCCGCCGGCGTCCGCCCCGCGCCCGACGCCGGCCCCGAGCGGCCGCTCGTCCCTCGTCGGCGGCTGGACCGCGCGGGACGCCGCCGGCACGAGCTGCCGGGTCACCCTGTCGTCGTCGCCGGCGCTCGATCTCTACCGCGCGTCGTCCGCGGGCTGCAGCAATGCCGATCTGTCCAGGGTCACGGCGTGGGATTACCGCGACGGAGAGGTCTACCTCTATCAGCCCGGCGGCACCGTCGCGGCACGGCTGCGCGGCGGCGGCGGCGGCCTGACGGGCGTTCTGGCGAAATCCGGCGCGCCGCTGACGCTCGCGCGCTAGACGGGTTCCTGGTCGGAACCGCCGCGCCGCGCCGCGGTCGCGCCGGACCGTTGCGCTCCGCCCGCCACGCCCCTAAGTCCCCCCGGTGACCCAGCCGCAATCCCGACCCGTCGCGCAACGCTATGAGACCCTCGTGGCCTCGGGCGCGATCGAGCGCGACCCGGCGCAGACCGCGCTCGTCCGGCGCCTCGACGCGGTGGCGGCGGCGCTGGGCGAGCACCGTCTCGCCCGCAAATCGAGCGCCCTCGGGTGGCTGTTCGGGCGCCGCTCGCCCCAGACGCTTCCGAAGGGGCTCTATGTCTGGGGCCCGGTCGGACGCGGCAAGACCATGCTGATGGATCTGTTCTTCGAGGCGCTGCCGGTCCGCCGCAAGCGGCGCGCCCATTTCCATGCCTTCATGGCCGACGTCCACGAGCGCATCCACCGCTGGCGCCAGGCGCTCAAGAAAGGCGAGGTCAAGGGCGACGACCCGATCCGGCCGGTCGCGGCCGACCTCGCCCAAGAGGCATGGGTGCTGTGCTTCGACGAGTTCTCGGTCACCGACATCGCCGACGCCATGATCCTGGGCCGCCTGTTCACGGCTCTCTTCGAGCACGGCGTCGTGGTGGTCGCGACCTCGAACGTCGACCCCGAGCGGCTCTACGAAGGCGGGCTCAACCGGACGCTCTTCGTTCCTTTCATCGCCCTCCTGAAGGAGCGCATGGACGTCGCGCACCTTAACGCCCGCACCGACTTCCGCCTCGAGAAGCTGGCGGGCAGCCCGGTCTACCACACGCCGGCCGGCGCGGCGGCGCGCGAGGCGCTCGACCGGGCGTTTCGGACCCTCTCCGGCCGCGCGCGCGGCAAGGCCGTGACGCTCGCCGTCAAGGGCCATGCGGTGGAGATCCCGCAGGCGGCGGCCGGCGTCGCGCGCTTCTCCTTCGCGGATCTGTGCGCCAAGCCGCTCGGCGCGTCCGATTATCTCGCGATCGCGCAGTCGTTCCACACCGTCATCCTCGAGGACATCCCGCGCATGGGCTTCGAGCAGCGCAACGAGGCCAAACGCTTCATCATCCTGATCGACACGCTCTACGACTTCCGCGTCAAGCTCCTGGCGTCCGCGGAGGCGGAGGCGCCGGAGCTCTACCGCGCCCCGACCGGCCGCGAGGCGTTCGAATTCGACCGCACGGTCTCCCGCCTCATCGAAATGCGCTCGCAGGAATACCTCGCGCTGCCGCACGGCCGGACGGACGGCCTCGGCGATTCGACCGGGCTTGTGGAAACCTAGAGCCCTCGCGCATCCTCGCGTGATGGAAACGCTCGCCCGCACTCCGTCCCCGTCGGTCGACGCGCGGCGGCCCGGCATCGCGGCGCGGCCGAAGGCGCACGGCGTCGACCTATGAAGACCCTCGCCCGCACTCCGTTCCCGTCGGTCGATGCGCGGCTGCTCGAGATCGCGGCGGGGCTGCTGAAGGCGCACGGCGTCAAGGCCGTGACGGTCGTAGGCGTCGCGGAACGCGCGGGCATGACCCATGCCAATGTCTATCGCTACTTCCCCTCGAAGGCGGCCCTCATCGACGCCATCGCGGCACGCTGGTTGAAGTCCCTCGAGGCCACGATCGCCGAGATCGCCGACGCGCCGGATCCGGCCGACGACAAGCTCGAGCGCCTGATCCAGGCCCAGGCCCGCGCGCAGCGCGACCTCCTGGCCGCCGACCGGCATCTCTTCGACGTCTATTGCGGCGCGACGGAAACCAACCGGGCGCTGGTGCGCAAGCACCGGGCCCGCCTGCGCGAGCTCATCGAACGGGTGCTCGACGAGGGCATGGCGACCGCCAAGTTCGATCCTCGCGAGCGCGACCGCGCCCTCGGGTTCATCGGCGATGCCGCCTACCGCTTCGTCAATCCCATTGCGGTCCGCCTCGATGCGGAGATCCCTCGGGACATCCTCGAACAGCGGCTCGCCGCGATGATCCGGGTGATCCTGCGCGCGCTCGCGAACGGCTCCGTCTAGCTCGCTGTTACAAAATGAGCGTTTTGTAACAAAAGAGGGAAGTGCCTGGTTCGGCGGCTAAGTGGCTCGCAGCCCTGCGGTTCTGGCGCCCGCCGCTTTTCGGGCCCCGGTCGGGAGGGCTCAACCCCTTGGATCTTAACCATTTTGCGCCTTGAAGCGCCGTCATGTCTGTGCGTAAAGAACGCCAGCCGCCGGGGCTCTATGCCTCTTGCGCCGCCACGACGTCCGGACGCCTTTCGGCCTTCTTCCAAGGATACCCTCGAGGATACCCCATGGCCCGCAACAAGATCGCGCTCATCGGCGCCGGCCAGATCGGCGGCACGCTCGCCCATCTCGCCGGCTTGAAGGAACTCGGCGACGTCGTCCTGTTCGACATCGCGGAGGGCATCCCGCAGGGCAAGGGCCTCGACATCGCCGAGTCGGCCCCGGTCGACGGGTTCGACGCGGCCTACACGGGCGCCAACGACTACGCGGCCATCGAGGGCGCCGACGTGGTGATCGTGACCGCCGGCGTGCCGCGCAAGCCCGGCATGAGCCGTGACGATCTGCTCGGGATCAACCTCAAGGTCATGGAGGCGGTGGGCAACGGCATCAAGCAGTATGCACCCGAGGCCTTCGTGATCTGCATCACCAACCCGCTCGACGCCATGGTCTGGGCGCTGCAGAAGTTCGCGGGCGTGAGGCACGAGAAGATCGTCGGGATGGCCGGGGTGCTGGATTCGGCGCGCTTCCGCCACTTCCTCGCCCGGGAGTTCAACGTCTCGGTCGAGGACGTGACGGCCTTCGTGCTCGGCGGCCACGGCGACGATATGGTGCCGCTCGTGCGCTACTCCACGGTGGCCGGCATCCCGCTCCCGGACCTCGTCGAGATGGGCTGGACCACGCGGGAGACGCTCGACGCGATCGTCGAACGCACCCGCAAGGGCGGCGGCGAGATCGTGAACCTGCTCAAGACCGGCTCCGCCTATTACGCGCCCGCCGCCTCGGCGATCGCCATGGCGGAGAGCTATCTCAGGGACAAGAAACGGGTTCTCCCGTGCGCGGCGTACCTCGACGGCCAGTACGGCGTCCGCGACATGTTCGTCGGCGTCCCGATCGTGATCGGAGCCGCCGGCGTCGAGCGCATCGTCGAGGTCGCGTTCTCGGGCGACGAGCGCGCCATGTTCGAGAAGTCGGTGGCGTCGGTCCAGGGCTTGGTGGATGCCTGCAAGCAGATCAATCCGGCGTTGCGGTGAGGCGCTTTGCCCGTCATGGCCGGACTTGATCCGGCCATCCACGACTTCGAACCGCACGCAAAGGCGTGGATGCCCGGGTCGAGCCCGGGCATGACGCGGAGGAACGAATGAACATCCACGAATACCAAGCGAAGGCCCTGCTGAAGGAGTTCGGCCTGCCGGTCTCCCGGGGCCAGGCGATCTTCGCGGCCGACGAGGCGGAAGCGGCCGCGAAGGAGCTCGGCGGACCGTTGTGGGTGGTGAAGAGCCAGATCCACGCCGGCGGGCGCGGCAAGGGCCGGTTCAAGGAGGCCGAGGCCGGCGAGAAGGGCGGCGTCCGCCTCGCCCGCTCGGTCGAGGAGGTCAAGCGGTTCGCGCAGGAGATGCTGGGCCGGACGCTCGTCACGGTCCAGACCGGCCCGGCGGGCAAGCAGGTCAACCGCCTCTACGTCGAGGCGGGCTCGGACATCGAGACGGAGTTCTACCTCTCGATGCTGGTCGATCGGGCCACGGGACGGATCGCCTTCGTGGTCTCGACCGAAGGCGGCATGGACATCGAAAAGGTCGCCCATGACACGCCTGAGAAGATCCTCACCTTTTCGGTCGATCCCGCGACCGGGATCATGCCGCATCACGGGCGCACCGTCGCCAAGGCGCTGGGCCTGAAGGGCGCCCTCGTCAAGGAGGCCGAGGACCTCACGACGAAGCTCTACCGGGCGTTCACGGCCCGCGACATGAGCATGCTGGAGATCAATCCGCTGATCGTCACGAAGGACGGGCACCTGCACTGCCTCGACGCCAAGATCTCCTTCGATCCGAACGCCCTCTACCGTCACCCGGAGGTCGTCGCCCTGCGGGACATCACCGAGGAGGACGAGAAGGAGATCGAGGCCTCGAAGCACGACCTCGCCTACATCGCGCTCAACGGCACCATCGGCTGCATGGTCAACGGCGCCGGCCTCGCCATGGCGACCCTCGACATCATCAAGCTCTACGGCGAGGAGCCCGCGAACTTCCTCGACGTCGGCGGCGGCGCCTCCGAGGAGAAGGTCACGGCGGCCTTCAAGATCATCACCGCCGACCCGCAGGTGAAGGGCATCCTGGTCAACATCTTCGGCGGCATCATGAAATGCGACGTCATCGCCCGCGGCGTGCTCGCGGCGGTCAGGACGGTCGGGCTCGAGGTGCCGCTCGTGGTGCGGCTCGAAGGCACCAACGTCGAGCAGGGCAAGCAGATCATCCGGGAATCCGGCCTCAACGTGATCCCCGCGGACGACCTCGACGACGCGGCGCAGAAGATCGTGAACGCCGTTCGCGGAGCCGCCTGACATGCGAGCGCTCCTGCTCCTTGCGGGCTTCTGGGCCGGGCTCTCGGTCGCGCAGGCGGCCGATGAAGATCCTGCGTCCCTGTTTCGGAAGGTCTGCATGGGTCCCGGACCCTTTCGGCAATCTCTGAGCGACTTCGTGGAGGCGAACGGCTGGAAGGTGATGGAGGGCGAACTACTGACAGGTGGCCCGGACGGCAGAACTCATTCTGTCCCGAGGAGCATCGCCTTCCCTCCCCAACCCTGGGCAGCTGGCAAGTTTCCTGTCTTGGTTTCTGTCTCAACCGCGGGGGAGTTCGATTACTGTCAGGTGTCAGACCATGCACTCGCCATGGACCGGCACCTCGACCGTGTCCGATCCACCCTGGGGCTGGTCGGTCCGGGAGAGGACTGGTCCCATATCATGCGCTTTCCCGGGAGCGACGGCTCTGACGAAAAGGCGTTGCAATGGTCGCTCTCGTCTGAGTCGTCGGACCACGTGATCTTCGGCGAATCCGAAAACATCTTCCCCACCACCTACTTGCAGCGCCGAAGATCCTCAATGGAAGGGAAGCCCTAGCCCCATGTCCATCCTCATCGACAAAGACACCAAGGTCATCTGCCAGGGCTTCACGGGCAAGAACGGGACCTTCCATTCCGAGCAGGCGATCGCCTACGGCACCCGCATGGTCGGGGGCACCTCGCCGGGCAAGGGCGGCTCGTCCCATCTCAACCTGCCGGTCTTCGACACCGTCATGGAGGCGCGCGAGAAGACCGGCGCCAACGCGTCGGTCGTCTACGTGCCGCCGCCCGGCGCCGCGGATGCGATCTGCGAGTCGATCGATGCGGAGATCCCGCTCATCGTCTGCATCACGGAAGGGATCCCGGTCCTCGACATGGTGCGGGTGAAGCGCGCGCTCGAGGGCTCGCAGTCGCGGCTCATCGGGCCGAACTGCCCCGGCATCGTGACGGCGGGCGAGTCGAAGATCGGCATCATGCCCGCGAACATCTTCAAGCCGGGCTCGGTCGGCATCGTGTCGCGCTCCGGCACGCTCACCTACGAGGCGGTGTTCCAGACCACCAACGAGGGGCTCGGCCAGACCACGGCGGTGGGCATCGGCGGCGATCCCGTGAAGGGCACCGAGTTCATCGAGGTGCTCGAGATGTTCCTGTCCGATCCGAAGACGCAGTCGATCGTGATGATCGGCGAGATCGGCGGTTCGGCCGAGGAGGAGGCGGCGGCGTTCATCGCCGCCGAGGCGAAGAAAGGGCGCAGGAAGCCGATGGTCGGCTTCATCGCCGGCCGCACGGCGCCGCCGGGGCGCCGCATGGGCCACGCGGGTGCCATCATCTCCGGCGGCAAGGGCGGCGCGGAAGACAAGATCGCCGCCATGGAGGCGGCCGGGATCCGCGTCTCGCCCTCGCCCGCCCGGCTCGGCACGACGCTCGTCGAGGTGCTCAAGGGCCGCTGAGGCCCGCCCGCGGCTCCGCAACCGCAACGTTTTTCAAGAAATTTCGGATTGATCCCATGGCCCGACAAGACACCAACGAAGCCTTCCTCCAGACCGCATTCCTCTACGGCGCGAACGCGGGCTACATCGAAGACCTCTACGCCCGTTATCAGGAGAGCCCGTCATCGGTCGACGCCGAATGGCAGGCGTTCTTCGGCGCGCTCAAGGACGACAAGCAGGCCGTCGCGAAAAGCGCGCGCGGCGCCTCCTGGACGAAGCCCGACTGGCCGATCCACGCCAACGGCGAACTCGTCTCGGCCCTCGACGGCAACTGGGCCGAAGTCGAGAAGGCCGTCGGCGAACGGATCCAGGGCAAGGCCCAGGCCAAGGGCGCCGAGATCTCCGCCGCCGAGGTCCAGCAGGCGACGCGCGACAGCATCCGCGCCCTGATGCTCATCCGCGCCTACCGGGTGCGCGGCCATCTCCACGCCAACCTCGATCCGCTCGGCATCTATCCGCACCCGAGCGACGAGGAACTGCACCCGTCCCACTACGGCTTCTCGGACGCCGACTGGGACCGCAAGATCTTTCTCGACAAGGTGCTCGGCCTCGAGTTCGGAACCGTGCGCGAGATCGTGGCGATCCTGGAGCGGACGTACTGCCAGACGCTCGGCGTCGAGTTCATGCACATCTCGGATCCGGCCGAGAAGGCCTGGATCCAGGAGCGCATCGAGGGTCCCGACAAGGAGATCACCTTCACCCGCGAGGGCAAGCGGGCGATCCTCAACAAGCTCGTCGAGGCGGAGGGCTTCGAGCGATTCCTCGACGTGCGCTACACGGGCACCAAGCGCTTCGGGCTCGACGGCAGCGAGTCGCTCATCCCGGCGCTGGAGCAGATCATCAAGCGCGGCGGTAATCTCGGCGTCAAGGAGATCGTGTTCGGCATGGCCCATCGCGGCCGCCTCAACGTCCTCACCCAGGTGATGGGGAAGCCGCACCGCGCCCTGTTCCACGAGTTCAAGGGCGGCTCCTTCGCGCCGGACGACGTCGAAGGCTCCGGCGACGTCAAGTACCACCTCGGCGCCTCGTCGGACCGAACCTTCGACGGCAACAACGTGCACCTGTCGCTGACCGCCAACCCGTCGCACCTCGAGATCGTCGATCCGGTGGTGCTCGGCAAGGTGCGCGCCAAGCAGGACCAGCACGGCTGCTCGCCCGACAACCGCACCTGCGTGATGCCGCTTCTCATCCACGGCGACGCCGCCTTCGCGGGCCAGGGCGTGGTCGCGGAATGCTTCGGGCTTTCCGGCCTCAAGGGACACCGCACCGGCGGCTCGATTTACGTCATCATCAACAACCAGGTGGGGTTCACGACCGATCCGCGCTTCTCGCGCTCGTCGCCCTATCCCTCCGACGTCGCGAAGATGGTCGAGGCGCCGATCTTCCACTGCAACGGCGACGATCCGGAGGCCGTGGTGTTCGCCGCCAAGGTCGCGACCGAGTACCGCCAGAAGTTCCAGAAGCCGGTCGTGGTCGACATGTTCTGCTATCGGCGGTTCGGCCACAACGAGGGCGACGAACCGTCGTTCACGCAGCCGCTGATGTACCGGAAGATCCGGTCGCATCCCTCGATCCTGCAGGTGTACTCGGAAAGGCTGATCGCCGACGGCATCGTCACCCAGGCCGAGATCGAGGACATGAAGAGCGCCTGGCGCGCCACGCTCGAGGCGGAATTCGAGACCGCGCAGGGCTACAAGCCCAACAAGGCCGACTGGCTCGACGGCCGCTGGGCGGGCCTCAAGGCGGCGAGCGACGACGCCGACGACGCCCGGCGCGGCCAGACCGGCGTCCCGGTCGCGATCCTGAGGGACATCGCGCACGCGCTCACCACCGTCCCTCCGGGATTCAACGTCCATCGGACGATCCAGCGCTTCCTCGACAACCGCAAGCGGATGATGGAGACCGGCGAGGGCATCGACTGGGCGATGGCCGAGTCGCTGTCGTTCGGATCGCTGCTCCTCGAAGGCCACCGGGTTCGCCTCTCGGGCCAGGACGTCGAGCGCGGCACCTTCTCGCAGCGCCATTCGGTTCTGATCGATCAGGAGACCGAGGCGCGGCACACGCCGCTCAACTACATCCGCAAGGGTCAGGCGCGCTACGAGGTCATCAACTCGATGCTCTCCGAGGAGGCGGTGCTCGGGTTCGAGTACGGCTATACCCTGTCGGAGCCGAACGCCCTCACCCTGTGGGAGGCGCAGTTCGGCGACTTCGCCAACGGGGCGCAGGTGGTGTTCGACCAGTTCATCTCGTCGGGCGAACGCAAGTGGCTGCGCATGTCCGGGCTCGTGTGTCTCCTCCCGCACGGCTACGAGGGCCAGGGGCCGGAGCATTCCTCGGCGCGGCTCGAGCGCTTTCTGCAGATGTGCGCGGAGGACAACATGCAGGTCGCGTACTGCTCGACGCCCTCGAACTATTTCCACATCCTGCGCCGCCAGCTCAAGCGCGACTTCCGCAAGCCTCTCATCCTGATGACCCCGAAGTCGCTGCTGCGCCACAAGCGCTGCACCTCCCGCCTTGCCGATATCGCGGAGGGCACCCATTTCCACCGGGTGCTGGTCGACGATGCGCAGCGCGGAGCCGAGGGCGTGAAGCTCCTCCGGGACGACAAGATCCGCCGCGTCGTGCTGTGCACCGGCAAGGTCTACTACGACCTCTACGAAGAGCGCGAAAAGCGCGGCATCGACGACGTCTACCTGCTGCGGGTCGAGCAGCTCTACCCGTTTCCGGTGAAGTCCCTGGCGGTCGAGCTCGCCCGGTTCAAGAAGGCGGACGTGGTGTGGTGCCAGGAGGAGCCGAAGAACATGGGCGCGTGGGCGTTCGTCGAGCCCTATCTCGAATGGGTCCTGAAGACCGCAGGGTCCAAGGTGGAGCGTCCGCGGTATGTCGGACGGGCGGCGTCGGCGGCCACCGCCACGGGCCTCATGTCGAAGCACATGGCGCAGCTGCAGGCGTTCCTCGACGAGGTTCTTGCGGCTTGACGAACACCGGAGAGCGCCGGGTCCGGTCGCCCGACCGGACCCGGGCGCGACACTGAAAGAGAACACCATGGCGACCGAAATCCGCGTGCCGACCCTCGGCGAATCCGTCTCGGAGGCCACGATCGGCCGCTGGTTCAAGAAGCCCGGCGACCCCGTCAAAGCCGACGAGCCGATCCTCGAGCTCGAGACCGACAAGGTGACCCTGGAGGTGAACGCGCCGGCCGCAGGCACGCTCGGCGACATCGTCGCCAAGGATGGCGAGACCGTCGCGCCGGGCGCCGTGCTCGGCTCGATCGTGGACCGCGACGGGACGGCTCCCGCCGCCGCTCCGGCCGCAAAGGCCGAGGCCCCGAAGGCGGCCGCTCCGCCGCCCGCGCCCGCGGCACCGGGTCAGACCTCGGGGGCGGGCTACGGCAGCCATTCCGAGGCGCGGCCCGCCGCGACCGGCGGCCCGAGGGAGAACGGCCCGGCGGTCGGCCGGCTCGCGGCCGAGAGCGGAATCGACCCGGCGCGGGTTGCCGGAACGGGCAAGGACGGCCGGGTCACCAAGGGCGACATGCTCGCGGTCATCGCGGGCGGCGGCGCGACGGCTCCGGCGCCGGCCGCTCCCGTCGAGGTCCGCGCCCCCGCGGTTGCCGACGATGCGGCGCGCGAGGAGCGCGTCAAGATGACGAAGCTGCGCCAGACCATCGCGCGCCGCCTCAAGGATGCTCAGAACACCGCCGCGATGCTGACCACGTTCAACGACGTGGACATGAGCGCCGTCATGCAGCTGCGCGCGCAGTACAAGGACATCTTCGAGAAGAAGCACGGAACGAAGCTCGGCTTCATGGGCTTCTTCACCAAGGCGGTGATCCAGGCCCTCAAGGACATCCCGGCGGTCAACGCCGAGATCGACGGCAGCGACCTCGTCTACAAGAACTACTACCACATCGGCATCGCGGTCGGGACCGAGAAGGGCCTGGTGGTGCCGGTCGTGCGCGACGCCGACCGGATGTCGATCGCCGGGATCGAGAAGACGATCGCGGATTACGGCAAGCGGGCGCGCGAAGGCAAGCTTTCCATCGAGGAGATGCAGGGCGGCACCTTCACGATCACCAACGGCGGCATCTACGGCTCGCTGATGTCGACGCCGATCCTCAACGCGCCGCAATCCGGCATCCTGGGCATGCACCGCATCGAGGAACGCCCGGTGGTGCGCGACGGCCAGATCGTGGCGCGGCCGATGATGTATCTCGCGCTTTCCTATGATCACAGGATCGTCGACGGCAAGGAGGCGGTCACCTTCCTGGTGCGGGTCAAGGAAGCGCTCGAGGACCCGGCGCGGCTCGTGCTGGATCTTTAGCGCGCTGCCTCAGGCTCGAAGACTCATGCCGACGGTCGCCGTGGTTGACGGAGTGAAAGATCTTCTTCGGCGACCATCCACCGCCGCATTTTCACGCCCGCTTCGCAGAGCACCAGGCCCTTTTCGTGATCCCGACACTCGAGATCTTGGAGGGTTCGCTTCCGGCGCCTAAATTGGAGGTTGTCCGGAGCTGGGCGCGGGCGCACGCGTCCGAGCTTATCGTATGCTGGCAACGCGCTGCGCTCCGCCAGGACCCTGGGAGAATTGAATGAAGCTCGGTCAACGCCTGACGTCGGTCGAAGTGCCACGCTTCCCGGTCGTTCGCCTTACCTATTCCGACGGCTTCTCGGCGGAACTGGATTTCTCCGAGAAGATCGCATGGGGCGAGGCGACGACGCCGTTGCGGAATCCCGATGTGTTCCGCACCGCGCATCTGGGCTCTGAAGGCAGCAGCCTCGAATGGGTCGGGAATGACGGCGAGGAAATCGACTTCTGTGCCGATGCACTGCGTTTCGAGGCCGAGGCGCTTAAGGAACGGTCAGCTGCCGAGTAGCTGCCGAGCGACAAACCCGGGGCCACGATCCACCATTAAGGGAGGCATATGTCCTACGATCTCGTCGTCATCGGAACCGGACCCGGGGGCTACGTCTGTGCGATCCGCGCCGCGCAGCTCGGCCTGAAGACCGCCGTCATCGAGAAGCGCAAGAGCCACGGCGGGACCTGCCTCAACGTCGGCTGCATCCCCTCGAAGGCGCTCCTGCACGCGTCCGAACTGTTCCAGGAGGCCAAGACGCACCTCGGCGATCTCGGCATCGCGGTCGGCGAGCCGAAGCTCGACCTCAAGAAGATGATGGCCTTCAAGCAGGAGGGGGTCGAGGGCAACACCAAGGGCGTCGAGTTCCTGCTCAAGAAGAACAAGATCGACGCCTATCAGGGGCACGCGCGCCTCCTGTCGCCCGACCGGATCGAGGTGACCGCACAGGATGGCGCGACGCAGACGATCGAGACGAGGGCGGTGGTCATCGCGACCGGATCCGACGTGACGCGGCTCCCGGGCGTCGCGATCGACGAGAAGGTCGTGGTGTCGTCGACCGGCGCGCTCGAGCTCGAAAGCGTTCCGAAGCGCCTCGTGGTGATCGGCGCCGGCGTGATCGGCCTCGAGCTCGGCTCGGTGTGGCGCCGCCTCGGCTCCGAGGTGATCGTGCTCGAATATCTCGACCGCATCCTGCCCGGCATGGACGGCGAGGTCGGCAAGCAGTTCCAGCGCATCCTCGCCAAGCAGGGCCTGCAGTTCCGACTCTCCTCCCGGGTGACGGGAGTCGAGGTGAAGGACGGGAGCGCGACGGTCACCGTGGAGCCCGCGGCGGGCGGGGCGGCGGAGACCCTGCAGGCCGACGCGGTGCTCGTCGCGGTCGGACGCGTGCCCTACACGGAGGGCCTCGGCCTCGAGGAGGTCGGGGTCCGCAAGGACAACCGCGGCCGCGTGCTCACGGACGAGCGCTTCGCCACCAACGTGCCTGGGATCTACGCCATCGGGGACGTGATCGCGGGTCCGATGCTCGCCCACAAGGCGGAGGACGAGGGGGTCGCGGTGGCCGAGATCCTCGCGGGCAAGCCGGGTCACGTGAACTACGACGTGATTCCGAACGTCGTCTACACCTTCCCGGAGGTCGCCTCCGTGGGCAAGACCGAGGACGAGCTCAAGGAGGCGGGCGTCGTCTACAACACGGGGAAGTTTCCGTTCACGGCCAACGGCCGCGCCAAGGTGAACCACACCACCGACGGCTTCGTGAAAGTCCTCGCCGACGCCGCGACCGACCGGGTGCTCGGCGTCCATGTCGTGGGAGCGGACGCCGGCAACCTGATCCACGAGGCCGCGGTCGCGATGGAGTTCGGGGCCTCGTCCGAGGACATCGCGCGCACCTGCCACGCGCACCCGACGCTCTCCGAAGCCGTGAAGGAAGCCGCTCTCGCGGTGGAGAAGCGCGCCATCCACATGTGACGCGCGACCGCCGTCAGGCCCAGGGCCGCTCGGCGAGCTTCTCCTCGTAGGCCGCGATGGCCGGCGCCTTCTCGAGCGTGAGCCCGATGTCGTCGAGTCCGTTGAGCAGGCAATGCTTGCGGAAGGAATCGACGTCGAAGCGGATCGTCCCGCCGTCGGGGCCGCGGATCTCCTGGTTCACGAGGTCGACCGTGAGCGTCGCGTTGGCGCCGCGCTCGGCGTCGTCGAAGAGCTTCTCGAGATCCTCCGGCGACACCGTGATCGGGAGAATGCCGTTCTTGAAGCAGTTGTTGTAGAAGATGTCCGCGAAGCTCGTGGAGATCACGCAGCGGACGCCGAAGTCGAGGAGCGCCCACGGCGCGTGCTCGCGCGACGAGCCGCAGCCGAAATTGTCGCCCGCGACCAGGATCTGCGCCTTGCGGTAGGCGGGCCTGTTGAGCACGAAGTCCGGGTTCTCGGAGCCGTCGTCGCGATAGCGCATCTCGGCGAACAGCCCGGTCCCGAGGCCCGTGCGCTTGATGGTCTTCAGGTACTGCTTCGGGATGATCATGTCGGTATCGACGTTGACGATCCGAAGCGGCGCCGCGACGCCGGTGAGCACGGTGAACTTGTCCATGGCGAAATCCTCAGGACAGCGTCTTAGCAAAGGGCGAGCGGGGTGCCTAGGCGAGGTTGGCGAATGGCGAATGGCGAGTGGCGAATGGGGAGTGGGGAGTGGGGCGTAGGACGTGCTCCACTGTCATCCCCGGCCGGAGCCCCGGACTTGATCCGGGGCGCAGGGGAAGGGGATCCAGTCCGGCGGTGCGTGCTGGACATGGATCCCCTTGTATCTGGATTGTGGCGTCTGAGCGGGTAGCTTAGGGGCTGCGAGGGGCTAGGTGGCGACCCAGCCCCTCGCGGGCGGACGGCGCCCGTATCCCCTGAGGCATCAACCGCCGGGAAGCCTGGGACCGCCGCCTTGTCGCACACGACCGAACAGTCGCTTGATCCAAGCGATCGCATGCACAAGGAAGGTTACCGTGACGACGATCATTTGTGGAGTGGACGTCTCGTCCCTGCATCTGGACGCCCGCATCGGCCTGGACGGACCCGCGCTGCGCTGCCCGCGGGACGCGGCCGGCATCGCGGCCCTGGCGGCCTTCTGCCGCGAGCACCAGGCCGCGCTCGTGGTCCTGGAGGCCACGGGCGGCTACGAGCGGCTGCCGTTCGCCCTGCTGTGGGCGGAAGGCCTGCCGTGCGCGCTCGCCAACCCGCGCCAGGTGCGCCGCTTCGCCGAGGCCATGGGCCGCCTGGAGAAGACCGACCGCATCGATGCCGGCCTCATCGCCCACTTCGGGGCCGTCAAGGCGCTCGCGCCGCAAGCCCCGGCGCACGACAGCCAAAGATGCCTCGAGGCCCTGACGGTGCGCCTGCGCCAGCTCACCAGCGCCCGCGTCGCCCAGGCCAACCAGCGCCGGCTCGTCGAAGACGCAACCGTCCTAGGCTCCATCGACCGCATCAGCGCCGCCCTGACGCAGGAGATCCGCATCATCGAGGCCGAGATCGACGCGCTGCTCGACGCCGATCCGCTCTGGCGCAGCCTCGCGCAGGCGCTGCGCACCATCAAGGGCGTCGCGGGCCGCACCGTCGCCACCGTGCTGGCCCACCTGCCCGAGATCGGAACGCTCTCCAACAAGGCCGTCGCCAAGCTCGTCGGCCTCGCCCCGCTCGCCAACGACAGCGGCCAGCGCCAGGGCCGCAGACCCGTGCGGGGCGGGCGAACCCCCGTGCGCTCGCTGCTCGTGCTCGTCGCCGCCGTGGTCGCTCGCCACGACCCCGACTTCCGCCTCATGCATCAGCGCCTCACCGCAGCCGGAAAACCCAAAATGGTCGTGCGCATCGCCCTCGCCCGAAAGCTCATCGTCCGCCTCAACGCAATCGCCCGCGATGCACGCCGCCAAATCCCCATCACCCCTTGACACACCAGACAGTCGCTTCCCTCGCCTTCGGCTCGCCGGGGATGACAGTGGAGGGCTTTCTACAACCCAATCCCCATTCCCCAATCCCCATTCGCCATTCGCCACCCTATTCCGCCGCCGCTTCGATGGCCTCCATGTCGTCGTCCGAGAGCCCGAAATGGTGGCCGATCTCGTGGACGAGAACGTGCGTCACGAGGTGGCCCAGGGTCTCCTCGTGCTCGGCCCAATAGTCGAGGATCGGGCGGCGATAGAGCCAGATCATGTTGGGGAACTGGCCGGTCTGGAAGGTCGCCGGCCCCTGAGCGAGGCCGATGCCCCGGAACAGGCCGAGGAGGTCGAATTCGCTCTCGAAGCCCATCTCGCGCAGGGTCTCGTCGTCGGGAAAGTCGTCGACCCGGATCACGAGGTCTCGGCAGAGCGCGCGGAAGGCGTCGGGCAGACGCTCGAAGGCGGTGCGCGCCAGGTCCTCCATTTCGGCGAGCGAGGGCGCCTGCAGCGAGGACCAGTCCGTCATGGCTCGAGGCTCAGAGGAGTTTCAGCTGCACCAGGAGCCAGAGGCTCAGGACGACGACGCCGACGAGCGACAGGGCGCGTCCGATGCGCCGCCCCCAGAGCTCGATCGGGTCCGTCTCGCCCCCCGTCCCGGCCGCGTCGCGGGCCGCGAAATGGTCGCTCATGCGCCGCAGGGACGACGCTCCGAACGTCTCGCTCTCCCGGTTCACCCGGTCGAGCGCGCGGCGCGCCTCCTCGTTCTCGTCGGTCACGGTCCTCTCCGCGGAGAGTTCGACTCAAAGCGCAGGCTTAGACCTGTTTGCCCTTTCGTGGAAACAGGTCTCGTTCGATCGAGGCGGCATTTTCCGGCGAGCCGTATCCACTTCGCCGGAGAAGCGCGAGCGGACGCGCGCGTTCCCGACCCCTGCGGGACTGCGCGGCTCAGCCCCGCGCGCCCCACTCCCGGATATCCACGAACCGCCCCGCGACCGCCGCCGCCGCCGCCATCGCGGGGGAGACGAGGTGCGTGCGGCCCTTGAAGCCCTGGCGGCCCTCGAAGTTGCGGTTCGACGTGGAGGCGCAGCGCTCCTGCGGCGAGAGCCGGTCCGCGTTCATCGCGAGGCACATGGAGCAGCCCGGCTCGCGCCAGTCGAATCCGGCGGCCTTGAAGATTCGGTCGAGACCCTCCGCCTCGGCCTGCATCTTCACGATCCCCGAACCCGGGACGATCATGGCGCTGACGCTGTCCGCGACGCGGCGTCCCCCGACGACCTTCGCGACCTCGCGCAGATCCTCGATGCGGCCGTTCGTGCAGGAGCCGATGAACACGCGGTCGAGGGCGATGTCGGCGATCCGGGTGCCCGGCTTCAGGCCCATGTATTCGAGCGCCCGCCACTTGGAGCGGCGCTTGTTCTCGTCCGCGATGTCGTCCGGGTTCGGGACGACGCCGGTCACGGAGACCACGTCCTCCGGGCTCGTCCCCCAGGTCACGATCGGGGGCAGCTTGGCGGCATCGAGACGGATCTCGGCGTCGAAGGGGGCGCCGTCATCGGACTTCAGCGTCTCCCAGAAGCGCATGGCCGCGTCCCAGGCGTCGCCCTTCGGGGCCTTCGGGCGATCCTTGAGATACGCGAAGGTCCTCTCGTCGGGGGCGATCATGCCGGCGCGCGCGCCGCCCTCGATCGACATGTTGCAGACCGTCATGCGGCCTTCCATCGAGAGGGAGCGGATCGCGTCGCCGGCATATTCGATCACGTGGCCGGTGCCGCCCGCGGTGCCGATCTCGCCGATGATCGCGAGAATGATGTCCTTGGCGGTGACGCCCTCCGGCAGCCGCCCGTCCACGGTGACGCGCATGTTGCGGGCTTTCCTCTGGATCAGCGTCTGCGTGGCGAGCACGTGCTCGACCTCCGAGGTGCCGATGCCCTGCGCGAGCGCGCCGAAGGCGCCGTGCGTCGAGGTATGCGAATCGCCGCAGACGATCGTCGTTCCCGGCAGGGTGAAGCCCTGTTCGGGGCCGATGATGTGGACGATGCCCTGGCGGACGTCGAGCTCGCTGTAGTACTCGATGCCGAAATCCCGGGCGTTCTGGGCGAGCGCCGCGACCTGGGTCGCGGCCTCCGGATCCTCGATCCCGTGGGAGCGATCCGTGGTCGGCACGTTGTGATCGACGACCGCGAGAGTCCTCTCCGGCTGGCGCACCTTGCGCCCGGCGACGCGCAGGCCCTCGAAGGCCTGGGGGGAGGTGACCTCGTGGACGAGATGCCGGTCGATGTAGATGAGGCACGTGCCGTCCGGCTGCGTGTCCACCACGTGATCATCCCAGATCTTGTCGTATAGGGTGCGTGCCTTGGCCATTGGTTCGTCCGGACGGTCGAGAGTCTTGCGAGACGTCTTTAGCGGGTGTTGTTGGCCGCGAGAAGGCGGCTTTGCCGCACGGGGCCCCCAACGAAAAAGCGCGGCTCGCGCCGCGCCTCGATTGCGTCTTGCTCCGACCCGGCCTACTCGGCCGCGGTCGGCGTCTCCTTGGCGCCGGGGCGCTCGGCGCGCTCGGCGATGCGGGCCGACTTGCCGCGGCGGTCGCGCAGGTAATAGAGCTTGGCGCGCCGCACGGCCCCGCGGCGCACCACCTTGATGGAATCGAGCATCGGGGAATAGACCGGGAAGACGCGCTCCACGCCCTCGCCGTACGAAATCTTGCGGACCGTGAAGCTCTCCTGCAGCCCGGCGCCGGAGCGCGCGATGCACACGCCCTCGTAGGCCTGCACGCGGGTGCGCTCGCCTTCCTTCACCTTCACGTTGACCACGACGGTATCGCCGGGCTGGAAGTCCGGGATCGTCTTGTTGAGCCGGGCGATCTGCTCCTGCTCGAGCTCTTGGATGATGTTCATCGGTCAATACTCCTGCCGTTGCGTGGGCGTGCTCGGTTCGGCCCCGCGGGATTTCGGCGTCCTGTTGTGATTTGAGGGGGCGCGTATACAGGAGATGCGGCCCGCTGTCGAGCGCTCGGTCCCCGCGCAGACCTGTCAAGGGCGAGGAGACCCGGTGGGGATGCGGGCCGCTGTCGAGCGGGGCCGTTCCCTAGCCGTCCTCGTCGGGGGGAGATAAAAGCAGATCCGGCCGCCTCTCGCGCGTGATCCGCTCCGCTTGCCGGCGGCGCCAGCGCGCGATCTCCGCGTGGTCGCCCGAGAGCAGGACCTCCGGAATCGTCAGCCCTTCCCACGCGCGCGGGCGGGTGTAGTGCGGGTATTCCAGGAGACGGTCCTCGAAGCTCTCCTCGGTGCCTGAGGCATCCTTCCCCATCACGCCCGGCAGGATCCTGACGCAGGCGTCGAGCAGCACGAGCGCAGCGATCTCGCCCCCCGACAGCACGTAGTCGCCGATCGAGATTTCCTCGAGCCCGCGCGCGGCGATCACCCGCTCGTCGACCCCCTCGAAGCGGCCGCAGACGATCACCGCTCCGGGGCCGGCGGCGAGCGCGCGGACGCGCGGCCTGGGTGAGCGGTCGTCCGCGCGGGCTCATGAGGAGTTTCGGACGCGGATCCGCCGCCGGAACCGCGGCATCGAGCGCGGCGGCGAGAACGTCGCAGCGGATCACCATCCCGGGCCCGCCCCCCGCCGGCGTGTCGTCGACGGCGCGGTGGCGGCCGATGCCGTGGTCGCGGATGTCCTTCGTCTCGAGCGACCACAGGTTTCGCCGAAGCGCGTCGCCCGACAGCGACAGCCCGAGCGGCCCGGGAAACATCTCGGGATAGAGCGTCAGGACCGTGGCCGCGAAGGTCACGACGGCTCCTCGGGTCGCTCCGGTTCGGCCGGCGCGAAGAGATCGGGCGGCGGATCGGCGATCACCCGCCGGCCCGCGAGATCGACCACCGGGACGAATGCCTTCGTGAACGGGAGGAGGGCGGACACACCCCCTTCAGGCGGTGCGATCTCGAGCAGGTCGCCGCCGCCGTAATTCGGCACGCCCACGACGGTGCCGATCGGCATGCCGGCGCCGTCCTCGACGCGAAGGCCGATCAGGTCGGCGAGCAGGAACTCGTCCTCCTCGGGGGCCGCCAGCTTGTCGCGAGGGATGGAAAGCCGGACGCCGTTCAGCGCCTCCGCGGCCTCGCGCGTGGTCACGCCCTCGACTCGGGCGACGAGGAGATCCGGTGCGCCGCCGGGTGCCGGGCGGACGCTCTCGAGCGTGACCGTGCGGCCCGAGTCCGCGATCAACGGACCGTAGGTCGAAATGGCCCGCGGCTCGCCCGTGAAGGATTTGAGCCGCAGTTCGCCCTTGAGGCCGTGCGCGCGGCCGAACTCGCCGAGCAGGACGAGGTCGCCGGTGGGCTCGAGATCCGATCCGCGCTCTCCGTCCGCGCGGGGGCGAGCGCTCGGATCGGGACGGGCGCGTCGCTCTCTGCCGTCCCGCGCCGCGGAAGAGCGCGAGACTGCGTCCGGCCGGGTGAGCGTCTCTTCTCCGGCCGAAGAGCGGCCAGGACGGCGCCCTTGTTTCATGGACGGCTTTAAGCGGCCTCGCCCGGAGCCGCCTTGGCGGCCTTCGCGTCGGCGCGCTCCTGGGCCTTCTTGCCGGGCACTGCCTTCTCGGGGTTGTTGCGCGGCGTGCGCTTCACGAGGCCGGCGGCGTCGAGGAACCGCAGCACGCGGTCGGTCGGCTGCGCGCCCTTGGAGAGCCAGGCCTGGATCTTGTCGGTCTCGAGCGTCACGCGCCCGGCGTCGTCCTTCGGCTTCATGGGATCGTAGGTGCCGACCTTCTCGATGAAGCGGCCGTCGCGCGGCGAGCGCGAATCCGCGATCACGATGCGGTAGTATGGGCGCTTCTTGGCGCCGGCACGGGTGAGACGGATCTTGAGGGACATCGGTTTCTCCTAGTCAGTTTCTTACGAATGGCGAACGGGAATTAGCGGTGGGGAGTTGGGAGTGGGGCGGCGGTCGCCGTGTCGGGGATGACAATGGAGGCAGGTCTGCTCCTCCAAGTCCCAACCCCCATTCCCCATTCCTATTTCTTCTTCCCGAACGGGAATGCCGACGCCGGGCAAGCCGGGAACTTCGGCCCGCCGAGCCCGGGTAGACCCGGCCCTTGCCGCCGAGGCTCGGCGGCAGCGGCGGCAGCCCGCCGCCGGGCGCGCCCGGGAAGTCCGGCAGCTTGCCGCCCATCTGCTTCTGCAGCGCCTCGATCTGCTCGGGCGTCGGCTGGGGCATGCCGCCGCCGAGCCCGAACATGTTGCCGAGCGCGCCCGCGATGCCGCCGCGCTTAGCCTGGCCCATCGCCTTCATGACGTCGGCCATCTGGCGGTGCATCTTCAAGAGCTTGTTGACGTCCTCGACCTTGGTGCCTGAGCCCGCCGCGATGCGCTTCTTGCGCGAGGCCTTGAGGACGTCCGGGTTGCGGCGCTCGGCCCGGGTCATGGAGTCGATGATCGCGCGCTGGCGCTTGATGACGCGCTCGTCGAGGTTGGCGTTCTCGAGCTGCGCCTTCATCTTGCCGATGCCGGGCAGCATCCCGAGCATGCCGCCGATGCCGCCGATCTTTTCCATCTGGGCGAGCTGATCGCGCAGATCCTCGAGGTCGAACTTGCCCTTGCGCATCTTCTCCGCGATGCGCAGCGCCTTCTCCTGGTCGATGGTCTCCGCGGCCTTCTCGACGAGGGAGACGATGTCGCCCATGCCGAGGATGCGGTTCGCGACGCGGGCCGGGTGGAACTCGTCGAGGGCGTCGACCTTCTCGCCTGTGCCGATGAGCTTGATCGGGCTTGCCCGTGACCGCGCGCATCGACAGCGCCGCGCCGCCGCGGGCATCGCCGTCCATGCGGGTGAGCACGATGCCGGTAACGCCGAGGCGGCCGTCGAAGGCGCGCGCGGTGTTGACCGCGTCCTGGCCGGTGAGCGCGTCGGCGACGAGGAGCACCTCGTGCGGGTTCGTGGCCGCCTTCACCTCCGCGGCCTCGGCCATGAGGGCCTCGTCGACCGTGACGCGGCCCGCCGTGTCGAGGATCACCACGTCGAAGCCGCCGAGCCTCCCCGCCTCGAGGGCCCGCCGGGCGATCTGCACGGCCGACTGGCCGGCGACGATCGGCAGCGTGTCGACCCCGACCTGCCGGCCGAGGACGGCGAGCTGCTCCATGGCGGCCGGGCGGCGGGTGTCGAGCGATGCGAGCAGGACCCGCCGACGGCCGCGGTCGGTCAGGCGCTTGGCGATCTTGGCGGCCGTCGTCGTCTTGCCCGACCCTTGCAGGCCGACCATCATCACCGCGACCGGCGGCGTGGCGTTGAGATCGATCGTCTCGGCCTCGGCGCCGAGCATCTCGACGAGCTGGTCGTGAACGATCTTCACCACCTGCTGGCCGGGAGAGACCGACTTGATGACCTCCGCGCCGACCGCCCGGGCGCGAACCTTGTCGGTGAACGAGCGCACGACCTCGAGCGCGACGTCCGCCTCGAGCAGCGCGCGGCGAACCTCGCGCAGGGCCGCGTTGACGTCCTCTTCCGTCAGCGCGCCGCGGCGCGTCAGGCCGCTCAGAATCCCGGAGAGCTTTTCCGACAAGCCCTCGAACATGCATCTCGCCTTTCATCCGGAGCCCAAAGCACGAAAGCGCCCGAGGGCGCATCGCGCTGTCGGGCGTTGACCTCCAGCCTCTCGGACTGGTCGGCGGCTCAAGGGGCTCGCTCGTCGATTTATGGGCGCTGCGATAGGAGAAATGCGCGGCGAAGTCAAGGAACGCGCCGGTCGGGACGGCCGCGCGAGCTCGTCCGGCCACGGTTCGGACACCGACGATCGCATCCCGATCACCCGGCGTCGCCCGCCCCGGAAAAACATATAAAGACATCTTTATATCTTGATTGCCTCTCCCGCGGGTCTCTGCTACAGAGCGCGCAACCTCGTTCCCACCGGATTGGAAGCCATGACCGAAGCCGCACCGAAGCTCGACGCCACCAGGGATTTCGTGGTCCGCGACGTCAGCCTCGCGGATTGGGGCCGCAAGGAGATCTCCATCGCGGAGACCGAGATGCCGGGCCTGATGGCGGTGCGCGAGGAGTACGGCCCGCGCCAGCCCCTCAAGGGCGCGCGCATCGCGGGCTCGCTGCACATGACGATCCAGACCGCGGTGCTGATCGAGACCCTGAAAAGCCTCGGCGCCGACGTCCGCTGGGTGTCGTGCAACATCTACTCGACGCAGGACCATGCGGCGGCTGCGGTCGCGGCCGCCGGGGTCCCGGTGTTCGCCTACAAGGGCGAGAGCCTCGAGGAGTACTGGGACTTCACCGCGCGTCTGTTCGACTGGCACGACGGCGGCGTCCCCAACATGATCCTCGACGACGGCGGCGACGCCACGATGCTGGTGCATCTCGGTCTGCGGGCCGAGCAGGGCGACGTCGCCTTCCTCGACAAGCCCGGGTCCGAGGAGGAGGAGATCTTCTTCGCCCTCATCAAGCGTCTCCTGAAGGAGAAGCCGAAGGGCTGGTTCGCGGGGATCGCGAGCGCGATCCGCGGCGTCTCGGAGGAGACCACGACCGGCGTGCACCGCCTCTACATCATGGAGAAGGAAGGCAAGCTCCTGTTCCCGGCGATCAACGTCAACGACTCGGTGACGAAGTCGAAGTTCGACAATCTCTACGGCTGCCGCGAATCGCTCGTCGACGGCATTCGCCGCGGCACGGATGTCATGATGGCCGGGAAGGTCGCCATGGTGGCGGGCTTCGGCGACGTCGGCAAGGGCTCGGCGGCGTCGCTGCGCCAGGCCGGCTGCCGCGTGCTCGTCGCCGAGGTCGATCCGATCTGCGCGCTGCAGGCCGCCATGGAGGGCTACGAGGTCACCACCATGGAGGACGCCGCGTCCCGCGCCGACATCTTCGTGACCGCCACCGGCAACAAGGACGTCATCACGATCGACCACATGCGCGCCATGAAGGACCGCGCGATCGTGTGCAACATCGGCCACTTCGACAACGAGATCCAGGTCGCGGGTCTCAGGAACCTGAGGTGGCAGAACATCAAGCCGCAGGTCGACGAGGTCGAGTTCCCGGACGGGCACCGCATCATTCTGCTCTCCGAGGGGCGCCTCGTGAACCTCGGCAACGCGATGGGCCACCCGTCCTTCGTGATGTCGGCGTCGTTCACGAACCAGACGCTGGCGCAGATCGAGCTCTGGACCAACGCGGGCAAGTACGAGCGCAAGGTCTACACGCTGCCGAAGCACCTCGACGAGAAGGTCGCGATGCTGCACCTCGAGAAGATCGGCGTGAAGCTCACCAAGCTGCGCCCCGACCAGGCGGCGTATATCGGCGTGTCCGCGCAGGGACCGTTCAAGCCGGATCACTACCGCTACTGAGCGCACGCCGCGGATCCCAGCGGGCCGGCCCCAAGCGGCCGCTTCAAGGGGCCGCGCCTCGCGCGCGGCCGTTCACCGCCGCCCGAACAGCCGTTCGATGTCCGCGAGCTTGAGCTCGACGTAAGTCGGCCGCCCGTGGTTGCACTGGCCGGAGAGCGGCGTCGCCTCCATCTTGAGGCTGGTCAGGCGATGCAGGTGATGGTCAGGCCGGGGCTCGACCGCTCTTCTCCGAAGACCGGCAGAGGGGACGGAATGTTCCGTCGATTCGTGGGCGGTCACTACCAAGCAGCCACGACCCGTAGCGCTCGTATATGGGGAGAAGTGGCTCAGGCCTTGTAGCGATTACGTCCATACCGCGATCATCGTAGACGTGCAGGATCAGCCCGCGCGCGAAATCGACAAGGTACTGCTCGCCGATCCGTCTTGTCGTGAAGACCACTCCGCTCGGACCGAATTCCATTTCGCTGGTGAGCCCACTCCAGAGGATGATGTCTCCCTCGGGGAGCAATCCTGCTAGATCCACACAGTACAGGAACTGTTGTTGCCCGACCGTGTCGTCACCGCTCTTTCGACGCTGCTCGGTGATCCGAGCGAGTGATGAAACCGAGTGCAGCCCAGTACTCGTCGCAAGTCGGTTGGGTGCTTCGATACGAAAACAGAGCGCTCAGGCCCCGCGAATTTTCAAAAACGGCTCTGCTGATCGCGCGCGCGCGATCAAGCCCCTGCAGGAGCCTCGAATGCACGGCACGGCTGAACTCGTCGCCCCCAAGCTCGAACCGGAGGCTGTACTGGAAACTGTAAAAAAGAGCCTCCGGAAGGGCCGCGATCCCAAAGGTTTCAAGCAGGCGTTCGCAAGGGAACTTCATCCACGAGGACCATAATTTGAATTCAGCAGTGTCTACAAAGTCACGTTCCCTAGGCTATCTTCGCCCGAACAGCCGTTCGATGTCGGCGAGCTTGAGCTCGACGTAAGTCGGCCGCCCGTGGTTGCACTGGCCGGAGAGCGGCGTCGCCTCCATCTCGCGCAGCAGGGCGTTCATCTCGTCGGGCTTGAGCCGCCGCCCCGCGCGCACCGAGCCGTGGCACGCCATGCGGGAGAGGACGGCGTCGAGCCGCTCCTCGACGGGCGCCGCGCCCTGCTCCCATTCCGCCAGGCCGTCGGCCACGTCCTGCACGAGAGCCTTGATGCGCCCGCCCGCCAGCGCCGAGGGCACCTCGCGCACCAGCACCGCGCCGGGCCCGAATCCCTCGACCACGAGGCCGAGGCGCTCCAGGGCGGCCGCTTCCGAGAGCACCCGCTCGACGTCGACCGGATCGAGATCCACGACCTCGGGCAGGAGAAGAAGCTGGCGCGCGATCCCGGAGGCGGCGCGCTCGCGCTTCAGCCGCTCGTAGACGAGGCGCTCGTGCGCGGCGTGCTGGTCGACGATGACGATGCCGTCCTGCGTCTGGGCGACGATGTAGGTGCCGTGCAGCTGCGCGCGCGCCGCGCCGAGCGGCGCGTCCGTGGCGCCCTCGGGCTCCGCGACGGCGGCGCGGCTGTCGGCGGACGGCGGCGCGTGAAAGGCGGCCTGCGTCTCGGCGAAGCCGGGGCCGTAGCGGGGTGGCTCGAGGGGCGCCTGCCAGCCCGCGAACGCGCCCGCATGCCTGAAGCTCGGGGCGCGGTTCGCGACTCCCGGAGGACGGGGAGGGGGAGCGCTGTCGGGGCGCAGATAGCCGAGCGTGCGCGCCCCGCCCGTCGTGGTGGAGCGATACCCCGCGCGCGTGATCGCTTCCTTGAGGGCGGCGACCACGAGGGAGCGCACGAGGGCCGGGTCGCGGAAGCGCACCTCCGTCTTGGCGGGATGCACGTTGACGTCGACCTGCCGCGGGTCGAGGTCGATCCGGAGCGCCAGGACCGGGTGGCGGTCGGCGGGCATCACGTCGCTGTAGGCGCCCCGCACCGCGCCGAGCAGGAGCTTGTCGCGCACCGGGCGGCCGTTCACGACGAAATGGATGTGCGTGGAGGCGCCGCGGTGGAACGTGGGCAGCCCCGCGAAGCCCGCGATCCCGATCCCGTCCCGCGCGACGCCGATCGGGATGGCGTTGTCGTTGAACTCGGGGCCGAGCACGCGCGCGAGGCGGCGCAGGAACCCGAGCTCGCCTTCCGCCTCGGGGGATAGGTCGCGGCGGTGAGGTGATCGCCCTCGAGGGTGAAGCGGACGCCCGGATGCGCGATCGCGAGACGCCGGACGATCTCCGCAACCGCCTGCGCTTCGGAGCGGTCGCTCTTCAGGAACTTCAGGCGCGCCGGCGTGGCGGCGAAAAGGTCCGTGACCTCGACGCGCGTGCCCGGCGGCGCCGGGGCCGGACGGACCGGCCCCTTCGCACCCGCCTCGACGAGGATCGCCGAGCCGGTCTCGGCGTCCGCCGTGCGCGTCGTGATCGCAAGCCGCGCCACGGCTCCGATCGAGGGCAGGGCCTCGCCCCGGAAGCCGAGCGTCGCGATGGCGAAAAGATCGCCGTCCGGGAGCTTCGAGGTGGCGTGGCGCTCGACCGCGAGTTCGAGATCCTCGGCGCTCATGCCGCGCCCGTCGTCGACGACCCGGATCAGCCGGCGCCCTCCCGCCGCGACGGTGATCGCAACCGTGCCGGCGCCGGCATCGAGCGCGTTCTCGACGAGCTCCTTCACGGCCGCGGCCGGACGCTCGACCACTTCGCCCGCCGCGATGCGGTCGACGAGGATGGGATCGAGGCGGCGGACGGTTGTCATGAAGCCTGCGAGTCGGGCGTGCGGACGGGCCCAGGATAGCGCCGAAGCGAACCGGGACGAAGCTCATCCGCGGCGAACGAGAGGCCGCCCGCGCGGGTCAATCGTCCGAGATCCTTCACGCTTGCGCGAGATACTGCTTCGCGAGGACCTTGCCCTCCTCCACGGCGGGCTGGTCGAAGGGATCGACCCCGAGGGCATAGCCTGCAAGGATGGTCTCGAGCATCGTGTGCATGAGGAGTTCGCCGAGCGACCGCTCGTCGAGGCGCGCCATGTGGATGCGCCGGGTCGGGCGGCCGTTGCGCGCGAGCGTGTCCGCGGTGGCGCGGCCTTGGGCGGCGACGAGGTCGCCGATCCGCTTGCCCGCGAACCCCGGCTCGCCGGCGCGTTGCGCCAGCTTCGCGTCGATGACCGGTCCCTGCCCGGCGGCGCTCGTCGTGATGACGGTGAAGAGCTTGTTGCGCGGGCCCGCGAGGTAGAGCTGCAGCTGGCTGTGCTGGTCGACGGGTCCGATCGCCGCGACGGGTTGGCTGCCCTTGCCGTTCTTGCCGAGGCTCTCGGCCCAGAGCTGCACCCACCAGCGCGTGAAGCGTTCGAGGCGATCCGCATACGCTAGGGTGACGGCGATCGCCAGGCCCTCCATGGCCGCGGCGACGTGGAGCGCGGCGCCGAGCGCCGCCGGCGCGTCCTTCGCGGGGTGGCCGGCGCGGATCGGCTCGTAGGCATCCGCCGCCCCCTGCCGGATCGCGGCGACGTCGAGGCCGGCGACGGCCGCCGGGAGCAGTCCCACGTTCGTGAGCACGGAAAAGCGCCCGCCGATCCCGGTGTGGTGGTCGAGGAACTCGACGCCAGCGGGCTCGAGGAGATCGCGCAGGGCATTGCGGGTGCCGTCCTTGCGCGGCTCGGAGAGCCCGAGCACGAGGTCGGCGGGGAGCGCCCGCAACCCGGCCTTCTCGATCGCCGAGAGCACCGCGATCGTCTGCATCAGGGTCTCGCCCGTGCCGCCGGATTTCGAGACCGCCACGAAGCGGGTCGAAGCGAGCGGCAGGCGGTGGAGCACGTGGTCCAGGGTCAGCGGGATCGAGATTGTCGAGAAAGTGCAGGCGCGGACCGTCGGCGAAGCGCCCTGCGCCTGGAACCGCGTAGTCCTTGAGCTGCGCCAGCGCCTGGCCGCCGAGGCTCGATCCGCCGGTGCCGAGAAAGACCACGTCGGTGGCGTCGCGGCGCAGCCAGGCGGCGGCCTTGCGGATCACCGCGAGGTCGTCGGTCGCGCGCGGCACCTGGAGAAGCGGCAGGCGGCCCGAGGCATCGTCCTCGCGCAGCCGCTCGGCGGCCTTGCCGACCACCACCAGCGCCGCGTCGAGGGCCGTCGACGGCAGTCCGCCCTCACCGATCTTCGAAGCGAGGGCGAGATCGATCGACTGCTCAAGGGCCATGGCAATGCTCCGACGCGGGCGCTGGCGCGACGATAGGACAGGGGCGAAATGCGGGAAAGGTCTATCGCACCGCGCCGCGAGGTGTCGAGCCGAGGGAGCCCGCGTGAGTGCGGGCGACGCCGGCCCGAACCGGGAGGCTTCTCACAGGCCGGCGGGACGTCCCGCGATCACCACGAGCATGCGGCCGTCGCCGAGCGTGCGCTCGGCGGCGCGCCGGATATCGGCCTGGGTGACCGCGGAGACGAGCTGGTTGCGGCGACCGATATAGTCGATGCCCAGGCCCTCGAAGTTCAGCTGCGCCAGCGTATGGGCGATCTTCGTCGAGGTGTCGAAGCTCAGCGCATAGGAGCCCGTCAGGTAGTCCTTGGCTTTCTGGAGCTCGTCGTCGGACGGACCCTCGCGGTTGAGACGGTCCATCTCGCCCGCGATCACGTCGAGGCATTCCGCGACGCGCTCGTTCTTGGTCGCGGTGAAGCCCCAGGTCAGAGCGGCGGCGCGGTAGCTCACGAGCGACGTGCCGACCGAGTAGGCGAGGCCGCGCTTTTCGCGCACCTCCTGGAACAGGCGCGACGTGAAGGCGCCGCCGCCGAGGATGTGATTGAGCACATAGGCGGGGATGAAGTCGGGGTCGCGGATCGCGATGCCGCCGGTGCCGAAGCGGATCACCGACTGCGGCACGTCGAGGTCGACCACGACGCGCTCGCCCCGGCGCTGCAGGCTCGTCGGCTCCACGGGATCGAGGGGCTGCGCCTCGGGCAAGGCCGCGAACACCTTGTCGAGGAGACCCGCGAGGCGCTCCGCGTCGATCGCCCCGACGACGGCGATCTTCGCCCGGCCCCGCGCGACGATCGCGCGGTGGAGCGCCACGATGTCGTCGCGCGTCACCGCCTCCACGCTCTCGATCGTGCCCGACGTCGGGCGGCCGTAGGGATGTCCCTCGAAGCCCTCGATGAAAAAGCGCCGGGTCGCCATCACGCTGGGATCGTTCTGCTGATAGCGCAGGCCCGCGATGGTCTGGGCGCGAACGCGTTCGATCGACTCGGGGTCGAAGCGCGGCTCGGCGAGCGCGAGGCGGAGCAGCTCGAACGCCTCGTCGGCATGCTTGACGAGCGTCTTGAGGGAGCCCCCGACGGCATCGTTGCCGGCATTGAACGAGAGCTCGATCGCGCGGGCCGCGAGGCGCTCCTGGAATGCGTCGGAATCGTACTCGCCGGCACCTTCGTCGAGAAGACGCGAGAGCATCTGCGCGACGCCGGGGCGCTCGGCCGGATCGTGCGACGACCCGCCCTCGAAGGTGAACGCGACGGCGATCAGCGGCACCACGTCGGACTCGACGTGCCACGCCTCGACACCGGCCGGCGATGTGATCGCCTTCACCTTGGTGGGCGACGTGCTGAGGGTCTCGATCGTGGCGCTCATCTCGGTCTCGCTCCGGAGAGGGTTCCAGGCCCTCCCGGCCGGGAAGTGATCGGGCCGTTCAAGCCGATTTCCGCAGGTAGCCCGTCACGGAGCGGCGCGGGACGAGGTAGCGCTCGGCCGTCGCCACAAGGTCGGCCTGCAAGACCGCTTCGATCTCGCTCGGCCACCGGCGCACGTCCTCGATGGTCTCGCCGATCGCGAGAGCCGAGCCGTAGATGCGGGCGAGCGACGACTGGCTGTCGGTCGAGTAGATCGTCTCGGCGACGAGCCGGGTCTTGGCGCGCTCCATGGCATCGGCGCCGAACGCATCGGCGGGCGCGGCCGCGAGGGTCTGATCGACCGCCTCCTCGAGCGCCTCGAGGGACACCCCCTGGGCCGGAACCGCGTAGACCGAGAATCGGGTGTCCTCCATCGCGGAGGTCATGTACCAGGCGCCGGCGTTCACCGCGACGCCGCGCTCCAGGACGAGCTTGCGGTAGAGATACGAGGTCGGCCCGCCGCCGAGCACCTCGGCCAGGAGATCGAGGCTGTAGCAGTCCCGATCGGCCACGCTGCGGCAGGAGGGGACGAGGTAGAGGCGCTGCAGGGTCGGCTGCTCGACCTTCGCGTCCGCGATGGCGATGTGGCGCGCGGCCCGAGGCTCGGGCTCGCGCGGGCGGAAGCGCACCGGCCGCTCGCCGCGCGGCGCGATCGCGCCGTAGGTGCGCTCGGCGAGGCGACGCACCTCGTCCATGGTGACGTCGCCGGCGACGACCAGGATCGCATTCTCGGGCGTGTAGAACCGGCCGTAGTACGAGAGGGCGTGCGCGCGGGTCAGGCCCTCGATCTCGTGCATCCAGCCGATGATGGGATTGCCGTAAGGATGGTGGATGAAGAGCGCCGCCGCCATGGCCTCCGAAAGCTGCGCCGCCGGATCGGTTTCGACGCGCATCCGGCGCTCCTCGAGAACCACGTCGCGCTCGGGCGCCACCACGGCCTCCTCGATCAGGAGATTGGCCATGCGGTCGGCCTCGTACTCCATCATCGTCCCGAGATGCTCCTTGGCGACGCGTTGGAAGTAGGCCGTGTAGTCGAAGGACGTGAAGGCGTTTTCCTGCCCGCCGAGGCCGGAGACGACCTTCGAGAATTCGCCCGCGGGATGCTTCTGCGTGCCCTTGAACATCAAGTGCTCGAGGAAGTGCGCGATGCCCGACTGTCCCACCGGATCGTCCGCGGACCCGTTGCGGTACCAGATCATGTGCGTCGCCACCGGAACGCGGCGGTCGGGGATCACCACGACGTCGAGGCCGTTCTCGAGCGAAAACGACGACACCTCGGGGCCGCCGCCTTCAGTCCGCCCGTAGGTGGGGGCGTCGGCGCGGTGGGTGAGCTTGGCGGAGGAGTCGGGCATGGCGGCGGACCTTGGCGCAATCAGCGGAGTTCGCGAGACCGACCCTCGCAGATAAGTCAATCGGGGGCGCGCGCAAGCGGAGCAGACGAATTCGCCCTTGCGAGGCGATCGTCGTGGCCGCGCGAGACCACGCCGCGACCTCAGTAGCGCCCGCTTTGCTGACGCTGGAACGCGCTCGGGCTGTCGGGATCGCCAAGCAGGACCGGGTCGCGCGTCGCCTTGAGCTTCTTGCCGCCGGTGGCCTTCAGGAAGGTCTCGGGGGGATCGGTCAGCGCCTGCCGTTCGAGACCGTCGCCGGACAGCTTCGGCTCGGCGCTGAACCCGCGCAGCTCGGCAGGGCTCAGGCGGCTCATGTCGGAGCGCCGATCGTTGGCGGCCGGATTGAAGGCCTCCTGGCGGCCGCTGACGCGGCGACCCGCCATCACCTCGTCGATGGAAAGACGCTTGCCCTCGCTGTTGCGATAGCGCTCGGTCAGCACCTCCGGGGCGCGGGCCTCGAACGCGTCCTTGCGCGAAGCCACGACGTCGGGATCGTTCGGCCAGTTGCCGCCCGCATCGAGCTCGGCGGCTCTCGCCGGGGCGCGCAGCTCCAGCTTGGGCGGCAGCACGAGCGGAGCGCGTTCGCGATAGTCGATGCGCGGACGCTCCTTCGGGATGATGCCGACGGCTCCGAGGAGGCTCTTCACCATGACCCCCTCCTGGGCTACCGCACCGGACGCGCCGACGAGGACCAGCGCGCCGGCGCCGATCGCGAGACGAACGAACCCCATACCCTTCATGGCAGAACCCCCTGCGCTTCGGCCGCTCCGTCGCAGCCGCCCGACCGGTGCCGGTCTTCGCGATCACCGGCCCTGTTGTTCGATCGACACGGGTGATCGCCGATTGAGGCGATCCTGTGACGGTCCCGGGCGACTCAGGCGCCGGCCTGTCGCGCCTTGCGCTGCGTGCGCCGCTTCTCCAGGACGAAGGAGTCATAAATCAAGCCGACGACGCCCGCAACGATGGCCGCGTCCGCCACGTTGAACACGTACCAGGAGAACGAGCCGATGTGGAAGTGGATGAAGTCGAACACCGCCCCGTAGGCCACCCGGTCGATGGCGTTGCCGACGGCGCCGCCGACGATGAGCCCGAGACAGGCCGCGAGCAGCCGGCCCTCGGTGCGACGGATCCAGACCGAAAGCGCGAGCGCGGCCGCGAGCGATACCGCGACGAGGATCCAGCGGCCGGCCTCCGTGTGCTGCTGGAACAGACCATAGGAGATGCCCCGGTTCCAGACCACGATGAGATCGAGGAACGGGGTGAGATGAACGGGCTCGCGCACGGGCAGGTCGTAGACGAAGAGCGTGTAGAGCTTCGCGATCTGGTCGAGGACGAGGGTCACGAGGGCGGCGGCGAGGCCGATTCGCGAGGGAGTCATGGCGCGGTCTCCGGCTGGCCGTCCCGAGGACCTGCCCCGGGCCGGCGGCTGGCCGCGCGCCCGGCGCCGCGCGGCGCCAGCCGAACGAGCGGTCCGGCCCTCGGCCGGTCGCCGGCGCTCACGCGGCCTTCCTCGCCCGATCCCATTCCCGCAGAGCCGCCGCATCGCGCGGCGTCACGTCGGGATAGTCGGGATCCGTCCCGACCTCGGGGGTGATCTTCCAGGACCGGGCGCATTTGCGGCCCGACGCTTTGGCGGGCACGACGGCAACGCCCTTGACGTCGTCGAGGCGAAAGGCGTCAGCGGGCCCCTCGCCCGCCACGACCTCGATCCCCGAGGTGATCGCGACCTCCGCGAGGTCGAGGCCCTGCACGGCCGCCAGGAGAGCGTCGTCCGCGATATGGACGACGGGCGCGGCCTCGAGACTCGCCCCGAGGCGCTTTTGCGCGCGCTCGATCTCGAGCGCGCCGGTCACCACCCGCCGGACGCGGCGCACCTTGGCCCAGCGCGCGGCGAGCGCCTCGTCGCGCCATTGGATCGGCACCTCCGGGAAAGTCTCGAGGTGCACCGACTGGGCCTCGGGATCGTGCGCGAGCCACGCCTCCTCCGCGGTGAACGCGAGGATCGGCGCGATCCACGTGACGACGCAGCGGAACACCCGATCGATCACGGTGAGCGCGCTCCGGCGCACCACGCTCGACGCCGGATCGCAGTACAGCGCGTCCTTGCGGATATCGAAGTAGAAAGCCGAAAGGTCGCTCGTCATGAACGCGTTGAGGAGCGCCACGACGCGCTTGTAGTCGAAGGTCCGGTAGGCCTCGCGCATCTCTTCGTCGAGCTCGGCCAGACGGTGCAGGATGAAGCGTTCGAGCTCCGGCATCTCGGCGACCGGGACTTGGTCGGCGGCTCGGAAATGGTGCAGGGACCCGAGCATCCAGCGGATCGTGTTGCGGAGCTTGCGGTAGGTCTCCACAAAGGTCTTCAGGATCGCGGGTCCGATGCGCAGGTCGTCCGAATAATCGGACGCCGCCACCCACAGGCGCAGGATGTCTGCGCCCGACTCGCGGATCACGTCCTGCGGCGCGGTGGTATTGCCGAGCGACTTCGACATTTTCTGACCCTTCTCGTCGAGGACGAAGCCGTGGGTCAGAACGACGTCGTACGGAGCGCGGCCGCGCGTGCCGCAGCTCTCGAGCAGCGACGAATGGAACCAGCCGCGATGCTGGTCGGAGCCCTCGAGATACATCACCGAATCCGGTCCGCCGTCGACCTTGCGGTTGGTCGCCAGGTCGGCGCGCTTCTCGAGGGTGAAGGCGTGGGTCGAGCCCGAGTCGAACCACACGTCGAGGATGTCGGTCACCTTCTCGTAGTCGGCGGGATCGTAGCCGAACGGCGCGAGGAAGCGCGAGCCGTCGTCGGCGAACCAGGCGTCGGCGCCGTCCGCCTCGAACGCCTCGGCGATGGCGGCGTTGACGCGCTTGTCCAGCAGGATCTCGCTCGTGCCCTTCTTGGCGAAGACGGTGATCGGAACGCCCCAGGCGCGCTGGCGCGAGACCACCCAGTCGGGGCGGTTCTCGATCATTCCGGCGATGCGGTTCTCGCCCGTCTCCGGCACCCAGCCGCCGGCCTCCCCGATGCGACGGATCTCGGCCAGCGCGACGTCGCGAAGGCTGCGCCCCTGCAGCGCCTCGACGGGCCGGTCCATGGCGATGAACCACTGCGGCGTGTTGCGGAAGATCAGCGGGGCCTTCGAGCGCCACGAGTGCGGGTACTGGTGCTTGAGCCGCCCGCGGGCGACGAGCGCTCCGACCTCCGCGAGCTTGCGGATCACGGCCTCGTTGGCGCCGGCGTCCTTGCCCTTGTCGTCGTAGATGCGCTCGCCCGCGAAGAAGGGCACGTCGGGGTAGTAGGACGAGTCCGGCGACACCGTGTGCGGCACCTCGGGGGTGCCGCAGGCTTCGAACACCGCCTTGTGCTTGACGAAGGTATTGTAGTCGTCGGCGCCATGACCCGGCGCGGTGTGCACGAAGCCGGTGCCGGCCTCCTTCGTGACGTAGTCAGCCGGCAGCATCGGGACCTCGAAATCCCAATAGCCGTTCGCGCCCTCGAGCCTCGTGAAGGGGTGGGCGCAGCGCTCGATCATCACGGGCAGCACGTCCTTGACGCGCTCGAAACCCGCGACGCGGGCCGCCGCGAAAACGTCGCCCGCGAGCTCGTCGGCGATGACGAATCGATCGCCGACCTTCGCCCAGTTGTCGGGCGGCGCCTCGGTGACGCGGTACAGGCCGTACTCGATCTCCGACCCGAAGACGATGGCGCGGTTCGCGGGGATGGTCCACGGGGTGGTGGTCCAGATCAGCACCGCGGCGCCCTCGAGATCGCCGTCGAGGGTCTTGGCGATCGGGAAACGCACCCAGACCGTGGGCGAGGTCTTCTCGTGGTATTCGACCTCGGCCTCGGCGAGCGCCGTCCTCTCGACCGAGGACCACATCACGGGCTTCGAGCCGCGATAGAGCTGGCCCGTCACCGCGAAGCTCATGATCTCGCGGGCGATCTGCGCCTCGGCGTCATAGGCCATGGTGGTGTAGGGGTCCGCCCAGTCGCCTTCGACGCCGAGCCGCTTGAACTCCTCGCGCTGCACCCCGATCCAGTGCTCCGCGAAGGCCCGGCACTCCCGGCGGAACTCGACCGCGGGCACGTCGTCCTTGTCCCTGCCTTTGGCGCGGTATTGCTCCTCGACCTTCCATTCGATCGGAAGGCCGTGGCAGTCCCAGCCCGGCACGTAATTGGAATCGAAGCCGAGCATGCCCTGCGAGCGGACCACGACGTCCTTCAGGATCTTGTTCAGCGCGTGCCCGATATGGATGTTGCCGTTGGCGTAGGGCGGCCCGTCGTGCAGCACGAAGCGCGGGCGGCCTTTCTGGACCTCGCGCAGGCGCTCGTAGAGCCTCATCGCGTTCCAGCGCTGCAGCAGCAACGGCTCGCGCTGCGGCAGACCGGCCCGCATCGGGAATTCGGTCTGAGGCAGGAACAGGGTCTCGGAATAGTCGCGCCCCGAGGGGGCGCTTTTTTGCGTCGGTTCGTTCATGGCATCTGTTGCGGGCGCCGCGCGGTGGGCGCCATAAAAGGGGATCTCGGGGCGAAACGGACGGAGCCCGGACCTTTGCCGTCAAGCAAGGGCCGGGCCGGTAATTCGAAGAGGTCGCCGCTCGGGATCCGCGAACATGGCCCGGGTTGTAGCAGCGGCGCGCAGGAGAATAAAGCGGCGCGGCAGCGCAGCACCCGCGGGCGACCGGTTCGCGGCCGACCGGAGACGTCGGCGCACTCTCGGCTTCCCGCCGGGACGCGAGCGCGCCCTCGCAAGGGCGTCGAAAACCGAACGCCGCCCGGGACGCTGGTCACCGGCCGGCCTTCGCGGGGTGATGCCGCGCGCAGGGGCAGGCGTGATTCCGTCCGTGGAATCAGCCCCAAGGACCGAACGTGGCCTCTTCGCAACAGGCTTGACCAATTGTCCACAGCTTCCCCCCAGGAACCTTAAAGCGGCCTTAAAGCTCTTTCTGGCGAACTTGCCAGCGGTCTACAGTGAACGCGATTCGTCCGGCCGGTTTGGCGTTGGAGGCGCCGCGGTCTGTTCCGTTCGTCCGAACGCGCGCGTTGCCGCTGCATTCGGGTTCGCTTCGGGCTTGGATCGTTTCGCCCTCCCGCGAGGGCCTTGTGGGCATTGGGGGGAGGGCGGCACGGCATGGCCGGGCAAGGAGGGCCGAGACAGTCAGAAGGCGGGTCCTCCGTCACCCGTGACAGGCTCCGGACGGCAGCCCTCGGGTCGCTTCTCGCAGGCGTCTCCGAGCCGGCTCTGGCGCAGGGCGTTCTGTCCGTCACGGAGGCCGCTTCCGACCTTCTCGGCTTCCTGACGGTCTTCGATTTCCACAGCGCGACCTCGTTTACGCTCGTCATCGGCTCGGTCGCGGTCGCGACGGCGGCATCCCTCCTCCTCATGCGCGAACGGCGGGAGTGGGCGCACCGCGAGCACGCGCTGAGAGGAGAGCTCGCGAGCCTGCGCACCGCGCAGGATCGGGCCGAGCTGCTGATGGCCTCGGAGCGTCAGCTCATCATCAGCTGGAACGGGCGCGACAAGGAGGCCCGCTTCGAGGGCGATCCGACGATCGCGGGCGAGGGCGCCACGGGGAAGCGGGTGCTCGCCTTCGGGGCCTGGATCGCGCCTGCGGACGCGGCCGTTCTGGAGAGCGCGCTCGAGTCTCTCAGGCAGCGCGGGGAGGCCTTTCGGTTCACCGTCCGCAGCCTCGCTCACAGCTTCATCGACGTGGAGGGCCGCACCCTCGGCGGACGCGCCATCCTGCGCCTCAGGGACGTCACCGGCGACCGTTCCGATCTGCTTCGGGCACGCTCGGAACTCAATGCCGCGCGCGCCGATCTGCAGGCCACGACGGCGCTTCTCGACACGATGGCGCACCCGCTCTGGATCCGCGACGGCGACAACCGGCTCGCCTGGGCCAATCAGGCCTATCTCAGGGCCGTGGAGGCGCGAAGCCTCGAGGAGGCGACGGAACGCTCCCTCGAACTCCTCGACCGCCCGACGCGCGAGGAAGCGAGCCGCCGTTGCGCCGGCGGCGCACCCTACGACGCCCGCGTCACCGCGGTCATGGCCGGCCAGCGCCACGTCCTCGACGTGACCGAGCGCCCGACCGCGAACGGCAGCGCCGGCATCGCGGTCGACGTATCCGAACTCGAAGGCATCCAGTCGGAGTTGAAGCGTCAGATGGATGCGCATGTGCGCACCCTCGACCAGCTGCCGACGGCCGTCGCGATCTTCGATGCCGCGCAGCGCCTCGCCTTCCACAACGCGGCCTATCAGCGGCTCTTCGGGCTCGACTCCGCGTTCCTCGCCCTTCATCCCACGGACAGCGAGGTGCTCGACCGCCTGCGCGCCCTGCGCAAGCTCCCCGAGCAGGCGGATTTCCGTGCCTGGAAGAGCGATCTGCTCTCCGCCTACCGCGCCGTCGAGCCGCGCGAGATCTGGTGGCACCTGCCCGACCGGCGCTCCCTGCGCGTCGTCATGAACCCGAACCCGAACGGCGGCGTGACGTACCTGTTCGACGACGTCAGCGAGCACTTCCTTCTCGAAACCAAGGTCACGGCTCTCACGCGGGTGCAGAGCGAGACCTTCGATACCCTCAAGGAGGGCATCGCGGTGTTCGGCATGGACGGGCGCCTCAAGCTCGCGAACCGCGCCTTCAGCGACATGTGGAAACTGCAGCCGGAGACGCTCGCCGAGCATCCCCATATCGATGCGGTGGTCCGCGGCTGCCGCCTTCTCGCGCCGCAGGACGAGCCCTGGGTCGACATCCGCGGCGCGGTGGCGGGGCTGCCCGACATGCGGATGGGCCTCACCTGCCGCATGGAACGGCGCGACGGCACCGCCCTCGACTGCACGGCACAGCCGCTGCCCGACGGCGCGACGCTCCTCACCTTCGTGGACGTGACCGCGAGCGTGAACGTCGAGCGCGCCCTGCTGGAGCGCAACGAAGCGCTCGAGCGCGCGTCCCGCCTGCGCGACGACTTCGTGCACCATGTCTCCTACGAGCTGCGTTCGCCGCTCACCAACATCATCGGCTTCACGCAGCTTCTGGGCGACGAGACGGTGGGTGCGCTCAATCCGCGTCAGCGCGAATATGCGGGCCACATCATGCGCTCCTCGTCGGCGCTGCTCGCGATCCTCAACGACATCCTCGACCTCGCCTCGATCGACACCGGCTCGATGGAACTCGTGCCCGAGCTCGTCGACATCCGCTCGACCATCGAGGCGGCCATGCGGGGCCTTGAGGACCGGCTCGCCGAAAGCGCCCTGCACGTGGTGATCGATGCCCCCGACGACATCGGCTCCTTCGTGGCCGACGGCAAGCGCGTGCGGCAGATCCTGTTCAACCTGCTCTCGAACGCCGTCGGGTTCTCCTCGCCGGGCCAGACCATCCGGGTCGGCGCGCGCAAGACGGCGAGCGAGGTGATCCTCGAGGTCGAGGACCGCGGCCGCGGAATCCCGCCGGACGTGAAGGCACGGGTGTTCGACCGCTTCGAGAGCCACACGATCGGCACGCGGCACCGCGGCGTCGGACTGGGGCTCTCGATCGTGCGCTCGTTCGTGGAACTCCACGGCGGGCGCATCGACCTGGTTTCGACCCCGGGGAGCGGCACGACGGTGACCTGTACGTTCCCCTACGAGGGCCAGGAAGACGGTCGCTCGACCCGGTCGGTGCCGCCGATCGCAGCCGAGTAGAGCGGCAAGGCGCTTGCGCAAAGCGGCCGGCCGAAACGAGACGGGACCGCTGCGGCGAGCGGTCAGAGGACGCGGGACGGCGCACGGCGGAACCGGGCGGGAGCTGGAATTAACGAGGTCCGCTACGAGCGGCTTGGCAAGGATGAGTTGATGGCACATGGTCTGGCCCGTATCGTCGAGGAAACCCCGATCCTGCCCACCTGGACGATTATTCTGGAGAACCAGGAGGCGACGGAGGATCTCGCGCGCGTTCTCTCCGAGGAGCTGCGCCCCGGAGACCTCGTGACCCTCTCGGGCGGTCTCGGGGCGGGCAAGACGACCCTGGCGCGCGCCCTCATCCGCTGGTTCGCGGGCGATTTCCGGCTCGAGGTCCCGAGCCCCACCTTCACGCTCATGCAGGTCTACGATCTGCCGCACGGCCCGGTCGTGCATGCGGATTTCTATCGCCTGGGCGGCGGACACGAGCTTTTGGAACTCGGCTGGGAGGAGGTGACCGAAAAGGCGATCACGCTGGTCGAATGGCCCGAGCGCGCCGAAGCGGACCTGAAGGCGACGCGGCTCGATATCAGCCTCGACATGAAACCCGGGAACCCGGAGGCGCGGATCGCGACGCTCACCGGATTCGGGAGCTTCGCGCCGCGCCTCGAGCGCCTGCAGGCCATCCGGACCCTGGTGAACAACGTCGGCTGGGCCGACGCGGCCCGCGTTCCCATGCAGGGCGACGCCTCGACGCGGATCTACGAGCGTCTCGTGAAGCCGGATGGGCAGACCGCGATCCTCATGATCTCGCCCGCACGCCCCGACGGTCCGCCGGTGCGTCGCGGCAAGCCCTACAGCGCGATCGCGAAGCTCGCCGAAACCGTTCATGCCTTCGTGGCCATGGATCGCGGCCTGCGGGCGCTGGGTTTCAGCGCACCCAAGATCTACGGCGAGGACCTCGACGCCGGACTCCTCGTCGTGGAGGATCTCGGCGCCGCACCGATCGTCGATGCGAGCGGCCCGATTCCGGAGCGTTACGGCGAAGCGACTCGCCTCCTCGCCAAGCTTCACGGCCGCAGCCTGCCCCCGATCCTCCCGGTCACGCGGGACCGCGACCACGCGCTGCCGCGCTACGACCTGGACGCGTTCCTGATCGAGGCGGAGCTTCTCCTCGATTGGTACGTGCCGCTTCGCTCGGGAACCCAGGTTTCCGGGTCCGCCAGGGCGGAATTCGTCCATCTCTGGTCGGAGTGCCTGATCGAGGTCGTGGGCGGTCCGATCACGTGGACCCTGCGCGACTACCACTCGCCGAACCTGATCTGGCTCGCCGCGCGCGAAGGGATCCGCCGCGTCGGTCTCATCGACTTCCAGGATGCGGCGCTCGGCCCGCCCGCCTACGACGTGGTCTCCCTGCTCCAGGACGCGCGCGTGACGGTGCCCGCGGATCTCGAGCTGAAGCTCGTCAGCCTCTATGCCCGCGAGCGCCGCGCTGCCGATCCGCAGTTCGACGTCGCGAGCTTCGCCCGCGCCTATGCGATCATGGGCGCGCAGAGGGCCACCAAGGTGCTCGGGATCTTCGCGCGGCTCGATCGGCGCGACGGCAAACCGCAGTACCTGGCGCACCTGCCGCGGATCGAGGCGTACCTGTCGCGCAACCTCGCCCATCCGGCCCTCCGGCGCGTGAAGGGCTGGTACGACAAGCACCTGCCGGGGCTCCAGGCCGCTCAGGACCACGCCTAGCGGCCCGGCCGGTGACGCGAGTTCCTCAGCATCCGGAGCGCGATGGTGCTTGCCGCCGGCCTCGGCACGCGCATGCGTCCGATCACCGCCACGACCCCGAAGCCTCTCGTCGCGGTGGGCGGAAAGCCCCTGATCGATTTCAGCCTCGACCGCCTCGCGGAGGCCGGGATCGAGCGGGTGGTCGTCAACGTGCATCATCTCGCCGATCGCATGGAAGCGCACCTCGCGAGGCGCGCCTCGCCCGCGATCGCGATTTCGGACGAGCGCGAGGAGCTCCTCGAAACCGGCGGCGGCCTCAAGAAGGCGCTGCCGCTTCTCGGCGCCGCGCCCTTCCTCGCGCTCAATTCCGATTCGCTCTGGATCGAGGGACCGCAGCCCAACCTCCGGCGCTTCATGGACGCCTGGGACCCGCAGCGCATGGACATCCTCCTGCTCGTCGCGGCGACGGCGACGAGCGTCGGCTACGATGGTCGCGGCGACTTCGCGATGGCTGCCGACGGCCGCCTGCGCCGCCGGCAGGAGCGCGAGATCACGCCCTTCGTGTACGCCGGCGTCTCGATTCTGAAGCCGGAGGTCCTTGCCGGCACGCCCGACGGGCCGTTTTCGGCCAACCTCCTCTACGACCGCGCGCTCGCGGCGGGCCGGCTCTATGGGCTGCGCCTCGACGGGCAGTGGCTTCACGTCGGCGATCCGCAGTCGCTGAGGGCCGCCGAGGAATGCCTCGCGGAAAGCGTGCGGTAGGCGCCATGTCCCGGGGGCCTCGCGTTTTCTCGATTCCGCCCGGCTCCCCGTTTCTGCCGACCCTCGTCGACTCCCTTCTCGAAGGCCGCCTCGTCGGCGGCGACGTTGCCGACGCCACGATCTATCTGCCGACGAGGCGCGCCGCGCGCGCTCTCGCGGCGCTCCTCGCGGACCGCAGCGACGGCCGCGCGCAGCTCCTGCCGCGGATCGTTCCCCTCGGCGAAGCGGAGGACGCCGCGTTCGACCTCGCGGGGGTCGCCGGGGAAACCACCGACTTCGCGCCCTTGGACGCGCTGCGCCCGCCGATCGCGCCGTTGGAGCGGCGCCTGATCCTGACCCGCCTCGTGCAGCTTTGGTCCGCGCAAATCGATCGCGACCTCCTGCGGCTCGGGCCCGGGGTCCCGTTCCTGGTGCCCGCCTCGCCCGCCGATGCGGTGAGCCTTGCGGGCGACCTCGAGGCCCTCATGGATGCGTTCACGACCGAGGAGGTCGGCTGGGACAAGCTCGCCACCGCCGTGGACGCCGATTACTCGCGCTATTTCGAGATCACCCGCGACTTCGTGCGGATCGTTGCCGAGAACTGGCCACGCATCCTTCACGAGCGGCAGGCGAGCGATCCTGCGCAACGGCGCAATCTTCTCATCGCCGCCGAGGCGAAGCGTCTCCTGCGCGAGCGTCCGCAAGCGCCGATCGTCGCCGCCGGCTCGACGGGCTCGGTCCCGGCCACCGCCGCCCTCCTCGCCGCCATCGCGGGCCTGCCGAACGGCGCCGTGGTGCTCCCGGGTCTCGATACGCATCTCGACGAGGCGAGCTGGCGGGCGATCGGCGGAGCCGGTCGCGGCGAGACCGACCCGGTGCACGGACATCCGCAGGCGATCCTCCACGGCTTGCTCGAGCGGCATCTGCGCGTCGGCCGTTCCGATGTGGAGCTCCTGAGGCGCCCCGCCTCGGGCTTCGCCTCTCGCGAGCGTCTTCTGTCGGAAGTGCTGCGTCCGGCCGACACCACCCACCTGTGGTCGGTCATGCCCGCCTCCGAGCGCCTCGCGCTGAGCGAAGCCGGCACGCAAGGCCTCGCCCTCGTGGAGGCGACCGACGAACGCGAGGAGGCGCTCGCCATCGCGCTCGCCCTGCGCGAGACCCTTGCGCGTCCCGGCCGGACGGCGGCCCTCGTGACCCCGGACCGCTCCCTCGCGAGGCGGGTGACGGCGGAGTTGTCGCGATGGGGCGTCGTCGTGGAGGACTCGGCCGGGGTGACCCTCGCGGAGACGACGGCCGGCCGTCTCGCCCGGCTCGCCGCCGACGCGGCGGCCCTCGACTTTCACCCCGTTCGGGTGCTGGCGCTTCTCGCCCATCCCGGCCTGCGCCTCGGCTGGGCGCGCGAGCGCGTCGAGCGCGCCGCGAGCGTGCTCGAAATCGGCGTGCTCCGCGGCCCGGCTCCGCGTCCGGGCCTTTCGGGCCTGCGCGAGGCGCTCGCGTTGAGGCGCGGTGCGACGTCTCGCCATACGCCGCGGCCATGGAAGCGCCTCCGCGACGAGGATTGGGACCTTGCGGACGCGCTCATCGAACGCCTTGCGCGCGCTTTCGCGACCTTCACGGCCGAACATCACGGCGAGGACAGGCTCGATCTCCTGCGCCTCTCCACTCTGCACGGCGAGGTGGTCGAGCGCCTGACCGATCCCGGCGAGGATGCCGGCGATCCGGCGGACGATGAGGCCGGCGAAGCGCTGGCCGCGCTCTTCGACGACCTCGCCCTCACGCAAGTCGGCGACCTGCTCGGCCGGTTCGCCGACTACCCGGCCTTCTTCACGACGCTCGCGAAGCAGCGGGTGCTCCAGGCGGCGCCGCGCTCGACGCACCGCCGCCTCAAGATCCTGGGGCTGCTCGAAGCCCGCCTCCTCGACGTCGATCGGGTCGTGCTCGGCGGCCTCGACGAGGGCACCTGGCCGCCGCGGACCGAAGCCGACGCCTTCCTCAACCGCCCGATGCGCGCCCGCGTGGGCCTGACGCCGCCGGAGCGGCGCATCGGCCAGACCGCGCATGACTTCGTGCAGGCGCTGGGCTGCCGCGACGTCGTGATCACGCGGGCGCAGAAGCGCGATTCGACTCCCATGGTTCCCTCGCGCCTGCTCCAGCGTCTCAAGGCCTTCGTGGGCGACGAGGTCTGGAAAGAGCTCCTCGCGGGCGGCAATCGCTACCGGGCCCTGGCGCGCCAGCTCGACGAGCCCTTGACGGCTCCCGAGCCGCTGGCCCGGCCGGCGCCGAAGCCGGATCCGATCCTCATTCCGCGGTCGTTGAGCGTCACCGACGTCGAGACCCTGGTCCGCGACCCGTACGCGATCTTCGCCCGCCACGTCCTCAAGCTCGACGCGCTCGCCCCGCTGGCGCTCATCCCAAGCGCCGCCGACCGGGGCACCATCATCCACGACGTGCTTGGCGGCTTCGCGGGCAAGGCGCCGGAAGGACTCCCGCCGCAAGCCCTCGAAGTCCTGCTGCAGCTCGGACAAGACGCCTTCCTGCCTCTCGCCGACGCCTATCCGGAACTCTACGCCGAGTGGTGGCCGCGCTTCGAGCGGCTCGCGAGCGAGTTCGTCGTCTGGGAGCAGCGGCGCAGGGGCGAGATCGCCCGCGTCCACGCGGAGGTGTCGGGCTCCTGGCCGATCGCGCTCGCCGACGGCAGCGCCTTCACGCTGCGCGCCCGCGCGGACCGGATCGAGGTCCGGCGCGACGGCGGCTTCGTGGTCGTCGATTTCAAGACTGGAGCGGTCCCGAGCGTCAAGGAGGTGTTCGCCGGATTCGCGCCGCAGCTGACGCTCGAAGCCGCGATGCTGATCCACGGCGCGTTCCGCGGCCTCCCGAAAGCGCAAGGCACGCCGGCCCTGCTCTACGTGCACACCACCGGGGGGCGCCAACCGCTGAACGAGCGTCCCATCGACTCCCCGAAGGGCGACCCACGCTCGGTGGCGGATCTCGTCGCCGAGCACGGAGAGCGGCTGAAGGGCATGATCGCCCGCTATCTCTCCGGCGAGGTCGGGTTCGCATCGCGACCCTTTCCGAAATACGCAAAGCGATCCGGTGCCTACGACCATCTCGCCCGGGTCCAGGAATGGTCGCTCGCGAACCAGGAGGGCGACGAGCCATGAGCTTCGTCGAGCGTCTCGTCGTCGACGATCTGACCCGGCTCGCGCAGCGGCGCGCCTCCGACCCCCGCGCCTCGGCCTGGGTGTCCGCCAACGCCGGCGCCGGCAAGACCAAGGTTCTCACCGACCGAGTGGTGCGCCTCCTCCTCGGCGGCGCGCCGCCGGGGCGGATCCTGTGCCTGACCTTCACCAAGGCGGCCGCGGCCAACATGGCGATCCGCGTCTTCGAGCGCCTCGGCCGCTGGGTCACGCAGGACGAGGAGCGGCTGCGCGAGGAGCTCGCGGACCTGCAGGGCGAGCCGCCGGGTCCCGACCAGATGCGGCTCGCTCGCCGCCTGTTCGCGCGGGCGGTGGAAACGCCTGGCGGTCTCAAGATCGAGACGATTCACGCGTTCTGCGAGCGCCTGCTGCACCTCGTGCCCTTCGAGGCCAACGTGCCGGCCCGCTTCGCGGTTCTCGACGAGGCGCAGGTCGAAGAGGCGATCGACCGCGCGATCGACAACGTGCTCGCGGACGCCGCGAACGGCGGCGCCGCCCACGAGCGCTTCCGCGACGCCCTGCAGGCGATCAGCCTCGAGGGCGCCGGCGAGTCGCTGCGAAAGGCCGTCAAGGACGCGGTCGGCAAGCGCGCTTTCCTGCGCCATCGGGAGGGGCCCGACGCGATGCTCGACCGCCTGGCCGGCGCCCTCGGTCTTAAAGCGGGCGAAACCGCAGCGGAGATCGAGCGCGCCATGCTGGAGGGCGGCCTCGATGCGGCGGATTGCCGATCCGTCGCGGATCGACTGCGCGCCGGCACATCCATCTCCGATCGGGATCAGGCCGAGGCGCTCGCGGCGGCCGCAGCCGCGGACGATCCCGGGGAACGGCTCGGACACTACCTCAAAGTCTTCTTCACGAACGAGGGCAAACCGCGAGCCAGCATCGTCACCAAACGCGCCGGCCGGGACCTCCAGGACCGGCTGATCGCCGAACAGTCGCGCCTCGTCGCGCTCGAGGCGCGGCGCAAGGCCGCCCGGGCCGTGGAGCGCACCCGCGCCCTCTTCGTGCTGGCGACGGAGATCCATGCCCGCGTGGAGCGCAACAAGGCACAGCTCGGCGCCCTCGACTTCGACGATCTGATCGAGAAGACGCTGCAACTCCTTGCGCGTGGCGAGGCCGCGTGGATCCTCTACAAGCTCGACCGCGGCATCGACCACGTTCTCGTCGACGAGGCCCAGGACACCAATCCCGAGCAATGGGAGATCCTGCGCCTCCTGACCGAGGACTTCACGGCGGGCGAGGGCGCGCGCGAGGTGGTGCGCACGCTGTTCGCGGTCGGCGATCCGAAGCAGTCGATCTACTCCTTCCAGGGCGCCGCGCCGCACAAGTTCGAGGACAGCCGGCGACTCTGGCTGAAGCGCACTCGCGATGCCGGCCTCGCGTTCGAGGACGTTTCGCTCACCCTCTCGTTCCGTTCCGCCGGCGCGGTCCTTTCCGCGGTGGACGCGACCTTCGCGCTCCCGGATCACTACCGGGGCCTGTCCTTCGCGGACGCCGCGGTCGGCACGGTCCACACGAGCGCGCGGCCGGAGGCGCCGGGCCATGTCGAGCTGTGGCCGACGCAGATGAAGGAGGGAGACGCGGAGCCGGACGCCTGGACCGCGCCGGTCGACCAGCCCGAAAGCTCCTCCCCGCCGATCGTCGTCGCGCAGCGCGTCGCGAAGGCGATCCAATGCTGGACGACGCAAGGCGACGAGTGGGGCCGCATCAGGAGGCCGGGCGACATCCTGGTGCTCATGCGCCGGCGCGGCCCGGCCTTCGAGGCCGTCATCCGAGCCCTGCGGGCGGCGCGCGTGCCCGTCGCGGGCCAGGACAGGCTGAAGGTGAGCGAGCACATCGCCGTGCTCGATCTCGTCGCCGCCGCACGGTCAGCCCTTTTGCCGGACGACGATCTCACCCTCGCGACGGCCCTGAAATCGCCCCTCGTGGGACTGACCGACGACGACCTGATCCGCATCGCCGCGATGCGCGCCGAGGACGAGGCGCTCGTGAGCGCGCTCGAACGCCACGCGCGCGCCGGAGACGATGCGGCGCGGCGCGGCCTCGAGGCCCTGCGCGCCTGGAGGGATCTCGCCCGCGACCACGGCCCGTTCGGGTTCTTCGTGTCGCTTCTCGGCCCGCAGGGCGGCCGGGCGCGGCTCGTCGCGCGGCTCGGCGGCGAGGCCGGCGATGCGATCGACGTTTTCCTCTGCTCCGCCCATCAGGCCGAGGCGGCGCTCGAGGCCCCTTCGTTGACCGCGTTCCTCTCCCGCTACGAGCCTTCGGGCGGTCGCGAGCCCACCGGACACACCGTCAAGCGCGATCTCGACGCCGGGCGCGACGAGGTGCGCGTCATGACGGTGCACGGCTCGAAGGGCCTCGAGGCCCCCGTCGTGGTGGTGGTCGACGGCTGCGAGGAACTTGGCCGGGTCCCGCCGCTGCTCACGGTGGGGCTGCCCTGCGGCGGCGAGGTCCCGGTCTGGTCGCCCTCGAAGGGGCAGGACTGCCCCCTCGCGGCCGCCGCCCGCGAGACCGTGCAAGCGCTCGCCCGCGAGGAGCACAACCGGCTTCTCTACGTCGCCATGACGCGCGCCCGGGACCGTCTCGTGATCGCGCCTTATCTCACGGGCCGGAGCGACGCGCCTCACAACGCCTGGTGCGAGATGATCCGGCGGGCGCTCACCAAGGACGTCGGCGGCCTGATCCGGACGCGAATGCCCTACGAGCCGCTCGAAGCGGATGTGTGGCGCGATCGCGAGCCGGTCCGCTCCGCGACGCCGGCCGAAGTCCCGGCCGCGACGACGACGCTTGACGCGCCGGCCTGGCTGCACGGTCTCGTCGAACCCGAGCCCGAGGCGGTGCCGCCGCTGCGCCCCTCGAGCGCGCTCGGCGCTGCCGACCGCCGGCACCGGGCGGGCGACGGTCCGTTTGCGCCGCAGGCCCGGCGGCGCGGCATCCTCATCCATGCCCTGCTGGAGCGGCTGCCGGGACTTCCGTTCGAGCGCTGGGCCGAGGCCGCGCGCGCCTATGTGGCCGCGCGGGCGCCGAGCCTGTCCCGCGACGAGCGCGAGCACATCGTCCGCGATACCCTGGGCGTCCTCACCCACGAGGCTCTCCAGCCGCTGTTCGGTCCAGGCTCCCGTGCCGAGGCCCCGATCGCGGGTCGGATCGCGACCCGCGCGGGCGAGGTCGCGGTCTTGGGCCAGATCGACCGCCTCGCGGTCCTCGCGCACGAGGTGCTGCTCGCCGATTTCAAGACCAGCGTGCGCCCGCCTGGAGCCGAGGAGCCGGTTCCGGTGGCCTATGCGGCGCAGCTCGCGCTCTATCGCACGCTGCTGTGCGAGATCTTTCCCGGGCGGCGGGTGCGCGCATTCCTGATCTGGACGTCGGGTCCGGCGATCCGCGAGCTCACCGAAGCCGAGATGGGCGGCGCGCTTGCCGGGATCAAAGCGGCGTGAGCCGCTGCGGAGCTCGCCTTGATTCCCTGAGCCCCTCTTCCTACGTTGGCCGCACCCGTCGGCGCCGGGGCGCCGCTCTCAGCAACCAAGGTGACGTGATGGCGACCGTGAAGGTGACCGATGCGAGCTTCGAGCAGGACGTCCTGAAATCCGCCGAGCCCGTCGTCGTCGATTTCTGGGCCGAGTGGTGCGGACCCTGCCGAATGATCGGCCCGGCGCTCGAGGAGATCTCCAACGAGATGGCCGGGAAGGTGAAGATCGCCAAGCTCAACGTCGACGAGAACCCGCAGATCGCCTCGAAGCTCGGCATCCGCTCGATCCCCGCCCTGATGCTGTTCAAGGACGGCAAGCTCGCGGCCCAGAAGGTCGGCGCCGCCCCGAAGGGGGATTTGAGCCGCTGGATCCAGGCCTCCGTCTGAGGCGCCTCCCGAGCGCGTGCGTCCGAGGGTCCGCGGTCCAGGAGAAAAGCTGCCGCGAAAGCGGCTCGTGATCGTTCACGCGTGATCGAGCTACTGCGGCGGCGTCCCGTTCGCGGCCAGCACTTCGCCTGCGAGATAGAGCGAGCCGCAGATCAGCACGCGCGGCGGCTGGTCCCAGACGTAGTCGTGGAGGGAGGCGAGGGCCGCCTCGATGCTGGGCTGGGTCGACGTCGTGAAGCCGACCCCCTCGGCGATGGCCGCCACCTCCTCGGCCGGGCGCGCCGCCATCTGGCCCGGGATCGTCACCGCGATCACCTCGCGGGCGAGTCCGAGGAAGCTCCTGAAGAAGCCCTCCGAATCCTTGGTGCTCAGCATGCCGGCGATCAGCACGAGCGGCGCGTCGCCGCGCTCGCTCAGGTCCGCCATCGCGGCGGCGAGCACGCGGGCTCCATCGAGGTTGTGGCCGCCGTCGAGCCAGAGCTCGCAGCCCTCGGGCGCCAGGGTCACGAGACGGCCGCGGCTGAGGCGCTGCAGGCGGCCGGGCCAGTCCGCGCGGGTCAGTCCGGTCTCGAAGGCCGCGGTTTCGAACCCCCCGAATCCGGCCGCGCGCAGGGCCGCGATGGCGGTCCCGGCGTTGGTGAACTGGTGGCGCCCGGCGAGGCGCGGGCGCGGCAGGTCGAGCAACCCGGCCTCGTCCTGATAGACGAGGCGGCCGCGTTCCTCGTGGACCGAGAAGTCCTGCTGCCCGATGAAGATCGGGTTCGCTCCGAGAGCTTCGGCGCGCTCGGCGAGCACCGCGTCGGCGGCCGGGTAATCCTGCGGCGCGATCACCGCCGGGCACCCGCGCTTGAAGATCCCGGACTTTTCGAACGCCACCTTCTCGATCGTCTCGCCGAGGTACTCCGCGTGGTCGTAGCCGATCGGCGTGACGACGCTTGCGGCAGGCGCGTCGATCACGTTCGTCGCGTCGAGGCGTCCGCCGAGTCCGACTTCCAGGAGCAGCACGTCGCCCGGCGTGTCGGCGAAGAGCAGGAACGCCGCCGCGGTCGTGATCTCGAACACGGTGATCGGCGCGCCCGCGTTCACGGTCTCGCACCGGCTCAGCGCCTCGACGAGGCGGTCCTCGTCGACGAAGCGCCCGCCGCCGAGCGCGCCGAGCCGGATGCGCTCGTGGAAGCGCACGAGATGGGGCGAGGTGTAGACATGCACCGCGAGCCCCGCGGCCTCGAGGATCGCGCGCATGAACGCGATGGTCGACCCCTTGCCGTTCGTGCCCGCCACATGGATCGCCGGAGGCAGCCGGCGCTGCGGGTTTCCGAGCTGCGCGAGCAGCCGCTCGATGCGGTCGAGCGAAAGGTCGATGGTTCTCGGGTGGAGGGCGAGGAAGCGCGCAATCAGAGCGTCGGACGAACTCACGCGCGAGCTCTTACTCCGCCGCCGCCGGCAAGGCGACGGGCGTCTTCATGAACAGGCGCGACAGCCGGGCGATGGTCGCCTTCAGCTCATGGCGGTGCACGACCTGATCGACCATCCCGTGCTCCTTGAGGTATTCGGCGCGCTGGAAGCCGTCGGGCAGCTTCTCGCGGATCGTCTGCTCGATGACGCGCGGTCCGGCAAAGCCGATGAGCGCCCCGGGCTCGGCGAGATGCACGTCGCCGAGCATCGCGTAGGACGCCGTCACGCCGCCGGTGGTCGGGTTCGTGAGCACCACGATGTAGGGCAGCCTGGCGCCGCGCAGGCGTCGCACCGCGACGGTGGTGCGCGGCATCTGCATGAGCGAGAGGATCCCCTCCTGCATGCGGGCGCCGCCGGACGCCGCGAAGAGGACGTAGGGCGTGCGCTTCTCGACGGCGGTCTCCGCCCCCTTGATGAAGGCCTCCCCGGCCGCCATGCCGAGCGATCCGCCCATGAATCCGAAATCCTGGACCGCGATCGTCATCGGCAGCTCGTCGACGCGGCCGAACCCGATCTTGAACGCGTCCTGCTGGCCGGTTTTGGTGCGAGCGTCGCGCAGCCGGTCGGAATAGCGCTTCTCGTCCCGGAACTTCAGAGGGTCGGCGGCGACCTCGGGCAGCGGGACGTCGAGCCAGGTGCCGCCGTCGAACATCAGCTTGAGGCGCTGCGTCGCCGAGACGCGCATGTGGTGGTTGGAACCCGGGATCACCCACTGGTTCGCCTCCACGTCCTTGTGGAAGACGACCTGTCCGGATTCCGGGCACTTGATCCAGGAATTGTCCGGCGTCTCGCGCTTGAACAGCGTCTTGATCTTCGGCCGGACGACCTCGGAGATCCAGTTCATGTTCCAATCCTCTCCGTCATGCCCGGCCGTCGAGCCGGGCATCCACGGCTTTGCTCCGCATCGTCGCGGAAGGCGCGGACCGCCGGGCCGATCCTCGGTTCAGGTCCCGGGACCGCCCCGACGGCATCAAGCCGCTTCGGCCTTCACGACCGAGCGCACGCCGGCGCTCAGATCCCTCACCAAGGTGGTGACGGCCTCGACGGTTTGCGAGGTCGCTCGGCCGCTCTCGTCGAGCGACCCCTTGAGGGCCTCGACGACGGCGGTTCCGACGACCACCCCGTCGGCCGCATGCGCGATCGCGGCGGCATGGCGACCGTTCTTCACGCCGAAGCCCACGACCACCGGCAGCGGCGTGTGCCGCTTGATCCGCTCCACCGCGGCCGCGACCTTGCCGAAGTCCGGTGTCGCGGCGCCCGTGATGCCGGTGATCGAGACGTAATAGACGAAACCGGCCGTGTTCGCGAGCACCGCGGGCAGACGCCGGTCGTCCGTGGTCGGCGTGGCGAGGCGGATGAAGGCCAGGCCGGCCTTCAGCGCAGGCAGGCAGAGCTCGTCGTCCTCCTCCGGGGGCAGATCGACGACGATCAGTCCGTCGACCCCGGCCTCCCCGGCATCGGCGAGGAACCGCTCGACCCCGTATTGATAGATCGGATTGAAGTAGCCCATGAGGATGACGGGCGTCTCCGCATCCTCCTCGCGGAAGCGGCGCACGAGGTCGAGCGTCTTCGGCGCGTTCAGGCCGGCCTTGAGAGCGCGCAGCCCCGCCGCCTGGATCGCGGGGCCGTCGGCCATCGGATCGGTGAACGGCATGCCGAACTCGACGATGTCGGCGCCCGCTTTCGGCAGGCTTTTCAGGACGGCGAGCGACGTCTCGGGATCGGGGTCCCCCGCCATGACATACGTCGACCAGGGCGGCCCGCCCTTCCGTGCGGCATTTCGCGAAGCGGGCTTCGATGCGGGAGTTCACAATCCGCCTCCCAGATGCTCCGCCACGGTAAAAATGTCCTTGTCGCCGCGGCCCGAGAGGTTGAGCACCATGAGGTGGTTCTTCGGCTTATTGGGTGCGATTTCCATGACTTTCGCGATCGCGTGGGCGGGCTCGAGCGCCGGCACGATGCCCTCGAGCCGGCAGCAGAGCTGGAAGGCTGCGAGCGCCTCGTCGTCGGTGGCCGAGAGGTACTTGACGCGGCCGACTTCGTGCAGCCAGGCATGCTCCGGCCCGATGCCCGGGTAGTCGAGCCCGGCGGAGATCGAGTGCGCGTCCTGGATCTGGCCGTCGTCGTCCATGAGGAGGTAGGTGCGGTTGCCGTGCAGCACGCCGGGGCGACCGCCCGCGAGCGAGGCGGCGTGCAGGCCCGAGAGGCCGTGGCCCGCGGCCTCGACACCGTAGATCTCGATCTGGCGGTCGTCGAGGAACGGATGGAACAACCCGATCGCGTTGGATCCCCCGCCGATGGCCGCGATCAGCGAGTCCGGAAGGCGGCCTTCGGCCTGCATCATCTGCTCGCGGGTTTCGTGCCCGATCACGCACTGGAAGTCGCGCACCATCGCGGGATAGGGATGCGGGCCCGCCACCGTGCCGATGCAGTAGAAAGTGTCGTGGACGTTGGTGACCCAGTCGCGCAGGGCCTCGTTCATGGCGTCCTTGAGGGTCCGGGTGCCCGCCTGCACCGGCACCACCTCGGCACCCAGCATCTTCATGCGGAAGACGTTCGGCTTCTGGCGCTCCACGTCGACGGCGCCCATGTAGACCACGCAATCGAGGCCGAAGCGCGCGCACAGCGTCGCGGTCGCGACGCCGTGCTGGCCCGCGCCGGTCTCCGCGATGATCCGCCGCTTGCCCATGCGCCGGGCGAGCAGGATCTGGCCGAGCACGTTGTTGACCTTGTGCGCGCCGGTGTGGTTCAGCTCCTCGCGCTTGAAGTAGATCTTGGCGCCGCCGAGATGCTCGCTCATGCGCTCGGCGAAATAGAGCGGGCTCGGGCGGCCGATGTAGTGCGTCGAGAAAGTACGCCATGTCGGCGTGGAACGCCGGGTCGTTCTTCGCGGCGTCGTAGGCGTGTTCCAGCTCGAGAATGAGCGGCATCAGGGTCTCGGCCACGAAGCGCCCGCCGAACACGCCGAAATGGCCGCGCTCGTCCGGTCCGGTCCGGAAGGAGTTGGGCGTCTGGGCAACGGTCACGCTGGTGCTCTCTGCTCTGAGGCGGCCCAGGCCGCACGAGCAACCCGGATGAAAGCCTCGATCTGGGCCGGATCCTTCTGCCCCGGCCGGCTCTCCACGCCCGACGACACGTCGACGGCGCGCGCGCCCGTGAGCGCGATCGCCGCCGTCACGTTGGCGGCGTTGAGGCCTCCTGACAGCATGAAGGAGACGGACGGGTCAAGTCCGGCCAGGAGGCGCCAGTCGAACGGCAGCCCGTTGCCGCCGGGGAGCGCCTCGGCCGTGCGGGGCGGCTTGGCATCGAGGAGGACGCGGTCGACGCAGGCCCGATACGCGCTGATCGCGGGGACGTCCGCGGCATCCGCGATGCCGATCGCCTTCATCACCGGCCGGCCGAACCGCGCCCGGATCGCCCGCACGCGCGCCGGCGTCTCGCGGCCGTGCAGCTGCAGGAGGTCGGGATCGAGCGCTGCGACGGTGCGCTCCAGTTCCGCATCATCGGGGTCGACGAGGAGCGCCACCCGCAGGGCGTAGCCTCGGGCGCGCTCGGACAGCGCGCGACCGGGCTCGAGCTCGAGATGGCGCGGGCTTTTCGGGAAACGGACGAAGCCCACGAGATCCGCGCCCGCCGCGAGGGCAGCGTCGAGGGCCTCCGGCGTCGAAAGCCCGCAGATCTTGACGACGTTCGCCATGACGCACGCTTACGACGCTTCGGGCAGATTGCGCCACACCAGCATCGCCGCAGCCAGATCCTCGATCGCGGTGCCGACCGACTTGAAGGCGGTGATCGCGTCGGCATCCTGGCGCCCCGGGACGGTCCCGCGACACAGGCCGAACAGATTGCCGCGAATGTGCCCGTCGGCAATGGCGCCGCTGCGGCGGGCGAGCGCCACATCGCCGCCTTCCGTGAGGGCGGCATCCGTATCGACGTAGAGCTGAGCCCGCCGCAGGGCCTCGTCGTCGGCTTCGCGCATGCGCAGATTGTACGCGCCGACGAGGTCGAGATGGGCGCCGGGCTTCAGCCAGGCGCCGCGCACGATCGGCGACCCGGAGAGCGTCGCGCAGGACACGAGGTCGGCGTCGCGCACGGCGGCCTCGAGATCGCGGGTCGCGGTCACGGGAAGTCCCTGCGCCCGGAGCGCGGCCGCCAAAGCCTCCGCTTTCTCCGGGCGATGGTTCCAGAGCGCGACTGCGCGGATCGGCCGCTGGCTCATATGGGCCCGGATGAGGAAAGGCGCGAGCGCGCCGGCGCCCGCCACCACGATGCGGCTTGCGTCCTCCCGCGCCAGAAACCGGGCCGCGAGGGCCGATGCGGCGGCCGTGCGCCACACCGTCAGGCGGGCGCCGTCGAGCGCGGCGCGCGGTTCGCCCGTCGCGCCGTCCATGAGGAGATAGGTGCCGAGCACGCTCGGCAGGTCGCGCGCGCCGTTGTCGGGGAAAACGGAGACGATCTTGACGCCGAGGAATCCGCGAGCCGAAGCCGCGCCGGTCCAGGCCGGCATGATGAGGAGCGTGGCCGGGCTGCCGTCGCGCTCGATCTCGTGGTGATGACGGATCGGGACGACGATCTCGCTGCGAAACGCCTCCGCGAGCGCCTCGATCAGGGCGGGGAAGTCGAGGAGGCGGTCGATCTCGTTTGCCGCGACGACTCGCATGCGGCGATCAGGCGCTGCGCACCGGCGGCAGAGCCGTCATCCCGGAGGGCGCAGCCTGGGCCCGCAACCGTTCGGTTTCGGTCTTGAGGTGCTGCGCCTCCCGGCGGTATTGGCGCCGGGCGCGCCGGTGCTTGCCCTGTGTGAGCCAGGTCGCCGTCCCGCCGATCACCACCCCGAGCATCACGGCGGCGAAGATCACCGCGTACAGCGGCACCTGCGTCGCGAATTCCGGCGCATCCTGCGAGAACGGATCGAGCGAGATCCGCACGGGGGCGCGGTTGGCGACGGCCAGAAGCACCACGAGAACGGCGACGGGCAAGAGAAGCAGGGCTTTGAGAAACCGGATCATGCGTCGCGTCCCTTCGGATCAGCGGGCGCGCGCCGCCATTTTGAGCGGGGGGTGAGCCGGCAGAGTGTTGAGGCGCGCGCGCATTTCCTTGCCCGTCTTGAACACGGGAATGACCTTCTCGGAAACGGAGACGGTTTCGCCGGTGCGCGGGTTCCGCCCGGTCCGCGCGTCGCGCTTCTTGACCGAGAAGGCCCCGAATCCGCGCAGTTCCACCCGATCGCCACGGGTCAGCGCGTCGGCGATCGTGTCGAGAATCGCGTTGACGATATTCTCGACATCGCGCTGATAGAGATGCGGATTCTGCTCAGCAATCTTGAGCACGAGCTCGGATTTGATCATATCGGTGCTAGGCCGTTGGCGTTGCTTTATTTTTCGAGTCCAGGGTGCCAGACGGCCAGAAGACCGTCAAGCTTGACAACCTCGATCGATGCGGCCGCGCGCCTGAGGCCGTCGGCGGCCCCCGCGAAGCCGAGGAGGTCGGCGCCGAGCGCCGCCCACGAGAACACGGAAAGGTCGGTGCTGCTGCGCGGTCGCCAGTCGCGGACCGGGAGGTTGCGCTCGACGCCCTTCTCGCGTTCGAGCCAGGCGATCGCGTCCCGCTCGCTGCCGAGTTCGTCCACGAGCTTGAGCGACAGGGCCTGGCGCCCGTTCCACACGCGTCCGTCGGCCACGACGTTGAGCTCGGTCGGGTTGTAGTTGCGGCGTGTCGCGACGAGCGCCTTGAACCACTCGTAGGTGTCGTTGACGACCCTTTGGAGCGCCTCGCGGGCCTCGGGAGGCGTCGGCCTGAAGCCGCTCGGTTCCGCCTTGAGGGGGCTCGACTTCACCTGCTCGACGTCGATGCCGATCTTGCCCAGCAGCTCGGAGACCTGGGGGTACTGCAGGATGACGCCGATCGAGCCGACGAGCGAGGTGTCGCGGGCGACGATTCGGTCGGCCGCCAGCGCCGTGATGTAGCCGCCGGACGCCGCGGTGCCGTCCACGAAGGCCACGAGGGGCTTCTTCTCGGCGAGGAGACGGATGTTGCGGTAGAGCTCCTCCGCCCCGGACGTGGTGCCCCCGGGCGAATTGATGGAGATCACGACGCCGGATACCGAGCGCGATTCGCCGACACGTCGCAGGAGTTCGGTCGTCGAGCGGCCGCCGCCGATGAACCCGCTCACCGAGACCCGCGCGACGTGATTCCGTCCGAACGCCACGCCGGAGCGATCCGCGCCTACGTAGCCGAGGCTTACGACGGCGGCAACGAGCGCGAGGATGCCGAGCACGCGCCAGAAGGACAGCTTCCGGCGCAGGCGGCGGCGGTCGACGATCGCTTCGGCATCCAAAGACATGACGCTGGTCCTTTTCTCCTCCCGTCATACGGGAGCAGGGCACGTTAGACCATTTTGCGGCAAATAAAACAGCTCTCGCGGAAGCCTCGGAGCGTCCCCGCGCGGCCCGCCAACGAGAAAGACCCGCGCGAGCGCTCGCGCGGGCCTTATATTCCTTTCAACGGGAGGACCGGGCAGCTGCCCGATCACTTCTTGTCGGTCTTCGCCTTGTTGAGCGCGGCGCCCAGAATATCGCCGAGCGAAGCTCCCGAATCCGTCGAGCCGTACTGCGCGATCGCCTCCTTCTCCTCCGCGACCTCGAGGGCCTTGATCGAGAGGGTGACGCGACGCGCCTTGCGGTCGAACATCGTCACGCGGGCATCGACCTTCTCGCCCGGAGCGAATCGCTCGGGGCGCTGGTCGGCGCGATCGCGGGCGAGTTCGTTACGCTTGATGAAGGCCGTGAGGTCCGTGTCGACGATCTTCACCTCCAGGCCGCCGTCCTTCACCTCGAGAACCTCGCAGGTGACGATCTGACCCTTCCTGATGTCGCCGGCCTCCGCGAAGGGGTCGCCCGCGAGCTGCTTGATGCCGAGCGAGATGCGCTCCTTCTCGATATCGACGTCCAGGACCTGGGCGCGCACCATGTCGCCCTTCTTGAACTCGTCGATGACCTGCTCGCCCGGACGATTCCAGTCGAGGTCCGACAGGTGGACCATGCCGTCGACGTCGTTCTCGAGCCCGATGAAGAGACCGAACTCGGTCTTGTTCTTCACCTCGCCCTCGACCGCGGAGCCGACCGGATGCTTCTCCGCGAAGGCCTCCCACGGGTTCTGGAGCGTCTGCTTCAGGCCGAGCGAGATACGGCGCTTCACCTGATCGACCTCGAGGATCACGACCTCGACCTCCTGGGAGGTGGAGACGATCTTGCCCGGGTGGACGTTCTTCTTCGTCCACGACATCTCGGACACGTGGATCAGACCCTCGATGCCGGGCTCGAGCTCCACGAAGGCACCGTAGTCCGTGATGTTCGTGACGCGGCCCTTGAGCTTCGCCCCGACCGGGTAGCGCGCCGCGATGCCCTCCCACGGGTCGGCGAGGAGCTGCTTGATGCCGAGCGAGATGCGGTGCGTCTCGTGATTGATCTTGATGATCTTGACCTTCACGGTCTGGCCGATGGTCACGACCTCGGACGGGTGGTTCACGCGCCTCCACGCCATGTCGGTGACGTGCAGGAGGCCGTCGATGCCGCCGAGATCCACGAACGCGCCGTATTCGGTGATGTTCTTGACCACGCCGTCGATGACCTGGCCCTCCTCGAGGTTCGCCACGAGCTCGGAGCGCTGCTCGGCGCGGCTCTCCTCGAGGACGGTGCGGCGCGACACCACGATGTTGCCGCGGCGGCGGTCCATCTTCAGGATCTGGAACGGCTGCGCCACGCCCATCAGGGGGGTGACGTCGCGGACGGGCCGGATGTCGACCTGCGAGCGCGGCAGGAACGCCACGGCGCCGTCGAGGTCGACCGTGTAGCCGCCCTTGACCTGGTTGAAGATCACGCCGTTGACGCGCTCGTTGTTCTCGAACGCCTTTTCGAGCTTCACCCACGACTCCTCGCGGCGCGCCTTGTCGCGGGAGATCACCGCCTCGCCGAGCGCATTCTCGATGCGCTCGACATAGACCTCGACCTCGTCGCCGACCTTGAGCGCGGCGTCGCCGCGTCCCGGGCCGGTGAATTCCTTGAGCGCCACGCGCCCTTCCGTCTTGGCGCCGATGTCGATGACCGCGACGTCCTTCTCGATCGCGACCACGCGGCCCTTCACGACCGAGCCTTCGCTGATCTCGGACTCGCGGAAGGACTCTTCCAAGAGGGCCGCGAAATCCTCACGGCTCGGCGCACGTTGCATAGCTGCAGTCATTGGTTCTCCTGAATGGCCCATCGAAGGGGCGGCGCCGGCGGCTCGCGTGGAACGGGCCGCTTCCATTCATCGCCGCCAGGAGAGCCCCTCGAGGGCCAGGATCCATGGCGTGCCGCTTGTTTCAGCGTGCCGGCGCGTCGTCGACGAATGGAAACGTCTTCTCCGGGAGGCGTTTTCGGAAACGCGACAAGGGCGCTTGTGGTGCGCCCGGCCTGTTCTCGCTGCCAACAGCGTCTCGTCGGAAGGCGGCTGTTTAGTCCAATTTGCGAGGAGATTCAAGCTCTCGGGGGCTCGCGCCCCCTGCGGCGCCGCCGGGCCGGCCCGAAGACTGACCCGCCGGCCGGAAGCCCGGAGCCGACGTCACGCGCGCCCGGCGCTGCGCACGCTCCCGCGTCCGGCCCGCTCGCCCGTGGCCCAGGTGAGCGCCTGTTCGAGGCGATCGTTGCCCCAGAACATTTCACCGTCTTCCGTGAAGTAGGTGGGAGCGCCGAAGATGCCGCGGGATCGTGCTTCCTCGCCGAGCGCCTTGAGGCGGGTCTTGTTGGCTGGGGACTGGGCTTCCTTGAGGATCTCCGGAGCATCGAGGCCGAGGCGCGAAAGGATCTCCCCGACCACCGTGGCCTCCGCGATGCTGCGGCCTTCGCCGAATTCCTGCCGGTAGACGGCCCGCGTGAAGGCCGGGGTCCAGCCGCGGTCGGCGCCGAGAAGGGCGACGCGCGCGGCGATGAGGCCGTTCTGCGGAAAAGGGTCGGGGCGCATGAAGGGGAGGCCGAGTCGGGCGGACTCGCGCTCCAGGTCGCGCCACATGTAGCGGCCCTTGGCGGGGTAGAGGTTGAACGGCGAGGAGTTCCAGCCCTGAGCCGAAAAGATCGGGCCGAGCAGGAACGGCCGCCAGCGTACCTCGGCGCCGGCCTCCTCGGCCAGGTCCTCGATCCGCATCGCGGCAAGATAGGAATAGGTCGAGGCGAACTCGTACCAGAACTCGACTACGGGCCGACGCGCCATCGAACACCTCCTGCGACCGTCCGAGCCTGTCTGCTTCGTGGGGCGGGAGCAAGGCGGCGAGGCGAATGGCGAGTGGCGAATGGCGAATGGGGAGTGGGGTGTAGGGAGTGGGGCGGTGGGGGCCAGCCCCTGTCATCTCGTGAGCCGCAGGCGAGGGAAGGGAATCCATGAACCGCGTCCGCGCAGTCTGGATCCCTTGCCCCTCCGATTCGCGCCGGCCGGGGACGCCAGCGGTGCACTTCCCAATCCCCAATCCCCAATCCCCATTCGCCATTCGCCATTCGCCACCTCCCCCATTGCACCCCTTCCGCTTCCCCGCTAAGTCCCGGCTTCCTCCTGGTCCGGACCCCTCCATGCCCGAGAAGCGCGTGAACAAGGTCGTGCTCGCCTACTCCGGCGGACTCGACACCTCGATCATCCTCAAGTGGCTGCAGACCACCTACCGTTGCGAGGTCGTGACCTTCACGGCCGATCTCGGCCAGGGCGAGGAGCTCGAGCCGGCGCGCCGCAAGGCCGAGCTTCTCGGCATCAAGCCGGACAACATCTTCGTGGAGGACCTGCGCGACGAGTTCGTGCGCGACTATGTCTTTCCCATGTTCCGGGCCAACGCGCAGTACGAGGGCCTCTACCTGCTCGGGACGTCGATCGCCCGGCCGCTGATCGCCAAGAAGCAGATCGAGATCGCCGAGAAGGTCGGAGCCGACGCGGTCGCCCACGGCGCGACCGGAAAAGGCAACGACCAGGTCCGCTTCGAGCTCACCTACTACGCCCTGAAGCCCGACGTGACGGTGATCGCTCCGTGGCGCGAATGGGACCTCACGTCGCGCACCAAGCTCATCGAGTTCGCGGAGAAGCACCAGATCCCGATCGCCAAGGACAAGCGCGGCGACGCGCCGTTCTCGGTCGACGCCAACCTGCTTCATGCCTCCTCCGAGGGCAAGGTGCTCGAGGACCCCGCTCAGGAGGTGCCGGACTACGTCTATTCGCGCACCCTCGATCCCGAGCAGGCGCCCGACACCCCGACCACCATCGCGGTCGCGTTCGAGAGGGGCGACCCGGTCGCGATCGATGGCGAGAGGCTCGGTCCCGCGGCGCTGCTCGCCAGGCTCAACGAGCTTGGGCGCGCCAACGGCATCGGCCGCCTCGACCTCGTCGAAAACCGGTTCGTGGGCATGAAGAGCCGCGGCATGTACGAGACGCCGGGCGGCACCATCCTGTCCTTCGCCCACAGGGCCATCGAGTCGATCACCCTCGACCGCGGCGCGGCGCATCTCAAGGACGAGCTCATGCCGAAATACGCGGAGCTCATCTACAACGGCTTCTGGTTCGCCCCCGAGCGCGAGATGCTCCAGGCCCTCATCGACCGGTCTCAGGAATTCGTCACCGGCGAGGTGCGGCTCAAGCTCTACAAGGGCGGCGTGCACGTGGTCGGCCGCGAGAGCCCCTATTCCCTCTACGACCAGGACCTCGTGACGTTCGAGGAAGGCGCCGTCGCCTACGACCACCGCGACGCGGCCGGCTTCATCAAACTCAACGCCCTGCGGCTGCGCACGCTGGCGCAACGCAAGCGGAAGCTCCATCTCTAGGACGCGGAGCCGGGTGAAAGCCCAGCGCCTATTCTTCGTCGTCCGGGCACCCCGCCCTCGGAGACCCCCATGCTCTGGTCCTTCCCGATTGCGCGCATCGCCGGCACGACGGTGCGCCTGCACGTCACCTTTCTCCTGTTTCTCGTGTGGATCGGGGGCTCGTACTGGCGACTCGGCGGCCGCGAGGCGGCGTTCGAGGGCGTGCTCTTCATGGTGCTTCTCTTCGCCTGCGTGCTCGCCCACGAGTTCGGCCACATCATCGCGGCCCGGCGCTATGGCATCCGGACGCCCGACGTGACGCTTTGGCCGATCGGCGGCGTGGCGAGCCTGGAGCGGATTCCCGACAATCCGCGCGAGGAGCTCGTGGTGGCGCTCGCGGGCCCGGCCGTGAACGTGGTGATCGCGGCCGTGCTGGTGCTGGTGCTCGGCAGCGGTTTCGACGGCGCGGCCATGACCGAGATGGAGAACCCGCGCGCCGGCATGCTCGCCCGGCTCGCCGCCGCGAACATCTTCCTGGTCGTGTTCAACCTCATCCCGGCCTTTCCCATGGACGGCGGGCGGGTGCTGCGGGCGCTCCTCGCGATGCGCCGCAGCCACGCGGACGCGACGCGCATCGCGGCGCGGATCGGGCAGGGCGCGGCGTTTCTCTTCGCGCTCCTCGGGCTGTTCGTGAACCCGATGCTCATCGTGATCGGCCTTTTCATCTATCTCGCGGCGACCGCCGAGGCCCAGCACGTCGCGTTCCGGGACGGGACCCAGACCCTTCCCGTCCGCGCCGTGATGGTGAGCTCGCTCGAGGCGCTCTCGCCGTCCTCGACCCTCGACGACGCGGTCGACATGATGCTGCGCACCTCGCAGAAAGAGTTCCCGGTCGTCGACGGGAGCGGCCGGCCGCGCGGGCTCCTCACGCGCGACGGCCTCATCGTGGCCCTGCGCAAGGGAGAGCCCGCGACGCCCGTGCTCGACGTGATGACGCGCGACCTGCCGACCATAAGGGACTGGCAGCCCCTCGAGCCCGCTCTGGCGCTCCTCAACGGAGCCAAGGCGCCGGCCCTCCTCGTGCTCAACGAGGCGCAGCAGCTCGTCGGCCTGATCACGCCGGAGAACATCGGCGAGATGATGATGGTCCGCAACGCGCGGCCGGACTGGCGCTTCGGCCCGAGCCGCGCCGCGGCCTGAATCCGCCGATCCGCCCTATTGCCGCCGCAGACCTCTCGCTATATTGCGTCGCAACAGATTTCCTGCCTGGTTCGCGCGGTTCATGACAATACCGCCGCGAGCCGGGCAGCTTTGCTTTGGACGAACTCATGAAGCTGCGGAACATCGCCATCATCGCCCACGTCGATCATGGGAAGACCACCCTCGTGGACAAGCTCCTCGCGCAATCGGGGGCGTTTCGCGAGAACCAGCGCGTCGCCGAGCGCGTCATGGATTCGAACGATCTCGAGAAGGAGCGCGGCATCACGATCCTCGCCAAGGCGACCTCGGTCGTGTGGAAGGACACGCGCATCAACATCGTGGATACGCCCGGGCACGCGGATTTCGGCGGTGAGGTCGAACGGATCCTCAGCATGGTGGACGGCGTGATCGTGCTCGTCGACGCCGCCGAAGGGCCGATGCCGCAGACCAAGTTCGTGGTCTCCAAGGCGCTCAAGATCGGGCTCCGCCCGATCGTCGCGATCAACAAGGTGGACCGCCCGGACGCGCGCGCCGGCGAGGTCATCAACGAAGTCTTCGATCTCTTCGCGGCGCTCGACGCCACCGACGAGCAGCTCGACTTTCCGATCCTCTACGGCTCGGGGCGCGACGGCTGGATGGCGAAGGCGCCGGAAGGACCGAAGACGGACGGTCTCGGGCCGCTGTTCGACCTCGTGCTCGAGCACGTCCCGCCGGCCAAGACCGAGGAGGGACCGTTCCGGATGCTCGGCACCCTGCTCGAGGCCAATCCCTTCCTCGGCCGCATCGTGACCGGCCGGATCGCTTCCGGCTCGGTCCGCCCGAACCAGTCCATCAAGGTCATCGACCGCGACGGCAACCTTGTCGAGCATGGCCGGGTCTCGAAGATCCTCGCGTTCCGCGGCATCGAGCGCCAGCCGATCGAGCTCGGGGAGGCGGGCGACATCGTCTCGATTGCCGGGCTCGCCAAGGGCTCGGTGGCGGACACCTTCTGCGCACCGGAGATCGAGGTCCCGATCCAGGCCCAGCCGATCGATCCGCCGACCGTCACGATGTCGTTCATCGTCAACGACTCGCCGCTTGCGGGCACCGAGGGCGACAAGGTGACGAGCCGGATGATCCGCGAGCGGCTCTTCCGCGAAGGCGAGGGCAACGTGACCCTCAAGATCGAGGAGTCGTCCGACAAGGACTCGTTCTACGTCTCGGGGCGCGGCGAACTCCAGCTCGCGATCCTGATCGAGACCATGCGCCGCGAGGGCTTCGAGCTCGCGGTGTCGCGGCCCCGCGTGGTGTTCAAGAAGGACGACGCCACGGGCCAGCTGCTCGAGCCGATCGAGGAGGTCGTGATCGACGTCGACGAGGAGCATTCCGGCGTCGTGGTGCAAAAGATGTCCGAGCGCCGGGCCGAGATGGTCGAGATGCGCCCCTCGGGCGGCCACCGCCAGCGCCTGGTGTTCTACGCCCCGACGCGCGGCCTCATCGGCTACCAGGGCGAGCTCATGACCGACACCCGCGGCACCGCGATCATGAACCGCCTGTTCCATGCCTATGAGCCCTACAAGGGCGAGATCCCGGGACGGCGCAACGGGGTGCTGATCTCGAACGAGTCCGGCGAAGCGGTGGCCTACGCGCTCTGGAACCTGGAGGATCGCGGCCCGATGATGATCGAGCCGGGCTGGAAGGTCTATCAGGGCATGATCGTCGGCGAGCACAACCGCGACAACGATCTCGAGGTCAACGTGCTCAAGGGCAAGAAGCTCACCAATATCCGCACGACCTCGAAGGACGAAGCCGTGCGCCTCACGCCGCCGATCCGCATGACGCTCGAGAAATCGCTCGCCTGGATCCAGGACGACGAACTCGTCGAAGTGACTCCGAAGTCGATCCGCATCCGCAAGGCGGTTCTCGACCCGAACGACCGCAAGCGCGCCGAAAGACAGCGCGAAGCGCTGAGCGCCTGACCGGCTCGAGCCTCGAGGACGGCTCCGACTCCGCCGCGTCGTGCCCGGGCTCGACCCGGGCATCCACGTCTTTGCGTGCGGTTCGAAGTCGTGGATGCCGGATCAAGTCCGGCCATGACGGCGTCGTGATGGCCTTCGGCGCCCCGTCCTATCCCTCCGCCTTGTCGCCCTGCCCCTGCTTCGCACCCTCGCCGAGGGGATTGGTGGAATCCTCGCCGTCCTCGTCGGGGCTGGTGCGCCCTTGCGGCGTCAGTCGCGGGCGGTCGATCGATAGATCCTCGATGTTCTCTTGAAGGTTCTCTTGGTGTTTCTCGCGCGCCTTTTCCTTGCCTGCCATGGAGATCTCCTCGCAAGTGCGACTGCTTTCGTCGGCGCGACCTGCCGTCTCGAACCGGAGCCGTGCTGCATCGCCGCCGGTCAGCCGCTCGTCGAATCCGTGTCCTCGGTCTCGCCCGCCGGCGGTAGGGCGCCGGTGCCCGGCGTGGCGTCGGGATTGATCAGGGACGGATCGGCGTGAGGGCCGGCTGCTGGCGGACGCTCCCGGTCCGCCGGTGGGCGAGGCGCCTTCCTGCGCCGTGACGCTCCCGCGCCGCCCCGCTCGTTGTCCTGCTCGACGTCGTCGGCGTCGTCCTGACCGAGGTGCGACACGGCTTCGCCCGCATCGGCGGTGGGCACCGGGGAGTCTCCGGCGCGGGGCATACGTTCCTTATCGTCGTGCTGGGACATAGGATCTCTCTCTGCGTTGCCTCGGGCCGTCGTGCGGGCACGCGCTCGAGCCCGCCTCTCGGTCAGTTCTCGGGCTTGTCCTTGGCCTTGTCCTTGCCCCGGGCTGCGCTGGCGCGCGCAATCGCCTCCCCGGTCGCATCCCTGTCGTCTGGGGTGAGGGTCGCATCGCCGAGGCGTCGGGTGGCCTCCGGGGTCTCCGCGGCCGTCAGCTCGCCGTGGTCGTCCGCCTTCGTTCCCGCTCCGACACTCGCGTTGCGGAAGCTCTCGGCCTCGCCGCCGGGCTGGCTCCACACCCGCCGCAGGGTGGCGTTCGCCTCGAGGCCGCCGTCCGCGCCGGGGTCGACCGGCGCGTTGGCGCCGCCGCGCTGCTCGTTGCGGATCTGGTCCGCCGTCTTCTCGTTCAGGGAACGCGGCGCGCGTCTGTCGTTCGCCATCACCGACTCCTCGCATGGGTTCACCGGAGGAGAACACGGGCCGGGGACACAAGTTCTGGCTACGCTTCGTCGAACCCGTGCGGCTTAAAAGGCAAGGGCGGCCGAAGCCGCCCTCGTCGCCCGCTTCGGCGCAAGCCCTCACATCCCCTCGAACAACGCGCTCGAGATGTAGCGCTCCGCGAAGGAGGGGGCGACGGTCACGATGCGCTTGCCCCTGAACTCAGGCCGGCTCGCCACTTCGAGAGCGGCGGCCACGTTGGCGCCGGTCGATATCCCGCCCGGAATCCCCTCGAACTTCGCGACGAGGCGCGCGGTCTCGAAAGCGGTCTGGTTGCCGACCGTCACGACCTCGTCGATGACCGAACGGTCGAGAACCTCCGGCACGAAACCGGCGCCGATGCCCTGGATCTTGTGCGGCCCGGGCTGGCCTCCGGACAGAACCGGCGAATCCTCAGGCTCCACGGCAATGACCTTCATGCCGGGCAGGCGCGGCTTGATGATCTGGCCGACGCCCGTGATCGTGCCGCCCGTTCCGACGCCGGCGACGAAGACGTCGATCCGCCCCTCGGTGTCGTTCCAGATCTCCTCCGCGGTGGTGAGGCGGTGGATCTCCGGATTGGCCGGGTTCCTGAACTGCTGCGGAATGACCGAGTTCGGGATTTCGCGGTTGAGATCCTCGGCCTTGGCGACCGCGCCCTTCATGCCCATCGGACCCGGCGTGAGGACGAGCTCGGCGCCGAGGAACGCGAGCATCTTGCGGCGTTCGAGCGACATGGTTTCGGGCATCACGAGGAGAAGCCGGTAGCCGCGCGCGGCGGCGACGAAAGCAAGCGCGATGCCGGTGTTGCCGGATGTCGGCTCGATCAAGGTCGTCCCGGGCCGGATCGCCCCGTCGCGTTCCATGGCGTCGATCATGCTGACGCCGATGCGGTCCTTGACGCTGGCGATCGGGTTGAAGAACTCCAATTTCAGAAGGATCTCGGCGTCGATCCCGCGCTCCTTCGGCAGGCGGTTGAGGCGCACCAGCGGCGTGTCGCCGATCGTCGCCGTGATGGAGTCATAGACCCTGCCGCGGCCGGGCTTCTTGCCGGATGGGAGAGACGTCTCGAACTTGCGGGCGGGTTCAGCCATGGGGATCCTCTTATGGTCGGCGACGATCGCTTAAGGCATTTAGCGTTTCGTGTCGATAATTAGAATAATTCACAAGCTAGATTGTGAAATCGGCGGCCGAGGGCGCTTCGACCGCCGCGGCCGCCTCCGCGCGACGGCAAAGGTCATCGACCGTCACCTCGTCGAGCTCGTCGAGAAACGCTGCCGTCGCGAGCTTTACGACGGGCTCGATCACGTGGTCCACGAGCTTCGAGTCCGGACGGGGCGGAAGCGCGTCCTCGCCTGTACCCGACAGGGCGGCGCGGACGATCTCGCCGGCGGTGATGCGTCTGCGCTCGCGCGCGAGCTCATAGCCGCCGCGCGGGCCGCGCAGCCCCTTGAGGATACCCTGGCGCACCAGCGCTTGGAGAATGCTCTCGAGGTGGCGCGGCGGCAGCCTCTGACGGGCCGCGAGCGCCTTCGCGGACACGGGCTTCGGCCGGGCATGGAGCGCGATGTCGACCACCGCGGCGATCGCGAGAAGGCTTCGGCGCGACAACAGGAGCATCAGCCGCCCTCCCGGTTTCGGGCGAGCCCGGTCGAGCCGAAGCCGGATCCGGAGCGGTCGGTCTCGTCGACATCGTCCACTTCGACGAGCGTCGCGGTCGTAACCGGCGCGACGACCATCTGCGCGATCCGCAGGCCCCGTGTGACCGCGAACGGCTCCTGTCCGCAATTCACCAGCAGGACTTGAACCTCGCCCCGGTAGTCGGCGTCGATCGTGCCGGGCGCGTTCAACACCGTCACGCCGTGCCGGAGCGCGAGGCCGGACCGGGGCCGCACCTGGGCCTCGTAGCCAGGCGGGAGCTGGATCACGAGGCCGGTCGGCACGAGCGCGCGCCCGTGAGGCGCGAGCAGGATCGGACCGTCCTCGGCGACGGCCGCGAGAAGGTCGAGCCCCGCGGCCCCTGCGGTCTCGTAGCGCGGGAGGGGTAAGCCCCGCCCGTGGACCAGCCGTTTCACGGGAACGAGCACGCTCATGGCGGATCCACCGCAAGGCTCGCGGGGCTCCGTGCCGCCTCGCTCTCGGCGACGCTCACGGGGGGTCCGCGGCAAGGTTCGCGAGATGGGACACGAGGCGCCGCGCCACCTCGTCCTTCGTCAGGGTCGGCCAGGTCTCGACCCCCTGCGAGCTCACGAGATGCACCGTGTTGCGGTCGCCGCCCATCACGCCCGTCGCGGGCGAAACGTCGTTCGCCACGATCAGGTCGCAGCCCTTTCGTGCGAGTTTGGCCGTCGCGTGGGCGATGACGTTCTCGGTCTCCGCCGCGAAACCGACCACCAGGCGCGGCCGCCGGTCCCCGCTTTTCGCGACCGCGGCAAGGATATCGGGGTTCTCCACGAGGTCGAGCCGCGGCGGCGACCCGCCCTCCTTCTTGACCTTCCGGTCGGACGTCCGCTCGGCGCGCCAATCCGCGACGGCGGCCGCAAAGATGCCGATGTCGACCGGCAGCGCGGCCTCGACGGCGGCGAGCATCTCGCGCGCGCTCTCCACGTGGACGACCCGCAGGCCCGGGGGATCATCGAGGGTCACCGGACCCGAAACGAGGGTGACGTCCGCGCCCGCCGCGGCGGCGGCGCGCGCGATGGCGTGGCCCTGCTTTCCCGACGATCGGTTCGCGATGTAACGGACCGGATCGATGGGCTCGAGCGTGGGACCCGACGTCACCAGCACGCGCTTGCCGCGGAGCGAACCGACCGCGGCGAGAAGCGCCTCGAGCGCGGAGACGATCTCGAGCGGTTCGCTCATGCGGCCGAGCCCGAACTCCGCCTCGGCCATGGCGCCCTCGTTCGGCCCGACCACCTCGACGCCGTCGCGCTTCAGCGTCTCCAGATTCCGCTGCGTCGCGGCATGCAGCCACATGCGCACGTTCATCGCGGGCGCGATCAGGATCGGGAGAGTGGTGGCGAGGAGCACCGTCGAGGCGAGGTCGTCGGCATGCCCGCCAGACATCTTGGCGATCAGGTTCGCCGTCGCAGGGGCCACGACGATCGCGTCCGCATCCCGTGCGAGACGGATGTGCCCGATGTCGGCCTCGTCCTCCCGGTCGAAGAGGTCGGTATGCGCCCTCTGCCCGGAGATCCCGGCGGCCGCCAAAGGGGTTATGAATTGCTGGGCGCCGTTCGTCAGGATGCAGCGTACGCTGGCGCCGCGTTCGCGCAGTCGGCGGACGAGATCGAGCGACTTGTAGGCCGCGATGCCGCCGCCGATGACGAGGAGGATGCGCTTGGCGTGCAGGGCCGAGGTCATGTCACGGGCTCTCCATTTCACCCGGCTCTTGGAAGGGCACGCCAAAGGCGCGGAAGTGCTTGAGGTTGAAGGTGACTATGATGAGCTGGTGCAGGTCGGCGGTCGCGGCGAGGCTCGCGTCCTCGAAAGTCGGGGCGTGTCCCTCGGCTTCGGCCTTCGCGAGAAGCTCGCCTGTCCGGCGGGCCGTTGCGAGGTCGAGCGCCAAGCAGCGCGCCGCGTAATGGTCCACGACGGTGTTGATCCACTGCTGGAGCTGCGCCGCGCGACGGTGTGCGCCTCGCTGCACAAGCCGCGCCACGCCATACTGAATTTCGCTGAGCGACACGACGCTCAGATACGCCTGATCGCCGTGCCGCTGCAACCACGCGGCCAGGCTGCGCCCGCCGGCGGAGGAAAGCGGCGAGGTTCGAGAGATCACGTCCGTATCAAGGAGATACACCCCGCCCTCCTCGTTCGAGACGACAGCCCGTGTGCCGCATCCGGGAACCTGTCCGAGGCGAGGTCCGCACACCCGTCATCGACCAACGGGCCCCTTGCGGGGCGGGTGCCGCTTCGGGGCGATCTCCCGCCATTCATCGGCCGATAATGGGAAAGTCGCGAGGTACTCACCCAGGCTCATGGCGGGCTTCGGTCCGGCGAGCCGGCGCCACTCCTCCTCGGAGACCACGACCACCGCGTCCTTGCCACGCCGCGTGACCCGTTGCGGCCGACCCTTCAGAGCCGCGTCGATGACGTCCCCGAAACGCGCACGGGCGTCCTGCACGGTCCAGGTCCGATCGTGCTTTGCCACGGCATCCTCCCAGGTCTGTACAGAATGTACAGGCAGGTGCTCGCTGCCGCAAGGCCGGCGCGTTCAGAAAGCCCGGTACGCGATGACGGTCAGGAGAACGGCGATCACCCAAAGCGCCGCGACGCCCCAGCGGTTGCCGCGTGCTTCGGCCCGTCCGATGGCCGCGACACTGGCCGGGTGGAGCGGAACGCCGCGCGTGGTGACCTGTTCGATCTGGCCGAGAACCCGCTCCGCCCGCAACGCGAGCTCCGGAAGGTCGGCGATGACGCCCGCGAGCGTCCGCATGCCGCGGCCGGCGCTCTCGAGCTGCCCCACGGGCCCGAGATTGCGCTCGATCCAGTCGCGCACCACTGGTTCGGAGGTCGCCCACATGTCGAGCTTCGGATCGAGGACGCGCGCGACGCCCTCCACGACCACCATGGTCTTCTGCAGCATCACGAGTTCGGTGCGCGTGGCCATGTCGAAAAGGGCGGTCACCTCGAACAGCAGGGTCAGGAGCCTCGCCATCGAGATCTCGTCGGCGCGCCGATCGTGGATCGGCTCGCCGATGGCGCGCAGCGCCTGCGCGAAGTCCGCGACGGAATGGTGAGGCGGCACGTACCCGGCCTCGAAATGCACCTCGGCGACGCGCCGGTAGTCGCGGCGGATGAAGCCGAGCAGGATCTCGGCGAGGAAGCGGCGCTCGTTCAGGCCGAGGCGCCCCATGATGCCGAAGTCCACCGCGGCGATGCGCCCCTGCGCGTCGACGAAGAGGTTGCCGGGATGCATGTCGGCATGGAAATAGCCGTCGCGAATCGCATGGCGCAGGAACGTCTGGATGAGCGAGCGACCGACGGCGATCCGATCGTTCCCGGCCGCCTCGAGCGCCTCGACGTCGCTGAGGCGAATGCCGTCGATCCATTCGGTCGTCAGCACGTCGCGGGCCGTGAGGTCCCATTGCGGCCGCGGGACCCGGAAACCGGGATCGTCCTTGGTGTTCTCGGCGAGTTCCGAGACGGCCGCCGCCTCGAGGCGCAGGTCCATCTCGATCGCCACCGACCGCGCGAGGGTCTCGACCACCTCGATCGTCCGCAGCCTTCGTGCCTCGGGCACGAAGCGTTCCGCAAAGTGCGCGGCGGCGCGCATCGCCTGCAGGTCGCGCGCGAAGCGCTCGCGGACGCCGGGCCGCACCACCTTAACGGCCACGCTCTCTTCGCCCTCCGGGGTGCGCAGGCGGGCCTTGTGGACCTGGGCGATCGAGGCCGCGGCGACGGGCTCGCCGAACTCGAGGAACAGCGCCCGCAGCGGACGTCCGAGAGCCATCTCGACGATGCGGATCGCGTCGTCGCGCGGGAACGGCGCCATCCGGTCCTGCAGGTTCTCGAGGTCTCGCGCCGCCGCGACGCCGACGATATCGGGACGCGTGGCGAGAAACTGTCCGAACTTCACATAGGAAGGTCCGAGCCGCGTCAGCGCCGCTGAGAGCCGCGCCGTCCCGTCGCCGACGCCTCGGCGCTCCAGAACGCGCCCGGCTCTGATCGCGAGCCGCGCCGCGGGCGGCAATGCGCTCGCATCCACCAGGGCGAGCGCGCCCTCCCGCGCCAGGACGAAGCCGGCGCGCAGGTTGCGGGCGAGGTGGACGAGGCTCCCGATCACACGACTTTCCAGCCGGAATGGATCGCGACCACGCCTCCGCTGAGGAGCCGGTGGGTCACGCGCCGGAATCCCGCCTCCTCGATCATGCGCGCGAAGGCCACCGGCGGCGGGAAGCGGCGGATGGACTCGACGAGATAGCGGTAGGACTCCGCATCGCCCGCCACGACCTGTCCGAGCGTCGGAATGACGTTGAAGGAATAGGCTTCGTAGAGCGCGTCGAACCCCGGCACGTCGACCTTGGAGAACTCAAGGCACAGGAAGTGCCCTCCCGTCTTGAGCACGCGGTGAGCCTCGCGCAGCGCGACGTCGATGCGGGGGACGTTCCGGATCCCGAACGCGACCGTATAGGCGTCGAACGCCTTCGGCTCGAACGGCAACGCTTCCGCATTGGCCTCGACGAAGTCGATCCGGCCTTGATGGCGCGCGCCCGCGCGCGCGCGGCCCTCGCTCAGCATGGTGCCGTTGATGTCGAGCACCGTGACGTGCGTGCCGGGTCCGCCCGCATCGAGGATGCGAAACGCGACGTCGCCCGTGCCGCCCGCCACGTCGAGGTGGCGGAAGGGCCGGGTCCTGGAGGGGCGGAGCGCGGTCACGAGGGCCTCCTTCCAGACCCGGTGCAGCCCCGCCGACATGAGATCGTTCATGAGATCGTAGCGCCGGGCGACGGAGCGGAAGACATCGTTGACCCGGTGCTGCTTGTCGGCGAGCGGCACCGTCTCGTAGCCGAAATGCGTGCTGTCATCCGCCGCCGGAGCTCCGTTCGCGGCCTCGTGCCGCGAAGAATCGCCCATCGCGGGCCGCTGCGATCGGGCGGCATCCTCGCTGACGCGCACCGTCTTGCGGGCTCCCTTCCTCGGAGGGCCGCCCTTTGCCGCTCGACCGGAACGGGTGGTGTCATCCTTCATTCGAGCCGCCTTCGGCGCCTTCTTACCCTGGGATTTCCAGCGGCGCCTATTGCCGCGATCCATAGCGGAAGCCGCCCGCATTGGCTATGTGGTGGCTGCACCGCGAGAGGGTCGATGCCCGAGTTGCCTGAAGTCGAAACGGTCCGCCGCGGCCTGGAGCCGGCCGTCGTGGGCGCACGCATCGAGCACGTCGAGCAGCGTCGTCCCGACCTGCGGTTCGCCTTCCCGGAGGGCTTCGCGGCGCGGCTCGAGAACCGGACCGTCACGGCCCTCGGCCGCCGCGCGAAATACCTGCTCGCGGACCTCTCCTCGGGCGAGGTGCTCATCATGCATCTCGGCATGTCGGGGCGCTTCCTCGTCAAGCAGCGGGGCAGGACCGTCGCGCCGGGCGAGTTCCACCACGCCCATGGCGGCGAGCGGGCCCACGATCACGTGGTCTTCCACCTCTCGAACGGGGCCACCGTGATCTACAACGACAGCCGCCGCTTCGGCTTCATGGACCTCGTGCCCCGAACCGGATTGGAGACCTGCCGCCACTTCCTGGGCATGGGACTTGAGCCGCTCGGCAACGAGCTGTCGGGAGCAGCCATAGCGCGGCTTTTCGCCGGAAAGCGCACGCCCCTCAAGGCCGCTCTCCTCGACCAGCGGCTGATCGCCGGTCTCGGCAACATCTACGTGTGCGAGGCGCTGTTCCGGGCCGGGCTTCATCCCGAGGCGGCTGCCGCCTCGCTCGCGACGGCCGCGGGGCGGCCGACCGCGAAGGCGCACCGCCTCGCGGACGTCATTCGCGAGGTGCTCGCGGAGGCCGTCGCGGCCGGTGGATCGACCCTGCGCGACCACGCACGGGTCGATGGGACGTTGGGCTACTTCCAGCACGCGTTCCGCGTGTACGACCGGGAGGGGGAGGCCTGCCCGACGCCCGGCTGCCGGGGCGTGGTGACGAGGATCGTCCAGGCCGGCCGCTCGACGTTCCTTTGCCCGAAATGCCAGCGCCAGGGTGGCGGGCGACGCCCGCGCGCCGCGCGGAGGGCGTGAGCCCGACGACGCAGGGGAATCCTCTTGCCGGCGGCGATCGTCTCCCCTACCGGTGACGCGCCCCTTCCGGAGACGCTGCCATGGCTTTCGAAACCATCCTCGTCGAGACCCGCGGGCGGGTCGGCCTGATCACGCTGAACCGGCCCCAGGCGCTGAACGCGCTGAGCTCGACGCTTTTCCGCGAAGTCAACGAGGCGCTCGACGCGTTCGAGCGCGATCCCGCGATCGGTTGCGCGGTGCTCACCGGTTCCGAAAAGGCCTTTGCCGCGGGGGCCGATATCAAGGAGATCGCGGGCCAGTCCTATCCGCAGACCTACCTCGACGACCTGCTCGCGATCTGGGACGGCGTCGCGAACCGGCGAAAGCCGCTCGTCGCCGCGGTCGCGGGTTTCGCCCTCGGGGGCGGGTGCGAGCTCGCCATGATGTGCGACGTGATCATCGCGGCGGACAGCGCGAAGTTCGGGCAACCGGAGATCAAGCTCGGCGTCATGCCGGGCGCCGGCGGCACGCAGCGCCTGACGCGCTTCATCGGCAAGGCCAAGGCCATGGACCTGTGCCTGACCGGGCGCATGATGGATGCGGCCGAGGCCGAGCGCTCCGGCCTCGTCTCGCGCGTGGTTCCTGCGGCCGACCTCCTCGCGGAGGCTCTGAAGGTTGCCGAGGTCATCGCTTCGATGTCGCTGCCGATCGCGATGATGACGAAGGAGAGCGTGAACCGCGCCTACGAAACCACGCTCGCGGAGGGCATGCGCTTCGAGCGGCGGGTCTTCCAAAGCATGTTCGCCACCGCCGACCGGAAGGAGGGAATGAGCGCCTTCCTGGAAAAGCGGCCGGCCAAATTCCAGAACCGGTGAGGCCACGATGAACTCCCTCCCCCAGACGGAAAACGGGACCGCGGCTCGCCTTTCGCTCCCGACCTATGAGGATGTCGCGGCCGCGGCGGAGCGCCTCGCGGGTGTCGCCCACCGCACGCCCGTGCTGACATCCCGCACGGCCGATGCCCTCACCGGCAGCACGCTGTTCTTCAAGGCCGAGAACCTGCAGCGCGCGGGCGCCTTCAAGTTCCGCGGCGCCTACAACGCCATCGCGAAGTTGTCCGACGACGCCAAGCGTCGCGGCGTCGTGACCTTCTCGTCGGGCAACCACGCCCAGGCGATCGCCTATGCGGGGCGGATCCTCGACGTTCCGACGGTGATCGCGATGCCCGAGGATGCGCCGGCCATGAAGATGGCCGCGACCCGGGCCTATGGCGCGGAGGTCGTCACCTTCGACCGTTACCACGGGGACCGGGAGGCCATCAGCCAGCGTCTGTCCGCCGAGCGCGGCCTGACCCTCATCCCGCCCTACGACCACGAGGACGTGATCGCGGGGCAGGGCACCGCGGCGAAGGAGCTCTTCGAGGAAGTCGGGGCCCTCGATGTCCTCCTCGTCTGCCTCGGCGGCGGCGGACTGCTCGCCGGCTGCGCGCTCGCCGCCAGAACCCTTTCGCCTGGCTGCCGCGTGTTCGGCGTCGAGCCGGAAGCGGGCAACGACGGGCAGCAGTCGTTTCGCGGCGGTGCGGTGGTGCGGATCCCGGTGCCGAAATCCATCGCAGACGGCGCGCTCACCACGCATCTCGGCGAGCGCACCTTTCCCATCATCCGCTCGCTCGTCGACGACATCGTCACGGTAAGCGACGCCATGCTCGTCGACGCCGTCCGCTTCTTCGTGGAGCGGATGAAGATCGTCGTCGAACCGACGGGCTGTCTCGCGGCGGCGGCCGCGCTCAACGGCGTCGTGCCCTGCGCGGGGAAGCGGGTCGGCGTGGTGCTCAGCGGCGGCAACGTCGATCCACGGAAGCTCGCCGGCTATCTCGCGGGCTGAGATCGCGCTTTGCCCTCATGCGCGGGGTCACGCGCGCGCCGATCTTCGCTCGTTCGGCTCCCGCTCGGCACCGCCAAGCTCCGCCGCGCATTGACCTTGCCGCGTGCCGCGTCTATAAGCCAGCCCAATTGAGCCCGCGCGCGTCGCGGGCTCTTCGATTTCCCATGCAACAGCCGATCCGCCGCCGGGCTCCCGACCGGCGCTTGCCGCATCGGTCCTGAGAGAAGACGAGGACAACCATGGCCAACACCGTGTCGGCCAAGAAGATGACCCGCAAGATCGCAAAGCGCACCGCGATCAACCGGTCGCGCCGCAGCCGCATGCGCACCTTCCTCAAGAAGGTCGAGGAGGCGATCGCGTCCGGCGACCGCAACGCCGCCTCCGCGGCGCTGCGCGCCGCCGAGCCCGAGCTGATGCGCGCTGCGCAGAAGGGCATCGTCCATAAGAATACCGCCTCGCGGAAAGTATCGCGCCTCGCGCACCGCGTTCAGGCGATCGGCGCCTGATTGTCCCGAAGGGCGCCGCATCGGCGCTCGGCTGACCTCGACCGGTCTCGTTTCATCGCGACCAGGTTGCGGCGCGCGGCCCGTCGAGCCCGAACACGATCTCTTCTCGTCCCGTCAGCCCGGCCGCAGCGTCGGGCTTTTTCATGCCCGTCGGCACCCGATCGGCGGGCGACCCGGCGTGCCGATCTTGTCCACAACACCCCTTGACTCGCGCCTTTGAAAAGCGGGTGAGCCGCGAAACCACGCGGGCTAAAAACGCGCAAAAAAGGCAACGCTCGATCAAGAGCTTAGCAGGCAAAGGTCCCGGAGGCATCGGACTTGGCCCGGGACGAGCCCCGAATCGGCTCGTGTTTGCTCGCCGCGACGCGCAATTTGAAAGAAAATCGGGAGGGGTTGTGACTCGACCATGAATCGCTGGGGACTCAGCCATTTATCGGCGTCGGCTGAAACCTGTGGACGGGGCCGCGAACCCTGCCGCCGTTCGTTGCGGCACGTGTTGCGATCTCAGCCGTGTTGCGCACCTGCGTGGTGCTGTGTAGGGTCAACTCACTTCGACGGCTCGCCGCGAAGTCATCCATCAACGTCCAAGCGTCAAACGCCTCGTCTATGGGGATCGAGCAGTGTTGAATAAGACCAAAACCAAGAACAGGATCGGTCTTAGTCGGTGGATGGACTTTCGAGGACTTCAGTAGGGCAGCGTTAGAGTCTCGAATCGCTCGTCGGGCATACGGCTTTATCCAAACCTAGTCTTAAGTTCAGTGTGCCGGCGCCGGCCCGCGCGACGGAAGAATCGTGCTCGTGCGAGCTGGCTCTGTGCGTACAGCCGAGTCCCGGTCGGGAAGCGGCGGGATCTCGTGGAGGGGACATTCATGCATCGCGGCAGCGAGGACAATCGCACCTGTTCCGTCTCGCCCGACGAGGGTCCGATGCCGGACCGGCAGGCGGCTGCCGAGATCTGGAGCCGCGTGAAGCGTCGGTTGCGCGCCGAACTCGGCGAGGACGTCTTCGCGAGCTGGTTCGCTCGCCTGGAGCTCGAAGCCGTCGTGGATTCCTGCGCCCATCTGACGGTGCCGACGCGCTTTCTGAAGAGCTGGATCGAGGCGCATTACGCGGATCGGGTTCTCGCGGTGTACCGGAGCGAGGCTCCAGTCGTGGCGCGGGTCAGCATCGGGGTGCGCAGCACCGGCGGCCGCGAGGTCACGCTCGTGCGGCGTTCGTCGGAGGCGCCGCGCCCGCCCACGCCCGCGGCGCCCGTCCAGGGCACCTTCGGGAGCGAACTGAAGCTGGCGCCGCCCCTGCCTGAAGTGCGTTCCGAGGCGACGGAGCTCGGCGGAGCGCCGCTCGATCCGCGCCTCACCTTCGACAGCTTCATGGTCGGGCGCTCCAATGCGCTCGCCCATGCGGCCGCCGACCGGGTCGCCCGTCACAGCGGCGGCCAGGCCCTGTACAATCCGCTCTTCCTTCATGCCGGCGTCGGCCTCGGCAAGACGCATCTCCTTCACGCCGTCGGGCACGAGGCGCGGGCCCACGGCAGACGCGTCATCTATCTCACCGCGGACCGCTTCATGTACGGCTTCGTGGCGTCGCTGAAGGCGCAGACGTCGCTCGCCTTCAAGGAGCGCCTGCGCGGCATCGACCTTCTGATCATCGACGACGTGCAGTTCATCCAAGGCAAGCAGATCCAGCAGGAGTTCGGCCATACGCTGAACTCCCTCATCGACGCCGGCCGTCAGGTCGTGGTCGCGGCCGACCGCCCGCCCGCCGATCTCGAGAGCCTCGACGAGCGGGTGCGGTCGCGTCTCGCCGGCGGCCTCGTGGTCGAGGTCGGCATGCTCGACGAGGCCCTGCGCGCCTCCATCCTGTCGGCCCGCATCGCCGCCGTGAAGGCGCTGCATCCGACGTTCGAGGTCAGTCCCGCGGTCGTGGCGTACGTGGCCCGCGCGATCACGGCGAACGGGCGCGATCTCGAAGGCGCGGTGAACCGGCTTCTCGCTCACGCGACGCTGACGGGTTCCGCGATTACGATCGAGACCGCCGAGACCGCGATCCGCGACCTCGTGCGCAACCGCGAACCGAAACGCGTGAAGATCGAGGACATCCAGAAGCTCGTGGCCTCGCGCTACAACGTCTCCCGCTCGGACATCCTGTCCGAGCGCCGCACCGCCGCGGTCGTGCGCCCGCGCCAGATCGCCATGTACCTCTCGAAGGTGCTCACCTTGCGCTCCCTGCCGGAAATCGGCCGCCGGTTCGGCGGACGCGACCACACCACCGTGTTGCACGCGGTCCGCAAGATCGAGAAGGCCATCCACGAGGACAATACCCTCCTCGACGAGGTCGAACTCCTCAAGCGCATGCTGCAGGAGTAGGGGACGCCGCGCGTGCATGCTGTGGGGAGGCGAGGCCCGAGCCCCGGACCGGGCGACCGGGTTGTTGAGGAGCGCGCGCCTGCCCTTGCCTTATCGGGCGGGCTTCGCCAATCTTCCTCCCCCGCGTCGTCGCGCCCGCCCTCGGTCAAGAGCGCCGGACGGCACGGACTCCCGAGCGGATCGCTCCAACCATCACGGGTCGGGTTATGAAAGTGACAGTCGAACGAGCGGCATTGCTGAGGTCGCTCGGCCATGTGCACCGCGTCGTGGAACGCCGGAACACGATCCCGATCCTCTCGAACGTGCTCCTGCGCGCCGAGGATGGCGGCATGCGCCTCAAAGCCACGGACCTCGACATCGAGGTCACCGAGACGATCGCCGCGGACGTTTCGCAGGCGGGCTCCACGACGGTCCCGGCCTACGTGATCTACGATATCGTGCGCAAGCTCCCGGAGGGCGCTCAGGTGTCCCTCGAGACGGCCGGCGACAACGGCCAGATGCAACTCCGCTCCGGGCGCTCCCGATTCCTGCTGCAGTCCTTGCCCGAGAGCGATTTTCCCGATCTCGCCGCGGGCGAGCTGCCGCACCGCTTCACGCTTCCGGCCGGCGAGCTCAAGCGCCTGATCGACAAGACGCAGTTCGCGATCTCCACCGAGGAGACCCGCTATTACCTGAACGGCATCTACCTCCATACCCTCGATGCGGGCGGGCAGACGGTGCTGAGGGCGGTCGCCACCGACGGTCACCGGCTCGCTCGGGTCGAGCTCCCGGCGCCGCCGGGGTCGGAGGCGATGCCCGGGATCATCGTGCCGCGCAAGGCCGTGGCGGAAATCCAGAAGCTGGTCGAGACCGCGGGCGACGGGGTGCTCGTCGAGCTCTCGTCGGCCAAGGTCCGCCTCACCCTCGGCGGCGTCGTGCTGACCTCGAAGCTCATCGACGGCACTTTCCCGGACTACCAGCGGGTGATTCCGGCCGGCAACGACAAGCGCCTGACGGTCGAGCGCGACGACTTCGCGAAAGCCGTCGACCGGGTCTCCACGATCTCGTCCGAACGCGGGCGCGCGGTGAAGCTCGCGATCAACGAGGGCCGCCTCACGCTGTCCGTCAACAACCCGGACTCGGGTTCGGCCACCGAGGAGATCGAGGTGGATTACGACTCGGCGCCGATCGATATCGGCTTCAACGCCCGCTACCTCCTCGACATCACGGGCCAGCTCGACGGCGACACGGCCCTGTTCAAGCTCGCCGATCCCGGTTCCCCGACGGTGATCCAGGACCGCGAAGGCGCGGCGGCGCTCTATGTCCTGATGCCGATGCGGGTGTGACGGCCCGGTCGGGCGGAGCCGCGCGCCGGAGCGCCGCGGACGGGAAGGGGATTTGGTGGCGGATGGGGCGTGGGTTGTAGGGTGGGGGAGGTGCACCACTGTCATCCGCGGGCGAAGCGCAGCGGAGGGGAAGGGGATCCCGTCTGCACCACGCGGCTCATGGATCCCCCTCGCGGCCCTGCCGGCCGCCGGGGATGACTGGACCTCCACTCCCCACTCCCCACGTCCTGCTCCCATCGCCACTCGCCCGGAGACCCGAGGCCGGACCTGCCCGTGGACACCTCCTCCCGCATCACCCGCTTGATCCTCCAGGACTTCCGCACCTATGCGGCGCTGGACCTGCCGGTCTCGCGCGCGCTCGTCGCGCTCGTGGGCGAGAACGGGGCCGGCAAGACGAACATCCTCGAGGCGCTGTCCCTGTTTATGCCGGGGCGCGGCCTGAGGCGGGCGGAATTCGCCGAAATGGCCCGCCAGGGCGGGCCGGGCTCGTTCGCGGTGTCCGTGACGCTCGACAGCCCGTACGGCGAGCACCGCCTCGGGACCGGGATCGGCGTTCCGGACGAGGACGGTCGCGCACCGCGCCTCTACCGCATCGATGCAGGCGCGGTCGCGTCCGCGGCCGCCTTCGCGGAGCACGTGCGGCTCGTCTGGCTGACCCCGGACCTCGATGCGCTCTTTCGCGGCCCGGCCGGCGATCGCCGCCGCTTTCTCGACCGCCTGGTGCTCGCGGTTCACGCGGAGCACGGCGCGCGGGTGAACGCGCTCGAGCGGGCGCTCCGCTCCCGCAACCGGGTGCTCGAGGAGAGCCCCGAGGACGGCCTCTGGCTCGACGCCATCGAGCGCGAGGTCGCGGAACTCGCGGTCGCGGTCGCCGCCGCCCGCCGCGAAACCGTCGAGCGCCTGGCGGCGCTGATCATCGCCACCCGCGACGACGCCTCGCCGTTCCCGTTCGCGACCCTGGCTCTCGAAGGCGAGATCGACCGGCTCGTGAGCACCCTTCCTGCCGTCGATGCCGAGGACCGCTACCGGACGCTGCTGCACGAGGGGCGCGTGCGCGACCGCGCCGCCGGGCGAACCCTCGCGGGCCCGCAGGCCTCCGACCTGCTGGTTCGCCACGGCCCGAAGGACATCCCGGCCGGGACGGCTTCGACGGGCGAGCAGAAGGCTCTCCTCATCGGTCTCGTGCTGGCGCACGCCCACCTCGTCGCGACGATGAGCGGCATCGCCCCCCTGATCCTCCTCGACGAGGTCGCGGCCCATCTCGACCCGCGCCGCCGGACGGGGCTCTTCGAGCGCCTCGACGCTCTCGGCGCCCAGGTGTGGATGACCGGGGCCGACCCGGCGCTCTTCGCGGAACTGCGCGACAGCGCCGACATCCTTCAGGTTGTGCCGGGACGGGTCGAGCGGCTAGACTCGTGAATCGCGATCGGCGCCGGAACGTTACGCCTCGGCGCGCTCGGCTGACGCGCGGCCTCCCGAAGGAACCGACATGGATTTCGCCGGCCTCATGCTCTTTGCCACCGCGCTCCTGATTGCGGCCGCCTCGCCGGGGCCCGGCATCGCGGCGATCGTCGCGCGGGTGCTCGGTCGCGGCATGCGCGGTGCCGCGGCCTTCACGGCCGGGCTCGCGATCGGCGACGTGGTCTGGCTCACCTTCGCGGTCGTCGGCCTTGCGGCGCTCGCCCAGGCCTTTCACGGGATCTTCGTGGCGGTCAAGTACGCCGGCGCGGCCTACCTCCTGTATCTCGCCTACAAGCTTTGGACCGCTCCCGCGGTCCCCCATGGGGTCGAGGCGGCGGCCACCCGCGAGCATCCCGCCAAGCTGTTCCTGGGCGGCCTCGCGGTCACGATGGGCAATCCGAAGGTGATGGTGTTCTACCTCGCGCTGCTGCCCACCCTCCTCGACCTGACGCGATTGACGGTCCTCGGCTATGCGGGACTCGTGGTCGCGACGCTCGCGGTGCTGACGCTCGTGTTCTCGAGCTACATCCTTCTCGCCGCCCGCGCGAGGCGACTGTTCACGAGCGAAACCGCGATCCGAGGCATCAATCGCGCGACCGGAGCCGTCATGGCGGGCGCAGCCGCCGCGATCGCGAGCCGCTGAGACGCCCCGACCCTGTGTCGGGACCGCCGCCGGGGGCCTACGAGCCCAAGCCGCTGGGACAAAATTCGGAAAAAACCCGCGCGCGCGTACGCGCGTGGGGATGAAATTTCAAGAAAGACCCACTAAATAATTGATCTGACGAATCAAAGTGCCGGCGCCTCGCTCGAGAAACCGCCTGCCGGCCCGAAGGACCCAACATGGCCGAGCCTGCTCTCAACCTGAACGCCGATTCCTACGGCGCGGAATCGATCAAGGTCCTCAAGGGCCTCGATGCGGTGCGCAAGCGCCCGGGCATGTACATCGGCGACACGGACGACGGCTCGGGCCTGCATCACATGGTCTACGAGGTCGTCGACAATGCCATCGACGAGGCGCTCGCCGGCCATGCCACCGAGGTCACCGTCACGTTGAACGCGGACGGCTCCGTCACGGTGACCGACAACGGCCGCGGGATCCCGACCGACATCCACCAGGGCGAGGGCGTCTCGGCGGCCGAAGTCATCATGACCCAGCTCCATGCCGGGGGTAAGTTCGACCAGAACTCGTACAAGGTTTCCGGGGGCCTGCACGGCGTCGGCGTCTCGGTCGTGAACGCCCTCTCGACCTGGCTGCGCCTGCGCATCTTCCGCGGCGGCAAGGAGCACGCCATGGAGTTCCGCCACGGCGACGCGGTCGCTCCGCTTGCCGTGGTCGGCGATGCCGACGGACGACGCGGCACCGAGGTCACCTTCCTGCCGTCGACGCAGACCTTCACGATGGTGGAGTTCGACTACGACACCCTCGAGCACCGCCTACGCGAACTCGCCTTTTTGAACTCGGGCGTGCGCATCGTCCTCACCGACAACCGCCACGCGGAGCGCAAGCGCGAGGAGATGAAGTACGAGGGGGGCACCGAGGCCTTCGTGCGCTATCTCGACCGCGCCAAGACGCCGTTGATCCAGACTCCCGTGGTGATCCGCTCCGAGAAGGACGGCATCGGCGTCGAGCTGGCGCTGTGGTGGAACGACAGCTACCACGAGAACGTGCTCTGCTTCACGAACAACATCCCGCAGCGGGACGGCGGCACGCACCTCGCGGGCTTCCGGGCTGCGCTCACGCGCCAGGTCACGGCCTATGCGGAATCCTCCGGCCTCACCAAGAAGGAGAAGGTCGCGCTCACCGGCGATGACTGCCGCGAAGGCCTGACCGCGGTTCTCTCCGTGAAGGTCCCGGATCCCAAGTTCTCGTCGCAGACGAAGGACAAGCTCGTCTCGTCCGAGGTGCGTCCGGCGGTCGAGAACGTGCTCAACGAGGCGCTGAACCGGTGGCTCGAGGAGCATCCGACGGAAGCCCGGATGGTGGTCGGAAAGGTGGTCGAGGCCGCCGCCGCGCGCGAAGCGGCCCGCAAGGCGCGCGAGCTCACCCGCCGCAAGGGGGCTCTCGACGTGGCCTCCCTGCCCGGCAAGCTCGCGGATTGCCAGGAACGCGACCCCTCGAAGTGCGAAATTCTCCTCGTCGAGGGCGACTCGGCCGGCGGCTCGGCCAAGCAGGGCCGCGACCGGGCCTTCCAGGCCGTGCTGCCGCTGCGCGGAAAAATCCTCAACGTCGAGCGTGCACGGTTCGACAAGATGCTCTCGAGCCAGGAGATCGGCACGCTCATCACGGCCCTCGGCACGGGGATCGGCCGGGAGGAGTTCAATCCCGACAAGCTGCGCTACCATCGCATCATCATCATGACCGATGCGGACGTGGACGGGTCGCACATCCGCACGCTGCTCCTCACCTTCTTCTTCCGGCAGATGCCGGAGCTGATCGAGCGCGGGCACCTCTACATCGCGCAGCCGCCGCTCTACAAAGCGACGCGGGGCAAGCAGGCGATCTACCTCAAGGACGAGCGCGCGCTCGAGGACTTCCTCATCGACGCCGGCATCGAGGGCGCCGTCCTGCGCCTCGCGTCCGGCCTCGAGTTCCAGGGCGACCAGCTCAAGGGTTTCATCGACGAAGCCCGGCTCGTCCGGCAGGTGCTCCAGAGCCTGCACTCCCGCTACGACCGCACGACGGTCGAGCAGGCCGCCATCGCGGGGGCGTTGCGCCCCGACATCGCGGACAACCCGGAGCGGGGGCCCGCGGCGGCGGCCTACATCGCGCACCGGCTCGATGCCGTCGCCGAGGAACTGGAACGCGGCTGGACCGGCGAGGTGCGCGACGGCGGCTACGTGTTCTCGCGCGTCGTGCGTGGCGTGCGCCAGGTCGCGGTGCTCGACCAGGCGCTGATCGCGAGCCAGGAAGCCAAGAAGCTCGACGAACGCGCCTCGTCGCTGCAGGACGTCTATGCCCTGCCCGCCATGCTCGTCCGCAAGAGCGACGAGGCGGTCATCGACGGCCCGCTCGCCCTGTTCAAGGCCATCATGACGATCGGCCGCAAAGGGCTGCAGCTCCAGCGCTACAAGGGCTTGGGCGAGATGACCGCGCAACAGCTCTGGGAGACCACCCTCGACAAGGACGTGCGATCGCTCCTGCAGGTGAAGGTCAAGGACTCGACCGACGCCGACACGCTGTTCGTGAAGCTCATGGGCGACGTCGTCGAGCCGCGCCGCGAGTTCATTCAGGACAACGCGCTCTCGGTCGCGAACCTGGACGTGTAGGCCGAGCCCGTGGCGTCGCGCGTTTGCGGCCGGACCCGACTCTCTGCCCCGCGGCTTAGCGAGGCTCGGGAGCACCCCCTCACGCCTTTATGACGACCACTTCTGAACTCGGCCGTGAGACTCCCGTTGAGGTATGCCGATCGAGCGAGACGCCGGAGTGGAAAGACGATCCGTGAAATCAGAATCGGACCCCCGCCTGGACGGCCTCGCCCGTTGGCTCGTGGACAATGCGCCCGATCGCGAGATCGGCGAGCTCTTCCCGGAGTTCTGCCGCGAACTCGTGCGGCGCCGCCTGCCGGTGTTCCGCGGGTCGCTCGGCCTCGAGGTCCTGCACCCCGAGGTGAGCGGCTGGCTGCACGTTTGGACCGACGAGGCGACGAGCGTCCGGGAATCCAGCCGCGCCGGCGTCAGCCAGTCGGCCGCCTATGTCGACAGCCCGACCCGGATCGTCGACGAGACCGATGCCCCGTATCGGCGTCGCCTCGACGAGCCGTGTCCCGACATGCCGTTGCTGGCGGAACTGCGCGATCTCGGCTGCACCGACTACGTGATGTTTCCCCTCCCGTTCCTGGACCACGGCCGCACCGCGGTCAGCTCGTTCGCGACGCAGCAGCCAGGCGGGTTCACGGCCGAGGATCTCGACGAGCTCGGGCGGGCGGCGCGGCTCCTGAGCCCCTATGCGGAGCGGCATGTGCTGCGCCGAATCGCCATCGATCTCCTCGACACCTATGTGGGGCCGCGCACCGGGCAGCGGATCATCGATGGGCGCGTCGAGCGCGGCCAGGTCGAGCTCATCGAGGCCGCCCTCTGGTTCGCGGACCTGCGCGGCTTCACGCGCCTCTCCGAGGAAGCGCCGCTCGATGAGGTCCTCGCGACGCTCAATGCGGCCTTCGAGACCATGGTCGAGGTCATCGAGAACCACGGCGGCGAGGTGCTGAAGTTCATCGGGGATGCGGTGCTCGCGATCTTTCCCACCGGCGCGGACCGCGATCAGGGCGCCGCCTGCCGCGATGCCCTCCGGGCCGCGGAGGAGCTTTGCGCGCGCACCGATGCGCAGAGCGGCGCGCGGAAAGCCGCCGGCCTGCATCCGCTCGCCTTCGCGATGGCCCTTCATGTCGGCACCGTCGCCTACGGCAACATGGGAGCGCCTCACCGGCTCGACTTCACGGTGATCGGCCCCGCCGTGAACCGCGCCAGCCGCCTGCAGGAACTCGCCAAGCGCCTGAAGCGCCGCGTCCTCGTCTCCGAGGACTTTGCGCGTCACCTCGACAACACCGTGGTCGATCTCGGGTGCCATGAGCTGCGCGACGTCGAGGAGCCGCAGCGGGTGTTCACGCTCGCCTAGCTTAACCGCGGAAGAGCCGATGCGGATCGTGCTTGCGTGCCGACAGGTGCGCGATCGCGTCGGTCAACACCCATTCGATGATGATCGTTGAGATTGGGGCCTCTGGGAGACGTTCCGAACGTCTTGCGGATCTCCCCAGGGCGCGGCGCGACACGGGACCAGCAAAAAAACCGCCGCCCCCTCCGGAGCGGCGGTTCCTCATGCTCGGTGGCCCGGCGAACGCGCCGGACGGTCGCTTACGCGACGCGGATGTTGTCGACGGCGACCTTGCCGGAACGGCGGTCCTCGGCGGTGTCGAAGGAGACCTTCTGGCCCTCGACGAGACCGCGCAAGCCGGCGCGCTCGAGCGCGGTGGCGTGGACGAAGACGTCCTTGCCGCCGTTGTCCGGCTGGATAAAGCCGAAGCCCTTTTGATCGTTGTAGAATTTCACGGTGCCCGTATTCATCGGGGAGTCCTTTGCAGTTCGTTATGCACGTTCGAACAGAAGCGCGACCGCGCTCCCGTCGGGTTCAGTCGAATTTTGGAGAGAATGCTGAACGTGCGCCCGGCAACCAGTGCGAAGACGAAACAGCCCAGAGGTCCGGCCAAAGTCGATGGGGCACTGATAGGCGCCAGATGTGTTCTTAGCAAGGCAGAAAGCGGCCGAGCGTGCGGTCAGGCGACGAGTTGCCCCTCGCGCACCGAGCGCTCATGGGCCTCGCTCCGGCTTTTGACGAAGTAGTGGTACTCGCCGTCGCTGAACGGGCGGATGCGAACGATCTCGTACTCGCCGCCCGCGGCAAGACGGCCGAAACCGTCCAGCGCGAGACGGACTCTCTGCCCGATCTTGAACTTAGGCTTCGACATTCTGCTTCTCCTTCGTTTTGGCCGGCTTCTTCATGCGCCAGAGTTGATAGCCCTGCTCGGCGATGGCCTGCTCGATGCTGCCGCGATCGATCTTGTGGGGCAGGTCCTCGTGTTGCTGGATGCGGCCGGTGCGATCCCAGGGCCCGTATTTCGGCGGGAGCTTCGTCCCGTTCCGATCCCCCGCGAAGGCGAAAAGGCCTGGGAGAACGTTGGAAGCAAAGCGGTAGATGATCATGAGGGGCACCTTTGCGGCGTGAAGGGTGGACCCGGGCGCTCCTCCGGGCAACGCGACGCGCTGGCCGGCTGCACGTCGAGGACGCGCGAGGCCCCTGTACAGCAGACGATTAACAATTATGGCACAGAACCCGTCGGGGGGATAGCCGGGCGCCCCGGTGGCCTCCCCGGCCCCTCGGGCGCTGCGAGCGTCGAACGGCCGCCTCGCATGCGCCGCCAGGTCACCGGAAAGCCCGCGGGATCGCAGCCGAACGTTAGTTTATCACGCATGCGGCGCATTCGGCCTCGCGGGCGGAATCGTGCGCGACGTCGGCTCCGCGACGCACAAATGTCTGGCGGACCACCCTTGCCGGGTTCGCCCTGCCGGGCGATAGCTCTCGACCCCATGCCGTCTTCGCGTCCCCATCTCACCCGTTCGCAGGCCCGTCGGATCGCCCTCGCGGCTCAAGGTTTCGCAGACAGGAGGCCTGAGGCGCCCACGGTCCGCCATCTCGCCCGGGCGCTCGAGCGCAGTCACCTGCTGCAGATCGATTCCGTCAACGTGCTGGTGCGCGCGCATTACATGCCGCTGTTCTCCCGCCTCGGCGCCTACGACCGCACGCTCCTCGATGCCGCCGCCTACCAGCGCAGGCGGCGGCGGATGTTCGAGTACTGGGGTCACGAGGCGTCGCTCATCCGCCTCGATCTGCACCCGCTGTTTCGCTGGCGCATGGAACGCGCCGCGCGGGGCGAGGGCGTCTACGGCGGGTTGGCCCGGTTCGGGCGAGAGCGACGCGCCTTCATCGAAGCCGTGCGCCGGGAGGTCGAAGCCCGCGGGCCGCTGAGCGCCGGCGAGCTCGAGGACGGGGGGAAGGGCCGCGGGTCCTGGTGGGGCTGGAGCGACGGCAAGAGGGCGCTCGAATGGCTGTTCTGGGCCGGCCAGGTCACCACCGCGACAAGGCGCGGCTTCGAGCGGGTCTACGACGTTCCGGACCGGGTGCTGCCGCGCGAAACGCTCGATGCCCCGACCCCATCCCCGGAGGACGCGCAGCGCCTGCTCCTCAAGCACGCGATCCGCGCTCTCGGCGTCGCGAGCGAGCGATGCCTGCGGGACTACTTCCGGCTCGAAACGGCGGACGCCAAGGCCCGCATTCCCGAACTCGTCGAGGCGGGCGACCTTCTTCCGGTCGCGGTCGAGGGCTGGAGTGCTCCCGTCTACCTCGACCCGGATTACCGGATGCCGCGCCGCATCGACGCCCGCGCCCTCGTCTCGCCGTTCGACCCGGTGGTTTGGGAGCGAACACGGGCCGAAAGGCTGTTCGGCTTCCGCTATCGCATCGAGATCTACACGCCCGCCGAGAAGCGCGAGTTCGGGTATTACTGCCTCCCGTTCCTCCTCGGCGACCGGCTCGTCGCGCGGGTCGATCTCAAGGCGGACCGGAGCACGGGCCGGCTGATCGTCCAATCGATCCATCCCGAGGCCTCGGTCGCACCCGAGGAGATCGCGCCCGACCTCGCAGAGGAACTGCGGCTGACGGCGGCGTGGCTGGACCTGCCCGCCATCACGGCGCCCCCGAGCTGGTCGCGGCGCCTCGACCTGTGAGCCGCCATCGCGACGTTGCCCGCGTTCGCCGGATCGGCTCGCCTTGAACGCCGCGACACCCTATTCTGGAAGCCCGATGAAACCGCTCCTCGCCCCGGCGACCCGCCTCGCCCTGCGCCTGCGCCTCAACGAACTCGGCCCGCTCCTGTCGCTCGCCGCGCTGAGCTTCTTCGCGTGGGCGTTCCTGGAACTCGCGGGCGACGTCCGGGAGGGCGACACGGCGGCCTTCGACCGCGCCCTCCTCCTGGCGCTGCGGACCCCCGGCGATCTCGCGGACCCGATCGGCCCCTCCTGGGTCGAGGAATCGGCCCGCGACATCACCGGGCTCGGGGGCTACGCGATCCTCACCATGGTGACGATCGGAGCGGTCGCCTATCTCGTCATGACGGGCAAGGAAGCCACGGCGCTGCTCGTCATCGCCGCCGTGGTGGGCGGCATGATGCTCTCGACGGCGCTCAAGCTCGGCTTCGAGCGCCCCCGCCCCGACCTCGTGCCCGCCGGGACGCGGGTCTACACGGCGAGTTTCCCGAGCGGCCATGCGATGCTCTCGGCGGTCACCTATCTCACCCTCGGCGCCTTGCTCGCCCGCGTCGAGCGCCGCCGGCGAACCAAGGCCTTCCTGCTCGCGACGGCCGTCGCCGTCGCCCTGATGGTCGGCGTGAGCCGCGTCTATCTCGGGGTCCATTGGCCGAGCGACGTGCTGGCGGGCTGGTGCGTCGGCGCCGCGTGGGCCGCCCTGTGCTGGTTCGTGGCGCTGCAGCTGCAGCGGCGCGGGCAGGTCGAGCGGCCGGGCGAGACGAGGGGCGGCCGACGGGAGGATCCGCCGGCGCGAAGCGAAGCGGATCTCGAGGATCGCCGTGGCGTTTGAGCCCGACGGGAGGCCGCGATCCGGCCCGCGGAAGCCGCCGCGCGCCGTCACGCCGGCGTATCTCCGGCGCGCCGCGCTGGCCTACCTCGAACGCCACGCCTCCTCCGAGGAGAACCTGCGGAGGGTGATCCGGCGCAAGATCGAGAAGCGCTGCCGGCTGCGCGGCGAGGAGCCGGCGCCGTTCTATCCGTTGATCGACGACGTGGTCGAGCGCTGCACCCGCGCGGGGCTCCTGGACGACACCCGTTACGCCGAGGCGCGGGTCGCGACGCTGAGGCGCCGCGGCGGGTCGGCCCGGGCCATCGGGGCGAGGCTTTCCGCGAAGGGCGTCGGTCGCGAGACGATCGCGGCCGCGCTCGGCGGCGGGGACCGCGATCGGGAGGCCGACGAGGAAGCCGCAGCCCACGCCTTCGCCCGCCGCCGCAAGCTCGGGCCCTATCGCCCGGGCGAGCGGGAGCCATTCCGCGAGAAGGACCTGGCGTCGCTTGCCCGCGCGGGCTTCCCGTTCGCCGTCGTCCGGCGCGTGGTCGACGGGAACCCCCTCGACGACGCGACGCGCGAGGTCGCTGGCGAAACGGCTCCCCTCCTCTAGATCAGAGCCAGCAAAAAGGGAGATCCTCATGATCCGCAAAGCACGCGCCGTGTGGCAGGGCACCGGAAAGGACGGCGCCGGCCGTCTCAGCTCCGATTCCGGCGTCCTCGCGAACACCCCCTATTCGGCCAAGACGCGGTTCGAGAGCGAACCCGGGACAAACCCCGAGGAACTGATCGCGGCGGCCCACGCGGGGTGCTTCAGCATGGCTCTCGCGTTCCAGCTGCAGAACGCCGGCTTCTCGCCGACCGAACTCGCGACCGAATGCGCGGTGACGCTCGTCAAGGAGGCGGCGGGCTTCAAGATCAGCAAGTCGGCCCTGACGCTGCGGGCCGACGTGCCCGGGATCGACCGCGGCAAGTTCGAGGAACTCGCCCGCGCGGCGGAGAAGAACTGCCCGGTCTCGAAGGTCCTCAACGCCGAGATCACGATGGACTTCACGTTGTCGCAATCGGCCGCTGCGTAGTCCACGCGGCGCGGAGCCTCTCCCGGCCCCCGGGAGAGGCGGAACGAACTTTTCCCGGGGCTACGTGCCCGCCTTCCTGTAGGCGTCGACGATGGCTTGGCCGTCGGCCCCCGCCTTCTTGAGCCAGTCGGCGGTGAGCTGCTCGCCGATCTTCTGGAAGCCGCTCTTCAGCTCGGCGCTCGGGGGCAGCACCTTCATGCCCTTGGCGGCGAGCTGGTCGGTATACCACTTGGTCTTCTCCTCGGCGAGCTTCCAGCCACGGTCCTCCGCGGTCTTGGAGGCCTTCAGCACGGCGTCCTGGGTCGGCTTGTCGAGCGCTGCGAACGCCGCCTTGTTGACGATCACCATGTTCTTCGGGAGCCAGGCCTGGGTGTCGTAGAAGTGGGTGAGGCTCTCCCAAACCTTCGAGTCGTAGCCCGTCGACCCGGAGGACATGAACGAGTTCACGACGCCGGTGGCGAGCGCCTGCGGGAGCTCGGCCGCCTGAATCGTCACGGCTTGAGCGCCGACGAGCTCGGCGATCCGCGAGGTGCCGACGTTGTAGGCGCGCCACTTGAGGCCCTTCATGTCCGCGACCGAGTTGAGGTCCTTCTTGGCGTAGATGCCCTGCGGCGGCCACGCGACGGCATAGAGGAGCATCAAACCCTGGCCCGAGAGCTTCTTCTCGAGCACCGGCCGCTGCGCCTCCCAGAGCTTGCGCGCCTGATCGAAGGAGGTCGCAAGGAACGGCACCACGTCGAGGCCGTACAGCGGGTCCTCGTTCTCGTGCAGCGACATCAGGATCTCGCCCATCTGGGCCTGGCCGGTCTGGACGGCGCGCTTGATCTCGGGCGCCTTGAAGAGCGACGCGTTGGCGTGAACGGTGATCTGGAGCTTGCCGCCCGTCGCCTCGGCGACATCCTTGGAAAACTGGGACAGGTTCTCGGTGTGGAAGTTGTCGGCCGGGTAGGCCGCGGGCAGGTTCCATTTGGTCTGGGCCGCTGCGGGCACGCTGAGGAGCAGCGCGCCGGCACAACTCACAAACAGGCGGTTCAGGTACTTCATGGCTGTTCCCTCAAAGTCTCGGGTCGAGCGTAATCCGGAAACGCCGCCCTCTGCAAACGGGCTCGTCCCGCGGTGCCGATCCGGTCACGCGATCATCCGCGAACGGGTTCGTCCCGAGCTCGGCTATTCCGGAAAGGCGATCCGGGGGAGCACCAGCGCGACATCGGGAAAGACCGTGATGATCGCGACCGCCGCGACGAGCAGGAAGAAGAACGGGAGCGCCGCCAGCGCCACCGTGTTGGAGTCCTTGCCCGACATGGTCTGGAGCACGAAAAGGTTGAACCCGACCGGCGGCGAAACCTCCGCCATCTCGACCACGAGCACGAGGAAGATGCCGAACCAGATGAGGTCGAAGCCGGCCTGCTTGATCATCGGGATCACCACCGCCGTGGTGAGCACGATCATCGAGATGCCGTCGAGCGCCGTGCCGAGGAGGATGTACATTACGGTGAGCGCGGCGATGAGCGCATAGGGCGAGAGGTTCAAACTGTCGACCCAGGTCGCCAGCGCCTGCGGGATGCCCGTGTAGGCGAGCGATGTCGACATGAAGGACGCGCCGGCCAGGATCAACATGATCATGCAGGTGATCCGCGTCGTGCCCATGACGCTCGCCCAGAACGACTCGCGCGTCAGCGAGCCCGACCACCATGCGATCGCGAGCGAACCCAAGACCCCCCAGGCGGCGCATTCCGTCGCCGTCGCCCAGCCGAGGAGCAGCGTCAGGAACACGAGGATGATCAGGAGGAGCACCGGGATCAGGTTGGTGGATTCCCGCATCTTCGCCGCAAAGGTCATGTTCGGCTCGCGCGGCGGCGTGCGGGCCGGGTTGAGGAGCGACCAGACCGCGATGTAGCCGGAGTAGAGGCCCATCACGAGCAGCCCCGGCAGGAACCCCGCGAGGAAGACCTGAATGATCGAGACGTTCGCCGCCACCGCGTAGACCACCATGGTGATGGAGGGCGGGATGAGAATGCCGAGCGTTCCGGCGCCCGCGAGCGACCCGAGCGCCAGCCGCTCGTCGTAGCCGCGCTTGTTGAGCTCCGGCAGCGCGATTTTCGCCACCGTGGCGCAGGTGGCCGCCGAAGAGCCGGAGACCGACCCGAAGATCCCGCAGGCAAGTACGTTGACGTGCAGGAGGCGGCCGGGGATCCAGTTGAGCCACGGCGCAAGTCCGCGGAACATCTCCTCGGACAGGCGGGTGCGGAAGAGGATCTCGCCCATCCAGATGAAGAGCGGCAGGGCCGCGAGGGTCCACGAGGCGGAATTGCCCCAGATCGTCGTGGCGAGCACCGACCCCGCCGAGATCCCGCCCGCTCCGAACTGCATCCCGACGAAGCCGCAGGCCATCAACGCGATCGCGATCCACACCCCGCCCGCCAAGAGGGCGACGAGCAGGAGCAGAAGCAGCCCGGCAATTTCGACGAGACCCATTCCCCTAGGCTCCGGCTGATACGCGGTGCGAGATGCTGCGGCCCCGGAACTCGTCCCCGGCGGCCCGCGACGGCGGCGAGATCCCCCTGCTCATCAAACCGGGCTCTGGATCGCGCGCTCCACGAGCTCTTCGGCGGTGGTCGCGGGCGGCTTCTCGTAGCGCGGACGGCCGCCGCGCGCGACGTGCACGAGCTCGTCGAGGAACGCGACCGCGAGGATCCCGAGCCCCGCCGAATAGCCGAGCTGGGGAATCCACAGCGGCACGGCGAGCACCCCCTGGGCCATGTCGTTGAAGCGGTAGCTGTCGAAGGTGAAGCGCGCGGCGTGCCAGGCGAAGAAAGCCACGAATCCGAAGCCGAGGACGAGCGACACCATCTCGAAGGCCCAGCGGGTGCGGCCCTGCAGGCGGTCGATCAGCAGTCCGACCCGGATCATCTCGCCCGATTTGAAGGTGTGGGCGAGGCCCAGGAACGCCATTGCGGCCATGCACCAGGACGCGAAATCGTCGCCGGCCGGGATGTTCACGCCGACCTCGCGCCCGATCGAAAGGCCCATCATGAGGAGGAAGATGACGATCAGGAACAAGCCCGCGAGATAGCCCGCGAGAAGGTAGAGAGCGTCGAGAATGGTCCTGAGCATCGCGGCTCTTGCCTGGGGCGTGCTGACGATCTGGATACGAGGCAGCCAGAGCTTAAGCGCGTTGCGGGCGAGAGCAAGCGGCGTTCTAACAGGTGCGGCCCGAGGCCGGCCGCGGCAGCCCGGGCGGCGCGCATCGCCTCGTTCGTGGACGAGCCGTCAACGAGGCCGCCGGCCCGTCCCGACGCGCCTGAAACGCGTCGTGGTGCGTTGTCCCCTTGACCGCGCAGGAGGCCGACATGCCCGCAAGACACGCTCCCGACGCCACGCTCGAATCGTTGTGGGACAACGAGCCGAGAACCCTCTCCGAGCTCAACGAGATCATCCGCAAGGCCGGGCCGCTCGTCCCCGGTGCGACACAGGCCGTTCTCGGCGAGGGCCCCGACCACGCCGAGATCGCGTTCGTGGGCGAGCAGCCGGGCGACCAGGAGGACCTCCAGGGACGGCCGTTCGTGGGACCCGCGGGCAAGCTCCTGACCCGCGCCATGGCCGAGGTCGGGATCGATCGCGACGCGGCCTATCTCACGAATGCCGTGAAGCACTTCAAGTTCGAGCAGCGCGGAAAGCGCCGCATCCATTCGAAGCCGACTGCCGGCGAGGTGAAGCACTATCGCCCATGGCTCATGAAGGAGCTCGAGCTCGTCGGGCCGAAGGTCGTGGTGGCGCTCGGCGGCACCGCCGTGCTGGCGCTCACCGGCAAGCAGATTCCCATCGTGCGGGCACGGGGACGGGCGAAACTCGCGGGCTGGAACGGATACGTCACCGTCCACCCGTCCTATCTGCTGCGCCTGCCCGACGAGGAGACCAAGCGGCGCGGCTACGAGGAGTTCGTGGCCGACCTCGGGCGCATCCGCGACCTCGCCCGGGCCGACCCGGACACCGGCGAACTGGAGTTCGCGGCGCAGTAGCGACGGCGTCGAGGCCGGAGCGCAGGGCAGCCTCGGAACGGCAGCCGCTCGAGGGCGCTCGTTCTTGCCGGCGTCGGGACGTCCCGTGAAAGCTTAACTACCCCTTAATCCGCCACAATTACCGTGCTTCGAACAGCAGCCCGAGCCGGGGTCAACCGGCCGGACGCATGCGGGGACACGGATGGCGAAGGGACGTGGCGGGCGGCGCGAGCCGACCATCGACACGCACGCCGGGGCGGGAGAGCTGGAGATCGGCCTCTCGCCCGAAGATCGGGCTGGGGGCAGCATGGCGCGTCATCGGGGATCGCACGACGGCGGGGCCGACGACCCTGCGCCGCGGCAGCGCGCCGGCAGGCGGCGGCGCGGCCGATCCGTCGTGGGGCGCTTGGCCTATGCCGGGCTCATCCTGGGCCTCTGGACGGTCATCGCCGTTGCGGGAGTCGTCGCCTATTACGCGGCAAAGCTGCCGCCGATCGACCAGCTTGCCGTGCCGAAACGGCCGCCGAACGTCGCGATCCTCGCGAGCGACGGGTCGCTGCTCGCCAACCGGGGCGAAACCGGCGGTCGCACGGTCGCGCTCAAGGAGTTGCCGCCGTACCTCCCCAGGGCCTTCGTGGCGATCGAGGACCGGCGCTTCTACGACCATTTCGGCATCGATCCGGTCGGCATCACCCGCGCGATGGTCCGCAACATCACCTCCCGCGGGGTCGCCCAGGGCGGCTCGACCCTGACGCAGCAGCTCGCCAAGAACCTGTTCCTCACCCAGGAACGCACCGCCTCCCGCAAGATCCAGGAAGCCATCCTGGCGCTCTGGCTCGAGCGCACCTACTCGAAGGATCAGCTCCTCGAGCTCTACCTCAACCGGGTCTACTTCGGCGCCGGCGCCTACGGGATCGAGGCCGCGGCCCAACGCTACTATGGGAAATCGGCGCGCCACGTGTCGCTCTCCGAGGCCGCGGTGCTCGCCGGCCTCGTGCAGGCGCCGTCGCGGCTCGCACCGAATCGAAATCCGGAGGCGGCGCAGAACCGGGCCGAACTGGTCCTCGCCGCCATGCACGAGCTCGGCTTCATCACCCCTGGCATGACGAAGACGGCGCTCGGAGCGCCCGCCCGGGCCGTCCGGCCGCGCGGCGCCGGGTCGGTGAATTACGCAGCCGACTACGTGATGGACGTGCTCGACGACTTCGTGGGCACGGTCGAGAGCGACGTGGTCGTGACCACCACGATCGACCCGGTGCTGCAGTCGGCGGCCGAGCGGGCGCTGGTCGAGGAGCTCGATTCGAAGGGCGCGCGCCACAGCGTGAGCCAGGGCGCCATGGTCGCGATGCTGCCGGACGGAGCCCTGAAGGCGCTCGTGGGCGGGCGCGATTACGAGGCGAGCCAGTTCAACCGGGCGACGGCGGCCCGCCGGCAGCCCGGCTCGGCGTTCAAGCCCTTCGTCTATCTCGCAGCCCTCGAGCGCGGCCTGACCCCGGATTCGGTTCGCGACGACTCGCCCGTGAACTACAAGGGGTGGACGCCCGAGAACTACTCTCGCGACTACCGCGGCCCGGTCACGCTGCGCGAGGCGCTGGCGCTCTCGCTCAACACCGTCGCGGTGAAACTCGGCTTCGAGGTCGGGCCGAAGGCTGTCGTGCAGACGGCCCAGCGCCTCGGGATCGCCTCGCCCCTTCAGGCCAACCCCTCGGTCGCGCTCGGCACCTCCGAGGTGACGCCGATCGAGCTCGTCGCCGCCTACGCGGCGTTCGCCAACGGCGGCATCGGCGTCGTTCCTTATGTGATCGCGCAGGTGAAGACGGCCGACGGCAAGGTCGTCTACCGCCGACCGGCGACCGGCGGGCTCGGCCGCGTCGTCGATCCCGGCATGGTCGCCATGATGAACGACATGCTGCACCAGACCTTCGTGATCGGAACGGCCCGGAAGGGTGAAATCCCAGGATGGGAGACGGCGGGGAAGACCGGCACGAGCCAAGAGTTCCGCGATGCCTGGTTCGTGGGCTACACGGGCTCCCTCGTCGCGGGCGTGTGGCTCGGCAACGACGACGGCGACCCGACGAAGCGCGTCTCCGGCGGGAACCTTCCGGTCGAGGTGTGGCAGAGTTTCATGAAGACCGCCCTGAGGGGCCGCCAGCCCGTGCCGCTGCCGGGCGGGGGCGGTCGCTTCACCCTCCCGGAGCTCGTCGCGAGCGCATCCCCGAACCGGACCTTGGCCGCGGCTCGGGAGCGGGAGAGCGGCTGGATCTCGCCGGCGGGTCGCGCGCCCGGCCCGGAACGGAACTTCCTCGAACGGCTGTTCGGCCTCTAGCAGGCGGGTGTCCCGAGGAGGGCCGAGCTTTCGGCCCCGGCCCTTCGGGAGTTCTCAGCCGAACCGATGCAGCTCGCTGCCGTGGCGCTTGAGCCAGCGCTCGGCTTCCTCGGTCCGGGGACACAGCGCGTAGGCGAGACGCCAAAAGCGGTGCGAGTGATTGAGCTCCCGCAGGTGGGCGACCTCGTGAGCCGCCAGGTAGTCGAGCACGAACGGGGGTGCCAGGATCAGCCGCCAGGAGAAGCTGAGCGCGCCCTTGGCCGAGCACGATCCCCACCGGCTCGTGGTATCCCGAACCGTGATCCGTTTGGGCGTTGCGCCGAGCTTCGCCGCGTGACGCCTGACGGCGTTCGCCAGCTCCCTTCGGGCTTCGGCCTCGAGGAATTCCTTGACCCGCCGGGCTACATGGGGGGCCTCTCCCGAAACCGCGATGATCGGCTCTCCCTTAGGTCCGCGGTCGGCCCGTGTCGTTCCCCTTCCGTTCGAATAATGAACGACCCGGTGGGGCACCCCGCGCAGCGGAACGACGGCGCCCGGCCTCAAGGCCACGCGCTCGGGGACCCGGGCGAGGCGGGTTGCGATCCAGTCGCCATGGCTCGTGGCGAAGCGTTGCGCCGTCGAGAGTTCCGTGCGCTCCGGGATCGTGAGCACGACCTCTCCGGTGGCGCTCGAGACGCGCAAAGTGATCCGTTTCGCGGTCGCCCGCCGCCGCAGGGCCACCTCGAAGGTCTGGCCGGCATATTGCACGTCGATGTGGATCGGGTCCGCGGGAACGCGGCGGAACAGGGCGAATCTCATCCGCTCAATCTGCCGCGAACAAACCTGGCTGTCAGCGCAGCCGTTTGCCGCTGGCGTGGCCTCGAACCGAACCGTAGCAGGGACTTGACGAAGGCTGACCCGGCGCGTCAGTCTTTCGATTCATGCCGAGCCCGGGCGGCTCCCCCGACGGCGAGCTCCGGAACGCGTCAGGTGCCGAAAGGGAACCTAGACGACCCGCAGGCGGGCTCGCGGGGTCAGTTTCGCGTCGTCGCGGCCGTTGCTCAGGATGAAGTCGGCGATCCGGGGCGCGATGTCGGCCCGGAACCGGGAGCCGTTGAAGACGCCGTAGTGGCCGACGCTCCGCTGGAGATGATAGGCCTTCTTGTCCGAGGTCAGGTTCGGCGTGAGGTCGAGGGCCGCCATCGTCTGCCCGATCCCGGAGATGTCGTCCTTCTCGCCTTCCACGGCCATGATCGCGCACCGGCGGATCGCCAATAGATCCACAGGCTTGTCCCGGTGCATCATCTCGCCTTTCGGCAAGGCATGCTTGACGAACACCGTTTCGACCGTCTGCAGGTAGAACTCGGCCGTCAGGTCCATGACGGCGAGGTATTCGTCGTAGAACTCCCGGTGCTTCTCGGCCGAATCGCCGTCGCCTTGAACGAGATGCTTGTACATGTCGTAGTGGGCCGACAGGTGACGGTCGATGTTCATCGCCATAAATCCCGACAGCTGCAGGAAACCCGGGTAGACGTCGCGCCAGAAGCCGGGATGGGCCGGGGGAACCTTGACGATGCAGTTGCGCTCGAACCACGCGATGCCGCGCTTCTCGGCCAGTTCGTTCACGGCGGTCGGGGAGCGGCGGGTATCGATCGGGCCGCCCATGAGGATCATCGAGCGCGGCGTGAGCGGGTCGTTCTCCGCCTCCATGCGGGCGATCGCCGCGATCACGGGCACCGAGGGCTGGCACACCGCCATGACGTGGAGGTCGGGCCCGAGCGCGCGGAACATCCCCATTAGGTAGTCGATGTAGTCGTCGAGATCGAAGCGCCCGGCCACCAACGGAACCATTCGCGCATCGGTCCAATCGGTGATGTAGACCTGGTGGGTCGGCAGGAAAGTCTCGACCGTGCCGCGGAGCAGCGTCGCGTAATGGCCCGACATCGGCGCGACCACGAGCAGCTTCGGCTGGGCCGTCGGACGGCGAAGGGCGCGGTCGAACGCGATCACCTGACAGAAGGGCCGCTCCCAGACGACGCGCTCGCTCACTGCCACGCGCTCGCCGTCCACCACGGTCGTCGCAAGCCCGAACTCCGGCTTCGCGTAGCGGCGCGTCGTGCGCTCGAACAGCTCGCATGTCGCCGCCATGGTTCGACCGTAGGCGGTATGGGTCAGCGGGTTGATCGGGTTTTCGAAGAACAGCTTCGCGCCTTCCGTGGCCGCACGGGCCGGCGAGAGCATCCAATGGGCGGCTTCGTACCAATAATAGGCGAGGTTCATCAGTACCCCCAAGGTTGGGAGCCCATGTCTCCCTCGCATACGCAACCGAAGCCGGGCTTTATCCTCAACCGATTCTGTCAGGGTAAGGTTCCAGCTTGACGATTCAATGCTCCTAAAGCCTAAGACGCTCAGGCCGAACCTTTTTCTCGCCTGTGTTGCCGATTTGACGCGGTGCAGCAACGGTCCCCTAACGAGAGCCGCGGCTTCGCCACGCGACCCCTCTTCCCGCTCTGGAGCGGGCTTCGCGAAGGCGCTATTTCTGCTCCATGGTCGAAATCAATCCGACGGACCTCGGCCGGAGCGCGCGGCGGCTGCGCCTCGATACCCTCGTGCGGCTGCGCTGGCTCGCGATCACCGGTCAGGCGACCGCCGTCTCCGTGGTGCGCTTCGGGTTCGGATTTCCGCTGCCGTTCGCGCTCTGCTTTCTGATGATCGCGCTCTCGGCCTGGGTGAACCTGGTGCTCCGGATCCGCTATCCGGCAAGCCACCGCCTCTCGGACAACACCGCGAGCCTGCTGCTCGGGTTCGACATCCTTCAGCTCGCGGCGCTCCTCTATCTCACCGGCGGCCTCCAGAATCCGTTCTCGATGCTTTTCCTGGCTCCGGTCCTCATCTCCGCGACCGCGCTCACGCCGGAGCGTACGCTCGGCCTCGGGCTGCTCGCCGTCGGATCGGCGACGTTGCTGGCGCTCGTCCACCGGCCCCTGCCGTGGTTCCCCGGCGAAAGCCTCGAGATCCCCTTCGTGTACACGACTGGAATCTGGACCGCGATCCTCCTCGGGACGGCGTTCACCGGCGTCTACGCCTGGCGCGTCGCGGAGGAAGCCCGTCAGCTCGCGCAGGCCCTCGCGGCCACCGAGCTCGTGCTCGCCCGCGAGCAGCACCTGACCCAGCTCGACGGGCTTGCGGCGGCGGCCGCGCACGAGCTCGGCACGCCGCTCGCCACGATCGCGCTCGTCGCCAAGGAGCTCGACCACGCGATGCCGCAGGACGGGCCGATCGCGGAGGATCTCAAGCTCCTGCGCGAACAGGTGGAACGCTGCCGCACGATTCTCACGAAGCTCACCTCGATGGGCGAGGATCAATCGGCCTTTCTCGAGACGATCACGCTGAGCCACCTCGTCGAGGAGGTGGTGGCGCCGCAGCGCGCCCTCGGCTTCGACATCGCGGTGACCGCCAAGGGCGACGGGCCGGAGCCGATGTGGCGGCGCAATCCGGGGGTGATCTACGGTCTGTCCAACATCGTCGACAACGCCGTCGATTTTGCCGACGAGAACGTCCGCATCGACACCCGGTGGACGCGGGACGAGGTGCGAATCGAGATCAGCGACGACGGACCGGGTTACGCGGCGGATGTGCTCCTGCGGGTCGGCGAGCCTTACGTCACGACGCGCAGCGCGGCCAAACGGACCGAGGACGGCGAGGACGGCGGGTCGGGCCTGGGGCTCGGACTTTTCATCGCGAAGACGCTGATCGAGCGCTCCGGAGCGCAGCTGTCGCTGTCGAACGCCGCGCCGCCGGCGACCGGCGCGGTGGCGCGGATCGTTTGGCCGCGCCAAGCGTTTGAACGGGGTGCGGCGGGTTCGCTGCGCGGGGCGGCGGGGACCCCTGACGAACGGGCAAATCATTCCTATATAAGGCTTTGATCAAGGCACTTAGAAAGGAGCGTCCCGTGACGCAAGGAGATGTTCTAATGGCCGACGCGCCCGTGCCGTTCGAATCCCGTGCCGACAAGAGCCTCCTGATCGTGGACGACGACCGTCCGTTCTCGAGCCGGCTCGCCCGCGCCATGGAGGGTCGCGGCTATCAGGTGCGCGTGGCCGAGAGCGTGGCGGACGGCATCGCCGCGATCGAGAACGAAGCTCCGGCCTACGCGGTGATCGACATGCGGCTGGGGGACGGCAACGGACTCGACGTGATCGAGCGGCTGAAGGAGCGCCGGCCCGACGCCCGCGGCGTGATCCTCACCGGCTACGGCAACATCGCGACGGCGGTGACGGCCGTGAAGATGGGGGCCTTCGACTATCTCGCGAAGCCGGCCGATGCCGACGAGATCCACGCCGCGCTGATGGCGATGCCGGGGGAGCGCGCGACGCCGCCCGAGAACCCGATGTCCGCCGACCGGGTGCGTTGGGAGCATATCCAGCGGGTCTACGAGCTGTGCGGACGAAACGTCTCCGAGACCGCGCGGCGGCTCAACATGCACCGCCGCACCCTGCAGCGGATCCTGGCCAAGCGCGCGCCGCGCTGAGGCGCCTTCAAGTCAGAGTTTCCCGTCCGGCATGGCATCCGGATCCGCCAACGCGTGGAGCGCGCCCGCGGCCATGAGCGCGAAGCGCAGCAGGACGGCCTTGCGCCGCGCGCCCGCAAGCGCGTGGTGACGGGCCTCCCGCACGATGGCGGCGCCGAACGAATCGGCGAGGATCAGGCCGCGATCCTCCGGCAGCACGCCGACGGGCACCGTCTCCGGAACCGCGAAATAGAACCGGTCGCAGAACTCCTCGTAGTGCGGCCACTTCTGGTCGGCCCGGAAGTCCGCCACGCTCGACTTGATCTCGACGATCGTGAGCCCTCCGTCCGGAGCGAGGGCGATCAGGTCGGCGCGCCGGCCGTTGGCGAGAACGAATTCGGGCAGGGTGGCGTGACCGAGCTGGGCGAAGAGGCGGCGCACGCCCCGCTGCACGCCCGCCGCGACCGGCGACTGGCGTCGGTCCAACGGAATTGCGACCGGCCGGTTCGGTGCTTGGGCTTGCGAATCGGACATGGCCGGAGATTGGCTCCGCAGCGTCCTTGGCGCAACGGCCCGGATGCCGCGCGCCGCCGACGGGCGCGAACGATCAGCGGCGGGCATCCTCGAGCACCATCTGCGAACCCTTCTCCGCGATCATGACCGTCGGCGAGTTGGTGTTTCCCGAGGTGATCCGAGGCATCGCCGAGGCGTCCACAACGCGCAGGCGCTCGATGCCGCGGACCCTGAGACGTTCGTCCAACACCGCGAACGGATCGGTCTCGACCCCCATCTTGACGGTTCCGACCGGGTGAAAAATCGTCGTGCCGATGTCCCCCGCGGCCGCGACCAGTTCGTCGTCGGAGGCGAGATGCGCCCCGGGCTTGTACTCCTGCGGCCTGAAGCGAGCGAGGGGTTCCTGCGCGACGATCGTCCGGGTCAGCCGAAGCGCGTCGACGGCCACGCGCCGGTCCTCCTCGGTGGACAGGTAGTTCGGGCGGATCGAGGGATGCGTCCGCGGATCCGGGCTCGTGGCATGCACGCTGCCGCGGCTCGACGGGCGCACGTTGCAGACGCTCGCCGTGAACGCCCCGAACGGGTGCAGGCCCTCGCCCCATTTGTCGAGCGACAAGGGCTGGAAGTGGAACTCGAGGTTGGGGGTGGCGTAGTCCGGCGAGGAACGCGTGAAGACCCCGAGCTGCGACGGCGCCATCGTGAGCGGACCGCGCCGGAAAAGCGCGTATTCGAGGGCCATGGCGGCCCGGCGCCACAGTTTTGCATAGTCCTGGTTGAGCGTGCGGACCCCCTCGACCTTGTAGACCGGCCGCAGCTGCAGGTGGTCCTGCAGGTTCTCGCCGACCCCGGGGGCGTGGTGGATGACCGCGATCCCGAGTTGCGCGAGCCGGTCCCCGGGGCCGATCCCTGAGAGCTCGAGGATGTGGGGCGAGGACACCGCCCCGGTCGCGAGGATCACTTCCCCTGCAGCACGCGCCTCGAAGGTCTGCCCGTCCCGCGTGAACGCCACGCCCGTCGCGCGGCGGCCGTCGAGCGCGATCCTTTCCACCTGGATGCCGGTCTCGATCCGCAGGTTGGCGCGGCCGCGGACCGGGTTCAGGAAGCCGCGCGCGGCGCTCCAGCGCCGGCCCCGTTTCTGGTTGACCTGGAAATACGAAGAGCCCTCGTTGTCGCCGGTGTTGAAGTCGTCGATCTTCGGGATCCCCGCGGCGGCGGCGGCATCGCGGATCGCATCGAGAATGTCCCAACGGATCCGGGGATGCTCGACGCGCCACTCGCCGCCCGAGCGGTGGAACGCATTGGGCGGAGCCATGTGGTCCTCGTGCTTGAGAAAGGCGGGCAGGACGTCGTCCCAGCCCCATCCCGTGAGCCCCATTTGCCGCCAGCCGTCGTAATCGGCCGCCTGGCCGCGCATGTAGATCATCGCGTTGATCGCCGACGAGCCTCCGATCACCTTGCCGCGGGGGTAGGCGAGCGAGCGTCCGTTGAGCCCGGGCTCGGGCGCCGTCGTGAACATCCAGTCCGCGCGCGGGTTGCCGATCGCGAACAGGTATCCGACCGGGATGTGGAACCAGATCCACCGGTCGCGTCCCCCGGCTTCCAGAACCAGCACCCGGTGGCGCGGGTCGGCGGAAAGGCGGTTGGCCAGCACGCAGCCGGCCGAGCCTGCTCCGACGACGATGTAATCATACGTGCCGAAGTCCTGCAGGTCGCTCGCCATGGACGCTTCCTCGTTCAGCCTAGAGCGATTTTCGGCGAAGTGGATCCGGTTCGCCGTCAAAAATTGCGGCCCAAGAAAGAAGAGAGCCGATTCCAGGTGGATGAAAACGACTCCAGGCTAGCGCGGATCGATCCGGCCGCGCGAGAGCAACCGGCGCGCCGTGCGCGAACGCTGCTCGAAGGAGCCTCGTCGCACCTGGCGCGCGTTCGCCGCGGTTCCGGATGGCGGTCGTTGCGGATGTGGTTCACCGAGAACCCCTCTGCGGCTGTCGCGTTCGCGGCGGAGCGCCTCCTCGGGCGCGTCAGTGCAGCTTCAGCGTCTCGGGGTTGAGATCCCCGAGGATCTCGCGCAGCCCCTGAAGATGCGGATTGATCGCGAGCGCGACCTGGAAGGCCGCGCGGGCCTCGTTGAGGCAGCCGTTCCTGAGACAGATCTGGCCAAAGCCCGCAATCGCTCCGAAGTGACGCGGCTCGAGTTCGAGCGTGCGTGCGATGTCGGCGAGGCTGTCGGCGTCGCGCCGTTCGACGAAGGCGAGGGTCGCGCGCTTGTTCCACGCCTCCGACCAGTCCGGGTGCCGCTCCACGAGGTGATCGAGCAGAGGCCGCGCCTGGTCGAGGGCGCCCGAGGCGAGGGCCTCCACGGCCGCCCCCATGATTTCTTCGGCGGTCCGATCTTCGTGCGAGATCCAAACGGCCCAGATCAGATCCTCGATCTCGTCGGCGGGCCGCTCCGGCGATGCCGCCGAGAGTTCGCGAAAGAGCCCGAGCAGCCGGCGCGGCAGGGCGGCAGGGACTTCCCGCAACGGCAGGTCGAGGATGAGGCGGAAAACCGGGTCGAGAGCGGCCTCGAACCGCCCTGGATTGGATGCGCCCATCACGCGAGATCCCCGTGGGCAGCCGGTTCCGGGGAGGGCTGCAGCGTCGATGCGGGTCGGCGCAGCCGGGTCGGGCCGTCGGTCCACATCGGATCGCCCGGGAAGCCGGCCGAAAACGCCGGAGCTGCGGAGTCGATGTTCATCCCATGGCCCTCGAGCGCAGAGGGCCATGTAGCGCCGCCGGAGTCGCCGGGGAGGGGCGGGACTGGTCGAGCGAACCCGGCTCCGTTAAGGGTTTCGTGCCTGACCGCAAGGGACTCTCATGGAGCGCGATCCCCTCCGCCTCGCCTGGACGACAAGTCGGCCGCACCACGGCTTCGCGGCGCTTCTCCTCGCGGCCGCGGGCGTCGTGCTGCTCGCCGGGCTCGATCTCGCGCGGGTGCTCCTCGACGAAGTGGCCGCGGGCGCGCCGCCGAGCCCGCTCCTGCGACTTGAAATGACCGGGCTCGAGATGATGGGCTTCTCGCCGCTCGTCGTCTTCGAGGGCATCCGGCTCGATCCCGCCGCGCATGCCGCGGCCGTGCTGACCGGTCTTGCCGCCGTTCCATTGCTGATCGCGCTCCTGCTGGCCGGCGTCGGGTGGCTTTCAGCCGCGATCGGCGCTCGCGTGCTGGCCCGCATCCGCGCGACCGTTCTCGATGCCGTTCTCGGCGCCTCGGCCGCGTCCCGGGAAGGCGCCGCCGAAGCGGCTTCCCTTGCCGGCGATGCGCTCTCGTCGGAGGGCGGGATCCTCGGATCCGCCGTGCTGTCCCCGGCGCGGGCGGCGGGAGTGATCGGTCTCGTCGGCGCCTTCACGCTCGCGGTCGACTGGCGCGTCGGCCTGGCTCTTTGCGCAATGCTGGCAATCGCCGCGGTCCTCAGCGCCCGTCGTTCCGAAGGGCGGCTCGAGGCGGCGCGCGCGCGGCGCGCCGAAGGGGCCGCCGCCGACCAATTCTTCCAGGACCTGCTGCGCCGGACGGCCGCGCTGCGCGCCCACGGCACCCGCGCTTTCGAGCGCGAACGGGTGCGTCGCGAACTCATCAAGCGGCACCGGCTCGTGGAAGCGCGGGTGCGCCGGCTGGGTCTGCTCGAGTCCCTCACCGCAGCGGTGTTTCTCCTCACTCCTCTCGTGGTGCTCGGATCCGGCGCCTGGCTGTCGTCGCGGCAGCCTGGACTGACGCCGGGTTCGCTCCTCGCGGTCTCTCTCGCGGCCGCGCTCGCAGTCGTGAGCGTGCGCGAGATCACGCATTGGCATCGACTTCTCGAGCAGGTCCGCCCGCTCTTGGCCGAGCTCGGGCGCGGCGTCGCGGCGCTCCAGACCCGCGAGCCGCGGGGCGTGATCGAGGCGCTGCCGCGTGCCGGCGCCCTCGTGGCCCGGGGGGTCTCAGGCTACGATCCGGCCAGCGGCGGACGGATCTCGGGCGTCGATCTCAGCCTGGCCTTTCCGGCCCATGTGGCGCTGGTCGGGGACGGCGACGTCGGCCTGCGCGTCCTTGCGGCCCTCATCGGCGGCGTTCTCGAGCCGTCCACGGGTCGCCTCACGTACGGAGGCGTCGATCTCGCGACGGCCGATCCGGTCGAGCGGGCACAGAGGATCGCCTTTGCGGGGGGCGACACGGTGCTGATGCCCGGGACGCTACGGCAGAACCTGCTCTATGGCTGCTCGGTCCGAGGCGAGGAGGCGGAGAGCCGCCTCGCGGAGGCGATCGCGATCGCAGGGCTCGATCGCCTGATCCATGCCCGCGGTCTCGCGGGCACGATCGACCCGGCCCGCGAGCCGCAGCTTGCGGCGGCGATCGTCGAGTCGCGGCGCGTCGTGCAAGCCGAATTGACCGCGGCGGGACTCGATCATTTCGTCGATCCCTTCGATGCCGGTCGATACAATCATCATGCCACGATCGGCGAGAATCTTCTGTTCGGGAAGCCGATCGGCGATACCTTCCGCGAGGATAATCTTGCATCGCACCCCTTCGTGCGGGCGGTCCTCGAGGCCGAGGAACTCACGAAGCCGCTGACCGCCGTCGGGCTCTCGATCGCCACGAGCATGATCGAGATCTTCGCCGACATGCCCGACGGGCACCCGCTGTTCGAGCGCTTCTCGTTCTTCTCGGCGGCGGACCGGCCCTATTTCGAGGACCTGGTCGAGCGGCGCAGCGCAGGCCGGCGCGGGGCCGAGCCCGGCCGCGACCGGGAGCACCTCATCGGGCTCGCCCTGCGCTACAGCGAGAGCCGGCATCGGCTCGGCCTCCTCGACGACACTTTGCGCCAACGTCTGCTGGCCGCACGGGCCGACTTCTCCAAGATGCTGCCCACGAGCCTCGCACCGGCCATCGAATTCTACGACGCGGACCGCCTGTGCTCGGCCGCGAGCGTCCAGGACAATCTGTTGTTCGGCCGGATCGCGTCCGATCAGGCGGGCGCGGAGGATGCCGTCCACGCCGTCATCCGCCGGGTCCTGACCCATCGCGGCCTCGACGCCAAGGTGTCCCGCATCGGCCTCGACGGGGCGATCGATCTGCGCGGGGACGATCTGACGCCCGTCGAGGTCGCCGCGGTCGATCTCGTGCGCTGCCTCGTGCGTCGCCCGGACATTCTCGTGGTGGAGCGAGCCCTCGACGGGCTGTCCGGTTCGATGGCCGACGGACTCGTGGCTCGCTTACGCCGCGCTCTCGTCGGTCGAGGCCTCGTTGTGGTGACGTCCCGGCTCTCGGAGGCGATGGACAGGCCGCCCCTCGATGCGGTGCTGCGCTTCGAGCGCGGCGCGCTCTCCCTGGACCAGAGGAGAATTGACGTAGCGGAACCGATCCGGGCGTAAGCCGGTTGGTGATCTTGAAATGGCGGGCCTGCCAAACGTGGTGTGTGATAGCACACAGTCACGGTTCTGGAACTCGGTCACAATTCTGTGATGGCGTGGCGAGCAGCAACCTCCGATCATTCGCTCCAGGTCCGTTTCTGGGGCGTGCGGGGGTCCATGTGTGCGTCCGGGCCCGAGTTCGTCGAGTTCGGCGGCCACACGCCCTGCGTCGAGGTGCGGTGCGGCGGGCGGCTCTTCATCGTCGATGCCGGCAGCGGTCTTTCGGCGCTCGGCCATTCCCTCGGCACGGCGATTCCCGCCGAGGTCGATCTGCTCCTGAGCCATGTGCATCTCGATCACGTCATGGGCCTGCCGTTCTTCAAGCCGGCGGCTCTCGATGCGGAACGGATGATTCACACGCATTGCGGTCATCTCGGCGGCGACAGCGCCGCGGAGGCGCTGGAGCGTCTCTACTCGCCGCCGCTGTTTCCGATCGGACTCGCGCAGCTGCCCGCCCGGTTCGAGCACCACGGCTTTCGCTCCGGCGACACTCTCACCTTTGCGGACGGCGCCCGGGTCGAAACTCATCCGCTCAATCATCCCGGCGGCTCGACGGGCTATCGGTTCCGCCACGGCGGCCGCTCGATCTGCTACATCAGCGATCTCGAGCACACGGACCCCTGGCCCGATCCGGGCCTCGTGTCCTTCGTCCGCGCCGCCGATCTGGTGATCTACGACGGCATGTTCGCGGAAACCGACTACAAGTGGTGCAAGGGGTGGGGACATTCCACTTGGCAGAAGGGCGTCGAGCTGTGCCGGGCTGCGGACGTCCACGGGCTCGCGATCTTTCATGTCTGTCCAAGCCACACCGACGCAGAGCTCCGGCGGATCGAAGCCGAGATGCAGGCCGTGATGCCGACCGCTTTCATCGCCCGGGAGCGCCAGGCACTCGCCTTCGAGGGCGCGGAGCGGGAACACGCGGTTGCGGTCCCAGCCGGCTCCGCTAAGGTGCCGGCCGAATAGTCGTCACAGGTGAGCGGTCTCGCGTGCGCGCCCCGATTCTCGTGACCGGCGCCGCCGGGTTCATCGGCTTCCATGCCGCGCAGCGCCTGTTGGATCGGGGCCACGCGGTCGTCGGCGTCGACAGCCTGACCCCTTATTACGACGTGGGCCTCAAGGAAGCCCGGGCGGCCGAACTCGCCCGCCGGGGGGCGTTCCGCCTGGAGCGCGTCGACCTCGCCGATGAGACCGCGACCCGCGGGCTTTTCGAACGCCATCGCCCGACCCACGTCGTCCACCTTGCCGCGCAGCCCGGCGTGCGCCGGGCGCTCACGGAGCCCGCTCCCTACGTGACCTCCAACGTGGTCGCGTTCCTCAACGTGCTGGAGGGCTGCCGCCACGGCGGCGTGGAGCATCTCGTCTATGCCTCCTCGAGTTCCGTCTATGGCGCCAATCGCAAGCTTCCCTTTTCGGAGCACGATCCGGCCGACCATCCGGTGAGCCTTTACGCGGCCACCAAGAAGGCGGACGAGGCGATGGCGCATTCCTATGCTCACCTGTTCGGCCTGCCCGCCACCGGTCTGCGGTTCTTCACGGTCTACGGGCCTTGGGGCCGGCCCGACATGGCGGTCTACGCCTTCACGCACGCGATCGCCCGCGGACAGCCCATCGAGGTCGTCCACGGCGGCCGGGTGTGGCGCGATTTCACCTATGTGGACGATATCGTGGAGGGCGTCGTGCGCGTCCTCGAGCGTCCGGCGAGCCCGGATCCGGCCTGGGACGCCCATGCGCCCGACCCCGCGACGGCCGGCGTCCCGCACCGGCTCTACAACATCGGCAACGACCGTCCCGAGGAGCTCAACCAGCTCATCGCCTACATCGAGGAGGCTCTCGGTCGACGGGCCACCCGCATCGAGCGACCGCTGCCGCCCGGCGACGTCCTCGAGACGCGCGCCGACGTCGCCGACCTGCGCCGGGACGTCGGCTTTGCGCCCGCGACCCCGCTGCGCGAGGGGGTAGGCCGCTTCGTGGAATGGTACCGGAGCTATCACGGCGCCTGATTGACGCCGGTCCCCGCACCCGCCATTGACGCTCTTCGCCGCCCGTGGGACCGGCTCGACTCGGCCATGCTTCTCCTCGTCGTCCTTGCAGCCGCTCTCCTCTCCGCCGGTCTCATCGTCGCGATGAGGCCGCTGCTCGTGCGCTATGCGCTGGCGCGGCCGAACGCCCGCTCGAGCCACCGCGTCCCGACCCCGCAGGGCGGCGGCATCGCGGTGGTCGCCGCGGCGCTCGGCATCGCGGCCGCGGTGCTGTTGGCGCGCGAGGCGCCGATCGGTGAGTTCGCGGTCGTGGCGATCGCGTCCCTGCTTCTTGCCGCCGTCGGGGCGGTCGACGACATTCGCCCGCTCCCGCCCGCACCGCGGCTCGTCATCCAGTTCGCCGCGGTCGCGGCGGCCGTAGTGGCGGCCGACCTCCGGATCCTGCCGGAGGCGGTTCCAGTCTGGGTCGAGCGCGGCCTCATGGTCCTTGCCGGCGTCTGGTTCGTGAATCTCGCCAACTTCATGGACGGGCTCGATTGGATCACGGTCGCCGAGATGGTTCCGATTACCGCCTTCGCGGCGGCCGCGGGAGTTCTCGGCGTCGTCTCTGCGCCGGTGGCGCTCACCGCCGCCGCGCTCTGCGGCGCCCTTCTCGGGTTCGCCCCGTTCAACCGGCCGGTGGCGAGGCTGTTTCTCGGCGACGTCGGCTCGCTTCCGGTCGGGCTCATGGTCGGGTGGCTGCTGCTGCACCTCGCCGCCGCCGGCGCGGTCGCCGCGGCGGTTCTGCTCCCGCTCTACTACCTCGCCGATGCGACGATCACGCTCGCGCGTCGGCTCGTCCGCCGCGAGCGTGTCTGGGAAGCGCACCGGACCCACTTCTATCAGCAGGCGACCGACGGAGGTCTCTCAGCGCTGGCGGTGAGCGGCCGGGTGCTCGGCCTTAACGTCGCTCTGGCGCTGCTCGCCGCCGCGACGATGGTTTGGCGGGCGCCGGTCGCGCAGATCGCAGCCGTCGTGATCGGCATCGCCCTGGTCGGCGTGATCCTTGTGCATTTCGCGCATTCCGGCGCGAGGGCGCACGAACCATGATCGCGCGTTCCCGGCGTCTTCCCCCGCGTGCCGGGGGGTGCTGAGGATGCCCGGAGGAACCGCGCGCCGGGCCCTGGCTTTCGTCCCATCATGACCGAGGTATCGCGATGGCCGCACCTCTGATCGCGCTCACCGGCGCCACCGGCTTCATCGGCCGCCATCTCCTGCGCGAGCTGCCGCAGCGCGGCTACCGGATTCGCGTCCTTCTGCGTCGGCCCGCGGAGGTGCCGCGCCGGGGCGTCGAGCGCGGTCATCGGCGACATCGCTTCGCCGCGGAACATGAATGCGGCGCTGCGCGACGTCGACGCCGTCGTGCACTCGGCCGCCTTGGCACACGCCATGAGCGGACAGCCGGAGGACGATTATCGCACCATCAACACGGAGGCGACGATCGGCCTTGCGCGCGCGGCCGAAAGGGCCGGCGTGAAGCGCTTCGTGTTTCTGTCGTCGATCCGGGCGCAATCGGGACCGACCGCCGACCGGGTGCTCACCGAGGAGGATCCGCCGGCGCCGACCGATGCCTACGGCCGCTCGAAGCTCGCGGCCGAGCAAGGTCTTGCGGAACTCGGCATCGATTGGGTCGCTTTGCGGCCGGTCCTCGTCTATGGGCCCGGCGTCAAGGGCAACATGGCGGCGTTGATCAATCTCGCCCGGTCGCCCCTGCCCCTGCCCTTCACGGGCCTGCGGGGGCAGCGGTCGCTGCTGGCCGTCGAGAATCTCGCATCGGCCGTCGAGACGGTCTTGAAGCTGCCGGACGCGATCAGGCGTCCCCTGATCGTCGCCGATCCCGAGCCGCTCACGGTTGCCGACATGATTGCCGCCTTGCGGGCCGGGCTGGGGCGGCGCGCCGGCCTCCTTCCCGCGCCGGCGAGCCTGCTCGAGGCCGTCGCGCGCCTCACGGGCCGCGAGGAACAGTTCCAGCGCCTCGCCGGCTCGCTCGTCGCCAGCCCGGGGGCGCTCAGGCGCGCCGGATGGCAGCCGGCTGTGGCAACGCGGGACGCACTGGCAGCGCTTTCGCGGTCGTCGGCGTCCGACGCTTGAACTCCGGGATCGCCTCCTCGAAGATGCGCTCGGCGCCTGGGCGATCGCCGATCTCGACAGCGCGGGAAAGAGCGTCGAGCCACCGCTCCACCCGCGTCCGGTCCGCGAACACGGGCTTTGCGGCCATGACGCCGTCGATGCCGATTTCCGCCATCGGCTCCTCCCGCGCGAAGAGGATCTCGTGCAGGCGCTCGCCGGGACGCGTGCCCGTCACTGCGATGTCGATGTCGGCTCCCGGTTCGAAGCCGGCGAGACGGATCATGCGCTCGGCGAGCTCGTAGATCCGGACCGGCTGGCCCATCTTGAGCACGTAGACCGAAGCGCGCTCGTCCGTGTCGGGCCGATCGCCACCGAGCGCGCGCCCGCCGCCGTCGGCATGCGAAGCCGAGGTGAGGACGAGATCCGCGGCTTCGCGGGTGGTCATGAAATAGCGCACCATCTCGGGATGGGTGACGGTCACGGGACCGCCGCGGGCGATCTGCGCCTTGAACTTCGGAACCACCGAACCGACCGACCCGAGCACGTTGCCGAATCGGACCGCGATGAGGCGGGTCGCGCCGTCCCGCCCGGTGAACTCCGCGTCCTGGGCCTGCGCGTACATCTCGGCGAGGCGTTTCGTGACGCCGAGCATGGAAACCGGCTCGATCGCCTTGTCGGTCGAGATCATCACCACCGCGCTGGCACCGGCCTCCACGGCCGCGTCCGCGACGTTGACGGACCCGAACACGTTGGTCTTCACGCCTTCGGTCCAGTGCCGCTCGAGGTAAGGCACGTGCTTGAGCGCCGCGGCGTGAAACACCACGTCCGGTCGGAACGCGCACATCACCTCGTAGATACGCTCCCGGTCGCGCACGTCGGCGAGGACGCCGTCGACCCGCGTGTCGCTTTCGACCAGCGCCGGGTTCTCCAGGATGTGATGGAGCGACGGCTCGGAGCTCTCCAGGACCAGGAGGTCGCTGGCGCCGAACGCGACCGCGCGGGCGCAGATCTCCGATCCGATGGATCCGCCGCCGCCGGTCACGAGGACGCGCTTGCCGCGCATGAAGTTCTCGAGTCGATCCCGGTCGATCTGCACCGTCGGGCGCAGCAGAAGATCCTCGATCTCGAGCGGCGCGAGCTCGGCGTCGCGCATGCCCTCGCCGAGGCTCGTGACCCGCGACAGCGGCAGCCCGAGCCGCCGCGCTCGCGGCATCAACAGGTCGGGATGCGCCTCGGGCGCCAGCGCGCCCGGCGTCGCCACGAGCCGGCGGATCGCAATCCCGCGCTCATGGAAATCCTGAACCACCTGGTCGAGATCGCCGAAGTCGCCAAGCACCGGCACGCCGCGGATCGACTGGCCGATGTCGTCCGACCGGGGCGACAGGATGCCCCGCGGCTGGATCTTCTTGACGGTACCGGACTCGATCGCCCGCAGAACCACCTCGATCTCGCCCGGCCGGCCGAGGAGCAGGGTGGGGGTGTTGGTGTCCTGGCCGAGGGTGTGTCGCGAGCGCGCGTATTTGAGGTACCGGAAGGCAAGGCGAGGGCCGCCGAGCAGCGCCATCTGCACGAGCCAATAGAGGGCGATCGCGATCTTGCCGAAGAAGTAGAAGCCGAAGAGTTGCGGCGAGACGAGGATGTAGTCGGTGATCAGGAGCGTGAGCGCCAGCACGCCCGAGGCGCGGAAGATGTTGAACAGATCGGGGAGCGAGGCGAAGCGCCACTTGGACCGGTAGAGCTGGAAATACCAGTACACCGCCCCCGCCAAGACGACGAACGGCGGCAGGAAGAGCGGCAGGTAGGCGATGCGCTCCTCGAAGAGAGCGCCGTCGAAGCGCACCACGAAGGTGGCGATCACGGCCGCCGCCGTCGCCACGAGATCATGCACGATGATCAGGATCTTCTTGAAGTCTTGGCGGCTCATTGTGCGCGGGTGCGAACCAAAACCGGGGTATCCGCCGCCCCTCCGCCTTTGTCAACGCGGCCGGCCAAGCTTTGCGGCGCCGCAGCCGGCCGTCGGAGAGCCGATCGGCAGGCCGCCGCAGGGACGGGCCGCGGCCACCGGCGTGCGGCTGCGCCGATCGGACGCTGGGAGCGAACGCGCGGCGCGAGCTCGAAACCGCCCGGGGGGTCAGGCAACCGGTCGCTGCGCTGCGATGACGAGATCGTCTCCGATGACCGTGACCCGGGCCTCGATGCCGAAGCTTTGCGCGAGACGTGACTGGGTGAGAACGTCCGCCGGACGGCCTCGCGCCTGCAGGCGCCCTCCGTTCAGGAGCACGATCTCGTCGCCGAAGCGCGCCGCGAGGGCAAGGTCGTGCATCACCGCGACGACCGTCGCGCCGGCGCGCGCGCGGTCCCGCAGGACGTCCAGCACGACGAGCTGATGGCGCGGATCGAGCGCGGCGACCGGCTCGTCGGCGAGGAGCACCGGAGCGGCGGTCGCGAGCGCGCGGGCGACGAGCACGCGGGCCCGCTCGCCGCCGGACAGCGCCGTGGCGGGCCGGTTCTCGAGGCCCGCAAGGCCCAGGGCGCCGAGGGCGGCCTCGACGCACCTTCGCCCCTCCATGGAGAGGCGATCCGGCGATTCCCCATAGGGAAGGCGCCCGAGGGCCACCACGTCGTGCACCGGCAGCGGCCAGGCCACGGTTCCGCCTTGAGGGAGATACGCGATCGCCCGGGCGCGTTCGGACGCGCTCATTGCGGCGACGGCCCGCCCGCCGAGAAGCACCTGTCCGGCAGACGGCCTGACGAGACCGGCGGCCCCTCGGAGCAGAGTGGTCTTGCCCGCCCCGTTGGGGCCGATCACGATGGTGAGGCGCCCGGGTTCGAACGCGAGCGTCACCTCGCGCAGAGCCGCGATGCGCCCGAGGTCGACCGAGAGCCGTTCGAGGGCGAGCGTCACGCGGGCGTCTCCGCGAGCTCGGCTCGGCGCCGGGCGATGATCCAGAGGAAGAACGGAACGCCGAGCAGCGCCGTCAACACGCCGATCTTGACCTCGACGTCGGATGGGATGAGGCGGACCGCGCAGTCGGCGGCAAGCAGCAGCGCCGCACCGGCAAGGCCCGCCGGCACCAGGGTGCGGGCCGGATCGTAGCCCACGAACGGGCGTACGAGATGGGGCGCCACGAGGCCCACGAAGCCGATGGCGCCCGCGACCGCGACGGAGGCGCCGGTGCCGATCGCCGCGGCGAGAACGACCGAGAGCCGCAGCGGCGCGACGCCGATCCCGAGACTCGCGGCGGTCTCCTCGCCCAAGGCGAGCGCGCGCAATCCGGGCGCCGCGGCGACGAGGAGGGCGCTCGCCAGGATGATGAACGGCGTCGCGAGCACCAGGTGGACGCTGGAGCGATCCTCGAGGGATCCGAGCAGCCAGAAGACGATCTCGGTGACCGCGAAGGGATTGGGCGAGAGGCTGATCGCGAGCGATGTCGCCGCGCTCGCGAGCGTCGCGACGGCGAGCCCCGCGAGCACCAGGACCACGATCGTCGCGTCGCGGCCCGCGGCCGCGACCACGAGCCCGATCGAGAGCAGCGCGCCCGCGATGGCCGCGAGCGGCAGGGCCCACGAGAGCGCGCCCGCGATGCCGAAATAGAGCACGAGGACCGCTCCGAGGGCGGCCGCCTGGGGTGCCCCGAACACCGCTGGGTCGGCGAGCGGGTTGCGCAGGAGTCCCTGGAGCGCCGCCCCGGAGATCCCGTAGATCCAGCCGATGAGGACCGCGAGCAGGGTGCGGGGCAGGCGAATCTCCCGGACGATCACGCTCGCGCTGCCGACGTCGAAAACGAGCGCCCGCGCCGCCTGCCATGGGCTGAGAGGGGCGGGCCCGATGGCCAGGGAGGCAACGGCGAGCGTCGCGACGAGGAGCGCGAGGCCGGCATTGAGGGTGCGGAGCATGGGATGGTTCTTGCTTCACCCGCGCTTAGCAACCGCGCGGCGCGCTGTCATCTCCCGCCGCCCCGCGGGCCCGCAGGCGGGCGCACAAGCGGGGGAAACGAGGGCGTTGTTCAGTGTGTTGCGCGAGCCTCGCCGTTCGGCTGTTTTCTCACGAGGCCCTCGGGACAGGGACACGCCGTTCGATCCACGCGGCGGCGCCCGGTTCAAGCCGGCACGGGGCCGTGGTAGGAGGGGCCCGACCCTAGCCGATCGAGCCACGCATGAATCCCATCTTCGCCGAGCTGCCCACCACGGTCTTCGAGGTGATGTCCCGCCTCGCCCGGGAGACCGGAGCCGTCAACCTCGGCCAGGGCTTCCCGGACGATCCAGGACCCGAGGACGTGCGGCGCAGGGCGGCCGAAGCGGTCATCGAGGGCTGGAACCAATATCCGCCCATGATGGGCCTGCCCGAGCTGCGCGCCGCGGTCGCGGCCCATTACCGACACTGGCAGGGGCTCGCGCTCGATCCCGAGACCGAGATCATGGTCACGTCGGGCGCCACGGAGGCCCTCGCGGGCGCGCTCCTCGCGCTGATCGAGCCCGGAGACGAGGTCGTGCTCTTCGAGCCGATGTACGACGCCTACCTGCCGCTCGTGCGCCGCGCCGGCGGCGTGCCGCGCTTCGTCACGCTGCAGCCGCCGTCCTTCCAGCTCTCCGAGGAGGCGCTCGCCCGGGCGTTCTCGCCGAAAACGAAAGTGGTGCTGTTCAACAATCCCCTCAATCCGTCGGCCACGATCTTCTCCGCCGAGGACCTCGCGCTGCTCTCCCGCTTCTGCCAGCGCTTCGACGCGGTCGCGCTGTGCGACGAGGTTTGGGAGCACGTGGTCTTCGACGGGGTGCGCCACCAGCCGGTGCTCGGGCTGCCGGGCATGCGCGAGCGGACCGTGAAGGTCGGCTCGGCGGGCAAGATCTTCAACCTCACGGGCTGGAAGGTCGGTTTCGTGTGCGCGGCGCCGGAGCTCATGAAGGTGCTCGCCAAGGCGCACCAGTTCCTCACCTTCACGACGCCGCCGAACCTTCAGGCCGCGGTGGCCTACGGGCTCGCCAAGGAGGACGGCTATTTCGAGTCGCTCCGTCGCGACCTCGCGCGCAGCCGCGACCGCTTCACGACAGGGCTGCAGTCCCTCGGGTTTCAGGTGATCCCGAGCCGGGGCACCTACTTCCTCAACATCGATCTCGCACCCCTCGGCGAGCCGGACGATACCGCCTTCTGCCGCCGGCTCGTCGTGGACCACGGAGTCGCCGCGATCCCGGTCTCGGCGTTCTATGCGCAGGGCGCCGTGAGGAGCCTCGCGCGCTTCTGTTTCGCGAAGCGCGACGCAACGCTCGATGCCGCCCTGGAGAGGCTCGCAGGGGTGGTGAAGCGGGCGGCCTGACCGCGGGCGATTGGAGCATTGTATCCGGGCGCCTAAGGCCGTAGCCTCCGCGCGCCCGAACGAAATGGAGCGCCTCCCCTGATGATCCGTGCCGCTTTCGCTTCGCTTTTCGTCAGCCTCGCCGTCGCGACCGGGGCCGCCGCCCAGTCCGAGCGCGTCGTGAACGTCTACAACTGGTCCGACTACATCGATCCGCAGGTGATCGAAGGCTTCACGACGGAGACCGGCATCAAGGTCGTCTACGACACCTACGACAACAACGAGATCGTCGAGACGAAGCTGCTCGCCGGCAAGTCCGGCTACGACATCGTCGTGCCGTCCGGTCCCTTCCTGCAGCGGCTCATCGCCGCGAAGGTGTTCCAGCGGCTCGACAAGGCGAAGATCCCGAACCTCACCCACATGTGGCCGGAGGTGCAGCAGCGGCTCGCCGTCTACGATCCCGGCAACCAGCATGCGGTCAACTACATGTGGGGCACGACGGGGATCGGCATCAACGTCAAGAAGGTGCGCGAACGTCTCGGCGACATTCCGCTCAACACCTGGGACCTCGTGATGAGGCCGGAGCTCGCGTCCAAGCTGAAGGGCTGCGGGATCTACATGCTCGACAGTCCGGAGGACCTCTTCCCCGGCATCCTGGCCTATCTCGGCCTCAACCCCGATTCGAAGCGCATCGACGACCTCAACAGGGCGGGCGAGGCGCTCTTCAAGGTGCGCGGCAACGTGCAGAAGTTCCATTCCTCGGAGTACATCAACGCCCTCGCGAACGGCGACATCTGCGTGGCGGTCGGCTATTCCGGCGACGTCATGCAGGCAAAGAAGCGCGCCGAGGAGGCCAAGAACGACGTCGAGATCCAATACATCATCCCGCGCGAGGGCGCGCTGATGTGGTTCGACTCCATGGCCGTTCCGGCCGATGCCAGGAACGTCGCCGAGGCGCACGAATTCATCAACTTCATGATGCGCCCACAGATCGCGGCCGCGAACACGAACTTCGTCTCCTACGCCTCCGGCAACGTGAGCGCGAAGGAGTTCGTGGATCCCGCGATCCTCGGCAACCCGGGCATCTATCCCGACGAAGCGACCTTCAAGCGGCTTTTCACCAACACGGCCTACGACGAACGCGCCCAGCGCACCGTCACGCGGCTCTGGACGCGCGTGAAGACCGGCCGTTGACCCTGGGGCGCGCGATCGCGCGCTTCGATCCTGCAGGATGAATCCGCATGCGAATTCTCGCCTCAGCCGTTGTGGCCTTCCTCATTCTATCCGCCTCCGCCTCCGCCTCGGCTCAGGACCCGGCGCAGCGTGCGGCGACCCTTGCCGTGACCGGGACGGGCGAGGCGCAGCTCAAGCCCGATTTCGCCCGCATCTTCGTCGCGGTCGCCACCCAATCCGACGCCGTGGCCCAGGCCGTCGAGGCGAACCGCGCCGCAACGGAACGGGTGCTGGCCCGCATTCAGGCACTTGGAGTCAAGCGCGACGACATCCAGACGGCGAACTTCCAGGTCTTTCAGACGCCGCCGCGGCACGGGCCGGACGGGCGCGAACAGCGGGTCCCGCGCTTCACGGCGCGGCACACGCTACGGCTGATCACCCGCGACATCGACGGCGTCGGCCGATTGGCGGGCGAAATTTTGGCGACCGGCGACGTCCTCTTCCAGTCTTTGGCCTGGGGGCTCGATCGCGAGGATCAGGGCGCCGACGAGGCGCGGCGGGCCGCCGTCGGCGATGCACGGCGTCAGGCGGAGGTTTACGCGGGCGCCGCCGGCGTGAAGCTCGGTCGCCTCGTGGAAATGCGCGACGGTTCCGTTCACGTGCCCGGTGCCAGAGAATCCGACACATCGCTTCGGATGGCCGCGGCCCCGGGCCCCGAGGCGCCGATCCTGCCGCCGGCGAGCGTGCGCTACGACGCCACCGTGCAAATGGTCTTCGAGATCGCGCCCTAGTCTAGATCCTCTCTCATCTTGATGGACCCGTTGAGGCGCTGAGTCCCCAAGGCTTAAACGCCTGGCTGATTCCATGCATCTGAAGCTCGCCCTGGCCGCGGGGAGAGCGGAACGGGAGCGTCCGCGCGGCGACGGCCCATCGGGCGACCGCGGCGCTCGTGGAACACGCGCGATCACGCCGCCTGCGGGGTCGGCGAATCCGTGAGGACGGCATAGAGCGCGGCGGCATCGCGGGTGGCCCGGACGCGGTCCACGAGGCCGGGCTGGCGCAACACCCGGGCGATGCGCGACAGCGCCTTGAGGTGGTCGGCCCCGGCATCCTCGGGGGCGAGGAGAAGAAACAGGATGTCGACCGGCTGGCCGTCGAGGGCGTCGAAGTCGATGGGCTTCTCGAGGCGGGCCGCCAAGCCGAACAGGCGGTCCAGGCCCGGGAGCTTCCCATGGGGAATAGCGATCCCCTCGCCGATCCCCGTCGAGCCGAGGCGCTCGCGCTGAAGCAGAGCCTCGAACACGACGCGTTGCTCGAGACCCGTCAGCCGCGCGGAATGGCTCGCAAGCTCGTGGAGAGCCTGTTTCTTCCCGTTGACCCGCAGGGTGGCAAGAACGGCTTGGGGCGACAGAAAATCGAGCAGGGGCATCGGTCGGGCTACATCCGTGGGCGAAGCCGATACGGCCTCGAAGAGGGTCTAGCAAGCCTTGGGCCAAGGGTACTTCGCGCAACGTTAGGCTTGGCCCAGCGGCGGATCGACCCATCCGATTGCGCCATCGCGGCGCCGATATACGACGTTCACGCGCCCGCTGCCAGCATGAAGAAAAACCAGGACGGGAACCCCCGTGAGGTCGAGTTCCATGACGGCCTCGCTGACGGAGAGCCGGTGGAGGGGCTTCGTGGTCTCGGCGATCACGGCGGGGTGGTACTCGCCGCTCTCGACCGCCTCGTCGGTGGGCGACTCGATCACCGCGTAGGGTGCCTCGACGGCACCGTCGACGCGGCCGGTCGTGCCCGCGGGCCGGTCCTTCAGCCGTCGCTTGTACCGCCGCAGCCGGCGTTCGATCCGGTTGGCGGTCCGGTCGAAGCTCTCATACGCGTCGTGAGCGGCCCCGGACGCCTCGAGCGTCGTTCCCGAGGCGAGATGCAGAACGCAGTCGGTCCGGAAGCCCGCGCCGTCTCGGGCGACCGTCACGTGGCCGTTGTAGCTGCCGTCGAAGTACTTGGCGAGCGCACCCGCGACGCGCTCCTCGACTTGGGAGCGCAACGACTCGCCGATGTCGAGATTCTTGCCGGAGACCCGCAACGCCATGGTTCCCTCCTGACCTTTCGGTCGGCTTTGTTCGGACGCAGGTGACCTGTTGGCTGAGAAAAGTCCGTTTCCCGTCGCAAGGCAAGACTCGACAGGACCCGTTCCAAAATCGAAAGGACAATGCAGCACGCGCGGTGCGGCGGCCCGAACGGCCGGCGACGGCTTCCGCCGCAGGTTCACGGTCAGGACGCGCCGAGCGTGCCGTCCTTGAGGCGCCTGCGCTCCACCGAGGAGGGAATTCGAAGCGACTCCCGGTACTTCGCAACGGTGCGGCGGGCGATGTCGACACCTTCGGCCTTCAGCTTCCGCACGAGCGAGTCGTCGGAGAGAACGCCGTGCGCCGGCTCCGCGTCGATGAGCTGCCGGATCCGGTGGCGGACGGCTTCCGAGGAATGCGCGTCGCCTCCCGCACTCCCCGCGATGGCCGCCGTAAAGAAAAACTTCATCTCGAAGGTCCCCATGGCGGTGCCGATCGCCTTGTTGGAGGTCACCCGCGAAACAGTGGATTCGTGCATGCCGATCTCCTCGGCGATGGTCTTCAGGTTGAGGGGGCGCAGATGCGCGATCCCCTGGCGGAAGAAGCCGTCCTGTTGGCGCACGATCTCGGCGGCGACTTTCAGGATGGTCTTGGCCCGTTGGTCGAGGGAGCGTGCGAGCCAGTTCGCGCTATGCAGGCACTCGGTCAAGAAGGCCTTCTCGGCCTCGCCGCGCGCCGTCCTCGCGATGCGTGCGTAATAGGTCTGGTTTACGAGCACCCGGGGCAGGGTGTCGGGGTTGAGCTCGACGATCCAGGTTTCGTCCGGAGCGGCCCGCACGACCACGTCGGGCACGAGCACTTCCAAAGGTGCCGCTCCGAAGGCCCGGCCCGGCCTCGGATCGAGCGCCCGGACCTCGGCGAGCATTTCGGCGAGGTCCTCGTCGTCGACCCCGCAGAGGCGGCGCAAGGCCGGCAGATCGCGCCGGGCGACGAGGTCGAGACGCGCGAGCAGCGCCTCCATGGCGGGGTCGAGCCGGTTGCGGTCGCGGAGCTGGATCGCGAGGCACTCCGCGAGGCTCCGCGCCCCGACTCCGGGAGGATCGAAGGTGTGGATCGTCGCGAGCACGCGCTCGACCCGATCGGGCGCGGCGCCGAGGCGTCCTGCGATCTCTTCGATCGATGCGCTGCAATAGCCCGACTCGTCGATGGCATCGATGAGATGGCGGCCGATGAGCCGTTCACCGGGATCGCGCGTCGCGAGTTCGAGCTGTTGCTCCAGGTGCTCGACGAGGCTGATCTCGCTTGCGAGAGTCGCCTCGGCACCTGGCCCGTCCTCGTCGGGAGCGCGCAGGCCGGACGACCAAGTCGAGGGAAACAGCGGCGCCACGTCGGCATCCGCGGCGGCGGAGCGGACTGGGACGGGGTTCTCATCCGGGAAGACGTTGTCGAGGGCGGTGTCCATCTCGCCCTCGAGGTCGGCGCGACCCTGCGAAAGGTCGGTCGGGAGCCATGGATCGGCCGCGGGACCGTCGTCCACCCCGACCGGGGGAGGCTCGGGATCGGGTTGGGCAGGCTCGAGCAACGGGTTGCGTTCGAGCTCGGCCTCGACGTAGGCGGCGAGGTCCTGGTGCGAGAGCTGGAGGAGCTTGATGGCCTGCAGCAATTGCGGCGTCATCACCAGGGACTGGCCCTGGCGCATCTCCAGCCGTTGCAACAGGGCCATCGCGTGCCTTACGGAATCGAGTGCTGCTTCGCCGTCGGCATGATTCTTGCATGCCACGTGGTGGGTTCTACAGCGCGCATGCCCTATCGTCAAAGGGGAGAAAGCCGGCAGGCGTAAGGCGACGCCGCCGTTCCATGGCCGATCACGGGCCGCCCGCTCGGGTTGCCGCCGAGCTCGCGCACCGACGCTTAAGAGCTGACCTAGCGCGAACAGGGGCGCACCAGCAAGATGCCGGTTCCGGCTCGGCCGGGCGCTCGGGCCTCGGAAACCACATCCGCGAGGCGCGGGCCGACGGCCCGACTGCCATCCGGAAAACCGGCGCCTTTCGTTGGCGCCGGTCAGCACAAACCGATCCTGCGATCCGTCAGGAAACAGCCGACCCGCGGCCGCGTCTCACTTTCGGCATTCCGAAGCGTACGCGTCGACGTCCGCGGAGAGCACCTTCTCGCGGGTTGCGATGTCGATCGAGCCATCGCGCGTCTTGACGACCTCCCCCATGTAGAAGTCCTGCACAGGGAAGTTGTTCGCCCCGAACGAAAAGGCGCCGCGAGGGGATTCGAACTTTGCTCGGCGAAGCGCCGCGAGGAGTTTCTCGCGGTCTTCCGTTCCTTTCGCTTCCGCGACCGCGGCGTCGATCAGTTGAGCGGCATCGTAGCCCTGGACCGCATACAACGCGGGCAGCCGCCCGAACTTCTTTTTGTAAGCGTCGACGAACCGCCGGTTGGCGGGGTTGTCGAAATCGGGCGACCACATCGTCGGGGTCATGGTGCCGACCGCGACGTCGCCGACCGCCCGCAACGTGACGTGATCGACCGTGAAAGCCGAGTACAACGGCACCGACTGGCGCATGCCGTACTGATCGTACTGCTTCAGGAACGCGATCCCCATTCCGCCGGGAAAGAAGGCGAACACGGCCTCCGGCTTCGCGGAGCCGATCCGCGCGATCTCTCCCGCGAAGTCGATCTGGTTGACCGGCACGTAGATCTCGTCGGCGATCGATCCCTTGAAGAAGCGCTTGAAACCCGCCACCGCGTCCTTGCCGGCCTGGTAGTTCGGCGCCATCACGATGACGTTCTTGATCCCCTTCTTCTGGAGGTAGGCGCCCGCGGCGCTGTGCATCTGGTCGTTCTGCCACGAGGTCGCGAAAAACGTCGGCGCACACTGGCGGCCGGCGATCGGCGACGGCCCCGCGTTCGCGCTGATCATGACGACCTGCGCGTCGACGAGCGGCTTGTGGATGGCCATCATGACGTTCGAGAACACCACGCCGGTGACGAAGGACACCTTGTCGCGCTCGATCAGTTTCCGAACCTGCTGCACGCCGACGTCGGGCTTGAGCTCGTCGTCGACCTTGATGACCTCGACGGGAACCCCGCCGAGTTTGCCGCCGCGCTCCTCGACGGCCAGCATGAAGCCGTCGTAGATCTCCTGACCGAGCACGGCACCGGGGCCGCTAAAGGTCGCGAGAAAGCCCACCTTCACGGCCTCGGCCGCCTGTGCTCCCGCGACGAACAGGAGACCGAACCCGCCTGCCAGAAGGGCGGCGAGCGCAGGCCCCCTCGTGGTCGTCGTCGGCTGCGTGGATGGCGTTCGTGTCATGGTTTTCCTCCCGGCTCCTCTCGAGCCTTTTTGGTGGTCTGTCCCGCATGGAACCTGGCGGCCCGGTCCCGCAACAGGTCCGGAATTCCGGTTGGCGTATCGGACGCGATGTCGACGAAAACCGTCGTGACTTCGGCCGTGAAGCAGGGATCGGATCGGCGCCGTCCGGTGATCGCGAAGGTGAGCGACGTCCGGCCGACGCGGGCCACCTCGAGTTCGATGTCGATCTCGTCGCCCGCCGCGACGGGTCGTTTGAAGTCGAGGCTCATGCGAGCCATGGGCGAGGCCAGGCCGTGCGACCGGCGGAGGTCCAGCCACGGCACCTGCAGCACCGTGGCGAAGAACGCCTCGACGGCTTCGATGACCCAATCCGAGAAGCGCGGCGTGTAGACGATGCCGGCCGGGTCGCACTCGCCCCAGCGCGCCGCACGCCTCACGACCAGCGGGGGAGCCCGGCCACCGTCCGCCCGATCGTGATCGCCCGAGGGCTTCATCGGGGAGCCTCCCGAACCGATGCGCATCTCGGTTGGGCAGACGCGCCGTTCGTCGGACCTGTCGTACGGACCGTTCGGCCCACGGTCGGGTCGATCATGTTTGGGCCGCCACGCGTCTTGCGAGTTCGCCCTTCATGATCTTCCGGGTCGGAGTCATGGGCATCTCGTCGACGATCTCGAGGCGCTCGGGCCACTTCACCTTGGCGACGCCGTGGTCTGCGAGCCAGCGGCACAGGTCTTCCAAGCGCAGACCGTCCGCCTCGGGCTTCAGGACGACGAAACAGCAGGCGCGCTCTCCGAGCACGGGGTCCGGCGTGGGCACGATCGCGCAGCTCGCCACCCCGGGGTGGCGGGCGAGGAGCGCCTCGACGTCGGCCGCGTTGAACTTCACGCCGCCGCGATTGATCACGTCCTTCGATCGACCGGTGATCTGGATGTTGCCGTGCTCGTCCATGCGGGCGAGATCGCCGGTCCGGAACCAGCCCTCCGGCGTGAAGGCGTCGGCGGTCGCCTCGGCGTTGTCCAGGTATCCGTCGAACACGGACGGGCCGCGCACCTGGAGTTCGCCCTCGACGCCGGGCGGCGCAGGTGCGCCGTCGAGCGCCACGCGGAGCTCGGTGCCCGGACTCGCCCGCCCGGCCGTCCCGAAGCGAACACGCGGTTCGTCGCCCGGGCGGGTGAACGAGCCAGCCTGCAGCTCGCTCATGCCCCAGAGCTGCAGCACCTCTCCATTCGGCATGCGCTCCTGCACCGCCTGGGCGAGGTCCGGCGGGCAGGCCGAGCCCGAAATGAGGACGAATCGAACCGTGGCGAGGCGTTCTCTCGTGAGCAGTCCTTCGGCGAGACAGGCCGCCATGTGCGCAGGCGCCACGAAGAGGCCCGTCGGACGATCGCGATCGAGCGCACGCGCAAAGTCCGCCGGCGAATAGGCCGGCAGCAGCGCGGTGGCCGCACCTGCGGCGAGCGCGAGATGCAACGAGAACAGGCCGTAGAGGTGGGTGAAGGGAGCGGCGGACAGGAGGACCGAGGTCTCGTCGATGCCGAGCTCCTCGGCCGACCGGGCCGCGTTCGGAAGAAACTTGCGGTAGGCGACGGGGACGCCCTTCGGAGCGGAGGTCGTGCCGGAGGTGTAGAGAAGGAGGAAGCGATCCTGCGCATGCGGGCGCTCGCCGCGCGCGGCCTGCGGGAGCGCCCCGTGCTCCGGAAACCGGTGGGCTCCCGGCGGAGGATCGCTCCCGACCGCGACGACCTCCCGGAGGGTCGGGACCGTCGCGCGCAGCGAGAGCAGGAACTCCGCCGCGGCGAAGTCCTTGAGCCGCGTCGAACAAACCGCCACCCTGGCGCCGCCGTGCGCCACCAGCGAGCGGATTTCCGCCGAGCGGTAGGGCATGTGAATGGGCTGGAGAGTTGCCCCGAGATAGCCCGCGGCGAGATCGGTCAGAACGAACTCGAGGCTGTTCGGCAGCTGCGCCGCGACGACATCTCCCCGGCCCACACCGAGCTCGCGAAGGAACGCCGCGAGAGATTGCGCGCGTTGGTGGAGCGCGCCGTAGGCGACCGGACCCGTCTCGGTGAGGATGGCCGCCGAGTCGGGCCTGTGGGCTGCCCATCGCTCGACCCAATCCCACAATGTCGCTTCGCGCGAGGAGAGGTCGGCTTCGTCGCTCCCGCCCGTCGAGGTCGTGGCGGCGCGTTCGGTCATCGCGTCTCCTCCTGCTTCGGCACAGGGTCACGGGGGCCTCCCGCCCGCGCGAGCCCGTCGAAGAGGTCGAGCATACGCTCGCGCCACGCGGTCACGCGATCGTCCGTCTCGAGGAGATCGAAGTCGCTGACGATCCGAGCCCACTGAAAGACGCTGAAGAGGGCATAGTCCGCGTAAGCGGGGGCGGCGCCGGAGAGAAAGTCCTGCGAGCGCAGCGCCGCGCGCGCCGGATCGAGAAGACGCCGGACGGAAGCGATCTCGGACCCGCGGCGCGCCGCGAAATCCTCCAAGGTTCCCCGGAACGCCTTTTCGATCTGGCTCCGCAGATGCAGGCCGTCCGCCTCGTCGACCCGGGGGATCAGGTCGATCATGAGGAGCGGCACGACCCGCGGGACGATCTGCCGATCGACCCAGGCATTCACGAATCGCGCGAGTCCGCGCCCCGCCTCGCAGCCGAAGAGAGAAGGCCGCTCGGGAAACGCCGTCTCGAGATATTCCGCAATGCGCCAGGAGTCCGACACCACGGTATCGCCGTCGACGAGGATCGGGACCTTGTCCTGGCCGCTGAACGCGATCGCCGCCTTGTCGCTCACCCGCACGGGACGGCTTTCGAAGGCGAGCTCCTTATGGGCCAGGGCGAGCCGGGTGCGCCACGAGAACTGGCTGTAGCGGCGCCCGTGCAACCCGCCAAGTTCATAGAGGACCAGAGCCATGCGCCTTGCCTTCCGCCCGTCCCGCCCTCTACATGTAAAGTGCCTGTGACTTTCAGGGATGAAACGCGTGTCGAAATCCACTGTCAAGGGCATGGGGCGAACAATATCCGCTCAGGCCGCGCATCCCCTGCGAGCTCCCCCGCATTTGGCCGCGACGGACCACGAGGCTGCGGTCACGGAGTTCGAGCAGGCTTTGATCTGCGCCGCGGAGGCGTTCTACAGGTTCGCGGGCGCGCTGCTCGGGCCGGAGGCGCGGCGGCACAACCTGCTGGGTCAGGACTGCGTGATCCTGCAGCAGCTCGTCACGGCCGGGGCTCCGCGGCGGGTCGGCGATCTCCTTCGGTTCGCGAACAGGGACGACGTGTCCAACGTGCAGTACTCCCTTCGCAAGCTCATCAAGGCCGGCCTCGTCCGGCAGGTGAAGGGTGCGACGAACCGCGACACGGCCTACGAGATCACCGAGGACGGCTCGCGGGTGTCGGCCCGTCTCGTCGCGCAGCGGCGCGAGCTTCTCATGAGGCCCACCAGCGACATGGTCGAACTCGACCGCCAGCTGCGATCGCTGGCGCTGTCCCTGGGTCTGCTCACGGGCGTCTACGACCATGGCACACGCGTGCTCGCGCGGAGAATGGGCGAGAGCAGCGGCCAGGCGTCGTGATGGCCGGGGATTCGCGGCGGCGCGGCCGAGCTCCGACCGTGGTCTCAGCTGGCCGATGCCCGGTCCCCGGCGGCGGCCGCTCCGGGCGGTTCCGGGCCGTGCCTACAGGCGGAAATCCTCGCCGAGGTAGAGCCGACGCACGTCCTCGTTCGCGACGATCTCGTGCGGCCGGCCTTCGGTCAGCACCCGGCCCGAATGGATCACGTAGGCGCGGTCCGTGAGGCCGAGCGTCTCGCGGACGTTGTGATCCGTGATGAGCACGCCGATGCCGCGCCGGGTCAGGTGGCGCACGAGGTTCTGGATGTCGCCCACCGCGATCGGATCGATGCCGGCAAACGGCTCGTCGAGGAGCATGAAGCTGGGCTCTCCCGCGAGCGCCCGGGCGATCTCGCAGCGCCGCCGCTCGCCGCCCGAGAGCGCGATGGAAGGGGCCTTGCGCAGGCGCGCGATGTTGAACTCGTCGAGCAGAGCGTCGAGCTTGCGCTCGCGCTCCTTGCGGCTCGGCTCCACGACCTCCAGGACGGCGCGGATGTTATCCTCGACGTTGAGGCCGCGGAAGATCGAGGCCTCCTGCGGGAGATACCCGATCCCGAGGCGGGCGCGCCGGTACATCGGCAGGTGCGTGACGTCGTGCCCGTCGAGTCGAATCACCCCTCGATCGGCCGCGACGAGGCCGGTAATCATGTAGAAAATCGTGGTCTTGCCGGCACCATTGGGCCCGAGCAGGCCGACGGCCTCGCCTGCGCGCACATGCAACGCCGCATCGTGTACGACGGTCCGGCCGCGATAGCTCTTCTGCAGCCCCTTCACGGCGAGCACGCCGGGCCCGCCGAACGGAGCGTCCGTCATTTCGCCGCCGGCCGGCGCGAGCGAAGGACCCGAGAGCCCGCGCACGTCGGCGGGCCCGGCCACAGGCAGGGCGGCTTGGGGAGCACGGCCGAACATCGGTTTCAAGGAACGATCCGGAAGGGTCAGCGCTTCGTTATCGAAAGCCGACGCCCGCCGCAACCTAGTTCGTGGCCGGACGCTGCGGCTTCGGCTTGCCGCCGTCGCCCGCGGCGGCCGCCGTCTCCGAGCCGCTGCCCGGGACGAAGAGCGCCTTCACGCGTCCGCCGGGCGCCGTCTCGACGTTGGCGACGCCGCTGTTGAGATCGTACACGATGCGCTCGCCGCGGGTGACGTTGGGCCCATCCGTCAGAGCCACGTTGCCGAGGAGAAACACCCGGTTGGCGACGCGATCGAACGTGGCGTTGTCGCCGGTCGCGACTTGAGTCTTGGAGACGATGGTGACGGGTCCCTTGCAGTCGATCTTCTTGATCGCGTTGTCCCCTGCGCCCGGCGTCGTGCTCGCCGCCGGTTTCGCGGCCGTGCCGCCTCGATCGCGGCTCTGCTCGTAGAACACCGTCAGAGTCGTGCATTTCATCGTGGTGTCGCCCTGGACGGCGACCACATTGCCCGCGAACACGGCCCGGCTCTCCTTGTCGAACACGTCGAGCCGGTCGGCATCGATATTGATGGGTTCCTTGTTGGCGCCGAGACCTCCGAAAGCGGCGCGATCCTTGCCGGCCGTCTGGGCGCCGGCGGGGGCGGACCCGACCGCAGCGAGGGTCAGCAGCGCAAGGACGGTGAACGTGAAGCCGGTGCTCATGGACGTAAGCTCGCAGGTTGGGGCGAAGCGGCCGAAGCGGTCGGGGCCGGAGCGGCGTTCGGCTGAGGGGTGGGGTTCCGGGAACTCTCGGCGCCGTCGAAGACGGTGCTGACGCGGCCCCTGAAGTGCAGGACCTTGCCGTTGTCCTTCACCTCGAGGCCGGCGGCCTGGATGATTCCGTTGCCGAGCGACACCGTCACGGGTTCGTTGGAGACCACGGTGCCGGCCTTGAAATCCACGAAGGCCGAGCGAAGACGAACATCCTGTCCGCCATCGGTCCGCACGTGCACGTCCCGGCGCAGCTCCATCTGCTCCTTCTGGGTGTCGAGAATGCCGGTCGCGGCTTCGAGGCGCGCGGCGCCGCCCTGGTCGTCCGTCACGATGCGGGCCCTGAGATCCTTGAGTTCGACGATATTGGGCCTGCGGACGTCCTGCAGGGCCGAGCTCGCCGTGACCTCGTAGGGCCGGGAGTCGTTGCGGAAGCCCGTCAGGCGCGGGCTCTCCATCGTGACATGGGTGCCCGACACCGAGACCGGCCCGACCGTCAGCCCCTCGATGTTGCGGAAGGGATTGAACCAGGTCGCGAGGCCGATCGCGACGACGCCGAGGGTCGCGCCGAGCGGGATGGCGCGCTTGAAGAAGCGCACCCGGCGCGAGTGATTGCGAGCCCGCGCGAAGGCGCGCGACCGCGGCGCCGTCTCCGGCGCGCCGAACTCCGCCCTGCCGTTGAGTCCGCTCGTCACAAGACCCGTCCCCCTTCGATCGCCGCGGGAAGCTTGTCCGAACCGCTTGCCCGCACCCCAACCCCGCAAGAGCTCCCTTAAGGCGCGAGTGCCCCAGGGCCATGGCGAAGTTATGGCCTCGCCGTCAAGGCTGAAGGCCGTGATCCGGCTCGACGATCCCTGCGGCACCTCGACCGCAGGTTTGCGGGGATCCTAGTCCCGGCTGACGCGGCTGTCTCTCAGCTATGTGAAAAAATGTCCGTGTCGGCCCAGCCGAGCAGGTCGAGCTGGGCTCGAGTGGGAAGGAACCCAAAGCAGTTCTGGGCGATGCCGTGTCGGTTTTCGCGCTCGAGCACCGCGTCGAGCCTGTCCTTGAGTGCGTGAAGATGAAGCACGTCCGACGCCGCATAGTCGAGCTGGGCCGGCGTAAGGATCTCGGCGCCCCAGTCGGAGGATTGCTGCTGCTTGGAGAGTTCGAAACCGAGGAGGTCCCGCACCAGATCCTTGAGCCCATGCCGGTCCGTATAGGTGCGGGCGAGGCGGGACGCAATCTTCGTGCAGTAGACCGGCCGCGGCATGACGCCGAGCGCATGGAACAGCACCGCCAGGTCGAAACGCGCGAAATGGAAGATTTTCAGCACGCTCTCGTCCGCGAGCACACGGATGAGGGTTTCCGGCCGCGGCCCATCCCTCGGGATCTGCACCACATCGGCGGTGCCGTCGCCGGTCGAAAGCTGGACGACGCATAGCCGGTCCCGGTGCGGGTTGAGCCCCAGGGTCTCGGTGTCGAGGGCCACGGAAAGGCCGGGACGGTAATCCGCGGGCAGATCGCCCCGGTGGAAGCGCGTGGTCATGGGCGGCGGTGCGGCGGCACGAGGGATCGAGCCTGTCTGTAGCGCGTCCCGGTCGTTGCGACAACGCAGAGTCTCGGGACGGAGGGAGCCTCGTGGTGGTGCGCCCGAGGCTCGAACCCGTCCCGGGTCTGCGCATGAAAAGAAAGAGCCCCGTCGAAACGGGGCTCTCCACGACGCCCGGGGGCCAGTCCTATCCGCAGACCTGGACCCGGCTGATCACGAGGCGGCCGAAGCGATCGTAGCCGCGCCGCCGCTCGGTCCAGCACGAGGTCGCAACCGTCGTGGCGGGATAGTAGTAGGCGGGCCGTGCGGCATTGGCCGCGATCGCTCCGAGCGCCAGGCCGCCGATCAGGCCGGCCGCGACGGCCCCGGTGTTGGAGCGGCGGCGATAATAAGGATAGCCGCCGTAGTAGGCGCGGCGCGGATACCACCCCGCGCGCCGGTAGCCGCCGTAGGGCGCGATGCCCCGGTAGCCGCCGTAATAGGGCGAGCCGCCATAGTATGCGCCGCCGCCGTAATACGGCTGCGCGTCCGCCGAGGTCGACGTCATGGTGGCTCCGCCGAGCGTGAGGGCCGCAACGCCCGCGAGAAGAAGTTTCTTGGTCACGAGATGACTCCACGATCTGCAATCATGAGCGTTCAACCGGACCTGACCCCTTTTGTTCCGGCCTCCAGGCGGCCTCGCGATGCCGCGGACCGGTCGGCGGCAAATTCTGAATTTTTGTTCAGTTTCAGTAGGTTGCAGGCAAGGCCACGGTTCCCGCCAAGCTTGCCGGGCCGTGCGCCGGGCCTCGATCGGCCTCGGCGCGCCACGCTTGTCGCGGGTCGTGCGCCGTGCCTCGACGCGCCTCGGCGCCTGAACCGCAGGGGGACCCTCGGGGTTGAGGCTCGACCGCCTCACCAACGAACCGCGCAGCGAGGGCCCTCCCATGAGCCATGTCGTTCTCCTCGGCGACTCCATCTTCGACAACGGCGTCTACGTGCCCGGCCATCCGGACGTGGTGAGGCAGGTCCGAGCGCGGGTGCCGGAGGGCTGGCGCGCGACGTTGTGCGCGGTCGACGGCGCCGTGACGCGGGACGTGGGGCGCCAGCTCGCCCGGATCCCCCGCGATGCGACGTACCTCGTGGTCAGCGTCGGCGGCAACGACGCGCTCCAGCGCAGCGCGGTGATGCGCCAACCCGCCCGTCTCGTCGGAGAGGCTGTCGCCCACCTCGCCACCGAGCGGGAAGGGTTTGCGCGCGACTACCGCGCGATGCTCGAACCCGTCGTCGCGCGCGGCCTGCCCGTCGCCCTCTGCACGATCTACGATGCCCGCTTCCCGGACCCCGAGGAGCAGCGCCTCGTGGTCACCGGGCTCAGCCTGTTCAACGACGTGATCACCCGCGAGGCGTTTGCACGCCGTCTCGCGCTCCTCGATCTGCGGCTGATCTGCAACGAGCCCGATGACTACGCGAACCCGATCGAACCTTCCGCCAAGGGCGGCGACAAGATCGCCGCGGTGATCGCCCAGGTCGTCTCGGGAAACACCATCTTTCCGCGCTCGCAGGTCTTTGCCGAGTAGCGAGGCAGCGGATCGCCGCAGGCCGTCATCGACGAGAGCGCGCAATCGAGCTAAGCACGCCGGTCCGCTCACCGCCTCCCCTCGCACCTGACGGGTCCCATGCCCTTTCCGACCAGCCATCCGAGCCTCGAACGCGCCCTCGCGGCTCGGGGATACACGGAGCCGACCCCCGTTCAAATGGCGGTGCTCCAACCGGAGGCCGTGGGCAAAGATCTCCTCGTCTCGGCCCAGACCGGATCCGGCAAGACGGTCGCTTACGGGCTCGCCTTCGCGTCCACGCTTCTCGGGGAGGAGCAGCGATTTGGCCCTCCCGCAGAGCCCTTGGCCCTCGTCATCGCACCGACCCGCGAGCTCGCGCTGCAGGTCCAGCGCGAGCTGATCTGGCTTTACGGCCCGGCGGCGGCGCGGGTGGCCTCGTGCGTCGGCGGCATGGACGTGCGCCGGGAGGCACGCGCCCTGGCGGATGGCTGCCATCTCGTGGTCGGAACCCCCGGGCGGCTGCGCGATCACCTGGAACGGGGGCGCCTCGATACCTCCAAGCTGCGGGTCGCGGTGCTCGACGAGGCTGACGAGATGCTCGATCTCGGGTTCCGCGACGACCTCGAGTTCATTCTCGACGCGACTCCGGCGGACCGGCGCACGCTCATGTTCTCCGCGACGATCCCTCGGGAGATCGCGACCCTCGCCAAGCGTTACCAGCGCGCGGCGCTGCGCATCGACACGGTCGACCAGAGCCGGCCGCACGGCGACATCGAGTACCGCGCGATCCGCATCGCGCCGAACGAGGTCGAGCTCGCGGTCGTGAACGTGCTGCGCTTCCTCGAGGTGCGCGGCGCGATGGTGTTCTGCCATACGCGGGAAGCCGTGCGCCACCTGCACGCGAGCCTCGTCGAGCGCGGCTTCGCCGCCGTGGCGCTCTCCGGAGAACTGACCCAGAGCGAGCGCACGCATGCGCTCCAGTCGCTCCGCGACGGCCGCGCGCGGGTCTGCGTCGCCACCGACGTGGCGGCCCGCGGGATCGATCTGCCGGACCTCGGCCTCGTGATCCACGCGGACCTGCCCAACGATCGCGACACCTTGCTCCACCGGAGCGGCCGAACCGGGCGAGCCGGGCGCAAGGGCGTCTGCGTCCTGCTCGTGCCCTACACGCGCCGCCGCAAGGCTGAGCGGCTCGTTGCCGATGCCGGCGTCGCGGCGGCGTGGGGGCCCGCGCCGACGGCCGACGAGATCAGGGCCGGCGACCAGCAAAGGCTCCTCGCCAGTCCGGCGTTCACCGAGGAGGCGTCCGACGAGGATCTCGCGATGGCGCGCGTCGTGATCGCCGAGCGCTCGCCCGAGGAAATCGCCACCGCGCTCGTACGGCTCTATCGGGCGGGCCTTCCCGCGCCGGAGGAGCTCGTCGACGCAGGACCGCCGCCGGCGCGGGAAGGGCGCGGATCGCGCGAGGTCCGCGCGCCGCGCGGCCAGCCCGCGGACCGTCCCGCCGAGGGCATGGCATGGTTCCGCATGAGCGTCGGGCGCCGCAACAATGCCGATCCGCGATGGCTCGTGCCGATCATCTGCCGCCTCGGCCACGTCACCAAGAAGGAGATCGGGTCGATCCGCATCTTCGACCGGGAGACCAAATTCGAGATCGCGGAGGCGGTGGCGGGCCGTTTCGCGGCCGCCGTGCGCCGCGCGACGCCCAACGACGAGGACATCCGCATCGAACCGGCCGGGATGCCGGATCGCGGCGGCAAGGCCGGCGGAAAGCCGCTGCACCGGCGGTCCCCACCGCAAGGGCATGACGGCGGAAAAAAGCGGTCGTCCGCCCACGCCGGGCCCGGGGATGCCCGGCCCCCGAAGCCGCCGCACCGCCGGGAGGCGGGCGGGAGCCCGAGCCATGGCCCGGGCAAGCGCAAAGACGAGGGACGAGGCCGACCGGGTGGCAACCAGCGCCGTCTCGGCTCCGCGAAGGGCAAGCGCCGGCCGGGAGCGGAGCGCGACTGAGGGCGCGGCCTCCACGGGGAGGCCGATAGAAACGGACGGACGTGCCTCGTCAGGGAAGCCCTAAGGACCCGAAACCGCTCGGACCAGAGGCGCGGCGGTCAGGGACGCGGCGGTCAGGGACGCGGCGGACGCGGCGCCATCCCGGGCCGGACCGGCGGCTCGCGACGCTTCGGCGCCGGCAGCAGACCTTCGCGCTGCGCCTGCTTACGCGCCGCCTTGCGGGCGCGTCGCACGGCTTCGGCCTTCTCGCGCGTCTTCCGCTCGGAGGGCTTCTCGTACGCCTTGCGCTGCTTCATCTCCCGGAAGACGCCCTCGCGCTGCATCTTCTTCTTGAGCACGCGAAGAGCCTGGTCGACATTGTTGTCGCGAACGAGAACCTGCAAAGGATATCCAATCTCGATAGGCCGAATCCCCGATCGCTGAGACGATCGCTCGTCGGCCGCTGACCGACGGCGGCCAGAATCCCCGCATCCATAGCAGCTTCCACGCGCGGCGCTAGGCTGGATGTCCTCGCACCGTCCGAAATGACGCGAAAAATCGGCCCGCTCGCGGCATCGTGTGCTGGCGACCGGTCATTCGGGAAGCAGCAGGGCCGCGAGGCTCTCCGTCAGCGGCAGTCCGGTCCGCTCTTCGAAGCCGAGGAACATGGGGCTGGGGTTCGCCTCCAGGAACACGTAGCGCCCGTCCGGCGTCAGCCGGAAATCGATTCCCGTCCAGACGAGATCCAGGCTCGCCGCGATGTCGAGGCACGCGTCTTGCATCCGGTCCGGCAACGGGTGAGCGGTGATCAGCGGCGCCTCGTCCTCGCGGTAGTCGAGGCGATCGGTGGCGATCTCGCACGCCATCACGCGTTCGCCGGCCACGAATACCCGGACGTTCGTACCCGGCACCTCCTCCTGCAGGGTCACCGGAGCGAGCGCCAAGCTGTCGAGGTTGGCGGGGCTAAGATGATCGGGTCGCATACGGCGGGCATGCGCGCCGCCCTGCACGGGCTTGAAGATGACCCGCGGGTGCGCCTGCACGAACGCGGCGAGCCGTTCGCGATCGTTCGTGATGAGCGAGGCGGGGATCTCGATCCCGAGCGCAGCGACGATGGCGAGCTGGGCCGGCTTGGTCTGGTGCAGCTGGTAGGCGTTCCAGCCGTTGACCCAGCGGGCGGACAGGCGCAGCAGCACCGATTCGAACAGGCCGCGGGCATCGTTGTAGGCGATAAAACCCTGGTCCGGGTCGGGGAGCTCCGGGGTCCAGACTCCATGATAGGCACGCCAGTACACGGAGTCGACCTGATCGAAGGCGATCTCCCGCCCGTCGGGGAGCGCCAGTACGCCGTCCCCGGTCCGGGGATCGAAGGTGACCGAAAGGGACCCGGGAAACGCACGGCTGTCCAGGATCACCGCATCGACATCGCGTCTGCGCAGATGGTCGAGCATGTGGGCCGCGTGCTCGTCGCCGTCCGCACCCAGGATAAGAACCGCCATTGTCGCCCGTCCCTGGCTTGCACGCTTCAGGCGCTGTTCATCCGACGCCGTCAAACTAGCGCCATTATAACGTTCACGCGGTTGCGACTGCAGGGCGTAGTTCCTTTTGGGGAGTCCGAAAGTGCGGCACCCTTTTGACGGAGTCATTCTCGCTCTCGCTCCGGAGGAGCAGACCTGGCCCGAGAGTTCCGGGCGGCTTATCCCGGCACCCCGAGAGTTCGACGGTCCCACCGCCTCGCCGCGCCCTGCTGCGCGCACTCGCGGCGCTCGTGCTCGGCGGAGCGGCCGGCCTGGTCTCTCCCCGGGAGGCCTCGGCCCAGCGCATGACGACGCAGGCGCTGGGCGAGGAGGGCGGCTTCTCGCCGCCGCGCCACGGCGGGTCCCCGCCGGGCCTGGGCGGCGACCCGCCCCCGCGTTCCCGCGAATGGCCGCCGGGGCTGCGGCGGGGTTGGGACGCGACCACGCAGGCGCTTGGCGAGGAGGGCGGTCCTCGCCGGCGCCCCCGATGGGGCGGACGGGTCACGACCGAGGCGTTGGGCGAGGAAGGCGGCCGCCGCATCCGCGGCCACGGCCTCGCGACGACCGAAGCCTTCGGGGAGGAGGGAGCCGGGGACGGCTACCCGCGCTTCGAGATCTATCGCTGAGACCTGCGGGCGACGGCCCCGCCCGCTGGCGCGCCCTTCGGAACGAGAAGCGCGTCGAGACGGCCGGCGGTTCGGCGTGAAGCGCGAATGCCGCGGCCCGAGTCTCCCGTCGAGCCGTTTCGCACGGCCACGGCTAAGGTGTCAGATTTTCGCCACACCCGATACAAAAGCACATCCCGCCAGGGTGACAAGGTTTCAATCCGCTTGCTCCATTGTTGCGCTTTCTTATGGTGACAACCGCGACGGGGGCACCCCGGTCGTGATTTGGCGATCCTCAATCGCAGTGCCGGTGAGAGAGCCAAGTGGTCAGGGGTAAGGGACGTGTTGCGGGCTTCGTCGAACGTCGAGGCACAAGGCCCGGCCCCCCAAGGGTCTCGAAACTTTGGAGGTCATAAATGAAGCTCGTTAAGAGCCTTCTCCTCGGATCGGCGGCGGGTCTCGCCGCTGTTGCCGGGGCTCAGGCCGCGGATCTTCCCGATCGGAAGGCCGCGCCTGTTGCTGTCGACTACGTCCGCGTCTGCTCCACGTACGGCGCGGGCTTCTTCTACATCCCGGGCAGCTCCGACACCTGCCTGCGCATCGGCGGCCGCGTCCGTGCCGACGTGCTCTACGTCGAGCCGTTCACCCGGGCCGACAATACGATCGAGCTGTTCGCCCGCGGCCGCATCCAGGTGGATGCCCGTACGGCGACGAGCTATGGCCTGCTGCGCACGTTCGTCCGCTTCGAGATGAGCCGGACGGGTGCCGCCGGCACGAGCGCGAACCTCGCCCAGGCGTTCATCCAGTTCGGCGGCCTCACCGCCGGTCGCGTGACGTCGTTCTTCTCGAACGCCGACCTGCCGACGCAGCACTTGGGTACGCTGCGCTTCGACGACTCGCCGGACATCAACCTCTTCGCCTACACCTTCCAGTTCGGGGGCGGCTTCTCTGCGACGATCTCGGCTGAAGAGGGCCAGGCTCGCCGCAACGACGCGTTCCTGTCGGCGGCGAGCGGGCTGCCCTCCGGCCAGGTGCTCCTGGGCACCGGGGGTGCGTTCCTGTTCCAGAACCCCTACCAGCTGATCTACGGCGGCCAGACGGTTCCGGACATCGTCGGCAACATCCGGTCCGCGGGCACCTGGGGCTCCATCCAGCTGTCGGGCGCGGTGCACCAGATCCGCGACGTCGGTGTGACGCCGGCGCGTGTCAACGCCGCCCTCGGCCGCATGCTCCTGCCCGCGTTCGCGGATACGGAATACGGCTGGGCGGTCGGACTGTCGGGGCACATCAACCTCCCGGCGCTCGGCCAGGGTGACGCGATCTGGGTGTCCGGCGCCTACTCTTCGGGAGCCGCGAGCTACTCGGGCTTCGGCGGCGACATCCGATTCGGCACTCTCAACGCCGGTGTCGTCGACGCGGTGGTGAGCCCCGTCACCGGCGATCTCGACAAGACCGACATCTGGAACATCGCGGCGGGCTTCACGCACTACTGGACGCCGCAGTTCCGTTCGAGCATCTTCGGTTCGTTCGCGCGGGTCGAGTTCGGCGGACACTCCAGTCTGGTCTCGCCGTTCAGGTACACGCTCGACAATGGCACAACCATCCTCGCGGGTGCCAACGTGGGCTTCGCCGACTTCAACGAGTGGCGTATCGGCGCGAACGCGTTCTGGACCCCGGTCTCCGGCTTGAACCTCGGCGTCGAGGTGATCTACGCCGAAGCCGATTACAAAGGCCGCGTCATCGAAAGCGTCGGCAGCAGGCTCGCGCGGAGCCTGCGCTTGGCGGGCGACGTCGGCGCGATCGAAGGCCGTCTCCGCATTCAGCGCGACTTCTAATCGGCTCCAACCGATTGGTCGGAGAGCCCCGGTCGAAAGGCCGGGGCTCTTTTTTCATAAGCGCCCTGCGTCCGAAGTGGCAGATGTTGCTTCAGCCACCTCCGACCTTCCTGCTCCGCTTGGCCACCGCGGATGCGCCACCGCGGGATGCGCCGCGCTCTCCGTGCGAGCCGTGTCGGATCGGTTCGGTGTCGCGGCGTCCACGATTTCCCGTATCGAGACCGGCTCGTCACGCCGACTTTCTTCACGGCGGTTCGATTGGCCCAGCCCCACGGGCTGGAGCTCTTGGAACGTCGAAGCAGCGATCCGGCCGTGGAATCCACCGCCGAATCGGCCGGTCGCGTCCAGTCGACGGGCCGTTGTCGCTGCAGAACGCGACGGCGCGCGTGCGGTTCGGCCGCAGGTTCTCGCCCCGGGCGTTCGCCAGGACCCTCGACGAATCGGTGGCCGAGACGAGCCCGTGAACGTCTACGCGGCCTCCCGCAACGCGGCGATCTGATCGATCGTGCGCTCGCGCGCTTGTCTGAACCGGGCAAGCGACCGCGACAGGTCCCCGCCGGCGCGGCAGGCCTGCTCGAGGTCCCGGCACGCCTCGGAGAGCGCGCGGAAGCCCAGCATGCCGGCGGCCGAGACGAGCCCGTGCACGTCGTTTGCGAGGCGGTCCCGCTCCGCGGGCGAAAGGTCCTGGCCGTCCATGCCGAGGTGAAGCTGCGTCATCAGCCGGTCGAGGAGCCTGTTCATGCCCTCGCGCCCCATCATGTCGAGGAGACCCGAATAGGTGCCGTGATCGAGGACGGGCGCAGCCGCCGGCAGCGCCTCCGGCGAAGCGTCGGCGCTCGCAAGGACGCTGTCGATGACGGCGAGGAGCTGGTCGCGTCGGAACGGCTTGCCGATGTGATCGTCCATGCCGGCCCTCCTGAATTCGAGCACCTGCTGCGGCAGCACGTTGGCCGTCATGGCGATAATCGGAGTGCGGCTGCAATGATGATCGAGCGCTCGAATCATTCGGGTCGCGGTGAGCCCGTCCATTCCCGGCATCTGCACGTCCATGAGCACGAGATCGTAGGCCTTCGTCTGCACGGCCGCGATGGCGTCCGTGCCGTCGCCGACCGCGTCGACCCGATGCCCGGCCGTCTCCAGCGCCGCCCGGGCGACCTCGCGGTTGATCTCCGTGTCGTCGACAAGAAGGATCGAGCCGCTCCGGCCAGCCTCGGCGGATCGACGCGCAGGATCCGCGGTCGGGCGTCCGCTCTCGCGCTCGGGAAGCTGAACGCTGAACCAGAACGTCGATCCGCGGCCTGACTTGCTTTCAACCCCGATCTGCCCACCCATGGCTTCGATCAGCTGCTTCGAAATGGCAAGACCGAGCCCGGTGCCGCCGAACTCGCGCCGGATCGAGCCGTCCCCTTGGCTGAAACGCTCGAAGAGGCGTGCCGTCCTGTCGGGCGAGATCCCGATCCCCGTGTCGGTGACGGAAAATCGCGCAGCCCAAAAGCCGCCGTCGACGGCTCGGCCCTCTAGGGCGATCGTCACGCTTCCGCGCGGCGTGAACTTGATCGCGTTGTTGAGGAGATTGACGAGCACCTGGCGCAGCCGATCCTGAGCGCCGAGAACGCTGGTCGGAAGATGGCCCGTGGTTTCGAGATGGATCGCGAGGCGTTTCTGGTCGGCGGAGCTCTGCACGATGGAGACGGCGCTCTCGACCAGGGCGATCGGTGAAAACGGTTCCGAATCCATATCGATCTGGCCGGCCTCGATCTTGGAAAAATCGAGAATATCGTTGACGAGGGTCAGCAGCATCGAGCCGGCTGTCTGGATGTGCTGGAGGTATCGCCGATGCTCCTCGGAGAGATCCTGCTCGTTGAGGAGCAGGTCGGCATAGCCGAGAATCCCGTTGAGCGGCGTCCGGATCTCATGGCTCATGGTGGCGAGGAACTCGGTCTTGGCGCGATCGGCGACCTCGGCTTTGTTCTTTGCCGACCGCAGCTCCTCCTCGGCGAGCCGGCGATCCGTGACGTCCTCATAGGTCGCGAGCCAGCCGCCGGTGTCGAGGGGAACATGCGAGACCAGAATGGTGCGGCCGTCCGCGAGGCTTTGAACGAAGCCGCCGCGCACGCGTCTCGCGATGAAGGCCGTCCGCTCCCGGTAGACCTCGTCGGCACTCCGGCTGCCGTAATTGCCCAACGAGGCGCCCATCGCCACGACCGTTCGGAAATGGATGCCCGGCCTGATCGATTCCGGCGGAAGGCCGTAAATCTCGCAGAACCGCTGGTTGCTCATCACCAGACGGCTGTCGGCGTCGTACATGCACAGGCCGTGCGGCATGTTGCCGAGAGCGGCGTTGAACTGCTGATCGACGGCTTCGACCTCGCCCTTGCGACCGAGCCGCTCGATCGCCTTCTCCGGCAAGACCTCTCCTGGGCGAGCCTTGGATCCGATCTCATCCCGGTCGTCCCGCGAGGGTACGTCGGTGCTGGTGTTGTCCTTCGCGCGCTTGGTCGAGGCCTGCGTGATGCGCTTTCGCCGCGAAAGCATGCCGCGCGCGCTCAGAAACGCAACCGACCCGAGCAGAAGGAGCGCCGCGAGAGCACTGACGGTCACCCAACCAACCAGCGCCCGCGCGCTCGCAAGGAGCGTCTCGATCGTCTCCTCTGCGACCGCGAATCGTTCTCGGCGGTCGGTCGAGATCTGATCCTGAAGCCCGCGCGCCAGGGTGTCGTAACTCCCTTGTGCGAGCTCGATGGCTTGGGCCTGCGCGAGCTTCTCGGAAAGGTCGATGACCCCATGACCGAGCGCCGTCAGCGCCGCCAGCCGCTCCGCGATGCTGTTGGCGCGGCTGCCGGCCCCGTCCCGGCGAGCGTCGGAGGCTCCGTGTCGCGTCAAAGCCTCGATCTGGTTGCCGACCTCGTCGAGGGAACGGCGGCTGTTCGCGAGCCGTGAGCGGTCGAGCTCCGCCGGAGCACTGCCGACGATCCGGCGATGCTTCTCGAGCAGCAACTCGAGGCGGGCCGACCTCTCGATCGCCACTGGAGGCACCGGTATGAAGGCGGCGCGCCGCCGATTCGGTGAGCGTCGCGAAGTGGATCGATACTCCGGCGAGCGTGCCGACCGAAAGGATCGAGATCGCTGTGACGCAGTACAGCCGCGCCGCCACCCCGATGCGAGCCCCGCCCTGCGCCAATCTCATCGCCTCAATCCTGGTCCAGGGTGCCGCTCGTCACCTCAGGCGCCGACGAGTTCGGTCGCGAACGCGATCGGAGTTCGCAGCGGTTCACGCTGATGGACATCGGGACCATCGCAGGGCTCGAGGGTTGCCGTCATGTGCAGCCGCGCGCCGGCACGATCCTACGCGGATGCACGCCGACGGGAGAGTCGGTAGTACACCAGACCGAGTTACTGCTTTCTCAATGGTGACGAGCGGGCGGCGAGTCCGACGCTTGGCGAGATCAAGCCAAGATCATTGCATTTCCAATGAACCTTGGAGCTCTGCCCGTTCTGAAGCTCGATGATCGGAGCACAATCCCAAAGGCAGCTGCGTGGTGTTCGACGCCGATCTCGCCTTCGGGGCTGCACCCGCGGGACGGTGGGCCGGTCACATCATGGCGACGCGGATCGCTTCCACGGCAATGACGGAATCCGATGCCTCGCCCGTCTCGGAAAAGTGAAACATGCCGCCGTTCGGGCATTCCTGCTCCAGCCTTGCCCGAAGCAGCCGCACGAGGTCGTCGGGAGAGATCCAGCTGCTCGTTCCGAACACCGCGGACCCGCCGCCGGCCTTCTGAACGATCCTCGAACGAAAACCCGTGACAGCCTCGAGCTCGGCGGCAATCCGATGCAACTTGACCTCGAGGACCCGCTCCCGCTTCGCCTTGAGGGCCACCAGGATGACGATCTCGTGCGGCGATGGCGCGCGCCGACCCGCGAAGGCCTCGCCGCCACGATCGGGGTCCGGCCTTGCCTTTTCCGAATACAGGCCCATGAATTCGCTTCCCGTAAGATTAAACGCCTGAGGATCGGTTTACAACGGCAGCGTTCAGATCTATACAAGTTACGTAACGTAAAGCGAGCGGGCGATCTTGATGCCGTTGTTACATCATTACTTAAGAGCTTCTGTAACGATGCTGATATGAACTTGCCCGCGACAAGTCGATCCCGCCAGCACTGAAGCGACCTCTTACCGTGCCGGCATTGCGAAATGCGATGTACTTCCCTAACGGCATGTCTCCGAAACCGATGGAATCCGTGCGCGCGACCGATGCCGCTCGCGTCTCGTCGGCCGCACCGGCGAACCCCGCGTTTTCCACGTTCGGAATTGTCTCAATGGCCTGCGAAACAGTTCTGCCGTCCGATCGGCGTCGGCCGGAAAGGCCGCGCGCGTACGAGCTTCGCCAAGCGTCCATTTTCAGCTCATCACCAAGCCACGCCAGCCGGTCCGGCGCGCGCGAGGGCCGCCGAGCCGCGCGCCGGCCGGACGGCATCGGGCGCCTGCGCGGCCGCGCTACACGGCCAATTCGATTCGTGTCGACTCCGCTATGGCGGATCACGCGCAGTCGGGTTTGGGACAACCTCGCGACCGTGGGCCGGCTGCGAGCGCGCACCGCGGAACAACGCCTCGGGGTTCCGGTTTGCCGTTCGAGATCCGCGCCGTGACGGCGCGGCGCTGAGCGGGAGTGTTTTGCATGGATCCGATGGTCGCCTGGGGCTTGATCTTCGTCGGCGGGCTCGTGCTCCTCGGGGCCGCCATTTTCCTGTTCGGGGATCGACTCCGGCCCCTGAGCCGGGCCGAACGAAAGCGTTCGGACGAGGCCGCGCGGGAGAACTGGAGCAAGGAGAAGGTCCACTGACGCAAGTCCGTCGGTGGTCGAACCGAAGCTCGTGCGGAAATCCGGCGCGAGTCTCGCTGCTCACCGGGTCGACGAGGCGCTGAGGTCACCCGCGACCAAAGCGCGGCAACGGCCCGCGGGTCCGCCGTTCGTTTGGTTTCCGGTCGGCGGTCAGGCCGCTCGGACGGTCTGCAGGAAGGCCGCGACTTCCTCCTCGAGGCGTTGCGCTTGGGAGCGGAGCGCCTCCGCCGCGGCGCGGGATTGCTCGGCTGCAGAGACCGTGGTGCGGGTCGAGCCCTGCACGGTCGAGATGTTCTCGTTGACGGCCTGCGTGGATGCCGCGACCACGCTCGTGGAGCGGCCGATCTCGTCGACCACCGAGCGTTGCTCCTCGACCGCCGCCGCGATCGAGGTCGCGATGATGCTCACCTCCTCGATCGTCTGGGCGATGGCCTGGATGGCGTCGACCGCGCCGGCCGTGGCGGCCTGGATCTGCTGAATCTGGATACCGATTTCCTCGGTCGCCTTGGCGGTCTGGCCGGCAAGCGACTTCACCTCCGAGGCCACGACCGCGAAGCCGCGCCCGGCCTCGCCGGCGCGCGCCGCCTCGATCGTCGCATTGAGGGCGAGGAGGTTCGTCTGTTCCGCGATGGTGCTGATGAGGGTCACCACGCGGCCGATGCGCTGGGCGGCTTCGGAGAGGGCCGTCACGGTGCGCGAGGTCTCGCGGCTGCGGGTCTCGGCCGCCTGCGCCACGGCAGCCGAGCGCGCGGCCTGCTGGGCGATTTCGCTGATGGACGACGAGAGCTCTTCCGAGGCGCTCGCGACAGTCGCCACGTTGTGGGCCGAATCCTCCGCCTGGCGGGCGACCTGAGCGGTCTGCTGCGTCGTGTGGGCGGCGGTCTCGATCAGCACCCCCGAGGATTGCGTGAGCTCGCGCGCAGAGGTCGAGACCCGGTCGACGACCCCCAGCACCGAGCGCTCGAAGCGGGTCGCGAGCTCGTTCAGCTCCGCCTTCCGCGAGGCCGCGGCGCGGCGCTCCTGATCCTCCTGGGCTTGGCGCATCTCGGCCATGCGGACGACATTGGTCTTGAACACCTCGAGCGCCTTCGCCATGGCTCCGAGCTCGTCGTCGCGGGTCTGCGCCGGGATGGCGGTCGAGAGATCGCCGCCGGCGATTCCGAGCATGGCGCCGGTCATCTGGCGGATCGGGTGGGAGAGCGACCGAGCCAGCGCGAAGGAGATCGCAATCCCGACGAGCAGCGCCACGACCGTGACCCAGAGCGCTACACCGGAGGCCTGCTCGATCATGAAATCGACGATGCTCTCGGCGCGGTCGCGCTGGGCTGAAAGGGAGAGGTCGAGAGTCTCGAGAATGGACGCCGTCTGTTGCCCCATCTGGCGCAGCTTGAGAAAGCTCTCCTGCTGCGGAAGGGGCTTCGCGGCGGCATCGTTCACGACCTTGCCGTACCCCGAGAACTGCGCCTCGACCCCGGCGAGCTGGTGGACGAGCGCTTCCGAGGCCGCAAGCGGACGCGCCTGCACGATCTTGTCGTGTGCGGCCCGCATCCGGCTCCGGGACAGCTCGAGCTGTTCCTGTTCCAGGGTGAGAACGTAGCCTTCTCCGGCGAGCCGCGCGGCCTGGAACTCGGTCAGGCTCGCACCCACGAGGGCGGCGAGCCGCGCCGTCTGCCGCGATTCGTTGAATCGCGCCGCCGTTTCGCGCAACGAGACGGTCGTGTTGACCCCAAGCGCTCCGAGCACGATCAGGATCAGGCCAAAGCCGAGGGCGATCCGGGCACGGATGGAGTTCAGGCTCGGGCGACGGAACATGGCGCGGAGGTCCTCTGCGGGCGAGGCTCCGACCTTGGCGCGAAAACTTAAAGACTCTCCTTATGGTCCGCCCGGGGCGGGGCGGGCGCCGGAAGCTCCGGGTCCGCGGCGATCACCGCCCGGCCGAAAGCAGCCACTCGTGGGCCGGGTCGTTGTGAAACCGCCAGGCCCGCTTCGGACCCGCCATGACGTTAAGATAATAGAGATCGTATCCGTGCGCGGCACCCACGGGATGATAGCCGCGCGGCACCAGCACCACGTCGCCGTCCGCGACCGCCATGGTCTCGTCGAGCGAACGATCGTCGGTGTACACCCGTTGCACGGCATAGCCTTGCGGCGGGTCGAGGCGGTGGTAGTAGGTTTCCTCAAGGAGACTCTCGTCGGGCAGCGCGTCCCGGTCGTGCTTGTGCGGCGGGTAGCTCGACCAGTGGCCGGACGGCGTGATGACCTCGACGACGAGCAGGCTTTCCGCGGGCTCCGTCTCGGGCAGGATGTTGCGGACGTGGCGGGTATTGGTGCCCTGGCCGCGCACCTCTTGGCCCACCTCGCCAGGCGTGATCACCCGCGGCGGGAGCTTGCCTTCGGCCGGAGCCGTGCAGAGCGCAAGCTCGCAATCGGTTTCCGCCTTGACGGACCAGTCCGCGCGGGCGGGCGCGTAGAACGACCACGGGTCCGGCTCGAACGGCGACGCGCGCCCTCCGATGACGCCGAAACGCTCCTCGTTCGCGCTCACGGCGGCCCTGCCCGAGAGCATGACGAGACAGGTCTCGCGCTCGCCCATCCGATGCCGCACCTCCTGCCCGGCGGCGAGCCGATAGACTTCGAAACCGACATAGGTCCAGCCGGCCGAAGCGGGCGTTACCTCATGGATCCGGCCCGAGGAGTCGGGCGCGGTGGCACGGACGAGGAGGTTTCGCATCGCGGTGTCCTTTGGTCTGGCGCAGCCCGGCCTCGGCGGGATGCGGGAGAGCTCGTCCGGCCGATCGCCCCGACGTGACGGGCGGCCGGAACAGCCGGGTCGGTCCGGGATCGCGGCCGTCGATCTAGCGCAGCCCCGCCTCGGCCAGGAACCGGGTCAGGTTCCGGTGGCCCATCTTGGCATAGGTGAGGGGATGGGCCTTGGCGGGATCCTGCTCGGCCTCGACGACGACCCAGCCGCGGTAGCCGGGCAGCTCCCGGAAAACCGAGGCGAAATCCACCATGCCGTCGCCCGGAACCGTGTAGACGCCCGCGACCACGGAATCGAGGAAGCTCCAGTTCTCCGCCTTGGAGCGCTCCATCACGGTCTTGCGCACGTCCTTGGCGTGGACATGGGAGATGCGGTGGCGGTAGCGCCGCGCCAGCGCCGCCGGGTCCGCTCCGCCCCACGTCGCATGGCCGGAGTCGAGGAGGAGATGGGCCGCCTCGCCGGTCGCGTCCATGAACGCGTCGATGTCGGCCTCGGATTCCACGATGGTGCCCATGTGGTGGTGGTAGACGAGCCGCACCCCCTCGCTCCAGGTCCGCTCCGCGACCGCGGTGACGCGCCGCCCGAACTCGGCCCAGTCCGAGGCGCGCAGCACCGGGCGCTGCGATACGGGCTTGGACCGGTCGCCGTGGATCGCGTTCGAGGTTTCGGCGAACACCAGCACCGTCGAGCCCATGGCCTTGAGGAGGTCGAGATGGGGCCTCAGCGCCTTCATCTCCTCGTCGGCCGAGCGGATCAGGAGCTCCGCGGAGTACCAGCCGGAGACGCAGGCGAGGCCGAACGGCGCGAGCGCCGCCTCGAGCGCCGCCGGGTCGCGCGGAAACTTGTGGCCGAGCTCCATGCCTTCGAAGCCCGCCTCGCGGGCTTCCGCGAGGCATGTCTCGAGCGGCGTCTCGCCGCCGAGCTCGCGCAGGTCGTCGTTCGACCAGCCGATGGGATTGGCCCCGATGCGGATCATCTTGGTTCTCTTCCTATTGTTTGTTTCGTTCGGTCGGCCGCAGGACGGGGTCCGCGCGTCCGGATTAGTCGATCCGCTGGAGCGCGAGCGCGTCCTCGTATCGGCGCCGCGCCGCCTTGACGGCCTCGCGCGTCGAGACCTCCGGCACGGCGACGTCCCACCAGTGCCCGCCCGCGTCGGTCGCGGCGAGCGGGTCCGTGTCGATGACGATCACGCTCGTGCGGTCGGCGGTCCGCGCGTCGCGCAGCGCCTCGTCGAGAGCGGTCAGGTTCTCGACCTTGCGCGCCCGGGCGCCGAGGCTCGCCGCGTGGGCCGAAAAGTCGATGTCGGGCAGCGTCACGTGCTCGGCATGTTCGAGCAGATTGTTGAAGCTCTCGCCGCCCGTCGCCCGCTGCAGGCGGTTGATGCACCCGAAACCGCGGTTGTCGAGCACCACGATGGTGAGCCGGTGCCCGAGCATCACGGAGGTGGCGATCTCCGAGTTCATCATCAGGTACGAACCGTCCCCCACCAGGACGACGACCTCGCGCTGCGGCTGCGCCATCTTGACCCCGAGCCCGCCGGCGATTTCGTAGCCCATGCAGGAATAGCCGTATTCGAGGTGGTAGCCCCCCGGCTCTCCCGCCTGCCAGAGCTTGTGGAGCTCCCCCGGCAGACCGCCGGCGGCGCAGACCACGATGTCGCTCGGCGAGGCGCTGCGCTGGACCGCGCCGATGACCTGTGCGTCGGAGGGCGCGGCATTGGTCGGACCGGTGTAGCGGGCGGCGGTCTCGAGCCAGCGCGCCCTTTCGTCCGCGGCGCGGCGCGTCCACGCGGTGTCGGCCCGCCAGCCAGCAAGCCCTTTTGCGAGAAGGTCGAGCCCGACCCGCGCGTCGGCGACGAGCGACTGCGCGCCGTGCTTCATGGCGTCGAACGCCTGGACGTTGAGGCCGACGATGCGCCGCGCCGGGTTCTTGAACAGGGCCCAGGAGCCGGTGGTGAAGTCCTGCAGGCGGGTGCCGACGGCGAGCACCACGTCGGCCTCTTCGGCGAGCGCGTTGGCGGCACCCGTCCCGGTGACGCCGATCGCGCCGAGAGCCAGCGGATGATCATGGGCGAGGCTCGACTTGCCGGCCTGGGTTTCCGTCACGGGAACGCCGAAGCGCGACGCGAAATCGGCGAGCGTCCCCTCGGCCTCGGCATAGAGCACCCCGCCGCCCGCGACGATGATCGGCTTGTGCGCGGCGCTGAGGATCTCGACCGCCGCCGCGAGCTCGCCCTCGTCGGGCCGGATTCGCCGCGGCGTCCAGACCCGCTCGGCGAAGAAGCTCTCCGGGAAGTCGTAGGCCTCCGTCTGGGTGTCCTGGCACAACGCGATGGTCACGGGCCCGCATTCGGCCGGGTCGGTGAGCACCTGCATGGCGCGTCCGAGCGCCGGGATGATCTGCTCCGGGCGGCTGATGCGGTCGAAATAGCGCGAGACGGGCCGGAAGCAGTCGTTCGCCGAGACGGTGCCGTCACCGAAGTCCTCGACCTGCTGCAGCACCGGGTCCGGGCGCCGGTTCGCGAACACGTCGCCGGGCAGGAGCAGCACGGGCAAGCGGTTCACGTGCGCGACCGCGGCGGCCGTCACCATGTTGGTGGCGCCCGGCCCGATGGAGGTCGTGCAGGCCATCATGCGCCGCCGGCGCGAGGCCTTGGCGAATGCGATCGCGGCATGCGCCATGGCCTGCTCGTTGTGGGCCCGGAAGGTCGGCAAGCGGGAGCGCTCCGCGTGGAGCGCCTCGCCGAGGCCGGCGACGTTGCCATGCCCGAAGATCGCCCACACGCCCGCAAACAGCGGCAGGGTCTCGCCGTCGATCGCAGTGCGCTGAGCGGCGAGGAACCGGGTCAGCGCCTGGGCCATGGTGAGACGGATCGTGCTCATGCTCGTTCTCCCGTTCACGTCGCGTTCGCGGGCCCTGCGGCGCGCCGCCATGCCTCGACGAGGCGCTGGAAGCGCGCCGCCATGTCGGCGACCGCGGCCTCGTCGGTCATCTCGCCTTCGAGCCAGCGGCGCGCCGCATCATTGAAGATCGTGCGGCCGACCGCAAACCCTTTCACGAGCGGTTCGCGGGCCGCGACCGCGAAGGCCGCCTCGAGCTCCGCCTCCGCGGCTTCGAGGCCGAGCAGGACGATGCCCCGGCACAGCGGATCGTTCGCGGCGATCACGGCCGCCGTAGCGCGCCACGCAGCGGCGTCCGCCTGCGGTTCGAGCTTCCACCAGTCCGGCTTGATGCCGAGCCCGTAGAGGCGTTGCAGAACCGCCGCAACCGTGCCCGTCTCGAGCGCCCCGTGCTTGCCGCAGATGATCTCGATGAGAAGCTCCCGCCCGAGGCGGCGCGCCGCGTCGTGCACGCGCAGGAGTTCGCGCTCCTGGCGCTCGCGCAGCTCCGCCGGGTCGTCGGGGCGATAGAAGCAAAGCGCCTTGATGGTCTGGCCGACGGGCCACTCGAGGAGGTTCGCCGCCAGGCTGCCGCCGCCTTCGAAGTCGAGCGGGCGCGAGCCCGGCTCCTCGACGGGACGGCCGATCCAGAACGGATGGTCGGCCGCCCGGAACAGGGCCTCGCGCCCGTAGGTGCCGTCGATCAGCATGCCGAACCCGGGCCGACCCTGCGCGACACGCGCGGCGGCTTCGACGGCGAGGACTTTGAAAGCCCCGACGCGGTCGGGCGGGACGCCGAGCTCCCGAGCCATCGGCTCGAAATGAGCGCGGTGATCGATCGCGAAGGCCATCAGCGTATCGGAACCCGGCCGCCGCGTCGTCGCCCAGTGGATGTGGTTGAGCTCCGGGTCGTGACGCAGAGCGCGATGGGGGCTGCCCTTTGCGAGGAAGTGCTGCAGTTCGGGAAACGTCGGGATCTCCGGCGAGCACAGAAGGCGCGAGACCGCGAACGCCCCGCTGGCATTCGCGTAGGCGCACGCGGTTTCGAGCGGCTCGCCCGTGAGCCAGCCTCGCAGGAAGCCGGACAGGAAGGCGTCGCCGGCGCCGAGCACGTTGTAGACCTCGACGGGGAAGCCCGGGCCCTTCACGCCGTCCTCGAGCGAGTCCGGGATCGCGCCCGGGAAGACCACGCAGCCCATCGGGCCGCGCTTGCACACGATCGTCGCGCCCGACGCCGCGCGGATGGCGCGGATGGCGGCGAGCGTATCCTCGGATCCGCCCGCGATATGGAGTTCCTCCTCGGTGCCGACGATGAGGTCGCAATGGGGCAGGATCCCGCTCAGGTGCTGCGTGACCTGATCGGAGCGCACGTAGCGCTCCTCGCCCGCGCCATGGCCCAGGAGACCCCACAGGTTCGGGCGGTAATCGACGTCGAACACCACCCTTCGGCCATGCGCCTTGGCGATCCGGATCGCCTTCGTCTGGGCGGCGGCGGTATTGGTCTTCGAGAAATGCGTTCCGGTGACCACGATCGCGCCGGCCGAGGCGACGAAGCTCTCGTCGACGTCGCTCTCTTCGAGGGCCATGTCGGCGCAGTTTTCGCGGTAGAAGATCAAGGGAAAGGTTCTGTCGTCGCGCACGCCGAGGATCACCAGCGCGGTGAGGCGGCTCGGATCGGTGCGGATTCCCTGCGTGGCGACGCCTTCGCGCGCCATCTGCTCGCGGACGAAGCGGCCCATGGCCTCGTCGCCGACCCGGGTGATGAGCGCCGACTTCAGCCCGAGCCGCGCGGTCCCGATCGCGATGTTGGCGGGGCAGCCGCCCACCGCCTTCGAGAAGGACGCCATGTCCTCGAGCCGCCCGCCGACCTGCTGGCCGTAGAGGTCCACGGACGAGCGGCCGATGGTGATCACATCGAGAGTCGGGGCCGCCATGCGAGTCCTCGCTTTCGGCAGGCGGAGCCGGCCCCGCGGGGCGTCCCTTCCGGCTCGACTGGCCCTTGCGACAATGAAACGTTTGTTCTATTTACCATGCCACATCGGAACATCAATTCCAAAAGTTCCGCGCCGCGGGAGAGCATGATGATCGGAGTCGCCGTGCTGGGCGCAGGCCGGATCGGTCGCATTCACGGACGCAACGCGGCGTCCCATCCGGCCGCGCGTCTCGTCGCCGTCGCCGACCCGCACGCCCCGTCCGCTCAATCGCTGGCGCAAGCGACGGGGGCGGAGGTGGCGTCTCTCGAGGACGTGGTCGAGCGGCGCGACGTCGGCGCGATCCTGATCTGTACGCCGACCACCACCCACGCCGACCTGATCGAGCGCGCCGCCCGGGCCGGCAAGGCGGTCTTCTGCGAAAAGCCGGTCGATCTCTCGAGCGCGCGCATCGAGCGCTGCCTTTCCGTCGTCGAGGGCGCCGGCACGCCTCTGATGATCGGCTTCAACCGCCGCTTCGACCCGAACTTCGCGAGCTTGCGCCAGCGCCTCGCCGAGCGCGAGGTCGGCGAGGTCGAGATCGTCACCATCCTGTCGCGCGATCCCGGCCCGCCGCCCTTGAGCTACATCGCGACCTCCGGGGGTTTGTTCAGGGACATGATGATCCACGACCTCGACATGGCGCGCTTCCTGCTGCTCGGGGACGAGCCCGTCGAGGTGCACGCGCTGGGCTCCTCGCTCGTCGATCCGGAGATCGGCCGGGCCGGCGACGTCGACACGGCGGCCGTGATGCTGAAGACCGCCGCGGGCCGGATCGTCCAGATCTCCTGCTCCCGGCGGGCGACCTACGGCTACGACCAGCGTGTCGAGGTTCACGGCTCGAAGGGCATGATCCGCGCCGGCAACATCCACCGGACCACCGTCGAAGTCGCGACCGGAAACGGTTTTACCGCCGATCCCGTGCAGGACTTCTTCCTCGAGCGCTACGCCGAGGCCTACCGCGCGGAGCTCACCGCCTTCCTCGACGCCGTGTCGGGCGGAACCGCCCCCGAGCCGACCGGTCGCGACGGCCTGATGGCGCAACGGCTCGCCGATGCGGCGACGGAATCGGCGCGAACCGGCAAGCCGATCCGCGTCTAGCGCAGCCGCGCAGCGCGGCGCCCGTCCCGCTCCGTTTGGCGATCGGACCTCAAAGCGCGCCACGGCACCGCGTCAGATTTGGCTTCGCCGCTCTGCCGTCCCGACCGCCAGCGTCGTCGCGAGGGCGAAGGACGCCGAGAGCGATCGGAACGAGCCGTAGTCGGCTTCGGCGACCGGGAGCCAGATGTCGGCCGCCGCGGCAAGCGGGCTCGACGCGGAGTCCGTGATCGCCACCACGGGAACGGTCCGCCGCGCGGCCGCGGCGGCGAGCTCGACCGTCACGGGCGCGTAGGGCGTGAAGCTGATGGCGAGCACCGCGTCCCGGGGCGTGGCGATCGCGAGCTGCTCGGGCCCGAGCTGCGCGATATGATCGATCAGGATCGCGCGCACGCCGAGCTTGCCGAAGGCATAGGCGAGGTAGGCCGCGATCGGGAACACGCGTCGGGCGCCGAGAAGATAGAGCGTCTCGGCGTCCGCGAGGGTCGCGATGGCGCGGGACAGTTCCTGCGGGTTTACGGAATCGCGCATTTGGTCGAGTGACTGGCTCGCTGCGCCGATGAACCCGTCGAGAAGCGACACGGCCCGGGTTTCCCCCGCCTCGCGGTCGCGAAGGCTCTGCAGGCGCTCGCGGTAGTCGGGGAAACGTTCGCGCAGCCTTGCCCGGAAGACCTGCTGGAGGTGTGAGAAGCCGCCGTAGCCCAGGGCTCGCGCGAAGCGCACCAGGGTCGAGGGCTGCACGCCCGCATGGAGGGCGATCCCGGCGGCGGTCCCGAACGCCATGTCCTCGGGGCGCTCCAGAGCGAACTCCGCGAGCTGCTTCAAGCGCTTGGGCAGCGTCTCGCGCCGGGTGAGAAGCAGCGTCCGCAGGCCCTCGTAGTCCGCCGGCCCCTGCACGGTGGTGAGATCCGCATCGTCCGCCATGGCCTGCCGGTCAACTCCTGTTCGCTGGTCGCGACCCGAGAATGGAACGGGAATTCCATTTCCGCAAACAATTGCTTTGCCCGGCCGGTTTTGGAGCGCCATAGTCGCGGCGGACTGAACCGGCAGGGGACTCCGATGGCGGGGCTCGGGGTGGGGCTCATCGGCACCGGCTACATGGGCAAGTGCCATGCCCTGGCATGGAACGCGGTGGCGCCGGTGTTCGGCGACGTGGAGCGGCCGCGCCTCGCGGTCGTCGCAGAGGCGACGCAGGACCTGGCGGAAACCAGGGGCCGCGAACTCGGGTTCGCTCGCGCGACAGCCGACTGGCGCTCGCTCGTGACGGATCCCGCCGTCGACGTCGTCTCGATCACGGCGCCGAACCAGTTCCACCCCGAGATGGCGATCGCGGCACTCGAAGCCGGCAAGCACGTGTGGTGCGAGAAGCCGATGGCGATCGCCCTTGCGGATTCAGAACGCATGCGCGTCGCGGCGCGCGCCTCCGGCCGGGTCGCGGTGCTCGGGTACAACTACGTCCAGAACCCGATCGTCGGGCTGATGCGGCGCATCCTCGAGGAGGGCCGGATCGGGTCCGTGAACCACGTCCGGATCGAGATGGACGAGGACTACATGGCCGACCCGGAGGCGCCGTTCACCTGGAAGAGCGAGGCGCGTTCGGGGCATGGCGTGGTCGACGACTTCGGCGTGCATCCGCTCAGCCTGATCGCGGTCCTGCTCGGCGGCGTACGCCGGGTCTGCGGGCAGATGTCGAAGCCCTATGGCGACCGGCCGGCGCCGGCAGGCGGGCGTCGCGCGGTCGAGACCTTCGATATCGCCTCGGCCCTGGTCGAGCTCGACAACGGCGCCTCCGGGATCATCGCCCTCAACCGCTGCGCTTGGGGCCGCAAGGGCCGCATCGCGGTCCAGATCTTCGGCTCGACGGGCAGCATCGCGTACGACCAGGAGCGCCTCAACGAGGTTCAGCTCTACACGACGGACATCGCTGGCGAGACGCAGGGCTTTCGGACCATCCTCGCCGCTCCCCTCCATCCTCCCTACGACCGCTTTATCCCCGCGCCCGGCCACAGCCTCGGCTTCAACGATCTGAAAACCATCGAGTGCCGCGCGCTTGTCGGCCGGATCCGCGGCGAGGCCACGCTGGCAATCGACTTCGAGGAGGGCGTCCGGATCGAGCGCACGGTCGATGCCATCGCGCGCAGCGCCCGGGAGGGCACCTGGATCGACGTCCGCGCTTGAAGATTTCTGGGCGCGGCTGGGGTGATGACGGGACAGGCCATCCTTGCCTTCGGTTCGCCGGCCTGCCGGCGATCGGCTCCCCCGGTATGAGCGCGAGCCGCTAGGCCTCGTGCTCGCGCACCACCTCGAGGAAAGGCTCGGCGTAGCGCTCGAGCTTCGCCCGCCCGACGCCGTGGATGTCCGCGAAGGCGCGTCGCGACGTCGGACGCTTCGCCGCCATGTCGATGAGCGAGCGGTCGGAGAAGATCACGTAGGCGGGCACGGCCTCGGCCTTGGCGAGCCGCGTGCGCAGGGCCTTGAGGGCGACGAGCAGCGCATCGTTCCCGGGCACGACCGGTTCGGCCTGCATCTGGGCGCGCCGACGGCGGCGATCGCGCGGCTTGAGGACGTCCGCGCGCAGCTCGATCCGCTCGGCGCCGCGCAACACCGCGTCGCCGCGCCCGGTGATCGTCCATCGGCCGTGCTCCGCGAGTTCGAGGTTCACGAGCCCCGCGGCGTAGATCTGGCGCAGCAGCGAGCGCCACTCGTTCTTCGGCCGGTCCTTGCCGATCCCGAAGGTCTTGAGGCGGGCATGGCCGAAGCGGCGGATGCCGTCCGTCTCCTCGCCGACGAGAAGGTGGACGAGATGCTCCGTTCCGAAGCGCTCGCCGGTGCGCGCGATGGCCGAGAGGAGCTTCTGCGCCTCCACGGTGCCGTCGAAGGACGTGACGCCGTCGATGCACAGGTCGCAGTTGCCGCAAGCCTTCGTGGTTTCGCCGAAATAGGCGAGCAGGGTCTCGCGGCGGCACCGCGGCGCCTCGCACAGGGCGACGAGAGCGTTGAGGCGCTGGCGCTCGACCCGCTTCTGCTCGTCGGAGGCGTCGCTCTCCTCGATCTGAAGGCGGCGCAGGCGCATGTCGTCGAGACCGTACAGAGTGAGCGTGTCGGCCGGCGCGCCGTCCCGGCCCGCGCGGCCGATTTCCTGGTAGTAGGCCTCGATGGATTTCGGCAGGGCGGCGTGCACGACGAAGCGCACATCCGGCTTGTCGATGCCCATCCCGAAGGCCACCGTGGCGACCATCACGACCCCGTCCTCCTGGAGGAAGGCGTCCTGGTGCCGGGCCCGGTCCGCCGAACCCATGCCGGCATGGTAGGGCAGGGCGCGATACCCTTCGCCGACCAGTTTTCGCGCAAGCTTTTCCGTCGCGTCGCGCGACGAGCAGTACACGATGCCGCTCTCCTGCTTGTGCCGCTCGAGGAACTCGAGGAGCTGCCGCGTCGTGTGCTCCTTGGACTGCATCGACAGGCGCAGGTTGGGCCGGTCGAACCCGTGCAGGAAGACGCGCGGCTCGCGCTCGAACAGGCGCTGGAGGATGTCGCCGCGGGTCGATAGGTCGGCGGTCGCGGTGAGCGCGATCGTCTGCACGCCGCCGAGCCGGCGGCGCACGTCGCCGAGGAGCGCGTACTCCGGACGGAAGTCGTGGCCCCATTGCGAGACGCAATGCGCCTCGTCGATGGCGAGCAGGTCGACTCCGGAGCGCGCCAGCCACTCCGTCGTGGCGGTATTGGCGAGACGCTCGGGCGAGGCGTAGAGGAGGCGCATGCGCCCCTCGCGCACCGCATCGGCGACCCGCCGGTTCTCGGCCTGATCGTTGGCGGAGTTGAGGCTGCCGGCCTCGATGCCGAAGCGGCGCAGGGCCTCGACCTGATCGCGCATCAGGGCGATCAGGGGCGACACCACCACGGTCAGGCTCTGCCGCGACAGCGTCGGCAGCTGGTAGCACAGGGACTTGCCGGCGCCGGTCGGCATCACGGCGAGCACGTCCTCGCCGCCGAGCACGGCGCGCACGATCTCCTCCTGGCCTTCCCGGAAGGACGAGAAGCCGAAGACGTCGTGGAGAATCTGGTGGGGATCGGTCACCCGTGTCCTGTGGCCAAACGGCGAGCGCCGGTCAATGCGGCAGGGGGTTCGGGCCGCCGGACCGGCATGGGGGCTCGGCGAGCCAGGCCAGGACGCCTTCGGCGGCTGCCAGACCGGTCGCCAAGGTCGCCTGAAGCAGGTAGCCGCCGGTCGGCGCTTCCCAGTCGAGCATCTCGCCGGCGGCGAAGACGCCCGGCATCCGGCGCAGCATCAGGCGTTCGTCGAGTTCCTGGAACGACAGGCCGCCCGCGGTCGAAATCGCCCGTTCGAGCGGCTTCACGCCGGTGAGCCGCAGCGGCACGGCCTTGACGAGGGCCGCCAGCGCCGCGGGGTCGGAGGGCAGGGCGGGAGAAGCCTCGCGCAGAAGCGCGGCCGCGACCGGCGCAAGTCCCACGGCCTTGCGCAGGAAGGTCGATGCGGACTGCCCGCCGCGTCGGGCCTCCAACCGCTTCGCCACGGCCTCGACGGACAGGTCCGGGCGCAGGTCGAGCGCGAGCGGGGCGGCGCCCTCGTGGTCGATCGCCTCGCGCAGCAGGGCCGAAACGGCATAGACCGCGCCGCCTTCGAGCCCGTCCCGGGTCACGATGGCTTCGCCGCGCCGGGTGGTGTCCGCGAACGTCAGCGCGATCCGCTTTAAGGGCGCGCCTTCGAAGCGGCCGCGAAAGCTCTCGGACCACGCGACCGTGACGCCCATGTTGGCGGGACGCAAGCGCGCGACCGCGAGGCCGCGCCCGGCGAGGATTTCGACCCAGCCGCCGTCCGACCCGAGCCGCGGCCAGCTCGCGCCGCCGAGCGCCAGGACGGTCGCCCTTGGGGCCACCGCGACGGGTTCGCCCGCGGGTCCCGTAAAATGCAGGCGTCCGTCCTCGTCCCACCCGTGCCAGCGGTGACGCGTCGCGAAACGGACGCCGAGAGCGTCGAGACGCGCGAGCCAGGCGCGCAGCAAGGGCGAGGCCTTGAACGTCTTCGGGAAGACGCGCCCGCTCGAACCCACGAACGTGTCCTGGCCGAGCGTTTCGGCCCAGGCGCGCAAGTCCGCCGGGCGAAAGGCCTCGATCAGCGGCCGCAGGCGCGGCGAGGATTCGCCAAACCGCCCGAGAAAGGCCTCCAGGGGCTCGGAGTGGGTGAGATTGAGACCGCCGCGGCCCGCCATCAGGAGCTTGCGCGCGACGGAGGGCATCCGGTCGTAGACCGTGACCGGGAGGCGGGCTCGTGCGAGCCGCTCCGCGGCCATGAGCCCGGCCGGGCCGCCGCCGACGATCGCGATCGCATGGGTTTCTTGCGGCATAGGGCTGGCGCTCGGCAGGCGTCCGGGAACGCCACGCAAAAGTCAAGATCTGCTGGTGAAGGCTGCTTGGCCGCTCGAGGCGGTCTTTTCAAGGGGAGCGGCCGAAAAGGCCGCCGTCCATTCCAAGGGGCCCACCGAACATGCGACTCGTCCCGCTCTGCGCCGCAGCCCTCGCGCTCGCCGGCTGCACGTCCTCCGATCTCTCGCCCGTCCACACCGTCGCCGCGACCTCGTCGAACGATGCGGCGGCCGCGGCCTCGCTGATCTCGGCCTACCGGGTCTCCATGGGCCTGAGCCCCGTCGCGGTCGATCCCCGGCTCAACCAGGCGGCGGCCCACCAGGCCCGCGTCGTCGCGGCCGCCGGCCGGCTGTCGCACGGCGACTTCGCCCAGCGCATGAAACAGTACGGGATCGCGGGCTACGCGGCCGAGAACCTCAGCGCCGGCACGACCCAGGTCTCCGAGGCGGTGAGCCAGTGGAAGGCCTCGCCCGGCCACAACCAGAACTTATTGCTCCCGGAGGCGCGCAGGATCGGGCTCGCGCGGGCCGACGCCAGGGGCGGCTACGGCCGCTACTGGGCCCTGGTGGTCGGGCAGTAGGCGCGCCGCCGCGAATTCCGTCAAATCAGGGTCGGCACCGCCCGCGGCGCGTGCGACAAAACTGCGCCTCGCGCGTTGAGAGCCTACCTCTCCTCGCGTAGGCGCCTATGACCGTCCCCCAGATCCTTTCCTTCGCCGTCGTCGCAGGGATGATGGGCCTCTTCGTGTGGGGGCGCCTGCGCTACGATCTCGTGGCGCTCATCGCCCTCCTGACCGCGGTGCTCGTCGGCATCGTCCCGGCCGACAAGGCCTTCGAGGGCTTTTCGGACGACATCGTGGTGATCGTCGCGAGCGCGCTTCTCGTGAGCGCCGCCGTGGCGAAGTCGGGCGTTCTCGAAGCGGCGCTCAGCCGCATCGCCCCCTACGTGAGCTCGACGCAGATGCAGGTCGTCGTGCTGGTAGGCAGCGTGACGGTGCTGTCGGCATTCGTGAAGAATATCGGCGCGCTCGCGATGATGCTGCCGGTCGCCTTCCAGATGGCGCGGCGGACCAAGACGTCGCCGTCCTGCCTGCTGATGCCGATGGCGTTCGGGTCCCTGCTCGGGGGCCTCGTGACCCTGGTCGGCACGTCCCCGAACATCATCGTCTCGCGGGTGCGGGGCGAACTCACGGGCACCCCGTTCGGGATGTTCGACTTCACTCCCGTGGGCCTTGGCATCGCGGCGGCCGGCGTCGCGTTCCTGGCCTTCGGGTACCGGCTCATTCCCGTGGGTCGAAGGGGCGCCGCGACGCTCGACGAGGCGCTCGAGATCAAGGATTACGTCACCGAGGCTCGGGTCGCGCCCAATGCCGAGGTCGTGGGCCAGACCATCGCCGAGTTCCACAAGCTCGCCGAAGACGAGGTGAAGGTCGCGGGGATCGTCCGCAACGAGAAACGCAGCGCAAAGCCGCTGCCCGACGCGGTGATTCGCGAGAACGACCTTCTCCTTCTCGAAGGCGAGCCGTTGGCCCTCGAGCGCGTCGTCACCTCGACCGGGCTCAAGCTCAGCCGGGAACATCGCCGGCCGGAGGCCGGGGAGGCCCTGGACGAGATCGGCGTCATCGAGGCGGTGATCGGGCCGGGCTCCGTTCTGATCGGGCAGACCGCCGAGCGCATGGCGCTCTACGAGCGCTTCCACGTCAACCTGATCGCGGTGAGCCGCGCCGGCGAGCGCCTGACCGAGCGCCTGCGCACCATCACGCTGCGGCCGGGCGACGTCATCGTCCTTCAGGGCAATCTCACGAGACTGCCTGACACGCTCAAGAACCTGGGCAGCCTGCCGCTGGCGGTCCGCGACATCCGGCTCGGCACGTCCCGGCGCGGCTTCATCCCGATCGCCGTGCTCGCAGCCGCCATGGGGCTCGTCGCCTTCGACGTGCTCCCGGTCGCGATCGCCTTCTTCGCCGCGGCGGTGCTGCTGATCCTGCTCAAGACGCTCTCGCTGCGCGAGGCCTACGAGGTGATCGAATGGCCGATCCTCGTGATGCTCGGCGCGCTCATCCCGGTAAGCGAGGCGGTCCGCACCACGGGCGGCACGGAGATCATCGCGGGATGGCTCTCTTCGGCCGCCGGCATGCTTCCGGCGACCGGCGCGCTGATCCTCATCATGGTCGCCGCCATGGCGGTGACGCCCTTCCTCAACAATGCCGCGACGGTGCTCGTCATGGCACCGATCGCCGCAAGTTTTGCCGGTCAGCTGGGCTACAGGCCCGATGCCTTCCTGATGGCGACCGCGATCGGCGCGGCCTGCGACTTCCTCACCCCGATCGGGCACCAGTGCAACACGCTCGTCATGGGTCCCGGCGGCTATCGTTTCGGAGACTATTGGCGCCTCGGGCTGCCGCTCTCGCTCATCGTCGTGGCGGTCGGCATTCCGTTGATCCGGCTCGTCTTTCCGCTCACCTAAAGACCGCGGTGCCGGGCGTCAGGGGCTCGCGGAACCCCCTCTCGTTCCGCCCGGTTGACCCGTCGAGCAGAAGGAGCGCCCCCATGACCCGCGGCCCCGGCCCCTACGATCCGCAGCCCAGTCCGCCGAGCCCCGACCCGAACCCGGTCCTGCCCGGCCACACCCCGACCGAAGTTCCCGTCCAGCAGCCGAACGAAATCCCCGCCACCGTCCCCGACCGCAGCCCGACCGGACCGGCGACGGATCCGGACGCGCCGCCGAGCCCGCCGCCGACCGGACCGACGGACTGAGGATCCGAGTTTCGCCACGCAGGATCGCAGCCGAGGGCCCGGGCCGACGCCCGGGCCCTGCGTCGTTTTCCCGCCGTCCCGGACGCGCCGGTCTCACACCCGCTTGCGGGCCTGGGCGTCGAGCGATTGCAGGTTGTTCTGGATTTGCTCGTTCTCGGGATCCTGGACCGCTGCCGCCGAAAGGTCCTTGCTCGCGCGACGCACGTCGCCGCGCAGCATGTAGGAGTATCCGCGGTTGTTCAGGAAGGCGGGGGTCGGTCCGGTGATCTTGAGGGCCTGGGCATACGCCCGGTCGGCCAGCTCCCACCGCTTCATCTGGTCGTAGGACGCCGCGAGCCCGATCCAGCCCTCGGCATCCCCAGGGGTTGCCTCGACGGTCTTGCGAAAGTGCAACTCCGCGAGACCGTAATTTCCCTTTCGGAAGTGCATCTTGCCGAGCCCGAGATCGTCCTTGATCTCGTCCGCCGGCGGGGTCTGTACGGCCGCGAGCGGCGTCGCGGCGTCACGGCCCGGGAACGTCGAGCAGGCCGAGAGAAGGGGCAGAGCGAGGCAGGCGCCCCGCAGGAAGGCAGACATGGACATCCACGGCACCCGGTTCGCTAATTGCTCCCGAACAAGTCCATCATGCGGATCACGGCGGGATACATCAGCGTGACGATGAGAATAGGAAAGACGAAAAGGGTTAAGGGAACCACCAACTTAGCGGGCAGCGCGTAGGCTTTTTCCTCGGCGCGGGACATCCGCTTGTTGCGCATCTCCTCGCTGTAGATCCTCAACGACTGCGACAGGCTCGTTCCGAGCTCCGCCGATTGCTGAAGCAGGGTGGCGAGCATGGCGGCTTCCTCGATTCCGAGCCGCTCGCCCATGCGCTCGAGCGCTTCCGCGAAAGACTTGCCGGCACGGATCTCGAGCGAGACCATGTAGAGGTTCTCCGCCAGCGACGGATAGCCCTCCACGAGCTCGCGCGCGATCCGCTCGATCGCGGCCTCCATGGACAGACCGGCTTCGGCGCAGACCACCATGAGATCCATGAAGTCCGGAAAGCCCATCCGGTGCTGGTCCGTGCGCCGCGCGATGCGCCGCCTCACGTACGCGTTGGGCGCGAAGTACCCCATGATCCCGATCGCAGCCGTGGCGAGCCAGTGGCTGGAGCTCGTCATCTCCGGCGTGAGAACGGGCACCGCGACGAGCGCCCCGAGTCCGAGCGCGAGAGCCCCACCGAGCCGGGCGGCGAAGAAGACCGCCACGGCACGCTGGTCGAAGAAGCCCGCCTGGACGAGCTGGAGCCGGATGCGTTTTCTCTCGTGCGGGTCGCCGCCCGCGAAGGTGGTTTCGAGATACGTCACGAGCCGATGGAGCGAGGCTTGCGCGTCGGCGCGCCCGGCGCTGCCCCGGGGGACCTCGGCCAGGCCCTCGGAGGTGCGGCGCCGGATGTCGCTGCGGCCCTTGACGAGCCCGGACGCGAGGATTGCGACCATCCCGAGGCCGGACGCGATCATCACGACGAGAACGAGCGCCCCGTCCGCGCCGAGCGTTTCGATCAAAGAGGCGATCAGGTCCATGACGCTCGGTTCACTGCGAGAAGGACGAGGATGTCGTGACGCCCGACGCGTGTCGTCGCCGGCCGCGCGGGTTCATGACGCTAGATCTTGAAGTTGACCATGCGCCGCATGATCAAGTTGCCGACGAACATCCAGAACACGGCGCCCCCGAGCACGATACGGGTGCTCGGCCGGTCCCAGACCTCGCCGTAGAAGTCCGGCGCGATGAAGTTGATCAGCAGGAACACCGCGAACGGGGTGAAGTTCATGATCATCGCGCCGACCCGACCCTCCGCCGAGAGGCCCTTGATCTTCCGGCGCATCTTGAAGCGCTCGCGGATCACCTTGGCGAGATTGTCGAGGATCTGGCTCAGGTTTCCCCCGGAGCTGGCCTGGATCGCCACGGACGTCACGAAGAGCGTCAAGTCGTCGTGGCCGACCCGCTCGTACATGTTGCGCAAGGCGGTTTCGATATCGGCGCCGTAGGTGATCTCGTCGGCGACCATGCCGAATTCCGTGCCGACCGGGTCCGGGCAGCTCGCGGCCCACCATGCCGATCGCGACCGGCACCGGATGGCCCGCGCGCAGCGACCGCACGATCGTGTCGAGCGCATCCGGAAACCGGGCCGCAAACGCCGAGAGGCGCCGCTTGCGCATGAGAAGGAGCAGTCCGAGCGGCCCCGTGACCGCCGCGCCGAACCCGGCGCCGGCCGCCAGGGCCGGATCGTTGCGCAAGACGAACACCGCGGCGAACACCGCGACGCCGAGCCCGCCGATCAGGACGGCGGCGCGCCAGGCGCTGACCTTGAGGCCGGACTGGACGAGGAGGCGGTTGAACCAGGCGAGCGGCAGAAGACCCTCGCCGTCGGCCGTCAGCCCGCGCTCGCGGCGCAGCTGCACCAGGACCTTCTCGCGGTCGCCCCCCCGTCTGTCGGCGATCTCGAGGCGTCGGTTGACCCGGCTGCGGTAGTCCTTGCTGTTGTGGAAGAAAAGGAAGAACGCCTCGGCGGCGAGCACCGCGGCGAGCGCCGCGAGGACGTAGAAGACGTAGAGGGGGTTGATCTCGAAGCTCATGGGAACGGGCTCAGAGCGCCTTCGAAGGGTCGAAATAGGAGCCCGGGATGTTCACCCCGGCCGCGACGAGCTCGTGCAGGAACCGCGGACGCACGCCGGTCGCCACATGATGGCCGTGGACGGTCCCGTCCGGGTCCGTGGAGGTGCGGACCCACTTGAAGATCTCCTGCATCTGGATCACCTCGCCCTCCATGCCGGTGATCTCGGCGACCGAGGTCACCTTGCGCTTGCCGTCGCTCATGCGCGACAGCTGCACGATCAGGCGCACGGCGGCGGCGATCTGGCCGCGGATCGACGTCTGGCTCATCGGCAGGCCCGCCATGCCGATCATCTGCTCGAGGCGCGAGATCGCCTCGCGCGGGTTGTTGGCGTGAATCGTCGCCATCGAGCCCTCGTGCCCGGTGTTCATGGCCTGGAGCATGTCGAACGCCTCTTCGCCGCGGCACTCGCCGAGGATGATGCGCTCCGGGCGCATGCGCAGCGCGTTCTTGACGAGGTCGCGCTGGCGGATCTCGCCCTTGCCCTCGATGTTGGGCGGACGCGTCTCCATGCGCGCGACGTGGGGCTGCTGCAGCTGCAGCTCGGCCGCATCTTCGATGGTGATGAGGCGCTCCGTGTGGGAGATGTAGGCCGACAGGGCATTGAGCATCGTGGTTTTGCCGGAACCCGTGCCGCCCGATACGATCGTGGTGATGCGGGCCTTGACGGCGGCGGCGAGCACCTCGGCGATCTGCGGGCGGATGGCGCCGACCTCGACGAGCCTGTCGAGCGAGAGCTTCGACTTCGAGAACTTGCGGATCGACACCAGCGGCCCGTCGACGCCGATCGGCCGCACCGCGCAGTTGAAGCGCGAGCCGTCGAGGAGGCGCGCATCGCATAGGGGGCTCGATTCGTCGACGCGCCGCCCGACCGCCGAGACGATCTTCTGGATGATGCGCATGAGGTGCGCTTCGTCCTTGAAGAGCGAGGGCACGGGCTCGAGCAGGCCGCGGCGCTCGACGAAGATGTTCTGGTGCCCGTTGATGAGGATGTCCGAAATGGTCGGATCCTTGAGCAGCGGCTCGAGCGGACCCAGGCCCGTCATCTCGTCCATGACTTCGGAGACGAACGCGTCGAGCTCGCGCGCGTTGAGCGCGAGGCGCTCGGCGACCACCCACTGCGCGATGATGCCGTGGATCTCCTTGCGGAGCTCCGCCTCCGGCATCTTCTCGACGGCCGCCAGGTTGAGCTCGTCGATCAGCCGGCGGTGCAGCCGCACCTTGGCGTCGCAGCACCTCCTTGGGATCGGCGGGCTTGCGCAGGAAATCGGCGACGCGGATCTGCAGGAGCCAGCGCATCAGAGCATCGTCGATGGCCTCCGCGAGCACGATCACCGGCGTGCGGAGCGCGATGCGTGCCGTGAGGCCCTGGAGCGCGGTGAGACTCTCCCGCCGCTTGATGTCGAGATCGACCACGACGACCGCGGCCTGGTCGAGCTCGGGCCGGCGCGCCGCCTGCTCGATCGCCTCGGCGATCACCGTCGCGGTGACGCTGCGCACCGGCCCGAGCGTCGTCGCGATCCCGTTGAGAAGCGAAGCGTCGGGGCCGACGAGCGCGATGGTCGGGGTGTCGGGCGAAGGAACGTGCGTCATGGCGAGATCCGGTCCCGTTCGAAGGCGCCGTGGCGGGCGCCGGAAAGCCGAGATGGACGTCCGCTCAACGGCGCCCCCTCGTGCGTGGTCTGGTGTCGGCGAGTCATCGGCCTGCCAAGTCCTCTCCGGTCGCGGTGGCGAGAAGGCCGGCCATCGGGATGTCGCCGAGGCCCAACAGGGAGCCCAGGACCATGAACCGATAGTTAAGATCGACGATGCGAACCGTGATCGTCGGCGTCGGGCGGATCCCGGGCACGCCCGCGATCCCGATCCCGCTGTGGACATAGTCGACTTCGAGGTTCTCGGGCCGGATCCGCGCAAAGACGCGGCACATCGCGGGATAATTGCCCGCCGCCGCCGGACACGCGGTGTTGCCGCGTCCGTAGACGATGCTCTGCAGGGCGCCGCGATCGAAGGTGCCGTTCGTGCACGTTTCGGTCGCTCCGCGGCAGCGCCGCTCGAAATACGGCATCGGGGCGCCGGGCTCGGCTCCCGCCGACGTTCCGTCGAACGTCGCGAGGTCGGAGGAGACCGGATCCGTGACCGCGGCGAGCCTCGCTCCGAGCTGCACGGCCTTCGAGGCCTGGTTGTGCTGGAACAGCGCGAATCCGAAGTCCATCGCGGCGAGGAGCAGCATGATGACGAACCCGCCGAGAAGCCCGAACTCGACGGCCGCCGCGCCGTCGTCGTGTCTCGCGAAGGAACGACGCTCCCTCCTCAGGGCGCTTCCGGCGCGCTCCACGCCGAGGCGATGCGGCTCACGGCGCGACATGGCGCTCCTCGTGGGTGGCGTTGACCACGACCGGACCGATCCGGAGCGCCCGCAGCAGCCCGATCCCCGTGTAGTTCATTCTGCCCGTGACCCGCACGACGTAGACGGTGTCGTCGCCCCGGTAGGCGCGCAGCCCCGTCGCGGCATCGCGGGGGTTGGCCACCGCTTCGTAGGCGATGCCGAGTCCGGCCGCGTCGGCCGACCAGCCTGCGACCCGCTCGGGCCCCCCGTGATGCTCCCCGTCACGGCAAGCCGCCGAGCCCGCGTCTCGGCAGCGTCCCGCGACGCGGAACTCGCACCGGGCAGGCCCGGAAGGCTGGCGAGATAGCGGGCGGCATCGCGCACGCCCGCCTGCATGAGCTGGGTCGCATACATCATCCTGCCGTACTCGACGATGCCGGCGGTGAGGAACACCAGGAACGGTATCGCGACGGTGACCTCGACCGCGACCGCGCCCGTCTCGTTCCTCCCGAAAACGACGCACGACGGGCATGATGCTCACCGATAGAGACGAACGACGTCGTGGACGATGCCGCGCGCCCGCGCCGTCCCGGGCTCGACGAGGTCGATCATTTCGACCCAGATCGCTCCGTCGTGCTTGTCGAACAGGCTCGGTGACGAAGAATTGGCCGAACGCCGTGACCGGCACCGGTGGGGAGGAGCTGCCGCTGATGCTGTACGTCTCGTCGAGAGCCTGGCAGTCGAGGACGGCGCCGAGGAACACCCGGCGGTCGACGAGCTCCTCGTCCGGAGCGGGCAGCGGCTGACGGAGCACACCGGCGCCCCGACCTCGGTCGAGGTCGGAATGGGGTTGTTGAAGCCCTTGGCCTTCTCGAGCCTCAGCTTGTTGTCGATCTCGTAGCGGTAGACCTCGTAGCGCGACGGCGGGTCGGCATTGCTCCAGCCGTTCGGCGGGGAGGTCGCGTAGGTCACGTTCCAGTAGCGCTCGATGTCCCACTTGCCGTTTCCCACGCGGCCCTGCAGCGCGGCCCCGCCGAACGTGCAGCTGTTGGTGTAGAAGCAGTCGTCCCGCGGCAGGCCGAGCGCCGCGACGGCGCCGGCGGTCATGTTTCCCTGGGGCGACAGGGACGGATCGTAGGCGAGGGCTTGGCTCGGGCAGTCCGCGTTCTTCGACGCGAAGCCCTTGCGGACGTTGAGGGCGGGGCGAAAGTCCGGATCGTTGGCCGCGCTCTTGAAATGTCCGTCGTAGATGTCGAAACGGGTGTTCATCGCCTCGGCGGTCGACGCAATCGCGCCCGTGCGCAGCTCGACTCCGCTCTGCTTGTAGCATCCCTTCGGCTCGGCCGCTCCGATGGCGTCGCGCACCGCCTCCGCGCCCCCGCCGGCGGCGGGCTGGAGATATCCGAAGTTGCCCGGGAAATACTTGGTTTCCTTCTCCTTCATGCGGATCAACCGCCGCCGGTTGGCAGGGTCGCGCATGGCGCTGAAGAGGTTCGTGGCCGAGCGTTCGAACGGGTTGCAGATGAACAGCGGCGAGGTCTTGCACGCGAGGCTGTCGAAGCCTCCGACCGCGCGGGAGGCGACGTCGGCCGGCCGGCTGTCGACGCCCGCGGCTCCCGCGAACAGACTGCGGAAGGCGGCCGGCCGGGCCGCGACCTCGACGAAGCGCGCCTCCGTGGGCTCGGTGGTGACGTCGGCGGACCCGATCGGATCCCGGTCCCGGGTCGGAAGCGACCGGAGATAGCGCACCGCGAGACCCGCGATGTCCTGAGCGCCCTCGCCGAAGCGCTGCTTGTTTTCGACCAAGGTCGTGATGGCGCGGTCCGGCGCGAACGATCGAGTCCGGCCGGCCGTCGAGTTCCGCCGCGGCGGCCAGCGCGAGGGCATCGGTCCCGGCCTGAACCTCCGTGTGGAGGTTCATGTACCGGCCTCCGTCGATCGCGAGCAGGGCGAAGCCGAAAAGCACCGGCATGGCAAGGGCGATCAGAGCAGCCATGCCGCCGCGCCGATCCGTGCAGAACCGCGCCCAGAGAGGTCGATGGGGTGTCGCCATGGCGCGACCCAGTCAGTGCGGCGAGCCGCCCGCTCCCGGAGAGAGCTGTGCCATCGGGACGAGCGCGACCGGAGGCTGCTGGCCGCGGGCGTTGCAAGACCCGTTTCGTAGTTCTCGATGGCCTGCGCCACCCTGCAGCCGCTCACCGGGTCGTGGTGTCGCTCGCCGCGACGGGCCACGGATCGATGGTGTCGACGGATTTGTTCCACGCGACCACGTCGCCGGCATAGAGCGTCATCGTCTCCCGGCGAGCGAGCGAGAATTGCAGCCCCAAAGAAAGCCGGCGAGCCCGATCATGCCAACGACGCAACGACACCCGAGAACGAGAGGACATGGCGGTCCCCTCAGCGAATGTTGAGGATATGGCCACGCGGCGGTAGCGGCGCCGTACCCGACAGGCGCGCCTTCTCGACGCCGACTTCCTGGCGGCCGACGAGGAACAGGTCGACGTCGTTCGCCGGAGCGGTGTTGTCGAGGGGCGTCTTCAATCGCTGACCCGCTTCGCGCTTGACGAGCCGCGGCGTCACGATGATCGCGAGGTCCGTTTCCTTGCGCTCGAAGGCAGCACCAGAACAGCGCGCCGAGGATCGGCACCTCCGCGATCCAGGGCAGCTCTCCTGGGTCTCCTGATTGATGCTCTGGAGCAGGCCCGCGATCGCGAAGCTCTGCCCGTCGCGCAGCTCGACGACGGTGTTGGCGCGCCGCACGATGAGGGCGGGAACCGCCACCGAGGCGGTGCGGACCACGTTGGTGTAATCGAGCTGGCTCACCTCCGGCTCGATGCGCAGGTTGATGACGCCGTTCGCGAGCACCGTGGGGGTGAAGGCGAGGCTGACGCCGAACTTCTTATAGTCGATGGTGATCCGGTCGCCGTCGCTCGAGACCGGGATGGGGAACTCGCCGCCGCGAGGAAGCTCGCCTTCTCGCCCGACATCGTGATGAGTTGGGCTCCGCGAGGCGGCGGGCGAGCCCGCGTTCCTCGAGCGCCTGCACGAGCACGTCCGCCTCGACGCCGCCCGACAGCACGCGCCCGAGGAGGCACCGAACGGAGCATTGCCGGTGGGCAGGCCCGAGCCGCTCGCGGCGGCGAAGTTGAGAGCGGCGCTCGTCGCGCTGCCGAAGTTCTTGCCGACCACGCGCCAGTTGATGCCGAGTTCCTTACCGGCGTTGCGCGAGGCCTCGACGAAGCGCACCTCCAGCATGACCTGCTGCGGCGAGCGCACGACGAGATCGTTGACGACGTCGGGTCCGTACTGCCTCGCGAGCCCGACCGCCTTTGCGGTCGCGGCCGCGTCCGCCATCTCGCCCGAGAGGACCGTGCGGCCGTTGGCGGACGACACGCGGGCGGCCGATCCGGGAGAAATGCGGTCCATGTCGGCTGCGATGCGCGCGGTGTTGTAGCCGACCTCGACGTCGATGATCCCGACGAGCTGCTTGGAGCCGTCATAGACCGACACGTTGGTGGTGCCGACCTTCTTGCCGAGAACGTAGAGGGTGCGATCGGTCAGCGGCATCACGTCCGCGACCTCGATGTCGCCGACGACGAGGTCGACGAAGCCGCGATTGGTCTGAAGCGTGTGCGACTTGCCGACGGTCGCGCGCACGGCGCCGACCCGGCCCTCCCCGATCTCACCATTTCACCTGGCGCGCACCGCGCAAGCGCCCGCCAGCAGCGAGCACGATGCCCGCGAGCGGCGCCGCACCGCGAGATCCGCGCCCGGCGCGCGAGGCGCCTGCCTCGGCTGCGCGGGTCTCCGAGCGACCTTTTCGAGTTATGTATCATAGTGCCGGCCCCCGTCCCTGTTCTTGTCGCGATCCGTTCGCTCGCGGCCTCACTGGCCCAGAACCGGAACGCTGTATTCCTGTCGCTTCATGCGCGCGTGACCCCCACCGACACGCTTCGCGCCGCCGTCGTTCAGCGACGTGAAGGATGCGTTCGGCAGCGGCATGACGTCGGCCCCTGCGGGCCGTGAAAGGTCGTCGACCGCGATGCGGCGGGTGTTCTCCACCTCCGCGACGCCCGCGGACCGCAAGGCGAGCGAAAGCGTGCCGACCGTCGCCCCGAGGGTGAGTTTCTGCGCCTGGGCGGTGTTGACCTCGAGGGTGACGGCCTTGACGATGGACGGCTTGTCGGAACGCTCGTCCGCACTCTGATCGATGGCGAGCACCTTGACGTTCTGCAAAAGCACGTCGGCGAACGATTTCGCCCGGTCGACATTGCGCGTGAGCAGGATGTCGACGCGCTCGCCGGGCAGCACGAAGCCCGCGACGCCGGCGACGTCGTTGACGCGCACCGTGACGGCCTTCATGCCCTCCTGGATCACGGCCGCGAGGGAGGCGCGCTGGCCGGGGCCCGTGACCTTCACCTTCAGGACGGGCTCGTTTTCCTCCACCCCTGCCAGGGCGACGCGGCGCGTCGCGCCGTCGAGGATCTCGCCAATGGTCCCGAAGGCGCCCTTCGGCAGGGACCCCGCGGGCCAGTCGATCTCGCGCAGGTGCTCCCGGGAGAGCTCGGTGCCGAACTTGAACGGCACGGCGGCGACGACGATCGTCTGCGTCGCGACCGGGCGCGCCACCGGCTGCATCGCGGCGAGGCGGCTCGATTGGCGGTCGAGCCATTTCTGGCCTGCGAAGATCGCGGCGGCGCCGAACACGACGGCCATCACGATCATCATCAGAGTCTTGGAGCGCACGGGCGGCGGCCTTTCGCGAAGTCAGCCTGAATTCCGCCATAATTGACAACCGGCTGAGTGAACGATGAGTAAAGTAAATCGTAAACCCGGTATTTACATGAACCATTCCTTTCCGGAAGGATCGCCGCTCCTATGCTTTATGACGCGTGAACGGAAAACGTTGAGACATGGATGGTTGTCTTAAATCGAATTCAGTAGATCTCTGTTGAACTCGCATCCGGCAAAGATCTTGCGGTGAGATTCATGAGAACGCTGCGCATCGGCACCACGACTTGGGTGACCTCCCCTTCAAGGGAACGGATGCTGCAGCATTCGGGCCGAGCGCTGATCGCCGTCTGGGTACGCACCGCAACCGTGATGGTCGCGGTGGCGGTCCTCGCCTTCACGACCATGTCGTCGGCCCTGCGGGCCGATCAGGCCGCGCCGTCCGCGTCGCACGGCAACGGGAACCCTTCGAGCGCCGCGACCGGCGATTCGACGGGCGGGAATCCACGCCCGACCGCACGTGCCGATCCGCTCTCGACGGCAAGCTTGCTCTCCGGCCAGCCGACCGCGCGGGCGGCATCGTTCTCGGCCGATCCGCCGCTCGTCGCCGCACACGCCTTCACGCGCGCGGGGAGCGGCCCGGCAACCGCGTGGCGCGAAGAAGCGTTTCAGCACGTCACCGTGATCGACGGCCGCACGCTCGAGGCCGCTGGCCGCCGAATCCGGCTCGTCGGGCTCGATCTCCCGCTCGCCGAGCAGATGTGCCGCACGCTCGACGGCCGCGTCGAGCCCTGCAGGCAGCGCGCGGCGACCCAGCTCGAACTCCTGACCCGCTCGCGCCGGCTCACCTGCCTTTACCGGGTCGAGGCGACCGACGAGACGATCGGGCGCTGCCGCCTCGGCGCGAGCGATCTCACCGAGCGCATGATCAAGACGGGATACGCCTGGCCGTCAGCCGCCCTGCCGCGCGACAGGGCTTCCTGACCCGCTGCGCCGGCCGCGCTCGGCCGTCCCTAGAGCCATTTTTCGGCGAAGTGGATCCGGTTCGCCGTCAAGAATTGCGGCACAAAAAGAAGAGAGCCGATTCCACTTAAGTGGAATTGGCTCTAGTGCTCCGCCGCCGGGCTTTCGATTCTGCTTCGTGACCCGTCGTCGCGCCGCTATGGTGCCGCCCGTCAGGTGGCCCGGTCCTGCCGCGCGCCGCCGCTCACCTCGGCTCGATTCTCGGACACCCTCATGACCCTGAAGATCTACGGCGTTCTGCGCTCTCGCGCCTCGCGCAATGTCTGGCTCGCGAAGGAGATGGGCCTTCCCTTCGAGCATGTCCCGGTCATCCAGGCCTATCGCCTGCCCGATCCGTCGGCCCCGGATGCGCCGCTCAATACCGCCTCGCCGGCCTATCTCGCGATCAACCGGAACGGCCTCATCCCGTGCATCGACGACGATGGATTCATCCTGAACGAGTTGCTCGCGATCAACCTCTATCTCGCGCGCAAGCACGGCGGAGCGCTGGCGCCGCGCGACATCCGGGAGGATGGTCTCACGACCATGTGGACGCTGTGGGCTGCGGCCGGTTGCGAGCCGCATACGCTCCAGGTCCTGGTCCATCGGGTGTCGAAGCCGGACGGGGAACGCGATGAAGCCGTCGCGAGGGCGGCGGTCGCGGCGTTGAGACGGCCCTTCGGCGTGCTCGAAGCCGCGCTGCGGGACGGCGGCGGCCATGTGGTCGGGGGACGGTTCACGGTCGCGGACATCAACGTCGCCGAGGTGCTGCGCTACGCGCAACCGGCGCCGGAGCTGTTCGAGGATCATCCGCGGGTGAAGACCTGGATCGAGGCCTGTCAGGCGCGGCCCGCGTTCAGGGAGATGATGACCGAACGCAGCGCGGAACCGGCCTGACCGCGCGGTGGCGCGGCAAAGCGCGGCACGGACGCGGTGGCGCCCCTCAGGCCAGGACCGCGTAGACGTCGCCCGAATTCGCCGCGTCGGGCAGCTCGCGCAGGTAGCGCGCCATTGCGGCCGCGCCGATGAAGCTCCCGAAAACGAGGTGCTGGGTCTCGCCGAGGGCCACGTCGAAGCCGCCGTAGCCGAGCGCCGCGAGCCGCTCGAGGCAGCGCTCGGCCACGTCGCGGGCAATCGTGGTGAACTCGAACGAGAGGGCCCGGACCGGAACGCTCAAGCCCTCGAGGACCCGATCCTCGAAACCTTCGACGTCGATCTTCACGAAGGCCGGACGGCCGTGCTCGCCGATCAGCCGATCGAGCGTCACGCAGGGCACCGCCACGGCGTGATCCCAGACCTCGCCCTGCCAGCCCCGCGCGCCGTCGGCGGCTGCCATGAACGCCCTCGAGGCGGTCGAGACCGTCGGGTTGGCGGTGTTCACATGCAGGGTTGCGGTGCCCTCGCGGTCGCCGGCCGCAGCGGGCACGAGCGTCACCATCGGGTCGCGTCCATGGATGAGGCGCAGCACCCGGGCCGGGCCGGGTTGCGGTTCGAGCGCCACGACCCTCGCCCCGAGACGGCGGAAGGAGGAGATCCGGTCGCCGACATGGGCGCCGACGTCGAAAGCGAGGTCGCCGGGCCCGAGGAAGCGGGCGTGGAGCGCATCCATCGCGCGGTTGCGTTCCGCGTCGCCGTAATAGACGCGGAGCGAACGCGAGAGCGCCGCGGCCGTGCCCTTGCGCAGCGTCATGATCGGGCCGCCCGGCGGAGGGCCGGACGGGCGCTGCGCGCCGCGGACCGGCCGGGACGGCACCCGGAGGGCACGCTCGCGATGGACGCCGTGCCGTCCGCCGTCGTAGAGGTCAAAACGACACGGTCGACGGCGCGCCAGCGGGTCGCCTCGGCACGACCCGTCGCAACGCTCGCGGGGGCAGACTCGGACATCGAGGATCCTGGGGACCAACCGTGAAGAAGCGCGAGAACTCCGAAAATCCCGCCGATCGTGTGGCCCGGGCCCTGTGGTACGTGACCTTCGGACGTGCGGAACTGCGGCCCGTTGTCCTGCCGTCCCCCGGCCCGGGCGAGGCGCTCGTGCGGACGCTCTGGACCGGCCTCAGCCGCGGCACCGAGCGCCTCGTGTTCGAGGGCAGGGTGCCGCCGTCCGACGGCGACCGCATGCGTGCGCCGTTCCAGGAGGGGACCTTTCCGTTTCCGGTAAAGTACGGTTACTGCGCGGTCGGCGTCGTCGATGACGGCCCGGATCCGCTCGTCGGCCGGACCGTCTTCGCGCTTCATCCGCACCAGGAGCGTTTCGTCGTGCCGGCGGCCGAGCTCGTCACGGTGCCGGAGGCGCTTCCACCGCGCCGGGCGGTGCTCGCGGCCAACATGGAGACGGCCCTGAACGCGCTGTGGGATTCCGGCGCCGGGCCCGGGGATCGAATCCTCGTGGTCGGCGCGGGCGTGGTGGGCTGCCTCGTGGCCTTCCTCGCCGCGGGCCTGCCCGGCGCGGTGGTCACCCTCGTGGATGTGGACCTCTCCCGACAGGACGCCGCGCGGCGCCTCGGCGTCCGGTTCTCACGCCCGCTCGACGCGCCGGGCGATGCCGATGTGGTGTTCCATGCCAGCGGAGCGCAAACGGGCCTTGCGTGCGCCCTGGCGTGCGCGGGACAGGAGGCCGTCGTGGTCGAGATGAGCTGGTACGGCGACCGCATGGTCTCGGCGCCGCTTGGCCTCGACTTCCACAGCCGCCGGCTGCGGCTCATCTCCTCGCAGGTCGGCGAGGTCGCGCCCTCGCGCCGCCCGCGCTGGACCCGCCGACGGCGCCTCGAGAAAGCCATGGCGCTTCTCGCCGACGAGCGCCTCGACGGCCTGATCACCGAGGAGGTGCCGTTCGAAGCGCTGGCCGACGCGCTGCCCCGCCTCCTCGCCCCCGGCGCGCCGGGGCTCGCGGCGGTCGTCCGGTACGCGTGAGGCATTGTCGGGGACCGTTCCGGCGCAATGTAACCGACAGGCCCGAGCGGGAGGCCGCGGCAGGAGAATCGGATGTACGCCGTCGAGGTCCGCGATCGCATGATGATCGCCCACAGCTTCAAGGGCGAGCTGTTCGGCCCGGCTCAACGCCTGCACGGCGCGACCTTCGTGGTGGACGTCGCGTTCTTCCGCCACGACCTCACCCGCGACGGGGTGGTGGTCGACATCGGCCGGGCGCACGAGGTCCTGTCGGGGACGCTCGAGCCGCTCCGGTACGCGAACCTCGACGACCTGCCGCAGTTCGCCGATCGCAACACCACCACCGAGGTCCTCTGCCGGCATGTTTTCGATGCCATCGCGCAGGCGGCTCGCGCGGGCCGCCTCGGGCCGGGCTCGGAGGGCGTCGCGCGCATCCGCGTGACCCTGCACGAATCCGATGTCGCCCGGGCCTGGTTCGAGGGAGACCTGCATGGCTGAGGTCGACTTTGCGGTTCCGGGGCCGCTCGACAGCCCGACGGGCGGCTACGCGTATGCGCGCCGCCTGATCGAACATCTGCCCCGGCACGGCTTCGAGGTTCGCTACCTCGCGCTGCCCGAAACGTACCCGCATCCGTCGGAGGCCGATCTCGCGCGGACGGCGCGGCTCTTCTCCGACACGAAGCCCGACGCGGTTCTGCTGATCGACGGACTCGCGTACGGGGCCATGCCGCCGGGCCTGGTGGCCGGCCTCGACCGGCGCATCGTGGCCCTGGTGCACCACCCGCTCGGGCTCGAACCCGGCCTGACGCCGGCGCAACAGGCCGAGCTGATCGCGAACGAGGCCCAGGCGCTCGCCCATGCGGCGCGCGTCGTCGTCACGAGCCCGCTGACGGGGCGCCTGCTCGCGGCCGACTACAACGTGAGCGTCGAGCGCATCGTCGTGGCGGAGCCGGGCACGGATCCGGCCGGGCGCGCCCGCGGCACCGGATCCCCGGTGGAGCTCCTCGCGGTCGGCGCGGTCTCGCCCCGCAAGGGTTTTCCCCTTCTCGTCACCGCGCTGAAAGGGCTTGCGGACCTCGATTGGCATCTCACCATCGCGGGCTCCCTCGACCGGGACCCCGCGGCCGCGCGGGTCCTCCAGCAGGCGGTCGTCGACGCGGGTTTGGGAGCGCGCGTGACGCTCGCCGGGGCGCTCGGCGGCGACGCGCTCGAAGATCTCTATGCCCGCGCCGACCTCTTCGTCTCGCCCTCGCTCTACGAGGGCTACGGCATGGCGCTCGCGGAGGCGCTTGCGCACGGGCTCCCCCTCGTGGCCTCGACGGGCGGCGCGGCGGTCGAGACGGTGCCGGACGCCGCCGCCCTGAAGGTGCCCCCGGGCAATGCCGCCGCTCTTGCGGACGCTCTGCGGCGGGCGATCGCCGATCCGGATCTGCGCGCCCGTCTCGCCGACGCCGCCTGGGAGGCGGGCCAGAACCTGCCCCGCTGGCCCGAGACCGCGAGTCGGATCGCCGAAGTCCTGAAGGACGTGGCCCGCTGAGGGGCTCCCGCGTTCCACCGGGTTCGCGAAACGATCGGTCGCGGTTTCCAACCCGCGTGGCGCGCGGGTCGAGGCCGATCCCGAGGTCCAGATTCCGGCGGCGGTGATGCAACAGAGATGCCTCACGTATGCGCGATAAGCGCTTCCGGATCGGCCGACCGGTGATACGGTGCGCGGCCGTTCTCGGGCAGGAGCTTCCCCGCGCAGCCGGAACCCGGGAGCCTTCGACCGCAATCGATCCGGGAGGAACCGGCGCGTTTCCGGGGATGAGTGGTGACGATGCGTCTTGTTTTGAGCCTTTCCACGGCGCCTGAGCCGCTTTCGGTGGAGCGCGCGATCGCGGAGATCCGGGCCGCCCGCCCGGTGGTCGTCGAGGGCGAGGCCGGGGACGGCCGCGGGCTCGTGGTCGGGATCGAGGATCTCGACGCCGCGCAATGCCTGCGCATCGAGGCGCTGGCCGGCGGCCAGGCGCATCTCGTGCTGCCGCCGGCGCGGCTGCGCCGGCTCGGCCTGACGCGCCGCCAGCCCGGCCGGGTCGCCCTGCCGGCGGTCGACCTCGCGCGGATCGAGATGCTGGCGGGGCGGGTCGAGGGCCGCGCCGACGCCCCGGTCGCGCCGGCCTCGTCGCTCGACGAGGCGGCGCTCGAGCTGGCGCGCCTGGCGCTCGTTCTCCCGGCCGTGCTCGTGGTGCCGCTGGCCGCCGGCCTCGAGATCGACCCGTGCCTGGTGCGGGTGCCGGCCGGCGCCATCCGGGGCTACCGCCAGGCGCGGGTGCGCGGCCTGCGCATCGTGAGCCGGGCGCCGGTGCCGCTCGAGGATGCGCCGGCGAGCGAGTTCGTGGTGTTCCGCGGCGGCGAGGGGCTGCGCGACCAGGTCGCGATCCTGGTCGGCAAGCCGGACCTCGCCCAGCCGGTCGCGGTGCGGCTGCACTCGGCGTGCCTGACGGGCGACCTGTTCGGCTCGCTCAAGTGCGATTGCGGCGACCAGCTGCGCGACACCGTGCGCGCGATGGCGCACAGCGCCGGCGGGATCCTGCTCTATCTCGACCAGGAGGGCCGCGGCAACGGGCTCGCCAACAAGATCCGCGCCTACCAGCTGCAGGCGCAGGGCTACGACACCTACGAGGCCGACGAGGTGCTGGGCTTCGAGCTCGATCAGCGCCGGTTCGACTTTGCGGCCGAAATGCTCAAGCAGCTCGGGGTCCGCGCGGTGCGGGTGATGACCAACAATCCGGAGAAGATCCGCGCCCTGCGCGAGGCCGGGCTCGCGGTCGCCTCGGACGAGCGCGTGCTCGGCCGCCGCACCGCGGAGAACGTGCGCTATCTCGCCGCCAAGCGCGACCAGGCCGGACACTACATCGACGTCGACGCCCTCGTGGCCCGCCTCCCGAAACAGGATTGAGCGCACAGCGTGGCAGCGCGCGCGCAGGACGCGGACGTCGCCGTCGTGGGCGGTGGGATCGTGGGCCTCTCCTGCGCCCTGCACCTCCTGCTGCGCGGCCGCCGCGTGGTCCTGGTCGACCCCGGGGATGCGCGCCGCGCGGCATCGTTCGGCAACGCCGGCGTGATCGCCCGTGGTTCGATCCTCCCGGTCGCCGGACCGGGCCTCTGGCGACGCCTCCCGGCCTACGCCTGCAATGCGGATCCGGCGCTGCAGCTGCGCTATCGGGCGCTCGTTGCCGCCGCACCGTGGCTCCGCCACTTCCTCACGCGGGCCAACGAGGCCGGCTGGCGCGCCGCCGCGGCGGCGCTCGATCCGCTCGCCGCGGCGGCGTACGACGCGCATCTCGACCTCGCCGAGGCCACCCGCGCGTCCGACCTCATCGCCCGGTGCGGCTATCTCAAGCTTTACCGCACCGCGGCGGCTTTCGCGGCATCGGCGCTCGAGCGCGAGATCCTGGCGCATCATCGGGTGCGGACCGAGATCCTCGACGCGGGCGAGATCGCAGCCGCGGAACCGGCTCTGATCCGCCATTTCGACCGCGGAGTGCTGTTCCCCGAGTCGGGCGCGGTGGACCGGCCGGGCGAGCTTGTCGACCGCTATCGCGAGGCGTTCCGCGCCAGGGGCGGCCAGGCGGTCCAAGCCGCCTGCGAGGCTCTCGAGGCGCAAGAGGATCGAGTCCTGGTCCGTTGGCGCGGGGACTCGCTCGCGGCTCGCCAGGTTGTGCTCGCGGCAGGCGCGTGGTCGAACGCCCTCGCCCGCGCTCTCGGCTACCGCTTCCCGCTCGCCGCGGAACGGGGATACCACCGGCACTATCGGACAGAGCGAACGCTCACGCGCCCGGTCCACGACACCGGCGGCGCCTACGTGCTGTCGCCGGGCCGCGACGGGAGCGTGCGGCTCTTGTCCGGCATCGAGATCGCGCGGCCGGACGACCCGCCGAACCCGCGCCAGCTCACCCGCGTGTTGCCCGAGGCGGCGGGCACGATCGCGCTCGGCGAACCTCTCGACGCGCAGCCCTGGTGCGGATCACGCCCCTCGACGCCGGACGGCTTGCCCATCATCGGTCGCGCGCCTCGCCACCCGAACCTGATCTTCGCCTTCGGCCACGGCCATATCGGGCTGTCCACCGGCCCGATCACGGGCCGCGTCGTCGCGGACATCGCCGAGCGCCGCAAGCCCCCGGTGCCGGTCGAGCCCTTCGCGCCCGAGCGCTTCCGCCGCTGAGTGGAGGGGGCAAGCCCTCAAGCGCCGGCCGGCATGCCGTTCTCGATGATCTTCGCCCACAGCGAGACCCCGAACGACGACGCCGCGTCGTTGAAGTCGTAGGCCTGGTGGTGAACGCCGGCCGTGTCGCCGTTGCCGAGCAGAATGTAGGCGCCCGGGCGTCGCGCCAGCATATAGGAGAAGTCCTCCGCGCCCATGAGGGGGGCGATCGTCGTGTCCACGGAGCCGGCCCCGGCGACTTCGCGGGCGACGCTCGCCATGAACGTCGTCTTCTCCGCATCGTTGAACGTCACCGGGTAGCCCCGAACGTAATGCAGGGTCGCCTTCGCCCCGAAGGCGGCGCAGACATGGTCGACGACCGCGCGGATCCGCGTTTCGCACAGGTCGCGGACCGCCGCCGTGAGGGTCCGGACCGTGCCGAGAAGGCATGCCTCCTGGGGGATCACGTTGTAGGCTTCGCCGGCCTTCACGGTGCAAACCGAGACCACCGCGGATTCGAGCGGGTCGACGTTGCGCGAGACGATCGACTGCAGCGCCGTGACGACGTGGCTCGCGACGACGATCGGGTCGATGCATTCGAACGGGCGCGCGGCGTGCCCGCCCTTGCCTCGGATCGTGAGGGTGAAGCGGTCCCCGGATGCCATCATGGGCCCGGGGCGGATCGCGAAGGTCCCGACCGGGAGGCCCGGCATGTTGTGCATCCCGTAGACCTCCTCTATGCCGAACCGCTCCATGAGGCCGTCCTTGCACATCGCGTCGCCGCCCCCGCCTCCTTCCTCGGCGGGCTGGAAGATGACCACGGCGGTGCCGTCGAAATGGCGCGTTTCCGAGAGATACTTCGCGGCGCCAAGCAGCATCGCGGTGTGCCCGTCGTGGCCGCACGCATGCATCCGGCCCGCCACTTTCGACCGGTAGGGGACCGCGCTTTCCTCCTCGATCGGCAGCGCGTCCATGTCGGCCCGCAGGCCGATCACCCGCCCCGAATCCGTGGTCCTGCCCTTGATGACGCCGACGACCCCGGTCTTCCCGATCCCCGTCACGACCTCGTCGCAGCCGAACGACGTCAGCTTCTCGGTGACGATGCCCGCGGTCCGGTGCACCTCGAACAGAAGTTCCGGATGCTGGTGAAAGTCGCGGCGCCAGGCGGTGATCTCGTCGGCGAGGTCGGCGACGCGGTTGATGATGGGCATGGTCTTGTTAGCCGTCCTAAGGGAATGCAAAACAAGCAGGGTCCCATCGGGCCGTCAATGCGCGGAACGGATAAGTCGAAGGGGCGATCGCGTCGCCATCGCGGTCGGTCGGCCGGGGGTGCAACATAGTTTGGCGCTGGACCGCAAGCCCGGTCCCTGTCTAATGTCCCGGCAGGGGAAACAGCCGCCGGCCGCCCGGGCGGGTTTCTCGAAAACACACGATGAGCATCCGCGCCCGCGGCCCTCGAAGTGGAGATCGACTCCTCATGTTCAACCGTCAAACCGTCCTTGCGGCCCTCGCCGCGACGCTCCTGGCCAGCACGGCTTCCGCCAACAGTCTGCGCTACGCCAACCAGGGCGACCTCAAGTCGCTCGATCCGTACACGCTCAACGAGACCACCACGAACGCGCATCTCGGCCACGTCTACGAGGGCCTGACGGCGCGCGGCAGGGACCTCGCGATCCAGCCGGGTCTCGCCGAGCGGTGGGAGACGAGCGACGACGGTCTCTTCTGGCGCTTCTATCTGCGCAGAGGGGTCAAGTTCCACAACGGCAACGACTTCACGGCCGACGACGTGGTCTTCTCGGCGGCCCGCGTCCGCGCGCAAGGGTCCAATTTCCAGACCCGCGTGCCCACGAACTCCGAGTTCGTGAAGGTCGACGACCACACCGTCGAGGTGAGGCTCAAGACCCCGAACCCGATCCTGCACTACCAGTGGGACACCTGGTACATCATGGACAAGGAATGGGCGGAGCAGAACAACGCGACGGCGCCGACGCCCGCCTCCGCGACGACGCCGAGCCACGCGGCCCTCAACACCAACGGCACGGGTCCGTTCAGGATCGAGAGCCACCAGCCGGGGGTCAAGACCGTGTTCAAGCCCCATGCGGGCTGGTGGGGCAAGGCCGAGCACAACCTGACGGAGATCGTGTTCACCCCGATCGGTTCCGACGCGACCCGCGTGGCGGCGCTCCTGTCCGGCGAGGTGGACGTCGTCGAGCCGGTCCCGATCCAGGACATCCAGCGGGTCGACTCGAGCCCGAACGCCCAGGTCCTCAAGGCGCCCGAGCTGCGCACGATCTTCCTCGGCTTCGATCAGATCCGCGACGAGCTCTTGTTCTCCAACGTGAAGGGCAAGAACCCCTTCAAGGACATCAGGGTCCGTCAGGCCTTCTATCAGGCGATCGACATCGACACGATCAAGAACCGCGTCATGCGCGGCCTGTCGACCCCGTCGGCGCTGATGATCGCGCCCGAGCTCGTCACCTTCGAGCAGGAGTTCCAGCGCCCGAAATACGACCCCGAGGCGGCCAAGAAGCTCCTCGCCGACGCCGGCTATCCGAACGGCTTCGAGGTCGGCATGGACTGCCCGAACGACCGCTACGTCAACGACGAGGCGATCTGCCAGGCGGTCGTGGGCATGCTCGCACGCGCCGGCGTGAAGGTGAACCTGATGGCCCAGCCCAAGGCGCAGTACTTCGCCAAGGTCCTGAAGCCCGGCAACTATCAGACGTCGTTCTACCTGCTCGGCTGGACGCCGGGCACCTTCGACGGGCACAACGTGCTCAACGACATCCAGGGATGCCGCGACAACCCGCAGTCGTCCCGGGGCGAGTCGAACCTCGGCGGCTACTGCAACCCGAAGCACGACGAGCTCGCCGCGAAGGTCCTGACCGAGAACGACAAGGCCAAGCGCGACGACCTCATGAAGCAGGCGTTCAAGATCGCCTTCGACGACTTCGCCTACATCCCCCTGCACCAGCAGGCGCTGGCCTGGGGCGTGTCCAAGAAGGTGAAGCTGACCCAGCGCGCCGACAATGCGGTGCTGCTCTATTGGGCGCGCAAGGAGTAGGCGCGCCGACGGCAATCCCGGGCGCCTCGCTCGCGGGCGCCCGGGACTTCAGTTCCGACACGACGCCCAGTCCTGCCTGGGCCATGAGATCGGCCGATGCTCGCCTTCATCATCCGCCGCGCGCTTCAGGCCATCGCGGTTCTGTTCGCGGTCGGCCTCATCTCTTTCGGGATGTTCCGTTTCGCGGGCGACCCCGTGAACCAGATCGTCTCGATCGACACGCCGGCCGCGGAGCGCGAGCAGGTGCGCCGCTCGCTCGGTCTCGACGACCCCGTGCCCCTGCAACTGGTGCGCTATCTCGGGCGGGCCGTGCAGGGCGAATTCGGGGTCTCCTACCAGTTCCGGCAACCCGTCTCGACGCTTCTCGCCGAGCGCATGCCCGCGACGCTCGAACTCGCCCTCTGCGCGACCATCCTCGCCCTGGTCTTCGGAGTCCTGATGGGCGTGTACTCGGCGCTCCGGCGCGAGAGCCTTCTCGCCAAGGTGTTCCAGATGGTGTCGCTCATCGGCATCTCGCTCCCGACGTTCCTGATCGGGATCCTGCTCATCTACCTCTTCTCCGTGATCCTCGGCTGGCTGCCGTCCTACGGGCGAGGCGACACGGTGCGGCTCGGGTGGTGGTCGACGGGGCTCCTCACCCGATCCGGCCTCCTGGCCCTGATCATGCCTTCGGTCACGCTGGGCCTGTTCCAGATGACCCTCATCATGCGCCTCGTCCGGGCCGAGATGCTGGAGGTGCTGCGCACCGACTACATCCGCTTCGCGCGGGCGCGGGGACTGAAAACCAGCGCCATCCATTTCGGGCATGCGCTGAAGAACACGCTGGTGCCCGTCATCACCATCGTGGGACTGCAGTTCGGCGCGGTGATCGCGTTCGCGATCGTCACCGAAACGGTGTTCCAGTGGCCCGGCATGGGCCTGCTCTTCGTGCAGGCGGTGCAGAACGTCGACATTCCGATCATGGCGGCCTACTTGATGCTCGTCGCGCTGATCTTCGTGACCATCAACCTCGTCGTCGACATCCTCTACACGGTCGTCGATCCGCGCCTGCGCTCCACGATCCGCCAGCCTGCGTGAGCAACCGATTGAGCAATCCGACCGCGCACGAGAAGTCGCAGACCCGCCCGAGGACGGCATGACCGAAGGCCTTCAAGCCGCGCCCCTTCAAGCCGGCACCGCGCAGCCCGCGGCGGCCGAGACTCCCGGCGCGTCGGGCGCGCCGCAATCCGTCCTCGGCCGCACGTTCGACAGCGACATCTGGGCGAGCTTCCGGAACTCCAAGCTCACGATGACCGCGGCCTTCGTGACCGTCCTGTTCTTCACGCTCGCGATCGCGGCCGGGCTCGTGGCGCCGCAGAATCCGTTCGACCCGGCCGAGCTCGAGCTCATGAACAGTCGCCTGCCGCCGCTGTGGCAGGCGGAGGGGCAGGCTCCGTTCCTGCTCGGGACCGACGAGCAGGGCCGAGACATCCTGTCGGCGATCCTCTACGGCCTGCGCATCTCGCTCGTCGTCGGGTTCCTCGGCGTGGCGTTCTCGGCGACGCTCGGGATCGGCCTCGGCCTCATCGCGGGCTATGTCGGAGGCACGGTCGATACGATCATCATGCGCATCGCGGACGTGCAGCTCACCTTCCCCGCGATCCTGATCGCGCTCCTGATCGACGGGGTCGTGAAGTCCATCCTGGGCGGCCAGCTCGACGCCACCACCATCCTCGCCGTGCTGGTCTTTTCCATCGGCCTCAGCTTCTGGGTGCAGTACGCCCGCACGGTCCGCAGCTCGGTCATGGTGGAGAAGAACAAGGACTACGTCGCCGCCGCCCGCCTCATCGGCCTGCCGGCGCCGGCGATCATGGCGCGCCACGTCCTGCCGAACGTGATGGGGCCGGTCCTCGTGATCGCCACCATCAACCTCGCCCTCGCCGTGATCACCGAAGCGACGCTGTCCTTCCTCGGCTCCGGCATGCCCGAGACCATGCCCTCGCTCGGAACCCTGATCCGGATCGGCAACAACTACCTGTTCTCCGGCGAGTGGTGGATGGTGGCCTTCCCGGGGATCGCGCTCGCCGCCCTGGTGCTGGCCATCAACCTCCTCGGCGACTGGCTGCGGGACGCCTTGAATCCCCGGCTTCGGTGATGGTGCAGCGCGAAAGCGGTCACAAGTCCGCGCTCCCGGCCTGGTCGGGCGAGCGCTCGTCGCGTCGGATATTGACTTCAACGAGACTTCGTAACTAACTCCGCTGTAAGTGCGGCCTATTCAGAGCCGTGCGGAGGAACCCATGAAAAAAGCAGCCTTTCTCGCCGCCATCTGCGTACCAGCGCTTCTCGCTGCTGCGCCGCTCTCAGCGAAAACCCTCGTCTATTGTTCCGAGGGCAGCCCGGAGAACTTCTATCCCGGGGTGAACACCACCGGCACCTCGTTCGACGCCAGCGAGCAGATCTACAACCGCCTCGTCGAGTTCGAGCGCGGCGGGACCAAGGTCGTCCCGAGCCTCGCGGAGCGCTGGGACGTGTCGCCGGACGGGACGGTCTATACGTTCCACCTGCGTCGGAACGCCAAGTGGCACTCGAACCGCGCCTTCAAGCCGACCCGCCCCGCCACCGCAGACGACGTCCTGTTCATGTTCGAGCGGCAGTGGAAGGAGGAGAACCCCTTCTTCAAGGTCACGAGCCCGAACCACTCCTACTTCGGCGACATGGGCATGCCGAAGCTCCTCAAGTCCGTGGAGAAAGTGGACGATTATACCGTCCGGATCACGCTCAACCAGCCGGAGGCCCCCTTCCTCTCGAACTTGGCCATGATGTGGGCGAGCGTGCAGTCGAAGGAATACGCCGATGCGATGCTGAAGGCCGGAACGCCGGAGAAGATCGACCATGAGCCGATCGGCACGGGTCCGTTCTACCTCGTCCAGTACCAGAAGGATGCGGTCATCCGCTACAAGGCGTTCGACGAGTACTGGGGCGGCAAGGCCAAGATCGACGACCTCGTGTTCGCGATCACGCCGGACGCGTCGGTGCGCTGGGCCAAGCTCCAGAAGGGCGAATGCCACGTCATGCCCTATCCGAACCCGGCCGACCTCGAGGCCATGAAGAAGGATCCGAACGTTCAGATCCTGGACCAGGCGGGCCTCAACATCGGGTATCTCGCCTTCCAGACCCAGAAGAAGCCGTTCGACGACCCGCGCGTCCGCAAGGCCGTCAACATGGCGATCAACAAGAAGGCCATCGTCGACACGGTGTTCCTCGGCAGCGGCGTGACCGCCAAGAACCCGATCCCGCCGTCCATGTGGTCCTACAACGACGCCGTCAAGGACTACCCGTACGATCCGGAAGCCGCCAAGAAGCTTCTTGCGGAAGCGGGCCACCCGAACGGGCTGGAGACCGACCTCTGGGCCATGCCGGTCCAGCGTCCCTACAACCCGAATGCGCGCCGGATCGCGGAGCTCATGCAGGCCGACCTCGCCAAGATCGGCGTGAAGGCCGAGATCAAGAGCTTCGAATGGGGCGAGTACCGCAAGCGCGCCCAGGCCGGCGAGCACCAGATGGCGCAGCTCGGCTGGACGGGCGACAACGGCGACCCGGACAACTTCCTGCACACCCTTCTCGGTTGCGCATCGGCGGAGGGCGCGTCGGGCTCGAACATCGCGAAGTGGTGCCACAAGCCTTTCGACGATCTCGTCGTGAAGGCGAAGGTCACGACCGACCAGGGCGAGCGCACCAAGCTCTACGAGCAGGCGCAGGTGATCTTCAAGGACCAGGCGCCCTGGGTCACCGTGGCCCATGCGGTGCAGCTGAAGCCGGTCCGCAAGGAAGTCGTCGACTTCAAGCTCTCGCCGTTCGGACGCCACACCTTCTACGGCGTCGACATCCAAAGCAAGTAACGCCGACCCCTTGTTCCGGCGGGGCAGCCTCGGCTGCTCCGCCGTTTGCGTCTCCTCCATTGATCCCGAGCGAACCCGGCGTGCCGTCGCCATCGGCCGACAAAGGCGGGGACGGGTTCCACGACGAGGGCGCCGGTTGCCCGCCGTCGTGCTACATTCCATGCGGCGAGCCGGATCCGCTCCGCCGGGACCTGCCCTGAACGATGCTGCGCTTTATTCTCACCCGCGTGAGTCTCGTCATCCCGACCTTTCTCGGGATCACCCTGCTCGCCTTCTTCCTGATCCGGCTCGTGCCGGGCGATCCCATCGAGACCCTGGCGGGCGAGCGGGGCATCGACCCCGCCCGGCACGAGCAGCTGCGCAAGGAGTACGGTTTCGACCGTCCGGTCCTGGTGCAGTACGGGATCTACATCGCCCGGGTGCTGCAGGGCGATCTCGGCAAGTCGGTGATCACGCAGGAGGCGGTGCTCACCGAGTTCCTCTCCCTCTTTCCCGCCACGATCGAGCTTGCGCTCTGCGCCATCATCTTCGCCCTGGTGCTCGGCCTGCCCGCCGGGATCATCGCCGCGGTGAGGCGAAACTCGGTTTTCGACCACGGCGTCATGGGGCTGTCCCTCGCGGGCTATTCGATGCCGATCTTCTGGTGGGGACTGATCCTCATCCTGGTGTTCTCGGTCCAGCTCGGGCTCACGCCGGTCTCGGGCCGGATCGACGTGCTCTACTATATCGAGCCCGTGACCGGGTTCCTCCTCATCGATTCGCTCCTGTCCGACGACGAAGGCGCCTTCCGCTCGGCGGTCGAGCATCTCGTCCTTCCCGCGATCGTGCTCGGGACGGTCCCGCTCGCGGTGATCGCCCGGATGACCCGCTCGGCGATGCTCGAAGTGCTCGGCGAGGACTATATCCGCACCGCGAAGGCGAAGGGCCTGTCGCGCTTTCGGATCATCGGCCTTCATGCCCTGCGCAACGCCCTCATCCCCGTGGTCACCGTGATCGGCCTGCAGGTCGGCGTGCTCTTCACGGGCGCCATCCTGACCGAGACGATCTTCTCCTGGCCCGGGGTCGGAAAATGGCTCATCGAGGCGATCTTCCGCCGCGATTACCCGGTTCTGCAGGGCGGTGCGCTCCTCCTCGGCACCGTGGTGATGATCGTCAACCTTCTCGTCGACCTGACTTACGGCCTCATCAATCCCCGCATCAGGCATACGCGATGAAGCTTCGCCGGCTCGCCATAGTGGGATTGGCAGCTCTTCCGTCGCCGGTGGTCGCGGAGGTCCTGGATAAAGTGCCCGGCACCCGAGAATTCTGGGTATGGGCGGCAGGCGTGGCGCTCGTCGGATACGCCCTCTGCCGCACGCGATTGTGGCTCGCTCCTTTCGCTGTCGCCCTCCTCCTGCTGTCGCCGCAGCGCTATGCTCTGGCTGAGCTGAGCGATCCGTACGTCGGACCCGCTATGCGATCCGAGCTCGGCGAGACTTACGGCTCCTACCGATCGCAGCTTTACCTGTCTCTTCTCATGGCGTGGACAGCTCCGTCCCTCGGGGTCTTGCTTCGCGCCAGGGAAGGGCGCAGCCGGAGTGCCGCGCGATGACCGCTGAAACCATGGAAGCCCCGGCGGTCGCGGCACCCACCGCCACGCCGCCGCACGCGTTGCGCGAGTTCTGGGGCTATTTCAGCGCCAATCACGGCGCCGTGGCCGGCCTCGTGGTGATCATCGCGGTGGTGCTGGTCGCGCTCCTCGCCGACGTGCTCGCGCCGCACTCGCCCTATCTCACCAACACCGCCGTCGCGCTGAAGCCGCCGTTCTGGCAGGAGGGAGGCAGCCTCGCGTATCCGCTCGGCACGGACCCGATCGGCCGGGACATGCTGTCCCGCCTGATCCACGGCGCGCGCCTGTCGCTCCTCATCGGCATCGCGGTGGTCACGCTTTCGATCATCGTCGGCACCGTGCTCGGTCTCGTCGCGGGTTTCTTCCGCGGCCTGACCGAGATCTTCATCATGCGCCTGATGGACATCATCCTCACGCTGCCGAGCCTGCTCCTCGCCATCGTGATCGTCGCCGTGCTCGGGCCCGGCCTGATGAACTCGATGATCGCCGTCGCGCTCGTGATCCTGCCCCATTACGTGCGCCTCGCCCGCGCCGCGGTGATGGCCGAGACCTCCAAGGACTACGTCACGGCGGCCCGCGTCAGCGGCGCCGGCACGGCCCGCCTGATGTTCAGGGAGGTGCTGCCGAACTGTACCGCGCCGCTTATCGTGCAGGCCTCGCTCGGCATCTCGACCGCGATCCTCGACGCTGCCGCACTCGGCTTCCTCGGCCTCGGCGCCCAGCCGCCGGCCGCGGAATGGGGCACGATGCTCGCCGATGCGCGCGAATTCGTCCTGCGGGCCTGGTGGGTGGTGACCTTCCCGGGCCTTGCGATCCTCATCACGGTGCTGGCCTTCAACCTCCTCGGCGACGGGCTTCGCGACGCCCTCGATCCCAAGCTGAAGCGCTGACCATGGCTCTGCTCGAAATCCAGAACTTGTCCGTGGAGTTTCCCACCCAGGGCGGCGTCCTGCGCGCCGTCGACGAGGTCAGCCTTAAGCTCGACGAAGGCGAGGTGCTCGGCGTCGTGGGCGAGTCCGGCTCCGGCAAAAGCGTCACCATGCTGGCGCTCATGGGCCTTGTCCCGTTCCCGGGCCGCGTCACGGCCGACCGGCTCTCCTTCGCGGGGCGCGACCTCCTCACCCTGTCCGACCGCGAGCGCCGCCAGCTCACCGGCAAGGACGTCGCTATGATCTTCCAGGAGCCGACGACGAGCCTCAACCCGTGCTTCACGATCGGCTTTCAGCTCACCGAGACGCTGCGCCTGCACGAGGGCATGGATCGCACGGCCGCGCGCCGGCGCGCCGTCGAACTCCTCGAGCAGGTCGGCATCCCGGCCGCGAAGAGCCGCCTCGGCTCGTTCCCGCATCAGCTCTCCGGCGGCATGAACCAGCGCGTCATGATCGCGATGGCGATCGCCTGCAATCCGCGCCTTCTCATCGCCGACGAGCCGACGACCGCGCTCGACGTCACCATCCAGGCGCAGATCCTCGATCTCTTGCTGACTCTCCAGAAAGAGCGCGGGATGGCGCTCGTCCTCATCACCCACAACATGGGCGTGGTCGCCGAGACCGCGCGGCGCGTGATCGTCATGTATGCCGGGCAGATCATGGAGGAGCGCAGCGCCGCGGACCTGTTCGCCTCGCCGCAGCACCCCTACACGGCGGCCCTTCTCTCGGCGCTGCCGGAGCGCAGCGACGGCGCGCGCCTCGCCACGATTCCGGGCGTGGTGCCCGGCCTCTACGACCGGCCGCGCGGCTGCCTGTTCTCGCCGCGCTGCATCTTCGCGACGGAGCACTCCCGCACCGTCCGGCCGGGCTTGAGGCCGTGGGCGGGCGGGCAGCTGCGCTGCCATTATCCGCTCGGCGATCCGAACCGCGAGGCCGAGATCGCGGCCGACCATCCGGTCGGCACGGAGGCCGTGCCATGACGGCCTCATCCGCGGTCGAGCCGGGTCGGCGCGGAGCCCGGGGTGTGCCCGTCGTCGAGGCCCACGATCTGAAGCGCGTCTACGACGTCGGCCGCGGCCTCTTTCGAGCGCCGAGCCGCCTGCAGGCGGTCGGCGGCATCTCCTTTGCCGTCGAGTCCGGACGGACCCTCGCGGTGGTGGGCGAGTCGGGCTGCGGCAAGTCCACCCTCGCGCGCATGGTGACCTTGATCGAGAAGCCCACCGCGGGAACGCTGACCCTGGACGGAACCGACGCCGTGAACCCACCTCCGCGCGAGGCGAAGCGCCTGCGCCGGACCGTGCAGTTCGTGTTCCAGAATCCCTATGGCTCGCTCAATCCGCGCAAGAAGGTCGGCACGATCCTCGAGGAACCGCTGGCGATCAACACCGACCTTTCGGCCACGGAGCGCACCGCCAGGGCGCGGGACATGATGGCCAAGGTCGGCCTGCGCCCGGAGCATTACGGCCGCTATCCGCATATGTTTTCCGGCGGCCAGCGCCAGCGCATCGCGATCGCGCGCGCGCTCATGCTGAACCCGAAGCTCGTGGTCGCGGACGAGCCGGTCTCCGCCCTCGACGTGTCGATCCAGGCGCAGGTCCTGAATCTGCTCGCCGACCTGCAGTCGGACCTCGGCCTCGCCTACCTCTTCATCTCGCACGACCTCGCGGTCGTGAAGCACATCGCCCACGACGTGCTCGTGATGTATCTCGGGCTCGCGATGGAGCAGGGGCCGAAGGAGCGGATCTACGTCCGTCCCCTGCACCCTTACACGCAGGCGCTCCTCTCCTCGACGCCGGGCCTCGCCGCGGAACGAAGGCGCATCGTCCTCCAAGGCGAACTGCCCTCGCCGCTCGACCCGCCGCGGGGCTGCGTCTTCTCCACACGCTGCCCGTTCGTGACGGACCGCTGCCGGGTCGACCGGCCGCCGCTGCGCCCCGTGGACGGCCGGCTCGTCGCCTGCCACTACGCCGAGGAGTTCCTCACGGGCAAACCCATGCACGTGAACCAGGGCGCGGTCGCCTGAGCGGCCACCGCGGCACGGAGAAAATCTACCGCCGAGCGCCGGCGGTGCAAAATGGTCCCCGCCCGAGTTGACGGTTCACTTTCGCCTCAGAATGGTGGAATCTGGGGTCCAGTCCGCTCCACCCGCTCGGAAACCATGGTGAACCCAAGGCTGCGATGACCGAGCCCGTCCTTTCCGTTCGCGATCTGAGGGTCGAATTCGTCACCCGCCGCGGCGCCCTCAAGGCCATCGACGGGATCTCCTTCGATATCGGCCGCGGCGAGGTGCTCGGAGTCGTGGGCGAGTCCGGCGCCGGCAAGTCCGTGACGGGCTCCGCGGTCATCGGCCTCATCGACCCGCCGGGCCGCATCGCGGGCGGGGAGATCCGCCTGTCGGGCCGTCGGATCGACAACCTGCCGCCCGAGGAGATGCGCAAGGTCCGCGGCAAGCGAATCGGGATGATCTTCCAGGATCCGCTCACCAGCCTCAATCCCCTCTACCGGGTCGGCGAACAGCTTGTCGAGACGATCCGGACCCACACCAACCTGTCGTCCGCCGCGGCGCGAAAGCGCGCCATCGACCTTCTCGCCGAGGTCGGCATTCCGGCGCCCGAGCGGCGCATCGACGGCTATCCGCACGAGTTTTCAGGCGGCATGCGCCAGCGCGTCGTGATCGCGCTCGCGCTCTGCGCCGAGCCCGAGCTCATCATTGCCGACGAGCCGACGACCGCCCTCGACGTGTCCGTGCAGGCGCAGATCATTGCGCTCCTGAAGCGCCTCGGACGCGAGCACGGCACCGCGATCATGCTCGTCACCCACGACATGGGCGTGATCGCCGAGACCGCGGACCGGGTCGCCGTCATGTACGCCGGCCGCATCGCGGAGATCGGCCCGGTGCGCGAGGTGGTGCAGAGCCCCCTCCACCCCTATGCGAAGGGCCTGATGGGCGCGATCCCGTCGCTCGCCAGCGAGGCGGACCGGCTCGTGCAGATCCCCGGCTCGATGCCCCGCCTGTCGGCGATCCCGCCCGGCTGTCCCTTCAACCCGCGCTGCCCGTACGTGTTCGACCGCTGCCGGGTCGAGCGCCCGGAGGCGATCCAGCGCGACGTGCACCGGGTGGCCTGCCACCTGTACGACCGGTCGCCCGCCGAGACCGAGGCTGTCGCATGATGCCGGCAGGGCGCCCACGGCTGCGGGACACCCGATCGGCGGGAGCTTGCTCCGGCGGGCTGCGCCGTGTGAAACCCATCGAGGCTGCGGCGTGACGAACTCGCCCTATGTCGAAGTGAGAGACCTGCGCCGCGTCTTCGACGTTTCGAAGCCGTGGCTCGACCGCCTGCTCGAAGGCGGCGGCAAGCAGGACCTGAAGGCGGTCGACGGCGTGTCGTTCGACATCGCGAAAGGCGAGACCTTCGCGCTCGTCGGCGAGTCCGGCTCCGGCAAGTCGACCGTGGCCCGCATGGTGGTGGGCCTTCTGCCGCCGACCGCGGGCGAGGTGCGCATCGCGGGCATCTCGATGAGTTCGGCGGCTGCGTCCTCCGACCGGCAGAAACTGCGCCGCCGCATTCAGATGATCTTTCAGGATCCCTATGCCAGCCTCAATCCCCGCTGGCGGGTGGAGCGGATCGTGGCCGAGCCGATCCGCGCCTTCCGGCTGATCGACAACGAGAGCGGGATCCGCACCCGCGTCGGCGAACTGCTCACTCTCGTGGGCCTCCACCCGGACGACGGCGAGAAGTACCCGCACGAGTTCTCGGGCGGCCAGCGCCAGCGCATCGCCATCGCCCGCGCGCTCGCGTCGAATGCCGAATTCATCGTGTGCGACGAGCCGACCTCGGCGCTCGACGTGTCGGTCCAGGCGCAGATCCTCAACCTCATGCGCGACCTTCAGGACCGGTTCGGTCTCACCTACCTCTTCATCAGCCATAACCTCGCCGTGGTGCGCCACATGGCGACCCGGATCGGCGTCATGTATCTCGGGCGGATCGTCGAGGTCTCGGGCGGCCGCGAGCTGTTCACGGCGCCGCGGCATCCCTATACCCGCATGCTGCTCGACGCGGTGCCCGACGTGGGGATGACGGGGCGCGAGCGCTTCCCCGTGAAGGGCGAAATCCCGAATCCCATCAGCCCGCCGTCGGGCTGCACCTTCAACCCGCGATGCCCCTTCGCGAACGAGCGCTGCCGAGTCGAGATCCCGCCGCTCGCCGAGGGCGTCGCCTGCCACGCGGTGCACGAGCGCCGCATCCTCTCTCCGGCAGCGGCTTAGCCCTGTTGCCGCTTTCGTGGAATCAGATCTCGCTTGCTTGAGGCGAAATTTTCCACGATGCGGATCCACTTCGCCTGAACACGCGGTGGCACGGGCGGCCACGCGCGCACGGTTTCAACGAGCCGGCTCAGAGCCGCTGCAGGATCGCCTTCGGACGGTTGGTGCGGAACTGGCCGCGCTCGATCGCCACGAACATCAGGATCGTGACGACGAGCGCCGTAAACCACCACATTTGCGCGGTGCCGATTCCGAGGCAGGCATACGTGAAGGCGGTCGCGAAGGCCGCGACGGTGCCGGGCACGAGGAGAGGATGATCGCGCCCGGCGCGCGATGTCGAGCGATGGAGCGCGACCGCTCCCGCGAGCGCTCCGACGAGTCCGAGCTCGTACCAGACCTCGAACAGGAACGTGCTCGGCGCGTCCGGAGCGAGCAGCCCGACGAATCGCCCGCGGAGCGCCGTCTCGAAGCCGTGGCCGGTGATCAGCCGGGCCGGCTCGTCGATGATCACGGACCGCCAGATGTCAAGGCTGACGACGACCGGGTGCGCGGTGCCGAGCCAACCCGCCGCCACCGGCCGCAGCACGAACGGCAGGAGCGGCGCAAGGATGAGAAGGCCGGCCATGACGGCGGCCGTAAGGCGCGCGCCCATCGATGGGCTGGCGGCGGCGATCGCGAAAACGATCGCTCCGATCGCGAGACCCTGCAGGGGCAGGAGTTGGGGACCGAGAACCGCGGCGAGAGCGACGACGAGCGCCAGAACCACCGACTCGAGATCGCGCCCGCGGGATCGCAGCCAGCTCGCCGCCGGCCAAACCAGGAGGGCCAGCACGATGAGGCCCCGCTCGAGGTTCTGCGTCGACTCGTCGTCGCCCCCGGTCAGCGCCAGCACGATCGCGAGGAGCGCCGCGAGGCCCACCCCGACCGGCAGGATGTAAAGGTTGGCGGACCGCATCCGGTCCGGGAGGGCGAGATAGCCCGCGAACGCCATCACGACGCTGCCCGCGATGTTGAAGAGCCGTTCCGATGCCTCGGCCGGGAACGGCGTCCAGATCAGGGACAAGGCGCACCAGAGGAGAGCGAGCGCTCCGGCGAGGCCGGCCGTCGAGGTCGTGAGCCGTCGCAGGCCCTCCCGCGCGGGCCGCGACCCGCCATCGATCGCGGCCGCGATCACGAGCAGAACGATCGCGAGCGGCGCCAGGATCACGATCGCGCGCCGGGCCACGAGCGCCGCCGCCGGCAGCCCGAGCATCAGGATCGTGAAACCGATACGCCGCAGCAGGGCGGCGGCATCGGCGGCCGGATCGGCCGTCGGCAAGGGGGCGCGGGCCATGGAAAGGGACAAAACGAGTGTTCGAGCGATGTTCGCCGGCAGGCAACCTAACGGACGGATGGCGCGAAGGCTGTAGGTGTCCTGCAACACCTATACCGCGAGATCTCTACGTTTGAACACGTGACGATGGATCGCTAGAGGCCGTTGCCGCGCCGACCCTCGTGCTCGCGGAGGGCTGAGCGACCGCTCGCGGATGGCACGGGCGGGCGCCGTGCCGCGGCTCGTGCGATCACTTGTTTGCGCCGCGCACGAAGTTGATGATGCCCGAGAAGTCGTCGCCCGCGTGTCCTGCCCCGGCGAAGAGGGCGTAGAGCTGCGCGGCCTCGGCGCCGAGCGGCGTCGACGCGCCCGACGCGAGCGCCGCTTCCTGCGCGAGCCTCAGGTCCTTGAGCATGAGCGCCGCCGCGAACCCCGGCTTGTAGCCGTTGTTGGCCGGGGAGGTCGGCACCGGGCCGGGAACCGGACAGTAGGTGGTGAGCGACCAGCACTGGCCCGAGGACGTCGAGGCGACCTCGAACAGCGCCTGATGCGACAGCCCGAGCTTCTCCGCGAGCACGAACGCCTCCGAGACCCCGATCATCGAGATGCCGAGGATCATGTTGTTGCAGATCTTCGCGGCCTGACCGGCACCGGCGTCGCCGCAATGCACGACCCGCTTGCCCATTTGGCTCAGGATCGGCTCCGCCTTCGCGAACGCCTCGCTCGAGCCCCCCGCCATGAACGTGAGGGTCGCGGCCCTGGCCCCGCCGACGCCGCCCGACACCGGTGCGTCGAGCGACAGAAGCCCGCGCTCGGATGCCATGGCGTGGGCCCTTCGCGCGCTCTCCACATCGATGGTGGAGGAATCGATGACGAGCGCCCCCGGGATGGCCGCGGCCAGAATCTCCTCCCAGACCGACAGCACGTGCCTGCCCGCAGGCAGCATGGTGACGACGACCTCCGCCCGAGCCACCGCGTCGCGAGCGGAGCCCGCGATCCTCGCGCCCTCGGACTTGGCCTGCTCGCAGGAGGCCGGCTCGACGTCGAAACCGACGACCTCGTGCTTTGCCTTGACGAGGTTCGCGGCCATGGGACCGCCCATGTTGCCGAGACCGATGAAGGCGATGGTCGTCATAGGCGTTCCTCCCTTGCGGATGGCCGGCCGGAAAGCAGCAGCCACGCCGCGGCTGCTGCCAGGATGAGGGCGCTCAGGCCGTGAAGCAGCAGATGCCCGGGCGAGCCGAGCCCCCGTTCGAGCGCGATGAGGGTCACGTCACCGACCGGGATCAGCACCGTGAGAGCGAGGATGGTCCCGAGCGTCGAGGGGCCGGCGAGCCGGGCGAGCGCGAAAAGATAGAGCCCGAAGGCGAGGTCGCGCAGCCCGATGGCGGGCACGTACCCCAGGGCCGATCCCTCCGGGGCCGGCAGGCCGAACAGAGCGGCCCCCAACCTTGGGGCCAGGAGGAACAGGAGGCCGAGGAGGACGAAGAGGCAGGACAAGGCGAGCACGAGCCAGGTCGACGGCTCGGCCCTTGCGAGCCCCCGCTCGACGCGCGGCGGCGTCACGTGTTGCCCCGCCCCACGAGACCGCGGGCCACGATGAGCCGCATGATCTCGTTCGTGCCTTCGAGGATCTGGTGCACCCGGAGGTCCCGTACGATCTTCTCGATGCCGTAGTCCGCGAGATAGCCGTAGCCGCCGTGAACCTGCAGCGCCTCGTTGGCGACCTCGAAACCGGTGTCGGTCGCGATGCGCTTCGCCATCGCGCAAAGCTTCGTGGCGTCGACCGCGCGGGCGTCGAGCGCCGCCGCTGCCCGCCACAGAAACGTGCGGGCGCATTCGAGTTCGGTCGCCATGTCGGCGAGCTTGAACTGCAGCGCCTGAAAGTCGGCCAGCCGGCTGCCGAACGCCTTGCGGTCGTTCGCATAGGCGAGCGCCTTGTCGAGGGCGCCCTGCGCACCGCCGATCGAGCAGGCGCCGATGTTGAGCCGCCCCCCGTCGAGCCCGCTCATCGCGATCTTGAAGCCGATTCCCTCTTCGCCGAGGCGGTTGCCCACCGGGACCCGCGCGTCCTCGAAGATGACCTGGCGGGTGGGCTGCGCGTTCCAGCCCATCTTCCGCTCTTCCGCCCCGAAGGAGAGTCCGGGCGTATCCGTCTCGACGACGAGGGTCGATATCCCGGCCGCGCCGCCCTCGGCGGTGCGCACCATGCTGACGTAGACGTCGGACACGCCGGCGCCGGAGATGAACTGCTTGACCCCGTTCACCACGTAATGGTCGCCGTTCCGCACCGCGCGGGTCTTCAGGGCCGCGGCGTCGGAGCCGGCGCCGGGCTCGGTGAGGCAATAGCTCGCGAGATGCTCCATGGTGCAGAGCTTCGGGATGAAGCGATGACGCTGCTCGTCCGACCCGTAGCGGTCGATCATCCACACCGCCATGTTGTGGATCGAGAGATAGGCCGAGATCGTCGGGCAGCCGGTCGCGAGCGCCTCGAAGATGAGCGCCGCATCGAGGCGCGACAGGCCGGATCCCCCGACGTCTTCCCGGATGTAGACGCCCGCCATCCCAAGCGCGGCGGCCTCGCGCATCACGTCGACCGGGAAAAACTTGGTCTGATCCCACTCGACGGCCTTCGGGGCGAGGTTCTCCGCCGCGAAGCTCTGGGCCATGTCGCGGATCGCGATCTGGTCTTCCGTCAGGGAGAACTGCGTCATTCGCCGCTTGCTCCGCCGCGATGCCCGGGGCCGGCCGGGCATCGGGGTCTTCGGTCCGACCTCCTGGAGAGCGAGGAAGGCCGGGCTCGGCCCGGCCGGGAACCGAACCTACTGCATCGTCGGGATCACGAACTGTGCGCCGTCCTTGATGCCCGACGGCCAGCGCGAGGTCACCGTCTTGGTCTTGGTGTAGAAGCGGACCGCGTCCGGCCCGTGCTGGTTGAGATCGCCGAAGCCCGAGCGCTTCCAGCCCCCGAAGGTGTAGTAGGCGAGCGGGACCGGGATCGGCACGTTGATGCCGACCATGCCGACGTTCACCTTCGAGGCGAAGTCGCGCGCCGCATCGCCGTCGCGCGTGTAGATCGCGACGCCGTTGCCGTATTCGTGCTCCGAGGGCAGCCGCAGCGCCTCGTCGTAGTCCTTCGCGCGCACCACCGAGAGCACCGGCCCGAAGATCTCCTCCTTGTAGATGCGCATGTCGGGCCGGACCTCGTCGAACAGGCAGCCGCCGAGATAGAAGCCGTTCTCGTAGCCCTGCATGCGGAAGTTCCTTCCGTCGACGACGAGCTTGGCGCCTTCCTGGACTCCGAGGTCGACATAGGAGCGCACCTTGTCGAGGTGGGCCTTTGTCACGAGCGGGCCGTAATCCGCGCTCGGGTCGGTCGACGGACCGACCTTGAGGCTCTCCACCCGGGGGACGAGCTTGTTCATCAGCGTGTCGGCGGCGGCCCGTCCGACCGGGACGGCCACGGAGATCGCCATGCAGCGCTCGCCCGCCGAGCCGTAGCCCGCGCCGATGAGCGCGTCGACCGCCTGGTCCATGTCGGCGTCGGGCATGATGATCATGTGGTTCTTGGCGCCGCCGAAGCATTGCGCGCGCTTGCCGTTGGCGCTGGCGCGCGAATAGACGTAGTCGGCGATCGCCGAGGAGCCCACGAAGCCGACCGCCCTGACGTCCGGGTCGTCGAGGATCGCATCCACGGCTTCCTTGTCGCCGTTCACGACGTTGAGGATTCCGGCCGGCAGGCCCGCCTCCGCCATGAGTTCGGCAAGGCGCATCGGAACGCCGGGATCGCGCTCGGACGGCTTCAGGATAAAGGCGTTGCCGCAGGCGATCGCGGGCGCGAACTTCCACATCGGGATCATGGCCGGGAAGTTGAACGGCGTGATGCCTGCCACCACGCCCAGCGCCTGACGGATCGAATACATGTCGATCCCCGGTCCGGCCCCCTCGGTGAACTCGCCCTTCAAGAGGTGCGGGATGCCGCAGCAGAACTCCACGACCTCGACGCCGCGCTGAATGTCGCCCTTGGCGTCCGGGATCGTCTTGCCGTGCTCGCGGGCGAGGAGGTCGGCGAGCGGATCCATCTCCTTGGCGATGAGTTCGAGGAACTTCATCATCACGCGGGCGCGGCGCTGCGGGTTCGTCGCGGCCCAGGCGGGCTGGGCGGCGGCGGCAATCTCGACCGCTCGGCGCATCTCTGCCCGGGAAGCAAGCGCCACGCGGCCGATCACTTCGCCCGTCATGGGCTGGAAAATGTCGGCGAAACGCCCGGACGTGCCCTGGACCTGCTTGCCGCCGATGAAATGTCCGACCTCGCGCATGATGCGCCTCCCTTCTGATCTATGTCGTTTAGGCCTGTAGACGATCTAGCATCGGTCACACCGCACTTCTATAAGACTCTGCACGCGTGGCTGGATCCTGCCGTTGCGGCTTCGACGGCCTGCTCGAGCGGCCAGGCTGCGCTTCGTTCCGGCCGCGGCCGTGCCGGCCGCATCCGATCGATCGCCTCGCGTGCTCTCGCTTCGAAGCTTGGCGGAGCTTTCCGCGTTCGCCGCCGCGGCCGAGGCGCCTTGCTCGGGGTAACAACACCTGAAGGACCGGCCCGATCCGTCTTGGCCGATCATCGGGCCTCGGACACTGCCCCTCCGCGCGCTCCAGCCTTCACGCGGGCGCTCCGACTGTTTAAGTCTGGGCGAGACCTTTCACGGGAACCACCCATGCCCTCCAAGCTCGAGCAACTCCGCGCCATGACCGTCGTCGTCGCCGATACGGGCGACCTCGAGGCGGTGCGGCGCCTGAAACCGCAGGACTGCACGACCAATCCGACGCTTCTCCTGAAAGCCGTGGAGACGCCCGCCTATGCTTCGCTTGTCGAGGAGGCGCTCGCCTGGGGCCGCCGCCAGGCCGGCTCGCCCGAGGCGGTCGCGGCCGCCGTGTGCGACCGGCTCGCCGTCGCCTTCGGCGCGGAGCTTGCGGGCATCGTGCCCGGGCGGGTCTCGACGGAGGTCGATGCGGATCTTTCCTTCGACACCTCGGCCACGGTCGACAAGGCGCGGCGGATCATCGGCGCCTACGAGGAGCGCGGCGTCGGGCGCGAGCGCATCCTCGTCAAGGTCGCCTCGACGTGGGAAGGGATCCGCGCGGCGGAGATCCTCCAGCGGGAGGGAATCGACTGCAACCTGACGCTCCTGTTCTCGCTCGTGCAGGCGGCGGCGTGCGCGGACGCGGGCGTGTTCCTGATCTCGCCGTTCGTCGGCCGCATCCTCGACTGGCACGTGAAGGCCGGCGGCGGCCCGTATTCCGGCGGGACCGATCCCGGCGTGCTCTCGGTGCGCCAGATCTACGCCTACTACAAGGCGCACGGGATCGAGACCGTCGTGATGGGCGCCTCGTTCCGCAACACCGGCGAGATCGAGGCCCTGGCGGGCTGCGACCGGCTCACCATCTCGCCGGCCCTCCTCGACGAACTCGCCGCGGACGGCGGCGACCTGCCGCGGAAGCTCTCCCCGGATGCGATCGGCGGTGCGCCCGCGCGCCTGAACCACGACGAGAAGGCGTTCCGCTTCGCGCTCAACGAGGACGCGATGGCGACCGAAAAGCTCGCGGAGGGGATACGGCAGTTCGTGAAGGACCTGCGCGCCCTGCGCGGGCTCGTGGCGCGGCGGCTGGAGGCCGCCAAGGCCGCGTAGGTTCGGCCCGACGTCGGCCTGCCGCCCGCCGCGGCTACCCGCAGGAGAGCGAGAGCGCGGCGGAGCGGCCCTCGGACCCCTCCGAGCGTCCGGGATCCCCTCCAGCGATCGCTTTGGAAGAGACGCCGGCACCGGCGAGGCTGCATGAAGCGGCGACACCGCGCGAACGTGCTTCGGCTCACCCGCGCGACGACAGCGCCTGCTCCCGTATGGCGGTGAGCGTCGTCGTCGGCGTGATGGCCTCCGGGTCGAGGAGGCAGTGCAGAATCGCGGGCTTCCCGGACCGCAGGGCCCGCTCGAGCGCGGGCGCGAACTCCGCCGTGCGCTCGACCCGCTCGCCGTGGCCCCCGAAAGCCCGGGCGTAGGCCGCGAAATCCGGGTTCTTCAGCGCCGTCGCGGAGACGCGGCCGGGATAATGGCGCTCCTGGTGCATGCGGATCGTGCCGTACATGCCGTTGTCGATGACGAGCACCACGATCGGCAGGTCGTACTGCACCGCGGTCGCGAATTCCTGCCCGTTCATGAGAAAGTCGCCGTCGCCCGCGAACGCCACCACCGTGCGCTCCGGCCGGATGCGTTTGGCGCCGACCGCCGCGGGCACGCCGTAGCCCATCGAGCCGGAGGTCGGCGCGAGCTGGGTACCGTAGGTCCGGAACGGCCAGAAGCGGTGGATCCACGCCGAGAAGTTGCCGGCGCCGTTGCACAAGATCGTGTCGGCCGGGAGCGTCTTGCGCAGGTGCGCCATGACCTCGCCCATCTGGAGCGCGCCCGGGTGGCGGATCGTCGTCGGGTCGCTCCAGGCGAGGTATTGGGCGCGCGCCTCGCGCGTACGCTCGCGCCAGCCGATGGCCTGCGGCGGCTGCACGCCTTCGAGCGCGGCCGAGAAGGCGGCCGGCGAGGCGTTGATCGCGAGGTGCGGGCGATAGACGCGGCCGAGCTCGTTCGGGTCGGGATGGACGTGCACCAGCTTTTGGCGCGGGGCGGGGATGTCGAGCACTGTGTAGCTCTGGGAGGCCATCTCGGAAAGGCGTCCGCCAACGAGAAGGATGAGGTCGGCTTCCTTGATGCGCGCGAGGAGCTTTGGGTTCACGCCAACCCCAACGTCGCCCGCGTAGGAGGCGTGATCGGCCGAAAACAGCATTTGCCGACGGAACGTCGCCGCGACGGGGAGCTCGAAGCGCGCCGCGAAGCGGGCGAAGCGCTGCACCGCGACGTCGGACCAGCGACTGCCGCCAAGGAGGACCATGGGCGCTTCGGCGGTCCAGAGCAGCTTCTGGAGCTCGGCCATCTGGCCAAGCGACGGATGCGTCTCGACGGGTTCGCAAGGCGGGGCGTCCGCCACCGCGGCGGATTGCGTCAGCACGTCCTCGGGCAGCGACATCACGACGGGGCCGGGCCGGCCGGCCGTCGCGACATGGAAGGCGCGCGAGACCAGTTCGGGAAATCGGGCCGGATCGTCGACCTCGGTCGCCCACTTGGCGATCGACCCGAAGACGGCGCGGTAGTCGAGTTCCTGGAACGCCTCGCGCTCGCGCATGCCGCGCTCGACCTGGCCGACGAACAGGATCAGCGGCGTCGAGTCCTGGCGCGCGATGTGGAGGCCGGGGGAGGCGTTGGTGGCGCCGGGGCCGCGGGTCACGAAGCAGATGCCCGGGCGGCCGGTGAGCTTGCCGTAGGCCTCCGCCATCATCGCCGCGCCGCCCTCCTGCCGGCACACCGTGACCGAGATCTCGGCGTCGTGGAGGGCATCGAGCGCGGCGAGGTAGCTTTCGCCCGGGACGCAGAACAGGTGGTCGACGCCGTGGGCGATGAGCTGGTCGACCAGGATCTGGCCGCCGGTTCGGGATTTGGTCATCGGTCTTTCGTCCTCGGTCGGCCGTCGCGGGCAGGGTCGATCACGACGGGACCGGTATAGTCCCGAGACCCCTCATCGGCCACCCCAGGCCGGGTCGTTCAACACCTCTTGCGTATGTTCGCCGAGGCGCGGCGGCGGGCGGTCCGCCACCGCGGGCTCGCCGTCGATGAGGATGGGCGAGCGCACCGAAGGGATGGCGCCGCCCCTCGCCGCCGGAGCGGGGAGGTCGACGCGCATCCCGCGCGCGATCACCTGCGGGTCGGCGAACACGTCGGCGACGGTGTTGATCGGCCCGGCCGGGACGCCCTCCGGGGCGAGCGCCGCGAGCAGGAGGTCGCGTTTCCTCGTCGCGAGCAGGTCCGCCAGGAGCGGCACCAGGACGGCCCGATTCCTGACCCGGTCCGCGTTGGTTCGAAAACGCTCGTCCTGCGCGAGGTCCGGGCGGCCGAGGACGCGCACGAACTTGGCGAACTGCCGGTCGTTGCCGACGGCGACGATCACGTGCCCGTCCGAGACCGGGAAGACCTGATAGGGGACGATGTTGGGGTGCGCGTTGCCCATCCGCCGCGGCGCCTGCCCGGAGACGAGGTAATTCATCGCCTGATTGGCGAGCACGCCCGTCTGGGTGTCGAGGAGCGCCATGTCGAGATGGGCGCCCTCGCCGGTCGCGTCGCGCCGGCGCAGGGCGGCGAGAATGCCGATGCACGCGTAAATGCCCGTGAAGATGTCCGCGAAGGCGACGCCCGGCTTCTGCGGTTCGCCCTCGGCCTCGCCGGTGAGGTCCATGATCCCGCCCATGGCCTGGATGATGAAGTCGTAGCCGGCGCGCGGCGCATACGGACCGGTCTGGCCGAAGCCCGTGATCGAGCAGTAGACGAGGCGCGGGTTGACGGCCTTGAGGCTGTCGTGGTCGAGGCCGTACTTCTTGAGGCCCCCGACCTTGAAGTTCTCGATCAGCACGTCGGCGCGGGAGGCGAGCCGCCGCACGGTCTCCCGGCCCTCCGCGGTCTCGAAATCCACCGCGACCGAACGCTTGCCGCGGTTGCAGGAATGGAAGTACGCCGCCGAGCGAGGGGTGCCGTCCTGGTCCTCCACGAAGGGAGGGCCCCAGCCCCTCGTGTCGTCGCCGGCGCCGGGCCGCTCCACCTTGACGACGTCGGCGCCGAGATCGGCGAGCAGCTGTCCGACCCAGGGACCGGCCAGGATGCGCGCGATCTCCAGGACCCGCACGCCTTCGAGCGGTTTCATCATGGCCCTCCTCGGCGTGCCGCGGCGGCCAGGACCGAGCCGTGGAACGGCATGACGATGACCCGCACCCCTTCGAGCGGTTTCATCATGGCCCTCCTCGGCGTGCCGCGGCGGCCAGGACCGAGCCGTGGAACTGCATGACGAACAGGGTCATGGCATAGATCTCCAGCGAATGGCGTCCGCAGAACCGAAAGACCGCCGCGAGCGGGTGCACCGGCTGCCAGCCGAGATCCTGGCGCCGAAATCGGGTGAACGCCACCGTGAGGACGACGACGCCGACGGCGAGCAGCGTCGACTGCACGCCATCGAACCCGTAGTCGTGGATCTCGCGGGCAATGTAGGCCGCGGCCGCCGCAAGCGCGAGGCCGGCCCGGGTCCAGTCGGTCCGCGGCCCCCGGTCCTCGAGCGCGGCGCGGTGCGCGAGACCCAGAAACGCCCAGAGCCAGCCCTCGGTGCCGTACTCCAGCACGCCGTCCGTGGCCGGGATGAGGAGCACGCAGCCGGCGATCAGCATCGCGAGCGGGACCGGCCGCGGCAGGACGTGCTGCGCCACCGGCGGCAGCACGACGGCACGAAGGAGCGCGAAATTGAGGAGAATGTTGAAGGTCGGATTGGCCCAGCCTCCAGCGCTCCACAGGTTCAGCGCGGTGAGCGCGGCGCCGAAGGCGAGCCAGGTCCAGGGCACCGACCGGGTGCGCGCAAAGCCGATCAGGAAGAAGAAGATCGGCGACGCCGTGCGGCCGACGAGGCGCCACCAGACCTCGTCCGGTTGGTAGAACAGGCCGTAATGATCGATGAGCAGCGCCACGACCCCGATGACCTTCAGGAGGTCGGTCGTGGTGACGGGCCGGTCGCGCTGCGGGTTGAATGTCTGGGACAAGGCGCCGGACCGGGAGGATGGGCTGAGGGGCTGCGGATGCAGACGGGATCACCCACGCGACCTGCAGGCGAGCCGACCATCAGATTGCATACGGGCGAGAATGGTTTCGACGACGCCGTCCACATTCTCGGTTATTTCGATATTCCAGAATCGGCAGACCTCAAAACCGAGTCGCCGCAAGTGGTCGTCTCGAACCCGATCCCGCGTGCCGTGTGCATCGGTCGTGTGCTGTCCGCCATCGAGCTCGATCGCAACCCGGTGCCGGAGTCGGGAGGGGGGGGGGGTTTCCGAGCGAAGCGAGGAAGTCGTCCAACGCGCAAAACACCTAGAAAAACGCCTGCAGCCCCGTCTGCGCCCGGCCCAGGATGAGGGCGTGCACGTCGTGGGTGCCCTCGTAGGTGTTGACGGTTTCGAGATTCTGGGCGTGGCGCATGACGTGGTACTCCTCCTGGATGCCGTTGCCGCCGTGCATGTCGCGGGCGACGCGGGCGATGTCGAGGGCCTTGCCGCAGTTGTTGCGCTTGACGAGGGAGATCATCTCGGGTGCGGCCCGCCCTTCGTCGAAGAGCCGCCCGACGCGCAGCGAGGCCTGGAGACCCAGCGCGATCTCGGCCTGCATGTCGGCGAGCTTCTTCTGCACGAGCTGCGTCGCGGCGAGCGGGCGGTTGAACTGCTTGCGCTCGAGCGTGTACTGACGCGCACGGTGCCAGCAATCCTCGGCGGCGCCGAGCGCGCCCCAGGAGATGCCGTAGCGCGCCCGGTTGAGGCAGCCGAAGGGTCCCTTCAGCCCGGTCACGTTTGGCAACAGCGCGTCTTCGCCGACCTCGACCCCGTCCATCACGATCTCGCCCGTGATCGACGCGCGGAGCGACAGCTTGCCGCCGATCTTCGGGGCGGAGAGGCCCTTGAGGCCCTTGTCGAGCACGAAGCCGCGGATCTGATCGTCGTGCGCCGCCGACTTCGCCCACACCACGAACACGTCCGCGATCGGCGAGTTCGAGATCCACATCTTCGAGCCTATCAGACGGTACCCGCCCTCGATCCTCTCGGCCCTCGTCTTCATGCCGGCGGGATCCGAGCCCGCGTCCGGCTCGGTGAGCCCGAAGCAGCCCACGAATTCGCCCGACGCGAGCTTCGGGAGGTATTTCCGGCGCTGGCTGTCGTCCCCGTAGGCGTAGATCGGGTACATCACGAGCGAGGACTGCACGCTCATCATGGAGCGGTAGCCCGAATCGACCCGCTCGACCTCGCGCGCCACGAGCCCGTAGGCCACGTAGGTCGCGCCGGCGCAGCCGTATTCCTCGGGCAAGGTGACGCCGAGAAGCCCGAGTTCGCCCATCTCGTTGAAGATCGAGCGGTCCGTCTTCTCCTCGCGGTAGGCCTCGATCACCCGGGGCAGCAGCTTCTCCTGCGCATAGGCGCGGGCGGTGTCGCGGATCATGCGCTCGTCGTCGGTGAGCTGCTCGTCGAGCAGAAAAGGGTCCTCCCAGTGGAAGCGCGCCGGCGCGGGCGCATCCTTCGGCTTTTGCACGGGCACGGCGTTCATGGTCGGATCTCCGCTCTCGTTGGACCCTGAATTTAAGCGCGGCCGCCGCCCCGGCGAGGGGCGGCCCTGCTCAGGCGTCGATGTCGAACTTGACGCCCTGAGCCAACGGCAAGGTCGTGCCATAGTTCAAGGTATTGGTGGCCCGGCGCATATAGGCCTTCCAGGAATCCGAGCCCGCCTCGCGCCCGCCCCCGGTCTCCTTCTCGCCCCCGAAGGCGCCCCCGATCTCGGCGCCCGAGGGTCCGATGTTGACGTTGGCGATGCCGCAATCGGAGCCCGCCGCCGAGATGAAGCGCTCGGCCTCTCGCATGTCGAGGGTGAAGACCGAGGACGAGAGGCCTGCGCCCACCGCATTGTGGAGCGCGATCGCCTCCTCGAAGTCGCCGTAGCGCATCACGTAGAGGATCGGCGCGAAGGTCTCGCGCAGCACCGGCCCGGTCTGCTGCGGCATCTCCACGAGGGCCGGGCGGACATAGTAGGCCTCGCCCGCCTCCCCGTGGCGCCCGCCGCCGTGGACGGTGCCCCCGGCCGCGCGGGCTTCGGCGAGCGCGCGCTCCATGCCGTCGAACGCGGCGCGGTCGATGAGCGGACCCACGAGGGTGCCCTCCTCGCGGGGATCGCCGATGCGGGCGCTGCCGTACACCTGCACGAGCTTCGGCACGAGCGCGTCGTAGACGCTCTCGTGGACGAAAAGGCGCCGCAGCGTCGTGCAGCGCTGGCCCGCCGTGCCGATCGCCGCGAAGGCGATCGCGCGCTGCGCGAGGCCGAGATCGGCCGAAGGCGTCACGATGGCCGCATTGTTGCCGCCGAGCTCGAGGATCGCCCGCGCAAAGCGCGCCGCGAGCTTCGGGCCGACCTGCCGGCCCATGGCGGTGGATCCGGTCGCCGACACGATCGGCACCCGGTGGTCCTCGACCAGGATCTCGCCGACCTCGCGCCCGCCGACGAGCACCTCGGTGAGACCCTCCGGCACGCCCCCGAAGCGCTTCGCCGCGCGGGCCACGATGGCCTGGGTCGCGAGCGCGGTCAGAACCGTCTTCTCGGACGGCTTCCACACCACCGGGTCGCCGCACACGAGGGCGAGCGCCGCGTTCCAGGACCAGACCGCGACGGGGAAATTGAAGGCCGAGATCACGCCGCAGACGCCGAGCGGATGCCAGGTCTCCATCATGCGATGGTCGGCGCGTTCGGTCGCGATGGTGAGCCCGTAGAGCTGGCGCGAGAGGCCGAGGGCGAAATCGCAGATGTCGATCATCTCCTGGACCTCGCCGAGGCCCTCCGACAGGATCTTGCCGGTTTCGAGCGTCACGAGGCGGCCGAGATCCGGCTTGGCGGCCCGCAGTTCCTCGCCGAGGAGCCGCACGAGTTCGCCGCGCCGGGGCGCCGGGACAAGGCGCCATGTCAGAAAAGCCCGATGCGCCCGCCCGATGGCGGCCCTCGCCTCCTCAGGGTCGGTCTCGCGCACCTGCGCCATGACTTCGCCGGTGATCGGCGAGCGCGCCGGCCGGCCGCCGGGCGCGAACGCGGCAGCCGGGACGCCGAGGCGCTCGAGAATCGCACGGGCCTCCTCCGCGACGCCGGATGGTCCTGCGACGGGCTTCAACACGGCTTGCGACGTCATCGACATCTCCCTGGAACAGGGGCGCGCTCCGGGCAAATGCCCGCCGAGCGCCCGCGGGTCGTTGCGGCTGGTTTAACGCCGGTCAGGCGACCGCGTCGAGGCTGATCTTCTCCGAGCCGATCCGCTCGCCGCCATAGACGCGACCGAAGCGATTGGCGAGGAAGAGCGTGAGCGGCACGTCCTCCTGCCGCACGAAGCCGCGCTGCGGCAGGTGCCCTCCGACGAGGAGGTCGAGCATGGCGCAGATCCCGGCGGCGGTCGTGACCTGGATCGCCGTGCGCTCGACGCCGGCCACCGTCTGGCCGTAGACTTTGCGGGCATAGGTCTCCTGCACGTGGCGCCCGCCGCGCTCGCCCGTCACGGTCACGAAGACGATCACGACGTCCTGCAGCGTCGAGGGAACCGCATTCTCGAGGATGTCCTTCAAGACCTCCCGGCGGCGGCGCAGGCCGAGATCGTTGAGGAGCACGCGCATCAGGTCGCAGTGCCCGGGATAGCGGATCGTCTTGTAGTTGAGGCTGCGCACCTGCCCTTCCAGGGTGTCGCACAGGGTGCCGAGGCCGCCCGAGGTGTTGAACGCCTCGTAGCGCACGCCGTCGAGCGAGAACTCCTCGCGCTCCTCCATGGCGGGCACCTCGCGCAGCCTGCCGTCGACGATCGCCTCGCAGCGCTCGATGTACTCGTTGATGACCCCGTCCGTGCTCCACGTCAGATTGTAGGACAGCGCGTTCGAGGGGTATTGCGGGAGGGCGCCGACCCGCAGACGGACCGTGTCCAGCCGGTCGAAACGGCGGGCGATGTCGTGGGCCACGATGGAGATGAAGCCCGGCGCAAGGCCGCACTGCGGAACGAACGCCGCCGCGGCGCCTGCGGCGAGCTCCTTCACCATGCGGGTGGTCGCGACGTCCTCGGTGAGGTCGAAGTAATGCACGTCCGCGAGGCGCGCCGCCTGGGCGACATGGCCGGTGAGGTGGTAGGGCGCGGCGCTCAGGACGGCATAGCGCCCCTTCATGGCGCCTTGCAGCGCGACCGCATCGGAGATGTCGAGTTCGAGCGTGTCGATGCCCCGCGCGGCCACGGCAACGAGCGCCTCGTCGGACCGGTCGGCGATCGTCACGGCATAGTCGCCGGAGTCGTGCAGCATGTCCGCAATGGTGGCGCCGATCTTGCCGGCGCCGACGATCAGAATGGAAGTCATATGGGTCTCCGTCAGCCGCCCGCAGCATGACGGGGATTGATGCAGATCGCCATAGACATCCAGACGAAAAGACGTCACCTTTTCCGCGGAACGACGACACGGCTGGTCACTTCGATGCTCGACGCCACCGACCGCGCCCTGATCGGGCTGCTGCGCGAGAACGCCCGCATCGGTCACGCCGAGGCGGCGCGCCGGCTCAAGCTCTCGCGGACCACCGTCCAGGCGCGGGTCGAGAGCCTGGAGCGCCGTGGCATCATCGTCGGCTACACGGTCCGCCTGGCCGAGGCGATGAGCCGCCGGCTCGTGAGGGCGTACGTCGCGGTCGTCGTGGCGCCCAAGGCCGCGGCGGCGGTCACGAAGGCGCTGCAGCGCATGCCGGAGCTGCGGGCGCTGCATTCCGTCTCGGGGCCCTCGGACCTGCTCGCGATCGTCGAGGCCGACGATGTCCCGCTGCTCGACGCGGCCCTCGACCGGATCGGCGCCGTCGAGGGGGTCGAGCGCACCCAGTCCTCGATCATCCTGTCCACCAAGTTCGAACGATGATCCCGTCCTCTCGAATGGCCGACGTGGTCATCGTCGGGGGAGCCGCGATGGGCTCCTCGGTGGCCTACCACCTCCTCCGCGACCCGGCCTTTCGCGGTCGCGTCGTCGTGATCGAGAAAGACCCGACCTATCGGCGCTCGGCGTCGGCGCTCTCCGCCGCGTCGATCCGGCAGCAGTTCTCGAGCGTCGTGAACATCCGCATCTCGCTTTTCGGAATCGCTTTCCTGCGCGGCATCGGCGAGCACCTCGCGGTCGGCGACGAGGTGCCCGAGATCGGCCTTCACGAAGGCGGCTATCTTTACTGCGCGACCCCCGCCGGGGCCCCGATCCTGGCCGAGAACCACGCGCTGCAGGTCGCGGAGGGCGCCGACATCGTCCTTTTCGACCAGGACGGCCTCGCGCGCCGCTTCCCCTGGCTGCGCACGGACGACCTCGCGGCCGGCGCCTGGGGCCGTTCCGGCGAGGGCTGGTTCGACGGCTGGGGGCTCCTCCAGGCCTTTCGGCGCAAGGCGCGCTCGCTCGGCGCCGCGTACGCGGCCGGCGAGGTCGTGGCCCTGGAACGCGAGGGCGAGCGCATCGCCGCGGTGCGCCTCGCGGACGGCACGAGCATCGGCTGCGGCGCCGTCGTGAACTGCGCCGGGGCGGGCGGGCGGCCGCTTGCCGCGATGGCGGGCATCGACATCCCGGTCGAAGCGCGGCGCCGTTACGTCTTCACGTTCACGTGCCGGGATCCGGTCGAGGACTGCCCGCTCGTCGTCGACGCCTCCGGGGTGTACGTCCGCCCCGAGGGCCCGGGCTTCATCTGCGGCGCCTCGCCGCCCGAGCGGGACGATCTCCCCTGGCGCGACGACGACCCCGCGACCCAGGAGGTCGACCACAGGTTCTTCGAGGACGTGGTCTGGCCCGCGCTCGCCCACCGCGTGCCCGCCTTCGAGGCGATCCGCCCGGGTCCCGCCTGGGCGGGGCCCTACGACATGTGCCTCCTCGATCACAACGCGATCGTGGGCCGGGGCGGGGAGAACTTCTACCTCTGCAACGGCTTTTCCGGCCACGGCCTGCAGCAGGCGCCCGCCGTCGGGCGCGGGCTCGCCGAACTCATCGTGCACGGGCGCTACCTCACCCTCGACCTGAGCGATCTCGGCTACGAGCGGGTGCTCGCGATGCGGCCGCTTTCGGAGCGCAACGTGATTTGAGACCGCGCCGGCGCTCCCGCGAAGCGCCCCAACCCCGTCCCCAGCCCCTCCTACCCGGCCGAGGGGCCGATCGTGGGATTCTGCTATTGAAATGTCACCGGCCCTTCGTGCTAGTGTGATTTGAACCACAACAACATCCGGCCGGATGGATGAGGGAGAGAGACTCTATGAAGACGATGACCGCCTTTGCCGCGCTGGCGCTCGGCCTGACCTCGACGTCAGCGTTCGCGCAGACGGAGCTCCAATGGTGGCATGCCCAGACGGGCGCCAACAACGAGATCATCAACAAGCTCGCCGAGGAGTTCAACGCCTCGCAGAAGGACTACAAGGTCGTCACCGCCTACAAGGGCGCCTACGCGGACACCATGAACGCCGGCATCGCGGCGTTCCGGGCCGGCAACGCGCCTCACATCATGCAGGTGTTCGAGGTCGGGACCGCGACCATGATGGGCGCCAAGGGCGCCGTGAAGCCCGTCCATGATCATGATGAAGGAAGCCGGCGAGAAATTCGACCCGCAGGCCTACCTGCCGCCGATCACGGGCTACTACTCGACCTCCAAGGGCGAGATGCTCTCGTTCCCGTTCAACTCGTCCTCCATGGTGATGTGGGTCAACAAGGACGCCCTCAAGAAGGCGGGCCTCAATCCGACGAGTGCCGAAGACTTGGCCGGAAGTGTTCGAGGCCGCCAAGAAGCTCAAGGCCGCCGGCTACGGCACCTGCGGCTTCTCGACTGCCTGGATCACCTGGGCGATGCTCGAGCAGTTCTCGGCCTGGCACAACGTGCCTCTGGCCACCAAGGCGAACGGACTCGACGGTTTCGACGCCGAGCTGAAGATCAACTCGCCCCTGCATGTGCGGCACCTGCAGACCTCGTCGATCTCCAGAAGGATAAGACCTACGACTATTCCGGGCCGCGACAGCTCGAAGCGAGGGCCGCTTCACCTCGGGCGAGTGCCCGATCTTCCTCGAGTCGTCCGGCTTCTACGGCAACGTCAAGGCGAACGCGAAGTTCGACTACACCTCGCTGCCGATGCCCTACTACCCGGACGTGCCCGGCGCCCCGCAGAACTCGATCATCGGCGGCGCCTCGCTCTGGGTCATGGGCGGCAAGAAGCCCGAGGAGTACAAGGGGTCGCGAAGTTCTTCGCCTTCCTGTCCGACACCGACCGCCAGGCGAGGCTACACCAGGAATCGGGCTACCTGCCGATCACCAAGGCGGCCTACGAGAAGACCAAGGCCGTCGGCTTCTACGAGAAGAACCCGATCCTGCAGACGCCGCTAATGGAGCTCACCAACAAGGAGCCGACCGAGAACTCGCGCGGGCTTCGCCTCGGCAACATGGTGCAGATGCGGGACGTTTGGGCGGAGGAGATCGAAGCCGCCCTCGCGGGGCAGAAGAGCGCCAAAGACGCCCTCGACGCGGCCGTGAACCGCGGCAACCAGATGCTGCGCCAGTTCGAGCGCACGGTGAGCCGCTATCTACGCGCCCGGGCCGCGCGGCCTCGGGATCCCGGGCCGACCCATCAGCGCCCAGACGGCCGGCCCGGCAAGGGCCGGCCGAAACGTCATCCGGACCCCCGAATGGAAAAGCGCGCGATCCTCCCGAACAATGTCCTGCCCTACGCGCTGCTCTTCCCCAGCTCGCGATCACGGTGATCTTCTTCTACTGGCCCGCCTTGCAGGCGATCTGGCAGTCGTTCCTTCTCGAGGATGCCTTCGGCCTCTCGAGCGAGTTCGTGGGCCTCGAGAACTACCGATTTGCTGCTCCGAGCAGCCGGAATACTATCGCGCGATGGTGACGACCGTGATCTTCTCGACGCTGGTCGCGGCCCTCTCCCTGTCCATCGCTCTCCTTCTCGCCTCGCAGGCCGACAAGACGATCCGCGGCGCCTCGGCCTTCAAGACGCTCTGATCTGGCCTTACGCGGTCGCGCCCGCGATCGCGGGCGTGCTGTGGATCTTCATGTTCCATCCGTCGCTCGGAACGCTCGCCCGTCCGATCCGGCTCGCTCGGCCTCGACTGGAACCCGCAGCTCAACGGCCGTCACGCGCATGGCGCTGCTCGTGATCTGTCCGCGACCTGGAACCAGTCTCCTATAACTTCCTGTTCTTCCTTGCAGGCCTGCAGTCCATCCCGACGAACGTCATCGAGGCTGCGGCGATCGACGGTGCCCGCCCCGCCCGCCGCTTCTGGACGATCGTCTTTCCGCTTTTGTCGCCGACAACTTTCTTCCTGCTCGTCGTCACGATCGTGTATGTGTTCTTCGAGACGTTCGGCATCATCGACGCTGTCACGGGCGGCGGCCCGGCGGGACAGACGACCACGCTGGTCTACAAAGTGTATGCCGACGGACGCCTCGGCGGCGATCTTGGCGGATCGGCGGCCCAGTCGGTGATCCTGATGGTCATCGTCATCGCGCTGACCGCGATCCAGTTCCGCTACGTTGAACGCAAGGTGCAGTACTGATGGTCGAGAACCGAGTCTCGGCGACGTGCTCGCCTACCTGGTCCTCGCGATCGGCGTCGTGATCGTGGCCTTCCCGGTCTATCTCGCCATCATGGCGTCCACCTTCGACGCCACGACGATCATCAACGGCAACATGCCTCTCGTGCCGGGCGACCAGGCTGACGAGAACTACTACCAGACCGTCTTCCGCGGCGCCGCCCGCACCAGTCGCGAGCCCGTCGGCACTATGATGGTGAACTCCTTTGTGATGGCGCTCGGCATCGCGACCGGCAAGATCCTGATCTCGATCCTCTCGGCCTTCGCGGTGGTCTATCTACCGGTTCCCGTTCCGCGATGGCCGCTTTTGGATCATCTTTCTCACCCTCATGCTGCCGGTCGAGGTGCGCATCTACCCGACCTACAAGATCGTCTCCGACCTCGGCCTGCTCGATACCTACACTGGGCTCATCCTGCCGCTCATCGCGTCGGCCACCGGCACGCTCCTGTTCCGGCAGTTCTTCATGACGTGCCGGACGAGCTGCTCGAGGCCTCGAAGATCGATGGCGCCGGGCCTTCCGGTTCTTCAAGGATACCCTGCTGCCGCTCTCGATCACCACGATCGCGGCGCTGTTCGTGATCCAGTTCATCTACGGCTGGAACCAATATCTATGGCCGCTGCTCATCACGACCAAGGACTCGATGCAGACCATCGTGATCGGCATCAAGAAGATGATCACGATGCAAGACGCATTGACCGAATGGAACATCGCGATGACCACGGCGGTGCTCGCGATGCTGCCGCCGGTGCTCGTCGTCCTGTTGATGCAGAGACTCTTCGTCAAGGGTTTGGTCGAGACCGAGAAGTAGCGATCCCGGCCGCCGTCGCGGAGCTCGGGCAAACGAGACGATACAGGGGAGTTTCCATGACAGGCGCAGCGTCTCGTCGAGACCGCGACATAGGATTCCGAATACGATCGCGACTCGGGCGATCGAGCCGATCAGGGGAGTTTCCATGGCACGCGTGACCCTACAGGACGTGCGGAAGGTCTATGCGGGCGGGGTCGAGGCCGTGAAGGGCGTCTCCCTCGACATCGAGGACGGCTCGTTCTGCGTGCTCGTCGGACCCTCGGGGTGCGGCAAGTCCACCCTGCTGCGCATGGTGGCCGGACTCGAGACCATCACCGCGGGCACCGTGAACATCGGCGGGCGGACCGTCAATCGGATCGAGCCCGCCGACCGCGACATCGCGATGGTGTTCCAGAACTACGCGCTCTATCCGCACATGAGCGTCTACAACAACATGGCCTACGGCCTGCGCAACCGCCGCACGCCGAAGCCCGAGATCGACCAACGCGTCCGCGAGGCGGCCCGCATCCTCGCCATCGAGCCCTTTCTCGACCGCAAGCCGCGGGCTCTCTCGGGTGGCCAGCGCCAGCGGGTCGCCATGGGGCGGGCGATCGTGCGCAAGCCGCAGGTCTTCCTGTTCGACGAGCCGCTCTCGAACCTCGACGCCAAGCTGCGGGTGCAGATGCGCGTCGAGATCAAGCGTCTTCAGCGCGCGCTCGGCGTCACCTCGATCTACGTCACGCACGACCAGGTCGAGGCCATGACCCTGTCGGACACGCTCGTCGTCATGAACAATGGCCACATCGAACAGGTCGGCAGGCCCTCGGACGTCTACCGTCGGCCGCAGACCCGCTACGTCGCGACCTTCATCGGCTCGCCGCCCATGAACATCCTGCCCGGCCGCGTCGAGGGCGACGGCATGGTGGTCGTCGGCAACGGCCGCCTCGCGGTGACCGACATGCGGCCCGGACTCGCCGCCGGCTCGGTCGTCGAAGTCGGCCTGAGGCCGGAGGATCTGCGCGTCGGCCCGGCCGGCTCCGGCGCCGTCGACCTCTCGGTCGACTTCGTCGAGGAACTCGGCGCGACGCAGCTCTTCCACGGCAAGATCGGCGACGCCGAATTCGTGGTTCAGGCCCCGACGGGCCAGATCGCCCCGGACGCCCGGGCCCTCAGCCTGTCGATCGATCCCGCCAACGTTCACGTCTTCGACCCGCAGAGCGGCTTGCGGGTGGGGCGCAGGGACCCCTCATCCGACGGCGACGCCGCCCCTTCCCGCTCGGGACCGCGGACGGATCTCGAGACGGTCCCGTCGTAGCGTCCGCCGCAGCGACGCGGCCGGCAGGCGCGGGGACACGGGACGGGGTTGCGGCTGCGCCGCTCGGGTCGGCCCGGTAATCGCCGTGAAGCGAAGGGAAAGCTCATGACGGTCAAGATCGACGGCGCGAACCTCGATGTGCGCGACGTGGTGCGCGTGGCGCGTCCGGACCGCGACGGGCGGTTCGAGGAAGCCGCGCTGGACCCTGACGCCCGCGCGCGCATCGCCGCCACCAGGGCCTATATCGACCGCACCTGGATGCATGACGACGCGCCGCTCATGTACGCCTTCAACACCGGCGTCGGGCTGTTCAAGGACCAGCGCGTGCACGTCGCCGACATGGCGGATTACCAGAGGAAGACCGTCTACGCCCACGCGACCGGGGTCGGCGAGCCCTTCGCTGAGGACGTGACGCGAGCCATGATGCTGCTGCGCGCCAACGCATTCGCGTCCAACTATTCCGGCCCGCGGGTGGAGCTCGTCGAGCGCCTCATCGCTTTCCTGAACGCCCGACTTCACCCGTTCATCCCGCAGCGAGGTTCGGTCGGCGCTTCGGGCGACCTCGCGCCGCTGGCCCATATGGCGGGCGCCGTCTGCGGCTTTACGGAAGCCGAGATGATCCACGAGGGCAGGCGCCTCCCGGCCCGCGAGGCCATCGCGCGCGCCGGGTTCGATCCCGATTTCGAGCTCGGCGCCAAGGATGCCTCCGCGCTCATCAACGGGTCGACCGCGTCGCTGGCGCTCGGCGCGCTCGCGATCCACGACGCCCGTCGGCTCCTGAAGCATGCCGATATCGCGATGTGCCTCTCGCTCGAGGCGATGCGCGGCGAGCTCGCCGCTTTCGACCCGCGGGTGCACCGCGCGCGCCCCCATCCCGGCCAGGCCAGGGTGGCGCGCAACCTCATGCGCATCCTTGACGGATCGAAGCGCTGCTCGCAGGAGGCCCGCGACATCGTCTTTCCGGACGAGCCGCGCCCGGCGGGCCAGCCCGCGAGCCCGCGCGTGCAGGACGTCTACTCTCTGCGGTGCACGCCGCAGGTGCACGGGCCGGCCGTCGAGGCGGTCGAGTATGTCGAGCGCATCATCGGCACCGAGATGAATTCCGCCACCGACAACCCGCTCATCTTCGAGGACCGCGAGGGCGGCTACGTCTCGATTTCGGGCGGCCATTTCCACGGCCAGTACGTCGCGCAGGCGATGGACGTCCTCGCGATCGCGATGACGGACCTCGCCTCGATCTCCGAGCGGCGGCTCGCGCGCCTCGTCGATCCGACGATGTCGTACGGCCTGCCGCGCAACCTTCTCGCCGGCAAGCGCGGCCTCAACACCGGCTATGCCACGGTCCAGTGCACGATGTCGGCTCTCGTCATGGAAAACCGGGGTCTAGCGACGCCCGGCTCGGTCGACTCGATCCCCGGGAAGTCGAATGCCGAGGACCACATCTCGAACGCGACCTGGTGCGGCCGGAAGGCGCGCATGATCGTGGAGAACGCGGAGCAGATCGTGGCCGGCGAACTCCTGATGGCCGCTCAGGCCCTCACCCTCGTCGAACCGCTCGCCGCCGGATTCCCGCTCGGCAAGGGTTCGCAGGCCGCGATGGACGCGATCCGCGCCGTCATCCCGCCCGCGCTCGAGGGCGACCGCTGGTATGCGGCCGAGATGCGACTGGCCCTCGATCTCGTTCGCTCGGGCGCGGTCGCCGATGCGGTGGAGGCCGCGGTCGGGGCGCTCGAATAGCCTCTCCCTTATCGCGCCAGGCGACGCACCGCTTCGATCAGCACCCGCGCGGCGATATCGGCGTCTTCGACCGTGATCGATTCCGCGGGGTTGTGGCTGACCCCACCCTTGCAGCGCACGAACAGCATGGCAGCCGGGCAGAGATGGGCCATGGCGACGGCGTCGTGTCCGGCGCCGGACGGCAGGCGCAAGAGGCGCACGCCGGCCGATCGCACCGCGTCTTCCAAGGCGGCGACGAGGTCCGGCGCCATGGCGGTGGCGGGGGAGTCCATGAACGGCTCCACGGCAAGCGCCACGCCCCGCCGCGCCGCCACGGCATCGCATTGGGCCAGGAGGTCCCGCACCATGGTGTGGCGCACGGTGTCGTCGGGTGCGCGGGCGTCGATCGTGAAATCGACCCGGGCCGGAATCACGTTGATGGCACCGGGCTGCACCCGCGCAACGCCGACCGTCGCCACCGTGTCGATCCGCGTGCCCCCGATCCGCTCGACGACCCCGATCATCTCGGCCGTCGCCGCGAGGGCGTCGCGGCGCAGCGGCATCGGCACCGTGCCCGCGTGGCCGGCTTCGCCGACCACATGCGCCCGGGCGCGCGTAATCCCGTTGATGGCCGAGACGACGCCGACGGGCAGGGCCTCGACCTCGAGCATCGGACCCTGCTCGATATGGACTTCGAGATAGCCCCGATAGGCCTTCGGATCGCGCACCAGCGCGGGAATTCCCTCGGGATCGCCGCCGAAGGCCTGCAGCGCCTCCCGCAGCGGGATGCCGCCGGCGTCCGTCCCGTCGAGCCAAGCCTCATTGTACCGACCGGCGAGCGCCGAGGACGTCGATAGGCTGGTCGGGAACCGAATGTTTTCCTCGTCCCCGAACGCCAGGACCTCGATCGGGCAGGGAAGGTTCTCGTCGCGCAGAACCTCCGCGGCCACGATCCCGATCGCCACGCCGAGCGTGCCGTCGTAGCGGCCGGCGTTCACCACGGTGTCGATGTGAGAACCGATCGCGAGGGCGGGCCGGCCGGGCTCCCGGCCCTCGCGCCGCCCGACGACCGTACCCGCAGCGTCGATCTCTGCGGAAAGGCCCGACGCGCGCATCATCGCCAAGGTCGCCTCGGCGGCGGCGCGATGCGCGGGAGAGAGATAGAGCCGGGTCAGGCGACCGGGCTCGTCGGTGTAGCGGGCGAACTCGTCGATCAGCGCCATCGTGCGCCGGCCGAGGGCGAGATCGGAAGAAGCGGTCATGGGACCACGCTAGCGGCGCGGACTCGCGCGTTCAATGGGGCCCGCGGCGGTGGGGCGCTCAGCCGTCCTCAAGGGCGGCGTCCCTCGCGTTCGGCAGCACGCGGAAGACCTTCTGGGGGCCGGCGACGCCCTTGAGCTCGTACTCGCCGATGATCTCGCACGCGGATCGCGGCAGCACGGCGGCTGCGGCCGCCGAGCAGACATGCGGGCCTGCCGCCTTGGCGATGGCTTCGAGACGGCTGGCCACGTTCACGGTCGGGCCCAGAACCGTGAAGTCGAGCCGATCGGGGCTGCCGATGTTGCCATACACCACGGGTCCGACGTGCAGCGCGGTCACGAAGGGATGGACCGAGGTCGCGGAGGCCTGCTTGACAGCGCGGGCGACGGCCTCCACCGCGCGGACGCAGGCCGCTCCCTCCCCGTCCCGCTCGGCCGGGAAGATCGAGAGCACGCCGTCGCCGATGAACTTGAGGACATCGCCCCCCGAGGCTCTGACCGCGTCCACGACAACCTCGAAGTAATCGCCCAGCTGGTCGAGGACGACTTGCGGCGAATGCCGTTCGGAGAGGTTCGTGAAGCCGCGCAGATCGGTCAGGAGCACCGCGGCGTCGATCGTGGTCAAAGCGCCGCGCTCGATGGCGCCGTCGGCCACGCTCCGCGCGGGCCCCGTTCCCAGGTACGTCTCGAGCAGGCTCAGCATCGAACGACGCATCGACGACGGCTCCAACGCAGCCGCCAAAGGGGTCCGCAGCGATTCGATGATCTGGACATCGTCCTCGGACCAGCCGCCGGGGCGATCGGTCGTGAAGGCCGCGACCTGCACCGAGCCGTCGCCGTACTCGATCGGAACCGCCAGGTAGTCCGTTCCGCCGTCCTCGGCGAGTTCGAGCAGGACGGGATGGTCTTCACCCGGCACCAAGGCGACGAGCGAGCGCCGAAACGCCTGCCGGGTTTTCATGACCTGCTCGAACGGGCTCCCCAGGAAGGCGTCCGTGGTCCGTATCGTGCGCGGGACCGTATACACGTCGATCGGTCGATCACGCCTCCATACGACGCCCCAGGCCCCGATGAGCGGGTTGGTCATCATCTGCGCGACACGCGCCCGGGAGACCGGGACCCCGAGCTGCAGCAAGCGTTCGCAGAACGTCGTGACGATCTCGGCCGGCGCGAGATGGACTCGCGCGTGGCCGACGAGCCAAGCCGCAATCGGAAGGGCGGCGGGTCGCAACGGGTAATCCACGCGTCACCTCCGCCGGGGATCCGGCGCTCCGAAACGGAGTGTCATTGGAGGCGTCGTCGCGTCGGCGCGCATCGCGCGGAGCCACCCTTCAGGCGAACGTCTACGCGGCGACACCGAGCTTCCTCTGCAGGCTCGTGGAGGAGGTCGTGTACTGGAACAGGAGCTTTTTGTCCGGGAACACGTAGCGGTGGATCTTTTGGGCCGCGAGGGCGCCTTCGTGGAAGCCCGAGAGGATGAGCTTCAGCTTGCCGGGATAGTGATTGATGTCGCCGATGGCGAAAATGCCCGGCACGCTCGTCTCGAACTTCTCCGTATCGACCGGAATGAGGTTCTCGTGGAGGTTGAGACCCCAGTCCGCCACCGGCCCGAGCTTCATCGTGAGACCGAAGAAGGGCAGCATGACGTCGCACGGGATCTCCAGCGTGGATCCGTCGTCGCGGCGCACGATCACCGATTCGAGCACCGGCGCCGGTCCCTTGAGCGCCACCACCTGCCCGAGATGCAGGTCCATGTCCCCCGCCGCCACGAGAGCGCGCATCCGTTCGACGGTGTGCGGCGCGGCGCGAAACGCGTCGCGCCGGTGCAGGAGGGTGAGTCGGTGCGCGAGCGGCTGCAGGTTCACGGTCCAGTCCAGGGCCGAGTCGCCGCCGCCGACGATCAGGACCTTCTTCCTGCGGAACATCTCCATCTTGCGGACCGAGTAGAACACGCCGGTGCCCTCGTAGGCTTCGATGTTCTCGATCGGCGGCTTTTTGGGTTGGAATGAACCGCCCCCCGCCGCGATGATGACGCTCTTGCAGCTGAACGTCGTGCCCGCGTCGGTCCTGACGCGGAATCGCGGAGCGTCGGCGGTCCCGAGCGTCTCGACGCTCTCGACCATGTCGCCGAGGTGGAACGTCGGGTGGAACGGCTCGATCTGAGCCATGAGGTTGTCGACGAGACCCTGACCGGTCACCACCGCAAATCCCGGGATGTCGTAGATCGGCTTCTCGGGGTAGAGCTCCGCGCACTGGCCGCCGACCTTGGGAAGGATGTCGATCAGGTGCGCCTTGATGTCGAGGAGCCCGAGCTCGAACACGGCGAACAGGCCGATGGGGCCCGCTCCGATGATGACGACGTCGGTTTCGATATTGTCGATCATGGCAGATTCCTGGGGCGGCATCGAGGACGCGCCGATCGTCTCGGTCATGGGACGTTCCCGGGCGGCCTCGAGCAAGGGCCGATCATGTCAGTCATGGAACGTTCCTGGCGACCTCGGGAAAGGGGCATCGAAAACCATGGCCGTGCGGCTTTGGCAATGCGGGAGATGCGGGATTCAGGCGCTCACGGGTGCGAGGGTGACCTCGAGCCCGTCGAGTTCGGGCGTCCAGAGGATCTGGCAGGCGAGGCGGGAATTCGGGCGGGTGATCGGCACCATGTCGAGCTGATTCTCCTCCTCCTGCGATGCGGCGTGCAGCTTCGGCAGCCATTCCGACGCGACGAAGACGTGGCAGGTCGCGCATTCGCAGGCACCGCCGCAGATGCCCTCGATCGGCAGGTTCCAGTCGCGGATGATCTCCATCACGCGCCAGCCCTCGAGGGCCTCGAGCGTGTGGCGTTCGCCGGCGCGGTCGATCACATGAATGACGCCCATGAAGAGGGCTCCTGAAGGCAAGGATTCGAGGGCGAAAACCCGGGAGACGGGCCGGTATCGGCCCTTGGGCCTGATCCGTCAACGCTGCTGACGCTTTTGGGATCCCGCCAAGCTGTCGCGCCAGGGAGCCGGGATGGGAGTTCGGACTTTTAAGGTAAAGAATGTCCGGCAGCCGCCGCTCCAGCGTCGGCCCCCACCTGCCGCCCCTACACCCCGAGCGTGTCGATCCGCAGCGCCTCGTCGGCGGTCAGTTCCGCCACCGAGCCCTGGAAGCGGATCTCGCCGCGCTCGATGACGCAGGCCCGGTCGGCGACCGCCGAGGCAAAGGCCCAGTTCTGCTCGGACAGCAGCACCGCCACGCCCTCGGCCTTCATGGCGCGCACGGCCTGCGCCATCATCTGCACGATGACCGGCGCCAAGCCCTCCGATGGCTCGTCGAGGAGGATGGCGTCCGGGTTTCCCATCAGGGTGCGCGCGATGGAGAGCATCTGCTGCTCTCCGCCCGACATCTCGTTGCCGCGGCGGCGGCGCATCTCGGAGAGGTTCGGGAAAAGGCGGAAGAGCCGCTCGGGCGTCCATGGCGCGCGGCCACCTCGGGCGTCCTGGCGGCCGACCTCGAGATTCTCGTCGACGGTGAGATCCGTGAACACCCGCCGATCCTCGGGCACGTAGCCGAGCCCGAGCCGCGCGATCCGGTAGGTCGTGAGAGCGGCGATCGACCGGCCCCGGAACGCGAGCCGGTCGGCGGTGGCGGCCACGAGGCCGATCACGGCCTTGAGCGTCGTGGACTTGCCGGCGCCGTTGCGGCCGACGAGCGCCACGACCTCGCCCGGGTGCAGGTCGAGAGAGACGCCAAACAGCACCTGCGCCCGGCCGTAGGCGGCGCAGAGATTGCGGACGGCGAGCAGAGGCTCGGTCACGTCGCGCTCCGCAACGCGTGGGAGTCGCCGAGGTAGGCGCCCTGGACGCGTGGGTCGCGGCGCACGTCGTCCGGCGTCCCGGCCGCGATCACCTCGCCGCGCATGAGCACCAGCACCCGGCGCGCATGCCCGAAGACCACGTCCATATCGTGCTCGGTGAACAGCACGCCGATGTGCTGGGTCGCAGCGATCGATTCCGTGCGGTCCATCAGAGCCGAGCGCTCACGCGGCGCCATGCCGGCGGTCGGCTCGTCCATGAGGAGGAGGCGAGGCGTCGAAGCGAGCGCGATGGCGAGTTCGACGCGCTTCACGTCGCCGTAGGCGAGCGTCGAGGCGGCCCGGTCGGCGGCTTCCGCCATCCCGACCCGCTCGAGAAGATGGAGCGCTTCGTCGCGGTGGCGCTCCCGCGCAGGCCGCCATAGGCCCAGCGCCTCGCCCTTGTGGCTGATGAGCGCCATCTGGACGTTTTCGCAAACCGTCATCGACGGGAACGTCTGCGCGACCTGGAAGGTGCGCCCGACCCCGCGGCGGAAACGAGCGCGGGGAGAGAGCGCGGTGATGTCGTCGCCCTCGAGAAGCACGCGTCCGCCGTCGGGTTCGAGCTGGCCGCCGATCATATTGAACACGGTCGACTTGCCGGCGCCGTTCGGTCCGATGATCGCGACCATCTCGCCGCGCTTCAGCGCGAAGCTCACGTTGCGCGCGGCGACCACGCCGCCGAAGGTCTTGCAGAGATCGTTGACGGAGAGCAGCGTCACGCCCGACCCTCCCGCCAGGCCTGCAGGGTCCCCACGAGCCCGCGTGGGAACAGGAGCACCATCGCGATGATGCTCAGGCCCAGCATCAGTCGCCAGAGACCCGTCAGGGGCATGATGAGATCGCGCAGGCTGTGCAGCACCGCGGCGCCGGCGAACGGTCCCGCAAGGGTCTGGAGTCCGCCCAGCAGCAGCATCGTGAGAGCGTCGACCGAAACCGGAATGCCGAGCAGCGTCGGGTCGACCGAGCCGCGCGAGAATGCGTAAAGGCCGCCGGACAGGCCCGCGGCAGCACCCGCGACGGTGAACGCCAGCCAGCGCTGGCGGCGGATGGCAAGGCCGATCGCTTCGGCGCGCAGCTCCGAGTCGCGGGCCGCGCGCAAGGCGTATCCGAACGGCGCGTCGATGAGCCGGTGCAGAATGAGGACGGCGCCGGCGACGAGCGCCAGCGTCAGAAGGTAATAGGTCGCCCGGCCCGCCGCCCAGCTCGAGGGCCACACCCCGACGATGCCGTTGTCGCCGCCCGTCACCTCGACCCATTGGAAGGCGACCGCGAACAGGATTTGCGCAGCGGCGAGGGTGAGCATCGCGAGATAGATTCCCGAAAGTCGGACGATCACGGCGCCGAAAAGGGCGGCGCCGAGCGCGGCGAGAAGCGGCGCAAGCGGCAGCGCGGCTTCCATGGGGGCTTCGAGCCACTTGACCCCGAGTGCCGCTCCGTAAGCGCCGAGCCCGAAATAGGCCGCGTGGCCGAAGCTCACGAGCCCGCCGACCCCGATGAGGAGCTGCAGGCTGAACGCGAGGAGTGCGAAGATCAGGATCTCGGTCGCGACCTTCAAGAGATACGCGTCGCCGACGAGCGGCAGGAGCGCGAGGGCCGCGACCGCGCCGAGCCCGATCAGGGGCGCGGCCCGTCTCTGCGCCGGGACCCGGCTCGCGATCCCGACGGCATGGCTGCCGCCGACCGTCTCGGGTCGCCCGAACAGGCCGTAGGGCCGCACGACCAGCACGACGGCCATCAGGAGGAAGACCACCACCAGGGTGATCTTCGGGAAGATCAGGATCCCGAAGGCCTGGAGCTCGCCGATGATGACGGCGGCAAGAAAGGCGCCCGGCACGCTCCCCATCCCGCCCACCACGGTGACCACGAAGGCCTCGGCGATGATCGACAGGTCCATCCCGGTGTTGGCCGGGACGCGCGGGATCTGGAGCGCACCCCCGAGGCCGGCGAGGAAGGCGCCGAGAAAGAGGGTGCCGGTGAAGAGGACCGCCTGATTGACGCCGAGCGCCGCCACCATCTCGCGGTCCTGGGTCGCGGCGCGCACGAGCACGCCGAAGCGCGTCCGGCGCAGGAGAAGCCAGATGAGGCCGAGCACCACCGGGCCCGCCGCGATCAGCACCAGCTCGTAGGAGGGAAAGCGCCGCCCGAGGATCTCGACCGGCTGCCGCAGGCCGGGCGCCCGGGGACCGAGAATGTCCTGCGGCCCGAACGCCTGCACGACAAGGTCCTGCACGACCAGCAGCACCCCGAACGTGGCGAGCAGCTGGAAGAGCTCCGGCGCGCGGTAGATGCGCCGCAGCAGCAGGATCTCGAGCAGCACGCCGATCAGCCCCACCGCGAGCGCCGCCGCGAGGATGCCGGCCCAGAACGCGACGGGTCCGAACCACATGTCGAGCAGCTTCGGGACCAGCGTCGCGGCGATGTAGGCGCCGAGCATGTAGAGCGAGCCATGCGCGAAATTCACGATCCGCGTCACGCCGAACACGAGCGTCAGCCCGCAGGCGGTGATGAACAGCGACGAGGCGCTGGCGAGCCCGTTGAGGGATTGGACGAGGAGGAAGGCGGGGTCCATGGCCAAATCACCCGACCGACAAGGGGGAGGGTCGGCGCTCGGTTCCGGCCGCCGGCCGGCGCGTACGCGCGCTCCCTTCCCGGTTGTGGGCAGGGGCCCTGGCCGAGGACGCTTCGACTCGAGAGAACGGCGCCCCCGCCCGCCGTGCTTCGCACGTCGACCTCCGCACAACGGGCGGATGCGGGCGCGCTTCGTCGGGCTCGGATGATGCCATCTCGCTTGCCGTCGGCGGTCCTCTTCCTTCGAGCCCCGTCGCGACGTCCGCGGAGGGCAGGGGAGCGACCGACGTCTGCCGTGGGGCCGATCCTAGTCCTTCCGCGCCGCCTTCACCTCCGCCTCCGGGGGCATGAAAGCCGCGCCGTCGAGGTATTTCCAGTCCGCCATCCCGCCGATGGAGCCCTTCAGCACGAGTTTGCCGACCCAGGCTCCCATGGTGGATTGATTGTCGATCCCACGCATCGTGACGGGGCCGATGACGGTGTCGAACTTCGCATCCTCGAGCGCCTTGATGAGCGCTTCGGTGTCGACCGAGCCGGCCCGCTCGATCGTGTCTTTGATCATGTAGACGATCATGTAGCCGAGAAGCGATCCGAGCCGCGGCGTATCGTTGAATTTCGCCCGGTAGGCGTCCACGAAGGCCTTGTGCTTCGGGTCGGTGATCTGGTCCCAGGGATAGCCCGTGACCGTCCAGCCCTCCGGGACTTCGTCCTTGAGGGGCAGGAGCCATTCCGGCTCGCCGGTGAGGAGCGACAGGACGGTCTTCTTCTCGAACAGCCCGCGGGTGTTGCCCTCGCGCACGAATTGGGTCACGTCGGCGCCGAAGAGCACGTTGAAGATGCCGTCGGGCTTCGCCTGTTCGAGCGCGGACACCGTGGCACCGGCCTCGATTTTGCCAAGCGCGGGATACTGCTCGGCGACGATCTCGGCGCCCGGGATCTCCTCCTTGAGGAGCCGCTTGAACACGTCGGCCGCCGATTGCCCGTACTCGTAGTTCGGCGCCACGATGGCCCAGCGCTTGGCGCCCGAGATCTTCGCCTCCTCGACCAGCATGCCGACCTGCATGAAGTTGCTCGGCCGCACCCGGAACGTGTAGCGGTTGCCCTGACCCATCGTCACCGCGTCCGTGAGAGGCTCGGCCGCGAGATAGAGGATCTTCTTCTGGTTGGCGTAGTCCGCCATGGCGACGCCCACGTTCGACAGGAACGAACCGAACAGGAAGGCCACGTTCTCGCGCGTCACGAGCTCCTCCGCGACCCGGGTCGCATCCCCCGTGGTGGCGCCGTCGTCCCGCGACACGATCTCGAGCTTGCGGCCGCCGAGCACGCCGCCCCTGGCGTTGATCTCGTCGAGCGCGAGTTGCCAGCCGTTGCGGTAGGGCACCGTGAATGCCGCCCAGCGCGCATAGGAGTTGAGCTCGCCGATCTTGATCGGCCCCTGCTGGGCCGCCGCCGGATTCCCGCCGAGCGCGATGGTCCCGGCAAGGGCGAGGCCCAGGGCCAGCCTGCGGGACAGGGTTGCTTTCGCCATGCTCGTCGTCCTCCTTGGTCAGTCGAAGTCCGGAGCCCGCCTTAGGCGCGAATCGGCTCCGATCGCGTCTCGTCCTCGTCGCGGCCCCCGCGGCTCCAGGCGCTGTCGGGCCCTAGGGCCTCCTGCCTATAGCGCAAAAGCCTGGCCGTAGCCCAGACCGAGTCGTTTTTCCGGATCTCCCGGCTCCCCGGCTCAACACGTGACACTTCCAAGCCGTTCCGGAAATGGCCGTCAGCGACTATCCTGCCAGGCCCCACGCGGCCGAAACGAGCACGAGCCAAGGGCCGCTTCAGGCGTCGTGGAAGCGACGTCGGCGGAGTCGATGGACCACAGGGGAATGTGTGGACGGGGGCGGCCTTTCAACAGGAGCCCGACATGAAGGCACGCATCAAGGTTTTGACGCTGGCCGTCAGCGACCTCGAAAAGTCGCTTGCGTTCTATCGCGACGGGATGGGCCTTTCGACGAAAGGGATCGTCGGCCAGCAGTTCGAAGACGGCGCCGTGGTGTTTTTCGACATGAACGACAGCCTGATCCTGGCGCTCTATCCCGCGGGCTCGCTGTCGAAGGACGCGAAAATAGCGGCGACGGCGGCGCGCCTCGGCGCCGTGTCGATCGGGCATGTCGTCAACGCGCGGCAGGAGGTCGACGACGTCATGAAGGAGGCCGAGGCGGCGGGCGCGGTCGTCACCGATCCTGCACGCGAGCGTTTTTGGGGCGGATATTCGGGTTACTTCCATGACCCGGACGGTCATCTGTGGGAAATCGCCTGGAACCCGCACTGGAGCGTTCCGGATTGATCGCCACCGCCCGGCCGATCGCGGTCTCCTGGACGACCGGGAGCGGCGAAGCGCCGCCGCGACGAGGCGGTGCCGGAACCCGCCCCGCGTCTCGCAGGTCTCTTGGCCGCAGCCGTGCCGAACCGCTATGGTTCGCTCGTTCGCCAGGGGACAGAGCATGCTTCTCGACGCCGATCCCGCCCGCGCCTTCATGCCTTACCCCGCCGTGCCGGTGCCGAATGCCGAAACGGGCCCGTTGGCGGGGCTGACGTTCGCGGTCAAGGATCTCTTCGACGTCGCGGGCTACCCGACGAGCGGCGGCTCGCCCCATGTGCTCGCCATGTCGGGGGTGAAGACCGGCACGGCGCCGGCCGTTCGAGTTCTGCTCGAGGCGGGCGCCCGCTTCGTGGGCAAGACGATCACCGACGAACTGGCCTTTTCGCTCAGCGGCAAGAACGCCCATTTCGGCACGCCGGTGAACGGCGCCGCGGCGGATCGGATCCCCGGCGGTTCGTCCTCGGGCTCGGCCGCGGCGGTATCGAACGGGCTGTGCGACTTCGCCCTCGGCACCGATACCGGCGGATCGGTCCGCGGGCCGGCGAGCCATTGCGGTCTTTTCGGCATCCGTCCGACCCATGGCCGCGTCAGCCTCGAGGGTTGTCTCGATCTCGCGCCGTCGTTCGACTCGTGCGGCTTCCTCACCCGAGACGGCGATACGTTCGTGCGCGTGGGCGAGGTGCTGCTCGGTCCGGATCCCTCGCCGGTCCCCGAGGCGCCGAGACTGCTCATTGCGGCGGACGCCTTCACGATGGTCGATCAGGAGGTGCGGGGCGCGCTCGCTCCGATCGTCAAGCGCCTGGAGGAGGCGTTCGGGACCGCCGAGATGCGGGAGGCGGCGAGCGATGGTTTCGAGGCCCTGTATTGGGCCTTCCGCCATCTCCAAGGCCGCGAGGCCTGGACGGTCGACGGAGCCATGATCGAACGCTACCGGCCGCCGCTCGGCCCGGGCGTCGCCGAGCGCTTCGCCTTTGCGCGCATGGTGACCGACGCGCAAGTCGCGGAGGCCCGCGCGGTGCGCGAGCGCTTCGGCGAGCGCTTCCGGACGCTTCTTGGCGAGGACGGCATCCTGATCCTCCCCGCCATGCCGGATGTCGCGCCTCTCCTGAGCGAGAGCGAGGAATCGCTCGACGCCTACCGCAACAAGGCGCTGAACCTGCTCTGCCTCTCCGGTCTCGCCCGCGTGCCGCAAGTATCCGTCCCGCTGGCCTCCCGGCTCGGAGCCCCGCTCGGGCTGTCCCTGATCGGACCGGCGGGCTCGGATCTCAGCTTGGCGCGCCTTGCCGCGCGGCTCCGCGAGGGCATTTAGCCGAGGGGGCCGGCAGCGCTCACGGCGGCTCCCCAGGCCGTTCAAGTCCGCGGATGAAGGTTTGGCCATGACGAACCCGGTCGTGCACGAGAAAACGCCGCGCGTCGCGGTCGCCAGCGGCTGCGTCGTCGGCGAAGGCGCCCTTTGGGATCACCGCAACGAGACGGTGCTGTTCGTCGACATCAAGAACCCGGGCATCTGGCACTATCACCCTGCAACCGGCAAGCACGTGCGGGTTGCTGTGCCCGAGCGCGTGGGCTTCGTGGCCTTGACCCTCGACCCCGACATCGTGGTCGCGGGATTCAAGTCGGGACTGAAGCGCTTCCACCTGTTCGGGGGCGAGACGCAGGACATCGTGGCGCCGGAGCCCGAGCGGCCCGGGAACCGCATCAACGACGGGATCGTGGGGCCGGACGGAAGTCTTTATTTCGGCACCATGGACGATGCGGAGAACGAGCCGTCCGGTTCGTTCTGGCGTTTCCACGGCAGCTCGCTCACCCGCTTTCACGAAGGCTTCACGGTCACGAACGGACCGGCCGTCAGCCCTGACGGCTTGATTCTCTACACGACCGATACCCGGGGCCGGACGATCTACGCCCACGATCTCACCGACGGCAGGCCCGGCGAGGCGCGGCGGTTCGTTCATTTCGAAGAGGGCTGGGGCCACCCGGATGGCATGGCGGTCGATGCGGAGGGGCATATCTGGGTGTGCCACTGGGGCGGTTCGCGGATTTCGCGCTTCGCACCCGACGGGTCGATCGAGCGCGTCGTCCCGGTCCCGACCGCCCAGGTGACGAAATGCGCCTTCGGGGGGCCGGACCTCACCACCCTCTACATCACGACGGCGGCCATCAACCGGGATCCCGCCATCGATCCGATGGCCGGTCACCTTTTCGTCGTCGAGACAGAGACCCGCGGCCTGACCGCGAACGTCTTCGAGGGATAGAGCAATTTTCGGCGAAGTGGATCCGGTTCGCCGTCAAAAATTGCGGCACAAAAAAGAAGAGAGCCGATTCCACGTCAGTGGAAACGGCTCTTGACTGCGCCGCTGGCGATGCGGCGCGCCCGGGTCAAGCCGGCCACCGCGAGCGCCGTAAAATTTTACGCAGGGAATGGAACTTGGCCGGTCGCGGTCCGTTGTCGATCGGGTGCCCGCAAGTTGTTCGTATCCGGCGCCCTCACCAAGACCATGATGCCGGAGGAAGGGGAGGTCGGCCATGCCAGTGCTCGACGCGAAGGCGTTGAAAACGGATCGCAAAGGCCTCGCCTTCCTGCGCGCCGTGCTGGGCAAGGAGTCCCCCGAAACAGGCGCTCGCGAGACCGGTGGGCGATCCATCCATCGACCGGAAGCACCGGCTGACACGGATCCGACCGTCAGGCGGCGCTCTGCCGGGGTCCGTGCCTGAGGCGCCCGATCTCCCGAACCGCCCTGTCCCGAGCCGATCGCGCGGACGCAAGAAACGGCGCCGCATCTTCTCCCGACAGGCACGCCGCCTCGAGATCCCGGCACGCATCGGCCAGTTCCAGAAACCCGAGCATGCCCGCCTGCGACACGAGGCTATGGGCTTCCCGGGCGAGTTCCGGCGGGTCGACGGCTTGCGGAGCGGTGGCAAAACTTCGGGCGAGCTGAGCTTCGAGCTTTGACAACAGGCTTCCGATCTTTTCCGTGCCGAGGATCGCGACGAGTTCGTCGTGGACTTGCGGATCGAGCGCGCACCCGGAGGGCTCATCGCGAGGGAGGTCGGGCAGCCACGCATCGATCATCGCCGCGAGTCGAGACGCGTCGAACGGCTTGCGGATGTGATCGTTCATGCCCGCGGCGTGAAACGCGACCACGTCGTCGGAGGGTCCATCGGGCGTCATGGCGATGATCGGGATGTCGCGCGCCGGCGCCTGCAGTGCGCGGATCCGCTTCGTGGCCGCGACAGCGTCCGTGCCGGGTGTCTGAACGTCCATCAGGACGAGATCGTAGGCTTGTGAGCGGATGGCGTTTTCGGCCTCGACGCCGTCACGCGCGAGGTCCGCGCGACGTCCGGCCGCCGTCAGAGCGTCGGCGATCTGCTGGTGCACCTCGATAGCCCCGACGAGGAGGATACGGGCGGTCCGGGGACGATCCGGCACCCGTTCCTTGTTCTCGTCCCGGTCGTCCGCCATGGGCGGGGTCTCCTCTCGGTCGCCTCGAACCGGGCGGCGGCCCGGCGGCCGCGTCCCGCCGCGGCCGGTTCATCCTGCATCCGGCTTGAGCAAGGTATGGCAAGAACCTTGAGGGTTCCTCAAGAAAGTGAGGCGCGGTTCGTCATCCCCGTGCATCGTCGCCCTCGCACGAGCGCTCCCGCGCGGCGGCATCACTCGGCGACCGGCGCGAGGCCCCTCTTGACGAGGAGCGCCTCGGGGGTCGGGAGGCGCCCGCGGAACGCGACGTAGGCCTCCGCGGGATCCCGCAGGTTGCCGGCGGCATAGATGTTCTCCTTGAGCTTGCGCGCGACCTCCGGGTGGAACACGTCGCCGCTCTCCTCGAACGCCTTGAAAGCGTCGGCGTCCAGGACCTCGGACCAGAGATAGCTGTAATACCCCGCCGAGTAGCCGTCTCCCGAGAACACATGGGTGAAATGAGGGATCCGGTGCCGCATGAGGATCTCGCGCGGCATGCCGATCCGCTCCAACGCGGTGCTCTCGAAAGCCGTGGCGTCGAGCCCCGCCGGATCGGTCAGCTCGTGCAGATCGAGATCCACGAACGCGGAGGCGAGGTACTCCACCGTCGAGAAGCCCTGGTTGAAGTTGCGCGCTGCCGTGAGCCGCTCCAGCACCGGCTCGGGGATCGGCTCGCCGGTCCGATAATGGGTCGCGAAACGGCGCAGGATCTCCGGTCGGGCGAGCCAATGCTCGAAGAGCTGCGACGGCAGCTCCACGAAATCGGTCGACACGCTCGTGCCGGCCAGAAGCGGAAAGGTCACGTTCGAGAGGAGCCCGTGAAGCGCATGGCCGAACTCATGGAACAGCGTGCGTGCATCGTCGAAGCTGAGAAGCGCCGGGTCGCCCTTCGAGAAGTTCATCACATTGACGATGATCGGCCGAATATCGCCGGAAAGCCGCTCCTGCGACCGGAAGGCGCTCATCCAGGCGCCGCTGCGCTTCGAGGGCCGTGCGAAATAGTCGCCGATGAAGATGCCGACGAGATTGCCATCGGCGTCCGCGACTTTCCAGAGCCGGATGTCCGGGTGATAGCGCGGAACGTCGCGCAATTCCGTGAAGGTCAGGCCGAACAGGCGGCGGGCCGTCTCGAACGCGGCCTCGATCATCCGCTCGAGCTGAAAATACGGCTTGATCTTCGCCTCTTCGATGTCGTGGCGCTCGCGGCGCACCTGTTCGGCGTAGTAGCGCCAGTCCCAGGGCTCGATCGCGACGTTGTCGCCTCGTGCCCGGGCGAGGGCCTGAAGATCGTCGCGCTCCTCGCCGGCACGAGCCACTGCGGGCGCCCAGACCTGGCGCAGCAGCGAAGCCACGTGCTCGGGCGACTTCGCCATCGTGTCGGCGAGCTTGAACGCCGCGAAGGTCTCGTACCCGAGCAGCCTTGCACGCTCCGCCCTCAGGCTCACCATCTCGGCGACGATGGCCTTGTTGTCGGCCGGCCCGCCCGTATCGCCGCGGCTGGCCCACGCCTTGAAGGCCTGCTCGCGTAGGTCGCGCCGGCTCGAAAAGGTGAGGAACGGCTCGATGCTGGATCGCGCGAGCGTGATGACGTGCTTGCCTGGGAGCCCGCGTTCGTCGGCCGCCCGGGCAGCCGCCTCCCGAAGGAACGCGGGCAGACCGGCGAGATCGCCTTCGCCCTCGAGGACGAGCGCGTACGCCTTCTCATCCGCGAGCACGTTCTGGGAGAACTGCGTCCCGAGGGTCGCCAGGCGCTCGGTGATGGCGGCGAGCCGCGCCTTCGCGTCGGGTTCGAGGCGCGCGCCGGCCCGCGTGAAGATGGTGTGATAGCGATCAAGCACGCGGGCTTGCTCGGGGGTGAGGTCGAGTTCGGCACGCTTTTGGTAGATCGCATCCACGCGCCGGAACAGGGCCTCGTTCATGAAGATGGCGTTGCGGTGCTTCGCGAGCACCGGCGCCAACTCGCGCTCGATCGCCTGCAACGCGTCGTTCGTGTCGGCGCCCGAGAGATTGAAGAAAACGCCCCCGACACGCTTCAGCGCCCGGCCGCTGCGCTCCAGGGCGGCAAGGGTGTTGTCGAAGCTCGGAGCGTCCTCCTGCCCGGCGATGCGGTCGATCTCCGCTCTTTGTTCGCTCAGTCCCGCCTCGAAGGCGGGCCGAAAGTGCTCCGGCGCGATTCGATCGAACGGGGGAATGCCGAAGGGCGTCGTCCACGCGTCCCGGAACGGGTTGTCGGAAAGGGAGGGCTGAGCTTCCGTCATCGTTGCGTGGTTCCTTCATCGCGTCAGAGCCATCCGAAGCGGCCCCTGTGGCAGTGGTGTGCGTGTCGACCTTAACGGGCGCTAAGGCCGTGCGGGAGGGGGAGCGTCGCGCGCCGCCTCGTCGACGCTCAGGTACCGGCGCAGAAAGGACAGCACGCGGGCCGTCGCATCCTGCTGCGCCGCACCGTGGAATCCATGACCCTGCCCGGGATAGACCTTGATCTCATACGGCGCGCCCTGCTCCTGGAGCAGGTTCTCGATCGCGTATGCGTTCGCGACCGGGACGATGGGATCCGCGCCGCCGTGCAGGATCAGGGTCGGCGGCAGCCGGGCTCCGCTGCCAATCGCGCCCTGCGGCAGCGGACCGAAGTAATCGACGAGCGCCCTGACGCGCGGCTCCAATCCCGCGACCGTGAGCCCAAGGGCCGCGCCGAGCGAGACGCCGACCACCCCGATCCGGTCGGGGTCCACGTCCCGTCGAGCGGCCACCCACGCGAGCGCGTGGCGAACCGTCTCCATCCAGGGCAGGAAATTCTGGAACACGGTTGCGAAGGAGGCGCGTCGCTCCGCAGTTCGATCGAGGTAGTGGACGAGGAAGACCTGATAGCCGGCCGCGGCGATCGCGTGGGCTCCGGAGCGGTACTGCCCGTTCGAGGACAGCCCGTCCGCGCCGTGGAGCATCAGAACGGCGGGACGCCGCCCCCGCGAGCCGGCCGCGAAGACTTCGACCGTGATCGAGCGGCCGCCGCTCGCAAAGCTTTGGCGTTGTGGCGTCATGTCGTCATCCGTTCCAGAAATCCGAAGCCCGGGCGACGAACCCGGGAGCGAGGCCGCCTTGGAGGGACGCGCCGGGCGAGCTGGCGGCACGGAAGGCTCCGACCAGACCACCGGTGGCAGCCTCCGCGGCTCGAACATGGGGATGGCGCCGCGGGTTCGAAGCGGGGCAAAAGGACCCATCGGAGGAAACCGTCGAGGATCGTTCACCGACCTCGGGCGTTTAAGATCCGGGCCGCGCCCCTGCGGCCGTCCGGAATATCGTTCATGCCCGAAGTGCCTGTGCCCGCCCCTGTCCAGACCGAGGTCTCGCCGCCGCAGACGCCATCTCTGTCGGGCCTGATGACCCTGGCGGTCGGCGCCGTCGTGTTGGGCGCGCTGTACGTTGGGCGGGAGGTCTTCCTGCCCGTGGTGCTCTCGGTCCTGCTCGCTTTCGTGATCGCACCGCTCGTGGATCTGCTGCGACGGCTCCGAATCGGGCGCGTTCCCGCCGTGATCGCAGCCGTCGTCGTGGCGCTCAGCATCGTGACGGCTCTCGGGGCGACCATTGGATTGCAGCTCGCGGGGCTCGCCACCGAGCTGCCCCGCTATCAGACCACGGTTTCCCAAAAAATGTCCTCGCTGCGGGAAGGGGCGCTCGGGCGCCTGCCCGACCTCGTGAAGAATGTCGGCCGCCAGTTCGAGCAGGCCGCGCAGGAGGAACCGAAGGCGCCCGCTCCTGCCGACGCACGGGCGAACCCAGGGCCGATGCCGGTCGAAGTCCACGAGCCCGAGTTGACGCCGCTGCAGCTCGCGAGGAGCGTTCTCGTGCCGCTCGTGGAGCCGCTGGCGACGATCGGCATCGTGTTCGTGGTGCTCGTCTTCATTCTTCTCCAGCGCGAGGACCTGCGCGACCGCATGATCCGGCTGTTCGGATCCGACGACCTTCACCGAACGACCGCCGCGATGGACGACGCCGCCCGTCGCCTCAGCCGGTACTTCCTCATCCAGCTGGCCCTCAACGCCTCCTTCGGGGTCGTGATCGCGATCGGCCTGTGGGCGATCGGCGTTCCGAGCCCGCTCCTGTGGGGGATCTTTGCCGCCCTCATGCGGTTCGTGCCCTACGTGGGCTCCTTCATTGCAGGTGCGCTCCCCGTCGCCTTGGCGGCCGCCGTCGACCCGGGGTGGACCATGGCCCTGCTGACGCTGGCGCTTTTCGTCGTCTCCGAGCCCGTCATGGGCCACGTCATCGAGCCGCTGGTCTACGGCCAGAGCACCGGGCTGTCGCCCTTCGCGGTCGTGTTGTCCGCGATCTTCTGGACCTGGCTGTGGGGGCCGGTCGGCCTGCTCATCGCGACGCCCCTGACGCTCTGCCTCGTCGTGCTCGGCCGCCACGTCGAGCGCCTCGAATTCCTCGACGTGATGCTCGGCGACCGGCCGGCCCTGACTCCGGCCGAAAATCTCTATCAGCGCATGCTCGCGGGCGACCCCGACGAGGCGTTGGAATATGCCGAGCAGCTCCTGAAGGAGCGCTCGCTGACCTCCTACTACGACGAGGTGGCGCTCCGAGGTCTGCAGCTCGCCGCCAACGATGCCGGCCGCGGCGTGCTCAACGGCGCGCAGCTCGAGCGCGTCAAGGAGGCGATCCAAGCGCTCGTCAGCGATCTGAGCGGGCATGAGGACGTCGAGCCCGAGCCCAGGGACGCGGAGGTGGAGCCGGTTGCCCCTCCCGAGAGCGACAAACCGCAAATCAAGGACCCTGCGGTTCCCGAGGACACGCCGCCCGAGCACCTCGTTCCAGAGGCCTGGCGCATGGAGGGAGCGGTCATGTGCCTCGCGGGCCGCGGCCCGCTCGACGAGGCCGCATCCACGATGCTGGCGCAACTCCTGCGCAAGCATCGCCTGGGCACGCAGGTGGTTCCCCATCGCGCCGTGTCCCGCTCGGCCATCATGGGCCTCGACGTCTCGACGGTACGGATGGTGTGCATCTCATACCTCGAGATCAGCGGGACACCGGCCCACCTGCGCTATCTGCTGCGCCGCCTGCGCGAGCAAGTCCCCACCGCGCCCATCCTCGTCGGCCTCTGGCCTGCCGACGAGGCGATCCTCAAGGACGAGAAGCTGCGCGCCATGGTGGGAGCCGACTATTACGTCGCCTCTCTCCGGGAGGCCGTGATCTGCTGCCTCCAGGCGGCGACCCGGGATGAAACAACGACGGAAGCCAAGCGGGTCAGCGCCCCGGCGACCCACGAGCGTCGTCCCGAAAAGGCGCCGTTGCCGGCGTAGGTCTTTGTGCGGCACGGGGGCGGCTCTCCTCCGTCCCGGCCCTGCTCTCTGACCCCCGCATCCACGGCATCGCTCGGGCCGGCATGATCTCGCCTCCTCGGGGACGATCCCGACGCGCCCGGTCGATGCGGCTCTGCGGTGCCGGTCTCCGGAACGACGGGCAGCCTCGCCCGTTGGGTTCTCGGATTGGACTGGAGCAGAGATCATGCTGACCGATGCCGATCTGAACGGCCCCGCCCACCTCGCCTACGAACCCGCCGGCGCGGATCGCGCCGAAACGGAGATCGACTGGGGCGAGGCGCATCCGTTCGCGTCTCTCCGGGAAGCTCTTCACTGGGCCATGACGGCCGAGGTTCCCCCAGGGAAGGACGCTTTCATTCGTACGTCGTCCGGCTTCGTGCTTCGCCCCGAGATGCTGGACGGCCTGTGGTCGAGCCTGCAGGGACCTTGAGCATGACCACGACGGAGCGTCGAATGAGCGGCTCCCGCGATCCGGAAAACCCCGAAGCGCCGCCGCCGCGGCCGCGAAACCCTGGCGACGAAGCCCGCCCGGGGTCGCAGCAGTCGGGCGATCAGATCTGCCCGACCTGCGGGGGAACCGGTCGGATCGGGACATCGGCGTGTGCCGACTGCGGCGGGACGGGACGGGTGACGGTGATTGTCGGAGATGCGTGAGACGGGTCTATCGCGGCCGGGCTCGCGCAGCGTCGGCGTGCCTTGGTACAGCCGGGAGGACTACCCGCGGATTCTCGCCATCATGGAGGACGCGGCGACCCTCGCGCCGAGCTACGACGGATGGCTCGTCGCGGCGCAGAACAACGAGGCCGAGGCGCGCCGCGCCGGCATCGAGGTGGTTCGGGTCCCGCTCGATCCGGAGACCTTCACGCGCTGGTGCGCCGACCGAGGTTCGGCCCGGACGCGAGCGGCGCGAGTCGCGTTCGTGAACGAGGTCATGCGCCGCGACGCGGGCGACGAATAGGACATCGTCCTGCTTACGGCCTCGCAGGCGACGTTCCGTAAGCCTCCGCCATCGTGCCGATGTCGGAGAGCTTCGTCGCCACCGCGGACCAGTCGTCGGCTTGCGCGATCGGCGCCCAGAGCGCCTCGACCTCGTCGATCAGCATGGTGCAGGGCGTGCGCCTCGCGAAGTACGGATGATCGAGACGAGCCTCCCGGACGGGCTCGAAACCTTCGAGCGCGGTTCGCGCCGCGCCGAACGATGGCTGCGCGTAAACGCCCGCGCTCGGGCTCCGTGCGGCGCGCTCGACGCTCCGGAGCCCTCCATACCAGTCGAACAGCGTCTGTTCGTACGGCGCCTTGCTGTCCTCGAGGAAGGTCCAGAATGCCCGCACGAGGGAAGCGTCCTTCTCGGCGCCGGATGATGCGAGCCCGAGGCGGTTGAGGAACGCCCGCGCGAATTCCCGGTGAAGCGCCGGCTCGAAAGCGCCGAGCGCATGCTCCAGGTCCGCCTGCGTCGCGAGCGGCAGCAGACACTCCGCGAGCCGGTACAGATTCCACAAGAGCGCGTCCGGCTGGCGCCCGTAGGCGTAAAGGCCCGTTTCGTCGAAATAGGCGGCCGTGAAGCCTGGCTCCAGGACCGGAAGGAATCGCCACGGCCCGTAGTCGAAGCTTTCGCCCGTGACGTTGATGTTGTCCGAGTTGAGCACGCCGTGCACGAACCCGGCAGCCATCCATTGCGCGCCCATCCGCGCGACCCGCCGGCAGACCTCCTCGAGGAAGGCCGCGGCCCGTCGCGCCTCGTCCTCGCGCCAAACCTCCGGCATGTAGGCGCGGATCGTATGGTCGAGGAGCTTGCGGAGGTTGCCCGGCTCGTCGAGGTAGAGGAAGCGCTGGAAGGTGCCGATCCGGATGTGCGAATGACTCAGGCGCACCAGGACCGACGACCGGGTCGGGGAGGGCTCGTCGCCGCGCTCGAGGTCCTCGCCCGTCTCGATCAGGCTGAACGACTTGGAGGTCTCGACGCCGAGCGCCTCGAGCATCTCGGTCGCCAGCACCTCGCGCAGACCGCCCTTGAGCGTGAGGCGTCCGTCCGCGCCTCGCGACCACGGCGTCCGGCCGCTGCCTTTGGTGGCGAGGTCCAGGAGCCTGCCGTCGCGCAGGTCGTGGAGTTGCGCGAACAGGAATCCCCGACCGTCGCCCAAATAGGGGTTGTAGGTCCGGAACTGATGGCCGTGATAGCGCAACGCAAGCGGCTGAAGGAAGCTTCCGGGCAGCGGCTCGAACCGCCCGAAGTGGCCGATCCACTCCGCGTCGGAGAGCGAGTCGAGCCCGACCCGAGCCGCCCAGCGCTGGTTGCGGTAGCGCAGGACATGCTGCGGAAACGGGGCGGCCGCCACGATGTCGTAGAAGTCGCTTCCCAGATCGCCGTGGCGGATGGAGGGACGGAAAGCAGCCGAGACGGGCATTGAGGGACCGGTGGGTTGACGAGCGCGACGCCACGGCCTCTCGCGATCGTAGTTTTCGGAGCGCGGCAAGAGGCGCCGGCATTTCGGCCAGCGCCAAGGCCTTGCGAAAATCCCGCCGCTCGGAAGCGGTAGGACGACGTCGGAGCGGGTCGCTCGCTCCTATCGCGCTGCCTGCTCGCGCAGCAGCGGCGTGATGTTCCTGATGGTGACGCGCCGGTTCTCCTGGTGGGGTTCCTGCGTATTCACCTTCAGGTACTGCTCGCCGTAGCCCTGCGTGGTGAGATTTTCCGCCGCCACGCCGAACCGTTCGCTCAGGACCGTGGCCACGGTCTCGGCGCGCCGATCCGACAGCGTCAGGTTGTCGACCTCCGGTCCCACGGCGTCGGTGTGCCCTTCGATCAGGAAGATCTCGTCCGGGTTGCGGGACAGGGCACGCCGAATCGCATCGGCGACCCCCGTGAGGGCTCCGATCTGGTCCTCGCTCAGCTGCCAGGAGCCGAATTCGAAGGTGACCGTATCGACGTCCACGCGGCGCACGCGCTCGCGCAGGGTCTGGCTCTGGCGGACCTGATCGAGGCTGTAGCGGCGCTCGACGCGCTCGACCGGCGGCGCCGTGAACGCCTCGTAGATGTCGTCCTGCGAGGCCCGTTCGACCTCGACGACGTACTTCTCCCTCGGGATCGTCAAGCGCGGCGGCGGGAGGTCGACGACCTCCTCGATGACGGCGCGGGTGCGCGGACGTCCGGCGATCACGTTCTCGATCAGCACGGTTTCGGTCCCGCGCGGATCGCGACGCACGCGGCGGATCAGGTTGCCCTCGGCGTCGCGCACCGTGATGACCTCGCCTCCGTTCGGGCGACGAACGATGGTGATCTGTTCCTCGCCGCGCCGTTCGACGCGCACGTCGGCATCGTCATAGGCGCGCCGGAAGCGTTCGGTCTCGTCGTGCCGGATGAACTCCCGTCCGTTTTCGCGAATGATGACTCGGTTTCCGGGCTCCTCGATGATGACGCGGCGTCCGCCCTCTTCGACCCGCTCGCGCCGCAAGGAGCGGAGCTCCTCGATCCGCACGTCCCGTCCGGTCGTGATCCCCGGCGCGAGGCGCTCGGGCGCGACACCAGGGGCCAAGCGATCCGGAGCGGGAGCGGCGCGCCCGGCGGGCGCCGCGCCGGGGATCGGCTGAGGTGTTCGCGGCTGGGTCGCGGTTGCGGGAGGCGGGGCCGCGGGCACGGCCGCGGGCGGGGTCCGAGGCTGGGTCGCGGTGGCCGGAGGCGGCGCCGTGGGCACGGCGGCCGGAGGGGGGGTCCGAGGCTGGGTCGCGGTGGCGGGAGGCGGCGCCGTCGGAGTGGCCGACGGAGCGACAGGATTCGCAGCCGGCGCAGTCGCACCAGGAGCCACGGGGGTTCGCGGAGTGCCCGGCGTTGCGGCCGGGGCCTGATCGCGGCGGCGTTGCCGGTCACGCTGCTCCTGCTCTTCCGATGCGGCCGCTCCGGGCGATTGCGTGCCCTGCGGCGGCCGGGCTGCCGGCGTGCCTGGAGGAGTCGAAGGTCCCGTGGCCGCCGGGGGTGGAACGGTCGACGGAACCCCGGGCCGAGCGGACGGGGCCGTGGCCGGCGGAGTCGCGGCAGGCGGGGTCGCGCCGCTCGGTCGCTGCCCGGGAGCCTCGGTGGGCCGCCGCGTCGGGGCTTCTTGCGGGGCGGTGGCTGTCGGGGGCGCCGGCGGAGAAGTTGTGGCCGCCGGCGGACGTCGCCCGGGCGGGGCCGTCCGGTCCGCGGGCTCGCTGCCCCGCTGCGTCGCCGCCGGCGAACCCGGTCGGGTCGCCGGAGGCTCGCCGGCCGCCGGAATCTGGCGCGGAGGGATTGCGTCGGGCTGATCGCTCCCGCCTGAACGGGCGCCGGCGGGACGGCGTCCGCCGCTCTCGTCCGGCTGGGCGGCAGTGGGACCACGGGGCCGCGCGACGCCGGGCTGTCGCTCGCCGGGTGCTTCGGCGTCCGCGTCGCCCGAGCGGGAGCCTCCGTCCCGGCCGCGCGGTCGCTCACGCCGCAGCCGCGGGTCCGCGGGATCGCTGTCGCCCGGCGCGGCACGCCCGGGCGCATTCGGCTGAGCCTGGGCCATAAGCAAGGCGGACGTCCGGCCCTCGGGCGTCGCGGCGCCTGCGTTGGCGAGCGAAAGAGTGACCATGGCCGTGCTGGCGAGGAAGAGCGTCGAGAAAGGATTTCGAGTCATGGAGCCGGTCAGGGATGAAGGGGGGACATCGGCAACTCGCCGGGAGGCCGTTGGTTCCGATGTTCGATGCGACACTTAGGCAAAAATCCCTCGCTGTCGATGATCGCGTTCGGGCGCTCGCGGCGAGAGCGGATCCCTCACGCGCGGCGGCCCGGCGCGGGCGCAGGCCGCGGGCTTTACCGTGGCGATCGCAGCAGGCGCCTCAGCGTAGGCAGAAGGCGCTCGAGGAGATACGGCTTCACGATGAATTCGCTCCCCTGCGGAACCGGACCGGAACTCGGATCCGAATGGCCGGACGTCATGATGGTGGCGATGCCGGGCCATCGTTCGCAGACCGTACGGGCCAGCTCGAACCCGTCGATCGCGCCCGGTACGTGGGCATCGGTCACGACCGCACGAATGCCGCTCTCCGACTGCAGGACCTGGAGGGCGTGATCCGAGTCCGAGGACTCGATGACGTCGAACCCTCCCTCGCTCAGGTGCTCCACCAGGACGAGCCGCTCCGAGGTCTCCTCTTCGACCAGAAGGACGAGGGGCCGTCGCGCGTGGGGATCTGGCATGGCGTGAACTCGCAGCAGCAAGCCGAGTCCGGCACAATACGCCCGGCGCGGTTCGAATGGAACGCTCCTCGCCGGCGATGGCGATCGGCACCTGCACCCATGGGCCTGCTGCCGGATCCGCTCGTCGGCTCGGTGGCGGGTCCGATAAAGCGACCGCGGATCGTGGCCTTGGATCAGTCCGCGCGTGATCCCCCCTCGGGGGGCGGCGGCGTGCTGGCCCAAACGTCGCCGGCAAGGCCCAGCATCATGTCGATGGCGGTGCGCAGTGCCGGGCTCGCGGCATGCGCTCGGACGCTCTCGAGAACCAATCCGAGATGCCGGCGGTCGCGCCACGGCAGCGCGGCGAGAGCTGTCCTCAGGTCGAGGCGGTCGAGCGCCGACACGCCCGCGCGCTCGGCGACCTCCTCGACCTTCGCCTGGAGATCGCCCAGGTGCTGCGCCACGCTGGTATCAACCGTCATAACGGGGCCCACGCCGGTGCTCCTTCGAACAGGTCAAAAGTCCCATCGCAAACGCTTCAGCGGGGCGCCCGTTCCGCTTGACCACGGGAAGGTTGTGGGGATCCGTCCGCTGAGGGCAGAAAAGTTTACTGCTTGGCTTGCTTCCTCATGAGCGGTGGATAGCTTAGAGCAATGGCAAAGGCGCGCTTCATCGTTGCCGCCGAAGACGGCCGTTGGACCGTCAGTTCCGGCGGCGGCTTCCGCAAAGCCTTCGACAGCCGCTCGGAAGCTTTGCGCGAGGCAGTCGAGTCCGCCCATCGGTCCGGGCTTGAGGGAAACGAAGCCCTGGCGCTCGCGCTCGATGAAAAGAACGAACTCTATCCGGTCTGGGTTTACGGTCAGGATGCGCTTCTGACGTCCGACTAGGCGACGCGCGGCCCCAGGGCGTTTCCGCCAAGCTCGAGCGCCGGCCCCGCCCAGGTCTCTAAAAATCTCGAAAAAATTTCAGGCGACCCGGAACCGGGCTCGAGCCCGCACGTTGAGAGGTATCACCGGCTCATTCTGCCCCCACGGGCCGGTCCCCTTCAAGCGCTCGGCAACGAGCGCTTTTTCTTTGCCAGGCGCCCGCAGACCCTCTTCGGTGTCCGCTGCGATAGCCGTAAACGAGGGCTCTGGATCCTAAGAAGGACCATGCTCGTCGGGACGCTCGTCGCGTTTCTCGTGTCTGTTATGGCGCCCGCGACGCAGATGAACCGTCCAGGAATCGGTCTCCCGAACCCGCTCGAAGTTTCGGCCGATGTATTCCGCGTAGAGATTGCTGAGCGGGATGTTGTTGATTCCCCACTTCGGCTCCATCAGCACCTCGACGTCGCCGAGCATCTCCTCGCCCGGGAGGAAGTGCTCGGCACTGACGTTGCGCCCCCAATGGAGCCATGAATTGTCGCCACGCGGCGGAGTCAGGCCGAGGCCGGCCGAATAGGGGTTCGCGAAATCGAGGACCGACACGCGCGTCGGTTCGAGGTCCAGACTCGCGAGGGCGCGGGCTCCCGCGCGGATGCTGGTGAGATAGGCCGTCGACAATTCGTCCTCGCGCGGCGACCACAGCCGTGCGAGCCTGATGCCTTCGAACTTCGGCAAACCGAAGTTCTCGCCGAACTTCGCGGTCGCGAGGCCGGCATGCAGGACCAGCGCCATGAGCCAGTGAAGGCTCGTCGGCAGGAGAAACGCGAGAAGCAACCAGGGCGCTCCGAACCGGATCGGGCCGCGCGTCGCGCTCGACACCGTGCCCTCGTCCGCCGGACCGCGCGCAGGCCGCAACAGCAACTCGGCGCCGACCACCGATCCGGCCTGGAGCGTGATGATGCCCCAGGGTTGCGAGTTCTGGATCACGATGAGCAGGCCGGGCCCGGCGCAAAACCCGAAGAACAGGAAATCCCGCACGCTGCGGGTCCGCCGCAGAGCGAGGATGGCGAAAATCCCGAACAGCGCATAATCGGCCAAGTGTCTCGCGAAGCCGAGGACAAGGTCCTCCATCCCGCGCAACCCGCTGACCCGTCCGGTGAGCAGCAGGTCGGCGACATGGGCCGCGGAGGATCGCCAGAACAGCTCCACGACGATCCCGGAAGCGACGACCGCCGCCACAGCCCCCGCGGCCCAGCGATACTGCCGGCGATCCGTCAGCATGAAGGCCAGAAACGCCAGCGCCACGAGGCCGTAGGTCACCTTGGTGTAGAGCATGACGAGGGTCAGGACGGCCGCGCAGGCGGCGTCGAGCGGTTCCTGCCCCGGCCGCGGCCGTTCGGGCCGGAGATACATCACGAGAAGGATCGCGAGGGCCGCCCATCCGATCCGGTTGTAGAACATCGCGAACGACAGCCCAGCGATGTTCTCTCCCAAGTTCGTGGGAACCGCGACGATCAGGAGGAGGAAGGCGCCGAAGAGAAGAGCGATGGCGGGCCGCAGCCGTGAGATCAGCACGTGCGCCATGACGGGAGCCAGGGCCAGGATCACCAGGGCCATGGCCGTCGGCATCGCGCCGCTGAACGTGCCGGACAGCCAAAGGCCGAGCCCGGGCAGGTAGTACACCAACGGTCCGAGCGCCGTATGGAAGTCCCGGTTCGGGACCTGACCCGACACGACTCGGTGGGCTCCGTCGAGAAAGATGAAGAGGTCGTTCATGTAGGCGGTCGTGATCGTTTCGCCCGGCAAGGCGAGCAGGAGCGCGAAAACGACCGCCATGACGAAGAAGCAAGCTGCCACGGGAAGGCGCTCCGGAGCGGCCATCATGGCGCACCTGCCGCGGCAGCCAAGCCGGGCGCTCCACCGCATTGCGAGCAGCTCGTCCCGGCCCGCGGAGCGCGGCGGAGATGCACCCGCCAGTGCTCCGTTTCCCGGACGAGGTCGAATTGGCCGGCGAGATGCGGGGCATAAAGCGAACGAACGGCGTCGCGGGCCGTGACGTCCTCCGCGGGTTCACGAAGGCGGGCCGACGTGGGCTCCATCACGATTTGGACGTCGGCCAGCAGGCTCTCCGGGGGCGGGAAGTGCACGGCGTTCAAGTTGCGCTGCCACATCAGCCCGACAACGTCGCCACGCGGAGGTTCGAGGCCCAGGCCCGCCGAGAATGGATTCGAAGCGTCGAGGACGAGGACGCCGCGCGGCTTCGGGTCGAGGCCCGCGAGAGCGGAGACGCCGTCCCGGACCCTGTTGAGATAGTTCGTCGCGATCTCGTGGTCGTTCCAAGTCCAGAGATGCGCAAGCCTCACGCGGCCGAGATTCGGCAGTTCGATCGCTTCCCCCGAGCGCGATGCCGCCAAGGCGGCATGCACCGTCAGGGCGACCGCGGAGTGAACGATCGTCGGGAGCACGAGCGCGAGGAACAGGAGCTTCGTTCCTGCGACCACCGACCAGCGGTCTTTGAACGACTCCCCGCGAGCGTCCGCATCGCGCAGGATCGTCTCTGCCGCCACAGCCGCCCCGGCATGCAGCGTGATGATCCCCGAGGCCTGGAAGTTCTGGTTGATGAGCAGGAAGCCGGGGATCGCGCAGAACGCGTAGAACAACCCGTCGCGAATGCTTCGGCTGCGCCGCAGCGCAAGACCGGCGAGGAGGCCGAGCAGGACGTAGTCCCCGAGGTTGCCGAGACCGTGGTCGATGATTTGACCCCATGTCCCGCGCAGTCCTCCGCTGACCTGCCAGGTGAAAAGCAGGTCGGCGACATGGCCCATGGACGATCGCCAGAACGCCTCGACGATGATCCCGACGAGGACGATGAGGCCGAACGCCCAGACGACCCAGCGCCGCTGGCGGGCGTCGAGCATCGCGAGCAGGCCCAAGAACCCGAGCGCGGCCAGGCCGTAGGTGATCTTCGTGTAGATCATCACGAGGGTGAGGAGCGCCGCGCACAGCGCATCGAGCCGTTCTTGCCTCTCGCTCGCCTGCTCGGGGCGCAGGTACATGACGAGCAGCGTACCGAGCGCCGCCCAGCCGGTCCGGTTGTAGAATTTCGCGAAGGACAGGGACGTGACGCTCTCGCCGAGATTGATCGGCACCGCGAGGACGAGCAGCAGGAAGGCCCCGAAGGGCAGCGCGATCGCGGGTCTGAGGCGCGATCCGAGAACGTGGGCCATGGCGGGCGCAAGCGCCAGGACGAGGAGCCCGTTCCCGATCGGGACGGCGGCCCCGAGGCTGCCCGAGATCCAGTACCCCACGGCGGGGAGGTAGTAACCGAGGGGGCCCAGGGCCGAATGGAACTCCCGGTTCGGGACCTGCCCCGAGACGACGCGGTGGACGCCGTCGAGGATGATGAAAAGATCGCTCAGGTATTTCGTCGTCACGATCTCGCCCGGCACCGCCAACAACAGAGCGCAGACGGCCGCGATGGCGAGCAGGAGCGCGCCGGACGTGGTCGTGCGCTTCCGCCAAGCCGGCATAATCAGCCCCGCTCGATCCTGGGGGCTTGTCCGCGCCGTCATGCTCCGCAGCTCCCTGACTAGAGGCGTAAACGCTTGAAGATCCGCTCGGGGATGCTCGTGATCACCAGCATGACGACGCGCCAGATCCGGCGCACGTAGATGACCTCGCCGCCGCCCTTCTCGGCGGCGGCGAAGATCGCCCGTCCGACCTCGCTCGCCTCTGCGGTGAGGAGGGGCGGGAGCTTCATGCCTGCGGTCATCTGCGTGCGCACGAAACCCGGCTTCACGGTCACGACGCGCAATCCCGCCGGGGCGAGACGGTTGCGCAGGCCGGACAGGAAGGCCGTGAACCCGGCCTTGGCGGCGCCGTACAAATAATTCGATCCCCGCCCGCGATCGCCCGCGACCGAACTCACCCCGACGAGCGTCCCGGATCGGCGCGCAAGAAAGCGCTCCGCCACGAGACCGAGAAACAGGGCAGGTCCTTCGAAGTTCGTGCGCAGCACGAGCGCGGCGTAAGCCGCATCGGTCTCCCCGCGCGCTTGATCGCCAAGTTCGCCGACGACGCACACAACGGTGTCGGGCAGGGCAGGCAGGGCGTCGAGGAAGGAGGCGAAGCGCTCGGAGTCGAGAATGTCGAGCCGAGCCGTGGAAACCTCTGCTCCCGTCCGGTTGCCGATGTCGTCGGCGTTGCGGCGCGCAGCCTCCTCGTCGCGGGCCGCGAGGATCACGCGCCAACCGGCCTCGGCGTAGCAGAGCGCCGTGGCGCGGCCGATATCGGACGTGCCGCCGACGAGGAGCAGGGTTCTTGCGGACGTGTGCATCAGATCCCCAGCCTGGCGGACAAGCGCGAGGCAACCCGACCCGCGGCGCCGATCGTTCGCCTCATCTCGCGGAACGGGGCGAGCCCGGGATAACCGGCCTCGAACGTTGCGGGCGATTGCCGCGCGTCCTTCGCGAGGTAGAGCCGTCCGCCCGAACCGACCACCCGCTCGTCCAGTTCGTCGAGAAGCGGGAACACGCCATCCGAGACGGGTAGGTCGAGCGTCAGCGTGACGCCTTCGAGCGGAAACGAAAGCATGCCGTGACCCGGACCGAGCTGCTTCAGGACGGCCAGGAACGACGCCGTTCCCTGGCGCGAGATGCGCTCGAGGATTTCGCGCAGCACGGGTTGTGCCCGCTCGGCGGGAACGACGCATTGATACTGCACGAATCCGCGCCGACCATAGATCCGGTTCCAGTCCGCGATCCCGTCGAGGGGAAAGAAGTAGGGGTCCCAGGGCACCAGAAACGGATAGCCCGCCTTCGCTGAACCAAGCCTGAAGTAGAGCTCGTTGAAGGCCGAGACCGACAGGCGGTTGAGCGTGAAGGACGGCAGATCGAACGGCACGGCGAGCCGTCCGAGTTTGGAGGCCGGGTATCGATCGGCTCCCGGGCGGAGGCCTTCGAGGTCGCGTTGCGTCGCGTGCTCGGCCGCGAAGATGAGGGAGCGCCCAAGCGACCTGCCGCGCGCCAGGCAGTCGATCCAGGCGACCGTGTAGGTCGCATCGCTCGTGTCCCGAAGCGCCGTCAGGGCGCCGTCGAGGTCGGGCGCCACGATGGTCCTCTGCCGCATCCAGCCCGTTTCGATCGATCTCAGCTGAAAGGTCGCCTCGAGTATCGTCCCCGTGAGGCCCATCCCGCCGATCGTGGCCGATAGAAGCTCGGTATTCTCCCGCCGCGAACAATGGACCGCCTCGCCCGTCGGCAGCGCGAGGGTGAGCGACTCGACGTGGTCGCCGAAGCCGCCGTCGCGGTGGTGGTTCTTGCCGTGGATGTCGGCGGCGATCATTCCCCCGATCGAGACGTGCTTGGTGCCCGGCACCACAGGCGGGAAGAATCCCAGGGGCACCACCACGGAGAGCAGGTCGGACAGGAGAACCCCTGCCTCCACGGTCACGCGGCCGGTCGCGCGGTCGAACGCGCGAAACCGGTCGAGACGGCTCGTCGAGATCGTGAATCGCTCGCCGATCGCCGCATCGCCGTAGGCGCGCCCGTTCCCGCGGGCGACGTAGCCGACGCGTTCGCGAAGGAGGTGCTTGAGGGCGGCCGGACTCGGCGCCGTCTGCAGTTCGGAAGCATGCCGCGGATAACGCCCCCAGCCGGTGAGCTCCGTCACACCCGCCGCTCCTTGAACACGAACGTGCGGTCTAGCGCGAACTTGGCGGCGTAGCCGATGGCGAGCCCGAGCACCGCGCCGGTGTATTTTGCGAGGTCGGTTCGCCAGATCGTCCAGAACGCAACCTCGAAGCCCCAGAAGATCAGCGTGGTGAGCACGCTGAACGCTCCGTAGAGCGTGACTTTCTGCAGCTCCTCGCGGTGGCCGCCGTAGCGGTCGTCGAACACCCACTTCTTGTCGAGCACGTATTTCAGCACGAAACCCGCGACGGTGCCGGCGAGGATCGAGAGCGCCAAGGGCGCGACCGGAGCAAGCCGCATCACGACCTCCTGGGCCGCGAGATTGGCGAGCGTCGCCAGGACCGCGAAGATGACATAGCGCGCAAATATCATGGTCGAACCGGAGCCGGCACGCGGCGGGGCGGAGCCGTTGCGCCGCATCGGCTGCCTGCGAGGCGCGCGGGCGGCATGTCTAGACGGCAGCGAGGACGATCGCGCCGGCAAGGCCGATCGTCACGAGGCTCACCCGATCCTTGAGCGCAAACACCACCGGATCGTCGTCCATCAGCCGTCGGCTCGCCAGCATCAGGGCGCGGGCGACCCAGTACAGCAGCAGAGGACCGACGAGCCAGAGGAGCTCCGGACGGGAATACAACGCGTTCACGGAGTCGCTCGAGATATAAAGGGCGAACACCGTGATCGCGTTGAACCCGGCCGCCGCGGCAAGGGCGGCGACCATGTCGAGATCGCTCGTGCGATAATCGCGACTGGTCGGGTCCGGAAGGTTGGCATCCTTGCGGGCCGCCAGCTCGACGTAGCGTTTGATCAGCGCCAGCGACATGAAGATCATGATGCAGAAGGCCAGCAACCATTTCGATAGCGCGACCTCGATCGCTACGGCCCCGCCGAACACCCGAATCGAGTAGAGACCGGCGAGCGTGATCACGTCCACGAGCATCATTCGCTTCAACACGAACGAATACGCGGTCGTCAGCGCGAAATAGCCCAACAGCACGCCGAGGAAGGAAAGCGAAACGATCGACGCCAGCATGACGGCGGCAAGAAACAGGAGCGGCGCGGCGAGGAGGCCGTGTGCCAGGGGAATCGCACCGCACGCGAGAGGCCGGTTGCACTTGCTCCGGTGGGCACGGTCGTCCTGCAGGTCGACGAGGTCGTTGACGATGTAGACGCTCGAGGCGCAAAGCGAGAAGGCGACCAGGGCTACGAGGGCCTGCGCGACGGTCTCGACGGTAAAGAGATGCGAGGTGAAGAGGGGGACCAGAACCAGGGCATTCTTGGCGTATTGATGGACGCGCAGGAGCCTGGCCCAGGTCTTCCAGCTGGGACGCTCGCACGGGAGGTGATCGACCTCGGTTGCGTTTTCCGCAAGACGGCGCCGCACCCGACCTGGCGCTCGGATCGCGATGACCCGCGCGGCCTTGTCCCAGACGGGCAGATCGGCCGCATCGTTGCCGATATAATCGAAGCCGCGCTCGCCGAACGCCTCCACGAGCTGCCTGGCTTTGGCGGCCCCGGCCAGGTTCGTCGTCTCGTCGGAGGCGAACCAACCGTCGAAAAGGCCGAGGTGGTTCGCGACCTTCTCGACGAGCCGGCGATTGCTGGCCGATGCCAAGTAGACGGCGCGACCCGCGCCCCGAGCGCGGTCGATCAGGTCGAGCACTTCCCGATCGTAGGGGAGGGTGCTCGGATCGAAGTCGGCGGGACTCGCAAGGCGGTGTTTCAGTGCGGCCTTGCCCTGCGGGAGAGCGGCCAGCATCTCGAAAATCGACTGCGGCCGCCGCCCGAGTTCGGAGAAGGCGGTCTCGATCAGGAGATCGGAGGCGACGAGCGTGCCGTCGAGATCCACGACGAGCGGTCGCCGACCGTCATCGACAGCCGCCCTCGAGTCAGGGGCGACCCAGGGGATGCCGTAGCCGTCGCCGCCGTTCTCGACGACATCGTCGAGCTGCTCACCGCGAGCGTTGGGCTCCAGAAATAGCGATTCCGATCCGAACTGCGCCAAAGGGTGTCCTGCCTGTGTTGCGGTGATCCTGAGCGGAGATCACGTGCCGCCTGTCGCCTCCCACGCCAGGCAACGATCACGGCAGAGCCTCACAGCGCCCCCACGACCATGGCCAGACACATGCACTCTTCGAGCTTCTCCAGCGTATCACGCTGGCAAATGCCCTGCTCGGCCCTCGGAAATGAAAGCCTGTTTCGCGGACCCTGTCTTGAACGTGCCTCGGTGCCGTTGCTCCGCGGAACCGGCGCGGACCTACAGCCTTCGCAAAATCAACCCGAGCTGCCGGAGTTCGACCGCGTATAAACTCCCAGCAACGAAAAAAGTTTCTCACCCGTTTCGATTTTACGTACGAAGCCGCCGAGGAATCCTGCGAACGGATCTAGAATGCACTCTCGCGCTGAACCCATCCTGAACCGGGATCATGCCGCGGCGAGGCGCGTCAACAGCCGCGGTCGATAACGAGGTAGTCGCATGCAAGGGCTTGGCCGGAACGGCGTGGGCGGCGGGACCGACTTCTACGCCGGGCTTACCGTGTTCGAGAGCTTCGCCAGGCTCACCGATCCGGCCATTTATGAGCCGCTGCCGAGCGGCTGGGTTCTCGGCCTTTCCGATATCGTCGAATCGACCCGCGCCATCGAGGCGGGGCGCTACAAGGCCGTGAATACGGCGGCGGCGGCGGTGATCGCGGCGGTCGCCAATGCGCTCGGCGACAGCGACTTTCCGTTCGTCTTCGGCGGCGACGGCGCGAGTTTTGCGCTTCCCCCGGACCGCGCCCCCGTGGCCCGGGAGGCGCTTGCCGCAGTCGCCGCCTGGGTGCGCGACGAGCTCGGTCTCGAGATGCGCGTCGCGCTCGTGCCCGTCGAGGCGGTTCGCGCCAGCGGGCAGGACGTCCGGCTCGCGCGTTTCGCTCCCTCGCGCGACGTGTCCTACGCGATGTTCACGGGCGGGGGCCTGGCGTGGTCGGAACAGCAGATGAAGGCAGGGGCCTTCGCGATTCCGCCGGGTGAGCGCGGGACGCGGCCCGATCTCACGGGCTTGTCGTGCCGGTTCTCCGAAATCGGGGCGGAGCGCGGCGTCATCCTGTCGCTCATCGTGGTTCCGGCCCGCGGCGGCGAACCCGAGCGTTTCCGGGCGATCGTCCGTGACGTCTTGAGCCTCGCCGAGGGCAGCGCCGAGGTGACCCGGCCGATTCCGGAGGCCGGTCCTGCGCTCCGTTGGCCGCCTCCCGGCTTCGATCTCGAGGCGAAAGCGTCGCCACGGCGGCCGCGTTGGGCCGCGCGGCTTTCGGTGGGTATCCGGACGCTCGCCGCCTATCTGATCTTCCGCTCCGGCCTGCGCGTCGGCGGCTTCGATCCCGTTCGCTATCGCCGAGAGCTGGTCGAGAACACCGATTTCCGGAAGTTCGACGACGGTCTGCGGATGACGATCGACTGCACGCCGGCGCTCGCGGATCGACTGGAAGCGCTCTTGAGGGGCGCGGAGGAGGACAAAATCGCGAGGTTCGGCACCCATCGGCAAGGCGCTGCCCTGATGACGTGCTTCGTCCCGTTTCCGACCCGCAGCGATCACGTGCACTTTGTCGACGGAGCTTCGGGCGGCTACGCCGCAGCCGCCCGCGCGCTCAAGCTCCCCGGCTAGCGAAGGTTCGCCGTCGCGGACCGAGCGCCTCACCGACCGATGAGCCCGGCCGACCTCAAGGCCTTCGTGATCACCGCGCCGATGCCGGAGGCGAACGAAGACGGTCTGGCGGCGGGGCGCCTGGCCTGGTCGCGCGCGGCGGCGGCCTCCGGCCCGGCCGGCCGTGCAGGCGCCGGCCTGACGGACTCCGTCGGCACGACGCTCGGGGCAGCCTCGGTTCGCGAATGCTTCGCCGCCGCAGCGCTTCGCGTGAGGCCCCAGAACGCGGCGATGTGATAGCTCGACGCAATACCGACATCGAGGAGAAACGGTCCGGACGCGCCGTGCGGATGGTCCGTGGCGCTCGGAGCCAGGGGTGTGCCGTGAGCCATCCCGGTGATGGTGTATTCCTCAACGAGCGCTTCGCCGGACGAGTCCCGCCACACACGGCGCGGATAGCCGTCGACCGTGCCGGTTTCCGCCTCGGCGTGCGACAGCCCGTGCACGTCGGTCCATTGCTTCACGAGCTCCTGCGCGTTCATCGGCGTCACGGTCTTGTCGGCGCTCCCGTGCCAGATCGAGACTTCTCGGCCATGGTCCACGATGGGGCGATGCCGCGCGGACCAGATCGCCCCACTCACGCGCGGACCTCGTTTTGCCGTTGAACATGGTTTCGAAGGCCTCCTGCACGTTCGTGGCCGCCCCGGCGGGCAGTCCCGCGATGATGGCGCCGCCCGCGAACACGTCGGGATAGGCCGCCAGCAGGGCCGCGGCCATCGCGCCGCCGGCCGACAGCCCCGTCACATAGACCCGGGATCGGTCGATCCCATGAGCGCGCGCCATGTGTCCGATCATCTGCCTGATCGACAGCGCCTCTCCTTGGCCGCGCGCGGTATCGCCGGGTTGAAACCAGGAGAAGCAGGTCTTGGGATTGTTCGCGCGCTGCTGCTCCGGGAACAGGAGGGCGAAGCCATAGCGGTCCGCCAGCGTCGACCATCCGGCTCCGTGATCGTATCCGGCAGCGGTCTGGGTGCAGCCGTGCAGCACCACGACCAAGGCGGGCGAGCCCTCCTGACCTTTCGGCAGGTAGGTCAACATGCGGAGATTGCCGGGATTGGAGCCGAACCCGGTCGTCTCGGAAAGGCGATCCATCCCCGTCGCAGGTGACTCTCCGCGCAAACCTTCCGTCGAGCCCAGGAGACCCTCCCAGCGGCGGCGGTGCCGCGCCAAGTCTGCCGTCAAACGTCCGAGTCCGCGCATGCTCGATCTCCACCTGCCACGTCGAGAGGGCTTACAACGGCTCACGCCGGCGATGGTTGCTGCATTGCACAAAAAACCCGCGCCGTGACGCAATATCGCTGCGGCAGATGCGGTCGATGAGATCGTGATGACAAGGCCTGGAACCGATGTTCCCGCCTAGGCTCCTGGGAGCTTCAGTGCGCTCGAGTCGATGGCGGCCGTGACGGCTTCCTTGGCGTCCTGGAGGTCGGGAGCGTCGATCCGGCGGTACCGGGCTTGCACGAAGCCGAACAGCCCGAAGGCGAACAGACCGGCCGCGACCACGGCGAGGAGCGCCCACCCGTACGGTTGAGCCTCGAGGCTCGCGAGGGCGCCGCCCAGGCCGCGCACTTGAGACGAACTGCTATAAAACGCGGCGAGTCCGAGAAATCCGCCGATGAGGACGAAAACCGCCCCGCGCGCGGCGAAGCCGAGGCGGCCCAGCCGCACCGCCCACGGCCGAGCCCCGGCCGGCAGGGCGAGATAATCCGTCACGTTCCCACGCCATCCTCGTCCGATGAACGCCAGACCGCCGCCGATCACCGCGAGACCGATGAGGCCGACGAGCCATTGACCCATCGGCTGCGCGAGAAGCCAGGCCGTCCAGTCCCGTGCGGTTTGGTCCTCGCGGCCCCCTGTCCCGCCCCAGCCGAGCGCGAGACCCGCCGCGAAGAGCGCGAGGCTCGCGTAGATCCCTCCGCTCATCACATGCGCACCTCGCTGCGCCAGCGCTTTCCAGGAAGCACCTCGCCGATCCGCGTCGGTCAGGCCCTCGAGCACGCGCCAGGCCGCGAAACCCAGGAGCCCGAGCGCCACCGCGGCGAGAAGGACCCGGCCGAACGGCTGGGACACCAGGGACTGCAGCGCGCCGCGGCTCCCGTTGGTCTGCCCGCCGGAGCCCAACGCCCCCACCAGGGCAAGCCCGCCCACCAGACAGTAGACCACCCCGCGCGCGCCGTAACCGAAGCGCGCCAACATCTCCATCGACGAATTGTTTGACACCATCGGCCGAATTGCTCCGCTTTTCGGAGAACCACGCGAGCGGGGCCGATGTTCCACTCGCCCCAGGCGGACGGTTCGGAAGCGGGCTGACGGCGCCTCAGCCCACCTTGCTCCGTTCCGGAGCGGCAACGGGCTTCACGCGTGCGTCCTGCCGCAGAGCGGCCGGGGGGACGACCCGGTTGATGATTTCACGGAGCGCAAAGCTGGATTGGATGCGCGCCACCCGAGGCAGGCGCGAGAGCTGTGTGCGGTGGATGGTTTCGAAGTCCTCGAGGTCCTTGGCGAGCACCGTGACCATGTAGTCGTCGCTGCCCGACATCAAGAAGCAGCGCACCACCGAGGGGCAGGTCACGACCGCCTTCTCGAAGGCGTCGAGCGCCTCTTCGCTCTGGCTCTCGAGCGAGATCCTCACCAGCACGGTGGTCGAGAGGCCAAGGCGCTTCAAGTCGAGGACGGCCTGATAGCCTTGGATGAAACCTTCCTCTTCGAGCGCCTTCTGCCGGCGCGCGCAGGCCGTGCTCGAAAGGCCGATCCGCTCCGACAGCTCGACATGGCTGGCGCGCGCCCTGGACACGAGCTCGGACATCAAGACGAAATCGATACGGTCCAGTCCCATGGAAGCTTTCCTGCGCAATGCCGACGCCAAACGCTCGTTTCGGGCTCAAGCTTAGCCATAGAACGCAACTTCGCAAGGAACCTCCTCGAATGCTGCGGTATGTTGAGATGCAGGCCTCGGGGAGTGAAAATGCGCGTCGGAGTTCCAAAGGAGATCAAGCCGCACGAGTACCGGGTCGGACTGACCCCGGAGAGCGTTCGCGAGTACGTGGCCGCCGGCCATCACGTGCTCGTGCAGGCAGGGGCGGGCGCCGGCATCGGCGCCGACGATGAAACCTATCGCCGCGCCGGCGCGGCCATCGTCGACACCGCCGCGGAGGTGTTTGCCACGGCCGAGATGATCGTCAAGGTGAAGGAGCCGCAGGCGACCGAATGGGTGCAGCTGCGCGAAGGGCAGATCCTCTTCACCTATCTCCATCTCGCACCCGACCCCGAGCAGGCGCGCGGCCTCCTCGAGTCCGGCTGCACCGCGATCGCGTACGAGACCGTCACGGATGCGAAAGGGGGACTGCCGCTCCTCGCCCCGATGAGCGAGGTCGCGGGCCGGCTTTCCATCGAAGCCGCCGGCGCCGCCCTGCAGCGGCACGCGGGCGGGCGCGGGATCCTGCTCGGCGGAGTTCCGGGTGTGCAGCCGGCCCGGGTCGTCGTCATCGGCGGCGGCGTCGTGGGCACCCATGCGGTGCGCATGGCGGCGGGCCTCGGCGCCGAGGTCACGATCCTGGACCGCTCCATTCCGCGCCTCAGGGAACTGGACGACCTGCTCGAGGGACGGGTGCGGACCCGCTTTTCGACCATCGAAGCGATCGAGCAGGAGGTCTTCGCCGCCGACGTCGTGATTGGGGCCGTGCTCATTCCGGGCGCCAGCGCGCCGAAGCTCGTGACCCGCGACATGCTGAAATCGATGAAGCCCGGCGCGGTCGTGGTCGACGTCGCGATCGATCAGGGCGGCTGCTTCGAGACCTCGCGGCCGACGACGCACGCGAACCCGACCTACCAGGTCGACGGAATCGTCCACTACTGTGTCGCCAACATGCCGGGCGCGGTTCCCGTGACGTCCAGCCATGCGCTCAACAACGCGACACTGCCCTTCGGCCTCGCCCTAGCGGGCAGGGGATTCCCGGCCATTCTCGAGAATCCGCACCTGCGCGCCGGACTGAACGTGCATCGCGGGCGGATCACCTACAAGGCCGTTGCCGAAAGCCTCGGCCTGTCCTTCGTGGCGCCCGAGCAGGCGCTCGCCGCCTGAGGGCCGTTCAAACGGCTTTCACGGCGCCAACGAGTTGCGCGAGCCGGGCCCCGGTCAGGCCGCGGTCGCGACGGGTCCGACCATCAGGCCCGCCCGCGCCGCGAGACGCTCGCGGCTTCTCTGCGGCACCTGCCGAGCCGCCTTGGCGCGCGGATAGGCCAGTTCTTCGATCGGCGCGGGGGTCGGATACAGGGCGTCGTGCTCGGCCCAATTGTCGAAGGCGAGCCGATCCACGTTGTCGACGAAGGTCTCGGCCGGCGCGTCCTCCGCCAGGATGAGCGAGTGGTCCCAGAGCTCCACGTGATAGTACGTGAAGGTCGTGGGCACGTCCCTGGCGTGGACGATCGAAGTGCCGTTCACGAGCGCTCCGGCATTGACGAGGATGCCGTCCACGAGGAGCGCGTGATCGGACGACACGAAGAGATCGCGCGAGGGCACGTGATCCGCGAGGGCGCCGGCGCGGATCTGGACCGGTCGCACCCGAAGGGGGTCGGCAAAGCGGGTGGAGATCGTCTGGCGGCCGATCCATTTGACCGGCATCACCTTGCCTTCCACCGTGACCACCTCGTCGCCGATCTCGAGTTGCTCCACCGCGACCGCGCCCGCGGGCGTGCGGATCAGGGTCCCGGGCATGAAACACCGGAACGTGTCGAATTGCTCGGTAAACTGCTTGGAGCGCAACGGCGAGTTCGGGTCGGTCAGCGCGCTGCCCTCCGCGTTGTTGCGGTCCGCTGCAGTGCCGTCTGAATTCATGGCGCCGTCATTGACGCCGGAGTCGCGAATCCAATTTCGCGCGTCGTTGATCTGCGCGCGGAAGTGTTCGGGGTTCTGGATCGCATTGCCCTGGTGGTCGAGCCAATTCACCAGGCGCTCACCGATGCAGAAGACGTCGGAGGAATCGAACAATCTTTGGTCGAGTTCAAGCGCGGTCCCATCGGAACCGGTCGTCAGGCCCGTATTCTTGAGCCAGCCCTCCTGGGGGTCGAGATCGGCTCGGATGTGCGTGCTGATCGCCCCGAGAAAGGTCCTTCCGGTCGGCGACTGCGGATTGTCCACCCAGGCATAAATCGCACTCTTGTCGGAGGTCGAGGTGCCGCCACCCCAGTCCATGTCCCAGTAGCCTTCCTTGGTCATGGTCGAGCCACCCGGCAGACCATTATTCCAGTCGCTGGCGTGCGGAATCTCCCTTCCGTACGTGGGATCGCCGGCAATGTACCACCCGATGCCGGGCTGAACCTGGATGAGCGTTCCCGCCTGCACTCCTCCCGGCGGCACCGTGTACGTGAGCGTCGCCCCGCCATAGCCGGGCAAGGACTGGCCGAAGGGGTTATGAGGAGCGAAATCGTACCCGTTCCACGACCCGCAGGTGAACTTGATCTGCATCCCTGCCGGGATGTCGTCCATGACGATGAAGCCGAATCGCTCCATGAGGTTGTCGGTGCTCAGCGACACGAATGCGACCGATCCGGCGGATGGAAAGTCGAACATCTTCATTCCCTTTGGGAGGATTCCTCGCCGATGCCTGACGATTGCAGGTTTTTGGAACGGATGTCGGCTCGAGGCTCTACGTTCCGATACAGCATTTCGTTTGCGCTGCCTAGCGCCACATCGTGCAGCAGCCCGCGCGGGCGCGCGCTCGGGATGTCGTACCCCTGAAGCCATTCGGCCCTAGCTTCGTTACACCGCATGGCTCGCACGCGAGCCGGACGCGGCTTGTTCGAGCACGACGGACTCCGGGAGAAAGGGCCACCCATGACGATTCATGCAAAGAACTTCATCGCGGGCGACTGGGTCGCCGCCGCGAACGCCGCACCGGACCTCAATCCCTCGAACACGGGCGACATCGTGGGCGAGTTCCCGCGCGCCTCGCGGGGCGACGCGGAAGCCGCTGTCGCGGCCGCGCGCAATGCCTTCCCGGCCTGGTCGCGCTCCAGTCCCCAGGAGCGGCACGACATCCTGAAACGGATCGGCGACGAGATCCTGGCGCGCAAGGACGAGCTCGGGCGGGTCCTGTCCCGGGAGGAAGGAAAGACCTTGCCCGAAGGCGTCGGCGAGGTGGTGCGCGCCGGCCAGATCTTCCTTTTCTTTTCCGGCGAGGCCCTGCGCGTCGCCGGCGACAAGCTGGCGTCCGTGCGCCCCGGCGTCGACGTCGAGGTCACGCGGGAGGCGGTCGGGGTCGTCGGGCTGATCACGCCGTGGAACTTTCCGATCGCGATCCCCGCCTGGAAGATCGCGCCCGCTCTCGCCTACGGGAACTGCGTGGTGCTGAAGCCCGCCGACCTCGTGCCCGCCACCGCTCATGCGCTGACCGAAATCATCGCCCGCTCGGGCGTTCCTGCGGGCGTTTTCAACCTCGTGATGGGTCGCGGCTCCGAGGTCGGGCAGGCGATCCTGGAGCACCGGGACGTGAATGCCGTCTCGTTCACGGGCTCGGTGGCGACCGGGCGGCGCGTCGCTCAGGCGTGCATCGAGTCGACACCGATGAAGAAGGTCCAGCTCGAGATGGGCGGCAAGAACCCGCTCGTCGTGCTCGATGACGCGGACCTGAAGACCGCCGTCGAGTGTGCGGTCAACGGCGCGTTTTTCTCCACGGGCCAGCGCTGCACGGCGTCCTCGCGCCTCATCGTGACCGAGGGCATTCACGACCGCTTCGTCGAGGCGATGACGGAGCGCATGCGGGGCCTCGTGGTCGATGATGCCCTGAAGACCGGCACGCACATTGGCCCGGTCGTCGATCAGAACCAGCTCGACCAGGATCTGTCGTATCTGCGCATCGGCGAGCAGGAGGGAGCGACCCTCGTCGCCGGCGGCGAGCTCCTGACCCGGGACACGCCGGGCTTCTATCTCTCGCCGGCCCTCTTCACCGAGGTGGAGCCGCGCATGCGCATCGCCCGCGAGGAGATCTTCGGCCCGGTCGCGACGGTCACGCGGGCGCGGAGCTACGAGGAGGCGCTGGAACTCGCGAACGACACCGAATTCGGTCTCTCGGCCGGCATCTGCACCACCAGCCTGAAGTACGCCAATCACTTCAAGCGCAATGCCGAAGCCGGCATGGTGATGGTGAACCTGCCGACCGCCGGCGTCGACTATCACGTGCCGTTCGGCGGTCGGAAGGGCTCGTCCTACGGTCCGCGCGAGCAAGGCCGCTACGCGGTCGAGTTCTATACCACGGTCAAGACCGCCTACACGTTCGACATGAACGAGCCCTACGTTCCGAAGTCGAAGGCGAGCGAATAGGTCGAGGCCGCGGGCGCGCCGAACGCTAGAAGTGAGCCGCCACGAGGAACCGGGCGGCCGCGAGCGGGGTCGGGACAATCCGCACGGACCCCGCCAGAGGGCCGCTTGTGCCGAGGTGGAGCGCCAAGGCCCGGCCCGGGGCGTCGGCGAGCGGTCCTGGCCCGAAAACCGGCGGTTCCCGCAAGGGGGCGGGCGTGGGCACGCCGAAGGTCGCCACGGACGTGACGGCCTGCAGGGCCACCTCGGGCACCGGGCCGGCCGGCGGACCGTCGCCGGAGGCCGCCGAGCGCTGAGGCGGCACGGGACCCGCGGCGGCCAGGAGGACGCGCCGCGGCCGGGCGGGCGTTATCACGACCTCGCGCCCCGCGAGCGCGATCGTCTCGGCGCGGCTCACTTCACCGAGGGAAACGCCCCGGCGGGCGAGGGCCGCGAACGAGGGGTGCTGCCCGCCATCGGCATAGGTGATGCGGACGCTGGCGCTGCCGTCCGCGACCAGGGCTGCGATGCGCGTCTCCTCGTCCGAACGGCGCGCCACGACCAGGGCCTCCTTCGCGGGATCCTTGAACGGCGCGAACGCGTAGCGTCCGGACGAGACGCCGACCGTCGGCTCGAGGCCGGTGGCTTCGAAACGGTCCGACCCCTCCTTGAGCTGGCGCCAGAACGGCACGTTGGGGTCGGAGCGGTACCGCGCCATGTTGTGCGCGGTCATGCGGAACGGATAGGAATGAAACTGGAACGCCCGCTGACCGCCCGCGAAGGCTTCGCGAGCCAGCGCATAGAGCTCCCGGATCGCGGGGTCGGTCATCGCGAAGCACCCCGCCGAGGTGCAGGCGCCGTGCACCATGAGATGTGCGCCGGTCGCGCCGTGGGCCCGGTCGTAGGCGTTCGGATAGCCGATGTTGAACGAAAGATGATAGGAGGAGTTCGGGTTCATCTGGCCCGCGGTGACCGTATAGAAGCCTTCGGGAGCCTGGCGGTCGCCCTGTTGCGTCTTCGGTCCGAGCTGGCCCGACCAACGGCAGATCGGGAACGTCTTGAGGAGGACGAAGCGGCCGTCCCGCGCCTTCTTCCAGACCTCGAGCTCGGATTCCTTCTTGTACAAACGCATCAGGATCGGTGCGCCCGGGCTGGTGTTCCGAGCCGCCATGAGGGCGATCGTATCGGAGGGGATCGGCGCCAGATGCTTGGGCGTCTCGGCCGACGCTTCCGAGAACATGCCCGGTGCGACGAGCAAAGCCGCTAATGCGGCCGAGCGCCCGCGGGCGCGCCACCACGAGGCCTGACTCCATACCATCGGCTGCTGCCCCCGAATCGTTCGACGCGAGCTTGGCGGACCCGCGTTAGCATTCCGCTAACCCCTTTTGCACCCGAATGAGGCCACAAAAAGGGAGGGATTGCTGGGGCGCGGTTCGTCCGATCCATCCCTCGTGACGACGTAACGAGGCCGGCGACGGAGTGCCGTAACGGCAAGGAGATGCAGTCGCATCGCTGGAGAGCGGCCCTGCGCGCGCTGCCCAGAGTTGACACACCGAAACGTTTTGGATCTGCTGCCCTACGAAACGGCTGTGTCGAATGTCCGTGCCGAAAGCATCGGGCGCCTGCCCGGATCACGATCGTCTCGCAAGGGCTCGACGGCTTTGTGTCAGCGGCCATGGACGCTCCCGGCGGCTGGCGCCGACGCGCCAAGCTGCCGATCGCGCGGCTTAGGCCTTGATCACTCCGGGACGTTCAAACCATTCTGTCTGCCCGGCCCGGCTCTCGGGGCCGGCACGCGGCGCTGCTTCGACGATGAGCCACTCGGCCGTACGGCCCGGGCGGAGTGGCACAACACGAAGGGTCGACGGAGGGACACATGATACGCCAAGGAATTCTTCACGCGTCCGCTGTCGCGGCGGCGCTTCTCGGCTCCGTCGCGGCAACGAACGCCCAGGAGACGATTTTCTACTCGACCCAGCTGCGGCCGGTCGAGGAAGCAAGCAAGGTCCGCGACGTCCTCCTCAAGGGGGTGCCTGGCAAAGTCACCTATGTCGTCGATGAACCGTCCCCGTTCGCGGTTCGCCTGCGGGCCGAAACGCAGGCCGGAAAGCGGACGATCAGCGTCGTCGGGGCCCTTCACGGCGAGTTGCAGCCCCACGTCGGGTCCGATCTCCAACCGATCGACGATGTCGCCGCCAAGCTCACCGACCGGGCAATCCCGGCGAATCTGATGGAGCTCGGCAAGCTCGGCACCAGGCAGCAGCAATACATCCCGTGGATGCAGGCGACCTATATCATGGTCGCGAGCAAGCAGGCGCTGCCGCACTTGCCGGCCGGCGCCGACGTGAACGCGCTCACCTACGCACAACTGCAGCAATGGGCGAAGAACATCGTCGACAAGACGGGCCAGCGTCGGCTCGGCTTCCCGGCGGGACCGTCGGGCCTGATGCCCCGCTTTTTCCAGGGCTACTTCTATCCCTCCTTCACGGGCGGTGTCGTCACGACCTTCAAGTCGGCCGACGCGGAGGCCGGCTGGAACGCCATGAAGGAGCTTTGGGCTCTCTCGAGCCCGAACTCGACCAACTACAACTTCATGCAGGAACCCTTGCTTGCCGGCGAGGTGTGGATTGCGTGGGATCACATCGCCCGGGTCAAGGAAGCGCTCAGCGCCCAGCCGGACCAGTTCGTGACCTTCCCGGCGCCGGCGGGACCCAAGGGCCGCGGCTACATGCCGGTCCTCGCAGGGCTCGCGATCCCCAAGGACGCGCCAAACCGCGCCGGTGCCGCCGCGGTGATCGAGCATATGACCAAGCCCGAAACCCAGCTCGCCACGGCCGCGGAAGTCGGCTTCTTCCCGGTCGTGAAGGCGGATCTACCCCCGAACCTCGCGCCTGGCATAAAGCTCCTCGCAAGCGCGGTTGCGGCGACGCAAGGCTCGAAGGATGCACTGCTGTCGCTGCTCCCGGTCGGCTTGGGGGCGAAGGGTGGCGAGTTCAGCAAGGTCTACATGGACACGTTCCAGCGGATCGTCCTTCGCAATGAGCCCGTGAAGGCGGTGCTGGAGAGTCAGGCGAAGATCCTCGAAGGACTCATGAAGGAGACCGGTGCGCCGTGCTGGGCTCCGGACGAGCCGAGCCAGGGTGCTTGCCCGATCCAGTAGGCGGCCGATCTTGGGTCCGGCGGCGCGACGGCCGCCGGATCTCCCCCGAGTCCCCTGCTTGGAGCGGTGCCATGCCCGCGCGTGCCTCCTGGAGCCCCTATGCGCTCATCGCGCCGTCGGTCGCGTTTCTCGCCGCTCTCTTCCTCGTGCCGTTGGTGCAGACGATCTGGCTCTCCTTCTCGAGCGGCGACGGGCTTTCGCTGGCGAATTACGAACGCATGGCGGGGGATCTGAACTTCGGGTTGGCGATCCAGAACACGTTTCTCCTCACCTTGGTGGTCGTCCCGATCCAGCTCGCGCTCGCGCTCACCATGGCGGTCATGGTGTCGAAGCTGGAGAAAGGCCGTGACGTCGCCTTGTGGATTCTGACGATCCCGCTCGGGATCTCGGACCTTGCCGCCGGGCTTGCCTGGCTCTCGATCCTCCAGAACTCGGGATATCTCAACTCCGCCCTGTACGGCCTCGGCGTGATTCAAGGGCCCGTCGGGTGGCTCTCGCAGGAAACGCCTTGGGCGCTGTTCCTGGCGATCGTGCTCGCCGAGGTCTGGCGCGCCACGGCGATCGTCCTGGTGATCCTGATCGCCGGCTTGCAGCTGATCCCGAAGGAGTTTTCCGAGGCCGCGGAGATCTTCGGGGCGAGGCCCTGGACGCGGTTTCGGAAGATCACGCTGCCCTTGCTGAAACCCAGCATCCAATCGGCCCTGATCCTGCGGACGGTGCTCGCCTTCGAGGTCTTCGCGGTGGTCTACGCGCTCGGGGGCCGCAATTTCCCGGTCCTCGCCGGCGAGGCCTACACCTGGCAGAACGAGAACCAGAACTATGGCGTCGCCGCCGCCTACGCGGTCCTCATCATGGCGATCTCGCTTGCCGCCACGGCGGTCTATCTGCGCGCCCTGAAAGTCGACCCGGAGCGACTGCCATGACCGCGAGCGTGTCGACGGTCCGGCCCGCCGGCCGTGCGCAGGCCGTGTCCCTGCCCTCGGCCCGGCGCTTTCTGTTGTGGGCCGGCATGGCGGCGCTCCTCGCCTGGGTTCTGGTGCCGATCTACTTCGTCGCCCTGGGCGCGTTCGGCGGCCGGCTCGGCGTGTTTCGCTGGCCGAAGTCGATCTGGCCTACGGACCTGTCGATCACGGCGATGATGCAGTTCCTCGGAATCGAGGGCGTGTTCAACGCCCTCCTGAACTCGTTCATCGCAGCGGGGCTGACGGTTCTCTTCTCGCTCCTGCTCGGAGCGCCCGCGGGCTATGCGCTCGCGCGCTATTCGTTCCGCGGGCAGAACGCCTACCGCCTCCTCGTCCTCCTCACGCGCGCCTTCCCGCTCGCCATCCTGGCATTGCCTCTGACGGTCTCGTTCATCCGCATCGGTCTCTATGACACGCCGTTCGGCGTTTCCCTCATCCACACGGTGCTCGCGCTGCCCTTCGCGGCGCTCGTCACGCAAAGTCTCTTCATGGGCATCCCGCGGGAGTACGAGGAGGCCGCGTGGGTGTTCGGCTGCACCCGGTTTCAGGCCTTCGTGAAGGTGGTCCTGCCGCTCGCGTTGCCGGAACTCGCGGCGGCCGCGATCTTCGCGTTCGTGATCTCCTGGAACGAGGTCTTCGCAGCGTCGATCCTGACGGTTCGGGAGCGGACCCTCACGGCCTATCTCCTCAAGATCCTGTCCGAGAGCCCGCTCCACTACCGCTTTGCGGGCGGCTTCATCCTCATCGTCCCCTCGGTGCTCTTCATCTTCGCGGTCAGGCGATACCTGTTCGCGGTGTGGGGGATCGCCAGCAAATAGAGAAGCTCGATGGCCGACATCGTGATCGATCGCGTCGTCAAGGAGTTCGGCGCCTTCCAAGCCCTGCAGGGGGTGTCCCTGACCGTCCGGGACGGTGAGTTCGTCGCACTTCTCGGCCCGTCCGGCTGCGGCAAGACCACGCTGTTGCGCATCATCGCGGGACTGGAATCGCAAACGGCAGGACGCGTCGTCATCGGCGGCCGCGACGTGAGCCAACGCCCGCCCCGCGAACGCGGCCTCGCCATGGTGTTCCAGAACTATGCGGTGTTTCCGCACATGACGGTGTTCGAGAACGTCGCCTTCGGGTTGCGCATGCAAAAGGTCGACGCCGCGGAAATGAAGCGAAAGGTGGAGCGTGCCGCCGCCCTCCTCCACATCGAATCTCACCTCGACCGATATCCCGCCAAGCTCTCGGGCGGGCAGCGCCAGCGCGTCGCCGTCGCCCGGGCGCTCGCGGTCGAACCGGCCGTGCTGCTCATGGACGAACCGTTGTCGAACCTCGACGCACTTCTGCGCCTCGAGATGCGAACGGAACTCAAGGCCGTCCTGCGGGCCGCCGGGACGACGACGATCTACGTGACCCATGATCAGACCGAAGCGATGGGTCTCGCGGACCGGATCGCGGTCATGTACGGCGGCCGCATCGACCAGATCGGTTCGCCCCTCGAGGTCTATGCCACGCCCGCAACGCGGTTCGTGGGCGGTTTCCTCGGAAGCCCGCCGATGAATTTCATCAAGCTGCGGTCGAAAGCGGGCACGGTGCAGGTCGGCGCCGCGGTGCTGGCCGCGCCGGTCGAGGAGGGAGAGGTGGAGCTCGGGTTGAGGGGCGAGGACGCGAGCCTCGTCCCGGACGGGTCCGGGATTCCGTTCGACGTGCGCGTCGTCGAGCCCATGGGTTCCCACCTTCTCCTCACAGGCTCGATCGAAGGGCAGCTGGCCCGCATCGTTGCGCCGCCCGTCGCGAAGGTCTCGACCGGCGAGCGCGTCGGCCTCCAGGTCGATCCCGCCCGCCTGACCTGGATCGACGCCACGAGCGGGCGAGCGATCGCCCTGGACTGAGGATGCATCATGGGTGACCGGCAGAAGCCCGACCTGCACGGGGCCGCCCGTGCGATCCTGGCCCGCAACGATCGCGGCGGCTACACCGTCCCGACGGATCGCCTGTATCCGTTCCAGTGGAACTGGGATTCGGCGTTCGTCGCGATGGGCTTCGCGACCTTCGATGTGGACCGGGCCTATCGCGAGCTCGAGCGGCTCGCCGAGGGGCAATGGGACGACGGAATGATTCCGCATATCGTCTTCCATGCTCCGAGCGACACCTACTTCCCGGGCCCCGAGGTCTGGGGCACGCGGCACCGGGTCGCCACCTCCGGGATCACGCAGCCGCCGGTGTTCGGCATGGCCCTGCGGCAGATCCATGAGGCCGCCGTCGCCTCTCGCCACCCGGACGGAATCGCCCAGGACTCGCCGGCTCTTCGAGGCCGGACTGCGCTCGCATCGCTGGTGGCTCAAGGCGCGCGACCCGGAGGGGCTCGGGCTCGTCGCGATCCTTCATCCTTGGGAGAGCGGCAGCGACAATTCTCCGGCCTGGGACGAGCCCCTGGCCCGCGTGCCGACGACCACGACGACCGTGATCCGGCGCAAGGACACCGGCCACGTCGATCCGTCGATGCGCCCGCGGGACGTCGACTACCAGCGCTTCATTCATCTCGTCGACACGTATCGCGATTGCGGCTGGGATCCGCAGAGGCAATGGGGCGCCGCGCCCTTCAAGGTCGCCGACGTTCAGATGACGGCGATCCTCGCCAGGGCGACGGCAGACCTCGCGCAACTCGCCGCCGAGGTCGGGACGGAGGCGGAGCGCGCCGAACTCTCGGCCATGTTCGACCGGCTGGCGGCCGGCCTCTCGCGGCGTTGGCGGCCGCCGCTCGCTCGTTTCGTCTCTCGCGATCTCGTCTCGGGCGAGGACGTCGAGGCGCCGACCCAGGCGGGTTTCATGCCGCTCCTCGCGCTGGGGCTCGATGAAGCGCAGCGCAGGAGCGTGGAGGACGAAATCCGCCGTTGGTGCGCCGGCATGGTGGTCGGATTACCCTCGACCGCGCCATTCTCTCCAGCCTTCGAGCCGAAGCGCTATTGGCGCGGTCCCGTCTGGGCGGTCGTGAATTGGCTGATCTCCGACGGGTTACGGGCGAACGGGCTCGACGAGATGGCGGGCTCTCTCGAGCAGGGAACGCTCGAGGCCATCGAGCGCGCCGGATTCTGCGAGTACTTCGACCCCACGACGGGCGAAGGACTCGGCGGCGACGCCTTCTCCTGGACCGCCGCGGCCTATCTCGTCCTTGCGTCGCGGCGTGGCGCCGGGTCGGCCTGACCGGGGCGGCGGCGTTGCCCGAAGTTCCCATCGATGGCGCAGTGCGGCAGCGACTCCGCCTCGTTACCCGAGCTCGAACGTCGTGACCCCATAGACGCCGTCGAGCGGCACCTCGGGCGCGCGGCCGCGGTACATGCGGGCCGTCTCGAAATCGGGCGCAAGGCCGTATCGAGCCGCCAGCTCGAGAGCCGCCGGGCTCGGTTCGGGAACATCGACGATGACGGGTGTGGAGCTTGCCGCCGCGGCAAGGGCCCGGAACAGCACGTCCGCATCGCTCGGGCGATCGGCAAAGAGCGGGCCGATCTTCCATCCCGTGCGGCATGGCCGGACAACTCCGTAGCCGACCACGGCACCGTCCTCGATCAGGGCCAGGGCCCGGTGGCCCGCCTGCGACAGCCACCGATCGAGAAAGCCGTCCCGGGCTGCCGGAAAGTAACGGCGGTCGAAACGGCGCACCGAGGCGAGCAGAGGACCGGTTATGGCCTGGAGCCGATCGTCTGTGGGCCTCTCGACCGACGGAGCGCCGGAGAACCGAAGATTGCGATAGAGGAGCTGGAACCCGGATCGGGCGTAGTCCGCTTGTCGCGCGACCACCCCGTCGAGTCCGACCGTGCAGCCCTCGAGCCTCTGAAGCCCGGCCGCCCAGAGGCGCAGCCCATACCCCCGTCCGCGGTGCTCCGGGCGCACGATATAGAGCCCCAGAAACCCGAAATCGGCGGAGTAGCGCACGACGGAGATGGAGGCGATCGGCTCGTCGCCGAGGAAGCCCATGAGGAAGCCTTCCGGATCCGCGCGCACGAAAACAGGTTGCATCGGCGAGACCCGGATTCCAGCCCTCCTCGGCCGCCCAGGCCAGCGCCCGTTCAAGATCCGTCCGGCTCATCGCCCTGATGGCCATGTGATCGGGATCGGAATCGTCGGCCACGGTCCTTGGTCCTCACCCTGCGGCTTTGACCGCCTTCGGTTCCGGTGGTCTTGAAGAGTATCGCTCTCGATCGCGGTCGAAAGCTAGGGGCGGTCTCGCGATCATCAGCCGGGACCTCCCTCCGGTCGTCCCTTAGGGTCCTACGAGCGACCCGATCCAACCCGCGACCGAGTCCGCGATGTCCGCCCTGATCTGCGCGTCGGTCCGGCCGGAACGCGCACGCACATGGAAGCCGTGATCGGCATCCTCGAACAACCGCAACGTCGCCCGGTCGCCGAGTTGGTCGCAGACCGACCGGAGCAGCTGAAGGTCGGCGAGATCGTCGCGCGTGCCCTGCAGGAACAGCATCGGGATGTCGATCTCGAAGAGGTGGTTTGCCCGGTCCGCCGACGGGCGCTTGGCGGGGTGCAGCGGAAAGCCGAGGAAAGCCAAGCCTCGCACGCCGGCCAGGGCCGACGCGGCTTGAGCTTGCGATGCCATGCGCCCGCCGAACGACCGGCCGCCGGCGATCAGCGGCAGCTCCGGGACGAGCTCCGAGGCCACTTTGACCGCGGCTCGCACGGTCTCCTGCGCGACGGCCGGCGGGTCGGGCCGCCTGGACCCGCGCTCCATGAAGGGAAACTGGAAGCGAAGGGTCGCGATGGCGCGGTCGGCGAGCTCCGTCGCCATCGATCCAAGGAAGGGGTGATCCATCCCCGCGCCAGCCCCATGCGCCAGCACGTAGCACGCCAAGGCTCCCGACGGCACTTGAAGCAGGCCGGAGACCTGGCCGTCCCGCCCAAGTGAAATCGGCACGCGTCGCGGCAGCGAGGACATGTCACGTTCTCCCGGTGCCGAGAGGCGGGGATGGGTCTGGCTCCCCGATCGGAGGGGCGGACCGGGCATGCCGCGACACGACGGCCTCCTCCCCGAGGATGCCGCGCGGCCGGATCAGGAGGATTGCGACCAGCATGAGGCCGATGAGCACGACCTGGAGCGTCGCCGCCCTGGCTTGGTGCTGCGCGGGCACGATTTCGCGCAGGACTCCGCCCGCCATCGTCCAGAGGGCCCAGACCACGAACGCGCCCACGATGGCGCCGCGGTTGTTGCCGGACCCGCCGACGATCAGCATCGTCCAGAGCTGAAACGTGAGGATCGGCAGGAAGTCTTCAGGCGCGATGTAGCCCACGAAATGCGCGTAGAGGGCGCCGCCCAATCCCATGAGCATGCACCCGATCACGAAAGCCTGCAGGCGGAACCGGAAGGCCCGCTTGCCGAGGGATTCGGCGGCGGTCTCGTCCTCTCGGATGGCGCGCAGCACCCGTCCCCAGGGGCTTCGCACCAGACGCTCGAGCGCCGCGTAGACGACGCCGAGAAGCGCGACGACGATCGCGAGGTAGGCGGCGTTCCAGGCGAGATTGTCCGGGACGTCGTCCGCAAGCGGCTTCGGGATGAACTGCAGGCCGAACGGTCCGCCGGTCAGGCGCTGGGCGTTCAGCGCGACGAGCTGCAGGGTGACCGCGATACCGAAGGTGGTAATCGCAAGATAGTCGTGTCGCAGACGCAGGGCCGCGACGCCGACCACCAGTGCGGCGACGCCGGTCGCGGCCATCGCGCCAAGCCAGCCGATCACGATCGGAAGACCGAGCCCGCCGACCTGACCGGGATAATCGGGACCGGTCAGGAGCGCCGAGGTGTAGGCGCCGACGGCGACGAAGCCCGCGACGCCGACGTTGAACAGGCCCGTGAAGCCCCATTGCAGATTGAGACCGAGCACGATGATGGCGAAAACCGCCGCGAAGACCAGGAAGAAGGTCCCGTAGGAGAGGAGGCCGAAGAGATCGGGCATCAGGGCTTCTCGCCGAAGAGGCCGGTGGGACGCACGAGCAGGATCGCGATGAGCACGACGAACGCGGTCGCGGCGCGGTATTCGGCGCCGACCAACGGCACCGAGAGGCTTTCCGCGAGGCCCACGATGAGCCCGCCGGCCACGGCGCCGTAAACGCTGCCGATGCCGCCCAGAATGGCGGCGGCGAAGAGCGGGAGCAGGAGATCGAGACCGAGCTGCGGCCGCAATTGCACCGTCAGGCCCGAGAACACGCCCGCCACCGCCGCGAGAATGCCGCCGATGATCCAGGTCGCCCGGATGACGCGGTCGACATCGATTCCCGTCACCCGGGCGAGCTGCGGGTTGAGCGAGGTGGCGCGCATGGCCTTGCCGAGCGTCGTCCTCGTCAGGAACACATGGAGGAAGACGACCGTCAGCGCCGTGAGGCCCAGGACGAAGAGCTGGTCGGGCGTGACGCGCACGCCGCCGAGGACGTCGCGTGGGACGACCCGGAGGGCGACCTGGATCTCCCGGCTGTAATACTCCGGCACGGCTCCATAGAGGAACTGGAGCAGGTTGCGGAGCACGAGGGCGGCGCCGAAGCTCGCCATGATCAGCGTGATGGCGCTGCCGCGCAGGCGAAGGCGGCGGAACAGCACGCGGTCGAGACCGAGCGCCAGCGCCGCGGTGGCGGCGGCCGCGACCACCAGGGAAGCCAGCAGCGGCCACCCGAAGGAAAACGGGCCGATCGGCATCATCGGGCCGGTCACCGCGGTGATTCCGATGAGGGCCGTCCAGGCGAGATAAGCGCCCCAGGTCAGGAACTCGCCCTGGGCGAAGTTCGCAAATTGGAGGATCGAGTACACGAGGGTGACGCCGATCGCGCCGAGCGCGACGATGGAGCCGATGACGAACCCGTCGGCGATGAGCTGCAGCATCACGGTCCTGCCCCGCGATGCCCGAGATACAGGGCCGCGACCTGAGGATCGAGCGCGAGCTCCCGGCCCGTGCCCACGATGCGCTCCCGTCCCTCCACGAGCACGGCGGCGCGATCCGCGATCGCAAGCGCGGCTTTCACGTTCTGCTCGACGATGAGGATCGAAACACCCGTTCGCCGGACCTCGACGAGCTTCTCGAACACCAGTCCGACGAGTTTCGGCGAAAGGCCCGCAGAGGGCTCGTCGAGCATGAGGATCTTCGGGGCCCCGACGAGTGCCCGCGCGACGGCCAGCATCTGGCGCTGGCCGCCCGACAGCCGACCAGCCAGGAGCCGGCGTTGACGGGCGAGATCCGGGAAGAGCCCATAGAGCGTGTCGAGACGCTGTCGCTTCGGCGCTTTCAGGATCGATGCCGCGAGGTCGAGATTGTCCGCGACCGTGAGATTGACGAACACGTTCTCGGTCTGCGGCACGAAGCCGAGACCCTCGTGCGCGAGCCGGTGCGCCGCGCGGCCCGTGATGTCGCGTCCGAGCAGCGCCACGCGGCCGCCGGACACCGGCACGAGACCCGCAACGGCCTTGATCAGGGTCGACTTCCCGGCTCCGTTCGGCCCGAGCACGGCGAAGATCTCGCCCGGCTCCACGGTGAGCGATGCGCCGCGCACGATCGGGAGCCCCGGCTCGTACCCGGCTTCGAGGGACTCGACGCGCAGCGCCGCGGTCACGCGATCGCCCCGCCGAGATAGGCGTCGATCACCCGCGGATCCCGGCTCACCTCCTCGGCGGTTCCGGTCGTCAGCAGCTTGCCCTGGGCCATCACCATGATGGGACGGCACAGGCTCATCACGAGGTCCATGTTGTGTTCGATGATCAGGAATGTGACCCCCTGCCGGTTCAGCGCCACGATCCGTTCGACGATCGTCTCCAGCAGCGCCGGGTTGACGCCGGCGCCCGGCTCGTCGAGCAGGATCAGACGAGGCTTCGCGACCAGCACCCGCGCGAGTTCCAGGAGCTTGCGCTGTCCGCCCGAGAGAATGCGAGCCGGCTGGTCGGCGAGATGCGATAGCCCGACGAAGTCGATCCAGTGTCGCGCCTGCGCGATCACCGCGCGCTCCTGCGCGGCGACCCGGGCCGGCATGAGCCAGTTGGCCCAGAACCGCTCGCCTTGCTGATCGAGCGGCGCCAGCATGACGTTCTCGAGGACCGTCATGTCCGGAAAAGGCCGAGGGATCTGGAAGGTGCGCGCCAGCCCCCGTGCGAAGATGCGGTCCGGCGCAAGGCCGTCGATCCGCTCGCCCTCGAGCCTGAGCTCGCCGGAACTCGGCGCGTGCAGACCGGCCACGCAATTGAAAAGCGTCGTCTTGCCGGCGCCGTTCGGCCCGATGAGGCCGGTGATCGTCCCGTCCTTAAGCGTGAAGGACACGTCGTCCACGGCCCGGTTTCCGCCGAACGACTTCGTGAGCGACTGGGCTGACAGCATGAGCGTTGGGGCAGGGCCGTGTTGCGGGACCGCGGACTTTGCGTCATGACAAGCCCGACCTGCAACAGGAAAGGGGCACTTTCCCGTGTCGGACGATCCCTGCACGCCCGCGACCGGCGACGGTCGCGATTCGGAAACCGGCGGCTCGCGCGAACCGCTGCCGCACGATTCCTTCGAGCTCTACGATCTGCGCGTGGAGGTCGTCGCCCCGGAAGGCGCCACGATCTATTGCGGGGCCAAGCCCGGCGACTTCTTCGAGGTCAGGGGGGAGATGGTCCACCTCCCGCCCGGCCAGGGCTTCTCGATGTACTCGCTCGCGGCGCTGCTGCCCCTCCTTCCCGCCAAACAGCGCGCGACCCATCCCAGCGACTGGATGTCCACGGATGCCGAGGTCGCGTGCCCGGATCCCAACTGCCCGACCCGCTTCCGGATCACCCGGCAGGCCAAGCGGGTCTTCCGCCACGCGGACGTGACGGCCGTCCCGCTTCCGGACGACGGCGTGCGATGACGGCCGTCGAAAGCATCGAGCTCGCTCCGGGCTACCGCGTCTCGCGGCTCGTGCGGGGCGGCTGGCAGCTCGCCGGCGGGCATGGGCCCGTCGAGACGGGGCGCGCGCTCGCCGACATGGCGGCTTTCGTCGAGGCGGGGGTGACGACCTTCGACTGCGCCGACATCTATACGGGCGTCGAGGACATGATCGGCCGCTTTCGCGAGCGCATGCTGGCCCTCCGCGGCGCCGAGGCTCTCGCCGGCTTCAAGGTCCACACCAAGTTCGTCCCCGACTGGGACGACCTCGGCCGGATCGACCGCGCCTATGTGCGCCGGATCGTCGACCGGTCCCTGCAGCGGCTGCGCATGGAGCGACTCGACCTCGTGCAATTCCACTGGTGGAACTACGAGGCGCCGGGCGCGGTCGACACCGCCCTCATGCTCAAGGAGCTGCAGGACGAGGGCAAGATCGACCGTATCGGCGGCACGAACTTCGATACGCCCCATACCCGGGCGCTCCTCGATGCGGGCGTCCCTCTCGTGTCGCTGCAGGTGCAGTACTCGCTCCTCGACGCGCGCCCGGAGCATGCATTGACGGCCCTGTGCGCGGAGCGCGGGATCAAGCTCCTCTGCTACGGCACGGTCGCCGGCGGGTTCCTCTCCGAGCGCTGGCTCGGCGCACCGGAGCCGACGGAGCCCTTCGCCAACCGGTCGCTTGTGAAATACAAGCTGATCGTCGACGATTTCGGCGGCTGGCCCCTGTTCCAGGAGCTGCTCGCGACGCTCCGCGAGATCGGGCGCAAGCACGGCGTCAGCCTGACCGCGGTGGCGACCCGATGGGTGCTGGACCGGCCGCAGGTGGCCGGCGCCATCGTGGGCGCCCGTTACGCGGACCACCTGCCCGACAACGTCTCGGTTTTCGCCTTCGCCCTCGACGGCGAGGACCGCGCGGCGATCGACGCCGTCCTCGTTCGCCGAACCGGACCGGCGGGCGACACCTACGCCCTCGAGCGGGACCGCGAGGGTCGGCACGGGCGGATCATGAACTACAATCTCAACCGCCGGTGATGGCAGGGCCGAGCGCTTCCTCGGCCGACGTTCGAGAAGGCTCGCCGTGACCGGAATCGAGCACCCCCTGGCGGGGTCCGCGCTCAAGGAAGTCGTGGACCTGCACGCGTTCTTCGAAAGCTGGCTCGGCGGCACCGGTCCGGACACCCCGGCCGCGTTCGCCCGCCTGGAGACCGCCCTGGCCGAGACCTTCACGATGGTCGCGCCGCATGGGCGGCGGCTCCGCCGCGCCGAGGTGCTCGACACGGTGCGGCAGGCTTACGGCAAGCAGGGACGAAGCGGCGCGTTCCGGATCGCGATCCGGGAGACCGAGGTCCTCCATCTCGATCCGCCTCTCGTCGTGCTCGGCTATGTCGAGGAACAGCAGGGGGAGGGCGGACTTACCCGCCGCCGCTCCACGGCGGTGCTCGCGGCGCCGGGGCAAGAAGGCGAGCGGCCGCGGTGGCTTGCGTTGCACGAGACCTGGATCGCTTCGGATTGCTGAAGTCTCCGTGTCAAGCCGGCGGCCTTGCGTAGCGTTCCTGAAGTAAATCCAGGCCGTGCTTGCCAAAACGCCGCCGACGCTGAACACTCCGGATCCGCTCCGGTTTCGGAATGGGCGCATCAGCCCGCCGCCCGGGAAGAACAGGATCATCAGGGGAGAACCTCGCCGTGCGCCTCTCAGTCCTTCTTTCAGCCGCCGCGCTCGCCAGCCTCGCGCCCCTGCCCGCCGCGGCGCAGCCGTCCTGCCCTCACACGGTCGGCGTCGTGGTGGAGCTCACCGGGCCGGCGGGCCGCTTCGGCCAGGCGGCTTCCAAGTCGGTCGAGCTCGCCTTCAAGGAGATCAACGATGCCGGCGGCGCGGCCGGATGCCCGCTCGCCATGGACCTGCGCGACTCGCAGAGCCAGGGCTCGGTCGCGGTCGATCAGGCGCGTCAGCTTGTCGACCTGAAGCGCGTGCCGGCGATCATCGGCGGCATCATCTCCTCGGTGTCCCTGCCGATCCTGACCTCGGTCACCGCCCCGGCGGGCGTCGTGCAGATCTCGCCCGCCTCGTCGTCGCCGACGCTCACCCGCATCGCCCAGGAGGGCAAGGCCAACGGCATCTTCTTCCGGACCATCACGTCGGACGCGCTGCAGGGCACCGCGGCGGCGAAATACGCCATGGACCAGGGCTTGAAGAAGGTCGCGATCGTTCACGTCAACAACGATTTCGGCGTGAACATGGTGGTCGAGTTCCGCCGCGCCTATGAGGCGCTGGGCGGGCAGATCACCACGACGACGCCCTACAACCAGGGCCAGGCCTCGTATGCCGCCGAAGTGACCCGCGCCCTCGAAGGGGAGCCGCCGGCCCTCTACCTCGTCGCCTACCCGGGTGACGGCACCTCGATCGCACGGACCTGGATTTCGCAGGGCGGCGCAGCGAAGTTCCTCCTCAACGACGGCATGAACAGCGCCGACTTCATTCGCGATGTCGGCCCGCGCTATCTCAACGATGCGTTCGGGACTTCGTCCGGCACCACGAAGACGCCCTCGACCGAGCATTTCGCCAAGGCCTACCCGGCGATGTCGGGCGGTTTCGACGCGAACGCCCCCGCAGCCGACCGGGCCTACGACGCGGCCGCGATCGTGGGTCTCGCCATCGCGCAGGCCGGCAAGCACGATTCGGCCGCGATCCGGGACGCGATCCGGAAGGTCACCGGGAGCGACGGCGAGGTGATCCACGCGGGGCCGGACGGCTTCAAGAAGGCGCTCCAGCTCATCAAGGACGGCAAGCCGATCCGCTACGAAGGCGTGATCGGACCCGTGCGCTTCGATCAAAACGGCGACATCACCGGGCCCTTCCGGCTCTGGCGGATCCAGAACGGCGAGGTTACCACGATCGGGCAGATGTCGGTCGAGGAGGTGAACGCCGTGAAGTCGAAGGTTCCCTCACGCTAGCGAACGCAAACCCCGTGGCGGGCTCCGCGTCGCGCGCGGAGCCGATCCTTCGCGGATGACGGGACTTCACCCATGCTTCGCCCCGACCGCACCGTCCTCGCGCCCGGGCTCGAGATCAGCCGCGTGGTCACGGGCCTGTGGCAGGTCGCCGATATGGAGCGGGACGGGCGGGCGCTCGACCGCGAGGCCGCCGCGCGCGCCATGGCGGAGTATGCCCGCGCGGGGTTCGACAGCTTCGACATGGCCGACCACTACGGCAGCGCCGAACTCATCGCCGGCCGCTTCCTCGAGATGCAGGCGGGCGAGGCCGGAACCTCCCGCCCGGCCGCTTTCACCAAGTGGTGCCCGACCCCGGGGCCGATGACTCCCGAGGCCGTGCGGGCCGGGATCGCCGAACGGCTGGAAAGGCTCGGGGTCGCATCCATCGATCTTCTGCAGCTTCATTGGTGGATGTTCGAGCATCCCGGCTACATCGACGCCATGAAGGAACTCGAGGCGCTCCGCGCGGAGGGACGGATCCGGCACATCGGCCTCACCAATTTCGACACCGATCACCTGCGCGTGCTCGTGAAGCACGGCTTTCCGATCGTGTCCAACCAGGTGTCGTTCTCGCTTCTCGACCGTCGCGCCGCCGAGGACATGAGCGCCTTCTGCGTTGCGAACGGCGTGCGCCTGCTCGCCTACGGCACCCTCGCCGGCGGCTTCCTCACGGACCGCTGGGTCGGGGCGCCCGAACCGGTCTCGATCGCGGATTGGAGCAAGTCGAAGTACAAGCGCTTCATCGACACGATCGGCGGCTGGTCGACCCTGCAGACGATCCTCGACGCGCTGGCCGGTGTAGCCCGCGGGCACGGCGTTTCGGTCGCGAACGTCGCCACGCGCTGGGTCCTCGAGCAGCCGGCCGTCGCCGCCGTGATCGTCGGCGCGCGTCTTGGAGAGCGCGAACACCGGGCCGACAATGCGGCGCTGTTCTCGTTCGCGCTCGACGAAGACGACCGCGCCCGGATCGACGACGCGCTCGCCGGCGCCGGGCGCATTCCGGGGGATTGCGGCGACGAGTACCGACGGCCCCCTTTCCTCACGGCGTCCGGCGATCTCAGCGACCACCTCGAGAGGCTGCCCCCGGTGTACACGGCCGTGCCGGTGGACGGACGGCCGGACCGTCTGCGCATCGATTCAGGCAGCGTTTGGGAGCCCCTCTGCGGCTACAGCCGCGCGGTTCGGGTGGGCGACCGCATTCTCGTGAGCGGAACGACCGCGACGCACGGGGCCGGGGAGGTGGTGTGCCCGGGCGACGTGCACGGGCAGACGGTCTACGTCCTCGACAAGATCGCGGCGAGCCTGGCCTCGCTCGGGGGCACTCTCGCGGACGTGGTGCGAACGCGGGTCTACCTGCGCGACGCCGCGCAGTGGGAGCCCGTCGCGCGGGTGCACGGCCGCTACTTCGGCAAGGTCCGACCGGCCAACACGCTCCTCGAAATCGCGAGGCTCGTCGGCGAAGAGTATGCCGTCGAAATCGAGGCCGAGGCGATCGTCGGGTAGCGACTTCGGGCACGCTCGCTACGCGCGCTCCAGCGCTTGGCCGGAGCGGTCGAAGACGTGGCAGAGATCGGCCGGGAGCAAGAGCGGCACTTCCTCCCCGACCCGGTGGCGGGCTTCGCCCGGCACGCGCACCGTCAGCATCGAGCGCTCGGGCGTGCGGACATGGAGCAGGTGGCTCTCGCCGAGCTGCTCGACGAGATCGATCCGGCAGAGCGCCGTCATGCCCTCCTCGGTGCCGACGCGGATGTGCTCGGGACGGATGCCGACCGTCACGGTCTCGCCGGCGCGAAGCTCGTCGCTCCGGACCGGGATCTCGAAATCGCCTCCGGCCGGTCCCCGAAGCGTCGCGCGGCCGCGATCGACCTGCCGGACCTCGCTCGTCCAGAAATTCATCTGGGGCGATCCGAGAAAGCCGGCGACGAACAGGTTCTGCGGGCGGCGGTAGAGGTCGAGCGGCGCGCCGACCTGCTCCACGCGCCCGGCGTTGAGGACCACGATCGTCTGCGCGAGCGTCATGGCCTCGACTTGATCGTGCGTGACGTAGATCATCGTGGCACCGGTCTCGCGATGCAGGCCGGCGATCTCGATGCGCGTCTGCACGCGCAGGGCTGCGTCGAGATTGGAGAGCGGCTCGTCGAAGAGGAACACCTTCGGGTCGCGCACGATCGCCCGGCCGATGGCGACGCGCTGGCGCTGGCCGCCCGAGAGATCGCGGGGCTTGCGGTCGAGGAGGTCTTCGATGCGGAGCATCGCCGCGACGCGCCGGACCCGCTCGTCGATCTCGCGGCGGGCGAGTTTCGACAGTTCGAGCCCGAACGCCATGTTGTCGTACGCGTTCATGTGCGGATAAAGAGCATAGGACTGGAACACCATCGCGATGCCGCGCTCCTTGGGTGTGCGGTCGTTGACGACGACGCCGTCGATGAGGAGCTCCCCGTCCGTGATCTCCTCGAGGCCCGCGATCAGCCGCAGCAGGGTCGATTTCCCGCAGCCCGAGGGGCCTACGAAGACCACGAACTCGCCCTCGCGGATGTGCAGATCCACGCCGTGGATGACCTGGGTGCCGCCAAACGACTTGCGCACCCCCTTCAACACCACTTCGGCCATCCGAGCCCCCTAGCCTTTGACCGCCCCGGCGGTGAGGCCGGCCACGATCTTGCGCTGGAACACGAGCACGAGGCCGATCACCGGCACGGTGACGATCACCGAGGCCGCCATGACGGTGCCCCAGGGCAATTCGTAGGCCGTACTGCCGCTCATCAGCGCGATCGCCACCGGGACCGTCCGCTGCTCGTTGGTGAGCGTGAAGGTGAGTGCGAACAGGAACTCGTTCCACGCCGCGATGAAGGCGAGGAGCCCGGTCGTGACGGCAGCCGGAGCCATGAGGGGCAGGAACACGCGCCGCACCGTGATCCACGGGGTGGCGCCGTCGACGAGCGCCGCCTCCTCGATCTCGCGCGGCAGTTCGCGCATGAACGTGGTGAGCACCCAGACCGTGAACGGCAGCGTCAGCATGAGGTTGGCGAGGACGAGTCCCGGGAGGGAGTTGTACAGGCCAAGCGAGCGGATCAGCTCGAACATCCCGGAGAGCACCGCGACCTGCGGGAACATGGAGACGGCGAGAATCGTGAAGAGCAGGAGCGTCCGTCCGCGGAACGCGACGCGTCCGAACGCATAGGCGGCGGTGACGCCGAGCAGGAGCGACAGGGCGACGACCGCGCAGGCGACCGCGACGGAGTTCAGGATGTTGCGTCCGAAGGGCTGGCGTTCGAACACCGCACGATAGTTCGAGACGTCGAGCGTGTCCGGCAGGTACGCGACCCGGAAGAGGTCGGTTCCGGAGCGGAGCGAGGTCAGGACCGCGTAGTAGAAGGGGAAGAGCGCGAAGGCCGTGATCGCCGCGACGAGGACGAAGAAGCCGAGCTTTCCCCACGCGCGCTTCATCGCGCCGGCTCCGCGCCGATTCTCACCTGTCCGGCGATGAGGTAGACCACGGTGAGGAGGGCGATCACGAGGAAGACGAGGGTGGAGGCCGCCGACCCAAGACCCACCTCCTGGAAATCCACGAGCTGCTGGCGGGCGTAAACGGACATCGATTGGGTGTCGGCCGCATTCGCGGTCAGCACGTAGATCAGATCGAAGACCCGCAGCGCGTCGAGGGCGCGGAAGATCACCGCGACGAGGATCGCCGGCCGGATCAACGGCAGCGTGACGCGGAAGAACACCCGGACGGGATGGATGCCGTCGACCCGGGCGGCTTCGTAGATGTCGCCGGGCAGCATCTGGAGGCCGGCGAGGATGAGAAGCGCCATGAACGGCGTGGTCTTCCAGACATCCACCATCACGACCGCCCAAAGCGCCGCGTCGGCATTCGCCGTCCAGGCGATCGGAGCCGAAATCAGCCCGAGCCGCAGAGCCAGGTCGTTCACGACGCCGAACTGGTCGTGCAGCATCCAGTTCCACATGCGCGCGGAAACGACGGTCGGGATCGCCCACGGAATGAGGACGACCGCGCGCACGAGGCCTCGCCCGGGAAAGGCCTGGTGCAGGACGAGCGCGACCGCGAGCCCGAGCACCGTCTCGAGCGAGACCGAGACGAGCGCGAACCAGACCGTGTTCCAGACGGCGTGCCACCAGTCCGGATCGACGAGGAGGCCGACCCACTCGCCGTCGTACTTGGCGAGATAGTTCTCGAACCCCACGAACGCGTAGTCGGAGAGATTGTTGAGATCGGCATCCGTGAAGCTGAACCAGACCGTTCGCGCGAGCGGCCAGCCGGCGACGAGAACGAGCACCGCGAGCATCGGCGCGAGGAACACCCAGGCCGAGCGGACGCGCGAGCGCTGGAGCTTCGAGCGCCGCCGAGCGCGCACGCGACGCCCCTCGCGCCCGAGCGGCTCGACGGCGGCGCTTCCCGTCACTCCTTCCAGCCGCCGCGCTTGATCCGCTTGAGGTCACGATCGAGGCCGGCGAGCGCCTGCTCGGGCTGCGCGCGGCCGGACAGGACCTGGTGCACGGCGTTGAAGAACTCGCTCGACACCTTGTTGTAGTCCTCCCCGGTCACCGTCGCGGGCCGGGCGACGGCGTTGGTGAAGACCTCGAACAGCTCGCCGATGAACGGAGCGGCCTTCTGGATGTCGGGATCCTTGAACAGGGCCGGGATCGTGGGGTTGAACGAGCCCACGATGGCGCGGCGCTTCTGCTCCTCGGCGCTCGTGAGATACATCACGAGATCGACGGCGGCGTCGGCGTTCTTCGAGTACTTCGACACCGCGAGGAGCTGTCCGCCGAGCGTCCCGGCGTGCTTGCCGTCCGCTCCGCCCTTGGGAAGCGGCTCCACCCCCACTTTGTCCTTGACGGCGCTGTCGCCGCCTTGCGCGAGCGCCCAGGCGTAGGGCCAGTTGCGCATGAAGGCGGCGTTGCCGGCCTGGAAGACCCCCCGAGCCTCCTCTTCGGTGTAGTTCAGGACGCCCTCCGGGCTGATCTTCCCCACCCATCCGGCTGCGGTCTTCAGCGCCTGCGCGGCGTTGGGATTGCTGATCGTGATCTCGCCCTTCTCGTCGACGATCGTGCCGCCGTTGTGCGAATAGACCCATTCGAGCGCGACCGTGGTGAGGCCCTCGTACGCCTTCCCCTGCCACACGAACCCGGTGAAATTGGCGTTGCCGGCCTTGCGCTCGCCGTCCTGGACGATCCGGGCGGTTTCCGTGAGCTCCTCCCACGTCGCCGGGACGGGGCGGCGGTACTTCTCGAGCAGGTCCTTGCGGTAGTAGAGGAGCCCCGCATCGGCGAACCACGGCATGGCGACGAGCTTGCCCTTGACGGTGTTGTTTCGGATCACGGTCGGGAAGTGCTGCCCGACCTGCGCCTGCGCCTTCTGGGTCAGGTCCACGAAGTGGTCGCCGAGGATGCCGGGCCAGACCACGTCGATCTGGAACACGTCGACGTCGCCGGCACCCGCCGCAAGCAGCTGCTGGTAGAGCGCGAGGCGCTCGGTGGCGGAGTTCGGGGTCGAGACGAGCTTGACGGTGTTGCCGGTCTTCTTGGCCCACGCCTCCGCGCCGTCCTTGCAGATGTCGTATTCCTTGCCGAGGGCGCTGCACGAGATCGAGATTTCGGCGGCCCTCGCGGTCGAGCTCAGCGCGAGAGCGAGAACGGCTGCGGCAGTCATAAGCGAACGCATGCTACCCTCCCTTGGGGTGGTTATGGCTATCGATTGGAGGCCGGCGGGCCCTTTGGTTTTAGGCGAGGTCAATCTCTCCAGGTCGGTGTTCGGGCGCGGCCCGCTTGAACGCTCAGGTGAAGATGGCCGCAATCCAGTCGAGGAGGAGTGCGGTCGCACCGACACTGGGCCAGTAGTATAGGGCGTGATCGACATAGTCGCCAAAACCGCTCGGCAGCAGCACGAAGGCGTCACCTCCCGCGACCTCGGTCAGCACCAGTCCGACGAGCGCCACGGGTCGCGTGACCAGCATCGGTCCGACATTCGCGAGACCATGTTTCGGCAGCCGCAGGAAGTCGACCCAGGCGTAAGCCGCGACCGCAAGGTAGAGAACTGGCACGATCAGTCGGAGCTTCATGAGGGCATGACGCACGCATCCCGGAACGGGCGCAAGTGCCGGCGGCCCGCGCAACCAACCGGGGCCGGAAACGTTGCTCTCCCGTGGAGGGAGAGGAGGACGCCGTGAGGTGGTCCAAGGGTTTCGTCGGGGCGTGTGTTCTGATTCTCGTCGCACATGGCGCGACGGCGGCAGCCAAGCAGCGGCGCCAGTGGGTCGACCCGCCCGTCGACCTCCCCGCCGCCTCGGTCCCCGATGCCGTGAGCCCGCAGGCGACCGATCCTCTGGAGGAGGACGCAACGGGTTCGATCGAGGTTTGGCCGGCGCGCGTGATCGCTCCGCTGCCGCCGCCGCAGGTCATCGATGCGGCTCGACCTGGCTCTGCCCCGTGCGCGACCCGGGTCTACACGGTCCTGTCAGGGGCAACCATTCGCGTTCACGCCTGCTGACGGCCTTGAGTCGCCGAGACCTGGTGGCCGATCCGTGCCCGCGAGGCCGCGTGTTCCTTTCGCGTCACGGGCTCGAGCGTTGAGCATGACCGCCGGCGCCGGACCTCACAGATCTTCGGCAATCCCGTTTCATCGCGGTAATTCTGTTGCCGGCAGCGCCCGTGGCACGGTGAAAACGCCGTCTTGGACTCTCTCGCGCCCGGGCCTTGCGGCGTACGACCGGACGCTTTCTCGGTGTTTCGCCCCGCGCGCCAGGAACAAAGAAGCGCCCCGGCGATGAGCCGGGGCGCTAGTCTGTCCCAAGGGGCCTCAGCGGCCCCCGGCTCTGCCAGAGCGGACGAGACGTCTACCTTAATGCCCTGATTTGCAGCGAAACGGCTGTAGCGGGAAAGCCACAGCCAGAGGATGAACGAACAAGCCCGTGCTTGGTCCTGGCGCCGTTTCCACTGACGTGGAATCGGCTCTTTTCTTTCTTGTGCCGCAATTGTTGACGGCGAACCGGATCCACTTCGCCGAAAATGTCTCTAAGGGTTGGCAGCCTGTGGCGGGAACGATGGGTGGCGAGCGTCCCGCGCGAGGGTGTTCCGTCGGCTGGCACCGGCTCCCACGCGCGCCAAGCCCCTCCTACGATCCAGGATCCCGCGGTGACGGTCGCTTAACCTTCCCGAGCGATCCTCGACTCGGGCCGCGCTGCGTATCAGGCCCCGTTCCCTTCGAAGGCCCCGAACCCGGTTTCCGGCGCGGGACGTCGGGCGGCTGTCTCCATTCCGACGCGTTCAATGGAACCCACGTCTGCGCCGTTTTTGCTCCTGCCGTTCGATTCGCGCCTCGATGGTTGCCATGACCTCGTCCAGACGGCCGACCTCGGCCTGGCATTCCGCGCAGTGAACGGTCGCGTCGACGGCCTTCGGGTCGTGGACTTCGAACGTCCGTGACCCGCACTCCGGACAGACCAAAACGTACTTCTCTTCTTCCGACGGCATGTCGGCATTTCAGTCGGGCGGCGCTAAGATACGTCCTCCAGGGACGATAAAATTGATCGGTTCATGGCGCCGGCGCGAGGAGACCACCTCGCCCGTCGTTCGCCGATCCCGACCACCGACGCACGTCGCGACGACCTGCGTTTCGAGGCGCCGAAGGGATTGCGCGTCGGCGTGCTCGGGCTACCCGGTTGCGGTGGCGGGCAGCGCCGCGTCCGTCTCGTCCAGGGGAGCTTTCAGCGTGCACACCACCCCGGAGGGGTCGTAGGTGAGGTGGACCTCACCCCCGAGTTCCGCGGCCAGGCTGCGCTCGATCAGCCGCGACCCGAATCCCCTGGTGCGCGGTGGTGACACACGAGGGCCGTTCTTCTCTTCCCATCGGACGGTGAGTTGTCTCGTGCCGCCGTCCGTGATGCTCCAGCGTATGACGACGCGGCCTGACGGGACCGACAGAGCACCGTACTTCGCCGCGTTCGTCGCCAATTCGTGGAACGCCATCGAGAGGGCCAGGGCCATGCTCGGCTTCACCCACAGGTTCGGCCCCTCGGCTTCGAACCGTGCGCCGCCCTCGCGGCGGTAGGGCGCGAAAGCCTCCGCGACGAGGTCGCTCAGCTCGGCCCCTTCCCAATTCTCCCGCGTGAGCATGTCGTGGGTCTTGGCGAGGGCGAACAAGCGAGCCTCGAACGTCCCGCGCACGTCCGGGTGCTCCCCGGTCTTGAACGCTTGTCCCGCGATGGCCTGGACTGTCGCGAGCGTGTTCTTGACGCGATGGTTCAGCTCGTTGATCAGCAGGCGCTGGTGTTGCTCCCGCGAGGCGAGGGCATCTGCCATCTCCTCATACGCCTTCGCGAGACGGTCGAAGTCCGAGGACGCGGAGGTCAGCGACACGCGGGCGGTGTAGTCGCCGACCTTCCAGCGCTGCGCCGCCGCAAGGAGGCGCTCGATCGGATCGCGAATGAACCGACGCCCGCCATACCATGCCGCGCCGGCGGCCAGAGCCGCACTCGCGAGCAACAACATGAGGCCACGCACCGTTGCGGCATTCGTCTCCACGAACACGGCGTCGCGCGAGAGGCCATAGGCGACGTAAAGGTCGGGATCCCCTTCGCCGACCTTTACCGAGCGGATCGCCCCGATGCGCGTCGTGCCGTCGGCGCCCTTTGCCTCGATCGGACCCTGGTCGGTGAAGCGGGAGGCCGCCATGACCTCCGGCGGGGGCTTCTTGCCGATCAGGCCAGCCTCGTCGGGCACCCGTGCGAGAAAGGTGATGTTGCGGTCGTGAACGCTCAACACGGCATGACGGGGCCCGAGGAACGGCCGCATGCGCTCGCTCAGCCAATCGAGATCGACGCCGGTCAGCACAGCCCCGATCGCCCGACCGGCGTCGTCGCGGATGGGCAGCGCGAACGTCAGGTAGCGCGCTCCGGTCGTTCGGCTCACGCCGAACGTGCCGACGACGAGCCGGTTCGTCTCGAGGGCCTGCTTGAAGTGCGCGCCTTCCACGGGCCGTGCGGTTCGGGCGCCTTGCGTGGTGCAGACGATCAGACCGTCCCGGTTGGCGATCCCGAATTCAAGCTGACCGGGAGCGTCCTGGCGCAGCGACGTCAGCAGCCCGGAACAGTCCTCGGAGAATCCGGTCCCGGCGGCTGCGGACCTCACCTCGGGCAACTTCGCTACGATGGCAGAAACGCGATTGACGTTCTCGACGACCTGACGGATCTCCGCGCCCGCGCGCTCGGACGTCTCCGCGACGAACTGACGGGTCTCGGAATCCTTCGACCGGCGCAGGTTGAACTCGTTGAAGGCAACGACCGTCAATGCGGGGGACACTGCCAGCGCCACGAGCGACAGCAATCGGGCGGCAAGCGACATCCGAGCTCCGGGAACGGCGATCAGGATAACGGGCAAATCACGTTCGCCCGCGGACGAGGCCGCGCAGCTTAGCGGGCGTGAGTTCCCGATGGAACCGCGAGGTGAGCCTTTTGTGCGCGGGAGCGACGTGTCGCCGGGACCGGGTCGCATTTCGAAGAGGGCCGTCGCAACTCGGTCCCTCCCGAACGGGCCTGATCGGCCCACCGGGCACCGAAAACGTCGAGCGTCTCAGAAAGGTGTTTGGGCTTCGACGAAGTAGATGTAAAATATTTATGAGCTCGGCTTTGCCTGTTTTGCCAAAGCCGGATGTTCTCGGAGGGAGAAGACAGTGATGTCACGAGTTGCGTGGTCGGCCCTTGCTTGCATGGTCGCCCTCGCCGGGATCGCGGAAAGCGCGCCCCGGCGCAGAGGCACGGAACCGCGCGCCGACCCGAAGCCACTCATACGAGATCAAGACGAATACCGATCATGCGATGTGGCCGTGCGCGAGTTCGTTCAGGGCAGAAAGGAAGCGACGGCGCTCCCGGTCCAGGAGGTTAGAGCGGATGGGCTGCGCATGACGTTGAATTTCGTCCATCCGTACGGCGAGAGCGGCGATACGCCCCCCAACCTCGGGTTCACGCGGGGCGAGTCGATCGAAGAACGCCGCAAGGCTCTGAATGAGGCAAAGCAGCGGGTCAGAATGCTCACGGAGGCGGCGAGGACCGGCAATGTCTGGTACGTCATTGCGGTCGGCAAGGACAATCCGGACGGGCCGGAGGCGCGGCGAAGCCCGGCAAGCGTGCAACCGGACGAAAGTCGGTCCTCGGCGTCCGCCGCGGTGTTCGCGAACATCGAGAACCGCTGCATCACGGTTCATGAATTCAGGTCGATTTCGCTCGAAGGCCTGAGCCAGGAGCTGCGGACGATGTTGGGTGAGAAGGCGGGACAGCCGCCGCCGGCCCGCGATTCAGCCGCCGCGCCTCCATCGTGAGCGCCGGCGCTGCGGCCGTTCATCGGCCGGCTCGGTCGATTTGACGCGGCCGATGATGAACCCGGGCTGCGCATCGGGCGGAGCAAGCCGGCCGAGTGGCGGAGCGGCGCGTCAGATCTGTACTGCGGGGTCGTTCATCCAAAAAACACGCCTCGCGGCAGGCTGTCAGGGACCCGGGGCGAGCCACCAAACAAGCATCAGCGCCATCCCGCCCCACGCCAAAAGCGTGAGGATCTTCACGATCGCCGGCACGCGGTTCCATCGCCCCGTTTCCTTCGCGGGCGCCGCGTCGCGGCCGTCCCGGGTCACCGCGCGAGAAGCCTGTCGAGCGCGGCCATGACGGTCGAGGGAACATAAGGCTTGCGAAGGAACACGCCGCCCGTGACGACGCGCGGCGTCTCCTCGGAGTATCCGGTGGCATAGATGACCGGAAGGACCGGATCGAGCTTGCGCGCCCGTTCGGCCAGCTGCCAGCCGTCCAGGGCACCGGGAAGACGGATGTCGGTGAACAGCGCGTTCACGGGCTGGTGTTCCAGCACCTTCAGACCATCTTCGGCGGTGACGGCCTCGACGACCACATAGCCTGCTTCCTCGAGCTCGCGGGCGATCAGGTCCCGAACGAGGTCGTCGTCCTCCACGATGAGCACCGTCATGGCGGACAGTCCGGGGCCGTTTTCCGACGAGGCCAGGAGCCGTGGCATTTGCATGGTCGCGGGTTCCCTCTAAGCGGCGCGCGGGAGGTATAACTGAATTGCGGTGCCCCCGCCAATCCGAGTCTCGATTGCAACCCGTCCCCCCGATTGGGTGACGAAACCATGAACCTGGCTCAGACCGAGCCCGGTTCCCTGGCCGACCGGTTTCGTGGTGAAGAAGGGTTCGAAGGCACGGTCCTTTACGTCCTCGGTCATCCCCGTCCCGGTGTCGGCCACTTCGATCATCACGAATTCTTCGCCGCCCGGCCGGCTTTCGCGGTTTGCCGGCCCGGCAGCGGGGATGTTGCGGGTGCGGATCGTCAGAGTGCCGCCTGCGGGCATCGCGTCCTTGGCGTTCACGGCGAGGTTGAGGAGCGCGCTTTCGAGCTGATGCGGATCGGCATGCACGGTCCAGAGATCCGGCCGTAGATCGGTCGTCACCTCGATGTCGTTGCCGAGCGTCCTGGCCAAAAGGCCCACGACACCGTCGACGATCGCGTTCGCGCTCAATGGGACCGGCTGCAGGCTCTGCTTTCTCCCGAAGGCCAGGAGCTGCTGCGTGAGCGCCGCGGCCCGCTCGGCACTGACCGTCGCATTCCTGAGCGCGCGAGCCACGGCATCGTTGTCATCGCGGCTTCTCTTGGAAATCGTCTCCAGGTTGCCGAGAACGACCGTCAGCAGGTTGTTGAAGTCATGGGCGATGCCGCCGGTCAGATGACCGAGCGCCTCCATCTTCTGCGCCTGACGGAGCATCTCCTCGGTCCTGAGGCGCTCGGCGGTCTCGCGCCTGAGAGCGCCGAGGGCATCGTCGCGTTCCCGGACCCGCTCTTCCAGAAACGCATTGGCCAGTTTCAACTGCGTCGGCGACGGCAACGCCATGGCTTGCGGGAGGAGCGGCCACAGCGCGACGGCGGTGGCGACGGAAGCCGCGGCGGTGGTCGCTTTGATGAGCGCCTCGGCGCCGTAGTCCGGGAACCAGAGTGTCCAGATCGAGAAGAAGTGGGTCGTGCCGCACGCCAGGATGAACGCCGCGAAAGCCCAGAACACCCACGTAAAAGCAACGTCAGGCCGCTTCGAGACGAAGTAGGCCAAAGCAACGGGAATCGAGAAGTAAGCCGTCCCGATCAGCGCGTCCGAGATCGCGTGCGTCCAAACGAGCTCGGGCCGCCACAGCAAGCAGATCCCATGCGGCGAAAGGCTGTCGGATGCGAGCAGCTGTCGAAAGAAGTCGAGCATTCGGGAAACCGCGAGAAAGGATGGACACGAAGCACGCCACTCAGCACGAGTAGGGTGCGACGGCAACTACAGGAACGCCGGCGGATCGTGAGAGGCGGGCGCGGCGCGCGTCGACGAATCGGTTCTCGTAAAATTGTCCCTTTTCCAAACGCACGATCTTTATCCAGTGCCGCCTAGGATCCTCGCGCAAAAGGAGCGGGACCGATGCACGAGGAGAGCGCAAACGGAATTCGGCTGTTCGAACTTCGGGTATCGAGCTGCCGCTGGCCCTTGGGCGACACCTGGGATCAGACCGAGTACTTCTGCGGGGAGCCTGCGGTGCGCGGCTACTCCTGGTGCCCGGTGCATCGCAAGCGGGCCTTTTCGCGGGCCTCGTGGATGGGCGCAGGCGCCAAGAAAGCGTCCGCACCCGGTGGCAAGGAAAACCTCGCCGGCTAGGCGAAGTCATGGTCAACCTTGGCGGCCGGCATTCTCGAGCGATGCTATCTCTCTAGACGCTCCAGCCGCCGAAGGACCTCGACCAAAGCATCGGGGAGCGGTTCCTCGACGGTGCCGCTGTAGGCGTCCGCGAGGGCGCGCCCGACGATGAAGAGCGCCACGTCGGGTGTCACGTCGTGCACGTCGGGCAGGCGAACGTCTTCTGAACGCTCCGGCATGATGAACACTCCTGCAGCGTTTTTCCTCAAGGGACCGCCCCGAGCGGCTAACCCAGGTTAATGAAACCGCCGCTTGGTCCGACGTTCCACCTCGGCAGCAAAGAAATCGCAGCAGCCCCGCGAAGCCGTCTCGCTGGCGCAGCCGCTCGTCACGGTTTCCTTGCGTTTATCCGCGGCGGTTCAGGGACCCGTCGGCAACGGCTCGACGGCGGCAGCACTCGGCGCGCTCATCGCTAAACCTGGTCGCGACCGGGTCCGGAGCGGGCCCCGCCTGCTGAGCGGCCGGCGCCGGCAGCAACGATATTCACGTGTACCAAGGTCCTTTCGCGTGCTAGCGGTGCAAGAAAACGACGCATTGATCAGGTGCCCTGTGACGGAAGACGCTGCGCCCATTTCCACCGGAGTTCCAGGTCTCGACGACATCCTGCACGGGGGCTACGCCTCCTGCCGCGCTCATCTGATCGAGGGGCGGCCGGGATCGGGCAAGACCACCCTCGGACTGCAGTTCCTCCTCGACGGCGTGCGGCAGGGCGAGCGGTGTCTCTACATCACCCTGGCCGAGAGCAAGCGTGAGCTTGTCTCGATGGCGGACCGGCACGGCTGGTCCTTGGATGGGCTCGACGTCTTCGAGCTCGTGCCGCCGGAGCTCAGCGTCGACCCGAAGCTTCAGCAGACGCTGGTCTACAGCTCCGATCTTGAGCTTGGCGAGACGGTTCAGATGGCCTTGGCCGAAGTCGAGCGCGTGAAGCCCACCCGGGTGGTGTTCGACAGCCTGTCCGAGATACGGCTCCTGTCGCAGGGATCGCTGCGGTATCGCCGTCAGGTTCTGGCCCTGAAGAGCTTTTTCCTCCTGCACGACGTCACCGTGCTGTTTCTCGACGATCTCACCCTGGAGCAGGACGACCTCAATCTCCACAGCCTGAGCCATGCGGTCATTCGGGTCGACCAACAGGCCCCCGCATACGGGTCGGAACGCCGGCGGATCCGCGTCGTCAAGATGCGCGGCACCGCGTTCTGGGGCGGCTACCACGACCTCGTGATCACGAAGGGCGGATTGAACGTGTTTCCGCGGCTCGTCGCGGCGCGTCACCACCAAGTCTTCCCCGCCGAGCGGGTGTGCAGCGGCGTCGGCGAGCTCGACACGCTCCTCGGCGGCGGCCTCGACCGCGGAACGAGCATGCTCCTGATCGGACCTTCCGGCGCCGGCAAATCGACGCTGTCGCTGGCATACCTGACCGCGGCGCTCGATCGCGGCGAGCGGGCGCTGATCGCGAGCTTCGACGAGGCGAGCCACGTTCTGCTCCAGCGCGCAGCGGGCGTGGGTATGGATCTGTCCGGTCACCTGGAAGAAGGGAACCTGCGGATCGAGCAGGTCGATCCCGCCAATCTGTCACCCGGGGAGTTCGCCTCCAAGATCCGGGACGCGGTCGAACGCAACGCCACCCGGTTGGTCGTCATCGACAGCCTGAACGGCTACCTGAACGCCATGCCCGAGGAGCAGTTCATGCTTCTCCAGATGCATGAGCTCCTGACGTACCTGAACCAGCAGGGCGTCGTCACGATTCTCATCCTGGCGCAGCACGGACTGGTCGGGCAGATGGCGTCGGCCGTCGACCTGACCTATCTGAGCGACACGGTGGTGCTTCTGCGCTTCTTCGAGGCCGCCGGACGCATTCGACGGGCCATATCGGTCATGAAGAAGCGGACCGGCTCGCACGAGGACACCATCCGGGAATTTCGGATCCACTCAGCAGGGATCCGCGTTGGACCTCCGCTCGAGGAGTTCAGAGGCGTATTGACCGGCGTTCCCACGTTTGCGGGAAGCAGTGCCTCGCTGTTGGGGGATCGCGAGGGCAATGTGGGAGCGTGACGGCCCTGTTCTCATCCTGGCCCCCATCGGCCGGGACGGCGAAGTCGCAGCCAGCATTCTGCAGGAGGTGGGAGCCCTCACGGTGCTCTGCCCGAACCTTCCCTCCCTGGTGCTCGGCCTCGATCGAGCCTGCTGTGCCGTCGTGACCGAGGAAGCGCTGCTGAGTTCGGATCGGCGCGCCCTCGCGGAGTGGATCAAGCGGCAACCCCCGTGGTCCGACCTGCCCTTCATCCTGCTCACCTATCGCGGTGCCGAGCCCAACGCCCATATCACCGAAATGCTCGGGAACGTGACCGCCCTGGAGCGCCCGTTTCACCCCACGACCCTGGTGAACGCCGTGCGGTCGGCGGCGCGCGCAAGGCGGCGGCAGCGCGAGGTCGAAAGCTATCTGGAGGAACGTCAGCGAACCGAGGAGCGGCAGTCCCTGCTCATCCGCGAGCTCCACCACCGGGTCAAGAACACGCTTGCGACCGTGCAGGGCCTGCTGGGCGCCACGGCCCGCAGCACCACCTCCGTCGATGAATTCTACCACTCCTTCGCCAACCGCATCGTCTCGCTCGCCAAGACCCACACCCTGCTCACGGAGGACTACTGGCAAACGGCCTCCCTTCACGAGATGCTGAGGAACGAACTTGGGCCGTACAACGACGACCACGGGCAGCGCATCGTCCTCACGGGGCCGCCGGTGGAACTGTCGGCCGACCTCGCGGTGCCGACCGGGATGGCGCTGCACGAACTGACCACGAACGCCGCAAAGCACGGCGCATTGTCGGTGCCGGGCGGACGCGTGCTCGTGACGTGGGACGTCGCGCGCCCGGATCAGAGAAAAATTCTACACCTCGCGTGGGTCGAACGCGGCGGACCTCCGGTCGAGACCCCGACCCGGACCGGTTTCGGTTCGGTTCTGCTCAAGCGGGTTCTTACCACGCAGTGCCATGCCGAGATTCGCTTCGACTTCGACCGGGACGGGCTGCGGTTCGAAATGGAAGCGCCGCTCATCGAGCACCGGCACGTGCCGAGTTATTGAGCCGCGAAGTCGATCGTAAGACTGAGCCGGCTTTCGGCGCGTTGACGGTGGTCGTGCCACCGCTCGGACGCACCATGATTCGGCGTTCGATTTTTTCGCCCCGGCAAGGCGAAAAGCGGTCGTGATCGCAGCATCGCAAGGCACGCCGAATCGAACTGCCGGAAGGACCGTGGCTGCGATGGGCGCCTCAGATGCCGTGGCCCTTGACGCGACGCACCATGTCCCAGTTCTCCCCGGCCGCGACAAGGCAGGACGTTCCATTCGGAGTCGTGGCGACCATCGTCCAGGATCCTGACGACGACGCGAAGAGCTCGATCAGCTGGCCCGGCTCGGTGACTCCCATTCCAACGGGCGTCTCTTTGAAGTTCTCCCCGAGAGCCTTCACGATCTGATCGCGCGGCCCGCAGTGCGGTTGCGCGCGGGCGGTCGAAAGGAACGGCAAGGGAATGGTCGCAGCGACAAGGAGCAATGCAATGCAACGCGGGATGGTCATGGATCCTCCAGAACCGTTACCCCGCACAAGACCCTTGTTGCGAGTGATCAACGCGGCCCCGCGAAAAAAGCTCCCATCGGCGGGTTGAGATCGTCAAGGGCGGGACGGCTCTGTCTCCTCAAGGATCGTCCGCGGTTGGTGGGAAACGATCGCGAGCGAGCTGGCGACGCAAGACCTGAAGTCGCGTTCGCGCGTTCGGCTCGTCAATTTAAGACATTTTCATGACCGATAAGCCCCGCAAATTACACAAGAAAAAGCATGTTGTTTGCGCTGATTTCAGCACGCGTTAACCAATTTTTAACGATCCTGTGCCGGATTGGTGCAATCGGCGATGCTCACAAAGACATTCTTTGCAAACCAGGAGCGATCATGGTGCATGTCGGCGTCAGCGCTCTCCTGCGTGGGATTTCCGTTCGAGCGCTCAGGATAAAACGCAAGCGAATAACGCGGCGCGCCCGACGCTTCGTCGGCGCGTGGCGCGGCAAGCCGCCGGTCAGCGAGCCTATCCGCACGTTCTCGGTTCCGTCGGGCTTTTCCGCCACGCGGCCGCCGTTGGCCATCGCGCTCACCGCGATGGCATTGATCGCCTGCGCGACGGCAGCGCTCGGGACCTTGCTCGCGGCCGGCTGGTCGAACGACCATTCGTTACCCCCGCCCGAGATGGCTCCGAACTGGCAGCAGATGCAAACGGGAGCCTTGCCTCGAAAGCCCCTCGAAATGGGGCCGCCCGAGCAGCCCGCCGACGAGGCTTCGGGGTCGCCGGCTCAGACCGCGCAAGATCCGACGCCGGTGCCCGCGGGTGCCCCCGCGGAAGATCCGGGGCCGGTGCCCGCGGATGCGCCCGTGCAGGCTGTGGAAGATCCTGAGGCCGGGCCTTCGACGGAGACGAGCGCGGACGCAGGCTCGCGGTCCATCGTGGCCGAGACACCGGATGGGCACCGTGGAGCGAAGGACCCGCCGGCGAACCGTCAGGAGGGGCCGTTTACCGGCGTCTGGGCGACGAACGAGAAGGCCTGCTCCCCGCAACTCAGCCGGGGCGGCCTCCTTCCGGCTCTGATCAGCAGTCAGGGCGCCTGGGCGGGCGAGACGACATGCTCGTTCAACAAGAGCAAGCGGGTCGGGAACACGTGGACGTTCGCCGCCATCTGCGCGGACAGCCGCCGCCGCTGGAAAGCCGATGTTCGGATGTCCGTGGTGGGCAACCGGCTTACCTGGACAAGCCAGCGCGGCTCGCAGACTTACGTGCGCTGCCAGCATGGCTTGCTGGAAGCTTACGAGCGAAAGAAGCGGATGTCGCCCGTGTGAGCCTCCGGCCCCGAGGCGGAGACCGGTCCCACCGACCGCGTTCCGTCCCGGTCAGCCCGCCGTCTTCACGAGCGTGACGGTCTGGTTCGCCCGTCTGCACACCACCGTGACGTGACCGTCGGCCGCCGTGATCCGAGCCGCGTGCACCTCGCTCGTGCGCTCCAGATCGACCGCGGCGACGCCAAGCTCCTCGGCCACCTCCTCGATCAGCGACAGGCAGTCGCCGAAGGGCATCTTCTCGGTGCGTTGCGCATGCTCTGCGGACGCCTCCGCGGAGAAGACGAGGACGATCGCAAGGGCGAGCAGGCGAGATATCGAGGCGGTCATGATCTGTCCTCCCGAGAGGAACTGCTAGAGCGGCGCCGTTGCAGGATCATTGCGTCGAATGTTGCAGCATGACCCGCACCGACCTTTCGGTCGCGGAGCCATCCGGTGCCGCCCTCCGCGAGCGAGGAGGGGCGGATCGAACCACCGCTGATCGACCGGGCCTGCCGAGCGGGACCTTCCGCCCCGTTCCTCCCGGTGGAGCGGAGCCTCGTCGGCAGCCTGGATCGGGCTTGCTTCATCCCGGCCTGCCCACGACGCCGAGTTGCTCGAAGGCGCGGATCACGGCCGATGACCGGTAGGGTTTCGTGAGGATGCGGCTCGCCGCGAGCTCTCGTGTGAGCCCGAGGCTGTACCCGGTGGCATAAACGATCGGCAACCCGGGTCGCAGCGACCGTGCCGCCTCCGCGAGGCGCCATCCGTCGACGAATCCCGGAAGCCGGACATCGGTGAAGAGCAGCTCGACGGGGTCGGACCCCTGCAGCACGGCCAAGCCTCCCTCGCCGGTCAGCGAGGTGATGACCCGGTACCCCGCATCCTCGAGCTCGTTCGCCACCGTGTCGCAGAGTACGACCTCGTCCTCGACGACGAGGACCAGAGGTCGGGGATCGTCCTGGGCGGCTCCCACCATGGCGCAACTCTCCTCTCGACCGGGGGCCCCGGCGTGCCGGTCCCCTGCCGTGAGTTATGTTGTTGCACGACGGCTCTTCAAGGCCCGAGGCGCCGCGGACCCGCCGTCCGTTGCAGCCTTTCCGGCGGCGGGAAAGGGCAATCGCCGCGTTTCGGCGCCCCGCGGCGCGTCAGGCTCGTGCGGGATCCAGGTGTTGGAAGGCGGCGACGACGCTCTCGTAGACGGGTCGCTTGAAGGGAATGATCAACTCGGGCAGCCGGCGCATGGTCTCCCAGCGCCATTCGTCGAATTCGGGCTTGTGACGCCCGCCGGCGGGACGGCTGATGTCGATTTCGCTGTCATCGCCTTCGAACCGGAACGCGAACCATTTTTGCGTTTGGCCACGATAGCGGCCCCTCCACGCCCGGCCAGCGACCACGGAGGGAAGATCGTAGGCGTACCACTGCGGCGCCTCGGCGAGAAGCGTCACGGAGCGGACGTTCGTCTCCTCGTAGAGTTCGCGCAAGGCCGCGACGTAGGGGTCCTCCCCGGGGTCGATCCCGCCCTGCGGCATCTGCCACGCGTACCCGTCGGCCACGTGCTCGTTCCCGGCGTCCGACCGTCGCCGACCGACGAAGACGAGGCCCTCCCGGTTCAGGAGCATGACGCCGACACAGGGGCGGTAGGGGAGTTGACCTTGCGGCGAAGGCCCTCGCCGGGTCATCGAGGTCCCTCGGTGAGCGCACTCACCGGCACGAGCTCAATTCCCTTCAACTCGAGCGCCGCCGCCCACCGCGCAATCCGCTCCACGCTCGTCGGAAACGCACTCGCGGTGCCGATCGCGAACCCGCGTTGCCGTGCGGCTTCCTCGAGGCGGGCGAGCTCCCGGTCGACGGCTTCCGGCCGCGGCACCACGTCGACGACGGCTTGCGCCCGCAATGTCGTCGCCTGCGCGGTCGTGCCGGTCCGAATGACGGACCGGGACGAGGATCCGTCGTCGAGAACGACGAGGCCGCGGCCGGCCGCCTCCCTCAAGATCGGCGCGAGCGCCGTTTCATCCGCGGTAAGCTTCGCCCCCATGAAGGTCACGAGCCCGGTGTATCCCGTGAACCGTCCCATGACCCACTGCAGGCGCTCGATGTTCTCCTGAGGTCTGGCGCGGACGGTCAGGGTGTGCGGACCCGGATCATTGTCGGGATAGTCGAAAGGCTCCATCGGGACCTGGAGCATCACTTCATGCCCGTCGCCGCGAGCCTGCGTGACGAAGTGCTCGAGATCACCGCCATAGGGCGCGAAGGCGAGCGTCACGGCCGCCGGCAGCTTCGAGATGGCCTCGCCCGTCGCGCTTTGGCCGATCCCCAGACCGCCGACCACGATGGCGACGCGAGGGCCGGTCTTCGCGGGAGCCGGGCGGGCATAGACCTGCACGGGTCGAGCGCCGTCGTGACCGACCTTGGGAAGCAGCCCGAAACGGGAGTGTTCGACGAGGCGCGGGTCGGGGGCGGGCTCGAGCCGCACCGCGACGTCCGGAACTCGGATGACCACGGAGCCGGGGGCGGCTTCGCCCGGCGGACGGACCACCGACACCCCCGACGCACCCTCCACGGCTTGCGCGCTCCGGCGCGCGCTCTCCGCAGGCTGCACGGCGGCGGGCGGTGCCGTGGTTTCACGAACCACGATCGGCGCGACCGCAACGGGTTCGCCTGAACCGCGAACGAGGGCGACAAACCCGACGAGGCCGGCTGCCCCGACGACACCGAGAACTCCCAGGATGCGTCCGGCCCGCTGGAACGACCTCGTTCTCGGCGGAGCGACACCGAGGGGTCGCGTCAATTCATCGGACATCGTATCCACGGGGAGCACCTTGCCTCGGAGTGGGCTCGAATCAAGACGGCCCGCCGCGTCATCTTGAGCGATGAGGCGACGGGCCGCCAAGTCCTAAGCCTGCAACGGGACCAAACGGTTCAGTTCGGTACGCCCGTGTTGGTGGTGTTCGCGGCACCTTTGCGAAGCCCACGCAGTTGCTCGTAGGCGGCCGCGAGTTGCTTGTCCTTCGTGGGATCCGGGGGAACGTAGGCCGACGAGCCGCCGCGCTCCTCCTTTTCGCCGGCCGCATTGCCGTTGCGCAGGTGGCCGCGCAATCCGGCCTCGCCCTTGGTCTCGTCCTTGCCCTTGAGTTCCTCGGGAACCTCCTGCAGGACCTCCACGTCGGGATCGATGCCCTTTGCCTGGATCGAGCGCCCCGCCGGCGTGAAGTAACGGGCCGTCGTGAGACGCAGCGCGCCCTGACCGCCAAGCGGGATGATGGTCTGCACCGAGCCTTTGCCGAAGGAGCGCGTCCCCATCACGGTGGCGCGCTTGTGATCCTGCAGAGCGCCGGCGACGATCTCCGAGGCCGACGCCGAGCCGCCGTTGATCAGCACCACGACGGGTTTGCCCTTGGCGAGATCGCCCGGCTTGGCATTGAAGCGCTGCGTCTCGTCGGCATTGCGCGACCGGGTCGAGACGATCTCGCCGCGGTCCAGGAACGCGTCGGAGACCATGATGGCCTGGTCGAGCAGGCCTCCGGGATTGTTGCGCAGGTCGATGACGAAACCCTTGAGTTTCTCCGGGCCGACCTCGCTTGCGAGCTTGTCCATGTTGGTGCGCAGGTTCTCGAAGGTCTGCTCGTTGAACTGGGTCACCCGCATCACGACGATGTCTCCGCCCTCGACGCGGGCGCGTACGGGCCGGATGCGGATCGTCTCGCGATTGAGCTTCACCTCGAGCGGTTCCTTCGCCTCCTTGCGTTGGATCTTCAGGGTCACGCCGGAGTTGACCGGGCCGCGCATCTTCTCGACCGCTTGGTTCAGGTTCAGCCCTTGGACGGGCTCGCCGTCGATATGCGTGATGATGTCGTTGGCAAGAATCCCGGCGCGGGCCGCGGGCGTCTCGTCGATGGGGGTGACGACCTTCACGAGGCCCTCTTCCATCGTGACCTCGATCCCGAGTCCTCCGAACTCGCCGCGGGTCTGCACCTGCATGTCGCGAAAGCTCTTCGGGTCCATGTAGCTCGAATGCGGATCGAGCGACGTCAGCATGCCGTTGATGGCCGCTTCGACGAGCTTCGCCTCCTCGGGCCGCTCGACGTAGTCCGTCCGGACCTTCTCGAAGACGTCGCCGAACAGGCTGAGTTGCCGATAGGTCTCCGCGGAGGCAGCGACCGCGCTGGTGCCCGACAACAGGTCGGTCTGCGACACGACGGTCGCGCTGCCGGCGCCGACGACGGCGCCCAGAATGAGAAGGGATAGCTTGCGCATTATCCGCGAACCTTTTCGCTTTGCGATTTCGCCCACCACGGTCCTGGATCGATCGGACCGCCGTCTTTCCGAAACTCTACATAGAGGACGGGGTCGCCCGTTTCGATGGCTCCTGCCGCCGCAGAGATAGAAGCTGCCTGTCCCATGATGGCTACGGGTTCCCCAGCCAGCACGAACTGACCGACCTCGACCTTCATCTGCTCCATGCCGGCGAGGAGGAGATAGTATCCGCCACCGGCATTGATGATCAAGAGTCGGCCATAGGACCGGAAAGGCCCGGCAAAGGCAACCCAGCCATCGGCCGGCGATACCACGACGGCCTTCGGCCGGGTGGTGATCGAAATGCCGCGCGTCACCCCGCCATAGCCGTCTGCCGCTCCGAACTCCCGGTAGACCTCGCCGCCGACCGGGCGCGGGAGCAGCCCACGGGCCTCGGCGAACGGGAGTTTCGGCGCCAGGCGGGCCGGATCGCGGAAGACCGCCTGGGCGAACCGGTCGCGGGTCTCGCGCGCCTGCGTCTCCTCGGCCTTCCGGGCCTGCTCGGCCGCACGCTCCGCGCCGGCGATTTCCTTCTCCATTCGCTCGATCAATTCTTTGAGAGTGCCCGCTTGGCGCCCGAGTTCGGCGGCGCGCTCGCGCTCCGACCCGACGCTGCGCTCGAACTGCGCGAGCTGCTCCTGGCGGGCGTCCATGAGCGCGCCGAGGCGCTCCTGTTCCGCCTTCAGGTTGGCGGCCTCCGTCCCGAGGGCCGACCGATCCTTGACGATCGCCTCCTTCAGACGGACGAGCTCGCCCAGATCGCTGGCCAACGTTTCGGTCTCCGACCGCAGCTCCGGCAGGACGGCCCCGAGCAGAATGGACGCCCGAACGGCTTCCAGGATGTCCTCGGGACGCACCAGAACCGCGGGCGGCGGACGCCGGCCCATGCGTTGGAGCGCGGCAAACACCTCGACGATCAAGGACCGCCGGCTCTCGAGGGAGCGCCGGATCGCCGATTCGCTGGCAAGCAGGGTCTGAAGCCTGGCTTCGAGGGTCCGGACCCGATCCTCGGCCGACCGGAACCGTTCCGCGGCGGCGATCAGAGCCGTGTTGAGCTTCGCGCGGTCCGAGCGGATCTCGGCGATTTCCGCTTCGAGACGACGCCGAGCCTCCGCGCTGGCCGCCAGGGCTTCCTCCAGGGATTTCAAATCGTTCTCGCGACGCGTCTTCTCGTCGACGGTCGCTGCCGCCTTCTGTTCGGCCGGTTCGGACGCAGGCGGGCGCTCCTGAGCCTCGGCGAGAGTCAGGACCACGGTTGTCAGCGCGACTGCGATCGTCGCGGGGCGCCAACGATGGTGCGTACGGGTCATGCGGTCAGGAATCATCCCCGGCCCGATGATAGGGGTGGCCGCCGATGATTGTCAGCGCCCTATAGAGCTGCTCGGCGACGAGAGCGCGCACGATCTGGTGCGGCAAAGTGAACGAACCGAAGGAGACGACGAGATCGGCACGGTCGCGGACACGGGACTGAAGCCCGTCGGGACCGCCGATGATGCATGTCAGGGCCGCTCGACCCTCATCCCGCCACCGTGCGATCCGCTCGGCCAGCGCGTCGCTCGTCGTCGACGTGCCGCGCTCGTCGAAGGCCACGAGAGCGGCCGGCCCCACCCGCGCCAGGAGCGCAGACGCTTCCTCCGTCCTGCGGTCGTCCTCTCGACGGGCACGACTCTCCGGCAGCTCGACGAGGTCAAGTCCGGTGATCCCGAGGCCCCGTCCCATCGTTTCGATGCGGACCCGGTAACGTTCGACGAGCTCCCGCTCCGGGCCGCTTTTCATGCGCCCGACGGCGAGGATCCCGAGCCGCAAGAACCGCCTGCCCCGCTCAGGCGGAGGCGCGGTCTTGCGGGCGGTCGGCGCCCCACATCTTCTCGAGATTGTAGAAGCCGCGCACCTCGGGGCGGAAGATGTGGATCAGCACATCGCCCGCATCGATCAGCACCCAGTCGCAGGCCGGCAGGCCCTCGACACGGGCGCTCCCGAACCCGCGGTCCTTGAGGGCCTGGAGCACGCGATCCGCGATGGCGCCCACATGGCGATGGGAGCGTCCCGACGTGACGATCATGATGTCGGCGATCGAGGTTTTGCCGGCAAGGTCGATTTCGACCGTGTTCTCGGCCTTCATGTCCTCGAGACAATCCAGGGCCAGGGCCCGGACATCCTCGTCCCGCGGAGGCTTCGCTCCGGAGAGAGGGGGAAGCGAATTCAAATCCGCTTCGAGCGACGTGAGTCGATTCAGCTTCAGGTTCCTCTTGACACCAGCGCTTCAGGGCGCTGCCGACCTAACATAAGGTCGAACAGCTCCATTTTTCAACGTCCGTTCAGGGGAGAAGTTCGGCAGCCCCGCCGGAGCGCCGACGACGACAGCGCGGAGCGCGGGCCGTGGAGGAAGAGCCAGGCGGGGGCCGGCATGCCGGGAAGCGCCGAAGCGGCGTCCTCGTCGATCCGGTAGGGAGCCAGGCGGACGGCGGCCCGCGAGCGGGTCGCTTTGAGCGTGAAACCCGGCCGGTCGACGACCACCATCGGCATCAGCGAAGCGATCGTCTGCCAGCCGCGCCAGCGATGAAAGCTCGCGAGATTGTCGGCGCCCATGATCCAGACGAAATCGACCCCCGGGCAGCGCCGCACGAGAAACGACAGGGTGTCGATCGTATAGCGTGCGCCGATCGCCGCCTCGAACGACGTCACGTCGATGCGCGGATGGGCCGCAAGTCGCTTGGCACCCGCGACCCGCTCGGGCGTAGGGGCGAGTTCCCCTCGGTCCTTGAGCGGATTTCCGGGGGTGACGATCCACCAGATCCGGTCGAGCCTCAGGCGCTTGAGGACGAGCAGGCTCACGTGGCGATGTCCTGCGTGGGCGGGGTTGAACGAGCCGCCGTAGAGACCGATCCGCATCCCGGGAGCGCATCGGGGCAGGCCCACGGGGCCGGAGGGCGCGAGCCGGAACTGCGAACTCTCGAAGCTCACGGGCGGGTCTGTCCCGCCCCGCGCACCCGGTACTTGAACGACGTCAGCTGCTCCACCCCGACGGGACCGCGCGCGTGCATGCGCCCGGTCGCGATCCCGATTTCCGCTCCGAACCCGAACTCGCCGCCGTCGGCGAACTGAGTCGAGGCGTTGTGGAGCACGATGGCGGAATCGACCTCCGCGAGGAAGCGTTGCGCCGCGACGTCGTCGTCGGTGACGATCGCGTCGGTGTGATGGGACCCGAACGTCTCGATATGGACGATCGCGGCGTCAAGCCCGTCGACCACCCGGCACGCGATGACGGCGTCGAGATACTCGGCCCGCCAGTCCTCCACGGTGGCCGCCGTCACGCGCGGATCGGCGGCCCGCGTGGCCTCGTCGCCTCGCACCGCGCAGCCGGCGTCCAGAAGCGCCGCGACGAGCGGCTGCAAGTGGGTTCCGGCGCACGCGCGGTCGACGAGGAGGGTCTCCGCGGCGCCGCAGATCCCGGTGCGCCGCAGCTTGGAATTGAGCACGATCGTCCGTGCCATGCCGAGATCCGCCGCGGCATGCACGAACACGTGCACGACCCCCTCGAGATGGGCGAAGACCGGCACGCGCGCCTCGGCCTGGACCCGCGCCACGAGGCTTTTTCCGCCGCGCGGCACGATCACGTCGAGGTTGCCGGAAAGCCCGTCGAGCATCGCGCCCACCGCCGTCCGGTCGCGGGTCGGCACGACGGCGATCGCGTCCGTGGGCAAGCCGGCCTCCTGCAGCCCCGCCCGCATGGCCTCGGCGAGAGCGAGCGAGGTGCGGTGGCTGTCGGAACCGGCGCGCAGGACCGCGGCATTGCCCGCCTTGAGGCAAAGGGCGCCCGCATCGGCGGTCACGTTCGGCCGGCTCTCGAAAATGACTCCGATCACGCCGAGCGGCGTGGCGATCCGCTCGATCGTGAGGCCGTTGGGCCGCTCGAAGGTAGCCAGCACGCGGCCGACCGGATCCGGCAGATCGGCGATGCTCTCGACCGCGGCCGCGATCGCCTCGAGGCGCTGCGGGTCGAGGGTGAGACGGTCGATGAAGGCCGGCGTCTGCCCCTTGCCTCGCGCCTCGCCCACGTCCTCCCGGTTGGCGGAAAGGACCGCCCCGGCCCGGTGCCGGATCTCGGCCGCCATGGCGCGCAGCCCCGCGTCCTTCTCGGCCGCGGCGGTGATCGCGAGGCGCCGCGCCGCCTCCCTGGCCCGCCGGCCCAGCTCGAGCGTGAGGGCGGCCGTGTCGCCCGGTTGAGCCGAATCCGGCCCTGCCGCGTTGAGTCCGAACCCGGAGGCGTTTGTTTGCAGTCGAGTTGCGTCCATGGCGTCCAAACCTGCCCGATCAGCCCGCTCTTTACCACGCTCGGCGTCCCGCGGGCCAAGCCGAACCTCGAAAACGGAAGCCGTGGCCGGATTCCTGCACATCGGGACCTCCGGATGGCATTACCCGTCCTGGCTCGGGCCTTTCTACCCGGAGGACATGAAGGCCAAGGACTTCCTGTCCCACTACATCACGCGCTTCCGCACGACGGAGCTCAACAACCCGTTCTACCGCACGCCGACCGAGAAGGTCGTCGAATCCTGGCGGGACGGCACGCCGGAAGGTTTCCTGTTCGCGTGGAAACTGTCGCGCGTGATCACCCATCTGAAGCGGCTCAAGGACGTGGAGGAGAACGTCACCTTCGTGCTCGGACGTGCGGGGATTCTGGGCCCGAAGCTCGGGCCGTTCCTCGTGCAGCTCCCGCCGTCCCTGCGCGCCGACCGGGACAGGCTCGGTCGATTTCTGGAACTCCTGCCGAAGCAGCACCGCTTCACGTTCGAGTTCCGCCACCGGAGCTGGTTCGAACCTCCGATCCTCGACCTCCTCCGGGATCACGATGCGGCGCTGTGCCTGTCGGACCACGCCGCCGCTCCGGCACCCTGGGAGGCCACGGCGAGCTTCGTCTATGTGCGCGGACATGGACCCGAGGGACGTTATGCCGGAAGTTACTCGGACGAGACGCTCGCGGAGTGGAGCTCCCGGATCCAGCGCTGGAGAGGCGAAGGGCGGGGCGTCTATGTGTATTTCGACAACGACGTCAAAAGCGCGGCGCCTGCCGATGCCGACCGGCTCATCGCGCTGACCGACCGGCGTTGAGGATCTCGGGATCCCATTCGCCTCTTCGGCGTCGAGGATGCAGAGCATCGCCGCGGCTCATCGCACGAACGATTCCGCGCTCAGGACCATATCGTCGCGATGGATCATCTCGGCCCGGCCGGGATAGCCCAGGACGGCTTCGATTTCGCGGCTCGCGCGCCCGAGAATGCGCGCGGCCTCGCCGGCATCGTACGCCACGAGGCCGCGGCCGAGGATTCCGGTCCCGTCGCGAATCGTCACCGCGTCGCCCCGCGAAAACGTTCCTTCGATCCGGCGCACGCCGACCGGAAGGAGACTGGCGCCGCCCCTCAGCGCCCGCGCGGCGCCGTCGTCCACGTGCAAAGTGCCGCGCGGCTCGAGCACCCCGGCGATCCACGTCTTGCGGGCCGTGACGGGATTGGACGGGGTCAGGAACCAGGTGCAGCGCGCGCCTTCGGAGACGCGCTTCAGCGGGTTCTTCGTGCGGCCGTCGGCGATGATCATGTGCGTGCCCCCCGCCGTGGCGATCTTTGCCGCCTCGATCTTCGTGCGCATGCCGCCGCGGGACAGGTCGGAGGCCGCGCCTCCCGCCATCGCTTCGATCGACTGGGTGATGTGTTCCACGACCGGAATGTGCTGCGCCGAGGGCTCCAACGCCGGCGGCGCCGTGTAGAGGCCGTCGATGTCCGAGAACAGCACGAGCAGGTCGGCCCCAATCATCGTCGCGACCCGCGCCGCGAGACGGTCGTTGTCGCCGTAGCGGATCTCGCTCGTCGCGACCGTATCGTTCTCGTTGACGACGGGAACGGCACGCAGCTCGAGAAGCTTCAGCGTCGTTGCGCGGGCGTTGAGATAGCGCCGACGCTCCTCGGTGTCAGCCAGCGTGACGAGGATCTGACCCGCGGTAATGCCGTGGTGGGCCAGCACTTCGGACCAGATCCGCGCCAGCGCGATCTGGCCCACCGCCGCCGCGGCCTGGCTCTCCTCGAGCCTGAGCGGCCCCGACGCCAGCCCGAGCACGGTTCGCCCGAGCGCGATGGCGCCGGACGACACGACGAGAACATCGGCTCCGCGGGCGTGCAATTCGGCGATGTCCTCGGCGAGCGCCGCGAGCCAGCCATGTTTGAGACGGCTCTTGGCACGGTCCACGAGGAGCGCCGACCCGACCTTCAGGACGACACGGCGAAACCGGTCGATCGTCGGGCTCACGGGTTCCATTCCCCTTGCGCCACGGCGGGCTCGCTCTCCTGCTTTTCGGTGTCGATGAAGCCGAGGACGGCCCGCAGCACCTCCGGGACGCCGCGGCCCGAGACCGAGGAGAGCACGTAGGGTCTCGTCTTCGCCGCCCGTTTCAGTCGTGCGAGCTGACCCTTCAGGGTCTCGTCGTCGAGGGCGTCGGCCTTCGAGAGCGCCACCACCTCGGGCTTCGCGGCGAGCCCGTGGCCATAGGCCTCGAGCTCCCGGCGCACGACCTTGTAGGCTTCGCCGGCATGCTCGCTCGTGCCTTCGACGAGGTGCAGGAGCACCCGGCAGCGCTCGACGTGGCTGAGAAAGCGGTCGCCGAGCCCTGCGCCCTCGGAGGCGCCCTCGATCAGGCCGGGAATATCGGCCAGCACCAATTCGCGCTGGTCGATGCGCACGACCCCGAGCCCGGGATGGAGCGTCGTGAACGGGTAGTCCGCGACCTTCGGCTTGGCGGCCGTGACGGTCCCGAGGAAGGTGGATTTGCCCGCATTGGGCAGTCCCACGAGGCCAGCATCCGCAATCAGCTTCAGGCGCAGCCAGAGCCAGCGCTCCTCGCCCTCAAGACCCGGGTTGGCCCGGCGCGGCGCGCGGTTGGTGGACGTCGTGAAGTGGGCGTTGCCGAAGCCGCCGTTGCCGCCCTTGGCGAGGAGAACGCGCTGACCGACCCGGGTCATGTCGGCGATGAGGGTCTCGCCGTCGTCGGCGAGAATCTCGGTACCGACGGGCACTTTGAGCACCACGTCCTTCCCGTTCGCGCCGGTGCGGTTCGACCCCATGCCGTGTTCGCCCTTCTGGGCTTTGAAATGCTGCTGGTAGCGGTAATCGATGAGCGTATTGAGCCCGTCGACGCACTCGGCCCAGACATCGCCGCCGCGCCCGCCGTTGCCGCCGTTCGGCCCGCCGAACTCGATGAACTTTTCGCGCCGGAACGAGACGCAGCCCGCGCCGCCGTCGCCGGAGCGGATGTAGATCTTGGCCTGGTCGAGGAACTTCATGGCCCGCTTTCCTTAAAAGACACGGCGTGCGGGAGCAACGCGGACCATCCGGTAAGCGCTCCCGGCGCAGGGCCGGGAGCGCTTTCGTCACGGCGTCAGAGCGAGTTCGGGTCCGTGGCCGGACCCCGCGGCGGGCTCGGGCACGAAGTCCGCGTGTCCCCACGCCTTCAAGCTCGCCCACGCCCGGCGGTCGAGGCGGAAATGGTCGACCGGGAGCGGCCCGCCGCGCGCCCTGAACTCCTTCAGCCCGGAGCCCTGGAACGCGAAGCCGCACTTCTCGAGGACGCGGCGGGAGGCCGGGTTGATGACCCGCGCCGAGGAGATGAGTTCACGCGCCGGCGTGTAGCTGAAGAACGCATCGACGAGGGCCCTCGCGGCTTCGGTCGCATGCCCCTGGCTCCAGAACGGCGACCCGATCCAGTACCCGAGATGCGGCTCGCCGGCCCCGGGATCCGGGACGATGCCGACCGCCCCGATGACGGCGTTCGGCCGCCCTTTCGGGGTGACCGCAAGGGTCAGCCCGTTTCCCTCCGCATTGGTGCGGCGGGCCTCGAAGACGAAGCGTTCCGCATCGCCTTCCGCATACGGATGCGGAACGAGCGCCGTCATCTCGGCGACGGCTTTCTCCCCGGCCAACCTCACGATGGCTTGGACGTCGGCGAGGCGCGGCCAGCGCAGCCACAGCCGCCGGGTCTCGAGCCGGAAGACGTCATCGCGGGTGAGGTCGGGAAACATGGTCCTGCTCCGATCAGAAGGGCCGAGCGTGGCCCGAAACGACGAAGGGGAGGCGGACATCCCACCTCCCCTGTCTCGGATCTGGAGCTTGGCTGTATGAGCCTGGAGCTGGACCCGCCGGTTCGGTGCGATGCCGGCGGGAGCTCCTTCGTGTCGCTCTCGCCGTTACTCTGCGGCCTCTTGGGCCGGAATGACCGATACGAACGCTCGGCCCGATCGCGTGAGGAATCGGACACGCCCGTCCGCGGTGGCAAAGAGCGTGTGATCCTTGCCGACGCCGACGTTCGTGCCGGCATGAAATTTGGTGCCGCGCTGACGCACGATGATGTTGCCCGCGATCACCTGCTGATCGCCGAACTTTTTGACGCCGAGGCGACGGCCTGCGGAGTCGCGGCCGTTTCGGGACGAGCCGCCTGCCTTTTTGTGAGCCATGGGTTACTCCCGTCTTCCTGTCTGCCGAACCGCGTTACTGGGCAGCGGTCTCGGCCGGCGCGGCCTCGTCGGCCGCCGCCTTGGTGGATTTCTTCTTCGCCGCAGCCCTCTTGGGCTTCTCGCCCGGGCTCGAGATCTCGGTGATCCGCACCACGGTGTAATCCTGGCGATGACCGCGCTTGCGGCGGGAGTTCTGGCGACGACGCTTCTTGAAGGCGATCACCTTCTCGCCGCGGGTGTGCTCCACCACGGTGGCCGTGACCGTGACGCCTGCGACGAGCGGAGCGCCGACCTCCACGCCGTTGTCGTTCGAGACCATGAGAACCTGGTCGAACGTCACGGCGGCGCCGGGCTCGCCCTCGAGCCTGGCGATCGTGATGGTGTCCTCGGCGGCGACGCGGTATTGCTTGCCGCCGGTCTTGATCACTGCGAACATCTTGACCCTCGTGTTCAAACCCGGCTCTCGGCGGAAGCTCCGCCGGGCCGGCTTCTTGGCAGTACCGGCTGGACCCTGCGGCGCTACGACCCCGCCGCAAATGGAAAGCGCGGGACAAAATGGCCCGCGCGCAGAGCGCCGGACATACGCGGCGAGGTCCATCGTGTCAACCCAAAACGCCCTTCCGGCGGGAAACCGGGGCAACGCGGTCGGGATCTCGGAGGAGGTGCGATCGGACGCGGATGTGCGGTCGCTCGACGTTCGACGCTCGGATCCCCGGTATCCCGCCCTCCTCGGCTCCCAATGCTAAGCCTTGCTGTAACGCCTCGGGGTTGTCGCACCCTGGCAGGTGCGCCCATCGATGCTGGGTCGAGTGCGAGCGGGGCGCAAAAAAGGGGCCAGCGGATCGCGCACGCTGGCCCCTGAAGTTTACTGGAGCGGGTCAGACGGGTGAATGCTCCAGCGCGACCCAGCATGGCCATCGAACCTTAACGCCTGAGGCGCTGGATTCCTAAAACTCGAGGGACGGACCCCTTTTACGGCCGGGCATGGCAGATGCCCTGCAGGTTCATTAAGGCGCCTGCCGCGCTCGTAGAGCATCTCCCGATGATCCTCGCAGCGAGGCCAGGAAGCTCCGATAAAGCGAGCGCCTCTGCGAGCGTGCCGTGCGTCGCGTCGGGGGTTCGCGGTTCAGCGCCCAAGCGCGTGCCTTCGACGGACCGAGGCCGTCCTCGCCCATGTTCGCGCGCATTCCCTTCCCTCGCGGGCAACCTGCTTCATCCCACAGACCAGCTCGCTTACCCTTCCCATAGGGGATGATCGATGGCATTGTGCCCGCGAACGTGGCAGGCCTCCTGCCATCCGGGCGATGTCGGCTCCACGGAGCTGCCGAGCAGCAGGCGTTCAGACCATGAAGGGAATTGTCTTCACCGAGTTTCTTGAGATGGTCGAGGAAAAGTTCTCGCCTGAACTCGCCGATCGCATTGTCGAGGAGGCCGAACTGCCTTCCGGTGGAGTGTACACGACCGTTGGTACCTACAATCACGGTGAGATGATCAAGCTCGTCATCTTGCCTCAGCAAGGAAACGGGCATCGGCACTCACCGACCTGATGCGCGTATTCGGCGAATACTTGTTCGGCTCGGTTTTCCATCCTGTATCCAAAATACTTTAACGGCATTGATTCTTCTTTCAGTTTTCTCGCCAGGATCGAAGACTACATTCATGTCGAGGTGCGCAAGCTGTACCCAGAGGCGGAGTTGCCATCGTTCGGTTGTGACGCTTCGCGGCCCGGATCGTCTGCGTCTCACCTACCAATCCACTCGTCCGTTCGCGCCCCTCGCGGAGGGTTTGATCCGCGGCTGCCTGGCTCATTTCGGCGAGGCCGCCGATATCCAAATCGAAGACCTTTCGGCCGGGGCAGGAACGGCGGCACGGTTCCTCATCACCCTGCGAGAAGCCGCCGCTGTGAGTACTATCGAACAACTTGAGCGCCGCCTCGAACGGGAGAGGCAGGCGCGGAAGGCTGCTGAGGCTATTGCCGAGGAGAAGACGCGCGAGATTTACGAAACGAACGTCCGCTTGCAAGAGCTCAACAATCGCTTGGAGGAGCTTGTGCGGCAGCGCACGACCGAACTTGCCGCTGCTCGTGATGAGGCCGTAAGGGCAAGCCAGACGAAATCAGACTTCCTCGCCAGCATGAGCCACGAGCTCAGGACGCCGCTGAACGCGATCATCGGCTACAGCGAGATCCTTCTCGAAGAATCTGACGATCTGGTACTTCCGGAGCTTAGGCCCGATCTCGAGAAGATCCGCGGCGCCGGCAAGCATCTGCTCGGCCTGATCAACGATATTCTCGACCTCTCGAAGATCGAGGCTGGCAAGATGGACGTGTTCCTCGAGAGCGTTCGATGTTGTCGCCCTGCTCGATGAGGTGAGCGCGACCGTCCAGCCGCTGGTACGCAAGAATGACAATCAGCTCTCGGTGAACTGCGGACCCGACCTCGGAACGCTACGTTCGGACCAGACCAAGGTTCGGCAGATCCTGCTCAACCTGCTCAGCAACGCCACGAAGTTCACGACGCAGGGCCAAATCACGCTCGCGGCAAGGCGGCCGAGGCGGGGCGCCGACAGCGAGGTAGAGTTCGAGGTCTCGGATACCGGGATCGGGATGACGCCGGAACAGGTGACCGGGCTTTTCCAGCCCTTCAGTCAAGCCGACGCATCGACCACTCGGAACTACGGCGGGACCGGACTCGGTCTGGCAATTACCCAGCACTTCTGCCGCATGCTTGGCGGGGACGTGACGGTGGATAGCGAATACGGCAAGGGCTCGACCTTTACGGTCACGGTCCCTGAAATCTACCCCAAGCTGCTCCCGCGGCCCTCCAGCCGGCGCCGGAACGGAGCGTCATCGGCACGGTGCTGGTGGTGGACGATGAACGCGAGGCCACGAACGTGCTCGGTGGGCCGCTTAGTCAAGAGGGTTACCGAGTGGTTACCGCTGCAGGCGGCGCAGGACGGTTTGCGGCTGGCGCGCGCAGGAGAAGCCCGACGCCATCATCCTGGACGTGATCAATCCGGACTTCGACGGCTGGACAATCTTGCGGCTGCTCAAGACCGATGCGGAGCTCTGCGACATTCCAGTCATCCTTGTGACGATGCTCGGCGATCGTGATATGGGGTTCGCGCTGGGAGCCGCGGAGCACCTCAGCAAACCCATCAACCCCAAGGAATTGCTGCGGCTCCTAGCCCGCGTGCAGCGCTCCGAGACAGCGCCTGACGTGCTGATTGTGGACGACGACCAATCGACGCGCGACATGCTCCGCCGGATGCTCATCAAAGAGGGCTGGACGGTTCGAGAGGCCGCCAATGGCACCGAAGGTCTGGAGCAGCTCGCGAGGGCGGTGCCCGCCGTGATGCTGCTTGACCTCATGATGCCCGAGGTAGACGGATTCGAGGTTTTGCGGGCGGTGCGCCAGACGGCGGCCTGGCGCGACATTCCCGTCGTCATCGTGACGTCCAAGGATCTGAGTAGGGACGAGCTGGAATGGCTGCGCGGCCATGCCATGGACGTGTTCCAGAAAGGGGCCTACAGTCGTGCGGAACTCATCGCGGCCGTGCGCGCCATGGTCGAGGCCGCGCGTCTCGCGCCCTCTCGAATGATGCCCGCCTGACCGGCACGGAGGGTGAGGAGCGTCGGCATGGCGAAGATCCTTCTGGTCGAGGACAACGAGCTGAACAGGGACATGCTGTCCCGGCGGCTCACCCGACAAGGCTACGATGTTGTGCTCGCCTATGACGGCGCACGCGGCGTGGAAATGACCGGTTCGGAGACACCCGGATCTCGTGCTTATGGACATGAGCCTGCCGGTGCTCGATGGGTGGGAGGCGGCAAAGCGCCTCAAGGCCAACCCGGCGACCCGCTCAATCCCTGTTATCGCCCTGACGGCACACGCCATGACAGCGGACCGAGAGAGGGCATTGGCTGCCGGCTGTGACGATTACGACACCAAGCCCATTGAGCTGCCGCGGCTGCTGGAGAAGATGCAGCGCCTGCTGCACGGGGCGTGACGATCGCCGCGTTGCGAGCGAGAGACTGACGGATGGCGAGCACCAGGAGTCGACGCGGAGTTCAAACGGCGCGCCTCCCTCGCCATCATCTGGCAGGACCTCGTGACGCCCGTTCGCGCAATTCTCGGCTTCCAGGAAATCATACGTCGAGGAGGCGCAACGACTTCGGCTCGACGAGGTGCTCCCGTCTCTTCGCCAGGTCCTGACCGCGGCCATAACGCTGAGCGACCTCGTCGACCGGATCGTCGAGACCAAAGCAGATGCGGCAGACCGGTGCCGACGATCCGAGCTAGCTTTTCAAGCGACACTTCGGCACGATTTGCGGACGCCCACTCAATGCTATCGTTGGCTACAGCGAGATGGTGCTGGAAGATCTGGAGAGTTCGACCGGCGCAGAGGTGTTGCGGCCCGATCTCGAAAGGCTACTGATCGAGGCTCGACACCTACTCGATCGTATCGACGCGATCGTGGACCTCAGTCGGCGCGATGTCGCCGGAGCCGAGGTCGCGGAAAACCCCTCGGATGCTGCCGCCGAAGCTGCAATCGTCAGCCTTATCCGGACGCTGCGGCCCGAAAAGTCGACTCCCCGAAGCCAAACGAGTCCGGGCGCATCCTCGTAGTAGACGACAACAACAGCAACCGCGACCTGCTTTGCCGCCGCCTGATCCACGAGGGCCATGAGGTCGTTGTAGCCTCTCGGGGCTGGAAGCATTGGCGATCCTAGAGGAGGATCGCTTCGACCTAATCCTGCTCGACCTGCTCATGCCCGACATGAACGGCGTGGAGGTTTTGGAACGACTGAAGTTGGATGAGCGGTGGCGCTCCACCCCAGTCATCATGATCTCGGGACTTAGCGAAACGGATGCCGTCATCCGCTGCATCGAGGCAGGCGCCGACGACTATTTGCCAAAACCATTCAACCTTGTTTTGCTGCGTGCCCGCATCAACGCCTGCCTGGCGCGGAAGCGATGGCAAGACCTGGAGCGGGACTACTTGGCCCAGCTGCAGATTGAGAAGGAGCGCTCGGAGGCATTGCTTCGCAACATCCTCCCGAGCCCGATAATTCTACGACTCAACGCGGGCGAGACGCTCATTGCGGACCGCTTCGAGAACGTCTCGATCCTTTTCGCTGATCTGGTCGAATTCACGCCGGCTGCGGCGCTCATGACCCCGTCCCAACTGGTCGAACGACTGAACCGGGTGTTCTCCCAGTTCGATCTGCTGGCTCTCCAAAGCGGCGTGGAGAAGATCAAGACAATGGGCGACGCTTACATGGCGGCGACGGGACTGCCGGAACCGCGACCGGACCATGCAGTCACTCATTGCGCAGTTCGGACTCGGGATGCTGGAGGCTTTGCACCAAATCAATCGCTCAGACGGGGGTAGCCCGATTCAGATGCGGATCGGCATTCACACTGGCCCCGTAGTCGCAGGCGTCATTGGCCATCATAAATTCAGCTATGATGTTTGGGGGGACACCGTGAACGTGGCAAGCCGGCTGGAATCGAACAGCCTTCCTGGCAGAATACAGGTGTCCGAAGCGGCTCGCCGACCTCCTCGCTGGCTGCTATAATTTCGAACCGCGCGGACGGATTGAATTGAAAGGAAGGGGATACACGGAAACTTTCCTTTTGATCCCTCCAGATCGAGATGGATCCGATCGGCCCGCTTATGGAACGCCGGTCACCTGATCATGCCCTTGACCCCGGACACCAGGTCCTCCCTGGGGTGATCCCGGCCGATGGTTCTCGTCTTGGTGCCGCGGGCCCGGCGCCTCGTGGGGTGGCGATCGCCACGGAGCTCGGGCGAGCACACGGGCCCGTGAAGACCGTGCACGTAGAGCGCGGCGCCGAATGCGGCGGCTCGCGTTGACGAGGCGCTGCTTTCGGCTGTAAGGAAACGCGCGTCACCGCAGTTGGGAGCATTTCGGTAGCAAACGGGGCCTCTCGCGTCCGGGGTGAAATCCGAAATGCTAACTTTCTGAAAAGGTTGGAGAGGTGGCAGAGCGGTTGAATGCACCGCACTCGAAATGCGGCATACGGGCAACCGTATCGGGGGTTCGAATCCCCCCCTCTCCGCCACTCGAGCAATTTTCGCCGAAGGGGATCCGGTTCGCCGTCAGAACTTGCGGTGAAAGAAAGTAAAGAGCCGATTCCACGTCAGTGGAAAGGGCGACAGTCGTCGTCTCTGCGGTCAGCCGAGCGCGGCGGCGGACGCTCGGCACTTTCGACGGGCTTGCCGACGACCTCCGGGGCTGTCCGAAACCACGTCCCCTCTCAGGGATAGCTCACGACCTTGTTGTCCTCCGGCAGCGGGATGAACTCCTCCGCGTCGCCCGGCACCGTGTCGAAGCGCCCCGCCTTCCACTCCGCCTTGGCCTGCTCGATGCGTTCCTTGCGTGAGGACACGAAGTTCCACCAGATGAAGCGCGGCCCGTCCATCGTGGCGCCACCGACCAGAACGAAACGCGCCGGAACGGATCCGGGATTGCGCACGGTGATCGGGTCGCCGGGCCGCAGGACCAGGAGCTGGCCGGCCGGGAACCGGTCGCCGGCGATTTCAACCTCGCCCGAGGCGGTATAGAGCGCGCGCTCCTCATGGGCGCCATCCACCGGCAGCGCCGCTCCCGGCTCGAGCGCGACGTCGGCGTAGATCGTGTCGGAAAAGGTCTTGACCGGGGAGGCACGCCCCCAGGCCGAGCCGACCACCAGTCGCGCGCGGGCGCCCTTGTCGGCGACGACCGGAAGCTCGCTCTCGGGCGTATGCGCGAAGTCCGGGTCGGTCTCCTCCCGCGCACGCGGCAAAGCCAGCCAGGTCTGCAGGCCGAAGAGCTTCGCGCCGCGCGTTTTGACGTCCGGCGCGGTGCGCTCCGAATGCACGATGCCGCGTCCGGCGGTCATCCAGTTGACCGCGCCCGGGCGGATCGGCACCTCGGTCCCCAAGCTGTCGCGGTGCAGAATTTCGCCCTCGAAGAGGTAGGTGACGGTGGCGAGGTTGATATGGGGATGCGGGCGCACGTCGACCCCCTCGCCCAGCACGAACTCCGCCGGCCCCATCTGATCGAGGAAGATGAAGGGTCCGACCATCTGGCGTTCGGCGGACGGGAGCGCGCGGCGCACCTCGAAGCCGCCGAGATCGCGGGCGCGGGGCACGATCACGGTCTCGATCGCATCGGCGGTCCGCTTGTCGCCGGGCGCGGGATCAGGGCAGGGCTGCCAGCTCATCGTCAGTCTCCCTCTTTCTTCCGCTCCGGCGGAATTCGACACGCGGGCCGGCGTGCTCCCGGCGCTCTCGCGCTTACTGCCAAGACGCAAAGGGTTCGTGTCGGCGGACGAGATGGCCGGTGACGTAGGCGCCCGCCGTGGGAATGGCAACCCGATCGTGTTCGCACCGGCTCCCGATGCCCCCGGCAGACGGCGGGTCGCAATCACCGATTGATGCATGACCCTCCTTCGGTCGCGAGGGGACGCACGTCCTGGCGACCGAAAACAGGAACGACGATGTCCACCGGCGCGCCCGACGTCGCAGGGTGGGACGTCCGGACGAAAAAAGGCAAGGGAACCGATGCCGTGATGGCGATGGTGCCCCTGGCCGGGATCGAACCAGCACTCCTTGCGGAACTCGATTTTGAGTTTGGTGCGTGCCGGTTTCCTGTGGTTTCCCGAAGTTTCCGGGCGTGCCACTATGTCCTTGCTATGCATTACGTTCTATAGCATCGTCTTTCCGGGCGTTGTCCTGAGTTTGCCTTGCGGTGCCGACATGGTGCCGACACGGAGGGGGAAGGGGAGAGCGTTGCCGAGGATCACCAAGCGGCTTGTCGATGGGCTCGGCGCGGGAGATGCCGGCCGGATCATCCGCGACGATGAACTAACCGGCTTTGCCGTCCGCCGGAATGCGGACGGGTCGAAGACCTACCTCGTGGAATATCGAGCGGGGCGGGGGAGGGGTTTCCCGACCCGCCGTGTCTCGATTGGTCGGCATGGAGCGCTGACGCCAGAGGAGGCCCGCCAACGGCCAAGCAGATCCTGGCCCAGGTGGCGCATGGCGAAGATCCGGCGGCGGCCCGCACCGCCCGAAAAAGGAGCCGACGTCCAGGACGTGTTGCTCTCGGCGCTGGAGCAACATGGAAGCCGAGCGTAAGGCGAGCACGGCCAAAGCCTTCGAGGAGATGATCTATCGACGCTTATCCCCGAGTTCGGCTCAACCCGACTGTCCGACCTCACACGAGCGCCAGATTCGAGGATGGCACGCGAAGCAAACTCATCGGCCGCGGCAGGCCAACCTTGACCTCGCCATCCTGCGAAAGGCGCTTAGCCTAGCGGTGCGGACGAGCTGATAGATGTCAATCCGGCCCGGAGGATCGTCCCTCATCCCGAGAAGGCCCGCGATCGGGTGCCTACCGATGAAGAGCTGCGAGCCGTGTGGAGGGCCATCGACGAAACGCCGATTCGGGCCCGGCGCGCCTGCTCTTTAAGCTCCTGCCCCTTACAGGATGCCGAACGGGCGAGTGGCAGAACGCCCGGTGGTCGGACGTCGATCTTGAAAATGCTGTGCTCCGGCTCCGCGACGCGAAGGCGGGCGCTGGTGTGGTCCCGCTCTCGGGCCCGGTGCTTGCATTGCTAAAGACGCGGACCAACCGTGACGTTTGGGTGATCCCGAACGACAAGGGGAGCGGTCCTCTACCAAATCCGTAACGTCAGAGACGCGTGGGCGGCAGTGCTACGAGCCGCGAAGGTCAGTGACCTTCATATTCACGACCTCCGCCATGCCTTCGCAACTCGGGGCGCATCGCTCGGCGCGAATGCCCTCGTGCTGCGTGATGCCCTCGGCCACAAGACGCTTGCGATGACGGGACGCTATGTATCCAGGCAGGCCGATCCTGTGAGGGAACTGTCTGAACGTATTGCAGCCTCGATCATGACAGCTAGCGGCGCTGATGTTTCCGTTCCCGACGTACCTTCAACTGTGGTCCCGATGAAGAAGGCTGGCGAATCATAGACGAGACGGCGCACGGTTAGGGCGACGGTCCGAAAGATACACGGAAGCGGGAAAAATGCCCGCGGTGGCAGCCGACCCGGCGCTGGTCGCAAGCCCGGTCCGGTCTCGAGTATTCCCCAGCAAGTTTGGATCGGCTCCGAGTGTCGGAGCGAGTATGAGAAACGCGCTCGCGAGTTTCGCCGAGGTCAGTTGGACGAGTACGCGCGCAAGAACGAGGCGTTAGCCGAGATTAGGCGCCATCAGGAGCTCAGGATATCCCGGTCGAGCGCCGCAAATCGCGGAATAATTTGCGGCGCGATGACCTTCGCGAAGACATCGCCTTTGCTCGGAGGAATTGGGTGAAGCGGGGAAGCTCCCGTTTGTGCTTCGGTCGTTCCGTCCTTATGGGGATAGAACTGAAGTGATGAAGAGGGTCGCGGAGAGGGCGACCGAGAAGTACGGTCGCCCCGTTTCGGTGAGAATGGTGGGCTCCAGTGGGAATGGTTTTGCCGCTTGGAGAGGTCTCTCCAACCTCCGAACTCTGACGACGCACCCTCAGAGATTGAACCCAAGGTTTGATTTTTTGGCGCAGTTCGGGGGGCCTCGTCCCCCGCGCTGTGTTTTATCGCCCTCCGGCAACCACGGGCGCTCGTAGCGCTCCGGCAAAACCGGAGACGAACGTGAACACTTCCATTCTCAAGAAGCTCGATACGGTAGAAGCTGCCGAATACCTCGGCCTCGGCAAATCCACGCTTGACAAATTGCGGGTCACGGGCGGAGGACCTGCCTTCATCAAGATTGGCAAGCGCGTCGTCTACGACCCTGCCGACCTTGACGCTTGGATCTGCTCTGCACAAGCGCTCCAGCACTTCTCAGAACACCGCGACCGTCGCGGCGTAGTCAGCAATCCATGACAACGCCCCGGCAAAAAGAAAGCCCCGACACGGGGACCGCGCGGGGCTCGGAGTCTTGCCAATGAAAAGAACTACCACGAGGCGCTCAAAGCGCAAAGCACCTTCCTGCCCTGATCTGTTCGACTGGGCCCGACAGAACGAACTCCGATCCGCACACGCGGTCCGGGTGGTCACGCGCCGCGCTCGCGTCAATCCGGCTCTGGCCCTCCTTTTCGCCGAACTCGCTGGGCTCAGAACGGAGGCGCAGCATGGCTGATTCTGCTAACCTCCAAGCAGCCCTCTATCTTGCTGCGGCAGGTCTGCCGGTGTTTCCCGTGCGGATCAGCCAAAATCCGGTCACCCAGCGCTTCGACAAGCAGCCCTGCATCTCGGGCTGGCAAACGAGGGCAACGACCGACGAAGCGGCAGTCCGCGAGTTCTGGCACGTGTTCCCGGGTGCGGTGCCCGGGCTGGCTCTCGGCCAAGCAGGTCTTGTTGTCCTCGACGCCGACCAGCACGGCGGTCCTGATGGCGTGACAGCTTTCCGCGAGCTCGTCGAGCAGCACGGCCTGCCACCAGGTGTGGTGCGGGTCGACACGGCGGGATCCGGCGAGCACTGGGTCTTCCGCAATCTCGCTCGCGACCCGCTCGGCAATCGTGAAGGCGTGCTTCCGGGCGGCATCAACATGCGCGGTCACGGCGGCTTCATCGTGGCCCCAGGCGCGATCCGCGCCGATGGGCAGCGCTGGGCCGAGCCCGAGCAGGGCCTGAAGCTCACCGCCTCCTTCCAGGCGGGCACGATTCCGGAGATCCCATCGTGGCTCGTGGATCTGATCCGTCCGTCAGCCGCAAACGCCAACGAACCTCCGGAACAGAGTCCGACCAGAGTCTTCCAGCCGAGCAAGCCGTCGCGAGACGGCCTATGCCGCCCGGGCACTGGAAAGCGAGTGTGCACGGGTGGCTCAGGCTCAGCCCGGCACCCGCAATGAGACCCTCAACAAGGCAGCATTCGCTCTCGGCACCATGGCGGGGGCCGGTTGGCTCGAGCCGGATCTGATCCGCGCCGAGCTCTTCAGCGCAGCCCACGCCTGCGGCCTGGTGAGCCATGATGGAGCAGCCGCAGCCCGCCGCACCATCGAGAGCGGGCTTCAAGCCGGCCAGCCGAACACTCGCCCGCCCCTGCCGGACGGGGGTTTTGGCACAATTGGCACAATTGGCACAGCCGATCCGAGCGTCTGGAGTGAGCCTGATCTCTCGTACTGTGGCTCGGGGCGCTCGGATCCGGTGCCCTTCCCGACGGATCTCCTCGGCTCCTTCTGGTCGGACTGGTGCTCGGCTCACGCTCGCGCTCGCTGCGTGCCGGTGGACTATGTGGCCGCGGGCCTTCTGGCGAGCGCCTCGGCGCTCATCGGCAACACCCGCTGGCCGCAGGCCACGCCCGAGTGGCGGGAGCCGCCGGTTCTTATGGGTCGGCATCGTGGGCTCGCCCAGCGCCGGCAAGAGCCCCGCCCTCGACCCGGTCGCTGGCGATCGTCCGCCAGATCGAGCACGAGGCGATCGAAGCGACGCGTCCCCTGCGCGAGGCCTACAAGGAGGCGGTCGACCTCGCCAAGGCGCAAGAGGCTGATTGGCAGGCCAGGGTGCGGGAGGCGCTGAAGAAGGGAGAAGGCCCGCCGCCGCGTCCCGCCGAAGCCGTGGAGCCCGATCCGATGCCCCTGCCGCGGGTGGTGGTCGGCGACACCACCCCTGAGAAGCTCGGCTCTCTCCTGAAGGACAATCCCAAGGGGCTGCTGCTCAACCGCGACGAGATTGCCGGGTGGCTGGGTTCCTTTGGCCGCTACTCCTCGGGCGGCGGCGGCGAGCGGGCCATGTGGCTCGAGGCCTATGGTGGTCGGGCCTACACCATCGACCGACAAAAGGATCCGGAGCCGATCCTGATCCCGCAGCTCTCGGTGGGCGTGCTGGGCGGCGTGCAGCCCGACAAGCTGTCGCTCATTACCGGCGGTGCAGATGATGGCTTTGCAGCGCGTTTCCTGTGGAGCTGGCCGGAGCCCGTCAGGGGCTTTGTCTTGCCCGGCAGCCCGTCAGCGGAAGCCTGCAGCAACAGGCCGTTCAGCGACTGCATGGGCTCACGATGGGGAGGACAGAGGACGGAGGTCTAACAGCCGAGCTATGTGCCTCTAAGCGAAGCGGCGGCGTTGCACTTCGAGCGATACGTGGCGGAAACCAAGGTCCTGGCCGGGAAGGCCTCGGGTGTGCTCGCAGGCGCCCTGGGCAAGGTGCCGGGCCATGTGCTGCGGCTGGCTCTGGTGCTGGAGTATCTGGTCTGGTGCGAGGAGATGTTCAGGACCCAGCCGCAGCGGATCGGCGAGACGGCGATGCTCGCGGCCATTGGCCTGGTGGATGGCTATTTCCTGCCCATGGCGCGCCGGGTGCTCGGAGAGGCTGCGATCCCGGAGGACGACCGTCGGGCGATGGAGCTGGCGCGGTGGATCGTGCAGACGAGGACGACGCAGTTCAACGCCCGCGAGACGCGGCGCAAGCTCGGCGGCGGCCTGCGGGACGCCAAGGCCATGGCGCTGGCCTGCGAGGTGCTGACGCAAGCGGGCTGGATCAGGCCTGTCGAGCGACCGTCGGGTGCAGGCGGGGGGCGTGTTCCCGCTTCTTACGAGGTGAACCCGGCCATTTTCGAGAAGCAGCAAGCGGCATGAGCGGTGGCTCGCCAAGGCTCGGGCCGCGCGGTCTCGGACCGCGCGCAACGACTCCGAAGCGTGTGCCAATTGTGCCAATTGTGCCAAAACCCCACCCGACCAGCCGACCGCCGGAGGTTTTGGCACAAACGGCACAATTGGCACAGGCTCCAGCATCTCGCAGGAGGAGATCCGATCTCGGCTCGACGTGGACGGCACAACGGCTGAGAGAGGAGCACGGGCGGGCCCCTTGGAGGGCGAGAGAGGAAGCGGTTGCGATCGTCCGGGCCGATCTGCTCAACGATGCACGGCTCGCATCGACCCAGGCCGACCCTCGTCAATGCCTCGTTTGCGGTCTGCCGGGATCACCCTCTCGGGTTCTTGTCCCCGTTCTGACCGCGCGCAAGGACGATGTGGTGTGGCTGCATTCGGTTACGCGGCATAATCTGTCCTCCGAGGAAATGTACAAAGCTACGGGCCTCCGGGTGGGCCCCGAGGCACCATCACGACACCGTGGAGATGCCGCCGACCAAAGCTCACGTCGGCCGCCTTCACGGCATCGGCCGCTGTTTCGAGCCTCGGAAGCGCGAAGGATACGTGCCGGTCTTTGCGGGCCGGCATCAGGCGGTCTAAAAGGCGGCTCCAGCGTGACGTACTGCAAGTACATACCCATGCGGATTTCTTATCGAAATCTCTTGGCTAAAGCCCCCATTTCCCTAATCGCGCGAGCGCAAGGGCGCACTCGTATTCAAGGCTCTCCTCAGCCTCGTCGTACTTGGCTTCCCAGCGCTCGTAGGTCTTCTGCCTCATTCCCTTGGGCCTGGGCGGCAGATCCCATTCATCAGGATCAGCGTCTCCGAGGCGGGCTTTGACCTTCGCCTTGATGTGCCAGGCGCGTGCAGTCGGTCCGAGGAATTGAGAGGCGTAGGCCACCTGCCGACCCCAAGCATGGCGGCTCGCAAAGAAGGTAGCCCCGGGCGGGCGATACAGCACGCGTACCTCCTTCCCAGCGCTCAATGTGTCGAGTGCCGACGTTCATTATGTGGCGCTCGCCTTTTTGCCATCGCGTGGTTCGCCTACTGGGGCGCGGTGGAGCTGATGCCGGCAGGGCGAGGAGCTCGGCCTATCGTGGCCCAAGCCCACCGTCATGCGCTCGGATGGCGGCCCTCTCGTGGAAGTATGCTTGCCAGTCACGAGCGTCCCAGAGCTGACTGGGCCCATCGGATGAAAGGAGGATGGCAGAAGTTTGGCCTTGAGGGCCCGCAGGC